>NZ_JCAUAZ010000001.1:0-1202773 GCF_059692215.1 Paenibacillus sp. J22P51 | reverse complement strand
TCCATGGAGTCCTCTAAGTCGAAAAAATCGACTTAATCCGGCCAATCGAGCTCGATGGAGACCTCTAAGTCGAAAAAATCGACTTAATCCGGCCAATGGGGCTCGATGGAGTCCTCTAAGTCGAAAAAATCGATTTAATCCGGCCAATCGGGCTCGATGGAGTCCTCTAAGTCGAAAAAATCGACTTAATCCGGCCAATCGAGCTCGATGGAGACCTCTAAGTCGAAAAAATCGACTTAATCCGGCCAATGGGGCTCGATGGAGACTTCTAAGTCGAAAAAATCGACCAACTTGCATGGAATCGTGCCCGGCACGGGAAGGGTTCAGTCTCAAGACTGATTTACTGCGTAACAATGTTATGTTACATTAAAATAGCAAAGGAGGGATGTAGGTTGGAAGAGGATTTGATATCGAAAAAAGAGCTGCTAGAACTAACAGGCATATCATATGGTCAATTATACCGCTGGAAGCGTAAGAACTTAGTTCCCGAGGAATGGTTTATACGGAAATCAGCGTTTACTGGGCAGGAAACGTTCTTCCCGAAGGGACAGATGCTGGCGCGTATCGATAAAATTTTAAATATGAAAGATGATTTATCGTTGGACGAATTAGCCGATGTGTTCTCGATCGTTCCAAGTGATTTAAAAATAGACAAATTAGAGCTAGTGAAACGAAACATTGTTTCTCTGCAAACGATTGAGTATGCATCCCCATTTTTGGACGCTACAGCGGTATATAGCTTTGAACAAACGTTGTTTCTATTCCTATTAGAGGATTGCTTACAATCTGGTGAAATGAGCTTAGATGAAGGAAAGCACCTGCTTCTGACAATGAAAGAGCAGTATGCCAAGTTCGAAGGAAAGCCCTGTGATTTGATTTTTATCCGTAAGATGGGCTTAACATTGTTTCTACTTGTAACAACAGGCAGTGAGCTGTATTTCGAGCATGGGGTGAAGGTTGTGCTCCGCTTACAGATAGCGAAGAAAATAGAAGAGCTAAAGCTGAAAATAACAACAGTGTGAGGAGGTGGCATCCATGCAGGCAGACACGAAACGTAATTTGTTGATTTCCGGAATAGGTTCTTCGAACGGCGGGAGCTTTCGTGCAGTCAAAATTGATGGCATCGGACGTTTGGAAGGGGACATTACTTGCTCCAATTTTAATCTAAACGGTCGAGCGGAAGTGAATGGGAGCATCGCGTCTCAAACAGCTGAGATGAATGGAACCCTAACGATTCATGGAAATCTGAAGGCGGAGCGTACCCGTATTCATGGCAGAATCAAGATTGAGGGCAATTATGCTGGCGAAAGCCTTGAAATCAATGGTGCGACAATAATATCAGGCAGCTGTGAGGCAGAGAAGTTTAAAGCGAATGGAAAGCTGCAAGTGGGTACTCTCAATGCGGATACCATCCTTGTCACCCTGCATGGACACTGCAAAATTGCGGAGATCGGCGGGGAACGAATCCAAATTCGCAAGCAGTCGGGCATTGATTTGGTTCGTTGGTTGAAGATTCTGCCTAAGGCCATCGGCAATCATTTGACAGCGCAAACGATTGAGGGTGATCATATTTATCTGGAGTATACTTCTGCTGAGGTTGTTAGAGGGGCCAATATTACGATCGGACCTGGCTGTGAGATTGGACTTATTGAATACACGGAGAATCTCGAACAAGATAAACGCTCCAAAGTGAAGCATAGTGAAAAATTGTAGCAAAGAGAGGAGGGTTTGAGGTACAATGGGAATAGATACAAACAAACGTTCGACAATTGGTAATTTGAGCATTACGGGCAGCTCGACCGCGGCAGGCGGCCTCTATGATCGTGTGAAAATTGTTGGAGAAGGCATCATCGAAGGTGATCTGAAATGTCGTCTTATGAAATGTGTAGGCACCTTAGAGATGGAAGGTGATATGCAGACAGGCCATGCAGGCATTGTGGGCACATTTTCATTGACGGGCAATGTTCAAAGCGATAGAATGAAAAATTCGGGGACGGTGAGTATCAGTGGTGATGCAGATATTGGCTCACTTACTGGCTCGGGGACGATGGAAGTGAAAGGCCATATGCAAGGCACTCAGATCGCGTTAAAGGGCCACATCACTGTGGGAGGAGATTGCGAAGTTGATGTCTTTAAGCTGAAGGGTATGTTTGATGTTGGGGGACTACTTAACGCAGGGGAGATCGACATTAGACTTTTCCAAGACTCCACAGCGAAGGAAATCGGCGGGGAGAAAATTAGAATCCGTAAAGCGAGTTTGCTTCATCCGTTAAGCTTCTTCTTCAGACCCTCATCGCATGCCGCGGTAACGGTTTCGGTGATTGAAGGTGATGATATTTACTTGGAGCATACGAGAGCAAAGGTTGTTCGCGGTAACCAAGTCGTTATTGGTCCTGGTTGCAATGTCGATCTGGTGGAATACAAGGTGCATCTTGAGAAAAAGAAGGGTGCCATTGTCAAGGAATCCCGCAAGATGTAGTAAGCGTGTAAGTTGGAAGAGTTACAACGAAAACAAAATGTAAAGGAATGTGTAAGCATGACGAGTAAAGGCAATAAAGTAGGCTTTGTGCTAGCTGGTCTACTCCTAGCAATGTTGATGGCGTCAATGGATAATACCATTGTTGCTACTGCGATGGGAACCATCGTAGGAGATCTTGGCGGACTCGATAAGTTTGTATGGGTAACATCCGCTTATATGGTCGCGGAAATGGCGGGCATGCCGATCTTTGGGAAGCTGTCCGATATGTTCGGGCGCAAACGATTTTTTATTTTTGGCTTAATTGTTTTCTTGCTTGCCTCCATTCTGTGTGGTACAGCAGAAAGTATTGTACAGCTTAGTATTTACCGTGCGCTGCAAGGGATCGGTGGCGGAGCGTTAATTCCAATTGCGTTCACCATCATGTTTGATACGGTCCCTGTTGAACAACGTGGTAAGCTAGGCGGTTTGTTCGGCGCGGTGTTCGGTTTATCCAGTATTTTCGGGCCGTTGCTTGGCGCGTATATTACGGATTATATTAACTGGCATTGGGTCTTCTATGTGAATATTCCTCTTGGTATATTGGCGCTTATCTTTATTGCTATCTACTACAAAGAATCACCGATCCATACGAAACAAAAGATTGATTGGTGGGGAGCCGTTACGCTGGTTGGAGCTGTTGTCAGCATGATGTTTGCACTTGAGCTTGGCGGCAATGAATATGCGTGGGATTCCAGCATTATTATAGGACTTTTTGCAGCTTTCACAGTGCTTACGATTTGTTTTATTTTCATTGAAAGAAAAGTCATCGAACCCATTATTTCATTCCCAATGTTTAAAAATCGTTTGTTTACGACGAGTAATGCGCTTGGTTTATTGAGTGGGATGGGCTTTATTACCGCATCCGTCTATATCCCCATTTATATTCAAGGTGTGCTCGGCGGAACAGCAACCAATTCAGGACTTGTTCTACTACCCATGATGGTAGGCTCTGTGTTCTCAGCCGTGGGTGGCGGTTTCTTAATGAACAAAATGCCATACCGTAACATTATGATGGTCTTTGTTGTCATCTTAGCAGCAGGTATGTTCATGCTGACGCAGCTTCAGCCAGATACAAGCCGCTGGTTTGTGACACTTTGCATGATTGTGGTCGGTGTTGGAATTGGTGCAAGTTTCTCCGTGCTATCCAATTCGGCGATTCATCATTTCGATCCGTCGCAACGCGGTTCTGTCAACGCGACAGTTTCCTTCGTCCGTTCCCTAGGTATGACGCTAGGGATTACGCTATTCGGGATCATTCAACGGAATGATTTCACAGCGAAGCTTAAAGAGATTTTCGCGGCGAGTGGGCAAGGCAACATGTCGGATAATCCGGCATTCAGTGATCCAAGGGTTCTACTGGCACCAGAAATGCGTGCCCAAATCCCTACGCCAATTTTAGATAAGATTACGGCTGAGTTATCTTCCTCGATTACGTACACCTTCATGTGGGCATTGATTCCAACAGCCTTGGCTGTCGTAGCAGCGGTTCTAATGAGTAAAGAACGTTTAAGCGAATCGTTGGAGCATAAGCAAGCTGAGCAAGCAGCAGCAGAACTGAAAGCTTAATGTAAAGAGGCCTCAGCTAAGTAGGATGTTCTACTTGGCTGAGGCTATTTTCATGCAATCGTACCGGATAACCCACTCATATACGGCTTAAGCGTAGGATTCCTTGATGACAGGCTCAGTCAGCTTGTAGCCGACGTTGCGAATGGTCATGATATACTCAGGGTGACGTGCATTTTGCTCAATCTTGTCACGCAGATGTGAGATATGGACATCAACGATACGCGTATCGCCAAGGAAGTGATAATCCCAGACGCCATGAAGCAGCTGTTGCCGACTAAGCACTTTACCACGATGCTTGCAGAGGAAAAGAAGCAGTTCGAATTCCTTCGGCGTAAGCTCGATAGGCGCGCCATTCATCGTCACTTCACGTTGCTCTGCTTTGACAGAGATTTGGCCAATCGCGATAGGCGCTTCTTCCGTGGTGGAAGGCAAAGTCTGGATCCGACGATGGATCGCTTGAATGCGAGAGACGAGCTCCAGCGGTGAGAATGGCTTTGTCATGTAATCATCTGCGCCGTTGTCCAAACCGGCAATTTTATCGGTAAGATCCTGCATGGCTGTTAACATAATGATTGGGACAAGGTTGTTCTGGCTTCTAAGTTTGCGGCATACCTGTAAGCCGTCCATTTTGGGCAGCATGAGATCAAGGACGATGAGATCAGGGCGGAACGATTGAATCGCACTGAAGACAGCTTCCCCGTCGAACACGCAGTGTACCTCAAAGCCGGCAAGCTTGAGGTTGAATTCAATAAGCATTGAGATGGAAGGTTCGTCATCAACAATAAGAATTTTCTTTTTCATCGTTAGGTAGACTCCTTTTAATGAAGGATAACTCTAGTATGACGTACCTCTATCATCGCGATATTAAGATAAAGTTAACGCTGTGTTAAATTGCAATCCACCATCGGTTATAATAGGATAGATAATGAGGTGAATGAACAGAGATGGCTTTTCATATTGTATTAGTAGAACCCGAAATTCCTGCGAACACAGGCAATATTTCACGAACATGTGCTGCAACAGGCACTCATCTTCATTTGGTCCGCCCCCTTGGCTTTGATACCGATGATAAGACGCTGAAGCGCGCTGGACTTGATTATTGGCATTCTGTAAAGATTGACTACCACGACTCATTCGATGAGGTTTTGGCGGCGTACGAGGGCCATAGATTCTTCTTCGCTTCGACGAAAGCGAGCAAGCGCTACTCGGACTTTACCTTCCAAGATGGCGATTTCTTCGTGTTTGGCAAGGAGACCAAAGGACTTCCGGAGGAGCTATTGCGTCAGCATCCAGATACGCTAATTCGGTTGCCAATGACCGATACGGTTAGATCGTTAAATCTTTCCAACTCTGCTGCCATTATCTTATATGAGGGATTGCGCCAGACTGGATTTATAGGTCTTGAGTAGGATTCTTGCGACCTATATTTTTTAGGGCTGAACCGACATTTTTGACAGGAAAAGAAAGTTTTCTGGGTCTAAGCAGAAGGAATTTCATGAAACACGGCGAATAGTATCGGTAAGCTCGATATTGCTATGTTGGTCGAAGTGAAATTGCCGGAAACGTAGAAAACGTCTGGGAAAAGAGAGGTGAAGTCCTATGATGAAGCCAGCTGGAGTCGTACGTAAAGTCGATCAATTGGGACGAATCGTATTGCCTAAATCGTTACGAAAGCGATATCAAATGAACGAAGGAGATCCTGTAGAAATTCTAGTACAGGGTGACCATATCATTCTCGAGAGGTATCGTCCGAAATGTGTGTTCTGCGGTAGCATGGAAAGTGTCAGTGAATTCAAAGAACGTTATATTTGCGGCGTTTGTATAACTGAAATGAACCTGCTTAAGGCGAGAGCCTAGTAGTTAAAAAAGAAAAGCATCGCTTCCTCCAATTGGAGAAGGCGATGCTTTTTTTCTTTAATTAAAGGCCCTTTGTTTTGTCCTCGTTATAGGAAGCCGTCATCATCGCGACGAGGAATAATAGAAAAACGGCATTAACGAGCCAAAATGTTGTGGATAAACCGAACATTGCTGCACCTCCTATAGGGTTAAAGAGCGTTTTTGCACATAGTTAAGGCTTATTATACCCAACCATCCCCAAAAAAGAAACGAATTTTGTGTGAATAATTTGGGTCATTTGAAAAACAAGAGGTTCGTAGCTAGTGGTCGCAGTCTTCCATCAGAAGGACGGTTGATTACGCTTCCTCCCCAGACTAACGTCGTAGAGCCGCCTCCATCTAAATTATAAGCATCAACGACGCCTAATTGCTGCAACTTGTCTTGCAGCTCTGCAAGCGTAGCACCTGAATTACCGCTCTCGTCGTAGCCGTCCGTGACGAGGAACAAGAGCTGGTCATGCTTATAATTGGCCATCACTGTTCGAGCGGCTCTAGCCGGTGAACTCTGCCATTGATACGGAATGGACAGCTTGCTGCCATTTTTGATCAGCACAGGGACGAAGGTCGTTCCCATTAGAGGGTTCAACTTGTCGAGCTCTGCCTGTGAGCTGAACTTTCCACCTATCAGCTTGCGGTCTTTGTTCAAGCCGATGAAAGCCGTGTCATTATTGGTGGGAAAGAAGCCGTTGACATATTTCCCGTTCATAACGGTGGTGTCAAGCGGATAGCGCCTTCCGCGATTGTCGTCTGCGAAGCCGCCAGCGTTAATCCCAACAACGGCGCCATAGCGAGTAGCTGCGGCTAATGTTGTTTCACTGGAGCCGAGTTTGTCATTCCCCAAGACGAGCTTAATGGCTTTATCGCTCTTCAGGTTTACTTTAAGAGCATAACCTGAATAATGTTTTTCATTCAAAGCAAACAGTTGAATGTCGATATTGCCTGAAGTCGCTTGGCGGATTGGACTGCCAAGCTTGTCTGTAATACGTGCATCGTAGATAAGTCCGGGTTTGGCGACTTGTGAGGCCGCGCTCTGGAGCAAGGCTGTTACTTCCGCCGTGCTCTTCTCGTATAGCTGGAAATACTGCTGAATAATGGTTTTGGTTTGGACCGCATCCGTATTCGCTTGGGTAAGCAGGTTGTTCATAGTAAGCGTTTCTTGATGGAAATTGACCGGTACCGATGCCTCTGGAGCCCGTAAGGGGATGGAAATATGTAAGGAGACGAAGAGCAGCCAAATCAGCATTCCCAGAAAGGGTGCGCAAGCAAGCAACATGACACGATTAAGTTGCTGAATCGAATTCGCTGTCATTATTTCAACACATCCAGATTTTTGGTCAGCTCATCCAGCTTCTTCTTGACGTCAGCTAGCTGCGTATAAAGTTGATTACTATTATCGGTCTTGCTGTTAGCGCTATCTTTGGTGAAAGCCAGCAGTTCATTCAATGAATCTACTTTGGCTTGCAAAGTCTTCATATCGGAAGTTACACTATCCTTCAATTGAGAGACTTGCTTCTGATAATCTTGTTGAATGACTTGTAATTGCTGCTGGGTTTGCTGTGCGATATCGGTCGATATTTGTTGCCTCAGATGCTCGGTGTACATCATCGTAGCTGCTACTCCGACTGCGATCAGCATGGCCCAACCCACAAATAACATGACGTACGTTTTCTTCTTGACCCTGGTTGCCTTTGATGTGCGGGGAAAAGAATTCGCCGATACATTCTCAATGGGCATACTCATGAAAATCACCTCTTACTACTAGTATAGCATATTCCAATATTTTCTCGGAAGTTTAGATAGAATTCGTTGTTTTTCGATATTCATTGGGGGTCATGCCCGACATTTTTTTGAAAACTTTGCTGAAATATTTCTCATCCTGATAGCCAACCATCTCAGCAACCTGTGAAATACGTAGATTCGGATTACAGAGCAGTACCTTGGCCTTGCTCATCCGAATTTGACCTAAGTAATCAGAGAGATTGACTTCAAATTCCTGCTTAAATTTGCGTGAAATGTACTCGCGGCTGAGATAGAAGCGGCTGGCAATATCCGCAAGCGAAATATCTTCATGATAATGTTTTTCCAGAAAGCTAGCGATTTCGAAAATCACATTATTATCCTTGTGCTGGCTCTCCAGATGAAGCTTGGATACCTGTACGAGGCTGCGGGTAAGCTCTTGCTGCCAAAGAGATAAAGATAGGATCCCTTTCTCATCGAGCGTAATAATCGCGGCTGCGCTATCCTCAAGGAGCAACGGATGGATCTCCTCCTCTCGGGTATTCGGTATGAGTTGCTGGATCCAGCGACGCATCATCACCCGATATTCTCCCCACCAATGCTCAAGTTGTTCAGGGGTAATAATCTCACAACTTCGTATGGCATCGATCCATAGCTGAACGATATCCTGGATCTGATCCTCATTCCCACTACGCAGGGCTAGATGAATTTGCTCCTCAAATTGGTGGAAAGTCAACGTTGTTTGTGACCCCTTGGTCGTGTGCCAAGTATTATGGATCCACGTTTCTTTGGATTTCAAATTACGGTGCCTTAGCGCATCGCGCGCTTCCTGATAGCTTAGCTTCAAATGGGCAGGAAAATTGTGTGCACTCCCAATCCCAAAGTCCACACGGGTATGAAGCGCGGTTCGAATGCCATCGTTAATCGTTGCTAGCAGCTCTTCTGCCATGGTGGGAGACGACCATAAGAGAAGCACGATTTCATTCGGATTATGCCAATGTCGAAATGCGTAGCCGCGCTTCTGCGAGACGATAAATTCATTGCAAATATTAATCAATGAGAAGGCAAGAAGATCGATATTTTGACTGAATTTATTTTTAATACTGGCTTCCATCGTATCTAATGAAAGAATGGCAACACGGCACGATGCAATGCTTCTGGATAAATGAAGCTCGCGCTCCAGCTGATCAGCTACCGGTTCATAGGTACTGGGTTCTGTGATTAGCGCTGAAAGCAGCTTGTCCCAGTATATCGGTTTAAATTGATTCACCTCGATATTTAGTTCTCGGTTGGCATGCCTTTGCTCCTCATCCTTGAGCCAGGTCTGTATAGCTTTATCCAAAGCTTCATTTAACTGATCCGGATCAATCGGTTTCAGAATATAATCCGTTCCGCCAAACTTCACGGTGTGTCGAAGTAAAGAGAAGTCGTCGTGGCCGCTGATGACGATGGTTTTGGAATCAGGAGTATAGCGATGCAGCCACTCTAACAGCTTGACACCGTTCATGACGGGCATCATCATATCGGTCATAATAATCTCGGGATGCTCATTGCGAATCAACGCAATAGCGGCTTCACCGTCAGGTGCCTCTAAGATCGTATCAATCCCATGTTGCTTCCAATTCACAAGCAAACGGATCGCGTCACGAACATGCTTCTCATCATCCACAAGTAGTACTTTCATATCAGGTAACTCCCTTTTTCATCGGAATAAGGATGACAATCCGCAAGCCTTGAGGTTGTACATGGTCAATCTCCAGTGTTGCATGATCATTGAAATAAAGCTGAACGCGAGTTAGGACGTTGCGTAGTCCAATATAGGAATCATCAGTGACGGAAGGTGCTTTTAATCGACTGCGGACTTCGCCCATCCGCTGATCTGTCATCCCGACCCCATTATCTGCCACAGTGAGCTTTAAGAAGTCCCCCTCAAGGGTAATTAGCCTCAATGACTCGATACGTAATAAACCCACGTCCTGCGAATGGCTTGGTTTAAAGCCATGCTTGAAATAATTTTCGACAAGTGGTTGAAGAATCATTTTAGGCACAGAGAAAGTTTGGGTTCCATCTTCAATATCGTAGATAATATCAAATTGGTGTTCAAAACGCTGCTTCTGCAGCTCTAAATAAGCCTTGATATGATCGATTTCTTTCCGTAGTGGAACGACAGATTCGTTGGTATTCATGCTGTAATGCATCATTTTGGCTAACGAATTAATCAGCGTGTAAATCTTCGGTGCTTCATGCTGCAAAGCCAGTGTTCCGATTGATTGCAAGGCATTATTAAGGAAATGTGGATTAATTTGCGCTTGCAGCGCCATCAGCTGATTCGATTTATTCGCCAGCTCTAGCCGATATTCGCGCATCACCATTTGATTCAAGTCCTGCATAAGCCCATGGAAACGATTTGCGAGAATGCCCATCTCATCGACCCTCGTCAACTCAATGTCACTTTGAGGATCACCAAGCCCAACTTGTCCAGTTTGAATTCTTGTAATGTAACGAATCAACTGCTTGATCGGAGCTGTGAAACGAATGCTAATATACACCGTTCCGGCCATGACAATCAGCATAGAGAAGGAAAGAATGAGGGCGTTAATGAAGGTCAACTGCCGAGCGTTCTTGGTGAGCTGCTCATATGGAAGACGCTTTACAATCGTCCAGTTCAGATAGTCTGTACGCATTTTCTCATACATATTAATTCCCGCAAAAGCACCTTTTGACCATTCATAGCTGCCTTTGTCAAGGGTACTGTGAACAGCCTCATCACCCCAATTGCCGTCTAATTGAAGTCCCCATTGGCTTGGATCCGGACCGAATACGATATGTCCCGTTTCATCTAATATGTAGAGTTCCTCTTGATCATGGGTGAATAGGCCTTGGGAAATATTAGAGACAAGGTCCAAATTCAAATCAATGACAAGCTCACCGATAGATTGATTGCTGGGTGAGTACATGATGTTACGGTGCATAGAAATAACTGGGGTTGGGTTAGAATATGCAGAGAGTGACATGCCATATAAATTGCTTTGGTGCTTTATTTCGAAATACACAAGCTTGCCCGCAGGGAATGGCTGTAGTCCCTCATATTTACCAGCCATGCTTACTTGAATGTCATTGTGGGTGAGAAAGGAACTGTTGCTAACGGAGGCATACAAGTAAATTTGTTTGATTTCCTTAACAGAATGTGACATGACTTGCAGACCGCTTTTGATCACTTTATCACTCTGATAATTGATCTCGCGCTGCGTTTGAATAATCTCATAAAATTGGCCAAGCTCAGCGATATTCCTTCCTGTGTAAATCGTGGAGGAGGCTTGAACCACACCATCTAGATAGTTCACGAGATTCGTTTTACCTTGTGAGAGCAAGGCGGAATTGTTGGTCAGCGTATCTTCTGTCACCTTCTGTTTGGTAAAGAAATAGGAGACCACAAGGGAGGTAAGGAAAGGCACGAGAGTGGCGATCAGCAGAAATAAGATCAATTTATTACGAATACTGTGTCGGATCAGGCTTCATCAGCTCGGTTTCTATAATGGGATTTTCCCCTACATTGTAGCAGGAGAGGTCAACAAATTCCACCTAATGCATCACCATCGTCAGTGTTTCAGGGGCATGGAGATCTCTATACTTGAAGAATAGAAGTAAAATGGTAAGGGGGATTTCCCAATGAAAACAAAAAGAATGCTTTCAGGATGGCTGCAGCAGTGGGTATTTATCGGACCTGCATTGCTATTCTTTAGTATCGTTGTTCTCGTTCCATTTCTGATGAGTATTTACTATTCATTTACAGAATGGAATGGTGTAACGACAGATGTAACCTTTAACGGGTTGGCAAATTTCAAGCAAATCCTATTCCATGATAAGGATTATCGCAACGCCTTCAGCTTCACGTCACGTTTGACGGTTACGAATGTGATTCTTACGAACCTTGTAGGTTTCTTGTTAGCGCTGCTGCTTACGCAGGCGTTGAAGACAAGGAATGTGCTGCGCACGATCTTTTTTATGCCTAACGTAATCGGAGGCTTGTTGCTCGGTTTTATTTGGCAGTTTATTTTCGTAAAAGGTTTTGCAACTGTAGGGAGCCTAACGGGTATCGGATTTTTCGAGCTACCTTGGTTAGGGACTTCATCAACCGCATTCTGGGCAATCGTCATTGTAAGTGTCTGGCAGGGTGCTGGCTATCTCATGATCATCTACATAGCAGCCCTATCAAATGTGCCCAAGGATATGCTGGAAGCTGCGTATATTGATGGTGCTTCTCGCTTGCAAGTATTGCGCAGTATCATCGTACCGCTCATTATGCCAGCTGTCACCGTCTGTTTGTTCTTGACGATTTCGTGGTCATTCAAAATCTTTGATTTGAACTTCTCCTTAACGAAAGGTGGACCCTTCAATTCAACCGAATCTGTTTCAATTAATATTTATCAAGAAGCTTTCCGTAACAATCGCTACGGCTTAGGTACGGCGAAAGCTCTCGTATTCTTCATTGTGGTTGCCATTATTTCAACCATCCAAGTGATGTACACCAAGCGCAAGGAGGTTGAGGTCTAATGGATTCCGTCAAAAAATATACAGGTCGATTATTTGCCTTTGAAGTTATTGGCATTCTAATTGCTTTACTGTTCTTGGTGCCGTTTTACTTCGTGATCGCGAATTCCTTGAAGACCTTTCCCGAGCTTGCAGCGAATACGGCTAAACTTCCTAGCTCTCTGTATCTGGATAACTACACCAAAGTATGGAGCATCATGAAGTTTCCGAAAGCGTTCTTCAACTCGCTGTTCATTACCGTTTTGAGTAATGTAGGGCTCGTGATCATCTCCTCGATGGCGGCATACCGCATGGTGAGAAGGTCCACGAAGTTCAATAATCTCGTTTTCTTGGCATTCGTTGCCGCTATGGTTATTCCATTCCAATCGATCATGATTCCACTTGTCCGGGTAGCAAGTCAAGTAGGTTTAATGGATAGTAAGCTTGGATTGGTTGCATGCTATTACGGATTCGGTGTTTCCTTAAATGTGTTCTTGTATCATGGCTTCATCAAGTCCATTCCACTGGAAATTGAGGAGTCGGCCAAAGTAGATGGCAGCTCAGCATATGGGGTGTTTTGGAAAATCGTATTCCCGCTGCTCAAGCCGATGTCGATTACGATTATCATTCTAAACAGCCTATGGATCTGGAATGACTATTTGCTTCCTTCGCTGGTACTAGGCAATCCGGAGCTGCGAACCATTCCTCTTGCAACTTTCTCCTTCTTCGGACAATACACGAAGCAGTGGGATTTAGCTCTTGCAGGGTTAACATTAAGTGTGCTGCCGATCGTAATATTCTTCTTGTTCTTGCAAAAGCACATTGTTGAAGGGATTACAGCAGGATCAGTAAAAGGATAACAAAATTGCAAATATGTTCAAGATATTCCACCTTTATGTTCAATATACTCGGTGTTAAGGCACGATGTAAGTGTTTACAATGAATCTTGTAAGGAAGCAACGTAAGAACAAAGCACGGAGAGTTAAACGAGGAAACATTATAAAGGGAGGCATTACCTAAATGAAAAAATTAACAATGGTCTCAATGGCGGCTGTACTGTCCTTATCAGTACTTGCGGCTGGTTGCGGTAAAAAAGACGAGACAGCAAGTCCTGCTCCAACTTCAGGAGCATCCACAGCAACAACAACGCCTGCTGCTAGCGGCAAGCCAGTTACTATTAAAATCTTCCAATTTAAAGTAGAGATCGCAGATCAGCTTGGCAAAATGGTGCAAGAATATCAGAAGCTGAATCCGAATGTGAAAATCCAAGTTGACACTGTCGGCGGTGGAGCTGACTACGGTGCTGCCCTTCTTGCGAAATTTAACGCAGGTGACAAACCGGATATTTTCAACAACGGTGGTTTCACTGATCTAGATAAATGGATCGAGAACTTGGAAGATCTATCGGATCAACCTTGGGTTAAAGATCTTGTGGATGTAGCGAAAGAGCCAATGACCAAGGGTGGAAAGTTATACGGTCAACCGCTTAACCTTGAAGGTTATGGCTTCCAATACAATAAAGATCTATTTGCCAAAGCGGGCATCACTGAGCTTCCTAAAACGTTCTCTCAATTAGAAGCAGCGGCTAAAAAGCTAAAAGATGCGGGTATCACACCATTTGAAACAGGCTATGCCGAGTGGTGGGTACTAGGAAACCATTTCGTAAACCTTCCGTTTGCTTATCAGAAGGATCCGAATGCGTTTATCGATGGTTTGAACAAAGGAACTGCGAAGATTACGGGTAACGAAGTGTTTAATCAATGGGTGAAATTGTTCGACTTGCAATTGCAATATGGTAACAAAAACCCATTGCAAACCGACTACAACACACAAGTAACGGATTTCGCAACGGGTAAAGCAGCCATGACGCAACAAGGTAACTGGACACAAGTTCAAATTACAAAAACAAACCCAGACATCAAAATTGGTTTCTTGCCAATGCCGATCAGCGATGACGCTGCTGCGAATGACAAATTGTTCGTAGGCGTACCGAATAACTGGGTAGTTAATAAAAATTCTGCTGTAAAAGACGAAGCTAAGAAGTTCTTGAACTGGATGGTTAGCTCCGATATCGGTAAGAAATACATCACAGAAGAATTCAAGTTTATCCCAGCGTTCAAAACAATCCCTGCTGATGAGAAAGTACTTGGACCATTAGCTGCTGACATCATCACGTACAGCAAAGCTGGCAAAACATTGAGCTGGAACTGGTTCAAATTCCCTGGTGGCGAAGCATCCAGTAAAAAATTCGGCGATGTTATGCAAGGTTACGTAGCTAAGAAGTATACGAAGGATCAAATGTTGGAAGAATTCCAGAAAACATGGGATAGCCTTAAGAAGTAACCCGAATCTAGACGTACGACAAGCCTCAGCGCCAATGCTGAGGCTTTTTGCTATTTAACAGATGTGACAATGGCTGTTACAATGAAGAGGACTGGAGGTCTATCATGATTCTAAAAATTAGAGCATGGCTGCAAAGCAGAGGGACTACACTTCCACTTGAGAAAAAGCTGTCTCATGAGGCGGTCATTTCCCTACTTATTCATTCTATTTTTCAATTCGGAGCTTCCATGTCAGGGGTGTTTCTCAATTTATACTTATGGCGGTTAACGCATAGTGTTGTCGTGAATGGTACATACAGTATGATCGTTTATATCCTAACACCGATTGGGTTCGCCATTGGCGGTTATATGATTAAGAAGAAGGATCGCATGGTATCTTACCGGTTGGGTATCGTACTGATTGGTCTCTTCTATTTAAGTGTGAGTATTGCTGGGGAGCGGCTTGTTGAATATTACGTCCTATTTGCGATCTTTAATGGACTTGCAGGCAGCTTCTACTGGGTCGGCTATTTAACCCTCATGTATGATGTGTCAACCGAGCAGAATCGGATTCGATATCTCGCTTATAATATGATGTTTTTTACAGCGGCTACTCTCGCGGGGCCAGCCCTCGCTGGCTTCATTATTCGTCTAAAAGAAGGTCTAAGCGGCTATACCATCGTCTTCTCGATTGCTTTCTTCATGTTCTTACTTGCTGCGATCATTTCTATGAAAATTAAGGCATTAGGCGGCCATCACCGTGTTTACTATTTAAAATATACCGGGCTCATCATGAAGAAA
Source organism: Paenibacillus sp. J22P51 (assembly GCF_059692215.1). NCBI lineage: Bacteria > Bacillati > Bacillota > Bacilli > Caryophanales > Paenibacillaceae > Paenibacillus > Paenibacillus sp. J22P51. Next base: position 1,187,405 of record NZ_JCAUAZ010000001.1, on the reverse strand, counting down.
AAGCAAGAGTGGTCAAAAGCGCTGCTTGGCTTCTTCGTCATGGGCTTGCTTCAGGGGACGATGTTGTTTCTACCTAACATCCTTTTATTCAAGGTGCTGCCGCGTGAGGATTTGGTAGGTTATCTCGGTGTTCTCTATTCAAGTTTAAGTATTGTTATGGGGATCTTTATTTCCAAATATGCAAACGCGAGCAGAGCGAGGATGTATCTTACGATTTCGACAGTGGGCTATCTTGTGGGGATCTCCTGTATTATCGGAAGTTTAAATGTGTGGTCCGTGGTCGGCTTTATGATTCTGTATTCGATCTTCGCACCGCTTCAAGGGAATACCATGACAGGCTACTATTATAGCTTGATTGCTAGGCTTCCTCTGAGAGGCGAATTAAAAGTAGAAAGCGTGGTTGTTCGGGAGTTTTTCTTGAATGTAGGACGGGTGATTTCCATTCTCGTTCTCATTATCTTCGGCAGCGACTTGGATGGCGGCCTTATTCCTTGGATCCTGCTAATAGCCGCTCTAACGCAGTTTGGTATCGTCTGGTCGCTCAAGAATCGATAGGCAAGTAAGTGAGAGTTTGAACAACCTATATAAGGATGATAGTCCCTCAATTCGGTTATCCTAGATGGTAGTGAATTGGAGAAGAGGGGCATTGTGCAAATGGAGAGAGTGGATAGTATTATCGTCGGAGGAGGCATTGCCGGACTTCAAGCGGCGATTCAGTTAGGCAGATATGAGCATAAAGTACTTGTGGTTGACGCTGGTTACGGTCGTTCTACCCTGTGCAGAAGCTATCATAATATTCTAGGTTGGCCAGATGGGGTATCGGGGGAGGAATTGCGGCGATTAGGCAGGCTGCAAGCTGAGAAGCTAGGGGTTGCATTTGTCCAAGATGAAGTCGTACAGGCTGTCGTCAAAGGAAGAATCGGTGATGGCTTCGAGCTATGGGGAAAAAGCGGGCGCGGATATGAAGCGAGGACGCTTCTGTTAGCAACGGGCTTAATGGACCGCATGCCTGAATTACCGAATTTGAAGGAATGCTTGGGACTTACGGTGTATGTGTGCCCGGATTGCGATGGTTATGAGATTAGGGATCGAAGTACGCTCGTGATGGGCTCAGGTGATGCAGGAGCTGCTATGGCGATTAAACTTCGTCATCGCACAGATAAGATGATCTATGTGAATCACCAAAATCGAGCTGTGAAAAGTGAGTTTCTGTTGGAAATGAAGAATAGGGGCATTACTTATGTGACGGAAGATCTTGCCCAGGTTGTGGTGGATTCGCCTGGGCGATTCAAGGGAGTCATGCTTAAAGATGGCGGACTCTTGCAAGCAGACCGAGGCTTTATTGCATTCGGCGGGAATGAAGTAAAGTCAGATTTGGCGCGACAGCTTGGCGCTGAACGCATGGAGAATCGGCATATTATGACCGATCCCCGGAGTAAAATGACGAGTATCCCGTTCGTATGGGCCGCCGGCGATGTTGGCGTTCATGCGGAGCAAGTGACGATCGCGATGGGGGAAGGCTCACAGGCGGCGATTTGGATGAACAAAGCGCTGCTGAGGATGAATGAGGAAGCGAATGTGCATCGGGTTGTTATTCGTTCTCAGGCTGACTAAAAGGAAAAGTGGAACAAAGGCTTGAGAAGTTTTGGGACAGACGGTAAGTGGATTAGACATAGAAAAAGACTAAGGGACAGACACGGCTGGGAATGCTGCTACTACGTGAGCATACTCTTGTAAGGCTTTCTCGCCGTTAGGCGTAAGATGATAGATGCCGCGGCTTTGTCTCACAAACCAACGATAGTAGTTTTGCTGTAGAAGCGAGCTGACGTTCATATTGTTGGTAAATTCTCGCAACTTGCGTGGGCTCAAAGGACCGTGCTGCTGCATCAGATAAGCGCAGTGAAGCGATTTCTCACGATACGCTGTCATTAGCTTCTGCTGGGAGCTTCCTCCCACATTATAGTCGCCACTGCGCTCATGAAATTCGGTCATAAGCTTTCCAGAAGCCCTTTTGTTCGGGCGAAGCGTATAGGGTGTAGGCTCACAGACGAGATCGACTGTGGGCTGTTTGCGTTTGTAGAATTGAACAGTTAAGACGCCAAGCCCCAGCATGCGACATAGTCGACGGATATCCTCCCATTGTAAGCGGTGGGGGGCTTTTCCTTTGTTAGGGAGCTCGAAGGCGACATATACGTCTTGGGTGAGCTTCAAGCGTTCTATACCTTGAACGAGAAGCGGGATATTAAAGCCTTTCTTTAGTTCAACAATAACCGGGGGCTCATCGCCACGAATTGCCACTAAGTCACAGTGCTTTACTTCCCCGCGGACGGTATAGCCACGCTGCTCGAAGAAGTGTTTAATCGGTGCATAGAGCTCGGTTTCGGTTTGGATCGGCATGAGGGTCTTTTCTCCTCTTTTCATGCAAAAAGTCTGATAGAATGGCTTTTATTATAGCATAGGTTACGCTAGAATAGGTGGGAGAATCACTTGTACGTACAGGACAGGAGATGAGAGATATGAGTGAATTGTTACAGGAATGGTTGGATAAAAGTTTGGCGTGCGCCTGCGGTCAAAAGCATGAAGTTCCGATTCGCCGTATTGTCATAGAACGAGAGGCTATAGCTGATGTTGTTTATTATGTGAGGGAAGCGGGCTATGAGGAAGTAACGCTTGTCGCGGACACGAATACGTATGCAGTGGCTGGTGATAAGCTTCGCTCGTTGTTGGAAGAAGCGCAGGTGAGAGTTGGCTTGAGCTTGATTCGTGAGAACGGGATGGGGGAAGTCGCCGCTGATGAGGGAGCAATCGTTCAATTGATGTTAGACACGTCGACTACTTCACAGGTATTGATGGCAGTGGGTACGGGGACGATTCATGACATTGTACGATTCGTGAGTCACCGAACGAATCGGCCTTTCCTCTCCGTGCCTACAGCTCCATCCGTTGATGGCTTTGCCTCTGTTGGCGCTCCGCTCATCGTTCGCGGCTTCAAACAGACGATTCCTTGCTCTGCGCCTGAGGCGATCTTCGCCGATTTGGGCATCCTCGCTGCGGCGCCGCAGGCGATGATTGCGGCTGGCGTTGGCGACATGCTCGGCAAGCACACCTCCCTCGCGGACTGGTCGCTCGGCCGTGTGCTACTGGATGAGCACTACTGCGAGCTCAGCGCTCGCTTGACATTGGAAGCGGTGGAGCTGTGCACCGCTCATCTAGAAGAGATTGCGCAGCGCACCGAGCTGGGCATGCGTCGATTGATGGAAGGCCTGATCCTATCCGGCCTTTCCATGCTCTTGGTCGGCCACTCGCGGCCGGCCTCTGGGGCTGAGCACCATCTCTCCCATTATTGGGAGATGGTGCTCCTGCAGCAGCGCCGTCGGGCGCTGCTGCACGGCGCGAAGGTCGGCGTCGCGACCGTGCTCATGGCGCAGCGCTATCGAGCGCTGCTGGGGCTCTCGGCCGACGAGGCCGCTGCGCGCCTAGCGCAAGGGCAGGCCCCGAGTGCGCAGACGGATGCGGAACGCATCCGGGCGGCCTACGGGGCCATGGCCGAGGCCATCATCGCCGAGAATGCGTCGGCGATGGGGGTGGATGCGCGTGCGCTGCAAGCGCGCATCGCTGCGCATTGGGGCGATGTGCAGAGCATCGCCCGCGCGGTTCCGGCGCCGGAGCAGCTTGCTGCGTGGCTAGCGGCGGTGCATGGGCCGGTAACGCCGGACCAGCTTGGCGTGGAGCCAGCGCTGGTGGAGGCGTCGCTGCAGGATGCGCTGTTCGTGCGCAACCGGTTTACGATCTTACGCTTACAGCGGCTGCTGTAAGCGTTGCGGTAAACTGCGCGTGCGACGAACGAACGGCATAAGTAAGTACAATGGTCGTGATCGCAGCGTGAGGTCTTCGCTGAGCTTGATCGATTTCCTCACGTGGAGATGTCCGTACGATTTAGCTGGAAAACCTACAGTTAATTCCGCCCTGTTTCCGCAAAAATGACGATTAGCTGGAAAAACTCCAGTTATTTCAGCCGATTTGGGGAAATCCGAGGGGAATGTATGAAATTAACTGTAGGAAACCCATTTAATCGCCTAACGTTTGCTATGTTGAATAAATTAGCTACAGAAAATCCATCTAATTTGTTTGCAGAAATCACCGCCTGACCTGGTAACGTGTCTATCCTAGTGTATGGCTAGCTACTTAAAACACGATTACCCATACGATTACTCCGTTTTATCCCATTTTTAGCGCCGCACCATCTCATCAACCAACACAGTTAATCTGAACGCTCCAGGATCCATCCCCCCTCCCCCAACAAGCCAGTCCTTTATAAACCTAACGCCAGCATCAAACTAGCTCCACCCAGACTAATTGCCTGTTACCTCGAGTAACTTGTGATGGTCCTCGTGTGAAGCCCCTACTGCATGACCTCCCGACAACACAATCCAGATGTGGAATTGGTTGGTTTTCACTTTGGGTTAACCCCGTTCTCCACTTGTTTTCATCTAGTTTTCAAGGAGTCGATCGTTTTCCAATGATGTAGTGACATTTTTGGAGAAAGGAACAAATCCATATTCTCTTTAAAATTTCGGGCAAGTTATCCTTCTTGGGTGCATAGGATTGTAGTACACAATTCACCATCACGAGCTGACCTATTGCCAGTAAAGGCAGCAGTGAAAGGAGGTACCCATGGACATATTCAAAAGAATTTCAGAGCATCGTACGGAGAAGGATTCATTGAGCTGGACCGGTACGTTCGCGGAGTACATAGAATTGCTTCGCAGTAATCCTGGACTCGCGAGAACTGCGCATTCAAGGGTCTATGACATGATTGCTTCGCAAGGCATCAACGACCAAGTCGGCCACAAATCCTACAAGTTTTTCAACCAAGAGATCTTTGGCCTGGATCGTGCCGTTGAGAAGCTGGTGGAAGAATATTTCCATTCCGCTGCCCGTCGATTGGATGTTCGTAAACGTATTTTGTTGCTAATGGGTCCTGTAAGCGGTGGGAAATCCACAATTGTGACCATGCTGAAACGCGGATTAGAGCAATTTTCCAAAACAGATTTAGGGGCAGTCTATGCGATCAAAGGGTGTCCGATGCACGAAGAGCCGCTTCATTTGATTCCAATGGAACTGCGACCAGAGATTGAGCGCGAGCTTAATGTGAAAATTGAAGGCAGCTTATGTCCATCGTGCCAAATGCGTCTGAAGACGGAGTACAACGGTTGTATTGAAGATGTGCATGTGGAGCGTGTATTTGTCTCCGAAGAAGGACGTGTAGGGATTGGTACCTTCAGTCCATCAGATCCCAAATCGCAAGATATCGCGGATTTAACGGGAAGCATTGACTTCTCGACGATTACGGAATTTGGTTCCGAGTCTGATCCTCGTGCGTATCGTTTCGATGGCGAGCTGAATAAGGCGAACAGGGGTATCATGGAGTTCCAGGAAATGCTGAAATGTGATGAGAAATTCCTGTGGAATTTGCTCTCGCTTACCCAAGAGGGTAATTTTAAAGCGGGTCGCTTTGCCCTAATTAGTGCCGATGAATTAATTATCGCGCATACGAATGAAACGGAGTATAAGTCCTTTATCGCCAATAAGAAAAATGAAGCCCTGCAGTCTCGTATGATTGTGATGCCGATCCCTTATAATTTGCGTGTATCAGATGAAGAGAAAATTTACTACAAGCTTATTGGGCAGAGTGATATGTCACACATTCATATTGCGCCTCATGCGCTTCGTGTGGCTGCGATCTTCTCCATTCTCACGCGTTTGAAGGAAACGAAGAAGCAAGGTATGGATTTGATCAAAAAAATGCGCATGTACGACGGTGAAGTGGTTGAAGGCTACAAAGAAGCTGATCTGAAGGAAATGCAAAATGAATATCAAGAAGAAGGCATGAGCGGAATTGATCCGCGGTATGTCATCAACCGAATTTCAAGTGCCTTAATCCGTCAGGATCTCCAATGTATTAATGCCTTAGATGTGCTGCGTGCGCTGAAAGACGGTTTGGATCAGCATCCATCGATTACCAAGGATGAGCGGGAGCGCTTCCTCAATTTCATCTCCGTTGCTCGTAAGGAATATGACGATATTGCCAAGAAGGAAGTGCAGAAAGCGTTCGTCTACTCCTTCGAAGAGTCGGCCAGAACGATTTTCGATAATTACTTGGATAATATTGAGGCTTACTGCAACTGGGGGAAAATTAAGGATCCGTTAACCGGCGAGGAGATGGATCCAGATGAGCGCCTCATGCGTTCCATTGAAGAGCAGATTGGGATATCGGAAAATGCGAAAAAAGCTTTCCGCGAAGAAATATTGATCCGCATCTCTTCTTACTCACGCAAAGGCAGAAGATTTGACTACAGCAGTCACGAGCGGCTTCGTGAAGCGATTGAGAAGAAGCTATTCGCTGATTTGAAGGACATCGTGAAGATTACAACCTCAACGAAAACACCAGATGAGAAGCAGCTTAAGAAAATTAACGACGTAACGAAGCAGTTGATCGATGAGCATGGGTATTGCCCAGTTTGTGCGAATGAATTGCTGCGTTATGTTGGAAGCTTGTTGAACAGATAGGCTAACGTGCTTAAAACCAAAGACCTGAGCGGGTGACGACCCCTTAGGTCTTTTTAGCTGTGTAATTGATGCCGATTGCTGCCTAACACGTAATCTATGAATCTCTCATATACTACTTTAGTTTCATAATAAGGGAGGTGTAGAAGATCATGGCAGGGAACTCAATGAAAATAACGGGCGCTTACATTTTAATGTTAGTAAGCTTTCTAGCTATCATCTTGACATGGGAGTTGAGGCTGCTATCACCTTTGGGGGGGATTTTCATTGTAGGTGTAAGCTTCGTTGGAGCCGTTTTGATGTGGCAGGATGCTGCCGAGCCATTGCAAGGAGCTGGCGAGGAGAATGTCAAACGAGCCAAGGCCGATCGCTGACAAGAAGGAGGATAAAGACAACACCCCCCAGAAGTCGAAGCCTGAATCCGGGAAGTGGAGTGATTTATTTGGATTCGGCAGAATGATGGACAAACTCCCACTGTATAAGCTCTCAGCAAGAATGGCCTATTGCATGTTTTTTGATTTGCTTTTATTATTTTTTGTTTTAATTCTTCGGGCTACTGATACCAAAATGAATGAGTTTCCGAATGCCTGGGATTTCAGATTCATTGTACTCACAACGATTGTTGTCTTTTTCGTGGGGATCTGTGATTTGTTTAAATTTAGGAAGTAAATTGGGGATTAGTTCTTGAACTAATGCCTCCTATGTAAAAAACATAAGAGGCTTCCTTTTTTCTGAGCAAGTTAAATTTAACTGAAAATTCACATATTAATTTCATGGGGGAACTTGTCGAAACGAATGGGTAATTTGTCATGTTTTGTCGAAATAGATAGGAAAATGCTACTATTTGAACGTATCGGACTTACTGCCTGAATTTTATGTAAAATTCGGATATTTTACAAAGATATATTTTTAATAAAGATTACATAAAGATAGCGTTGTGGTGCTATTTTCCTATTTTTTTGGTAGGCAATAATTTATTAATATGCTATACTTTCGTAAGACTTTCACCCAGAAAAATGCCAAAAATTCTAATTTTCTGTCGAATAGTACGAGCTAGTCCTAGTGATTGGGGTTTCCGATGATTGAAATACATAGTCATATACTACCAGATTTAGATGATGGGGCATCTGATTTGGAGCAAGCTGTTCACATGGCAAGGGAAGCTGTGGAACAGGGTATACATACAGTTATTGCTACCCCGCATCATGAGAATGGCAGGTTTACGAATGACGCTGGCTGCGTAGAGCTGCAGGTTAAAGCGTTTCAAGAGGAACTGAATAGAAGGAATATCCCTCTACACATTCATGCTGGTCAAGAGATCCGAGTGTATCGAGATTTAATTGAAGATGTGGAAGCAAAACGTTCAACCACCTTGGGTGGTTCTCGTTACATACTACTGGAATTCCCATCTGACCGAATACCTACGGGTATTCAAGAAATCGTGTATGAGTTACAACTAATGGATATTGTGCCGATTATTGCACATCCTGAGCGTAATCGTGAGATCATCGGTAATCCGATGAAGCTACTTGAGCTAGTGCAGCTCGGGACCCTGACACAAGTAACAGCTCATTCATTACTAGGCCATTTCGGTAAATCCATTCAGTCATTTTCGTTGGATTTATGTAAAAACAACCTTACTCATTTTGTTTCGTCAGATGCACACAACACGGCGAAACGTGGGTTTGCTCTTGCCGAAGCTTATGAAACTATAAGTGCTGAGCTTGGACAACAATATGTGAGTTCCTTCCAAAATAATGCCAACAGGGTCATACATAACTTACCCATTGAATCACTCTACCCTGTCTGGTCGAAGCCGAAATGGTTTCAGTTTTGGAAATCCAAATAAAGCAAGACAACTAATTTAATGAGGTGGATTTAGCATGACGATGAAAAAAAAATTAACCGTAACAACATTGGCAGCAAGCTTTATGTTTGCATCCATTGCAGGACTTCCATTAAGCGAAAAAGGTTTGGCTAACCAACTAGGAGTTACAGCCGGTGTGGCATCTGCAGCAACTGTTCAAGATCAATTGAATGCCCTGCGCACCGAACTTGCAAGAGATACACAAGGAATTACTGATGTAAGAGCGACTAGAGATTATATTAAGAATAATACGAATACCCCAACATTTAATTCAGCTAAGAAGATAGAGCTTCTTGGGGATATTTGGACGAAAATAAATACTAAGTCAACTATTCCAATTGATTTAAATCCAGTATTTACACTTTTTAATGGATTAGACTTGTTCTATGACGAGTCAGGCGCAACGGTTGACGAATTAATCAATGAGCCTGCCAATCGGACTGTCATTAACAATTTATTCGAGGGAGTAGGACTTCCAGGAATTGATGATCCACAAGGGTTAACGAAACAAAGCGTAATTAATTTCCAACAAGCTGCTCTTGCAGCCTTGCAACAAGCGGATAGCAAAACAACGCTTAAAATAGCAATCGCTACTGCATTTCTAAGCGACGGCAGCAATTCACAAGTTATCAAAAACGCAGTAAATGATATCGTTACGAATAAAGTGTTGAATCAGCCTGTTGATAAGACGAACCCAGATCTTTTGATTAGCAACTTTCTAAATCTCTATGGCATAACCTTAGGCGATCTGAATGCTTTCCAAAACAATGTAGCTAATGAAATTGCACGAGTAGACGCACCAGCAGGTGTAAAAGCTAAATCAGCTAGATCTGCCATCGAATCTGCCGGAGTAAGATACCTGCTTGCAGGAGACATTCAGCAATATGCAGTATCTAGCACAACGACTTCATTACAACCAGGACTTAAAGTTTTCACGCAATCGGTCAATAACTATGTTACTTGGTCATTGCAAAGTGGAACAAATGTTAACTTGTCAAGTGGTGTATTATCACTTAACAGTGGATCAACTACTGGGTCAGGTATTATTCAAGCGCGTGACAATAAGTTCGGACTTCTTCTATACATAACCAGCCCAGTGACATTCACACAGGCATCATCCACAGGTGGCGGTGGTGGTGGCGGCGGCGTTCAAAGCGATGCTGACAAAGCAATCTCAGAAATTACGGGTCTTTTCAAAGACATCGCTGGAGCATCTCCAGAGAAGAAAGAAGCAATTCTCAAAGAAGCTCAAGAGAAAGTCAATGCAGCTATTGCAAAACTTTCAACTCTAGATCTTGCTTCATTAGTTACTGTAGAGAACGGAATTGCTAAACCAAAGCTTGATGTTGCTGGGTTAGTTAGCAAAGTTAAAGATATTGCGGCACAGTCTAAATTGCTAAATGACAAATTAAAAGCATTGAATCCCAATGCTAAAACAGAGTTAGTTACACTTACACTTAACTTCGGTACAATTAGCGCCAAATCAACAGAAATTCCATTCCCGAAAGATTTGCTTGCTGCTGCAATTGCCGCTGGCGTTGACAAAGTTGCTGTAGGATTAAATGGTCTTACTCTTGCTGTAGATCCAGCTGAATTTGGTGCTGACGCAACGCTTAAAGTAACAAGTCAAGATGCAACAGTTGCAACGAGCGTAACTACACTTGCTGTAGCATCGGGTGTATATGAATTCGAGTTCACTTCGGGCGGTAACAAAATTGAAAGCTTCGATACACCTGTTGAAGTAAGCATCCCAGTTCCAAACGGCAAAAACTTCGATACAGAGTTACTTACACTTGCGAAAATCGTTGACGGAAAATTAGAGTTCTACGGTGGTAAATTCGAAGATGGTGTGTTGAATGGCGTGCGTAACTCCTTCTCAACTTACACCGTTGTTGAAAACAAAGTGTCTTTCGGTGATACAGCTTCTGTTAAAACATGGGCTGGAAGACAGATCGAAGTAGCAGCAGCGAAAGGTATTCTTGAAGGTCGCGCTAATCAAGTCTTCGAACCGAATGGATTAGTAACACGCGCTGAATTTGCTAAATTGATTGTTAAAACTTTTAACTTGGAAAATGCAAGTGCAACAGAAAGCTTCAGCGACGTTAATGATTCGGATTGGTTCAAATCCTATGTAGCAGCAGCTGTGAAAAGCGGAATCGTTAACGGGAAATCCGATGACAAATTTGATCCGAATGGACAAATTACACGTGCTGAGATGGCAGTTATGTCTTCAAGAGCATTGACGCTTAAAGGTGCATCCCTTGAAGTAAGTAAAATTGACGATGTCCTTAAAGGCTTCAAAGATGTAGATACAATTAATGCTTCATTGAAAAATGGTGTGGCTCTCGCAGCAAGCGAAGGTATCATCGTTGGTGAAGAAGGCAATTTATTTAATCCAAATGCGAACTCTACACGTGCGCAAGCAGCTGTCGTAATTTATCGTTTATTGAACAAATAAGAATAGACTTATACTAGGAGGAATCCTCCTCTCTTCATAAGGGGGGGATTCCTTGTAATGTCTAAGATGAGTAATTATACAACTGATGACGATATTCGACATCATAGCTATGGAGGGAAAGTAATGGAACTCGAATTAAAGGATTACTTGAAAATTTTGCGAAAAAGGGTGTGGATGATAATCGCAATAGTTGTGCTGGCGACAGTAACAACAGGTATTATCAGTTACTTTTTTATGCAGCCCGTGTATGAAGCTTCAACGAAATTAATTGTTAATAAATCAAATGATCAAGTAGGGGTATCCCGCATTGACACCGAATCGATCAATTTGAATCTCAGACTAATTGACACCTATAAAGAAATCATTCGAACGCCAAGAATTATGGATAAGGTCGTTGCCGATTACCCAGAATTGAAAATTAGTGCCGAGCAATTAGTTAAGACGGTTAAGGTCAGCTCGGTTAACAATACACAAGTGATGACCCTTATCGTACAAGATCCCTCGTATGATCGAGCAGCGAGAATCGTGAATGCCGTGTCAATTGTATTCCAGAGTGAAATTCCTAAGATTATGAAAGTAGACAATATCTCCTTATTGAATGAAGCCAAAGATATAGAAGCGCCCGTACCTGTTAAACCGAACAAGAAATTAAATGTAGCTATCAGCTTCGTTGTATCACTCATGATTGCATTAGGAATTGCATTCTTGCTGGAATATTTGAACGATAAATTAAAGACTGAGGAAGAAGTAGAACAATACTTAGGTCTACCAACCTTAACCATGATAATGAAGATGAAGCCAGAAGATTTTCAACATCATAGTAAGCAACAGAAAGAACAAAGGGTAGGGGAACAAACACATGTCAAACTCAGCCAATAAGAGACCTATAATTACTCATCAGAATCCCAAATCACCAATTTCCGAGGCATATCGGGCGCTGAGAACGAACATCCAATTTTCTTCAATCGATGAAGAGTTGAGAGTTGTTATGGTAACCTCTGCAGGACCTGGGGAAGGGAAATCAACGACGTTGATCAACCTTGCAGTCGCCTATGCGCAAGCGGATAAGAAAGTATTAATTATAGATGGGGATCTTAGGAAACCTACTTTGCATCATGCTTTACAAGTATCTAATCGTTTGGGTCTAACTAATCTATTAACGAATCAACTTACCATTACTGACGTATTGCAGGTCTCATTTGTTCCCAATTTGCAAATCATAACTTCGGGACCGATTCCACCTAACCCATCTGAAATTCTTTCTTCAAAAAAAATGTTAAGTGTACTCGATGAGTTAAAGCAGCAATTTGATATTATTCTTATCGATGCTCCCCCGGCAATTGCAGTAACTGACGCTCAGATCATTGCTACACGCTCAGATGGTGTAATACTTGTTGTAAATTCAGACAAAACGAAGAGAGATGTTGTTCTCAAAGCGAAACAAAACCTTGAAAATGTTCGAGCTAGAATACTCGGAGTTGTTCTAAACAATGTAGATCGTAAAAATAAAGATGCCTACTACTACTATTATTATGGTGAAAGTTAGTAAGATAATCTACTAGCGGGGGATTCCAGTGAAATTTGGCAGCAGAAAGACGATACTAGTTCTATTCGATATGATTTTGATTTGGCTAAGTGTTGTTATTGCTTATCTATTGAGGTTTGACTTGCATATTCCACATGCATATATGACACAGTGGATAGAATATTCTGCGATATCCATTGTGATTGGCACAGTTTGTTTGAACCACTTCAAAATGTATAGGCGTGTATGGGAATATGCTAGTATAGGTGAAGTCATTTCGATTATAAAGGCTGTTGTGATTACATGCACACTGTCATACTTCATCATGCTTGTGTTACATGAACCAAGAGTGCCGTTCTCTATCTACGTTAGGGTTATGGAGAACATGATCCTTATCATTGGAGCAAGTCGATTTCTCTGGAGAATATTTAGAGATAAATATTATAAGAAGAAGACAGACCAAAGAAAAGCTTTAATTATTGGTGCGGGTGATTGTGGAATTCTGATTGCCAAAGAATTGAAATATAATTCGAACTCACCGGTGTACCCTGTCGCCTTTGTGGATGATGATCCATTCAAGTTCAAGCATTTGATTATGGGGCTGCCTGTTCTTGGTGATCGGAATGATATTATTCAAATCGTGGAAGCTGGCGAGATTGAAGAAATCATTATCGCAATGCCGTCTGTCTCGAAGATAGAAGTATCTGAAATTATTACGATATGCAAGCATACGAAAGCCAAAATGAAGATCATCCCTAGGATTAATGATTTGATTGAAGGCAAAGTAACGATAAATGCAATTCGAGATGTCCAAGTCGAGGATCTGTTAGGCAGGGACCCAATTAATATCGATCTAGAGGGTATTGCTAATTATGTCCAAGATAAAGTTGTGCTTGTTACTGGTGCAGGTGGATCGATTGGTTCCGAGCTGTGCAGACAAATTGCACCATTTAAGCCAAGCAAGTTGATACTACTGGGTCATGGTGAGAACAGTATTTATGGGATCGAGAAAGAAATACATAGACTATTTCCTACTTTGAAAATAGAACCTGTTATCGCAGATGTCCAGGATATAGACCGGATGAAGGAAGTCTTTCAAACTTTTCAGCCTAAAGTTATTTTCCATGCAGCTGCACATAAACATGTTCCGCTCATGGAGCGCAATCCAGCGGAAGCTATTAAGAATAACGTATTCGGGACCAGAAATGTTGCAGAATGTGCCCACCAATTCAATGCTGAGAGATTCGTCCTTATTTCAACGGATAAAGCTGTTAACCCTACTAGCATAATGGGTGCAACTAAACGAATAGCTGAATTAATCATTCAAAATTTAGACTCGGTTAGCCAGACAAAATTCGTAGCTGTACGCTTCGGTAATGTGCTCGGTAGTCGGGGGAGTGTTATCCCGCATTTCAAAGAGCAAATTGCAATGGGTGGTCCTGTTACAGTTACCCATCCAGAAATGGTACGTTACTTCATGACAATTCCTGAAGCTGTACAACTTGTTATTCAAGCTGGATCCTTCGCACGAGGTGGAGAAGTATTCGTTCTCGATATGGGGGAACCTGTCAAAATTGTGGATCTAGCAACTGATCTTATCCGTCTATCCGGATTTGAACCTGGCATTGACATCGAGATTCAATTCTCTGGGATTCGTCCAGGAGAGAAGCTTTACGAAGAACTGCTTCTAAATGAAGAGGGACTTGGAAATACAACACATGATCGAATCTTCGTAGGTAGTCCAGTGAAGATTAGTCATGGTGAGCTTGCTTTGGAGATCCTGCGATTGGAACAAGTGATCGCGGAGAAAAGAGGGACTGTTCGTGAGGCTGTGAAGCAATTAGTGCCGAGTTTTAGTAATGTGGGTTAAATGCTCATTGCAGTAAGTTTCATACTACAATGAGGGAGTAGTGCACTTTGAAAAGCAAACGCTAAGTATAATTGAATCTGCAATAATAAGGAAGGAAGTCTTTGATAATGGGAGATCGAATATTTCTTTCATCACCACATATGAGTGATGAGGGTTATGAAATGCAATATATCAAGAAAGCTTTTGATACTAACTGGATTGCTCCTCTTGGGGAAAATGTGAATGAATTTGAGAAAGAGCTTTCGATTAAAGTTGGTTCTAAAGATGCAGCGGCACTTGTTTCTGGTACAGGGGCTATCCATCTAGCATTAAGAGCGGCAGGTGTTGGTGAAGGAGATATCGTTTTTTGTCCGACTCTGACCTTCTCAGCAACAGCGAATCCAATAATCTATCAAAATGCTGTTCCTGTATTTATCGACAGTGATTATGAGACTTGGAACATGTGTCCAAAAGCATTGGAAGAAGCCTTTGAGAAATTTCCGGAAGTAAAGGCAGTAATAGTAGTGCACCTTTATGGATTATCTGCTGATATGGATAAGATTATGGCAATTTGCAAGAAACACAATGTTACAGTTATAGAAGATGCTGCTGAATCTTTAGGTACTTATTATAAAGGAAAGCATACAGGTACCTTTGGGGATTATGGTATTTTCTCTTTTAATGGGAACAAGATTATTACTACTTCTGGTGGTGGGATGCTAGTTTCTGACAATAAAGAGCGTATTGCGAAGGTAAGATTTTGGGCTACTCAGAGTAGAGACCAAGCAAGGCACTATCAACACAGTGAATTAGGATTTAATTATCGTATGAGTAATGTGGTTGCTGGAATTGGTAGAGGGCAGCTTAAGATCTTAGATCAGAGAGTTGAAAAGAAAAAATATATTTTTGAATTTTATAAGAGTGAACTTGGTGAACTTGATGGTGTTGAATTCATGCCGAGCAATGACTGGAATGAGCCGAATTATTGGTTGAGCTCCATGACTTTAAGTAGCAAGGTTAGACCAATAGATATTATGGAGGCTCTTGAAAAAGAAAATATTGAGTCTAGACCCATATGGAAACCAATGCATTTGCAACCGTTTTTTGAAAATTATCGTTTTATTGGTAGAGATGTTTCTGAGAAGTTGTTTGAAAACGGTGTTTGTTTACCTTCTGATACGAAAATGACGGATGGAGATTTGGAGAAAGTCGTAAAGATTATTACAGGTTTGTGGTTAAAGTGATGAAACCTTCTAAAGGAAATATTTATAAAAGATTTATAAAAAGGCCGATGGATCTCATACTTTCTTTAATTTCTATTATTGTTCTCAGTCCAGTTCTTCTGATAGTTGCTATTTTTGTAAGAGTGAAGTTGGGTAGTCCAATTGTATTTAAACAACAGAGACCAGGACTGAATGAGAAGACTTTTATGATGTATAAGTTTAGGACTATGACTGATGAACGGGATGAGAATGGTGAGTTACTTCCTGATATTATTAGATTAACTAAATTCGGGAGATTCTTACGTTCTACCTCCCTTGATGAGCTTCCGGAAATTTTTAATATTATAAAAGGTGATATGTCTATCATAGGGCCAAGACCATTGCTAGTTCAATATCTCCCTCTGTACAACGTCCATCAAAAACGCCGTCATGAAGTAAGACCTGGTTTATCTGGTTTGGCACAGGTAAGCGGAAGGAATGCGATTAGTTGGGAAGAAAAATTTAATCTCGATGTAGAATATGTAGACAATATAAGCTTCATTGGAGATTGGAAAATTGTTTTTCTAACTATTAAGAAGGTTTTTGTTAGGGAAGGTATTAATTCAGGGACTTCTGCGACAATGGAGTTTTTTAAGGGAACTAAAAAGGAAAGAATGGAATTATGAACAATAAACTTTTCATAATCGGAGCCAGTGGCCAGGGTAAAGTTGTAGCTGATATTGCATTAAAAATGGATAAATGGCAGAGCATTGCTTTCCTAGATGATGATGAGAACATTAAGTCTTATATGGGAATAGAAGTCATCGGGAAATCAGTTGAAGCATTTGCACATATAAATGATTGCGACATTTTTGTAGGTATTGGAAATAACACAATAAGAAAAAAGATTCAGGAGTGTCTTGAGGCTAAGGGTGCAAGTATACCTACATTAATTCACCCCAATGCTGTTGTTGGAGAACAGGTTGACATAGCACCTGGAACAGCCGTCATGGCTGGAGTTGTGATTAACTGTTGCACCAAAATCGGAAAAGGATGCATTATCAATACTGGTGCTACGATAGACCATGACAATGTAATCGAAGATTTTGTTCATATTTCACCTGGTTCACATTTAGCAGGTACGGTAAAAGTTGGACATGGGTCTTGGTTAGGTATTGGTAGCGTAGTGAGCAATAACATAAACATCACCAGCAAGTGTAAAGTTGGAGCAGGTGCTGTGGTGGTTAAGGATTTAACGGAAAGCGGAACTTATGTAGGCGTTCCGGCGAGGAAACAAAAGGAATGAACATACTTTTTTTAACATTACTAGATTTTTCGACAATTGAGGAAAGTGGAATATACACTGATCTATTGCGACAGTTTGTAATAGATGACCATAACGTATATATTATTTCCCCAACCGAGAAGAGGAAGAAACAACCTACAGATTTAGTAGATAAGGGTACTAATAAAATACTTAAATTACAAATCGGAAATACCCAAAAGACTAATTTGATAGAAAAAGGTATTTCGACTCTTACTTTGGAATCAAAGTTTTTAGAAGGTATTAAAAAGTATTTTTCTAATGTGAAATTTGATCTCGTTATATATTCCACTCCGCCCATTACTTTGCAAAGAGCAGTAGAATACGTGAAAAAACGAGACAATGCAAAGGCATATTTGTTGTTAAAGGACATCTTTCCGCAAAATGCAGTTGATCTTGGTATTCTAAAGAAGACGGGGATTAAAAGCGTTCTATATAATTATTTTAGAACCAAAGAAAAAAAAATCTATAAGCTATCTGACTATATAGGGTGTATGTCAAAGGCAAACGCAGATTTTTTATTACAACATAATCCAGAAATATCTTCTGATATTGTTGAGATATGTCCTAATAGTATAGACCCATTAATCATCGAAAAAGACGAGAAAAGAATAGCCGAGATTAAAGAAAAGTATGGTATACCTCTTGATAAAACGGTGTTCATATATGGAGGAAATCTTGGAAAACCACAGGGTATTGAATTCTTGATTGAGTGTTTGAAGGCAAATAAAGCTAACGACCAAGTTTATTTCGTCATAGCTGGATCAGGGACAGAATTTACTAAGCTCAAAACCTTCTTTGATAATGAGAAACTACAGAACGCACAGTTGTTTTCCCAATTACGAAAAGATGATTATGAGATTCTAGCTAACTCTTGTGATGTTGGATTAATATTTCTTGATAAACGATTTACAATACCAAATTTCCCATCAAGACTACTTTCATATATGCAATCTTCTATGCCGGTGCTAGCAGCCACTGATGTTAATACCGATATTGGAAAAGTAATAGAAGAAGGACAGTTTGGGTACTGGTGTGAGAGTAGCAGTGTTGAAGAATTTAATAAAAAAGTACAGCTGTTGTGTGATGAAAGATTAAGGAAGCAAATGGGACTAAATTCAAGAAAATATTTAGAAGATAATTATACTGCAAAGCACTCGTACGAGATTATAATGCGCCATTTTAACTGACTTAAAGGGGATTATTAAATGTTTAAAGATAAAACTCTACTCATTACAGGCGGGACTGGATCTTTTGGTAATGCAGTAATGAAAAGATTCTTAAATACAGATATCAAAGAGATTCGCATTTTTTCAAGAGATGAGAAGAAACAAGATGATATGCGAAAGTTATATAATAATGATAAGTTAAAATTTTATATTGGAGATGTTAGAGATTTAGCTAGTGTCAAAAATGCCATGTACGGAGTAGATTATATCTTTCATGCTGCAGCGTTAAAACAAGTACCATCATGCGAATTCTTCCCCATGGAGGCTGTAAAAACAAATGTAATTGGTACAGATAATGTACTAACGGGTGCTATTGAAAGTGATGTAAAAAAAGTGATTTGTTTATCCACTGATAAAGCAGCTTATCCTATTAATGCAATGGGAATCTCCAAAGCAATGATGGAGAAGGTGTTCGTGGCAAAAGCAAATACAGTAGATCCAAGCAGGACTCTTATTTGTGGTACTCGTTATGGAAATGTGATGGCATCTAGAGGTTCTGTAATTCCATTATTTATTGATCAGATTAAAAGAGGACAGCCATTAACCGTTACAGATCCAAATATGACAAGATTCTTGATGAGTCTTGAAGAAGCAGTTGAACTAGTAGTATTTGCATTTGAAAATGCTGATGCTGGGGATATCCTGGTACAAAAATCTCCTGCATCGAGTATTGGAGATTTAGCGCAAGCAATTAAAGAATTATTCAATGTAGAAAATGAGATAAAAATAATTGGTACTCGTCATGGAGAGAAGCTCTATGAAACCCTACTCACTAGGGAAGAACATGTAGTTGCACAAGATTTAGGTGGATATTATCGAGTACCTGCTGACAAGAGAGATCTTAACTATGATAAGTATTTTGTAGAAGGTGACCAGAAATTGTCTAATGAAGAAGAGTACAACTCTCATAACACTGAGAGATTAAATATTGATCAGATTAAAGATAAACTATTAATGCTTGACTATGTTCGTGAAGAATTGAAAGGTTGGAGTCAACGATGAAGATACTAGTAACCGGTTCAAGGGGGTTCATAGGGAAGAATCTCATAGCTGAACTGAGAAACCAAAACTATACGGACATTTTTGAATATTGTAAGGAAACAGATCAAACAGATCCATCTTTATTTGAAGAGTACTGTAAAGAAGCGGATTTTGTGTTTCATTTTGCTGGTGTAAATCGTCCTAAGGACAAATCTGAATTCATGGACTGCAACTATGGTTTTACATCAATACTCCTTGAAACACTTAAAAAATACCAAAACACATGTCCAATAATGATTTCTTCATCTACCCAAGCTGAACTGGACAACCCATATGGTATCAGTAAAAAGGCAGGTGAAGATTTGCTTTTTAGTTACAGTAAAGAAACAGGAGCAAAAGTGCTTGTCTACCGATTGCCTAATGTATTTGGGAAATGGTGTAGACCTAATTATAATAGTGCGATAGCGACATTTTGTCATAACATTGCTCATGCAACACCGATTACAGTAAATGATCCTACTGTTGTGATGAATTTAGTTTATATCGATGATGTAGTGGAAGAGCTAATCAATGCATTAAAAGGTGCTGAAAATTCGGTTGGGGATTTTTGTGAAATTTCAGTAGTCCACTCTATCACTCTTGGTGACATTGTCGATTTGATTTATTCCTTTAATAATAGTCGTGAAGAACGCTCAATTCCAGATATGTCAAAAGCATTCACGAAGAAATTATATAGTACGTATTTGAGCTATTTGCCAGTAAATAAATTTAGTTATGATCTCAAAATGAATGTAGATCAAAGAGGCTCTTTCACAGAGTTTATTAAGACTCCGGATAGAGGGCAAGTATCTGTAAATATATCCAAACCCGGAATTACAAAAGGTAACCACTGGCATCATTCCAAAAATGAAAAATTCCTTGTGGTAAGTGGTAAAGGAGTTATTCGTTTTAGAAAAATTGACTCAAATGAAGTTATTGAATATTTTGTAAATGGAGAGAAAATGGAAGTGTTAGATATACCAACTGGTTATACACATAATATTGAAAATTTAGGTGATACAGACATGGTCACTGTTATGTGGGCGAATGAATTTTTTGATCCTGAGAAGCCAGATACTTATTATATGGAGGTTTAAGAGGAATGGAAAAACTGAAAGTAATGACAATAGTAGGAACTAGGCCAGAAATTATTAGATTATCTGAAACTATAAAAGCTTGTGATAAATACTTCAATCATACTCTAGTTCATACTGGACAGAACTGGGACTATACTTTAAACGAAATTTTTTTTGAAGAACTAGGGTTAAGACAACCTGATTATTTTCTAGAAGTCGTTGGGGCTGACCTAGGTGAAACTATGGGTAATATTATCGCTGCTACATATAAGATTATTAATCAAGTGCAACCTGATGCACTATTGATTTTAGGCGATACGAACAGTTGTTTAAGTGCTGTGGCAGCAAAACGATTGAAAGTACCTATTTTCCATATGGAAGCAGGGAATCGATGTTTTGATCAAAATGTTCCTGAAGAGATTAATAGGAAGATTGTGGATCATATTAGTGATATTAACCTACCATATACGGAACATAGTAGAAGATATCTCTTATCAGAAGGAATTCGAAAGGAACATATTTTTGTCACAGGATCACCAATGACAGAAGTCCTAACTAAAAATAAGAATAAAATTAATTATAGTAATGTGTTAGCTGAACTTGGCTTGCAAGCTGGAAAGTATATATTGGTTTCTGCACACCGCGAAGAAAATATCGATAATGATAAGAATTTTAATTCTTTAATGAACGCTTTGAACACCATTGCTGAATCATATCAATTACCAGTAATATATTCGACTCATCCAAGAAGTTGGAAGAGGATTGAAGAGAGGGAATTTAAATTTCACCCATTAATCAGGCAATTAAAGCCTTTCGGATTCTTTGATTATAACAAATTGCAGTTAGAGTCTTTTTGCACATTATCAGACAGTGGTACATTATCTGAAGAGTCAGCTATTCTTAACTTCCCGGGAGTTCTAATAAGAACCTCGACAGAGCGTCCAGAAGTGTTAGATAAGGGAACTGTTGTAATTGGCGGAATTACAGAAAAAGATATTGTTCAGTCTGTCGGTTTAAGTAGAGCAATGTGGGAGAATCAAGAAAAAACACTTCTTGCGACTGATTATACGGATGAAAATATATCGGTGAAAGTAGTTAAGATTATTCAAAGCTATGCAAAGATTGTTGAAAAGGTTGTATGGGGTAAATGAGGAGGAATTTTAAGTAATGAGTGTACACATCTCGATTTGCATTGCCACATGGTCAAGAAAAGATAATTTAGCAAACATTATATATTTACTTGAAAATCAATCAATACCACAAGCAGATTATGAAATAATAGTATGTGATAGCTATAGCCAAGACGGTACCATTGAACTAATGGAGGAACTTACTAATAAATATACAAATATTAAGTATATCAATACCAGTAAAAATGTTCTCGCGGTAAAGCGTAATATTGGTATAGATGCTGCATCATCTTCAATTGTTATTTTTATGGATGATGATGTATTTCCTTCAAAAAATTTTATTGAAACCCATTTGGTTGCTCATAGAAATACAGTAAATACGGTGTTTTGTGGGCAAGTACGCTTTCCAGAAGAATGGGTAAATACAAGTAATTACTATTTATATAGGGATCAGTGTCATTTAGGGCAAGCGGATGAACCCTTTCACAATAACTTACCTTTCAATAATATTGTGGTAATGAATATGTCATTTAAAAAAGAAGAGATATTAGATAAAGTAGGTTATGTGAGTGAAGAATTTATCGGATATGGATTTGAAGATATAGAATATGGATACAGAATATGCCATAATGGGATGAAACTTGTATATCTTAAAGAGGCTTTTGCCTATCATCACGAAAAAAGTCCAACTATTCTTTCCTATGGTGAAAAAATATTTAGAGCAAGTCGCGATGGTGCAAAAATATTAAATTTATTTAATTCTGATATTATCAAAAGAACCCAACTGGTTTTTTTCGAAGATAATGTTGGCAACGAAAGTCTAGTATTCAATATGAAAAAAGTTATGTATAGAATAATAATAAATAAAACAATAGCAACTATTATAGGGAAACTATTGGTTAAGACGGATAAAATTCGTATATTATATAACGCAAAACTTTACCGGTATTATGTTGCGTATAAATCCAAAGAAGGTAAATTGGCGCAAGGAAATGTAACCCTATCAGTGGATGATGTTAAAGCTGGATGGTACAGTAAATGAACCAGACGGATAAAGCGTTTTGTATTACAGTACTTGTGATGTTGTTTCAAATAACACGCAACATTAATATTTTCATTTATATTGCGATATTATTTGCTTCATATGCTTGGTTGTATATCACGTATTTATTTAATAAGAGATTATTGCCAAACAATAATACATCCATTAAACCGTCAGAAATGTTATTTGTATTTTCCTTATTGTGTATTCCTTTTATTAGTTTACAAAATATGAAGTTTTCTGAATTTATAATTTCTTTTCCGAGATATTTCGTTACGCTTCCTTTTATTTTATTTTGTTTTTTTTATAACCAGTTTAGTTATAATTTAGTAAAAAGAATTTTTCAAATATTATGTGTATTTTTAGCTCTCTCATCACTATCGATTCCATTCCAAATCATATTCGGCAGAATTTCTTTTTTTGCTGATACAGGGGAAAGGGAAGGGTTGGAAAGATACGCTTCACTTGCAGGTAGTCTTACGTCAATGGGAACTTTAGGGGCGTTGTCACTAGCAATATTGATGTTTAGTGGTGATTTTCTTTTTTCTAAATTTAAAAAAACAATTTTAATAATTGTAACTATATTGGGTATGTGTATGTCACTCCAAAAAGCAGCAATAGTTAATATAATTATATGTTTTGTATTATACTTATTTCTGGGTGAAACGAAAAAATTTACCAAGAGGGTAGTGGGTACGTTATTATTTTGCGGAATATTATTTCTGATTTATTATGTACTAAGAAACACAACTTTCGGAATTTATATCGATAGTATAATTCAATACTCTTTTTCTGATTCATCACTAAGCGCAAAGTCAGATTTTATTGATAGAATTTGGGGTTATCCATCAATAGTAGTTGATTATCATAGGATCAATATTATTGATCTTGTAACAGGGATTGGGTTTCTATCTCTTTCAGGAACACTAGGGCTACCTAATTATCCGATGGCACATAATAATTATTTTGATTTATTATTTTCCGGCGGTTTGGTTCACTTTGTTTCTTTCATGATTCTAGTTATTGGAATTCCGATTAAAATGATTTTGAAAACATTTAAAGGATTTAAATTAACTCATATTGATCGTAGTTATTCAGTCGTAATTCTGTTGATTTTAATAAATATGTCAATTGGAGCTATAAACTTTTATCAACCTATTGCGGCTGTATTCATTTTTATTGTGATTTTTTCTTATAAAAAATTAGTTAAACTTCAACTTTAGGAAGGTAGTAAAATTGTCTAAATTAAATTCATTAAAAAAAAATTTCTTTGCCAATTTTATTAGAGTTTCAGTAAATTTGTTATTTCCCTTAATTACTTTTCCGTATGCCTCTAGAATACTATTTGCAGAAGGCATCGGAAAGATAAGTTTTGCGCAAGCGTGGATAACTATCTTTGTTTTGATTTCCAACTTAGGTATACCGATATATGGAATAAGATCAGTTGCAAAGGTTAGGGAGGACAAAGAAAAATTATCAATACTAGTGCGGGAACTACTCTTGATCAATTTATTCTCGACAATGATTGTTTTATTATTATTTTTAATATCCGTTTTTTATAGTGAAAGAATTAATTCAGAAAAAGAATTATTTTTGGTTTTTAGCATATCTATCGTGTTGGCCAATTTGGGAGTTGAGTGGTTTTATCAAGGTGTAGAGGAATATAGTTACATCTCAAAAGTAAGTATACTATTTAAAGTTGTGTCTGTAATTTTATTATTTTTGTTAGTGAAAGACGAAAAAGACTATGTAATCTATTCATTCATTTTAGTACTCTCGGTTTACGGTAGTGGTATTATTAATTTTATTAATTTAAGAAAATATATCAATTTTGAAAAAAAATACAAATTAGAATTTCGAAGGCATTTAAAGCCGATTCTTATTATTTTTGGTTTTAACATCGCTACAAGTATTTATATTAATTTGGATTCCGTTATTCTAGGATACTTGTCTGGGGATAGAGCGGTTGGATTATATGCAGCTGCAATTAAAATCACAAAAATTGTAGTGGTGCTAGTAACTACACTAGGAGGTGTTTTATTGCCTAGAATATCTTACTATCTCGAAAATGGATATATTAATGAGTTTCAAAGAGTTTCAAGATTGTCTGCAAACTTCATCCTTTTAATGGGGTTGCCTGCGATCGTAGGGTTATATATGTTAGCTCCTGATGTAATTTATTTATTTGGAGGTAGTGATTTTTTAGAGGCAGACTTAAGCATGAGAATAATGTTGCCCATTATTTTGTTTATTGGCTTTAGCAATTTTATTGGTCTTCAAATAATGTATACATCTGGGCTTGAAAACAAAGTTTTATTATCAGTTATTTTTGGTGCTTTAATTAACATTATCTTAAGTATAGTTTTGGTTCCTGTATATCATCATGAAGGAGCAGCTATAGCAACAGTAGTAGCTGAAGGAAGTGTTCTTGCCATTCAGTTTATACTAGCAAGAAAAGTATTAAACTTTTCGATTTTTGATAATAACACTTTTAAATATATTATCGCTACAATAGTCATGTTTATTTGTTTAAATATTATTCCCGATTCGAATTTTGGATACAACCAAAGATTAATTGTAAAACTGTTTATAGGTGTTGGAGTGTATTTTACAACTTTAATCTTGTTAAAAGAACAATTTAGTATAATGATTATTAAAAGAGTGAGGTAATGTAATGTTAAGCAAATATGATTATCTAATAGTAGGTGCAGGTCTCTTTGGATCGGTCTTCGCATACGAAGCAACAAAGAGAGGTAAAAAATGTTTAGTAATTGATAAAAGAAATCATATTGGTGGAAATCTATATTGTGAATCCGTAGAAGGAATAAATGTACACAAGTATGGTGCACATATCTTTCATACTAGCAGTAAAAGGATTTGGGACTATGTAAATCAATTTGTTGAATTTAATAGGTATACGAATTCACCAATAGCTAATTACAAAGGTGAGATATATAATTTACCTTTTAATATGAATACTTTTAACGCACTATGGGGGACAGTTACCCCGCAAGAAGCGAAAGATAAGATAAATAAGCAGAGAGAAATTGCAGGGGTAAACGTTCCGACTAACTTGGAAGAACAAGCTATCTCACTAGTAGGTACCGATATTTATTATAAATTAATTAAAGGATATACTGAAAAGCAATGGGGTAGAAGCGCAACTGAATTGCCTGCTTTTATTATTAAAAGATTGCCTGTTAGATTTACGTATGACAATAATTATTTTAACGATAAGTATCAAGGAATACCTGAGGGAGGCTATAATGTAATTATTGAAAAGTTATTAGAAAATATTGATGTTAAGCTTGAAATCGATTTTTTGGAAAACAAAAAAGAATTGTCGGGAAATGCGACTAAAGTAGTATTTACAGGAATGATTGATCAATATTTTGATTATAAATATGGTATGTTGGAATATAGAAGTTTAAGATTTGAAAATGAGATACTGGATACTTCAAATTATCAAGGAAATGCTGTTGTGAACTATACTGATAGTGAAACAGCATTTACTAGAATTATTGAACACAAACACTTTGAATTTGGCATGCAAGAAAAAACCGTGATTACAAAAGAATACTCGACAGAGTGGAATCCCAAGGATGAACCTTATTATCCTATTAATAATGACAAAAATAATGAGTTGTTTAAGAAATACAAAGAATTAGCTGCAGAAGAAAAGAATACAATTTTTGGTGGGAGATTAGCAGATTATAAATATTATGATATGCATCATGTAATTCAACATGCATTAAACATAGTAGAGAAGGAGTTTAAGGCGGATGTTGAATAAAAAAAAGATACTTATGTATATGAATGAGAGTAATTTAATGCCTGTGGGAGGTCCTTCTGGGTATTTATACAATTTAAAAAAAGAATTAGATCAAAAAGAAATTAATAATATATCATTTATTCAAGGGAATGTTGGGCATTGGAAGGAAAAACTTAAGAAGAGAATACCTAAAAGATTAAAAAAATATTTGGGGAATCATTTGTTGGTTAGTTCCATAATTAATGAGAAAGTGGCACCTAACCAAAATTTTTCGGAATATGATATTGTGCATTTTCATTCAACTATAGCTTTATTTTTGAATAGAAAAAATCTAGAAAATTATAGTGGCAAAGTTCTTTTAACCTCACATACTCCCAAACCACACCACCAAGAATTATTAGATGAGCTTTCTAAATTTGAAAAGAAATATTTTGGGGTGAAGCTGAGGAATCTTGAAAATTTCGATAGATATTCATTTAATAGAGCAGATTACATATTGTTTCCGTGTAAAGAAGCGGAAGAACCCTATGATAATAATTGGAATGAATATAAAATGATAAAACATGCTAAGAACACTAGCTACAAATACATTCCCTCCGGAATAATCGGATGCTCACCCAAAATAAATAAAGAAGAAATTCTAAAAAAATATAACATTCCTGAAGGGAGTTTTATAATTTGCTATGCTGGAAGGCATAATGAAACCAAAGGCTATGATTTGCTTAAAAAAATTGGATCGGACTTATTAAAAACCAATAAAAATATATACTTCTTGATAGCTGGAGTTGAGGAACCTTTAAGAGGAATAGATGAAGATAGATGGATCGAAGTAGGTTGGACAAATGATCCACATTCTCTTATTTCCGCATCAGATTTGTTTGTACTACCAAACAAAGAGACATATTTTGATTTGGTTATGTTAGAGGTTCTATCCCTGGGTAAAATGGTTCTAGCAACTAACACAGGGGGGAATAAATATTTTAAACAGTTTAATAGTGAAGGAATAATCTATTTTGACTCTTTAGAAACAGCACTTTTTAAAATAAATGAAGTTATAAAAATGCCCCAGTCTCAAAGAATAGAGTTAGAAAAGAAAAACTACAACATATTCGATTTAAATTTTAGAGCTAGTAATTTTTTAGTAAATTACCTAAATATATTAGAAGGGATATTAATAGAGAATTGATGTTAAAAACTGGTCTGTCAAATCTTTTGTGTAAACGCATTTAAAAGACCTTCTACCGAGGGAAGAAAATGTTTGTTCAGATGTTGGCAAATGCGAGTTGAATAGAAGAAAACAGCTTGAGTAGCATTTGCCCCTGATTTGGATAGGGCTTATTTAATTTCGAGTGAGGTCTATTATGGTCAAGTAGAGTATCTTCAAGAGAGCTTTCTCCGTTTGGAATACGCTTTTTACTTAGTTACTCTTCGAAGCTAATGATAGCGAAGGATGAGAGGGTGATTAGTTCTCCAGGTTTCATTTTTCATTTATTTCAATTATGAGGTTAGAAGAAGTTTGAATATTGGAATCACAATTAAGAAAAGGATTGAAAAGCAGTTTAAAATAGCTAACAGTATTGGTAAATTCAACCCACTACCCTTACTCTCACCCTTACCTTTATCCCTATTTTTATACTTTTTGTGGAGGAAAACAGAAATGAAAGTACGTAAAGCGATTATACCTGCAGCGGGCTTAGGAACGCGTTTCTTGCCAGCAACTAAAGCGCAACCAAAAGAGATGTTACCAATTGTAGATAAGCCTACATTACAATATATTATAGAAGAAGCGGTTGAATCTGGGATAGAAGAAATACTAATCATTACTGGAAGAAATAAAAAGTCGATAGAGGATCATTTTGATAAATCAGTTGAACTAGAGGTTGAATTGGAAGCGAAAGGGAAATACGCACTTTTAGAAGAAGTTCGTAAAATCTCCGAAATGGTTAATATTCATTATATCCGCCAAAAAGAGCCTAAAGGGCTTGGTCATGCGATTCTTTGCGCGAAAAGCTTTATTGGAAATGAACCATTTGCTGTATTACTTGGTGACGATATTGTCTATGGAGATAAGCCGTGTTTAAAGCAAATGATTGAATCGTATGAAGAGTATAGGACAACAATTCTTGGAGTACAAGAAGTTCCGCTCGCAGAGGTTAATAAATATGGGATTGTTGAAGGAAAACAGATTGCGACTAAAGTTTATAAAGTAAATGGGTTAATTGAAAAACCAAATGTTGAAGATACTCCATCTAGAATAGCTATACTTGGAAGGTATATTATTACCCCCGCAATCTTTGAAATCTTGGTAAATACCGAACCTGGTAAAGGTGGAGAAATCCAATTAACCGATGCACTTAAAGTACTAGCACAAAAAGAAATAATGTATGCATACAACTTTATGGGTAGAAGGTACGACGTAGGTGATAAACTGGGTTTCTTACAAGCAACAGTGGATTACGCATTGAGAAATAAAGATCTTCGTAATGAGTTTCTCAAATACTTGATTTCAGTTACTGAGAACGAGAAAGTTACTAATCATTAACCCTGATTTATTAGTTTATTTTTTTATTCCAAAGTCTAGTACTTTAGACATCTCTACCCTCCAAGAGATACACGACGAAAAGCCCATTGCCGCAAATTATACATTTGCTACAATAGGTATATAAGTCATTCACATAAATTGGACGATAATGGCAAAACTGGTGAAAATCAGTGACGCAAAGCTACAGGGACTAAGGTGGGTCAATCCAGTATGTCAGCCAGCTTCCGAATCATCGTGCCTCCGCAGTGGATTTATGTGAAATCAAGGAGGAATTAGAATGGATAAGTTTTGGCATTCTTTTTGTTTAAGATTTAATGAGGTTATCCTGGATAGCTGCATCTGTGACATCGAGAGAGCGAAGATTTTTAATAAAATTAATTATCACCGAACGAAATTGCATACATAAGCGAAGGCACCTAGAGCAGGTGCTTTTTTTCTTTTGCAGGAAGAGGGAATGTATAGCCATTAGTGAATAACTATAAGAGAGAAGGTAGGATGATGGAGGTGAATTGCGGTGAACAAACAGCTTGAACAGGTGCTCTCAAGTATGGTGAAGCCCAGTGGCGAGTTGGATGCCGCTAGGATAATAGGTAGGCAGTCCCTGTATACAGGACGGAATGGCAAAGTGATTGAGCGCTTCTGGATAGATATGGATGGACAGCGTGAGTCGTATATTTTCAAACCATTAACGAATGGAACGACATGCGGTCGCGAGAAATGGATATACGAACACCTACTAGGATCAATACCAGTTCGCGTTCCTGCGCTGTATGCATCTGCCGAACACGAGGATCCCGAGAGCTATTGGGCTATTTATGAGGATATGGGCAAGATGTCGCACCAGTTGGAGGATAACGAGTATGCCGTTGCCACCGCGTGTATTCCCTTATGGCATATGCTGCCACATGATAGGGTGCCGTCGCGTTTCAAAGGGGATAAGACAGATCTAACCGACTTGAAACAAGATGATTTGAATGGGTTTCACGATATGGGGAAGCGTTTGCTTCGACTAGGTTTTGACAAAGAAAAAGTTGCAGCTATCGAGCAACTCATTATGCAATGGAACGGAACTTTTGAAACAGAGATTGTTATTTCGCATGGTGATTATCATCAAGGGAATGTATGCCGGCGTGGCGATGAGTTTATTATTCTAGATTGGGAATTCATGCATCATAATTCGGTGTTCTGGGATTTATATGGTTTGTTAGATATGAGTCATCCCGACTTTCCGAAAATGATCAGTTCCTCTACACGTCTAGACGCGTTACATGCGTATTTGAATCAGAGAGTTTCCTTGGGATGGGAAGCCGATTCTGGAAACTTTATTGCTGATTATCATCGATATGCGATTGTTCATTCAGTCTGGATGCTTGGACTAATTGAGAAAGATTTACAGAAAGGACAGTGGGATACATCCAAATTGCTTCGTGCCCAGCAAGAAACGATGCATTCACTTGTGGCGTGTTTGGCCTATTGTGAGAGAGCTTAAGTCGCCTGGACTACAAAATAGGACTAATGACCCTGTCTTTGGTCCCTCTTCATTTGGTGCATTTTAGCTTATACTTGTAAAATATTCGCAAATCGAGTCGATAGCCGACGCCTGATCAGAGACGCCAGCTATGCCTAAATTTACTTGCTCGATAGTCGTCTGCGTTTAAAAGCCCAGTATTTGATCCAAATAGCGCCTTCATCGTCTTTGAAAAGCTTAATACCAGCCAATTTCAATGGCGTCCAAACTTCTGTAAAATAGTAATTTGGCATCGCACAGCCTCCCGTATGATGTAACTTACTTCAATATAACCTTAGACCTATAAAAAGGCTGTCGAAATTTGTCGTTGAGAATTGTGAACGATTTCTTTTTTTTTTGCGTTAAAGCACCCTCAGGGTGCTTTTTTTATGCTTTTTCGATCGACAAGATGTGACTTCATGGCTCAAAAAGCTTATAATAGGAATTATCCAGTATGAGACTTGGTAGGTGAAGATATGTTAAAGAAGAAGTGGAAGAATCGAATACTATGGGTAGGAAGTAGTCTGGTTGTTCTACTTGCTATTGGGTATTATGGCATGAATATAGCTATGTCGTATGTCCTACAATCGATGATTCCGCAGATCCCTATTGAAATTAGTGGACAAGCTTTAGAGAGTGCTAGTTTGACAGGTTCGATTGGCATCAGTAAGGAAGCTGAAAGTGGTGTAGTGGCAACTGATAAAGCGGCAGGGTCTTTGGTTCCTATTTCTAAGCAGGGAGAAACTAATACCCAAGGTAGTCAGACTCAATCTACCACTGTGCCTATAGGAACATCTACGAGTAGCGAAGCCGTAGTTTCCCCCTCTAGTACCGTCAGTGTACCTAGTGTAGCTATACAAGATGGCCAGACTGCTACTCCAACACAACCAGTGACAAAGGATAAATTCGGTTACCAGGCACAGGTTTCATCGGAGAAAACGAAAGCGGTTCAAGACTCGATTACGCTAAAAGAGAAGGCATCGGTTACTTCCGTGCTGCTGAAGAAATTGAGTACTTCCGATCTTCAACTTTTTGCAAGTATGGCTGGGAATGGCTTATCTGTGGATGAGAAGAAGAATGCGAAGGAAATCATATTGCAAAAGCTAACGGAAGACGAGTATAACCAGCTGATTGGGATTGCTGCGAAATATGGATTGAGCCAGGGAAAGAATTATAAAGACACGCAGAAATAATCTCAGATTACAAATAGGTAGAGGGGATTTTGTGAGAAAACGAAAACGACTCATTCTGGTTTTGGTTAGTATAGGCATTATAGGTGCGGGCGGATATTCGGCCTACACCTATGCCATGAATGTGATAGGGAATAAAATCGCCGATCAGCTCGTTATTGAAACTGAGAATAATCAACAATTGTTGGAGCACATCGATTTGCCTGTTATACCTGAAACCCAAGCAGTTGTATCTTCTGAGGCATCTGTGCCGACTGCTGAGCCAGGTTTGGCAGATCAGCCGGTTGGTAACTCCAAGGCAGTTAATTCGGATCAGGGACAGTCAGAATCGAATTCTGTTCAGAGCAAGCAATCTCAGCAAGCTATAGTCAATGACCGAGAGAAGCAAACTGCGACTGAGAAGAAGGCAGCAGCTGGGTCATTTGAGAGTAAGCAGGAAGCCGTGAAGTTTGTAATGAGCAGGTTTTCGGCATCAGAGCTCAATAACCTTAGGCAAATGGCAAGCGGCGGCTTGACATCTGAGGAGAAGGCAGAGCTGAAGAAGATCGCTTATACGAAGTTTACTTCGGCCGAAATTACGGCAGTTCAGAAGGTTGTTTCCACCCAATAATATTAGAAGAGGTGTTTTGTAAGTGAAGGTTAGAAATGGCTTCAAAACGATTGGATTATCTTTGGCACTAATGATGGGTTTCAGCGCACAAGCAGCTGCAGCACAAGCACCAACGGATGTGGATGTGTATCAGATCCCAATGCATTTCACTTTTGACGGGAAGGAATATGCGCCACCAGAAGGTCAGCAGGGTTTCATTTACGAAGGTACGACTTATGTGCCGATCCGTTTCATATCCTATTCGCTGGATAAGGCGGTAAGCTGGGACCCGAATACATACACGGTATCGATCGCAGAGCCTAAAGCGGCAGAAAAAATTAATATTAATGAATATAAAATGAATGCACAAGTTTATTCGAAAAGTAATGAGAAGTTCGATAAATCAAAGTTAGCGCCTAGCAATCTGAAGGTATATAAAGAAAAGATTTCTTACATATTCGATGGTATTGCAAAAAGCCCATCTGATGAATTGCCAGGTTATATTGTGGATGGTAGTCTGTTTGTCCCGATTCGTTTTTTCTCTGAGTCAGTTGGAAAGACGATCAACTGGGATCCGGAAACCTACACGGTGTCCGCGGTTACCACGGAAGAGAAGAAAGCCGAGGACAAATTGCCTGAAACTACAAAACCAGATACGACAAAGCCTGTTACAACGCCGCCAATTGGCGGTGGGGCTGGTGGTGCCACGAAACCGTCATTAGCGTCGATTAAGGCGGATGCAGAAGCCCGATTGTCCCAGCTTAAGGCAGATGCTAAAGCCGCGTTACAAGACCTGTATAATCAATATAAGGAAACTCCAAATCCGAGTTTAATCGCGCAAGGCTTAGCGAAAGTCGCACAAATTGATGGCCAATTTGATCAAATTATTAGTGACACGGAAGCGAAGCTAAGTACGAACGGTTACGACACTTCCATTACTGATACCTACGAAGATCAATATGAGCAAATGAAGTCAGATGCGCTGGCTTCGATCAAACAGTAATCCGCCCATTTTTGGGCTTTTGTTCACCGAGTAGGCAATCGCACACATACAGTATAGTAGAAAATCAAACTATACAGAGAATGTGAGTGATTCCGATATGACTAAGCGTGAAGATCAAGAATTTCGTCCACCGATCGGAGGGCATGGCGGCGGTATTGGAC
Organism: Paenibacillus sp. J22P51; assembly: GCF_059692215.1. Classification (NCBI taxonomy): domain Bacteria; kingdom Bacillati; phylum Bacillota; class Bacilli; order Caryophanales; family Paenibacillaceae; genus Paenibacillus; species Paenibacillus sp. J22P51. Next base: position 1,154,352 of record NZ_JCAUAZ010000001.1, on the reverse strand, counting down.
ATGGACCCGGAGGTATAGGTCATGGCCCTGGAGGCCCTGGAGGCCCTGGAGGCCCTGGAGGTATAGGTCATGGCCCTGGAGGCATTGGAGGCCCAGGTCATTTCCCCGGTGGCCCAGGTCACTTTCCAGGCGGACCTGGCCATTTTCCACATCATGGCGGCGGCTTTAACAATGTGCTGCCTTGGGTAGTGGCCCCATTGCTATATGGTGCGGCGACGCAACCGTACTACCCACCATATTACCCGTACCCATATCCATATCCTTATCCATACCCGCCATACTATCAGCAATATCCACAGTATCCGCCGTACCCAGTGATAAGGGAAGAGGAGGATCTGCAGTCCTCATAGCGTTAAAATCAGGCTGCCTTCGAGTAGGAAATTCCTACTTGCAAGGCGGTTTTATTTTTGTTTATTATTTAGAATTATTATAAATAAGCTTGACTTTATTTTTCTTTTATTTATAATAATTATTATCTAATATATATTATCGATGAAATTTAAAGGCCGTATGGAAGGAGTGCATCGGGATGTATGATGTCATTATTGTTGGAGCTGGTCCCGCGGGAGCTTCTGCTGCAATTTATACAGCAAGAGGGAATTTGAAAACATTAGTTATCGATAAAGCACCGAATACAGGAGCTTTAGCCATTACGCACAAAATTGCGAATTATCCCGGTGTCATTGGTGAATTGTCGGGGAAGGATTTGCTGGATACGATGCGTGACCAAGCCAGAGGCTTTGGAGCTGAGTTCATCCAAACGACGATCACGGATGTGGATGTGGAAGGCGAAACGAAATATGTGTTTACCGCTGACGGGATGTATGAAGGTAAGTCCATCATAATTGCAACAGGGTCTAAGGGACGCAATCGCATGCTGCCTGGTGAGGAAAATCTGATGGGGCGCGGGGTAAGCACGTGTGCTACCTGTGATGGAGCTTTTTTTGAAGGGAAAACGGTCGCTGTGATCGGTGATTCCGAGGAGGCGCTGGAAGAAGCGCAGGCGTTAAGCAAGTTCACTAAATCCATCCACTTCGTAGTGCCGCGTCCTGAACTGCAAGGTGTTCATCACGTCCCGGAGTTGAAAGGCACGGATATCCTCTACAAAACTAAGCCGCTCGAAGTATTGGGAGACAAGCAGGTGCAGGGTCTCAAAATTCGTACAAGCTCTGGCAGCGAGGAAGTATTGGACGTGGATGGAGTCTTCGTTTTCCTATCTGGCAGTAAGCCAGGTACCGATTTCTTACAGGATCAAGTACCTCTCGATGAGGATGGTTTCATGATCTTGGATAGCTCCATGCAGTCGCCGGTTGCTGGTGTGTTTGGAGCAGGAGAAGTTAGACGTACCCCAGTCAAACAAGCTGTTGTTGTTGCTGCAGATGGTGCGATTGCCGCTATGGCTGTCGATAAATTTATTAATAAACGGGCTCAATTGATCCCCCAATACAAATAATCCAAACCTACTAGGAGATGACCAAACATGTCTAACGTAATCGTATATTCCAGTTCCAATTGCCCTTATTGCCAACAGCTGAAGAAATATTTAACGGAACAGCAAGTCGGTTTTGAAGAAAGAAACATCGATTTGAATGATCAATTTGGACAAGAGCTGCACGATATGGGCTTAATGTCGTTGCCTGTCACCGTGATCGGCGAGCATAAAATTCTAGGTCTCAACGTCACCAAACTCAAAAAAGCACTAGCCGAAATCGCTAGCTAATCCATAACACCAAAGGAGATTACACCATGACACAACAACTAACCGTTCAATCCAATGCTACTTTTGCTAAAATAGGGCTGCCAGCACCGAGCTTCTCCCTGCTCTCCACGAAAAATATGGACACGCTCGAGGAAAAGATCTCGCTCGAGGACTACCGCGGCAGATGGCTTGTGTTCTTCTTCTGGCCGTTCGACTTCACCTTCGTGTGTCCGACGGAAATCACGGCGTTCAGCGACCATTACGAGCAGTTCCTTGACCTCGACTGTGACATCGTCGGTGCGTCTGTTGACAGTGTCTACACACATCGTGCTTGGACACAAACGCCGCGCGATCAAAGCGGCATAGGCCCTGTGAAGTTTCCTTTGGTCAGTGACTTCTCCAAAGAAACAGCACGTGCCTATGGCGTCCTAGATGATGAAACGGGTGCTGCGCACCGCGGCTTGTTCATCATTGATCCAGAAGGCGTGCTGCGCTATCAAGTGGTCACGGACATGAATGTAGGACGCTCGGTTGACGAGACGCTGCGAGTGCTTCAAGCACTGCAAGCAGGCGGTCTTTGCCCAGCGAACTGGAAGCCAGGCGATCGTACGTTATAAGTTAATGAAGCCCCAATCGGCATGATGTCGGTTGGGGCTTTCCTGTATTCTGATCGCCGTTTGAAGTATAATGTATAAACTACAGTTAGATAGTGAGGTTGAGTGCAGCATGGCGTCCATTGCGGACAAGGTATTTATGGGTTCTTTGATTTTAATGATGGTATCCGTTGTCATAAGCGGGGTTGGTTTTCAATTCGTGAATTGGAAAACACAAGTGAATGATGAGTTAGAGGAAGAAACGAAAACGAGCAGTAATCGAAAGAAATCGGTTATGGAACGCCAAGATAAAAGTCTGAAACGAATCGGGCGCTCATACTTATTTTGGATTGCGTTTGCGGGTATGCTTATATCCATTGGTCTTAGTTATTTATCAAATAGGTAGTTGAAGAAAGCGTATAGCTGCTCATGTTCATGATGAGTGCTGTACGCTTTTTTTGGTAGGCGGTTAGCCGGAATCCCGTGCGATGAAGCGAGCGGATAACACAACCTTCTCCACTTGTCTGCCAGGGTGTTGCAGCCGGTAAAGCAGCGTTTCTACGGCTCGAATGCCGAGGGCTTCCTTTCCGAGTTCAATGGTGCTAAGCGAAGGTGTCGCGTAGGCGGCCGCTTCGATATTGTCCACCCCAATGACCTTGACTTGACTAGGTACGTCGAGGCCGTGACGCTTCAAAATAGGAAGTAGGGCTAGTGCTAGGTGATCATTGGCGCAAACAAAACCATCAGGCATAGTTTCCTCGGATAATGCCGCCACTTTGCGTTCCAATTGGTGAAGCATGTGAGACTGATGACAGTATGCGATTTGCCATTTCTTCAAATGGTAGGGCTCAGCGGGCCCGGCCATATCCTCGAGCGTCATGCGGCAGCCCCACCATCGCTCTTTAAAGCTAACGGCGAAATGATCATCGCCAATGAAAATTACGCGCTTCGCGCCAGCGGAAAGCAAGCGTTGACAGGCCATTTTGCCAGCGTCCAAATTATTATTGAGCACAATATCCACTTCGATGAGCGGTTCATTATGGTCTATGAGGACGAGCGGAATTCCACTTTGCTTCAAAGAAATGACGGACTGCGCGGGGAAGGTTCCGGCCAGCAGCTGCCCAATGCAATGCGATGGATCGAGATAGGACGGCATCTGCAGGCCAGACTGGTGGTGCGGTGAGATAGGAACGATGAGATGCTCATAGCCTAACTCTTTGCTGGCTGTGGCAATGCCGGAGAGCACCTTTCCCCAGAAAGGGTTGTCCTGCAAATAGGTAGACTGAATCCAAACCAAAATATAGGGAGTCGTTTCGTCTGTATGATGCGGACCTTCTTTGGCATGCTGGTTAGCTGCTTGAAGGCTCTTCTGTGAGCGCTGCGCTTGCTGGAGCGTATAGCCCATGGCTTTCGCTGTCTCCTGAATACGAAGCCGGTTCTCTTCACTAACGCTCGATTTACCTGATAAAGCTTGGGAGACTGTGTATTTGGACATGCCAAGTCGGTCGGCAATTTGCTGCATGGACACTTTTTTACTCATGGTAAACATCCTTTATGTTGAAGATACTTCTTAATTTCGAAGCGAACCTAACAAATCTATTGTTCCTGATCAGAGTGAGATTGTCAATGATCGCTTATTTTATGGATTTACTCAAAAAAAGATTGACCTCATCTAAGAAAGTGATTAAATTATGTTCATAATCAATGCCTGTTAGCCTAACAAAAATAACAATTTATAATTGAGATTTCTTTTGAACAAACACCCGCTTGGAGGATGAGAGCATGCTTACAACGATCATATTTTACGATCCAACGTTTCCATATGAAGGGATTCGTCCTGACGACAAAGCGGTTGCACAGTTAGGAGAAATAGGAAGATTGGTTGGAGCGGAGGGGCTGAAAGAGGCGCTGCAGCAAGGGGCGGATAATTTCATCCATCTACATGGGCGTTACTTTCCAAAGTCAGCTTGGCATGGAATCCTAGCTCATGCGCGTAAGGGCAAAGGATTCGTACATCTAGGCAGCGCACCCTTCCGCGTACCGGTTTACCAAGGCTCAGAAGGCTGGGAATTGGAGATTGAGCAGACGGCTTACCATCAGCAGCTTCAAATTCATGAAATCCTTTCCGTTGATGACGCACCCATTGCTCGATATGCCGCGAATGCTGAGTTACCATTGCTTGCTGGCATGGAGGAGCTGTTTGCTATCCAACCGACAGTTGGATTTGCCTTACATGTTACACGGACCAATGATCACCCGGGGCAAATTGGTTCCAGCGGTCCGATGGATGCTCACTTCACGCCACTTCTGAAGGGGATTTCAAAGGAGGGACGAGAGGTCGCGGCACCGATCGTGCTTCTTGAGAACACGAAGGGAGCCTATGCGGGCAGCCGTTGGATTTTCGCCAATGTGGTCACTGATGAGGACTTCTGGAGTAACGGAGGGGCTGCGCTAGTGGGCGAGCTGGCTGCTTATACTAAGCGCGGTGTGACGGAAATTTGGTTCAAGCCGAACTATGCCTGTTATGACCCTGGTGACCGTGCTGCCTTGACGGTTCAATTGCAGACGCTAGCGAATCGTACTGGGGGGACTTCAGAGAATGTTGCGTGGACGTTCTATGTCCGAGTATCCAAAGACGGTGCATCAACGCCGATCTGGACGACAGAATTCCAAATGAACGCGTCCCGGGAGCTCTCTTTTAAAAAGGTAAACATGCCTATCGATATTGAAGCGGGTTATTATACCGCGGTATGTCAAGCTGTTGCTAATACGGGGGAAACACGCACATTTAACCAAGGCTTCTGGGGGTATGATGCAGAGCTGCTTCGCGAAGGAACGCCGATGTCCTGTGATCGCGACTACTTCTGGAAGGACGGACGTCCGCTTCCGATCGTTGGGATGACGTATATGACGAGCGATGTGGCAAGGAAATTCTTGTTCCTGCCGAACGTTGCCGTGTGGGATCGAGATATTGCGCAAATGGTCAAAGCGGGCATCAACCTGCTGCGTACTGGCGTGTGGTCGGCGTGGCGTCAAATCATGTTCGTGGACGGGCATCCTTATGAGGAAGTGCTGCGCAGCATCGATGCTTTCATTTTGACATGTAAAAGACATGGGATCGAAGTCACTTTCAATTTCTTCTCTTTTACACCGGAGCTGTGGGAGGGCGTGAATCCGTATTTGGATCCGCGCAGTGTGGAAGCGCAGAAACGGTTTATTTCTTCCGTGGTGTCCAGACATAAGGAAACGACGAATGTGCATTGGGATCTGATCAATGAGCCATCGATGTTTAATCCGAGTAAGCCTTTCAGAGGTCCGCAGTCCGCTCATGATCCTTTTGAACGGGAGGCCTATGTAGCTTGGCTGGAGGAGCGTCATGGGGATATTCGCAAGCTGCAAGAGCGTTGGAATATGTCTCCTGCGGAGCTGCCTAGCTTTGCTAGCATCCGATTGCTTGATTCTTCCGAGGTGAACATGAGCACTACGGAGACCGTGGAGAAAAAAGGCGCACCATGGCTGGACTACACCCTGTTCACCATGGACATGCACAATCGGTGGGCGAAGGAATTGATCGCGACAATTCACAGTATTAACCCGGCCCAGTTGGCCACAGTGGGCCAAGATGAGGGCTTAGGGGCTCAGCGGCCATCGCCTTTCTTTTACGCAGAAGCTGTGGATTATACAACGGTGCATACATGGTGGTTGATGGATCAATTGGTGTGGGATGGGATTTTCTCCAAGGCACCAACGAAGCCGAGCTTGATTCAAGAAACGGGCATTATGTACGTAGAGACTGCGGATGGACGCGCGAAGCGTTCGGAGTATGAGCTGCGTAATATTTTGGAGCGTAAATATGCGTATGCATTCTCGACAGGTGGCGCGGGAGCTGTTCAATGGATTTGGAATATCAACTTCTATATGAACAATATCAATGAGTCGCATATCGGAGCGCTTCGTGCAGACGGTACAGAGAAACCGGAGGCGGATGTTTCCTATGATTTCGGGGCATTCATGGGGGAGATTCGTGATCTCTTCGTTGGGCGCAAATTAGAGGACGTCGTTGCTGTGTTCCCGTATTCGAATGATTTTTCCACGCGAAAAGTAGCCGGTGACGCAACAGCTAAGCTAACACGCACATTAGCTTATAGAATGAATGTACCTTTCCGCGGCTTGAGCGAATATCATCTGGAGGCGTTGGCGTTTGATCAGCCGAAGCTGGTAATCGTGCCAAGCGCACACAACTTCAGTGATGCCGCGCTTGAGAAGTTAACGGCGCATGTGCGTGAGAATGGAGGGACGCTCCTCTTTACTGGACCTCTTGGCTTGAATGAGTATTGGGCACCAACTGCTCGTTTGACGGATATCGTAGGCGAAACGGTGCTGAGCAATATTGTACGTGAAGAGGCGATGGTTCTGGACGGTGAGATGGTTCCTGTGTCTTTCGGTGGAGCACGGATCGCTCAGCTGAACAAAGAGGTAACGCTCTCCGATGACGGAGGCTGGAACTCGCAGCATGGTGTTGTTCGCAGCTATGGGCTAGGGAAAGGTCAGCTGATCTGGTGTCCACTACCAGTAGAGCTGGGGGAGCGCGGCGATGTACTTGAGAAGCTATATGCTTATGCCATGAAGCAAGCTGGCGTTGAGGCAGAGCTTACGTGGGTGAAGGGCGGACAGCTGCCGGGCGTTTATGGGCGGAAGCTGAGCTTCGATGCCGGCGCGTTGTTTATCTTCGTCTCGGAGTTCGGCGTCGACACGCAGATCGAAGTGACCGATCCGGCAACGGGTCGGAGCTACGCGTTCGAGCTGGAAGCGGAACGTACCGTGATGTTCGCCGCGAATACTGAGGGCGAGTTGTTGGCGGTGTATCGACCTGATCAGGTTCATGTGGAGCTGAAATAGCAGCTGGGTGGCATAAAAGCTAGGTTGATGATTACTTCAGAAGTTGTTACTTTGCATGGTCTCAGCACGCGAAGCTTTTTCGCCAAGATGTATAAGGAATACGAGATTAGGTTCGGCATAGAGGGAGGCGTCGTTGCTAGTTACGATCTTCTTTTGATCCAAGCTTTGGCAGATGGATAGCAAAGAAAAAGGGTTGCCGCAGCAACCCTTTTTTGTTTACTATTTCTCACGTGTATAGGGCGTGGCCAGCTTTCTTAAACTCTTCCGACTTTTCGCTCATCCCGTTTTCGATAGCTTGAGCTTCTTCAAGGCCTTGTTGCTTGGCGAAGTCCCGGATATCTTGGGAAATTCGCATGGAGCAGAATTTAGGACCGCACATCGAACAAAAATGAGCGACCTTGGCACCTTCTGCAGGTAGAGTCTCATCATGGTATTCAATGGCTCTTTCTGGATCTAAGGATAAGTTGAATTGATCATGCCAACGGAATTCAAAGCGTGCCTTGGATAACGCATTATCGCGATCCATGGCGCCTTTATGTCCTTTGGCTAAATCAGCGGCATGAGCAGCAATTTTATAAGTGATCACGCCTTCACGAACGTCATTTTTATTGGGCAAGCCCAAGTGTTCTTTGGGTGTTACATAGCAGAGCATGGCCGTTCCAAACCAGCCAATCATCGCTGCGCCAATGGCCGACGTGATATGGTCATAACCCGGAGCAATATCTATTGTAAGTGGTCCTAAGGTGTAAAAAGGAGCTTCGTTACAAATGTCAAGTTGTTTATCCATGTTTTCTTTGATTAAGTGCATTGGCACGTGACCAGGGCCTTCTACCATGACTTGTACGTCATGCTCCCACGCGATTTTGGTTAGTTCACCTAAAGTTTCTAGCTCTGCAAATTGGGCTTCATCATTAGCATCTGCAATGGACCCCGGGCGTAAACCGTCGCCTAGTGAAAAGGATACATCGTAGGTTTTCATGATGTCACAAATTTCTTCAAAGTGTGTATACAGAAAGTTTTCCTGGTGGTGAGCGAGACACCAGGCTGCCATAATGGATCCACCGCGTGAAACAATACCTGTTATCCTCTTGGCAGTAAGAGGAACATAACGCAGTAGAACACCTGCGTGAATCGTAAAGTAATCTACACCTTGCTCCGCTTGTTCAATTAGTGTGTCACGGTATACTTCCCATGTTAAATCTTCTGCTTTTCCATTCACTTTCTCTAGTGCTTGATAAATAGGTACGGTACCAATAGGAACAGGGGAATTACGAATAATCCATTCCCGGGTGGTATGAATGTTTTTACCCGTAGAGAGATCCATAATATTATCAGCGCCCCAGCGAGTAGCCCATCTCATTTTTTCCACTTCTTCTTCAATGGAGGACGATACAGCAGAGTTTCCTATATTCGCATTGATCTTCACGAGAAAGTTACGTCCAATAATCATAGGCTCACTCTCAGGGTGATTAATATTTGCGGGGATAATCGCTCTACCACGAGCGACTTCGTCTCTCACAAATTCCGGAGATACATTTTCGCGAATCGCGATATATTCCATTTCGGACGTGATGATACCTTGACGTGCATAATGCATCTGGGTTACATTACGACCTTTTTTCGCTCGCATAGGGTGACGATGTAAGCCTGGAAAAACCTCAGTAACGTACTCGCCCTTGGAATATCCGTTATCTTCCGGTTTAATCGTTCTTCCTTCATATGTTTCAACATCGCCGCGTTCTACAATCCAATTTAAACGATTAGGCCCAATACCTTCACGAATATCGGTTTGGATCTCCTCATCTGTATATGCGCCACTCGTGTCGTAAACACGAAAAGGAGCGTTTTCCTGTTCACCATAGGCTCCAGTGGTAGGATTCAAAGTGATTTCACGCATAGGGACCCTAATGTCCTTTCGTGAGCCCTCGACATAAACTTTTTTACTTCCCGGAAAAGAGGATGTTGATGAAGCGACGTTTTCTTTACTTGTTTCCATTTCCATTTTATTCCTCCTATTAGTTGATTTTGATCAAGCGGAGGATTCATGCAGCGAAAAAGAGACCGCATCTATATTAATAGAGGCGGTCTCCTGGTATACAAAGAGATCTTGTGTTCCTCCGCTGGCATTATCCAGATCAGGTTTAACGGTCGATAGTTATAACTATCCTCTCAGCCTGGTCTCACCAAGCTCCCGTGACTATGCACTTAGATATAAAATCTACAACTAATTCCCAAATTTTGCAATGGTTATTTTGTGAAAAAAAGCCCATCAGGATCATGGAACATCCCTGAAGGGGCTTACTGTTGACTGTGTGCCTTGCTTACGAGAACTGCTAAACAATCCCATCAATACAATTGCCGCAAATGAGCTTCCCTTTGAAATAGGTCATATCCTCAAAATTACCACAGAACACACAAGCAGGCATATATTTCTTAAGCGTAATACGTTCAGGATCCACATAAACCTCGATGGCGTCACCGATCTCAATATGGAGTGTCCGTCGCAGCTCAATTGGCAGAACAATCCGCCCCAGCTCGTCTACTTTCCTTACAATTCCCGTTGATTTCACACGTTAGCCCCCTCTTCGTCATTAACGAATTACCTTCATCACCAAGTCACTGAGCCTCTATTTCTGTATATACTTCTATTCCACATTTGCACTCAAATTCCTTTTATTTACTGAATCTCTTTTAGAGGAGGAACCCATGTCTTTCACCCTGCTGAAAGCGAAAAAAATGTAGCCTGTGGCAATTACCGTCAATGGTGGACGGATTGCTGAAGTGAAGCAGTTTGCTGAGTCACTCGCAGGGGGAATTGCCGATTGCCGCCCCAGGCTTGGTTGATCTACAGATCAATGGGTATGCGGGCTGCGACTTCAACCAGCTTCCATTACACGCGGAAACGGTTAGTCAGATTATCCGCCTGCTCTGGGGGGGACACTTTACACGCCTTCACACAAGGGTTGTTCTATTCCGCCAATTGGCATATGCTTGAATGAAATATGGCTTCGGACAGGTGGTAATCGTATGAACATGGAGAAGGGAATGTCCTATTTTCAACCGCTACTCCAGTCACACGCTGAAGCAGCCCTTGCATAGCTCATTCAGCGCAATATGCATACGATTACCCAGATTGGCTTTCAGGTCGGGTTTCATCATCTCAGCCATTTCATCCGAACCTTCAAAAAACGAACAGGCATCACGCCTACTGAATATAAGAAAACATTTGGACATACACCCTGAATCCATGAAAGAAAGAGGTAGTTGCGATGACTAAGAAAATTGTGAAGGTAGGTATTATTGGGCAAGGCCGCAGCGGGCGCGATATCCACGGTAATTTGCTCGTACAGCTTCCGGAGCATTACCGGATTATGGCGGTTGCCGACTCTATACCGGAGCGTCAGGAGCTTGCGACGAAAGAATACGGCTGCCATGCATACGCGTCCTGGGAGGATATGGTGGCTAATGAGGAGCTGGATCTGATCGTCAATGCCTCCCCGAGTCATCAGCATTTTCCGATTTCGCTGGAGCTGCTAAATCGCGGACTGCATGTCTTGTGCGAGAAACCACTGGCCAAGTCACCCGAGGAGGTGGACCAGCTGATCGAGGCATCCGAGCGCACCGGCAGCATTTTGGCGGTTTTCCAGCAGTCCCGTTACCAGCCAGCCTTCGTACAGCTTCGTAAAGTCATCGAATCCGGCGTGCTTGGACGCATCGTACAGGTTGATTTCAGTCTAAACGGCTTTGCACGCCGCTGGGATTGGCAAACACTGCAGAGCAATAATGGTGGAAGCCTGATGAACACCGGACCTCATCCGCTCGATCAGGCGCTGCAGCTGTTTGGGATAGATGAGCACCCAGAGGTCACTTGTATCATGGACAGAACGAATACCTTCGGTGATGCAGAGGATTACGTGAAGCTGCTTCTGCGCGGACGAGGCAGACCTACAATAGATTTGGAGATTTCATCCAGTTCCGCCTTTCCACATGAACAGTTTAACATTCAAGGGACGAACGGAGGACTTCACGGAACAGGAGATAGGCTGGAGTGGAAATATTTCAAGCCGGAGGAAGCACCTGAGCAAAAGCTGATCAAAGAACCGTTATTCACCATCGATGGAAAGCCCGCCTATTGCAGCGAGATGCTGCCATGGCAAACCGAAAGTTGGGAAGTTTCAATTCCAGGCGGGAAGACAGCTTTCGAGCATATGACAGAGAAGCTGTATCTCATTCTGTATGATACCTTAACAGAAGGCAAGGAGCTGGAAATTACGCCTCAGCAAGTGCGCAGACAGCTGTGGGTCATGGAGGAATGCCGACGCCAAAATCCACATATTTATGCGGAATGAGCGTAATTAGCAAATAGGATAAAAGGAGGCACTATGGATCAGATCAGATTGTTAAAACAGGATGAATTGAAGGACAATCTTGCCTTGTCGGAGTTTGCTTTTCAATTAACGGTATTGCCAGAGGAGCGGGAAGAACGGCTGGCTGTCATGAAGTCCGAGCAGATATGGGGATTTTTCGTTGAGAATCAACTAGCAGCCAAATTAATGATACTGAAGCTGAATATATGGATTAACGGTAAAGCATTTGAGATGGGAGGTATTGCTTCTGTTGCGACATGGCCTGAATATCGCCGTCAGGGAATGGTTGGGCAACTATTGTGCCAAGCGCTGAAGTCGATGAAAGAATCCGGGCAGGTCGTATCCTTTCTAGCGCCGTTTTCCTTCGCATTCTATCGCAAGTACGGTTGGGAGGCTTATAGCGATTACATTCGTTATGAAATTGCGTCCAACCAACTTCCCAAGCCAGAGGTTGCAGAAGGGAGCACACTCCGTCGGATTGAAGCGGATGCTGCGGTGCTGCATCCGATCTACGAGGCGTATGCGAAACGCTTTAACGGCATGCTTGTTCGGACTGAGGCATGGTGGCGCAGGAGAGTTTTCGATAGGAAGAAAGGGATCGTAACCCTATATCTAAATCCTGCTGGTGAGCCAGAAGGCTATATTATTTATCAGGTAAAAGAAAGGGTGCTTACCGTTCATGAGCTAATTACCCTAACTGAGGATGCCAATCGCGCTCTATGGCGGTTAATCTCCAATCATGACTCGATGATTGACAAAGTGGTATGCCAAGCGCCTCTTGGCGACCATCTGCCTTATTTGTTGGCAGATCCCCGAATCAAGCAAGAGATTATTCCTTATTTTATGGCACGGATTGTCGATGCTGAAGCCTTTCTACGGTTGTATCCATTTAACGCAGTTGCGGATGGTACTGAGGTAAGCAAGCCATTTTATCTTCAACTGCGTGATGGACAGGCTGATTGGAATAACGGGATATTCCGAATTCAACTCGGAAGTAGCGAGGGGAACGACATCGTAAAGCTGAATGAGGAACAAGTGTTCCACATCAGCGGAACCACCGAGCAGGAAGCGGAACGGGACGTCATTTCATGCGATATTCAGACGTTAGCGGCGCTGTTGATGGGCTACAAGCGAGCATCTTTGCTGCATCGCATTGGTCGCTTGCACGGTAACGCAGCTGAGATCGCGAGATTGGAGCGATTTATTCCAGAGCGAACAACATATTTGACGGATTTCTTTTAATTCTTTTAGCTTAATTGAGGTCATCTAGTTTGTTAGACATTCTTTCGCATGTTAACAGCCCCATGCCGCATACAATGATAATGCGGTATGGGGTTTCTGGCGTTACATACAGTGTGAATACTTACGTAGCAAGTTTCAAATGAAACTTTAAGGAGGATGTCGAATGAGTGACCGTTTGAGCATTCAAACGAATCGGGCAAATAATGTGAATCCTAGTGAATTTAGAATGCTAGCCCAGCGTTTGAAGGAGGAGCATGTGCAAATGCGTGAGCAGCTCTCCGACATTCGAACGCTAGCTGCAGCTTTGTACACCCTTGAAGATTGCTCAATTGGAATGTGTCGGCTGATCGAACTTCAGGATGGTATATTATCCCTGGTGGAGGAGTTGGAGCAGCATTCGGAATGGGAGGAGCAAGTCCTGTTCCCGAGTCTGCAGACCTATTTACATCCGACGATGGCCATCTCGGTCTCGCGGTCCATGCATGTATTAGAGCAGGATCATGATTTGGCCAAAAGAGTCGTACAGTCATACGTCAACGGTGTTAATGCCATGAGCGTGCCAATTGACATGGACTTCGTCCATGTGATGGCCTCTGAGCTGCTGACCGCTTGTCTCATTCTACTGAAGCACTTCACGTTGGAAGAAGAGCTTGTCTACCCATTAATTGATCGGATTATGGAACAGATCGCGGAGTAGCGTAGCTATACGGCAAAGAGGACCTTCCTAAGTCAATCGACTTTGGAAGGTCCTTTTGCACAGCTAGCGCCGCTTCTCTGTACTAACTGTAAATATTACATCTATTTCGGGAAAATCCGCCTAGCTCGACGCCTTTTCCAGCTTCCCACTAAGCCTCCAGCGAGCTCAACGTTTTCTCCTCGCACTCCTTGGAACAGAAGCTGTCATGCTCCTCTTCACAAGCCTCGCAGCAAATATGCTTCAAGTGGCACAGATCATTGGCACAGTTGATATAACGATCCTCTGCGGTTCCGCAGTGGTAGCATTTGCCTACAACGATATCTTCGTCTGTGCGGTTGATCGGCACAGAGATGCGCTCGTCGAACACGTAGCACTTCCCATCGAAGAGGCGACCCTGCACATCTTCGTCTTTGCCGTAGGTAACGATCCCGCCGTCGAGCTGGTACACTTCTTTGAAGCCTTCGTTGATGAGGAAACCAGAAAGCTTCTCACAACGGATGCCGCCTGTACAGTAGGTGAGGATAGGCTTGTCCTTAAACTCCTGCAGATTGTTGCGAATCCACTCTGGGAATTCCTTGGTCGTTTCAACCTCAGGACGAATGGCGCCACGGAAATGTCCGATATCATACTCATAGTGATTACGGCCATCGAGAACGATGACATCTTCATTTTTGAGCTTCTCATAGAATTCCTTAGGCTTCAGATGCGTGCCTGTCAGCTCATTCGGATTCACATCTTCCTCAAGACGGAAGGTGACGAGCTCCTTTTTCGGACGGACAAAAAGCTTTTTGAAGGCATGCCCTTCATGCTCATCAATCTTGTAAACCATATCTTTAAACAATGGCATGAGATTCATCATCGCCATGTAGGCTTCCGTTTGCTCTACGGTCCCAGAAAGGGTGCCGTTAATGCCTTCCGGAGCAATCAGAATGCGTCCTTTCACTCCGATCTTTTTACAATAAGCCAGATGTTCTCGCGCCAATGCTTCATGATCAGCAACAGCGACAAATTTATAATACAACAAGATGCGGTATGGAGCGCCATGTTCAGTCATAACAATTAACCACCTATACGTATAAAATGACACACTCCATCAAGATGGAGTATACGCATATAGTGACATAAATTTATGTTTTTTTCAATCAAGCAGCAATTTTTGGATCATTTGAAAAGCAGACTTTAGCTCATCCTCAATCAATTGAAGCAAATGGTTCATACCAGGGAGATCTCTTTCTGCTTGTTGCAGCTCCCCTTGCTCCTTCACATAATCCTCCAACTCGCTGGCCGCGGCAAACACTCGATTAGCGGAAAGGTTGCTAGAAGAACCGCGCAGGCTATGCAGCAAGCGAAGCGCTTGCTCAAAGTCCTGAGCATCAATGGCATCTTTCAATTGCGCCATGAGGGGTTTGGTTTGCTCCTGGAATTTGCGCAGTATCTCACGGTAAATCTCGGTTTTGCCGCCAATGCGTTTGAGCGCTTCCGCAATATCAAGATGAGGCACTTCCCGATT
Source organism: Paenibacillus sp. J22P51 (assembly GCF_059692215.1). Lineage (NCBI taxonomy): Bacteria > Bacillati > Bacillota > Bacilli > Caryophanales > Paenibacillaceae > Paenibacillus > Paenibacillus sp. J22P51. The sequence continues at coordinate 1,139,345 of NZ_JCAUAZ010000001.1, read as the reverse complement.
CTCCATATGCTGATAGAGCGTGGCTTCAATGGCCCCAAGCAGTCGTTCGGGAATAATGGGCTTGGAAATCATTTCGCTCATGCCAGCTTCCATACAGGCCAATCGATTGTCGAGTGTCGAATCCGCTGTTATGGCAATGATGGGAATGTGCGCCCATTTCGGCTCAAGACGAATACGCTTGGTCGTTTCTATGCCATCCAACTCAGGCAAGTGGATATCCATCAGAATCAAATCATACGTATGATTCTCCAAATCATTCAACGCCTCGAAGCCGTTGCCAGCCAATTGGATGCGGCAGTTCATCATACTTTCCAACAGAGAACGCGCAACAGTTTGGTTAATTTCATTATCTTCTACAATCAGAATGCGAAGAGGATCTTCATCCGGCGAGGATAAAGGGAATAACGTTGACGCATTTTCACTAGTTTGCTTACGCGTCTCAGACGGAGTGGTAGGAACGATCTCCTTTTCAGCATGAAGAGACTCTAGCGTCTTGTATAACAGACTTCGGGAAATGGGCTTGACCAGAATGGCATCTGGGGCTGCTTCGGCGGGAAGCTGTTCGAGCGCATCTCTACCTGATAAAGAGGTATAGATAATGGTTCTAATCCCTTGACGTTGACTAGCTGCCAGCATGGTCAGCCACACGTCCTCCCCGTACATATCATCGGCTTCCATATCTAACAAGAGGATGTCAAATGGTATATGGGCAATGACTTGCAGAGCTTCCTTCCACGAGTGGACGCCAGCCGCGTCCGTACACATGGACTGAAGGCTTTGGACGAGCACCATATTGAGTTCAGGATGGTCTTCCACGACGAGTAAGGCGAGCGGCAAGGGAATGAACGATTTGCTGATCGGTAGGTATAACGTGAAAGTGAGAACGACTAGAAATTCACTCCCCGTACCATGCGTACTGGATACAGAGATAGAGCCGCCCATATTTTCGATAATGTTTTTGGAGATCACAAGCCCAAGGCCGGTTCCCCCGTATTTGCGACTAGTCACTTCGTCACCTTGGACAAAGGGTTGAAACAAATTGACCATTTGCTTCTCATCCATACCAATTCCGGTGTCTGTGATGCAGAAACGGAGTGTAACCTCATTCTCTCGCAGCTGGTCCACTTGAACACGCAGCGTGACAGTTCCTTGCTCGGTGAATTTAATCCCATTGCTGGATAAGTTCAGGAGCACCTGATAGAGTCGCAAGGAATCTCCGATGAGTCCGACAGGCACATGGTCAGGTATGTCGCATATGAAATCCACAGGCTTATGACCGAGCAGCACGCTAAGTGTTTCACACACGCGATCAATGGTTTCATCCAGCTGAAAAGGGTGATGTTCAATCACCAGCTTATCTACCTCCAGCTTAGAAAAGTCCAGAATGTCGTTAATGATATGTGAAAGTGATAGGGAGGAACGCGAGATTTTGTGTATATAGTCCTTCTGTAATTCCGTCATAGCTGTTTTCTCAAGCAGATGAGAAAGTCCTACGATCCCATTGAGAGGTGTTCGTATTTCGTGGCTCATTCTCGCAAGGAACACGCCTTTGGCCAAATTGGCCTCATCCGCTTCCTGCTTTGCTAGAATTAACTCCTCTTTGGCGTGGACTTGCTCCGTTATATCTCTCGTAATTGCCGAGAAATACAGCTCTCCATTATCGAGGGGGACGTGAGGGACAATGATAAAAGAAACAATAATGCGACGTTGTTTCTTCGTCACGACCTCATCTTCGAATTCCCAGAAGCCATCTCGGATGGCCGTTTGAAGACCTGCTTCGAAATTAATGTCATTCAGAATTTCAACAATCTCATGGAAATGTGTACCTGCATAATCGGTGTCGTCCAACCCCAACGAATGGATGCCAGCTGGGTTTATATAGAAGATATACCCAGTCTGATCAAAGGTGAGAATGGCGTCCCGTGCGCTCTCCACGATGGTGAGTAGTCGATCTTTCGTCTCATTACTTTCTTTAATGTCACTAATGTCGCGTGCAATCAGGACGTATCCTTTTAAGTCACCGTTCGGATGCGTGATGCAGCTAACACTAGCTTGCACATAGATGCGAGTGCCGTCTTGGTGATACCAGGTCCATTCGGAATCCTCTTTCAGGTGGCGCAAGGAACGAATCACCAGTGTTGTACAGTCAGCAGGTATCGTCTCTCCTAGTTCAGCGGAATACTGCGCAGCTCTTTCGTTAAGTTGCTTTTGGTCCAACCAGATAATTGGAGAAACAATCTTCTGTACATCAGCTAAGCGATACCCGAGCATCTCAGTCGCTCTGCCGTTAAGATGGTTAATTAGAAAATTCGGATCCATGACGATCATGGCATATTGATTGTGCCTGATAAAAGCTTCAAACGGCTCGAAGAGCTCGCGGATATTCTCCATCATGCCATTAACAGAAAGGGCAAGGGCACCTAATTCATCTTTGCTGGTAAACACGATGGGCTTCGTGTGGAAATCACCAGCAGCGACTGCTTCGGTCACTTGGAGGATTTGTTTAATCCTTTTGATAATCAGGTTGTTCATTGTGAGATAAATAAGGAAAAAAATGAAAAGCGCTGTCATCGCGATTATGCTTACGGTCGACCAAAGGAGAGGACTCGTGGGGGCTTCAATCGCGGCGATCGGCATGGAATAAGTAAGGAACCAGTTTAATTGGGGGATACGTGCATAGAACCATCTAGTCTTGTGACCGCGAAGAAAGGATTCGTCAATAAAGCCACTTCCCTCACGTAATGCCTTTTGAAAAGAGGGTCCGAGTTCAGGATATTTAGAGAAAATGTTCATCTTTAGAATATTAACCGTGTCGGTAGCATGTAGAGTGAGGCCTTCTCGATTCACGATCAGCATCTCGCCGTTTTCAAAAGGAGCAACTAAATGTTCTTCAAACACAGGCGCGGCTTTCAGAGAAACATCGATGATACTAACGACATTATGTTGATCATCAAAGATGGGGACCGTGATCGAGATTACGTAGACGTCATTCATTTTACTAAAATGGGGATCGGAAATGAAGGTGTTTCCTTGCAAGGCTTGTTTGAACCTGGGCTCGTCTGAAATGGAGATCGTTATGCCAGATGTAAATTGAAGGGTACCTGACAAATCACCAATAGCCATAGCGTGATAGCGATTATCAACGGATTGTAACTCATGGCTCAGGAAATTAAGTCGTTCGGCTTGTGTACCCTGTTTCATAATACTTACCCGACTGATGAGCTCTACTTCAGCCAAACGAATGGACAAGAAATCATACAAATTTCGAGCAGAGTTAGATACAGAGGTCATGGATTGTGTATTTATTTGCTGTAACAGCTTATTTCTTGAGAGTGTATAGTTGGTAATTCCTACGACAATAAGGGAGATCGAGGTGATAAGAACGAGCCAGGCAACCAGTTTAAAGCGCAAGGATGATAACATGAATAGCCTCCGGAAGCATTGTAATTGTTAAAAAAACTCATAGTTTAAACATGTTTAGAACAGAACAAATTTAATGAATTCTTTCTATGATATATCCAACAGATGAAAGGGGTATACACGAGGCTTTCGATAAACATACAAGGTATAGGGGGAATTTAGAAATGCAATTTACCGTACGCACAAAATTAATTATGGTATTTACGATCATTTTACTGATGGTTGGGGGAATAAGCTGGACGGATATGAGTCGTATGGGCGCGCTTAAAGATAGCAATAAGAAGCTCGTGGAGAATTGGATGATGGGTATTCAAGTCATAGAGGAAATTCATTATAACTCCGAGCATGCACTAACCGTGTACAGGGGGAAGAGGCTAGAGCCTGATGTGAAAAAGCATGAACCTTTAGACAAGGAATTAACAGCAACACTTACACGAATCGACAATTTGTTAGGAAAATATAAGGGAACTTTAGCAAGTGAAGAAGATGCTGTGCATCTGCAAGAGCTTACACTGAATTGGGAAGCGTTTAAAGCTGCATTTCTAGCGAATACACAACAATCTGGTGATCCAACGAGTAAAGCAGCAACAGATAGTCAACTGGCCATGTCGGCTGCATTCGTGAAGGCTCAAAAGTCGATGTCTGACATGGTTTCCTTCAACCAGGAGGGTGGACTTCTAGCAGAGCAAGACAGTCAGAAGGTGTACCGTGAGAGTGTGAGAATGTCGGTAACTGTATTGTCAGTGATGATCCTGTTCATGATCGCAGCCTGTTATATGCTGGTAAGAATGATTTCCGTTCCTGTTCGCACAGCTTCCCTATCATTGAATCGTATTGCGAATGGTGATCTAACCGTTGAGCCCATTAGTGTCAAAAATAAAGATGAGATTGGACTGCTTGTTGGAGCTGTCAATCAAATGGTTCATCATTTGCGCCATTCTGTGGAGCAAATGCAGCAAGCCTCAACCAGTGTCGCAGCTTCATCACAGCAGCTATTCGCCAGTTCCGAGCAGAACACATCGGCTTCGCAGCATGTCGCGGTTTCGGTGCAGGATTTTGCGAATGGGGCTGATGTACAAGCTCAAAGCTCTGTTGAGTGCGGCAGAGCCATGGAAGAAATGGCAGCAGGGATCTCGCGTATTGCTGAAACGACCTCAGATGTTTCGGAGTTATCCATGACGGCTACGAATATCGCTGAGCAAGGCACACATGCAATGGGACGTGTAGTTAATAAAATGCAGGCCGTAAGCACATCTGTTGATGCAGCCAATCAGGTGATTCAAGAGCTGGAAAGACATTCACAGAGCATCGGTCAGATCTCAACGCTAATCGGGAATATTGCCTCACAAACGAATTTGCTTGCTTTGAATGCAGCGATTGAAGCTGCGCGTGCGGGCGAAAGCGGCAAGGGTTTTGCTGTTGTAGCTGGAGAGGTTCGTAAGTTGTCTTCTCAAACCGATGATTCGGTTCGTGAGATCTCAGAGCTCATTACTTCGATACAAAGAGATTCAGCACGTGCGGTTGGGGTTATGAACAATGGACGGACTGAGGTACAGGAAGGACTGCATGAGGTAAGCATTGCCGAGAAGGCCTTTGGTCAAATCGTACAAGCCTCGCAAGAAGTGGCGAGCAAGATTCAAGAAACAGCGGCTGCAGCGCAACAGATGGCAGCTAGCTCCGAAGAAGTGGCGGCCACAGTTGCCCAAGTAGGCTTCGTTGCACAGCAAACCTCAGGTACAGCGCAGTCCATCGCAGCAGTTACCGAAGAACAGCTGGCTTCTGCCGAAGAAATTACAGCGTCAGCCAAAAATCTTGCCGTAATTGCCACAGATCTGAATCAAGTGGTGGGTACTTTCCGCCTTTCATGAAAACTATTTGTGAACAAAGTGTGACGGTCGGACTTTTTCGAATGATGGTGCGTCTTGTTATCGTGAAGGTTAGAACAAGAGAGAAAAACACGATAACTTAGAAGGAGCGAATAACAAATGAAAAAAAATCCGTGGAACATGTTGAAAATGGGTGTTGTTGGTTGTGCGATGCTTGTAGGTGTGAGCGCATCTGTATTGCCTGTAGCAAGCCTTGCTTCGGCAGATACCGTAGTAGCCATTTCTGCTGATCTCGTCGCGTCAGTCACGATTAAAGAAGTGGTGCTTACTTCGAAGAATGCAGATTTAAAAACAAACATCAAAGTGCCGCAGCTGACAGGCATGCAGGATACAAGATATCAGGATGAGCTGAATGACATTCTGCTTTCACATGCCAACAAAGATTTAGCAGCTTGGGAAAAGGATGCTACAGAGGCTGCAGCTGCAGCGAAAGAGCATGGATATACGTATCGTCCTTACGAGCTTACGATCACGTATGAACTGAAATCCGACGGCACAGGAAACCCAGCAGGAGTTGTCTCACTTGAAGTTACAACATACGGCTCAACAGGCGGTACGGGCATGCCAAGAGTGGATACGTATAATGTCTTGAATGCAGTTGAGGCTCAACGTGTCACACTCCAAGATTTACTTGGTGCGGACTACAAGGCAACAATCGATGCAGGTGTTACTGCCAAAATAAATGAGAACCCGAAAAATTTCTTTAAGGATCAATTTAAAGGAATCAGCATAGAGCAAGGCTTTTATGTAGAAAAAGGGGAAGCAGTCGTGGTATTCCCGAAATATTCGATCGCTCCCGGTTCATCTGGAAGCCCAGAATTCCGCTTCAGCTTGCCTGAAAATATGACAATCAAGCCAAATCCTGTGCCGCTGCCTGGTGCAGATAAAGTGAAAGTGGATCTGGTAACAAGTGACGTTGTTCAAAATGCGGACGGAGTTTTACTCATTCCTTTCCGTAAAGTAGCCGAAGGGCTTGGCTACACCGTGAAATGGAATCAAGATAAGTACGCTGCTGAACTGACGAAGGGTGCGCAGTGGACGAGTGTGAGCGTGGGGAAAGACAGCTATTTCTTTGCCAAAATGGCGCCAGTTGCGCTAGGAACAGCTCCAGTCATTCTGAACGATTCCCTCTATGTACCTGTTAACTTCGTAACGGATATTCTCAAAGCCGATGTGACATCTGTTTCGACAGGACTTCATATCGAGCAATAAGAGGGAAATAGAATAAGTGAATCAAGGGGGTTGGTTGGTCGTTAGACTAACCAACCTTTTTATGTACGAACAATTCGACTAAATTGTAGGCGGCAGTGGCGAAATAGTTGAAAGAGCCTTAAATTGCTGCATATCCGCTGCGTCTGGCGGGATCACTCCCTTTACGCCCTTTTTGAGCGTAAAGGGAGTGATCTCAAGGCACGTGTGCGTCAATAAGGCCCGAAAAGGGCCTTAAAGTGCTGCAAACTCGCAGCGTCTGGCCAGATCCCAAGCTTTAACGACCTTTTTGGGCGTTAAAGGAGTGATTTCAAGGCACGTGCGTGCCAATAAGGCCCGAAAAGGGCCTTATAGTGCTGCATATCCGCATCAACGGTTGGGATCCCAAGTTTTTAGGGGGATTTAAGATAATCAGGTACTATTTCTGGCACACAACTTGTAAGCGTTTGCATATACTGTAACATCCCGCATTTAGGAGGTGTGATCGGTATGTATCTCAAAAATAGTTTGTCGGCGCTCATGGGTCTGTGGTTCTTGTTGACTCCTTGGGTGTTTGGATTTGGAGATGTAACCAATGCGCTTTACACCTGTGCACTGTTCGGAAGTCTACAATTCGTAAGCTCGATGCTAGCTCTGGGGAAAACTGGGAAGCATATGTGGCAGAACTGGGTTTGTGTCGCCACCGGCGCCATTTTTATCGTATTCCCCAATGTATTTCATCTTTCATTTATGGCATTTCTCTCATTCGTTGCACTTGGGTTTATGACGATTCTCATTAATTACGACAATCTGTACCCGGATTCGTAATAATTTCGCATATGTCTGTTGAAAAGCGAATTCTATTATGTCATAATGAAATTATCGAAATGATAATATGGAGCGAAGCGCCAGCTTTCCGATCCTGTGCCTCAGCTGTCGATTTACAGTTAGGCTTTTCTTTTTAGTTAATGATAAAGTCGTTATAATAATATTACATATACAATATAAGGAGTGGTGAACATGAAAGCTTTGATTCTCATTGATTATACAGTGGATTTCGTCGTTGGAAAGCTGCCCTGCGGGGATCCAGCTGTCGCAATTGAAGCTCGGATGTGTGAGCTAACCAATAGCTTTATTACACAAAAGGATTTTGTTGTGATGGCCATTGATTTACATGAGGAAGGGGATCCCTACCATCCTGAGACGGCCTTGTTCCCACCTCACAATATACGTGATACGGAGGGGCGGGAGCTCTACGGTCGGCTAAGAGATGTGTATGAAGATCATAAGATATCGATCTATTGGATGGACAAAACGAGATATAGTGCTTTCTGCGGGACAGATCTTGAGCTGCAGCTCAGAGCGAGAGGTATTCAGGAGCTTCATCTAGCAGGCGTATGTACAGATATTTGTGTCTTACATACGGCGGTGGATGCGTATAATAAAGGTTTCTCCCTCATCATTCATGAGGATGCGGTTGCCAGCTTTGATGCGCAAGGCCATGACTGGGCGTTGAGGCATTTTGAACATACACTAGGGGCTAAGGTTGTTCGGGATTGGGAAAATTAACTAACGAGGTAATGCGCAATGGAAGGGATGAATCCGATGAATTGGCACGCGATGCATGCAATGAATAACTTAACGCTGCATACCGATAAATATCAAATTAACATGATGTACGCCCACTGGTTACAAGGGACACATACGGAGAGAGCTGTGTTCGAGGTGTACTTCCGCAAGCTGCCTTTTGATGGGGGATATGCGGTCTTCGCTGGGCTGGAGCGGGTGATTCATTATGTGCAAAGCCTGCATTTCGGCGAGGAGGAAATCGCTTATTTACGCATCCAAGAGGAGAATTATCAGGAAGAATTCCTTGATGCGCTTCGTGCTTTTACGTTCAAAGGCGATATACAAGCCATCCCCGAGGGAACGCTTGTATTCCCCAATGTGCCGCTAGTGCGCGTTATCGGCAGTATTTTTGAGGCTCAGCTCGTTGAGACGGCGATTCTCAACTTCGTGAACTTTCAGACGCTCATCGCGACCAAAGCCTCGCGTATGAAAGGCGTTGCTCCGCACGATGTGCTGATGGAGTTCGGCACCCGGCGCGCCCAAGAGGCAGACGCCGCCATCTGGGGCGCAAGAGCAGCCTATATCGCGGGGTTCCACGCGACATCGAACCTCAGAGCCGGGATGCTGTTCGGCATCCCGACCAAAGGCACGCACGCTCATGCGTGGGTGCAGGCCCACGACACGGAAGCGGAATCCTTCCGTGCGTATGCCGAGGCCCTGCCCGAGCAGGTAACGCTGCTCGTGGACACCTACGACACGCTGCGCAGCGGTGTGCCGAATGCAATTGCTACGGCGCGGCTGCTCGCGAGCCGCGGCAAGCGCTTGAACGCCATTCGCCTCGACAGCGGCGATTTGGCGTACTTGTCCCAGCAAGCGCGGCGCATGCTGGATGAGGCGGGCTTTCCGGAGGTGAAGATTGTGGCATCCAATGACTTGGATGAGCACATCATCGCCGGGCTGAAAGCCCAAGGGGCTAAGATCGACAGCTGGGGCATTGGCACCCAGCTGATTACAGCGGCCGACCAGCCTGCGCTGGGCGGCGTGTATAAGCTTGTTGCCCGTGAGAAGGACGGCGTGTTCGTGCCGGTCATTAAGATTTCGGGCAACCCGGAGAAGGTGTCGAATCCGGGCTTCAAGGAAGCCTACCGGATCATGAACCTGACGACGGGCAAAGCGGAAGCTGATTATTTGGCTTTGCAGGATGAGGTGGATATTCGGGAAGGCATGGAAATAAAGCTATTCGACCCCATCCATCCGTATCTTTTCAAATATATCGAGGATTATGAGGCGATTCCGCTTTTGAAACCGATTTTCGAGAGCGGCAAGCTGGTCTATGAGCTGCCAACCTTGGAGCACATTCGTGACTACCATGCAGAGCAAATGAAAACGGTTTGGCCGCAATATCTGCGGATGCTGAATCCCGAGGTGTATCGCGTCAATTTGAGCGCAGCCTTATGGCAGCTGAAAATGGATTTAATTCATGCGCATCAAAATTAACTAGATTCAGCCTGCAGGCTTCAGTCGGTTCCGCTATCCTCTCTCCTGCTTCCTTCTAGCGTAGATTTTGGAAAATCCCGACTTGGGTGGTATGATTAATAGGAGCTACACGGTAAAGATGCGCTCATTCTAATCTTATTCCGATGGAGGTTGTTAGCAATGTCTACGCAAGCGAATCAAGCATTAACAGCTGGAGTTACACTCAACAATGGTGTACATATGCCTTGGCTGGGGCTCGGTGTTTATAAAAGCAAAGAAGGTCAAGAGGTCATTGGAGCGGTTCAAACCGCTTTGCAATTAGGGTATCGAAGCATTGATACAGCTGCTGTATATCGCAACGAAGAAGGCGTTGGTCAAGGTTTGCGTCAAAGCGGCGTTCCGCGTGAGGATATTTTCGTCACCACGAAGGTGTGGAACGCGGATCAAGGCTACGAGTCTACACTGCAAGCATTTGAAGCAAGCCGCAAGCGGCTTGGTTTGGAGACGATTGATCTTTACTTGGTGCACTGGGCTGTGTCCGCGACGTACCGAGAAACCTGGAAAGCGCTGGTCCACCTTTACAAAGAGGGGCATGTTCGTGCGATTGGCGTGAGCAATTTTCAAATCTCTCATTTAGAGCATGTGATCGAAGATACGGGTGTTATTCCTGCGGTTAATCAAGTGGAGTATCATCCGGAGCTTTCGCAAAAGGAGCTGCTCACGTTCACACGTGAACGGGGCATTCAATTAGAAGCGTGGAGCCCGCTTATGCAGGGTAAGCTGAATCAGCCTGAATTGGCGCAGCTCGCTGCTAAATACGGCAAATCAGCAGCGCAAATTGTGCTGCGTTGGGACATTCAGCATGGCGTCGTGACGATTCCGAAGTCTGTGACCGAGCATCGTATTCGTGAGAATGCGGACATTTTCGATTTTGAGCTGAGCGCTGAGGATATGGCTTTGATCGATTCGATGAATAAGAATCAGCGTATCGGTCCGGATCCGGATAACGTAACGTTCTAGATGGTTTTTCATAAATATCAAAGAGGAAACGCCCGCTTTCGTGGGGTTTCCTTTTTTTATTGCTTGGGAAGGTTTCTCCTCCCTCCGCTTATTTCAATAGAGCAATCATTTGATAGACCTCGCGATGATCGCCTGGCAGTAAGAAATTCGCGACCTTCAGCTGTGAGGAGCCGTCTCCATCAAGGAAAAGCCCATCGACGAGTTGATTCTCCCCTACTTGCTCCTGTACCGCTGTACGGAACTCTTCGCCTGTACATGGCGTTGGTGCTACAACAAGATACACATTGTTGAATCGATCATACACGATACCAGAGCGCATGCGCTTTTCGTTAATCACGGGCATTTCTTCTGAGATCGCTTGCTCGGCCCAGCCTAATGGGTTCGTAAGTCCCATGCTTACACCGCCCTGCGCCCAATATCGCGTGCGGTCCATCACCTTCAGCTCGCTCGCATTTTCAACCACTTGGACTGTAAAGGTTTGCGCCTTCTCGTCCCACACCAGTGTTCCTCGTTTCCGATCCGTATTGTACCAGCCAGAGCCGTAATCGCCGGGTTGCCCCTTTACAGGCAGATCATTGGTCACAGCGATGCTCAGCAAATACCCCTGCCAGAAAAAACCGCCATTAATCCCATTGTCCTGTCGATCGGTCACATTATCTTTAATTGCTTTGAGTCCTATGTTTTCAGGTGATGTTTGGATAACGTGAAGAAGGACGCCATTCGTTGCGGGTTTGATGCTGTACTCGGTCGTCGCTAGTGGAGGCGGTTGTGAAGTCGTGTGAAGACCCCAGATTAAGGTCCATACAAAGCTAGTTAACATGATGAGTAGATAGATTAGTAGCTGAGCAGCATGATCTTTGAAAAGGCGGATAACGTTCATAGAGTTCTCCATCCCAGCTGTAGTGGTCTCTTTCTATTAGTCTATGAATAGAGTAGAGGCAATATGCCTATTTATCTACGAAAAAAAAACGCTTACGAAGGAAACTACCATTCGTAGGCGTTGGTCACCAAACATCTATGTAACGACTTAAATTAGAAAATAGGTATACGTGCCTTATTTCCATCTGTGGCATATAAAATCGCTTCCGAGCTAAATAAATCTACACGCTCTAACGAATTAACTAAATTCATGGTGGTGAATTTGTTATGGCGAAGTGCGTTGATCAAGGAAGGAATTAACTTATGGTCCGTGCCGACGAAATTAACAGAAATCGGCTTTTTATTAAATAAAATATTCATTCTCACTTCAACACATCTCCTTCTGAAATTGATTAAGTAGATATTAAGATTATCATATCTTTCTCAATAAGTTCGTCGATTGACGGTGTCGGAATTTCACTAGTTCTGTCAGTAGAAGTTTGAGAGATAGTTGTTTTGGAGAGTGCTCCTCTATGAGAAAGTGTAACTGTGCGTTCATTTGTTATATAATAGGGTGAGTTAGTAAAAAATGGAAGAGAAGGGGGCTAGCTTGATGGAGTCTTCACATATTGTTATTGAAGCGGATGGTTTAATTAAAAATTATGGATCCTTCCAGGCGGTGCGAGGTGTTAATTTTCAGGTCTATCAAGGCGAGGTATTTGGTTTGCTTGGTCCTAATGGCGCTGGGAAAACGACAACGATGGAAATGATCGAAGGGCTGCGGAAGCCTGACGGCGGGCGCGCCATTGTGGCCGGATTTGATACGCAGAAGGATTTGAGCAAGGTCAAGGAAGTCATCGGTGTTCAGCTGCAGTCGACGTCATTATTTGAGCTGTTGACGGTTGAGGAAATCATGAGGATGTATGCTAGTTTCTACCCGAGCTCAGTTCCGATTAAGCCGCTGTTAGAAGATATGACGTTGGTTGATAAAAGAAACGGCCGCGTCAAGCATCTATCAGGCGGGCAAAAGCAGAGGCTTGCCATCGGTCTTGCACTTTTGAATGATCCTAAAGTTATTTTCTTGGATGAGCCTACAACGGGGCTAGATCCGACGGCAAGACGAACACTGTGGGAGATCATTCTGAAGCTGAAAGAGCGAGGCAAAACGATTGTGCTGTCTACTCATTATATGGAAGAAGCGCATGTGCTTTGCGATCGCATTTGTTTAATGGATCAAGGCAAGGTCGTCGCCCTGGATACGCCTCGTAATCTAGTGAGCAGCTTGCAATCCGATAGCGCGATCGAGTTCAGACTGCAAGAATTGGCGGAAGTAGACAAGGTATCAGTTCTTGAAGAGCTTCGCGATATCCGTGAAGTAAAGGGAATCGATGTGCGTAAGGACGTATTCGTCCTCTATACAGATAAGCTTCAGGAATCATTAATCGATCTCATTGAGAAAAGCGCTGGCGGTCGATGGCAATTGGCTGACTTGCAGACACGTACGGCTACGCTGGAAGATGTGTTTATTTCCATGACAGGAAGGAGCTTGAAAGAAGAATGAATGCCTATATCCAATTGACGTTAAGCCAGCTTCGGTTTTTTGTGCGTAATCGACAAGTGCTTGTATTTACCTTATTCATGCCGCTATTCTTCATGATTATGCTCGGCTCCTTTCTAGGCAAGGGGAATGATATCATCTTAGACGGCGTTGTCATTGACCAGGATCAAAGTGCGGAATCCAGAATTATGGTGGAGGCACTTCAAACCAATAGTATTCTGAAGCTAAAGCCCTCCGATGACATGGATAAGTCGCTGGAGCAGCTGAAGCATGGGGATCAGAAACTGGTTGTGATTATTCAGAAGAATTACGGTGAGGCTGTTGCTAAAAAAGGAGCAGATAACTCGAAGGCTAGTTTCCTTCAGGTTTACTATGATCAAACCAACCAGCAGAGTGCACAGATCGGATTGCAAACGGTCGGGCAGGTGGCTGATGGTGTTTCTAAGCAAATTTCTAACTACATCCCAATTGTTAAGATCGAGCCCGTGGGCGTTCAAGCTTTGCAGCTTCGCTACATCGATTTCCTTGTTCCGGGGATCCTGGCGATGATGATCATGACCAACAACTTAAACGGCGTCTCAGGGCAAATCGCTTCCTGGCGGGAGCGGGGGGTGTTGCGACGGATGCAAAGTACACCACTGAAGGCCTCAACGTTCATCGCCGCGCAGATTACCGCGCGCCTTGTGATGAACACGGCGCAAGCCTTGATCGTGCTGCTAGTAGGCGCCTTGATATTCGGGACGCAGGTGAATGGCTCGTGGTGGCTGCTTCTGCTGTTTATCGTCATGGGTACCTTGACGTTCATGTCCATCGGTTTCATCATTGCCGGTGTGGCCAAAACCCCTGAGAGCGCCGGGCCGATTTCCGGGTTGATCTCGTTTCCGCTCATGTTCTTAGGCGGCGTGTTCTTCTCTGTATCCAGCATGCCGGAGTTCTTGCAGCCGATCGTGAAATCGATCCCGATTACTCAGCTCAGCACTGCCCTTCGGCAGGTTATGAATGTTGGCGCAGGCTTCGGGGAGCTGTGGCAGGAAGGGCTGATGCTGGCCATCTGGCTGGTCGTGTCGTTCATTGTGGCTACGTTCACGTTTAAGTGGGAGTAGGAGTAGGCTGAGCCACTGGAACACCAATTTTAACTTGAATTTAATCGCCGTCCTGCTGCTGTAAGGATGTTTTTCACCGTTACAAGCAAGCTAACCGGCGGATTTCTCGCCGTATTCGAGCTGTAAGCGTGTTTTTCACCGTTACAGCAGGCTAATCGGCGGATTTCTCGCCGTATTCGAGCTGTAAGCGTGTTTTTCACCGTTACAGCAAGCTAATCGGCGGATTTCTCGCCGTATTCGAGCTGTAAGCGTGTTTTTCACCGTTACAGCAGGCTAACCGGCGGATTTCTCGCTGAACTCGAACTGTAAGCACGTTTTTCGCCGTTACAGCAAGCTAATCAGCGGATTTCTCGCCGTATTCGAGCTGTAAGCGTGTTTTTCACCGTTACAGCAAGCTAACCGGCGGATTTCTCGCTGAGCTCGAACTGTAAGCGTGTATTTCACCGTTATAGCAGCATTTCTCACCAAATTGCACAAATAGCGTATCTAAGGTTTGTAATTATCAACTACATCATTTATAAACGGAACCGATCAGCTTTGTTCAGCTCAGAATAAAGGAACGCCAAAAAGCCCAACCCTCCACGGGTTGGGCTTTCTTTCACAAAAACCGTCGATGATGCTTCTTCCCATCAAAACTAAACAAAACCGGCTTATCCTCCACAACCGTATGCATATGGACGGTTTTACCCCACAGCTTATAAATATACGGCAGCGTTCGCTCCACATATTTCAGATCCAGCTCCACGCCTTCAAAAGCGTGCTTCAAATACAATTCCCCATTGCGCTGATAGTCCCCATCCTCGACAACGATGTAGGGGAAACCACCATTCACCCTGGAGTAGATGAGCTGATCCCGCGTATTTTCCCACGTTTTATCGGTGATTTTCCACTCGGGTCCTTTCTTCTCAAACACGTAGAGGTCTAATTCTTCAACCAGGTTTTTATTCAAATAGTTGCGGATAAACGATGTATCGGACTCGTATTCGCGTACTTCGAAGATCTTCTTCCTGCCTTGCCCAGGCGACCGTCCGAATCTGCGGATTTCCTCATCCGTCGGTGCATCCCAGTGCTTCTCGATGTCTTCAAATATTTTGACACCCAAATAATAAGGATTCAAAGAATGGCGAGAGGGAACAACGACGGAAGAGTTCAGCTTGGAGTACTCGATCGTTTCTTCCTCGGTCAAATCCATTTCTCGCAGGATATGTTGATGCCAGTACGAAGCCCAGCCTTCGTTCATGATTTTGGTTTCGAGCTGTGGCCAGAAGTAGAGCATTTCATCGCGCAGCATGGTCAAGATATCGCGTTGCCATTCTTCCATGTAAGGGGCATTTTCTTCGATAAAAAGAAGAAGGTCTTTCTCCGGCTTCGGCGGAAAACGCTTCGTATCTTCCTTATCCAGAGAAACAATGGGTTTGTTTCGGCTATCTAAGTCCCATAAATCCTCATATCCGTATGTGGCTTCGCCTCGAACTGCTGGTGTAGCCGCTTTATTATTTTCTTGGCGCTTGCGAGTTTGGCCATACGTTAGCGTTAGTACAGGATCTATGTGCTCTTGGATGGCAAGTACGGCATCTATGAATTGTTCCACCTCATCGATCCCATGCTCAATTTCATATTGGCGTATACGTTCAGCCGTTGCGGACATGCTTTCCACCATATTGCGATTCGTTTTGGAGAAGCGGGCGTTATTTTTGAAAAAGTCGCAGTGAGCCAACACGTGCGCGACGATCAGTTTATTTTGAATCAGGGAATTTCCGTCCAAAAGGAAGGCGTAACAAGGGTCCGAATTGATGACCAATTCGTAAATTTTACTGAGTCCAAAATCATACTGCGTCTTCATGCGATGAAAGTTTTTGCCAAAGCTCCAGTGACTATAACGTGTTGGCATCCCGTAGGCACCGAAGGTGTAGATGATTTCTGCCGGACAGATTTCGTACCGCATCGGAAAGAAGTCGAGCCCAAAGCCTTTCGCGATCTCCGTAATTTCATCAATGGCATATTCCAGCTTTTGGATTTCGGATTTACTCACTGTGCAGGCACTCCTTCCTTTTTGGTAAAAAAGGTTTTCAAAGCTTTATACACTTCACCTTTTTCACGGATGACGTAATGCAGGAATTTAGGATTGTTAATATGACGGAAGGCAGACATCAGCGTAGAGCTGCGGTTATATTGATTCACTTCCCCGTAGCCAAACATGTTCGACCGTTCCATTAATTGCGTAATCAGCTTCACACAGCGCTCGTTATCTGAGGTTAAATTATCGCCGTCCGAGAAATGGAAGGGATAAATATTGAACTGAGAAGGGGGGTACCTTTTATCAATAATATCAATAGCGGTCTGGTAGGCTGAGGAACAGATCGTCCCCCCGCTCTCTCCCTTGGTGAAAAACTCTTCCTCCGTAACCTCTTTAGCCTCCGTATGGTGCGCGATGAATACAATTTCAACGTTCTCATATTTCGTGCGTAAGAAGCGGGTCATCCAGAAAAAGAAGCTGCGAGCTATGTATTTCTCGAATGAGCCCATGGAACCAGAGGTATCCATCATAGCGATAATAAGCGCATTGGAATGCGGCTTTTCGATTTCTTCCCACGTCTTGTATCGCAAATCATCGGGTGAAATATGATGGATGCCCGGTGAGCTAGAACGAGAGTTGCGGCGCATATTTTCGAGGATCGTCCGCTTCTTGTCGATGTTGGACATGATCCCTTTTTTACGAATATCGTTAAAAATAACTTCGGTGGTGGTCATGTTACGCTTCTCTTTTTGCTGCAAATTAGGAAGCTCCAGCTCTGAAAATAACATCGCTTGCAGCTCTTCCATGCTCACTTCCGCTTCGTAATAATCCTCGCCGGCTTGGTCCCCAGCTCCTTCGCCCTTGCCAGGACCTTGTGCAGGCTGCGGATCTGTTCCCAGCACATCGCCGACCTGAGAGTCGCCGTCCCCCTGACCAACATGCTTGCCTTTGTTGAAGTTATAGCGGAAGCGATATTCGTCCAAGCTTTTTATCGGTACCTTCACGACTTGTTTACCATTGGACATAACAATGCTTTCATCTGTCACCAGATCAGGAAGGTTCTGTTTAATGGCATCTTTGACCTTCTCTTGATGTCTGGTTTGATCTTGGTATCCTTTGCGGTGGAGTGACCAATCCTCTTTGGAAACAATAAATAAGGGCTCTGTCATGGGGACACCTCCTTGGTGTTTATGATAAGCGGAACGCTATCAGGCATAGGGAAATAAAGCTTGTTATTAAATATATTCAAGTGTGCGGGGGATATGTAGTGAATTGTGTTTGAATGTTTTGTTTTAGGGAAAAGAAGATGAGATGTTTGAATGTAGAAGCACATCTACTCTTTCCAGACTCCTGTAAGCAGGAGATCAGGCAGACTTTTATTTTTCATATCGTTCGATTGTACTATTTCCTTCATGTTCGCCAACTTTAATGATATGCTTATCATTATGGAGCAAGAGGTAGAAATAGGGATCCAAAGCATACAAGAATACCACATTAGATGCAGCAGGGTGATAATTTTTGAAAAATGTGTTAGTTCGTAATATGAAATCGACAGTTATAATCGGCATTCTCCTAGTCATTGCCATAGGATCTGGAGTATTAGGATACTTCGGACTGCACCGAGACAGCGATGGGGGATTTACGCTGCATACTCAAACTGCCTTTCAGCCAGATGTGGTTATTATGGGGACTGAGCTTGAAGGCATGTATCTCGCACAGAAGGCGAAACACGAAGGTCTCGATGTTCTGATCCTCGAGACGAAGGGGAGTCTAGGCGGCCAGCTCATCCAAGGGGAGATGCTTTATCTTGACGGAGTATACGATGATGATGGTAATCAACTCATGCAAGGCGGCATGAAAGAGCTGTTCCATCAGTATACGAAAGGGAGTATTCGCAAAAAAACAGAGTTTGCCCATTATTTTCACAAGCTTATTGACGGCATTCCTCTAGAGAAGAACGTTGTGCTGGAAGACTTGAAAGTGACGGATGGTAAAGTGGTTTCCCTTGCCTATCTAGGTGGAGATGGGAAAAAACGAATTGTGATGCCTTCCTACTTTGTTGATAATTCGGATGACGCGGCGCTGATACGCAAGCTGAATGTACAGCCGCTTCCAGGACTGGAAGCCCTTTATGGGGCGAAGGAACGCGAATATATGAGCGGCACGTACATGATGAAATTTAAAGGTGTCGATTGGGACAAGTTTCAGACTCATTTTTGGGCAATGGATAAGATCGAGCGCGCGCATAAATATGGACCAGAAAGTTACGTGAATTCACATATCGCCTATGGATTTCCGCCGATCGTATCGGCTTATAATCTGCGCAACAAGAACGAACTCAATCTCCGAGGTTTGAACATCCTCTATCAAGGCGACGGGGAGATCATTATTAACGCACTGCAGGTATATGGCATCGATCCGAGCAAGGAAGCAACGATTAAATGGGGGATTGAGCAAGCGAAAGCGGAAATGCCCTTCATTCGAGATCATCTACGAAAGACTATGATTGGCTTTGAGCAGTTGGAGCTTAATGGGGAGCCGAAATCCTTGTACATTCGGGAATATAATCATTATCCAACAGATTATGTACTGCAAGCCTCGGATTTGATGAGCGGAAGAATGTTCTGGGATAACGTCAGCATCGGTGGTTATTTCATGGACATTCAAGGCTCGCGCTCCAATAGGGAGGGTTTGGCCATTGGGCGGCCAGATAAATATGGGATTCCTCTTCGAAGCTACTTGCTTCACGATTACGATAACGTCGTCACCACAGGGAAGTTGGTAGGAGCAACTGCAGTAGCCTATGGAAGTGCGAGAATTCAACCGAACGGAACAATGGCTGGGGAGACCATCGGTGTGCTCATGGCGCAGATGCAAGGTAGAAGCTTGAAATCGACGACGCCGGAGGGAATGACTCGACTTCATGAGCGAATGGAGCATAAGTATCATATCAAGCTTCGTGATGTAATCGCAAAGGATAAGATTGCGCATCTTACTGCGACAGAAAAAGCAGAGTTGGACCAAGGCATGATCACATTGCTGAAAGGGACAAAAGTCGCTCATCACCTCCCTTTTATCCGATTTATCTTCGAGGGTCAAGCACTCACATACAACGGGATCAAGCCAATAGTCATTGGAGGCATCCCTTGGGTGCCACTTAGTCAAACGTTTGAGAAGCTCGGCCTTGGAGATGCTACGTACGACGAAGAAAACAAACGTATACTATACACGTCAAAGGGAAGTGCAGGAACGATTCCATCGGCAGACATACAAGTGCTGAACAATTTTGTGCTCGTTAGCTGGGCAAAACTAGCTGAAGTGCTGGGCTTTAGTTGGGAGTGGAACGAGGCTGGTGACGAGGTTATCGTAAGGCGATTATAGAAGCTGATAAGAAAGTCTGCTTGAGCATATGGGCTCAAACAGACTTTTTTCTTTCGGGAGCTTTACCCGCACATCCGCGCAGCCCACACACTCCCCCGACCTACGCAATAGTCTAGACTATATAGGTCTGGGGAGTGTGCGTAAGCATGGAGATCTACCGAACGGGTCATAGACGCGTAAAAATAAATTCGAAAGTTGCTTTGAAGGCTGCAAAGCCAATAAAACAAAGGGTGTTCGCAATCCGTAAGGTCGCTACGGTGATGTTGCCCTTTTACCGCAAGTTGGCAAATAACCGTACATTTTCCGTCCAATGGGCGAAGGCCGTACGCGAAGCTGATATTGCGCGCATGAATACGCTGCTGCGTTCTGTTATCGGCTCAAAACCACTGTCGGCCTTGGCGTCGAATGGGGTGGGTTGGTTTGTCGATTTTCCGCTGCCCAAACCGCTTCTCGTGATCACGAATGGGACGACGATTCGTCCTGGTCAAGTGCAGTTCACATTCAACTCTACGATTAATCGCGCGATCGCGAAGGCGGTCATTCCGCTATATCGGGAATTCATTTGCAATCCCAATTACGCGGCGCTTGTCGTGAAGGCGATCAATTCGCAGAATGAGGCATTGTTGAATCATTTGGTACGGAGTACGGTAACGAGTCGGAGATTAATCTCTGTTCACATTGATTTCTCGGGATTCTTTCTCGGTTTCAAATATCCAGCGAGTAAGTACGTGTATTTAAATGAAGTATTTCGTGAGTACGTGATGTGATAGTTTGTTCAAAAGCACTTCGATCCCTGCGTTTCCGAGGATCCTGGTGCTCGATTACAAACGCCATAAATTTCTAGGCATTCCACTAATCACTAAGAAGCATTTCGTAGTATAATGTTCCTATTGATTATTGGAGGCACACACATGACATTAATTAAACATTTACAAGCACCAGATGAATTTACAGGGTTTTACTTAATTAAAGAATTGGAAGTTAAACAAACGAATACAACTCCTGCCAAGGATTTCATGGATATTGTACTCTGTGACGCGACAGGGCAAGTTTCCGCTAAAATGTGGGATGTCAGCATTTCGGATAAAGAGACCTTTTTCCCGATGACCTTAGTCAAGGTACAGGGACTCGTTCAAATGTACCGCGAACGCTTGCAAGTAAAGATCGGGAAGATTCGCAAAGCGCTGCCGGAAGATGGCGTGCAGATCACTGATTTTATCCGCTCTGCACCGATCAGTCCAGCGGATCTAATTCATACAATCAATAGTGTTTTAGCGAGTATTACGAATCCAACGATTCAGTCGATCGTCGCGTTTTGCGTGGCGAAGGTTGGCGATAAGCTGGACCATTATCCTGCTGCCAAAACGCATCACCATGCGTACTTCGCTGGACTCGCTTATCATATTGTTCGGATGCTGGAGCTTGGTGAGTTTGTTTGCAAACAGCGGCCATTCCTTAATCCTGACCTGATCAAAGCGGGCATTATCCTTCATGACATCGCGAAGCCGGAGGAAATGATCGCGCAGCTGGGTATCGTATCTGATTACAGCGTGCAAGGGAAGCTGCTGGGTCACATCTCCATGGCGTCCAATTGGATTACAGAGGCAGCGCTGCATCTGGGTCTAGATCTCCAATCGGATCTCGTCATTGGATTACAGCATATTGTGCTGTCCCACCACAACTTGCCGGAGTGGGGAAGTCCTGTGCTGCCGCAGCTTCCGGAGGCCGTTGCGCTTCATTACATCGATTCGATGGATGCGAAGTTGCAAATGGTTGAGGATACACTACTCATCACACCGGAGTCCGAGGTATGGACACCAATGATCCGAGGGTTGGAGAACAAGGCGATGTATCGATTGAAGCTGTAGGGTTGAGGAAATGGGAAGCTGAACGGAAGATAGGGCCGTTTCCAAGTGGAGGGAATCTACTTGGAGATGGCTTTTTTGTTTGGAGTCAATGGTTTGGTTTCAGGCGGTGAGCTCGTGTGAATGCGACGGCCTGTGGGCGCTTTATTTTGTTTATATAATGTTTACCTTGGTAAGAAGGAAAGCTGCGAACCCCGTCGAATTAAATTAATGTAAATTACTTACAGTCATCTATGGGGGATGTGAATACATGCAACGATTGCTTCAAATACATCATTTACGATGGAAAACATGGTTGGTTATTATAATTGGCTTATTCTTCATGGCCAATCATGCGATTGCGGAGCAGCCAGAAAGCATGAAAACGATTTCGAAATGGGATCTTCTATGGGGGGGGCCCGATGATAAGATCCAAGATGTCATTGCTGCATCGCATTTAGCTGAGTGGAGGACAATAGAGAGCGGAGCAGAGGTGCCGGATAAACCAAAAGATACTTCTACTGCGTGGGTTCGAATCCAGCTGCCACCACAGCTTCCTAAGGATTACGGCATGTATATTGATGGTATATATACGCAGCAGATGTCGGTGTACATTGGTGATCGTTTAGTACGTGAAGTCAAGTTTGACTTTCCCTATGATGAGCAACGAAGCTTGTTACCGATAAGTTCAGAAGAAGGGGGAGAAATTGTTTATTTAAAGCTTCAGACATCCATGGGGCGGCTAGGTATACATTCGGACATTCGATTAGACCATTATGCTACCTTGACGCGCACATTCATTCTTCGAGATTTACAGAACATCATACTTGGATTTGCCTTTCTTTTTATCGCTGTGATCATGCTCATATGTTCGTTCTTTCTGAAGCAGATCCAACGGTCGAGTTGGATTTCACTTAGTTTAATCATACTTACACTAGGTACGATCTTTCTTACCTATTCCCCCTTCCTCTATGCTAACTTTGCTCGTTTTGGGGACTTATTCCTGAATATCTTTGATATTTCCTTAGCTGTGTTTTTACCTTCACTCATTTACTTTTTTGAGAAAATATTTGATAATGGGAAGTTTAAATGGATCCGAATTTTCCGTAAATTTCAGGTAGGGTATTCGTTTTTTTCCATTATCTTAATCTTATTTAATCAACTTAATCAGTATCGATTTATTGAAACGTATTTGTTTTTCACACTTACCTTGCTAAGTGTGATCATGATTCTCCAATTCATTCTCATTATTGGATTGTCCATCATTTTTGTGATACGCGGCAATAGAGAGGCAGTTATTTTCTCCTCAGGCTTCGCCATATTCGCGTTGATGGGGACATTTGACCTTATTCTTTACTACGCAAATAATCAAAAATATCAATTCTTCCTATGGAAGTTCGGTGTGGTTGGATTTATTATCGCGCTCATCGTTATTTTGGGCAGGCGGTTTGCAATTAATCAAGAGCAGATGTCCAACTATTCGAAGGAGCTTGAATTTTACAATCATCAGCTGCAGCTTTCCGAAAAAATGGAGATGATTAGCTCCTTAGCAGCTTCAGTTGCCCATGAGGTGAGAAATCCTTTGCAGGTCACACGGGGGTTTCTACAGCTTGTAGCGGCTAGAACAGATGACAAGAACAAGGAGTATATGACCATTGCGATCGAAGAGTTGGATCGTGCTTCTGTCATCATTACAGATTTCCTTACATTTGCTAAGCCACAGCTGGATGAAATCGTGCAATTGAACGTGAGTAAGGAAATTAGTCAAATTGAAGGAATCATTATGCCCTTAGCCACATTGAATGGTGGACGGATTACAGTCAATGTGCCGTCTGAATTGCATATCAATGGGAATTCTTCGAAGCTCAAGCAAATCTTGATCAACATTATCAAGAATAGTATCGAAGCGTTTCAAGTCGATGGGCAAATACATGTTTGGGCCTATGAAAAAAATGACGAGGTATTCATCCATGTTAAGGATAATGGTGAGGGAATCGAGCCCATGCAGCTGACAAAATTAGGTGAGCCTTACTATTCGACGAAGACGAAGGGTACAGGACTAGGCTTGATGGTTACTTTTCGGTTGATCGAGATCATGAAGGGGCATATTGAGTTCAAAAGTCAAAAAAATTTGGGGACAGAGGTCATTATGCGTTTTCCTAATGCGAGTGTTGAATGAGGATTGGATCCTGCTGGAAAGAAAAAGGTGTTCACGCGAACTTAGCGGAACACCTTTTTATATTTTACCAAACTGCTTGTAAGCCATTAGATGTTACCAAAATTTTAGCAGGATTTGTAGGAATTACAAGAACAAACTCTGTCGATGTTTCTTCAACTGCTGTTACCTTAATGTCATTAGGAAGTGAAATGTTAAATGCTTGTTTTAGCGCTGCTTTAGGATCGGATAAAAGTTGTTGTTTAAAGGCTTCATCTTCCCACGCTTTTTGAATAATTTTGGCTTTTAAACTTTCATTTGTGGACACTAGTAATCACTCCTAGTCATTTGGGTAATTTTTCCTACATGTATGAGTATACCATGGAAATACCTATTAATCTATCAAAATCCATCAGAATTAGACAAAAAATAGTAGAAGCCGCCAGAGACTAACGCTGCTCTCCGTTCTTTAATTTCGTGGGCTACACGATGGATATTTTTAACAAGTGAATTATGGAATGCTTCGAGCTGATCCATGCCAACAGTGAGGCATAACAGATGCTCATGATGGGTGTCAGCTATAGCGCCATAAGCGGTCAAATAATCGTGGACATAGAGCTGCTTCTTGACCATTTCATGGCTGAGGTCGTCTGCTGTAGAATGCTGTAAATGCTTGCGGATAGAGGCAAGTAAGCAGTTATACGCCCCTTCCTCTAGATCCTCTTCCCAGTCCGACAAGTCATCTAGCATTTGAAGGGTAACAAGTGTTTGTTCAACAGCTGCGGTGACAGCTGGGATGAGATGAGCTTGATTGGCGAGGAGAAGAGCCCCGGTGCTGGCATTTTTGACAGGACTGGCCTTCTTGGCAAGTTGCAGCTTGTCATGATGAAAGTAATCGGATTGCAGCTCATTGGTAACACTCTGGGACCATTCTAGAATGTATGTTTCATAATAGTTCCAGAAAGGGGAATTGGAAGGAAAGAGTTCCCGGTAAATGGACAGAAATTGGAGGTGAAATAAGTTGGCTAGCGGCAGCTTGCTCGTGTGTTCTCCTTTGGCGGCGTCCATAATATCGTCTTGAATGAAGTAATAGAGCATGACGAATATATTCGCCAATGATAGCTTGTTGAACTCCTCGATAGTCAGCTCACAAACATCTTCCATCCAATACGGAAGGAGATAACAAATATAATTTTTGGTGCTTCCTTCATGACTCGCATCAAACTTAGCTAAATAGGCAAGCCCTAACTGGTCCAGTGGCGCAGGATATTGGTGTACAGCTTCCTTTGCTTCGGCAAAAATTACATTCAGTTGGTTTTCGTGAGCACTTAGCCACTTCATCTTTCTTCCATCCCTTTCTGGATGAGGGTATTTTCGTATTTGAGCTGCTTGCGGAAATCATTAGGAGTGATGCCATTGTATTTTTTAAACAATCGATAGAAGTAAGAGTCACTCGTAAAGCCGGTCTTCTCTGCGATTTCTGCAACGGAAAGCTGTGTGTGTAATAGCAGATCTTTGGATTTATTCATGCGGACATCTTGAATCACATCGGTAATAGCGACCATCGTATGTTGTTTATATAAGCGGCTAATATAAATGGAAGACATCGCAAGTTCATCAGCAATGGAGTTGAGTGACAGATTTTGATTCGCATAATCCCGATCAATGATGTCATTCATTTTCTTGATGAGCTCTACATGCTTGGAGCTTCGTTTCTCATCCAGCTTTTTCTGAAGCTGCTTGAATAAGTCAATGAATTGCGTGTTAACTTCTTCAATCGTCTCTACATGGGTTAGGGAAGCGACAGCTGCGTCCAAATAGAGGGGAAAGGCATGCGCGTTATTCTTGTTGATGGTCGTAAGTACGTTATTGACGGTTAACGTCAGATGGGAAATGGCCAAATGAACGACCGTGTATGGATATAGGGATGTTTCATTAACGATTTCGGTATAAATGATTTCGGCTTCTTCCGCATCACCTGTCATGAGGCAATCGACAAGCTGTTTTTCTTTCTGCGACGGGAACTTGTACTCTTTGGTGCGGTACGCAATGATTTCGTCTGACCAAATGATACATCCATGGCCTCTAAACAAGCGATGGTAAGAAGCTTCTAGCAGCTGTTTATATAGCTGGGAGCACTGTGTCGCTTCGTCCTGAAGCGGGCTTACCGTTATCGATACAGATAACTTAATGAAGGAAGAGATCGAGGCTTGCATATTATGAAGCAGCTCGGTGAAAGCATCAGGCTGCCACTGGAAATCAGCTTCCTTCGCGGAAAGCAGCAAAATGATATGATCATCTCCCATATCAATACCTTCCGCGTGGAAGGTGAAGGAGCTGATTTCGGTACAAATGTTCATGACCGCATAGCGCAGCAAGGTGAGCTGATCCTTATAGGTTCGAATGTTTTCTTCATAAGAATCGATTTTAACCATGAGAAGTAAAGAAGGATGTCCAATGGTGATTTTGGAGCCGAAATAGGTTAATTTCGATTGCAGGGCTTGAGGGTGATAGGCATCTCTTCCCAGCATAATATTTCTCAGGAAATTTTGTCGTAAAATTTGAAGATTATCACGCTTTTCGATTTCTAACGTTTTTAGGCTTCGAATGACTTTATCAATGGGATCGAATAATCGTTTGGACATGAAGAACGAAGTAAGCAGCCCCACAAGAAGAATGCTAAGCGAGATATAAATCGTCTTGGCACGCATGTTCCTGATCTCTTTGGTGATTATCGTGTAGGGGGTCGTGCGAACGTAACGCCACCCTAGAGAGTCAGGAGCTGTATACGAAATTAAAGATTTCGTCTCATTCACGTTGTCTACCAAATAGCCCGGTGAAGAAGCATTGGCGATAATTTTTTGGATATAGCTTTTATCTGCATAATTGGATAGTACAGGATTTGTCCCATCTGTGGAGATCAACATGCCTTCTTTATTAATAATAAATTCATTGCTTGCCCGATTGTTTGAAACGTTTTTCAATGATTTATTGAAGAACGATTCTGAAATATTGACGACAACGGCAGAATTCAAGGAATTATTCAAATTGATGGCATCATAGCACAAATAGGAATAGATCCCGATAGACGTGGATTGGAGTGTACTTACATCAGTTGTCTTGAAAGACCTTGGGATCGGTAAAAAAGGAATATAATCCTGAAAATGATCAAGGATATTGACCATGCTAGGATCGCCTAAAGTCGCTTTGGTTTGAATACCGCTCTGAAAGTTGTTCGAACTGACATAGAAAAGCTCTGATTTTCCGTTATACACATAGATGGATTCGATAAAAGGCATCGCTAGCCGATATAAATTCAGTTGTGACATGCTGCCCTGGACATCATAGATATCTGGTTTATCGTAGAACAACAATTTACTGATTACGAAATCACGATAAATTTGAAAGGACAGGGAGGTTGCGGTCTCCGTTATGGTCCGAATTTCTTGGCTAGTTTGCAGCAAGGAGTTGGAGTCAGATCCATACACTTGCTTGAGTGCAATATTATCAAAATTGACGTAGAGGATCGTAGAGGAGACAAGCAGTGTAATGACAATGGACAAAACAATACTAAGAAGTATGTTGCGATACATAAATTTGCTCTCTTGATTTCGAAGCATCATGTCAATCGTCTCCCCCTTTGGTAGAAAAAGTATATCCCAACTATATACTGCATGCAATGGAATCGGATAGCCTGGAGGCTGAAAAAAGTACTAGAAAAGCCAGATTATCCATGAAAGTTTAATTTGTACATATGTGAATTGGGCTTTTTCTAGTCGGTTCGTTCATAAATGTTAGCAGATATTCAGTATCCGAGTGGGAACCAATCTGTTTATAATTCGAGTATGGCAACCGACAAGCTAGACAGGACATATTAACGCAGGGAGGTTTTACAGCATGATCCGGAAGAAAGGATTCTTCTATGAGTTAAACAAAAATAAATTGTTGTTTCTCATGATAGCGCCAACATTGATCTTCTTCTTTATTAATTCGTACGTACCGATGGTTGGGATCTACTTCGCATTCACCAGGTTTGATTTCAATGGAGGACTCTTCGGCAGTCCATTTGTAGGATTGGAGAATTTTGAATTCCTATGGAAATCAGGTGTTTTGTGGACTTTGACACGAAATACAATCGCATACAACATTGCATTTATCGTTTTCTTAAATGTGACTGCTATCTTTTGTGCGATTCTATTAAGTGAAATGGCAGGCAAGTTTTTCAAGAAATTAACGCAATCCGTGATGTTCTTACCTTATTTTATTTCATTTGTTCTACTGAATGCAATCGCTTACAACATGTTTAATTATGATACTGGTTTTGTGAATGCAACGCTGAAATCATGGGGTTCCACTCCCATTGATATTTATAACACACCATCTGCATGGACATTTCTGCTGGTGATGTTCTACGTGTGGAAAAATGTCGGCTATACGATGGTCATTTATCTGGCTACGATTACAGGCATTAGCGATGAGTATTACGAAGCGGCCACGATCGATGGAGCGAACATTTTTCAACGGATTTGGTACATTACAGTTCCAATGTTGAAGCCAACTTTCATTATATTGCTCTTATTTGCACTAGGAAGCATCATGAAGGGGCAATTCGATCTCTTCTATCAGCTAATCGGAAATAACGGCATCCTGTACAATGCAACGGATATTTTAGATACGTATGTGTTCCGCTCCTTGAAGGTGACATTCGATATAGGGATGGCGACATCTGCTGGATTGTATCAATCCATCTTTGGCTTCGTACTGATTATGACAGTGAACTATTTTATTAAAAAATCAAATGATGAATATGCACTTTTCTAGGAGGTGACAGCACTTGCGAACCAGAGGAATTGATTCCGTTACATTCAATATAATTGCCTATCTCGTTATTATCGCGATTTCTATAATTTGTATATTTCCCTTTCTACTCATCATTTCGGGCTCCTTAACAGACAATGAATCCATAATACGTGATGGTTATCACCTCATACCAAAAGATTTTTCAGTAACAGCTTACAAAGCGGTACTTACCTATCCTGAAAAAGTATTGACAGCCTACGGCGTCACCATCTTCGTTACCGTGGTTGGGACGGTTCTTGGATTGTTCATGATGACCATGGCCGGCTACGTGCTCCAAAGGAAAGATTTTAAATATCGCAATAAGCTTTCCTTCTATATTTACTTCACCACGCTGTTCGGTGGAGGCCTTGTCCCATGGTACATCATGATAACGAAATATCTGCAGTTAACAGATACCTATGCGGCACTGATTTTCCCAGGGCTTATGTCTCCCTTTCTTATTATATTAATGCGCAGCTTCATTAAGTCTTCGATTCCTGAAGAGCTTACCGAGTGTTCTAAAATTGATGGCGCGAATGATTTTACGATTTATTATCGTGTCGTGCTGCCTCTGGCGATGCCTGGGATTGCCACAGTTGGATTATTCCTTGCCTTGCATTATTGGAATAGCTGGTTTTCGACATCGCTCTTTATTAATGATCAGAGCAAATATGAGCTGCAGTATTTCTTGTACAACATCATCAACACAGCAGCAGCAGTTTCTTCACTGGGAATTAGCACAGGTGCAACGATGAGTCAGGAAATACCGACGGAATCTACGAAATTAGCAATGGCTATTATCGTAACAGGTCCAATTCTATTCTTATACCCATTCGTTCAACGCTTCTTCGTAAAAGGCCTAACCATAGGCGCTGTCAAAGGTTAGAACTGTAACGGAATCATTCCGTCAGCTAACATAGATTGTTTCATCCATTTTAAATTTGCACAAATAAAGGGAGGATTTACATGAAAAGAAATGCGAAGAAGATGTATAGTGTGTCTATGGCAATTGCACTTGCCGGCTCCGTTGTTGCAGGGTGCAGCAGCTCCACATCCACAAGTTCTCCGAGTCCTTCCGCAGCAGCAGAAGCAACGAAAGCACCTGAAGCGACTGCAGCAGCGTCAGTAAAGCCAGCAGGTCTTGATACATCCAAGAAAGTAGAATTGCAATTTTATATGCTAGGACCTGCACCGAAAGATCTTCCTGTCATTGAAGAAGAAATTAACAAGCTGGCTTTGAAGGATTTGAACGCGACAGTTAAATTCAACTTCACAACATGGACGGATTGGGATCAAAAATATAAGCTTCTGCTATCATCGGGCCAAGCGGTGGATCTGATCTTCACAGCGGAGTGGACACAATACCAATCCTATGCCAAAAAAGGAGCCTTCCTGGCACTGGATGAGCTGCTTCCTAAAGCAGCCCCTAAATTAAATAGCTTCGTACCGAAGGATATGTGGGAAGCTGTCAAAATTGACGGCAAGATCTTCACTGTTCCTGCCACATATAAAGAGTATGTAACGACAGGTTTCATCTGGCGTGAGGACCTCAGAGAGAAATTCAATTTACCGAAACCGGATTCCCTTGCTAATTTCGAAGCGTATCTAGCTGGTATCAAGAAAAATGTGCCTGATATGGTACCATTGGCAGCGAATAGTGATGTAAAGGGCAGTCTTTCTGATCAATACAAAAACTTGACAATCGATCCAATTGGAGCCGTTCCTTACGGGTTGAACATTGGATATAAAACGCCATCAGAGGTTGGCTTGTATTGGGGCTCCCCAGAGCACTTGAATGAGCTGAAAGCCATGAAGAAATGGCAGGATGCCGGCTACATTACGAAGAACGTCCTGAATACGAAGGATGCCATGACAGACCTGATTACAAGCGGAAAAGCAGCAGCGAACTTAGGTGATAATCCTACTCGTTTTAACGATCAAAAGTTGAAAATTGCTTCTACACACCCAGATTGGAAGCTTGAATACTACCCAGCACCAATGATCAAAGGCCATGCGGAGCCGGTTCACCCGATTCACAACGGGTTCGCGATTCCAAAAAGCAGCAAAAACGCTGAGCGTGCACTTGCGTTCTACGAAAAAATGGTAACTGACAAAACTTACAATCAATTGACAGAGTACGGTATCTTAGGTAAAAACTATTCAGTTGATAATGGCTATTATTCCATGATCGGTGACAGCAACAGCAACGGTTTCCCTAGAGAAGCTATGCAAGGCTGGGCTTGGAGAAATCCTGAGTTTATGTTGTTTGACAAAGGTTATGATGGCGTGAAAAAGATCTTCACTGATCTGGATAAAATTGCGACACCTGATAAATACACAGGCTTTGCAGAAGACTACACAAGCTACCAAGCTGAAAGAGCGGCATTAGAGCAAGTGGAGAAACAATATCTGTATCCACTTCAAGCAGGTCTAGTTGCGGATGTTGAAGGCGGACTGAAAACATTTATGGAAAAAGCCAAAGTAGCAGGACTAGATAAAATCCAAGCGGAATACAAGAAGCAATGGTTGGAGTATGTGAAAAGTCAAAATATTAAATAAGTAAGCGTAATAAGAGGAGGAGCGCCCAACGTAGGGGCGCTCTTTTCACTTTGTATTGACAGTCGGAGGCATTTTGTTTAAATTGGAAGCAAATCGATTGTTCACAATATGACGGAGGGAAAGGAAACGACAATGAGCAGCAGTGAATTTTTGAAGCTGGAGAATCAGCTTTGTTTTAGCTTATATGCGAGCTCCAGAGCGATTACTCGCATGTATCGCCCTTTTCTCGAAGAGCTCGGCATCACCTATCCGCAATATCTCGTTCTCCTTGTGCTCTGGGAGCAAAAGGAAAGTACGGTTAAGGAGCTTAGCGAGAAGCTTGATTTGGATTCAGGGACGCTGACTCCGATGCTCAAGCGGATGGAAGCGCAGAAGTTGCTTGTTAGGAACCGCTCACAGGAAGATGAGCGGGTCGTACTCATCCGCATCACGGAGTCGGGTCTAGCACTCTACGAGCAGGCGCTCTGCATTCCACAGACGCTGTTTGCTTCAAGTGGATTGTCACCAGAGGAAATTGCGAATTTCAATGAGCAGTTGAAACGAATTATTACTAGCGTGAATGCCTCAATGTAAGGAGCATCATGGGGATTCTCGATGAATCGAGGCTTTGAAATGAATTATTTCGTATATATTCTTATCAATAATATTGTACCAATTTGCATTATGATCGCGATTGGCGTGACCATGTATCGCGCCTTTCGTATTGATATTCGAACATTATCGAAGCTCAATTTCTATGTGTTTTCCCCTGCGCTTGTTTTTGTGAAGCTCTATGAATCCGAAATGAGTCTATCGATCCTTATGCAGGTGCTCTTATTTTTTGTTATTTTCTTCAGCTTGTTATTCGCGATCATTGAACTGATCATTCGCATTCAGAAGCTGCAGCGCGGCATGCGGATTGCCATGCGGAATAGTGTTATTTTCTATAATAGTGCGAACTATGCTCTGCCGCTGAATCAAACCGTATTTGGCGGCAATGCCTATACGTTAGCCATTCAAATTGTTATTATGATTATGCAGACACTCATCCCGAATACCTATGGGATTTATACGCTAAATGCACATAAAGCCTCTTGGAAAGCTACCGCGAAAACGATACTATCGTTACCAGTTATTTATGCGATTCCCATAGCCCTGTTGCTGCGTTATTACCATATACCGGTACCATCGTCCATACATATACCGTTGACTTACATAGCGAATGCCTTTATGGCAACTGCATTGCTGACCTTGGGTGTACAGCTTGGAGCTATGAAATGGGAATTTCACTTCTCGAATGTGCTTCTATCGAATATGCTGCGCTTGGCGATTGGGCCGCTGCTAGGTTTCTTCGTAGTTTGGATGTTGGGGATTGAAGGCTTGACGGCGAAAGCGTTAATTCTGTCCTGCGCAGTACCTACATCACTGAGTAGTGTACTTCTTGCCATTGAATATGAAAATGAGGCCGAGTTTTCGTCACAGGCGGTCTTTACATCAACACTATTTAGCATGTTTACAATCCCAGTTGTCATATATTTGTTGGATTTTATTTGAACATTGTAGGGTATCATGAAACTAGCAGGAATATCGACAATTTTCGGCGAATGGGTACTTATACCTAAACTTATCCAATTCAAGGGGGATACATGCCATGCGCTACGAATTTTGCCAGTATGTTACGATTGTCGATATGAATGATGAGATTTTGTCTGAGGTGCTCTTTGAACATGGGGAATATGAGTCTAATGCAGTTGCCATTGGTTCCTCCGTTCTAATTCATCAGCTGGGGTTGAGGCAGTTCGATGTCGTCTACGACAAGCGAGAAGGCAAGACGACTCGGTATAAAATCGAAGATATTGAGGTTAATTTAATTGAGCAGCCCACGGTGACACGTGTTTTCTTGGAGCCTGTTCAATTGATTGTAGGCCAACATGATATTGGTGAAGTCGAGTAATCCATTTTAGCTGTGAAAGGAAATAAAGTCTTATGATGAAATTGTTTATGCTGATTGGAAGCTTGAATGCTTTCCTATCCGTTGCTTTAGGTGCTTTTGGAGCCCACTATTTAAAAACGAAAATTCCCGATAAGATCGATGTGTTTCAAACAGGGGTTCATTATCACATGATTCACGCGGTTGCGTTACTTGTGATCGCGCTACTGTCGGACAAGCTGGGAAATACTTCACTGGTGAATGCCTCTGGATGGGCAATTTTCATCGGAATTATCTTGTTCTCAGGTAGTCTGTATGCATTGAGCTTGACAGGACTTAAGGTCTTCGGACCTATCACACCGCTAGGTGGATTGAGCTTCCTAGTAGGTTGGATCCTACTTGCTCTAGCTGCGCTTAAAATAAGATAGGAAGAAGAGCCGGAGAAATCTGGCTCTTTTTCGCATTTTATGGCAGGTTAGCAGGAAATGGCACAACCTTTGTAGAAAGAAAACAATGAATGGAAATGAGACCGTGATTAAAGAACTACATCTGGGAGCAAGATCGGAGATCAATGAAATGCTTCCCTAACGAAGATTGAACAATATAAGGAGGCCAATTTCGTGAAAAATCGGCTCTATATTGGCGTATATGTCGTTGCAGCCATATTCGTTAGCCTTTTCGTAAAGCCGCATGCCCCGTGGATTTGTCTATTGGGCGCACTCGCGCTGCTTTACCTGCTGCGTGCTAAAAGGATGCTGCGACGACAACCTACTCCCAAGGAACTACCAAGGGATCATGCTTATCTTAGTGTGTTGGATTCCCTTTTTGAACATAATCCCAATGCGATCGGTATCTTTAATGATGAAGGCAAATTCATTCGTATGAATAAAACGGCGGAATCAATTCTGGGGTATACGGTCGAAGAGCTCATGCATCAACCATTTACGAATATTGTAACGGAAGAACAGTTGAAGCGTACAGAGTGGCAATTGCTACAAAGCCGTAATGGGATCCCTTATACCTTTGAGACTTCTGTACATCATCAGCGTGGTTATCGCGTAGATTTGCATGTAACGGCTGTTCCTGTTGATATCGATCACCATTCCAAAGGAAACATTCTGATTTGCCAGGATGTAACAGAACGTAAGCGTGGCGACGAGCAAGTCCGTTATATGGCTTATTACGATGATATGACTGGACTTCCGAATCGGCGGTCATTTAAAGATCATCTCAATGAACGACTTCGTGCTTTCAAAGCGGATGGGCAAAAAGTCGCGGTGTTTTATTTGGATATTGACCGATTTAAGCTAGTAAATGATAGCTTTGGACACGACTATGGGAACATGCTGCTGCTTCAGCTAGCCGAGCGTTTCACGCGATGCATAACCGCGGAGGATTTCCTAGCGCGTACGGAAGGTGACGAGTTTGCCTTTTTCTATTCGAATGTTGAAGATGTGAATGATGTTATGACCGTCATTGCGGAGATCAATCGTGTATTGGAGAAGCCGTTTCTCCTAGAGCAGTATGAGCTTCATGTCACAGCAAGTATAGGCGTCGCGATTTCCTCAGAAGATACGGATGAAGCGGATCTGTTGATGAAATATGCGGATATTGCACTGGCTAGGGCCAAAGAGAAGGGCAGAAACGATTTTCAGATTTTCAATACAGATATGAAATCCGTGTCAATTAATCGTTTGAGGCTGGAGAATGAGCTGCGAAGAGCGCTAGTCAATGATGAATTCGTACTGTACTACCAACCTCAGGTGGATATTGAATCAGGGCGAATTGTTGGGGTAGAAGCCTTAATTCGTTGGAATCATCCGGATAAGGGCATGGTTATGCCAAATCATTTTATCCCATTAGCTGAAGAAAGCGGTTTGATTGTACCTATCGGTGAATGGGTACTCCGTGCGGCTTGTAAGCAGAACAAGAAATGGCAGTCAGAAGGGTATTCCCCTATTCCCATCTCGGTGAATTTATCGATGCGACAGTTTTTCCAGCATAATCTGAAAGGGAAGATCAGCCATGTTTTAGAGCAAACTGGGCTGGAACCGCAATATTTGGAGCTGGAAATTACCGAAAGTATGACGATGGATGTTGATCATGCGATACAATCACTGCTTGAATTGAAAGAACTTGGTGTAAATGTGAGTATCGATGATTTCGGGACGGGCTATAGTTCCCTCTACTATTTGAAAAAATTTCCGATTGATAAGCTGAAAATAGACCGGTCCTTTGTGCGCGATATTATGGTGGATCCGAATGACGCGGCCATTGTTGCGACGATTATTGCTATGACGCACCATTTGAATCTGAAGGTGATTGCTGAAGGTGTAGAGACTGAAGATCAATTGAAATTCTTGTATCAAAACCGATGCAACGAGGTTCAGGGCTATTGGTTTAGTCCTCCCGTTGATAGCATGGAGCTTGAGCATATGCTGAGAAATGGCATTTCCGTTACAACGGTTACGACTGCAGCTGCGTCAGGTGAATAGAAAAAGGTACCCTTGCTGGCTGGTCAGCAGAGGTACCTTTTGTTAATTTGATGTCACATAATCATCGATTTCATTCAGCTTGAACAAGTATACCTTCTTCTCATCGACATGATACACAGTAACATTCTGGCTGCTAGTATCAAAATTAAGGATCCGACAAGGGAGATTCAGCTTGATGCCTTGCGCTTTGATCACTGTCAAACGGATCAAGGTATTATTGGCTTTGAATGTCTCTAACTGTTCAACAATGTGCATGGCAGCTGCTGAATCGGTTGATTTCCCTGCCTGAGTTGGCGAAGGAGCAGGAGTTGCTGGCTTTTTATTTGAATGAAGGGAAGCTGAACTTTCTTGTTTCGTGTTCAGTTCAATGAGTTGACCAAGTTGAATACCCTTAAGTATTTGATAATCTTTAACGTTATCAACATTTAACAAATGAAGGAGCTTTTCCATTGCAAGGCCGTTTGTGTCTTCTTCAATTAAAATCTCTACGGTGAATAAATGTCCATTCTTCGGACTTGTGTTTGAATTCCGCTGGTTCATCATAGCCTCCATACTGCATTGAAATCGCACTTATCTTAACTATATCATGATATTCTAACCAAATGTAGCTTCCTTTTGATAAAAGGTATTTTCATAGGTAATATTTGTATTGCCTACTATTCACTGGAGAAGTACTATTATTTTAATGAACGATTTAGTTGGATTCGGAGGAATAGCAAGCTGTCACCTCCAATAAAATTTGAAGTAGATATAGAAGAAGGAAGGTTGAGCTATGAAGTGGATCGTACTCGTTATTATCCTATTTGTTGTCCTTCTTTTGGGTTATAAAATTATTTTGAAAATTAGAGACAGGGTTGCGACTACGAAGGTTATTAAAATGTCTTTACAAAGCAAAAAATCATCGAGGATAAATAAGCAAATGTGTTCGTTTTGTCGGAAGAAGGAAAAGAAATTGTCCTTCTACTCAGATGAACAGGGGAGAGTCGTTGGTGTTTGTAAAGTATGTAAACCACAAGCTGAGCGGAGAGCTTTAATGAGGTTATAAGTTATAATAAATGTCCTTTTCACAACAAAATGGAAAATCACACAGAATCTTTACAGTGACCTCACACCGTACTAGCCGCGGGCGCATATACTACCGTAAGACTGCGAAGAGGAGCTGTGCAGAGCATGATGCGCGTAGAACCCATTCTTCTTGAAGGACATACAGCAATCGCGATAGAGGTTAAATTGCCGAAGACGACCTTGCTAGTTGTGACAACGGATAAAGGTTACATTATGTGTGGAGCGCTCGATGTGGCGCTGCTCAACGAGCGATTAAGTGACAGGAATATTGTAGCGGCACGAGCCACTGGGGTTCGAACGATCGAGGAGCTTTTGGAAGCACCGCTTGAATCAGTAACTCATACGGCTGAAGACCTCGGCATTGTAGCCGGGATGACAGGTAGAGAAGCTATTTTGAAAATGATGTAGATCAGCTCAATTGGCAAGATGGAACGCTTGGGTCTTTAGGACCTTAGCGTTTTTTGCATTGTGCATGGCAACAAAGCAGCTTAAGCATTTCGTGCATGAGACTAAAATTCTATAAAAGTTCATACTTCCTGCAATTACCTTGCCGATTTAATGAATAAAGGTGTTGTTATTTTATTAACCAAGTGTTAATATATGATTCGTCCATTACATAGAACGGGGGAAAATAAGTGAAAAAGTTAATGATTTCTGTCGTAGCAGCAGCTTTGGTTTTGACAATGGCAGGGTGTGGCTCAAAAGATAGCGGTGGGACAAAAATTAAATTTGCAACAGATGCAGCCTATGCACCGATGGAATATATGGATAAAGACAAGGTGGCTGGTTTTGATATCGACTTCCTTGCTGAAGTGATGAAAGAAGCAGGTCTTTCTTACAGTGTTACAAACACTGGCTGGGACACCATGTTGACAAGCGTTCAACAAGGTAAAGAGTACCAAGCTGGGATTTCCAGTGTATCTATTACAGATGAGCGTAAACAAACGTATGATTATTCCGCTCCTTACTTCGAGTCAACGAACATGATTCTTGTTAAAGAAGGCAGCCCGATCAAAAGTGCAGTCGATTTGAAAGATAAAAAAGTAGCGGTTCAAATCTCTACTACAGCGGATACGCTTATGACGAAAATCATGGGTGGCGATAATAAGTCCCTGAAACGTATGGATAATAACACGCTTGCGCTTATGGAACTTGAGAGTAACGGTGTAGACGCAGTTGTTGCGGATATTGCTATTATTCGTGAGTATGTTAAAAATAATCCGAACAAAAAATTCGTTTCGATTGCGGATGCGAAGAATTTTGAATCCGAGTACTACGGAATCTTGCTTCCGAAAGGCAGCGACCTTAAAGCGAAGCTTGATCCAGCGATCAAAAAAGTAATCGAGAACGGTAAATACGCGACTGTGTACAAAAAGTGGTTCGGTCAAGAGCCAGATACGAAGAAATTGCTCGATCAAAAATAAAAAGTTCAAAAGCATGCGTGACTTAACCTTACGCATGCTTTTCTTCTGTAAGTAGCAGAATAATTGATAGAAAGGAAGTGTGGAATGGATTTTCGTTTTGATATCATTCTAGATTATGTTCCCTTGCTGCTGAAAGGTACGCTATGGACGATTGGTATTTCCATTCTCTCCATCTGCTTCGGTTCCGTATTGGGGCTGGCAGTTGGTTTAGGCAAAATGTCACACCGCGGCTATTTGAGATGGCCAACGAGTATTTACGTTAACTTTTTCCGCGGCACACCGCTGCTTGTTCAAATATTGCTTGTCCACTTTGGTGTTGTGCCCTTATTCATAGGCTCTACCAACCCGATCATTGCATCGATTGTTGCATTGTCCTTAAATTCAGCAGGATATATGGCAGAGATTTTCCGCGCAGGGATTCAATCCATTGATAAAGGCCAAACAGAGGCCGCGCACTCACTGGGAATGACACATTTCCAAACGATGAAATCCGTCATTTTACCGCAAGCGATTAAGCGAATGATTCCGCCTTTCGGAAATGAATTTATCGTTTTGATCAAGGATTCCTCGTTATTTGCGATCATTGCTGCACCTGAACTTATGTATTGGTCAAATGCGATGCGCAGCCAATATTTCAAGGTTTGGGAGCCATATTTAACAGCTGCACTTATTTATTTCATTCTTACCTACTCTCTTAGCAAGCTTCTTGGCTATATTGAAAGGAGAGTATAACTTATGACAGCTTTGATTGAAGTAAGGAACCTGAAAAAAGCGTTCGGAGATAACGTTGTTCTGCGTGACATCAGCACGGAAATTAAGCATCAAGAGGTGCTGGTTGTGATTGGACCTTCGGGTTCAGGGAAATCGACATTTTTACGATGCTTGAATCTTTTGGAACAGCCTGATGGCGGAACGATAACCATTGAAGACCGTAACCTCATGGATCCTACGAATAAAATTAATGAGATCCGCATGGATTTGGGCATGGTATTCCAACGGTTTCATTTATTCCCGCATATGAAGGTTATTGATAATATTATGCTTGCGCCTATCCAAGTGCGGAAATGGCCAGAAGATAAAGCGCGGAAGAAAGCGCTGGAACTATTAGCTAAAGTAGGACTCGCAGATAAAGCCAACGCGCTTCCGGACTCATTGTCAGGTGGTCAGGCGCAGCGTGTTGCGATTGCTCGAGCACTTGCGATGGAGCCGAAAATTATGCTGTTCGATGAGCCGACCTCAGCGCTTGATCCTGAAATGGTTGGTGAAGTGCTTAACGTCATGAAGCAATTGGCTAAAGAAGGCATGACGATGGTTGTGGTTACCCATGAAATGGGCTTTGCACGTGAAGTTGGTGATCGCGTCATGTTCATGGAGCAGGGTGTTATTGTGGAGGAAGGCAAGCCAGAGCAAATTTTTGAGGCGCCGACCCAAGAACGTACAAAATCGTTTTTGTCTAAAGTGTTATAGTACTACCCCAGATAGAGTCGCTTAAGCGGCTCTATTTTTTTTGTCCAAAAAAACAACATCTAAGCGTAGTGAGGTGAACGCTCCAGCGGGGAACCCGGTGCTGCGAAAGGGAACTACGTTCCGCTATTTCGCGATAAAAGGGTAATCCGATAAGCTAACGGAACATGGTTCCGCTAATCTCTTGATTTTAGGGGATTTAGAGCACGAATCGACTAAATAGCGGAACCACGTTCCGCAACCTTTCGATTTTGAGCTATTTTAGGCAAATAGCGGAACTACGTTCCGTAACTTCGGCGTGATACGGAGATATCGCGATCCAGAGCGGGAGTAGTATGTTCCGCTCAGCTTCTTTGCAAGGCTAGTTCACCAAACTCCTCTTTTAGACAAATTAGCACACTCACGTTCCCTAATGTATACGCGTCCTCTCTGTTCGCAATGTTTCTCTAACGTATGCTTTCTGGGGACGGTGGATGGTGGAAGCAGATTTCGGTGAGATGGGGGGATAAACAAATGGCTGATCTTAATAAGTAGATTCATCTACTTTTACCAAAAAAATGAGATGGAAAAAATTCCAATATGCTATGATGGAAGTTAAGGTAACTAATCTATTCGAAACGAAAGGTGACGTATGCCATCGTTGTTCACTCATCTCTTTAACCGATACCAATTACGTGTGTTTCTTTTTATACTCTTGGCGATTACCTTGCCATTATTCTTTTTACTTTATGTTGGCAATCAGCAGTTTTCATCGTATATGGAGAAAACATTTACGAATGCCGTGGATCAGCAACACGATCAAATCATTACGGGATTACAACAAGAATTGCACGCTATTGCGGAAATGACCCATCGACACGCCGAGGATTATGGTCTTATCTCATTAGCCAAGCTCAGAGATTCATCTTCACAGACTGCCAAAGAACTAAGTAACTATGCGAATGGCTTATTATCTGAGCAAACGTTTCAAAATCGTTATATCGAGCAGGTTTGTCTTACGATTCGAGCATCTAACCGAACGCTATGTGCGCATAGTGGAGAATCGGAGGGGGCGCTAGTTTCTCGAGTGGAAAGTATGAACAAACGCTTTGAGCCTATTGGAGAAGAGTCTAGTCGTAATAATGCTTATCTGATGACGTATTCGGAGTCAATTATTGACAGTTTAAGTACGCAGGAGCTCGGTAAAGTTACCATTTGGATAAATATGAACAAGTTATGGAAGGAGTTCAGTATGAAGAGCTCTCCTCATGCCTACATGTTGATGGATCCGGATAAACGGGTGTTTTATCGAGATGGCGTTTACTCAGGGGAATTACAAGGAGTCGGCCAGGGAACGAGTAACATACGAAAGAATGGAACGATGATTGATTCTGTGAAACAGGTAGAGGTCATCGGAGAAGTCTCGTGGCTGTCTTATTATGAAGCTCCGTTGTCCTTACTTAGCGTTGAAGTATTTCCACATTACCGTACTTGGCTTATCGTCATAATCGCTTTAGTTATTGCGCTTAGCATAGGGGGGTTATTCCTTTTTATCGGATCGGTGACGAAGCCGCTCTATGTTTTGAAGGCATTAATGAATCGGGCGGAGCGTGGCGATCTGAGAGCCTATTGGACCTTCAAAAGCTCGAGCGAGTGGATGCAAATAGGCCAAAGCTATAATCAAATGTTGAATCGATTGGAAGATCTGATTAAGCAAGTGAAGAGGGAAGAATCCCTGAAAAAAGAAGCTGAAATGGAAGCGCTCCATTATCAGTTGAATCCGCATTTCCTCTACAATACATTGAATACGATAAAATGGGTGGCCAAGATCCATAAGACACCTCAGATCTCTGAAGTTGTAAGTGCGTTAGTTCGACTTTTGCAAGCTAGCTTAGGGAAAAAGGGTGATTTTATCACATTGCGTGATGAAATCGGGCTGACCCATGATTACATGGAAATTCAAAGATTTCGTTATGGGGATCTTATTCAGATCGTAACCCATGTGGATGAGATCACTTTAGGTTGTTTAGTTCCGCGGATGCTCTTACAGCCGCTTGTGGAGAACGCGATTATTCACGGTATTGGGCCAACGAAGCGTGAAGGTATCATTACGATCCGGACATGGTTAGATCGGGACTCTTGTTTTGTCAGGTAGAAGACAATGGCATTGGGATGCAGGTAGAAGAGGGCAGCTCAGGCTGGCAAGCCATGCATGCAACAGGAGGAGCGCAAGCTGATCGAATGCTGAAGGAGCGGATGAGCGGTGTAGGGATTTCACATATTCGGGAGAAAATTAAGTTGATCTATGGGCCTGAATTCAAGATGCATATTAGCAGTAAACCGGGTGAAGGAACCACGATTAGGATGTTTCTTCCCATCCATCAGGGGGAGGAGTGAAGGATAGATGAATGTGCTTGTTGTGGATGATGAACCTATCATTCGGCAAGGTTTACGTGAGTTGGTGGATTGGGAACTGCATGGCTTTACCTATGTGGGTGATGCAGCGGATGGCTTTGAGGCTTGTGAGCTACTAGAAGCATTGAATATCGACATTGTGATCACCGACCTCATTATGCCGCGAATGGATGGTTTAGCCTTAATACGTAAGATAAAAGATAGTCCAAGACCGATAAGTAGTATCGTACTGAGCTGTATGGATGATTTCACCTATGTGAAAGAAGCGATGAAGCTGGGCGCCAAGGATTATATTCTAAAACCAACGATGGAGCCTGAGACATTAATAGACATTCTGCTCGGCGTGAAGCGAGATCTCGAAATTCACCGGAATGAGCGAAAGGAACAAGGAATTAGAGAGCTTGAACTTGCATCGACCCTGCAGATGCAGCTTTCGACCCGATTGCAGGCGTATCTGCAATCGGGTCATGGTGAAGCTGAGCTGCAGGCGGAGCTGTTTGGCGCTGAAGCAGGCAGACCAGGGTCAAATGCTGCACCCAGCAGCCTCATCAGCCTGCTGCTGCACACCGGCTCCAGCGCAGCCGCAGGCTGGCGCTGGACCGGCTGCCTGGCGGCGCTGCCGCTTGCCGAAGGCAGCGTGCTGCTGCTGATGCCGGCAGCAGCCACAGACGGCGGCGCCATCGCCGCAGCCGCCGCGCTGGAGCGCGCGGCGCAGGTCCGGCTCGCAGACGCGCCGGAC
This sequence comes from Paenibacillus sp. J22P51, assembly GCF_059692215.1. Classification (NCBI taxonomy): domain Bacteria; kingdom Bacillati; phylum Bacillota; class Bacilli; order Caryophanales; family Paenibacillaceae; genus Paenibacillus; species Paenibacillus sp. J22P51. Next base: position 1,096,982 of record NZ_JCAUAZ010000001.1, on the reverse strand, counting down.
TGGTTCATTGGAGCCGGCGTCGTCCTTCGGCGGCTCCAAGATGTGCAGCCTGCTGCGCTGCTCCACGCGCAGCAGCTGCATGAGCGATTCTACGGCGTGAGCCGGAATCGCCGAATCGTGCTTGCGCCGGAGGCTGCAAGCACGCAGACCCTGCCGCTGCCGTATGACATCCGCAGCGATCTGCTGCGCTGTATCGTGCACGATAACAGCGAGGGGTATCTGCATCATGCGGAAATCCTTTGCGCCAGATTGAGAGAGCAACGCCACGAGAAGGATAAGGTGTTGTCCTTTATGCAAGAGCTGCTTGCGCTAGCCGCTGGTTATGCGCGTGAACGCGGATACGCAGAGATTGAACGCTACGAAGAAACGTTCGTTTATAACAAAGCATTGAGTCATTGCGTTAGCTTCGAACAGGTGACGGAACTTCTCCTGCAAGCGATGAGCATGCTTATGCAGAACACAGCGGCGCTTGGGAATGATCAGAAGAATCGCTCTAACAATACGTTTATCCGCAAAGTTCTAAGCTATATGAGGGAGAATTATGCATCCCCCATCAGTACATCGGACATGGCAGACCATGTTAGACTCAGCCGCAGCTATTTAAGTGATTTATACAGTAAAGAAATGGGAGAGTCCCTGAGCGAAACGCTGACTCGAATTCGTATGGAGGAAGCGAAGCGGAGATTGCGAACAGGAGAAATGAAGGTATACGAAGTAGCGGATGCGGTAGGGTTTCCTGATGCCAAAACGTTTGCAAAGACATTCAAGCGGGTTGTAGGTTGTTCGCCGAAAGAATTCGAGAAGCCTAATTAGGACTCTCTTCCTTACAATAAGTTGAAACCGAACAAACAGACACCTTTTCCAACAAAGGTAGTCTGTTTATTTATTATGTAAAGGTTTACATTTAAAGAGAAGATGCAGGATTAGCGTAAAAAGATGAGGTGTTAACTTTGACTATGCATGAGTATCAAGTGCCCATGGTGCAAGCCATTGGTGTAACGCGTGTATTTGGGAAGGGACAAGGGGCGGTTCATGCCTTGCGTGGAGCGAATCTCTCGATTCCCAGAGGCAGATTAGTGGCATTGCGTGGAAGGTCTGGTTCCGGTAAAACAACCCTGCTGAACATCATAGGAGCCTTGGACCATCCATCGGAAGGTGCCGTTTATCTAGATGGGATGGAGATCAGCACAATCTCCGAGTCCAAGCGTAATGAACTCAGACGGAAGCAGATTGGCCTTATCTTCCAATCATTTGCCTTAGTGCCGTATATGTCCGCTTACGAAAATGTAGAGTTCGGTTTGCGCATTTCGGGCATTCATCCCAGTCAATATAAAGCTTTAGCAGAAGAAGCACTCCATTTCGTGGGCTTGAAGTCGAGAATGAAGCATAGACCTTATGAGCTTTCTGGCGGAGAACAACAGCGCGTTGCGATTGCAAGAGCGATTGCTCACAAGCCTAAGCTGATATTGGCTGATGAACCTACGGCGGAGCTAGATAGTCGAATGGGGCTTCAGATTCTCAAATTGTTCAAGGATTTGGTGCAAGAAGGCATGACCATTATTTTGACTACACATGATCTGGCGATTATGGAAATTGTAGATGAAGTCTATGCATTGGAGGATGGTTCCATTGTCGATGAAGGTTAATAAAATCGCTTCAAAGCTTGTTCTTATTTCCGGCGCCATTTTCATACTTGCTGGCTGCTCGTTGCTGCCGAAGGAAGAAGAAGCGCTGAAGCCGCCTTTAGTTAAACCAGTCAAAGAAAATTTTGAGCTGTATGAAGTGAAGAAAGGCACCATAACGAGGAAGGTTAGTGCGGTTGCAACGTTTAAGTCGAGTAAAACAACCAGTTATTATTTCAAAGAAGCAGGTCATCGTTTAGCTGGAATGCGTGTTAAATTAGGCGATATCGTGAAGCAGGGTGATGTGCTGGCTGAATTGGAAAAGGGCGATTTAGAAACGAGGATTGCGCTTCAAAAGTTAAATCTGGAGAAAGCTCAGATTGCTAGCTTGCAAGCCAAGATGACTTCCCCAGATCAAGAGCTAACGATTCGTCTCAAAACCATAGATGTGGAAGCAGCGCAGCTGCAATTAGCAAATCTCCAAGCTGAATTGGCCAAAACGAGAATAACGGCAGATACCGGAGGGATCGTGACCTACTTGACGGATGCTCAGGATGGGAAGATCGTAGATGCCTTCAGTACACTTGTTGTCGTGTCAGACCCTACAAAGCTGCAACTATATTATGAGTCATCAGATAGCGCGACTCTTTCTGGTATTGAAGTTGGCATGAATGTAGACGTGAAGCTCAGTTCCAAAGGGAATGTGGTACAAGGTAAAGTGCTGCAAACCCCATCAAGCGCTCCTCCATCCGATAACAAGGCGCAATCTGAACGAAATGCCAAAACGATTATCGTAGGGATTCCACAAGGAACAGAAGGGGCAGAGATTGGTGCATATGGTGACATGACGATTAATGTTGAGAAACGAGAAAATGTCATCGTCATACCGAGAACAGGTCTACGGTCTTATCTAGGCCGTGATTATGTGCAAGTGCTGAATGGTGAAAGCCGTAAAGAAGTCGATGTTGAGAAAGGGCTTGTCACAGCTACGGAAGTTGAAATCCGAACGGGGCTTAAAGAGGGTCAGAATGTCATTTTAAATAATTAGCACGCTTTAAAGCTTATGCTACGAAGCTAGTTTTACTAAAGCAAAACGCTTAGGAGGATTACAATGTCTTTATTTCTGATGATTCTCCGTAAAATGGTGAAGAACCGCTGGTTAGAGCTAAGTTTATTACTTGGGCTAATTATTTCCGTAGCCCTTGCGAGCTCGATGCCGATTTATACGCATGCCATTTTGCAACGTATGTTGATCAAAGACTTGGAAGTACAACAAACCAATACACAGCAATATCCAGGACTTGTGGCTAACCATGCTTACTTTACAAAATCGAAAGACGGAGACAAACGACTAACGGAAACGGATGCTTTCATGGCCGAGACGAGCAAACGCTTCGGATTGCCGATTCTGCTTTCTACGATAACACGAAGTACAAAGACGTTTGATCTTACACCTAGCGATCCTAGTAAAGTAGATCCCAAAGTGCAACGGAATGGCGAAGTAGCTGCGATGACGGAATTGGAAAAGCACATTCGACTTGTTGATGGCGTCATGCCTTCGACTCAGATCGTAGATGGCGTTTATGAGGCATGGGTATTTCCAGAGCTGTTGACGAAGTTGAAAATTGTGCTTGGCAATGAAATAACTATCGCGAACAAAGATTTGAAGATAAACATTCGAATCAAGCCAGTTGCTGTAATCGACCGCGCAGATATTGCCGATATTTACTGGACCAATACGACGAAAGATTTGAGTTCTAGATTTTTCATTCCATACGCGTTATTTGAACAAGATTTTGCGAAACAAACGAATTTTATCGACATGTTTTCCTATTGGAATTACTTAGTGGACTATCATCAATTGAAGTTAGAGGGCATAGACAATTACAGCGCGACATACAAAGAAATGGATGCTTATTTTAGTCAAAATTTAGAAACCTATACAACTAGTAACCCAACGATAAGTACCTTACAAACCTATGGGGAAAAAGAGAAGAAGCTCCGCATCCTGCTGTGGTCATTGAATGTGCCCGTTTGTATACTACTTGCTTTCTATTTATTCATGGTCGCTAATTTGATTACGGAACGGCAGAAAACAGAAATCGCCGTGCTCCGAAGTCGAGGGGCAAGCCGAGCTCAGATTTTGATTGGATATGTGATCGAAGGCATTCTACTCGGTGGAATTGCCCTGCTAATCGGTCCTTTTATAGGGCTCCAATTAACGAAGGTCTTGGGTGCTTCGAATGGCTTTCTGACTTTCGTCCAGCGTGCTGCGATGGAAGTTAAGCTGGGTCAGGAGGCGTATCAATACGGATTGATCGCAGTAGTCGCTTCGGTTTGTATGACGCTCATTCCCGCTGTACTGGCTACACGTGTGAGTATTGTAGGACATAAGCAAACGCTCGCTAGGAAGAATAAGCTTTCTTTTGTGCATAAAATATATCTAGATGTCATCCTATTAATCGTTTCTATCTATTTATTGCAGAGCTTTAAGCGACGGATGGATGATCTGGTAGCGCTTGGATTAGATTCTATGGACATGAAGGTTGACCCACTATTATTTGTCGTACCCGCTTTATTCATATTCGCTATGGGGCTTTTCCTTCTGAGGATCTATCCTTGGGTCATACAACTGATCTATACAGTCGGTCGAAAATGGTGGCCAGCCTATTTATATTCAACGCTGCTGCAAGTGGGGAGATCGACCACACAATATCAATTCATCATGCTTTTTATCATTATGACATTGGCAACAGGTATTTTTAGCGCGAGTGCAGCAAGAACGATGAATAAGAATGTGGAAGAGAAAATTCATTATAAAAATGGCTCCGATATTGTATTGCAAACGGCATGGGATAATGACGCACCTCCTCCACAGGCAGGACCGCCAGGATCCTCTGGTGAAGGGAAAGCATTAGGCAGCGAAGGTGGGGGCAAGAAGCGCGTTCAATACGTAGAGCCGCCGTTTATACCATTTACGCAATTGACAGGCGTAGAAGCAGCAGCACGCGTATTTCAAAAGAATGATGCCTATATCGCAGTGGGCAAAGATACGAAAAAAACAACACTTATGGGGATTGATACCGACGATTTCGGTCGAACAGCCTGGTTCCGTGATCATTTACTGGATCATCATTTCTATGACTATTTGAATGTGTTGGCTACGGATTCCAAAGCAGTGTTGATTTCTAGGTCTATTGCCGAGGAAACCGGAGCCGGCGTGGGTGATGTGGTTCGAATTGGATGGAATGATGTTGAGGGGGCTACGGCTGTGATCTATGGCATTATCGATTATTGGCCCAGCTGGAATCCAAATCCGATCTTGACGGCGGTGGCGAGTGCCAAAAGCAACACCAGCTCAAGCAAAAGTAAAGTCGATGCACCAAAGCTTGTAATTGGACATCTTTCTTACCTTCAAAATAATTTAGCCGTAGAGCCGTATGATGTGTGGTTAAAGCTGAAGCCAGGTATGACGAGTCAAGCCTTGTATGAAGCGCTGGAACAGAAGCATATGTCGGTCACACGTTTAGTGGATACGAATATGATGGTGATTCGTTCGAAGAACGATCCCTTCCAACTGGCAGTAAACGGAGTTATGACCCTCGGATTTCTGATAGCGATGGGCATCAGCTTTATTGGATTTCTCCTGTACTGGTTACTCTCTTTGTATGGGCAAATTTTACAATTCGGTGTTTTTCGTGCGATGGGAATTTCCTATAGGCAGTTGATCGGAATGCTGGTCGCCGAGCAGCTTCTAACTTCAGGAGCAGCTGTGCTGATTGGCATGATCACAGGGAATACGGGTAGCCGATTATTCGTCCCCCTGTTCCAATTAACGTTCGATTCGTCAAGCCAAGTCCCGCCATTTCAAGTCAGTTTTGATCCGAGAGACCAACTGCATTTATACGTCATTGTTACGATTATGATCGGCATGGGATTGCTGCTGCTCGGTACGATGCTCTCCAGAATTAAGATTCATCAAGCCGTAAAGCTTGGGGAGGATTAAGCATGATTCACTGTGAGAATTTAGTTAAAATTTATAAAGCTGCTGATCTTGAAGTCGTTGCCCTGCAAGGGCTTGATCTCCACATTCAAGAAGGAGAACTGATGGCCATTATCGGCAATAGCGGCAGTGGGAAATCTACGCTGCTCAATATGCTGGGAGGGTTGGACCGACCTTCGGCAGGTAATCTGAGTGTGGATGGGAAGGACTTATTGAAGTTTAAGGAGTCTGATTTGGTAAAATATAAACGGGAAACCGTGGGCTTCGTCTGGCAAAATAATGCCCGTAACCTGATTCCCTATTTGACAGCATTGGAAAATGTGGAATTGCCTATTCTGTTGCAGGGACGGCGCAAACGCTATCGTGCGCTGGATTTATTGGATGCAGTAGGTTTGAGTCACCGGAGAAATAACAAGCTGGGTGAGCTTTCCGGCGGGGAGCAGCAGCGCGTTGCGATTGCGATTGCGCTGGCTAATCAGCCGAAGCTTTTGCTGGCGGATGAACCGACAGGATCCGTCGATACGAAGATGGCGAATCAGATCCTCGATTTGTTTCGTGAGTTGAATCGTAACTTTGGGCTGACCGTCGTGATCGTTACGCATGATCCGCTTCTGGCGAAGAAGGTAGACCGTGTTGTTGCGATTCGTGACGGCAAAACCTCATCCGAAATTCTGCGGCGCAAATCCTACCAAGAAGAATTGTTGGAACTGGAGCAGGGGATTATTTCGTCGGATGAAGATTCACATGTTGAGTATGCCGTCGTTGATAAGGCAGGCAGACTGCAAATCCCGGCAAACTACCTTGAATCCATTGGTGCTGCCGGAACGAATAAAATTCGTGTAGAGATGGAAAATGGACGAATTATCCTTCTTCCACAGGACAAAGCTTAAGGAAATTATCCGACTAGTCAACTGTAAACTTGAAACACGAGCTCGTTCCGCATAAAATATGAGAAGGCTGCGATTTAGGAGCTCACCTAAATGCAGCCTTTTTTTTGGCTTTGTTGAAATAACGCTAGATATGAAACTTTTTCTCCCGAGTAACGGTCTATTAATTTGAAAAGCTTTGAGAACTTCTAGGAGGCATGACGACAACGAATGAAAAATAAAAAGGAAATAAGCATTGCCTTGCTTATAGGGTTATCCATCTTAGCTGGTTGCGGCAATAAAAGTGAAGAAATGTCTACTATCCCACCTACGCCAACAGCTACAGTATCACCATCAGCATCTGTTTCACCAAGTGCAGGAGCGACACCGACTACGTCAGCGACTACTGTGCCAACGACTACACCAAAGCCCTCTGTGAAACCATCTGCTTCTCCTGCGGCAAGTACTACCCCGCCTAAGGATGGAGCGGTTCAAGTGATAGCTAGGCCAGAGAGCATAACGGTTCTTGTGAATAAGCAAAATATGCTCCCATCGAGCTATGAGCCGAATGATCTTGTCTATCCAAACATTGCCTTTACGTTTTCTGAAAAAAATGAAAAGCGTAAAATGCGGCAAGCTGCCGCTACAGCTATCGAGAAGCTTTTCGATGGATCGGCAAAGGATGGCGTCCAATTAGCCGGTGTATCTGCCTACCGTTCGTATGCTACACAGAAAGCTCTTTTTGACAGCTATGTGAAAAAAGATGGTTTGGAAAAGGCCAAAACGTACAGTGCAGTTCCTGGAACAAGCGAACATGAAACAGGGCTTGCCATTGACGTGTCGGGCATTAATGGGAAATGCGCAGCAACCGATTGCTTCGCAGGCACGAAAGAGGCTGTCTGGTTAGGGAAGCATGCTGCAGAGTACGGCTTTATCATCCGCTACCCGCAAGGAAAATCCACCATTACAGGTTATCAATACGAGCCCTGGCATTTGAGATATGTCGGAACAGATATTGCGATGGAGATCCAAGCGAAAAACTTGACGATGGAAGAATACTATCATACGGTTCCGGTCACCAACTAAGGCTTGCAAATAACCCCACAAGAATGTCGTCATTCGCGTGGGGTTGTTTTGTGTACCAGTAGATTGGAACCAAAGTTACGGAACGTAGTTCCGCTATTTTGGCGAATTACAGGTGATTATGAAAGTTGCGGAACGTGGTTCCGCTAATCTTGCAGAAACCTCCTGCAAACAGCTCAAAGCTAAGAAATAGCGGAACGAAGTTCCGTTTCTCAACGTAATTGCGTGTTTTTGTGGAAATAGCGGAACGACGTTCCGCATGCGAACTCAAACACCACTCCCACGTTATAGAAAAAAGCTTGACGTTCTAGTCATTCTATCATACTCTTCGAGTAAGCTAATATTCATTCATATGTCGTAATTTTGCACCTTCATCTGTCGCTAATTCGAAATTTAACCGCCCTCACCACCGTGTTACAATGAACCCAAGTCACTTATTTGGAGGTTATTTAGGATGAAAGTAGCAATGTTGAGTTTCTGGCATGTACATGCAAAGGATTATGCAAAACAGGTGAATGAACACCCAGATACTGAAATTGTCGCGATTTGGGACGAGATTGTGGAAAGAGGTCAGCAAGAAGCCGAAGCACGGGGTGTGACATTCTATTCAAGTCTTGAAGAGCTATTAGCAAATCCAGAAATAGAAGCGGTTGTTGTGGATACACCAACCAACCTTCACCGAGATGTGATCATCGCTGCCGCTAAGGCAGGTAAACATATTTTTACAGAGAAAGTCATTGCTCCTACGCTCCGCGAAGTGAATGAGATCCTAGCGGCTGTGGAGGAAGCTGGCGTGACCTTAACGGTTTCGTTACCGCGTTTGAATTCGCCATCTACTTTAGCGATCCAAGAAATTGTCCAGAAAGAACTGTTGGGTCAAATTACACTTGTGCGCACACGACTCTCTCATAATGGTGGTATTTCTACCACTGCGAATCCGTATGGTTGGTTGCCGGAGCATTTCTATAATGCCGAGCAATGTGGTGGCGGGGCGCTTATTGATCTTGGTTGTCATCCCATGTATCTCAATCGTCTATTGCTAGGATTACCTGTTGCTGTAAACGCTTCTTACGGCTACGTGACGGGAAGAGAAGTTGAAGATAACGCGGTATCGTTGCTCCAATATGAGAACGGTGCATTGGGAATTGTTGAAGCAGGCTTTGTGAATGCTTTTTCACCCTTCGTCATTGAAGTTCATGGCACTGCAGGCAGTGTCTTATATTCGGACCAAGATGGACGCGTTATGCTGCGTACGAATAAGCTAGAGGAAGCGACAGGACAATGGGTGGCTTACGAGGCGTTGCCAGAGGCTAAGCCGACTGCTTTTGATCAATGGGTCGCACATATTCAAAATGGTACCAAAGCCACTGAAAATATCGGGTTGGCTGTGGACTTAACGAAGCTTATGGAAGCTTCCAATCTATCCGTTGCAAGCAAGAGCCAGGTTCGACTGGATTCTTTGGTTAACTAATGTTCTAAACAGCTGGAAAGGAAACGGTGTTTACCCGAATGAGCCAACCCTTTTACTTCGAACCGATGCTAGAGAATCCGATGGCTTTAGATCGCCTGGAATTAAGCTTCCGCTGGGGAGCTTACGGTCTTAGGGTATTACGTTGCCACCTGACTTCCTTTCCAGCAGGAACAATCGTGAATTATCATCAACACTCCGAATACGAGATTCATTATATCCCCTCCGGCAAAGGGAGAGTCATTCTGGATGGGATTACACACCCACTCCATGAAGGACTTCTCTATGTCACCGCTCCTGGTGTCATCCATCGGCAAGAAGCGGATGAGCATGAAGCAATGGGAGAGCTTTGTCTCCATGTGGATATTGTTAAGCTAGCTCAGAGCGATGCTGATGAGTCAACTGCTACGCATGGCTGGGGAGAAGAATGGGAGATGGCAGAAGCGGAAGCGTGTATTGGACAGCTAAGTGAGCTGCCTCATATTCCGGCTGTAGACCGCCATGAAGCGATGAAATGCTTCCTAGTTGCATATGAAGCTTGGCGGAATAATCAACTAGGCCAATATACGATTATTAAACAGTCCATCGTCCAGATGCTGCTCAGAACGGTCAGTGCCTATCGACCGGAACAGCAGGGAGTGAACCTGCCTGCCCGTGATATGAAAAGCTATCGTTATCACATGGCTGTTCAGTTCATAGCAGACAATTTCCACCGTCCTCTAACCTTAGAGGGGGTAGCAGAACGCGTGCAGATTAGCTCGAGACAGCTGCAACGGATTTTCAAGGAGAAAGCGAATGTTTCATTTAGCGAATACTTGGAGCAGATTCGCCTTAAATTTGTATGCAGCGAGCTGCAGCAAACCACACTTACTCTAGAGAAAATTGCAGAGCGCAGCGGCTTCACGTCCAGCAATTATCTGCACTATGTATTCAAAAAAGCGCACGGAACAACCCCAAATGCCTATCGTGAAAATAGGATGCTCCAGTACGCGAGCATAACATAAATCCCAAAAAGAGCTGCTCGGAGGTAGAGAAATCTACTTCCGAGCAGCTCTTTTTTTAATGACATAACTCCAATTGGTAATGTAGCCACATTCGAGCAATATAGTAACTTAACAACTCAGCAACTCACCAATCCAGCAACTCAACAACTCACAAACTCACCAATCTAGCAACTCACCAATCTAGCAATCCAGCAACCTGACCACAACCCAGCCATTCGGCATCCGGCCATCACCAACCCAAAAACCCAAATAACTGGAAAACCTCCAGCTATTTGGGCCCGAAAACTCATCTTAATTGAAATAACTGGAAAATATCCAGTTATTTTTAGTCATTTGAAGCATATGAGGCAAATTTGTAAGGATTAACTGTAGTTTTTCCATCTAATCTTAAATACTAGCTGAAAATCAACAATTTAACTGTAGGTTTTCCATCTATTCGAAAAGCTTACGCAGATTTTCCGTATACGGAGCTTGAACGATGCCTTTTTCCGTGATAATCGCGGTGACATACTCATTGGGCGTCACATCGAACGCAGGATTGAATACTTTCACGCCAACTGGTGCTGTGCGTTTGCCAAAGCCTTGCGTGATCTCGTCCTCATGACGCTCCTCGATTGGGATATCGCCGCCAGTCGGCGTGTTCAAGTCGATGGTCGACATCGGACTTGCTACATAGAACGGGATGCCATGTGCCTTAGCCAGCACAGCTACGCTGTATGTGCCGATCTTGTTGGCTACATCGCCGTTAGCCGCAACGCGGTCCGTTCCTACGATGACCGCTTGAATCCAACCCTTCGCCATGACCGCGCCGGCCATGTTGTCACAGATCAGCGTGACGTCTACGCCCGCCTGCTGCAGTTCAAAAGCCGTGAGACGCGCGCCTTGCAGCACGGGCCGTGTTTCATCGGCGAACACTTTGATGTTCAGCCCTTGTTCCTTCGCCAAGTAGAACGGCGCTAACGCTGTGCCGTACTTGGCAGTTGCCAAACCGCCGGCGTTGCAGTGTGTCAGCACGCCAAACCCATCCTCGAACAGCGTGAGCGCATGTTCGCCGATACGGCGGTTGGTGTCTTCGTCCTCCGCCTGAATGACTTGCGCTTCTGCTAGAAGCGCAGCCTTGAACGCATCCGGGCTCACGCCCTCGGCTGCCAAAGCACTTGCTCTCGCGCGCATGCGATCGAGCGCCCAGAACAAGTTCACCGCTGTCGGACGTGACGTCGCCAGGTAATCCGCTTGCTTCTGGACTTCCGCCAGAAGCCCTTCAACTGCAGCATCCACCCCGCGGATGCCGAGATAAACACCATATGCGGCGGCGATCCCAATCGCAGGTGCGCCGCGAACTTTTAAGTGCCGAATCGCTTCCCACACCTCAATCGGTGTCTCCAGCGGTAAATAGACAATCTCCTCCGGCAGGAGTCGTTGATCCAGCAAATCAAGTTGCTGGCCGTTCCAGCGCAAGGATTGCAAAGCACCTTGCTCTTGGTTTTCTTTATTTACTTTCTCATTCTCTACGTTGTTCGTTGTCGTCATAGTACATAACCTCTTTCTGCTGCTCGTGTTGCAATTGCAATTAGCTCATCAATCGTCGCTACCTGACGGTTAGCTCGAATGCATGCTGTGCCGATCGTTAGTGCCATGCGCTGAGCGCGTTCTCTTGCTGCAGCGTCCTCAATTTTATCGATATCTGCGACGTGGGCAAGACCGACTACGCGACGCACCATTTTGGCGCCAGTGAAGCCGACCGTATCACGCAGCAAGTTGGTCATGAAATAGTCTTGGTATCCTGGAGCTGTAAAAACACGATCTACGCCTTGTTCGTTCCATAATGCACGGAAATTTTGTTCGAAATACGTCCATACATCCTTCACAGTTTGCGTTAAATAAGCGCGGTAAGAGGAACGACTTTCTTCGTCCTTACTCCAACCTTCTTGGGCAGCAAAGTTAAGAAGCAGGTTGGCTAGAACAGCACCGATATCGAAGCCCATCGGTCCATAGTAAGCGAATTCCGGGTCAATGACTTTGGTGGAATCAGGTTTGATGAAAATACTGCCTGTATGCAAATCACCATGAAGCAGAGCTTGCGCCTGAGTAAGGAACTTGTTGCGCAGAATAGCAACTTCGAAGTGAAGTTCTTTGTCTGCCCATAGCTGCTCTGCCGCATCACGGATAGGGGCTTCAAAATTGTTCGTTTCCGCATCGCGATAGGGATCGTCGAAGATCAAATCTTCGGTGATTTTGCAAAGCTCAGGATTGATGAAGCGTCCTAGCTGAATCTTTTTTTCTTGTTGATTTTTGCCTAAGTCCGAAGTGAAGAAGAGCGTATTAGCTAGAAAGCGCCCAATATGCTCAGCAAATAGCGGGTATTGATTGCCTTCAATTAACCCTCTGCGCATGATCACGTGATCGCTCAAATCTTCCATTACTGTAAGAGCTAGGTCGGCATCGTAGGCGTACACATGCGGGACAAGGTCTGGAACGAGCCCTTCTTCAATAATCAAAGCCTCACTCTCAATACGTGCGCGATCAAGCGTCAGCGGCCAAGATTCCCCAACAACTTTGGCATAAGGAAGAGCTTGCTTCAAAATAATACTTTTTCCAGTGGCAGCTTCTGTTATACGAAAGACGAGGTTTAAATTCCCATCCCCGATTTCCTGGCTAGCCAGATCAGCACCTGCTTGGAATAATTGTGGAATATGACGCGCGTATTCGATGGCTTGCGCTTCCGATAACGGATGATAAGTGGACATGATCGAACCTCCTAAAAGTTTTCGTCAGAAAACTGACTTCGTAAGCGTGCTCTTAAGTGATTGGAATTAATTCCAACTAGTTTACTGAGTATTAATTGTCTTTACCTAGTATAAGACAAATTGATTCTGCATGAAATACACTTTTCAGAAATGTCGTTTATTTTACATAAAATCCGCGAAATAAACGTAAATTAGCGTGTACAAACACGATTTTTCAGTCAAAATGAAGGGGGATTTCGATGACGAGCGCGACATTAGTTGGGGCGCAATCTATTCAAGCTGTTCTCAATAAGCAAATTTCAAATTGGAATTTACTTTTTGTTAAACTGCATAATTTCCATTGGTATGTTAAAGGAAATCAATTTTTCACACTCCATGTGAAATTCGAGGAGCTTTATAATGAGGCTGCACTTCATGTGGATGAGCTGGCTGAACGATTATTGGCTATTGGCGGTCAACCTGCTGCCACGATGAAAGCTTATTTGGAGATTTCTTCTTTAAAAGAGGCCTCTGGCACAGAGACAGCAACGAAAATGGTCGAAACGATCATTGAAGACTTCACTATTCTTACACAAGAGCTGAAAGCCGGCATGCAGATTTGTGAGGAAGCGAGTGATGATACCACATCGGATATGCTTTTAGCGATCCAAACGTCTTTGGAAAAACATCGCTGGATGCTGCAATCATTTTTGGGCTAAGTAAGAAATTTACACAATCTTCAATTCGTTCAAACATTCATAAAATGAAATTCAGTTATCCTAGAGACAAAATGGTTTCGAAGGATGTGGAATTTATGAAATTCCTGAATATCATTATGGCCATCGTTGTATGCACCATTTTCCTACTCATTGCGTACCATGCAGATGCTCCTGATACGGCCCATGATCCGAACCCTATGAAACATAATCAAGAACAGTTTACCCGAATGCAGCTCACGTATGACACGGATGAAGTGAAATAAGGAGAAGGAATGGCCAGTTTTTGAGCCGTTCCTTTTTATTTTTCCTGAAATATGTCAGTTTTCATTTGTTTTGCTTTCAAAGTTTAATTATAATAGATGGATTAATGAGGAGAACGAGGAGTTGGCGTCATGGGGCAGGGGATGGCTTTAAAGGAATGGGCATCTGCGGTTAAAGCATTAGAGGCGGGTTCGCAAATTTTTATTATGCGCAAGGGAGGTATTGTCGAAGAAACGAGAGATTTCCAAGTGGAATCTAATGACTTTTTCCTGTATCCAACATACGAACACCAGAGAAAAGAGCTGTTAAAAGAGCAATATCGCGGGATTATCGATGAAACTTTGGTCAACTGGAGCGCTGAAGATACACACGTTACGATCAGTTCCTTTGCCCGAATGGTAGAAGATATCGAGGTTAGTGATCAAGAAAAGCTGAATCAGTTATTTCCTTTTCATATTTGGACAGAAAATTTCACAGAAGAGCGTTTGAAGTGGAAACGCAAAAACCCGCTGCATATAATGATTTTAAGGGTATATACACTTAATCAACCGATTCAAATCGAGATCGAACAGGCCTATATTGGCTGCAAATCATGGATACAGCTGGGGGCATTGGTGCCGGATGATTCCGAGATGACTCCTGTGTTGAATGAGGAAGAATTTACCGCGCAAGTTGCTGAAATAAAACGTACTTTGGCGTAAAATTTACGTAGTATTTCACAAAACGCTCTCCTTTTTCACCTGATTGCCCTTTCTTGATTTGTTACAGTAAGTTATAATAGAATTATTCTAATGAGAATCAGTGATAATCACTACACAGGATTGTCATCTATCTTGTACACTCAAACATTATGGAGGCTTAAAGAAAATGGCAAATTCATCAACATTTACAATAGAGGGTCTGAAAGCGACCATCGAAGGAAAGGAAATTTTGAAAGGTCTTAGCCTAGAAATCAAAGGCGGCGAAATTCACGCGATCATGGGGCCAAACGGTACTGGTAAAAGTACTTTGGCTTCCGCGCTTATGGGTCACCCGAAATATGAAGTAACAGAGGGGTCTGTTACATTAGACGGCGAAGATGTTCTTGAAATGGCTGTTGACGAAAGAGCACGCGCTGGTTTGTTCTTGGCAATGCAGTACCCAAGTGAAATCACGGGCGTTACCAACGCTGACTTCTTGCGCAGCGCAATGAACGTTCGTCGCGGCGAAGGTAACGAAATTTCTTTGATCAAATTCATTCGTCAAATGGAAGCGAAAATGAAGCAACTGGAAATGAACCCTGAGTTCATGCACCGTTACTTGAACGAAGGCTTCTCAGGCGGAGAGAAGAAGCGTAATGAAATTCTTCAAATGCTTTTGCTTGAGCCTAAATTCGTTATCCTTGATGAAATTGACTCAGGTCTAGATATCGATGCTTTGCGTATCGTTGCTGAAGGTGTTAATGCAATGCGCAGCGAAGAGCGTGGATTCTTGATTATTACGCATTACCAACGTTTGTTGAACTACGTTAAACCTGATTTTGTACATGTTATGATGCAAGGTCGCATCGTGAAGTCCGGTGGTCCGGAGCTCGCTGAGCGTCTGGAAGCGGAAGGTTACGACTGGATCAAAGAAGAACTCGGCATCGTTGATGAAACTGTTGGTCAAGATACGGAAGAATTCAAAGTTCCAATGAACACAACAGGGCCGAAGTACTAGGAGATGAGAGACTTTGATCTTAGGGTCAAAGATACTTATAAATGGAGGAAATCATGAGCACTAAAACAACACTTTCCATCGATTCTAACGCTGTTATCGAGCTCTCCCGCAGCAAGCAAGAGCCGGAATGGATGACAGCTCTTCGTACTGAAGGGTTAGCGTTAGCGAATTCGTTGGAATTACCTATACTAGAAAAAACGAGAATCGACCGTTGGAGCATTTCCGCCTACGGTTCCTATAAAGAGCAAGCAACTTTGAGTTCACTTGATGCATTGCCAGAAGTGACGCAAGGTTTAACGAATTCCGGCAATCTGATCGTACAACGTAACTCCGGTATCGTGTTCAATCAAGTGTCCGAAGAATTGAAGAAGCAAGGCGTTATTTTCACAGAACTTGAAACGGCTGTTCGTGAGCATGGGGATTTGGTTAAACCTTACTTCATGAAGGCTGTCCAAGCGAATGAAAATCAGCTGACTGCTTTGCATGCAGCCTTGTGGAATGGCGGTATCTTCATCTACGTTCCGAAAAACGTTGTTGTAGACATTCCGCTTCAAGCGTTGTTTGTAGCTGATGATGCAGAAGCAACATTCGCACCGCATGTCCTGATCGTTGCTGAGCAATTCAGCTCCGTTACGTATGTAGATAACTTTGTGTCCTCCGTTGGTGACGCAGCGCTTGTACAGAACGGAATTGTTGAAGTATTTGCAAAACCAGGATCACGCGTAAGCTATTCCTCTATTCACAGCTTAGAAGCATCTGTAACAGATCTCACTTATCGTCGTGCGATCCTTGAAGATGATTCCCGTATTGGATGGGTAGTTGGTGAATTGAACTATGGGAACTCGATGTCCGATACGACATCCATTCTCAAAGGTAAAGGGTCCGATTCCGATGCGAAAGTCATCTGTGTTGGAACCCATGAACAAAAACTAAACCTGACGACTCGCGCTGTTCATTGGGGCAAAGCGTCTACAAGTGATATGATTACACGTGCGGTTATGCGTGATAGCTCTACAGCGATCATCAACGGAATCACGAAGATCGAGAAAGGCGCACAAGGCTGTAACGGTCAACAAACCGAGAAAGTCTTGATGCTTAGCCCGAAAGCTCGCGGAGACGCGAACCCGATTCTTCTGATTGACGAAGATGATGTTAAAGCAGGTCATGCTGCGAGTGTTGGGCAAGTGAATGCAGAGCAAGTTCACTACTTGATGTCCCGTGGTATTACCAAAGAAGAAGCTCAACGCTTAATTATTTATGGATTCTTAGCGCCAGTCGTTTCTGAAATTCCAGTTAAGAGCGTTGAAGAACAGCTGCAAAGCTTAGTGGAGAGGAAGCTAGGACAATGATACCTGCAGAGATACGTGAACTTTTTCCCATTCTGAAGCAAGAAGTGAACGGTCATCCTCTGGTTTACTTGGATAGTGCTGCTACTTCCCAGAAGCCTATTCAGGTGATCGAGGCACTGAAGCATTACTACGAGTGGGATAATGCGAACGTTCATCGCGGGGTTCATACCCTAGGTTCCCGAGCAACGGATGCGTACGAAGGAGCTAGAGCCAAAGTGGCGAAGTTCATCGGCGCAGCCAGTGAGCAGGAAATTATTTTCACAAGAGGCACAACAACCGCTATCAATATTGTGGCAGCTAGTTTTGCGGAATCGGTACTTCGTGAGGGCGATGAAATCGTCCTTACCCCGATGGAGCATCACAGCAACCTGATTCCTTGGCAGCAAGCTGCTAAGAAGTCAGGCGCTACTTTAAAATATATCCCGCTACAACCTGACGGATCCATTTCTCTTGCTGATGTTGAAAATACGATTACTGATCGTACGAAAATCGTTTCGATTGTGTATGTATCCAACGTGTTAGGCGTTATCAACCCGATCAAGGAAATTGCAGCCATTGCCCATAAGCATGGTGCCAAAATCATGGTCGATGGTGCGCAAAGCACACCGCACATGAAAGTGGATGTACAGGATTTGGATTGCGACTTTTATGCCCTGTCAGGGCATAAGATGTGTGGTCCTACTGGAATCGGGGCATTGTATGGGAAGAAGTCTTTGTTAAATAACATGGAGCCAGTTGAGTTTGGCGGCGAAATGATCGATCATGTCGATCTTTACGAGTCAACTTGGAAAGAACTTCCGTGGAAATTTGAAGGCGGAACACCTATTATAGCAGGAGCAGTAGGTCTTGGTGCGGCAATCGACTTCTTAACTGAAGTCGGGATGGATAATATATATAAACATGATGTAGAGCTTATGAATTATGCGGTAGACCGTATGATGCAGATCGAAGATTTATCTGTCTACGGACCGACGACGAATCGTGCAGGTCTTGTTACCTTTAATCTTGGGGATGTTCATCCTCATGACGTGGCAACCGTGTTGGATTCCATGGGCATTGCAATTCGTGCCGGTCACCACTGCTGCCAACCGCTAATGAGATGGTTAGAACAAAGCAGCACAGCTCGTGCGAGCTTTTATCTATATAATACGGAAGATGATGTAGACCGTCTTGTGACGGCTTTAATTAAAACAAAGGAGTACTTCGGCGATGCAATTGGATGATTTATACCGTAGAGTAATTATGGATCACTATAAAACTCCTCGCAACCGTGGGAAATTTGAGTCCGGCGAGACCGTTACGATTGACCTGAACAACCCAACCTGTGGAGATAAAATTTCACTACAGATGCAAGTTGAAGAGGGTATCGTGAAAATGGCGAAATTCACAGGTGAAGGCTGCTCGATTAGCTTATCCTCTGCATCCATGATGACGGATGCAGTCAAAGGAAAAACAATCGAAGAAGCACTGAAAATGGCTGATGATTTCTCTGGGTTGATGAAGGGCGAATCCGTAGATTTTGAATATGAAGACATTGAGGCCCTGTCGGGCGTTAACAAATTTCCAGCGAGAATTAAATGTGCAACTCTTGCGTGGAACGCTCTTCGCAAAGGGATTGAACATTCTCATAAGACCGATAACTAACGCATTTGCGATGGAATAGGTTAAACATATGTAAGTAAGAGATCGTTAAGGAGGAATCAACCATGGCGAAACAAATGCCAGATTTAGAGGATTACAAATATGGTTTTAGAGACGAGCACAAATCCATTTTCCAATCCGGTAAAGGCTTAACTCGTGAAATCGTTGAAGAAATCTCAAGAATTAAAGGCGAACCAGAATGGATGTTGGAATTCCGTCTGAAATCACTTGAGCAATTCTTCAAAATGCCTATGCCTCGTTGGGGCGGAAACATGGATGACTTAGATTTCGATGATATCCAGTACTATGTTCGTCCATCCGAGAAGCAAGGTAAAACGTGGGAAGAAGTTCCTACAGAAATTAAAGAAACGTTCGACAAGCTTGGTATCCCTGAAGCAGAGCAAAAGTTCCTTGCTGGTGTATCTGCTCAGTACGAATCTGAGGTTGTTTACCACAGCATGCAAAAAGAGCTTGAAGATCAAGGTGTTATCTTCACAGATACAGACACAGCTCTTCGTGAATACCCAGAGTTGTTCAGACAATATTTCGGAACAATCATTCCTCCAGCCGACAACAAATTTGCAGCATTGAATAGTGCTGTTTGGTCCGGCGGATCCTTTATCTACGTACCAAAAGGCGTTAAATGTGAAGTGCCTTTGCAAGCTTACTTCCGTATTAACTCCGAGAACATGGGTCAATTCGAGCGTACATTGATCATCACTGATGAAGATAGCTTCGTACACTATGTAGAGGGCTGTACAGCTCCAATCTACAGCACGAACTCCCTTCATAGCGCAGTAGTTGAGATCGTATGTCTGAAGAACTCCCGTGCTCGTTACACAACGATCCAAAACTGGGCACCTAATATCTACAACCTCGTTACCAAACGTGCGGTTGCAGAAGAAGGAGCTACGATGGAGTGGGTTGATGGTAACATCGGTTCCAAGCTGACAATGAAGTACCCAGCAGTTGTTCTTAAAGGCCGCGGCGCTAAAGGGATGGTTCTTTCCATCGCTGTTGCGGGCAAAGGTCAACATCAAGATGCGGGTGCGAAAATGACGCATTTGGCTCCAGATACAACATCGACAATCGTCTCCAAATCGATTTCCAAGCATGGCGGTAAAGTAACGTACCGTGGTTTGGCTTCCTTCGGACGTAACTCCCAAGGATCGAAAGCTAACATCAAGTGCGATACGTTGATCTTGGATAACGAGTCAACGTCAGATACAATTCCTTACAATGAAATCTTGAACGATAACATTACGCTTGAGCATGAAGCGACAGTATCCAAGGTATCTGAGGATCAATTGTTCTACCTCATGAGCCGTGGTCTTACAGAAGCAGAAGCTACGCAAATGATCGTTATGGGCTTCATTGAGCCATTCACCAAAGAACTTCCAATGGAATATGCCGTGGAAATGAACCGTCTCATCAAGTTCGAGATGGAAGGATCTATCGGTTAATCTCCTGATAATAGAAAAAGCGTTCCAGAGATATTTCTCTGGGACGCTTTTTTACGTATGTTAACCGTTAATCCGCTTACGATTCTGTGTTGCTGCCGATTGAAGTGCAACATATAACGATTGGATATTGAATTTTTTCTTGAATTCAAAGCGATACGACGCGGTAGATATGTTATTGGCTTTGTAATAAGGTGAGGTAATGTAATGAATAATTAACTCACTGTCATCAAAGCCTGTACCACCAGATTCCATCGATACTTCATAGATGGCGTCTAGATCAATGGTGGAAACTTTGGTCTTTTTGCCAGTAACACCTTGATGATCAATCAGGATAATCCGCTCGTCGGTGATAACGAAAGAATCTCTCACCAGCTTGAAGCCTGTTGTAATGGTTTCGTTCGGCATGAGATACACACCATACTGCTTCGTAAGCTCCTCAACAGAAACTTCCGATAAATTCCCTAATATTCCACTGAAAATACCCAATATCATCACTCCTTCTTGAACAAATATATGTAGGTATTCCACATTTAGACTGTGCTTTCCTTTTTGCAATATCCGTCTACAGACGGAAAACTAAGCCTGCTTGAGGCGGTTATTTTGATGAACTACGGATGATATGCTAGTAGTAACATCGAAGGAATCTCGTGTCATTTTACATACTAGGAGGCGTTCGTGATGAGTAATTCCAAATGGTTCAATGGCATGTGGGGAACGAAAGGCTGGAACCTTCCAGAAATCGATTATCAGTGGCCATCCCCCCAATTGCCGATCGTTAACATTAGGACTGGCGGCGCAAAGAAAGCTAGACGTAGGATAGTCATTGGTGTTATAGCGGTGGGAGACGTAGCGGTAGGTCTAATTTCAGTAGGTGCTGTCAGCATAGGCCTTGTATCCTTTGGCGCTGTTGCTTTGTCTTGGTTAGCCTCCTTTGGCGCTGTCGCGGTGACTTCGTATGTGGCAGGAGGAGCTGTAGCGATATCGCACTGGCTATCTATTGGAGCGGTAGCGATTGGTGATTTAGCCTTAGGAGCGGTAGCGATAGGTAAAACTGCCCTTGGTGCAGTGGGTATTGGTGAAACGGCCTATGGCGTCGTTGCCATCGGTGAACATGGATTAGGCTTGGTACCGATAACGGTTGATTTTGCTAACTGGGTGAAAGGACTATTCACATCCAAGTAAGGAGTAAAGGAGTTGCAATGACTAGCTGGCTTTCCAACATGCTCCAAGTCAGTTTGAGCTAATGGATTGCATAATTGCTTGCCACTTGTCTCACTCTATAAAGGATAATAATGTTTTCCTTAAGGAGAGAGAAATTCATGTGGAGTAAGCTAAAGGCACCAGCAATTGGAAGCATGGTCGTCATGCTGGCGATTACGACAGCTTGTGGGAAGGATAATGCGAGCCCCCGAAGTGTAACACCTACACAGAGTCCGACAACTCTTACAGGCCCAGGAAACACGACTACGAAGAGCCTATCTCAAGCAGGTAAGGATATTATTGCGCTTGCGAGCAATGATGCAGTTCTCCCGATGAAGCAGATTGGCAATGTGAATCATGTGTCTGCCCAAGATCTTATTAAGACATTAAAATTCCAATCAGAATGGGAAGAATCGGAGAACAAGCTAATATTAGGCGATAATGATGCCAACTTTGAATTGATTATGAACTCGAATAAAGCCATTAAGGATGGCGCAGATATTCAATTGAGTCAGCCCGTTATCAAAGAGGGCGCCACGGCTTATTTACCAGTCTCTGACTTGACCGATTTATTTCAAGATGATATGTCGTATGAAGTAAGAAAAAGCGATATTCTTATTCACGCCTCTCCCATTGCGATTATCGAACATGAAGATGATCCGGCAAGTGCGAATGATAATTCACCAGAGTTGGACTTCGCCGATGACCCATCTGATCCCTTCAAAGGCAATGATGAAGGCGCAAATCCGGCAATGAACTCGGATAAATCCTTAGGTGATTTACAAGTTTGGTCGCCATATGACCAAGAAGAGGTAGTGCCGGTTCTGAAGAATATCGATATTAACGCTATGATTAATAAAGGAAAGAATTATTTAGGGGTCAAATATAAATTTGGAACGGGTTCTTATCCGAAAACAGGCCGATTCGATTGCTCAACATTTACCCAATATATTTACGGGAAATATAATATTAAGCTGCCGCGCGTAGCTCGCCAACAAGGGGCTAAAGGCTCTTTGGTTTCTCGTAAATCATTGCGTAAGGGAGATCTTATGTTTTTCTATGTGCCTGGCCGCTTCAAATCGAACAAAACAGTTGGTCATGTTGGGATTTACATCGGAAATCAAAAGATGCTGCATGCGTCTCCTAAGCCGAAAAATGGGGTACAAATCACAAATATTAATAAGGCATATTGGAAAAAAACATTTATCAAAGCGAAACGCATTGCCTATTAATGGAAGTAATGGTAAGAGCCTATCCATGAGATAGGCTTTTATTTTTGTTAATTTTGAAACAATTGTATCTCTCGTGCGTTTAAATGTGTAGGAAGTTTGTTTGTGGAGGAGGCATGGGAGAATGACAATTGTACTTTATGAAAAGTTGATTGAGGGGCAGCTGCTCCGAATTGGAGAACGCGCATGGGATGATAAGCTTATTCAAGCCTTAAATGTGGCTAATTTTATCCTCGTTGGTGGCAAGGAATACGAAATGATTGAAGGTCGATTGAATTTAGATCTCCAAGTGTTTGAACTGCTTCTCGTTGCAGCCAGCTCAGAAGGGGGAGGAAGCAAGTAGTGAAACGACCACTTAAAGTACTATCAGCTTCACTCAGTCTGATCTTGTTAAGTCAAATGCTGCTGGTATCGACTCAGGCCGCAGAGACGCCAAGTCCAAGCGCGGGTTCATCCAAATTGGTGGAATGGTCGAACGAAGACGTCAAAGCGTATTATGATCCGCAGGTGGATTGGAGCTTACCTATCCCAGGGGATAAGGCAGCAGCTTCACCCTCGCCGACACCAGTTGCCGGTACGTCAGTTGGTACAGGAGGCAGCAGTGCTCCTATCATTGTGAATCAGGTTTCGGGCGGTGGCTTTGGTTGGGATGATCTTCTCCTGTATCATCTTATTTTCAACACGGTAAGCCCATATTCGTCTAGCAATTGGGGGAACAATCATCGCTCGTATTATTATCGTTCGAATACCCCATATGTCAATAAAACGTATCAACCGAGCTCATTTACGAATCGTTCCACCACGAAGACCCCTACTACCTCAAGCGGAAGCGGCACTTTTACATCGAATAAATCGTCTACAACCACCAAATCAAACACGAGCACGACAACCTCTTCCGGCTCTTCTGTAAATAGTTCTAGTTCTAGTGGCAGTACGTCCTCCAACAGCTCCAAATCGACTTCAACCTCATCCGGCAGTATTGGCGGTAAATCAAGTGGCTTTAGCTCATCTTCCTCCAGCTCAAGCTCTGGGGGTTAATTGCATGGAATTTGAAGTATGGGGTACACCATCTCCCGACAGGGACTTGAGAGTGCAGCAATTGGCTGAACTTGGGTTCACATGGGCCAATTTGGAGAAGGAAGACTACTGGATTGATCAACTTGTCGTGATGTCTAGTGGGGTTTATGAGGAGCTTATTCAAGCCGCTTCAGGACTGTGGCAGGTGTTCGATAAAGCGGTTCGTTACGTCCACAGGAATAGGGAACTTTATGCAGACTTATCGATCCCTGATGTGCTGTGGGATGGATTGGATCGGCTTGAACCGAATGAAGAAGGCTTCATTAGCCGTTATGCCAGATTTGATTTTACCATCAGTCAGGATGGCGCGATTAAATTGCTTGAATTGAATGCAGATACACCTACTGGCTATGTAGAGGCTGCAATTGCTACTCCGTGGCTATGTGAGCAATACGGTGTTGACTCACCAAATGTGTGGATGAAAGAGCTGGTAAGAGCCGCTTGGGAGATTGAGGCTCCCGACTACGCGGCCTGTATAGCATACGGACAGCATGCGGAAGACTCTGGTACGATAAATGCACTAGTCGCACATAGCCAGAGAGAGATGACTTGTGTGGATTGTTTGGATTTATGGATTGATGAGGGCGTAGTCAAGGTTGGTGCTGATCAGACCATTCGCCGTATGTTTGCCTTGTATCCGAAGGAATGGATGGGGGTCGACGACGGAGGAGAAGCACTGTCGTATGCAATCGAAGAACAATTCGTTCACGTGTTTAATCCCTTGCACGCCGTGATTTTGCAATCCAAAGGCTTACAGGCGTTAATCTGGGATCTTCATCTCAGACAGTCTGAGTTATTCACACTAGAGGAGCACGACGTGATAAAGACCTACATGCTGGCTACGTACATGGAACCAGTTTTCGAAGGTAGCTATGTGTCCAAGTCGATGTTTGGTCGTGAAGGGGGCTCTGTGGAGCTATATAACGAGCAAGGAGAGCTGGAGTTTAAGGATGAAGCAGGCTTCGATACGAGTGTGTTTTTCAAGCGTGTGTATCAGGAGAGGGCTGATTTGCCGCGGCTTTCCTTCCAGCATGGTCAAGGTCACTTATTAACCGGCCTTTTTGTATTGAATGGTACACCTTGTGGCCTTCTAGGAAGAGCTGGCGGAATCATTACGGGAAATGCAAGTCAATTTGTGGCGATTGGAGTGAAAGCGCCTTGAAACAAGGAAGATTCATGCTATTGGCAGTAGGACTTATCGGAATCATTTGTATCATTTGGTTGTTCAGCATGGCATTCGATAAGAAACCATCTGTTCTCAGCAAAACAACATCAGGGAACGCGGCAACATATACCAGTAATGGAACGAGTGGGCTAGAGAACACATCCGGAAACACGAGTAGTACAACTGGTGAGGTGCCATGGGACTACCAGGTTCAGCAAGTTAAGGTTGGCGATTTAATCGATGGTGACATGGTGTTGTTGCCGAACAATGATCGAATTTCCAATGATCAGAATTTTGCTACTGGAGATACCATTTGGGTATTGAGCTTTATGCAGGCATCGATGCAAACGGACAGTCAAGGGAAGAACGAAGTCACCTTGTCGCAGTGGAAGCCCCTCAAATCTTTTAAAACAAAAGAAGAAGCAGATAAAGATCTAGCGGAGTTGAAAGTAGAAATAAAGACGGATGTGAAATTGATCGGGGTTTATAAAACAGAGCTGGATAGCAAATTTAGATTTTTTGCCGTGGTAGAATTGCCAACAGGACAGAAGGTCAAGCAGCCGATTCCAGAGGATCGTTACAAAACGTTCAAAGATAAAAAAGAAGTAAATGTAGTTCTAGAAGAAGTACATGATTATACAGATTTTGATCAATCCATGGCTAAATTTCGGGGGTGGGCAGAGTGATCGTTTTGGATATTATAATTAGTTTATTTGTCATTGTCCTGCTACAGTTTGCAGGGATGTACGTATTTAGTTTAATGACACCATATCGCGATATGGAAGAAATAAACAGCGGCAATGTGGCCGTGGGTATCACCATGGGAGGTAAGTTCGTGGCAACGGCGATCATTCTAGGCATTGCTGCCTACACGAACTCCTCCATCTGGCATATGAGCTTATGGTTTGCGGTTGGGTACGCATGCTTAATAGCTTCATATTGGGTTTTTGATTGGTTAACCCCAGGCATGAAGCTATCAGATCAGTTGAAGCAGGGTAATATAGCCGTAGGTACCTTACTTGCAGCTGTATATATTGGGATTGCGATTTCGGTGAGCAGTCTAATTATTTAACTTGTAGGCCAATTAGATCGCAATTTTCGTTATTTCAACATTCCCGATTTGCGATAAATCCAAGAACTGATTGTCGATGTTAATGAGCGGTCGGAAGAAATCAGTAGGGTTCGTCATGATGATCGTACCTTCACGTCCGTCGCTCAAAGACACTTTCTTGCCTATAAAATTAGGAATCATGTTGCGAATGAATACTTGCGTTATTTTGGGATCCAGCTCACCAAAGCTCATACGGTGCAGCTCCTTGAGAACATGCAGAAGATCACGTCGCTGTTGATAGACCCTGCTTGATATCATTGCGCTGTAGACATCTGCAACTGCGACAATACGCGAATAGGAATGAATGTCTGTACCGAATTTCCGGAGCGGATAACCTGAACCATCCATACGCTCGTGATGCTGAAGGGCAACAAGAGCTAGTGTATCATCCTTTAACGACTTACGAATGATATCATAGCCATGAATGGTATGCTTCTGAACATCCTCGAACTCTTCCTTCGTCAGCTTGCCTGGTTTATTCAAAATATCCGGATGAACTCTACATTTCCCAATATCGTGTAAATAGCCTGCTTTACCAATCACCAAAGCTTCTTTCTCGGATTTGTTCATCCATTTGGCAATATAATAAGATAACATGCCTACTTGCACACTGTGCTGAAGGGTGTACTCATCCTGGCTTGTCAACGATAGGAGAAGTGATACCACGTCTTTCTCTTCTTTAATGCTCGCAATCATCGGATTGAAAGCGGATTCTACATCCTCATTACGAATAGAACCCCCGTCTTGCAACACTTCAAATAGCTCTTTGAAGCCCTCGATAGCGTTATTAAAAGAGGAAACCTGTAACTTGTTGGCTTGTCTGGATGGGGCTTCCTCAACCACTTTCTCGATTTCACTGCTTCTAGGAGCTATATCAACATAATCCACACTGTGGCGATTGAGCATCGAAATGTCTCCAGCATCAAGAACCGTGCCTGATGATAGGAGATTTAGGCCTACTGAATTGTAGGAATCGGAAATCAATTGATCACCAACTATAAGTTGAAGCACATGTACACGCATAGAAGCTCCTCTCCAAGTCCTAATTTCACGTAGGTATATTGTAATACTACATCCCAATATAACGGCTGTAAAGACTTTTGGCTTGATTTAAATCTTCAGTCCCTTGAATGAGAACGCGGCCGCCAGGGAATAGAATCATTTGAATATCGGCAGAAACGTGAAACTTCAATAGAAAGCGGTTTTTCTCAACAATACCTAGGGGCTTCAGCCGTTCCTCCCAGTATTCCAACGGATGTGTACTAGGCACGATTGGGTGAATTTGAACCGAATTACGCCCGCATAAGGATTGAATCGTATCGCTTTCAAGAATGGCATCTAAGTACTCATATTGCTTATGTGCACATGCGGGACAATCCGACTTCTTAGCCCCAGATACCCGTATGGCTGAGTTCTGATTGAACCATAAGTCCCATTGCTGCATGCTGAGATTAAGCTGCTCAGTTGCACCTACAAGCAGCTTGAGCGCCTCTGTGGCTTGAAATGACGCAACAACATGAATGATACCTCCAATGACTCCGGCTGTATCACAAGTATCCGTAGAACCTGCGGCTGGCGCTTGTGGGAATAGGCAGCGCAAGCAAGGGGTTTGTTCAGGGAGAATTGTCAATGAGACACCTCTCGAGGCAACAGCACCGCCATAGATCCAAGGAATTCCTAATTTCAAGCTGACATCGTTGAGCAGGAAGCGGACGGCAAAATTATCCGTGCCATCGAGAATGACATCAACATCATGCAGCAAATGTTCCGCATTCGTTGCGTTCAGATCACAGACATGAGGGTCAATAACAACAGCAGAATTGACAAGCTGTAGACGTTTAGCTGCAGCGATCGACTTTGGGATCGTAGCAGACGCGTCCTCTTCATCGTAAAGCATTTGCCTTTGCAGATTGCTCCTGTCTACAAAATCACGATCGATGATTCGAACATAGCCAACACCTGCACGCACCATATGATTGGCAAGTACGGTGCCTAAAGCGCCCATGCCAACAATAGCAACTCGTCCATGGCTTAGCTTTCGCTGACCTTCAAGGCCGATAGGGGGAAATAAAATTTGCCTCGAATAACGCGAGTCAACGTCAGGAGCAGCTTCTGTATGTAAGTGCGGATCCAAGTTAAGTCATCTCCGATCAAGTCATTATTCAGCTTTCGGTGTAGAAAGCGGGTTCCAAGGTCCGGTTTGGCTGCCTTTCCATTCGGATCCGTCTTCCCATATTTCTTTTTTCCAAATGGGTACGATTTGTTTCAAGCGCTCAATCGCGTATCGACTGGCTTCATAGCAATCGGCGCGGTGAGGTGAGGACACGGCGATGACGACGCTCGCCTCTGCTATAGCAACCTTACCCAAACGATGCGTAATGGCGCACAAGGCACCGGGCCACTTGGCATCGATTTCCTCACCGATGCTCGCCATCGTTTTCAGGGCCATAGGAACATAAGCCTCATACTCCAATAGCACGGTTCGCTGTCCATAAGTCATTTCTCGCGTAGTACCTATGAAAGCGAGTGAAGCGCCGTGGTTGGGATGGTTCACCTTGGAGCTCACTGAAACAACATCAATGGGTGTATGAGTGATTTCATAAAGGGAAGGCTGTCCACCTGAAACAGGTGGTATGAGAGCGAGCTCATCGGAAGCGGAAACGGTCTCCTGATCACCGGCATAAGCTTGATTTTTGGCGAAAAAGCATATAGGAAGCTGCGCCGAGGCCGCAGGATAGTTAGTTATAATTTTCTCTTTCAATTGTGCGATCGTTATGAACTCTTGTTCAACAGAAATCGTCAGATTAGAAGTTCCGAATAGGTCTACGAGCCCTGCGAAAAGTTGGATGTGTAGGTTCAATTTGTTTCTCCTAGCGATAGATGTTAGAATCCCTTACAGCATATCATATTTTGCCCTGGAAATGGTATAATGGAGTGATCATTTGGCAGGAAATGCCTGTTGAGTTGGAAGGGGATGTAAGTATGCAAACTAATTTAGTCATAGAAGTGTCTGACATATATATGAAGATGGAAACCTTTACGGTTGATGACATGGTCGCTTTGGCGGATCAACGTTTGAACATTCAAGATCGCGTACCCGCCGTGGAGGGAGAGGCATTTGATCTCAAGGGCTGGTACCAAAACTGGAAAAGCAATAGGCAACAGTTGAGCAATGAGGAGCCATCCCACGTGAAGGTGGAAGCCGTAGATGAGTTCCAAGCTGTGATACCGTGGTCACAGGTTGATCAAGCCCTTTTTCTATATGCACAGGAGGGACAACCGCTCCAGAAAGGGTATCCCATTCGTCTTTACGTACCAGATGGAAGCAGCGAATGTCTCAATGTTAAAAGTATTGTAAAAGTATGGTTCCTAAGCGAACCAGCTTTGGGGGAAGAAGCAACCTATGGGTTTAAAAATAAAGTGTCCCTCGATGAATTGAAATTCAAGAAATGAGCAGCAGGATACTTGCATAACATAGAGACATGCTAGGAACTAGTTGACTACGAAGAGAGGTGAACGGGATGTCGGCCCCCTTGCAACGGCTAGTAATTTTACATACGAATGATATTCACAGTCATTTTGAGCAGATGCCCAAAATAAGTGCATATTTTGATCGTGTTCGCCGCCTCTGGCCGCCACACCAGGTATTGACACTCGATATTGGCGACCACATGGATCGGATGTTTCCTGAGACGGAAGGAACGAATGCAATCGCGAATTTAGAAATTATGAATGCGACAGGTTACGATGCGATGGTTCTGGGAAATAATGAAGGCTTGACCTTCACGCCGGATTGGCTTAGAGCGGTTGTGCTGGAACACGCGCAATTCCCGATTATTGGCAGCAATATTACCGAAATCGCTACCAAAGAGACGCCGGATTGGATGCTGCCGTCGCTGACCGTTGAGAAGTCAGGACTTCGTATAGGTCTGATTGGTGTTACAGCGTCTTATCAAGATTATTATGAGCTGCTTGGTTGGCATGTCACCGATCCTGTGAAGGCTGTGAGCGCCCATGTGAGCCTTCTGCGCCCTAAAGTGGATATCTTAATCGTTATGTCCCATCTGGGCCTGAGAACGGATCAGAAGATGGCTGAGGAGCTGGAGGGCATCGATCTGATCCTAGGCGGACATACCCATCATCTTCTCGAAGAGCCGCTTTTGCTCGGCGGCACTTATATTTGTGCGGCCGGCAAGTTCGGACAGTATGCCGGCCACATCGAACTTGCCTACGACCCGGCGCAGCGCAGGATCGTGGAGCTGAACGGCCGCGTCGTCCCGATGACGGACGCGAGCGAAGAAGACAGCAGCGTCACCACGCTGCTTGAGCACTACCGCATCGCCAGCGCAGCCTCGCTGGCGGTGGAGGTGGCGCAGCTGCGGCAGCCGCTGCGCCTGGACTGGTACGGCGAATCCCCGCTCGGCAACTTGCTTGCCGCGGGCATTCGCCGCTGGACCAGCGCCGAGATCGGGCTGGTCAACAGCGGGCAGCTCCTTCAGGGACTGAAGGAGGGGGGCTTGACCCGGGGCCGGCTGCTGGAAATCTGCCCCGGCCCGATCAATCCCTGCCGCATGCTGCTCAGCGGCGCGGATATTCGTCAAGCGCTCGAAGAGTCGCTGCTTGACGAATTCATGGAGAAGCCGATACGCGGTTACGGCTTCCGCGGGGAGGTGCTCGGCGTACTCTGTGTGGACGGGATAACCGTCCAAATGGATGCGTCGCGCCCTCCGTATGAACGCATCCTCGCCGTGCATGTTGGCAAGGAGCTGCTAGATCCAGAACGCTCCTATCTTGTAGGTACGATCGATATGTTTACGTTCGGTTCCGGGTATTTATCGCTGGGACGTGGCAAGCAGATCGTTTACATGCTGCCGGAATTTATCCGTGATGTGCTAGCGGATCAACTGCAGGATGAGGCCGCGATCGCAAGCAGCCATAATTTTAGATTCACAGATGTTGTCAGACCCAGTCCCAAACAGGTAGAATAAGTACTTGGAATAAGTATCACCATATTCAACAGGTCATAGGGGGCAATTATGCATACAATTTTTGAAGCGATCATCATTGGGATCGTTGAAGGCTTAACTGAGTTTTTACCCGTATCATCGACAGGACATATGATTTTGGCGCAAAGCTTATTAAACACACAAAATGACGAAGTTATGAAAACCTTCGATTTCGTGATTCAGTTGGGTGCCATTATGGCAGTCGTCATTATCTATTGGAAGCGAATCCTATCGTTATTTGGACTCGTAAAACGGAAAAGTGAAAGCAAAACAGGGAAAAAGCTGAATTTAATGCATATTTTAATTGGTATCGTACCTGCTGGTGTGATCGGCGTCTTATTTAATGATATTGTGGATGAGAAGCTATTCAACACAACGACAGTGTTAGTTGGACTTGTGTTAGGCGGTATTCTATTGATCATTGCTGAGCAGAAGAAGGAACAGCCCAAAACAATGGTCCTGGATGACTTGACGTATCGACAAGCCTTTGCAATCGGTTTATGGCAGCTCATTTCGATCTGGCCAGGCTTCTCTCGCTCAGGCTCAACAATTGCGGGTGGTATGCTGTCTGGTGTAAGCCGTGCGGCTTCTGCTGACTTTACGTTTATCATGGCGATTCCAATTATGTTCGGAGCTTCTGGCGTTTACTTTTTGAAAAATTATGACGCGCTTTCCTCAAACGATTTGGCCTTTTTTATTGTAGGGTTTCTAGTGGCTTTCGTCGTTGCTTTACTTGCCGTCGTATCCTTCATTAAATTTGTACAAAAGATGAAGCTAACTTACTTCGCCTATTATCGTTTTGCAATTGCGATTATTTTCGCGCTTTATATGTTTTTAAAGTAAAATATTACGTAGGACTAGCGAATCGCGTCGAAAGACGCGGTTTTTTATATTGAAGTTTTGAATAAAATCTATTACATTTAAATAGAACGTAATGCTCACCTATGCGGGGGTCCTGAAATGCTGTTTATGCCGATCAACATGTGTCAACCAGGAATGAGGCTGGCCAAGAATATATACAACGATGATGGTATGGTCCTTCTGGCTGTTAATGTTGAGCTTACACAGAGACTCATTGATCGCTTGTTTACGTATGGAATCGATTATATCTACATAGAAGACGCTAGAACGGATGACATCATTCAAGAGGATGTCATTCAAGATGAAACAAGAAGCAGAGCGGTATCCGAAATTCGCAACACCTTCAAGAAGGTAATGGAGGATTCGAATAAACGCGGAGCCGTTAATTATTACGATATTGGGCGTAATTTTCGTGATGTTATGAAGATGATCATTGATGATCTCAGTGCTCATGAGGGTGCGATGGTCATGCTCAATAATATGAATGTGAAAGATAACTACTTATTTCAACATTCTGTGAATGTAAGTATATATGCGATTATGCTTGGTATCAGTTATGGGTATAGTAGGGATAAGCTGGAGACACTTGGTTTGGGGGCATTATTGCACGATATTGGCAAAACCAAAGTTCCATTAGGTATTCTGCGCAAGCCTTCTCAGCTAACCCCTGATGAGTTCAAGGAGATGAAGAATCATACGACCTATGGTTTCAATCTACTGAAGGATGAGCCGAATATCCCACTGCTTTCTGCACATTGTGCCTTACAGCATCATGAACGTATTAATGGCAGCGGCTATCCCCGAGGGATTCAAGGGGATGAAATCAATGAGTTCGCCAAATGGATTGGACTTGTCGATTCTTATGATGCTATGACGACAACACGGGTATATCGAAGACCATTATTGCCACATGAAGCGATGGAGCAGCTATTCGCGGGTTCTGGAACCATGTATGATCAAAGTCAGATTGCGTTATTTCGAGACAAAATTGCCATTTACCCATTAGGTATTACGGTTCGCCTGAATACGGGAGAATACGGAATCGTATCTAAGCTGAACATGTCTGTTCCGCACAGACCGACGATTCGTGTACTTCAGGATGAAGCAGGAACCGTGCTTAAAGAACCCTATGAAATCGACCTTTCAAGCAAGCTATCCGTATTAATTTCCGAAATTGGAGAAATTAACGTAAACGAATCAGAACTTGATTCAAGTATGCCGACAATTATTTAGAACAGACATAGCACTTTTTAGATGAAGAACCTGGGAAACCAGGTTCTTTTTGTAGATCAAGGAGGAAGTAAAATGAGGGAGTCAACGGTACAAGGGAAGTTTTGGAGATGGGGCCATGCCATGTATAAGTTTCGATGGCTTGTCCTAACGATCGGCATCATCTTAATGCTCATCTTTGCTGTTTTCGCGCAGAAAATGCCTGGTCTGCTCAAGGACAACGGATTTACCCCGAAAGGGAGTGAATCCGATCTGGGTTTGATTCAAATGCGGGATGAGCTTGGCGTACCGCGAACACAACTGAGTTTCGTTTATCAGGGGATTAACGGTCTTAATTTAACGGAGAAAGATCAGCAAGATGCTATTATGGATTCTCTTACTAAATTGAAAGAACTTCCTTATGTAGAAGGTGTAAAGTTCGTATCTACTTCTCGTAATGAAGGACATCTGGATATTCAAGCAGTTACGGTTTCACTGTCGTTGGATACGGATCCCGCACTTGAGAAATATCCGGAGCTCAAATTGCTTGTGCATCCGCCCGCTGGTATGGATGTCTATGTAACCGGGGGACCGGCGATTCTGTATGACATGCAAGTAGCGAGCAAACATGATATTGCCAAGTCGGAGGCGATTGGTTTACCGATTGCTCTCCTTGTATTGCTAATTGTTTTTGGTACATTCGTTGGCGCGCTTCTACCTATGATCGTGGGTGTAATGAGTGTAACTCTTACCCTTGGCGTTACTTATTTCATCGCACAGCATCAATCGTTATCGAATTTTTTGCCGAATATGGTTACGATGCTGGGGCTTGCTGTTGGTATCGACTATGCCCTCTTCCTGGTCAGCCGTTTTCGTGAGGAGCTTAAAGTCCAAGGGAGTGTTGCAGACGCCGTAGCAATGACATGTCAAACAGCCGGGAAATCGATATTTTTCTCAGGAATCGCTGTACTGATTGGCTTATTAGGTATGTTGTTTGTAGATTTGACCTTCTTCCGCTCTTTGTGTCTCGGTGGTGTCGTCGTTGTTTCTATTTCTGTGATTGTGGCCAATACGGTACTGCTAGCGCTTTTAGGTGTTCTAGGTCATCGTATTAACTCCTTGCAGGTTGTTCCTAAACGTTTCCGCAAGCAAGGAACATCCTTGTTCTGGGAAAAAATCGCTTATGCGGTGATGAAACGTCCGGTCGTTTTAGTTGTTCTGGTTGGTGGTGTGCTGATTTATAGCATGATTCCCATCGGTCATATGAAATTAGGTGTGCCGAACGCGGAAGTGCTTCCTCCGAGCTATGAATCCCGTTTTGGTGCAGAACTGATGAAAACCGCCTATGACCCTCGAATGACAGGACCGATTCAAATCGTGATACATACGAAAGATGAGGTGTGGTCCTCAGCTTCTATTGGGGAGATACATGCTTACGCTGATCGCGTTAAAGCTGTCGCTGGTGTCAATGAAGTCCAGAGCTACCTTAGTGTCCTAGGTTCGCATACGGATGCTGAGCTTGCGGGTATGTTGGCGAGTTCCGATGTTAAAAAGCAGGTGGAAGTCTCGCAATTAGCGAAGGGTCATACCGCTTTATTAGTCGTAGTACTTGAGAGGGATACCGATGATCCTGCAACGGATACACTTGTTCGAGAGCTTCGTAAGCTGGATAAAGAGGGATTAGAGGCTGCCGTCACAGGCGGACCTGCCTACCGATTGGACATCATTGACCGAATTCAAAAGGAGATTCCTGCAGTATTAATTTTCGTAATGGGAATTACTTATCTTGTTCTATTGTTTGCCTTCCGATCAGTGCTACTTCCACTTAAAGCTGTGCTAATGAATATGCTTAGTTTGGGGGCTAGCTTAGGTATCGTTGTTTTAGTTTTTCAATACGGGTACATGGCGGACATGCTGCACATTACGTCGATTGGGTATGTAAGTGCAACGCTGCCAGTGATCATCTTCTGTGTCGTTTTTGGCATTTCCATGGATTACGAAGTTTTCCTCATTTCACGCATTATGGAAGAGTATGAGGCCAGCGGCGACAACGATCAGAGTACAGCTGAAGGTTTGAAAAAAACAGGAAGCCTGATTACAAGCGCAGCTTTCATCCTTGTTGTCGTTGTCGGCTCGTTTATTTTCACGGATATAGAAATTATGAAGGCGCTGGGACTAGGTCTTGGACTTGCCGTCTTGATCGATGCCACGATCGTACGCGTCATGCTCGTGCCTGCGCTAATGAAGCTGCTCGGTGATGCAAACTGGTGGGCACCGAAGTGGCTTCGCGTTAAGCACCAAGCGAAAGTGGATAAGCGTTAGCGACATCTGCGATTCATGCCCCTGTTTCCTTTTTTGTGAATCATAAGTTACAATAAAGGGCATAGGTATAGGCATAAAAGGTAGTAAGATGTTCTTGAATAGGAAATGATAGGTCAGGTGTAAACAGCATGAATAGGAACGTAACACACTCCATATTACCGGAGCTAACTCCCCATTATGACCCATGGGACCCCATTCGGTCGTATCGGAAATACGGGAAACATGTATTAACCAGTATAGAGCTAACCATCACCAATCTGTGTAATATGCGTTGTGAGCATTGTGCAGTTGGGGATTCACTTACGATGACAGAGGGGCAGCGTATTCCGTTGCCGGTCATTCTGCAAAAGCTGGATGAAATTGAGCATTTGGAAACGATCAGTCTAACTGGCGGCGAACCTTCTTACCACATTAAGATCGTGAAGGACTATATGCTTCCGATCCTCAAGTATGCGCGGGAGCGGGGTATTCGCACTCAAATCAACTCCAATTTAACCTTGGATTTGGAGCGATATGAGCTGCTTGCGCCTTATCTCGATGTTATGCATATCTCATTCAATTATTTGGATGCAGAGGATTTCCATCAAGTCGGGTTTGTGAACTCACAGCGTCCTGTGGGGCAAGCAACGGCTGCGGGGATGTATGAGCGAATGGTTAATAATACAATCGCACTCAGCAAAGGCGGTTTGTACGTTTCTGCGGAATCGATGATTAATACGCGGACCCATTTAAAATTGCCTGAGATTCATCAGCTGATTAATGAAATGGGGTGCAAGCGTCACGAGGTACATCCGATGTATGCGAGCTCCTTCGCCTCACATCTTCCAATGGTCTCGCTGGATGAATTGCGCACGAGTATCCATCGCTTGTTAGATCAGCGTAATCCAGACATGTGGATGCTGTTCGGAACACTGCCTTTCTTCGCATGTAATGAATTGGAGGAGGATCGCAGGTTAGTTAAGCGTCTACGCGAGGAACAGAATGTAACGGTTCGTAACGACCCCGATGGGCGAAACCGATTGAACGTTAGTACGTTCACAGGCGAAGTTTTCGTCACCGATTTTGCTAATGAGCCTCCGCTTGGAAATATACACGATGATGGGCTTGATGCCATCTTTGCACGTTGGGAGAATAACACGCTAAACCAACGCGTGAACTGCTTCTGCAGTGCCGCATCTTGCTGCGGACCAAACCTGCTTGTTGCCGACTCGTACTATCGAAATGTAGATTTCAAAAGCCGCAAAGCTATTATTTAATCATCTCTTTCTAAAGGAGAATACATTTTGTCACATACGTCGTTTGATTTCGGTTCAATCGCTCTCAATCTTTTCCTGGTTATTGTGCTCGTCCTGCTGAATGGATTTTTCGTTGCAGCGGAGTTTGCACTTGTAAAGGTTCGACAGTCACGAATTCAACAGTTGGTCAACGAAGGTAGCGGTATAGCCAAATATGCAAGCAAATTAACGTCCCAGTTGGATAGGTATCTATCAGCTACGCAGCTTGGGATAACCCTTGCATCCTTGGGTCTTGGTTGGGTTGGAGAACCAGCCATCCATGAATTGATTATGGAGCCCCTCTTTTATCAACTTGGTTTTGGGGAATCTGGTTATACAACGACTTTGTCGTTTATTGTTGCCTTCGGGTTTATTACGTTTTTGCACATCGTGCTCGGTGAGCTGGCTCCTAAATCCTTTGCCATTCAAAAGCCAGAATTGACATCCTTGTGGCTATCAGCGCCCTTATTGTTTTTCTACAAAATCTTTAGTCCGATTATTTGGGTGCTAAACGGAGCGGCAAATAAATTTCTAGCGATGATTGGTGTCGAGCCTGCCAGTGAGCATGAAGCAGCGCATACCGAGGAAGAAATTCGAATCCTGATGGATGAGAGTGTCAAAAGCGGTCATATCAATGAAGATGAGATGACGCTTTTCGATAATATTTTCGAATTCTCCGATCTCATTGCTCGGGAAGTTATGCTGCCGCGGACAGATATGGATTGTCTGTTTCTGGAAGTAAGCTTTATCGATAATTTACGATTCGTTCACGAAACCAAACATACACGTTATCCTGTTGCTGATCAGCATAAGGATAACATTGTCGGTTTTGTACATATTGCTGATTTATTGACAGCGGATCCTGATGTTGAGCAGGAACTCAAGACCTTCATTCGTCCCATATTAAATGTGCCTGAGTCGATGGAAGTTAGCCGTGTACTCAAGCTCATGCAAAAAAAGCATTCCCAACTCGCTATCGTTATCGATGAGTACGGGGGGACTGCGGGGCTCTTGGCTTTAGAGGATATCATCGAGGAAATCGTGGGTGAATTGCATGATGAATTCGATGTAAATGAGCGACCTGGTGTGGAAGTAAAGGACAAATACACATCTGTTGATGGTCGTGTATTGCTTGAAGACCTGAACGAAATGCTGGACCTTCAAATTGAAGACGATGATGTGGATTCGATTGGCGGATGGCTGTTTAAGAAAGTAGAAGGCGCGCCTGTCAAAGGTAAAAAAGTACCTTACGCCAACCATGTGTTTGAAGTTACAGAGGTAGATCGATTACGTATTGTACGTATACATATAACGAATATCGACACTGTCAAACCGGGAAATGAATAATCGGAGGAGTCCCTATGTCACCTAAGACAGCCATACTCATGGTGTTAGGATTATTGCTGTTGTATGTGTTGTTCACCGTAGGACTGCCATTTCTCTTAGCACTGGTGACAGCTATTTTCTTAGACCCATTAACGTCTCTCTTGATGCGTGCCGCGAAAATGAGACGCTTTATCGCCGCAACCATCGTCAGTACAGCATTCACACTTCTGATGGTAGCATTAATTTATTTCATTGGGATGAATGTGGTTACTGAACTGATCGATCTAGGGCGTAAAGCACCTAACTATATGGAGGACGTCAATAAATACGTGGATCAAGCCGTTGTGCGAACCCAAGTATTCTATGATTCCTTATCGCCGGAAATGGCGGCACAGGTGCAGACCTGGCTGGAACGCAGTACAGAAACGCTAACAGGTGCTCTAACGAGAATCCTGAGCGGAATTTCAGGATTTTTCCTCAATATGGCTGGTAAAATCCCTAATTTATTCATGCTGTTGATCGTTTATGTGATTGCCCTGTATTTGTGCATGTACAACTTGGCCAATTTGAAGGTTGCGTTTCTCTCGGTGTTTGAATCGAAATCCAAAGATAAAATGGAGCATGTGCTGACTTATTTGCGTGAGGCTATCTTTGGCTTCATTCGCGCTCAGCTAATCATGGCGATATTTACGTATTTGTTGACATTCATCGGACTGCTCGTTCTTCGAGCAGAGTACCCCCTCGCGATTTCACTGCTCGTTATGGTGATGGAATTCGTGCCTGTGATTGGTACCGGCATTATTTTCATTCCATGGATCATTTACCAGCTGCTGCTGGGGTACACAGGAATGGGTATTGGGTTGTTCGTGCTCTTCTTGGTGCTAGTCATTCTTCGCCGTATTATAGAGCCCAAAGTGCTTAGTGATGCCGTTGGTATCAATTCATTAGCCGCTCTAATTTCGTTATACATTGGTTTTGAGTGGCTTGGATTCGCTGGGTTGTTCCTCGGACCTTTGGTCGTCATTATTTATCAATCGTTGCGCAAAGCAGGCGTGCTGAATTTTAATATTAAATTAGATGAATAGCGAGATAATGAAATCCCTTTTCGAATTGCGATGGCGCAATCGGAGAGGGATTTTTTTGTTTGGTGGAAGAGAGTGGATCAGCTGTAGGGGGTACTTAGATCACGCAGAGGTAGGGGGAGCGATAGGCTCGGAAAACGAGCATAAGTAGTGGCGGCTGGAGCAATAGGCTTGGAAAACGAGCATAAGCTGCTCACCCAAAGCCATTTGTACTTCAAAACAAGAACATCACATCGAAAAAGATGGGAAATCGGTGATTTTGGTCAAGTTATGCCGCATATAACGAGTCATATAGGCTCTGAAAAGGAGGAAACGTATGTACACACAATTTAAAAAATGGTACCCGTATATCGGACCGTGCGACCCTTGTCCACCGATCCGAGTGAAATGGTATAATACGCCACCGCAGTTATATATTCATTTTCAACCGCCAGGACTGCCACAGTTTAGTCCTTATGATGCTTTGAAAATGGGGACGCTTTGGCCTGCGCTCTATGGACCTTATCCGATGCATGAGCCGAGAGTCGAGAAGGAGGCCAATCTACATGAGTGAGTATGTACTACCTGAAGCTTATTACAAGCAGCTTCGTGATCTGCAAGCCGTGGATTTTGTATTGGTCGAGCTGACGCTCTATTTGGATACACACCCAGACGATCTGAGCGTGATACAACAATATAATCAATTTGCCCATAAGCGCTTGCACATGGTTCAGCAATTCGAACTAGAGTTCGGCCCTTTGATGCCTTTCGGACACAGCTTTACGAAAGCACCATGGCAGTGGGTGGAGACTCCCTGGCCTTGGCAAGTTTGAGAAGGAGGATAGCCCATGTGGATTTATGAGAAAAAACTGCAATACCCAGTCAAAGTTAGCAAATGTGATCCTCGAATGGCCAAACTGCTTCTTGAACAGTATGGAGGAGCAGATGGGGAGCTTGCTGCGGCGCTGCGATATTTGAACCAACGATACTCGATTCCAGATAAGGTCGTGGGTTTGCTGACGGATATCGGTACGGAGGAGTTTGCCCATCTTGAGATGATTGCTACCATGGTGTATAAGCTGACGAAAGACGCCACTTTGGAGCAAATGAAAGCGGCTGGATTGGATGATCACTATGTAGCTCATGATCGCGGGCTGTTCTATCAGAGTGCCGGAGGCGTCCCCTGGACGGCAACCTACATACAAGCTAAGGGGGACCCAATCGCTGACCTTTACGAGGACATAGCGGCCGAGGAGAAGGCGAGAGCGACTTACCAATGGTTAATCGACCTAACGGATGATGTGGATTTACAGGATAGCTTGAAATTTCTCAGGGAAAGGGAGATAGTGCATTCGCTGCGGTTCAGGGAGGCTGTTGAAATTTTGAAGGATGATCGCGTGGAGAAGAAGATTTTCTAGTTGAACATAGTGCACAGTACGAAACAGGCATTCCGCGGAATTTTACATGAACATGCCGCAGCTCTATCTGTTTTTCAGTAAAAGAGGAGGAGTGGTGATCGGCTAGATCAGGCTTTCGAGCAAAGTTTACAGCGATTTTCCGCATAAAGGGAACTACGATCCTCTATTTGCCTGTTAATCGCCAAAAAATGATTGTAACGGAACTCCAGTCCCCTATTTGTGCGAAATTGGCCTTCCTACCTCTAAAAGTGGACGAATAGCGTCCCCTAGTTCCGTTTCAATTGAGAATAGACTGAATGTGAGGAAATAGCGTCTCCTAGTTCCGTGTGAGTGGCGGAATTATTAAAAAGCGCAAGGAGTAGGCAGAAAATCGGAATGGTGAAAGGATGATATGATCTGGTTGTAGGAAGTTGTATGAATAGCGACAATAAAAGCCAGCTCAGATGAGCTGGCTTTATGTTTTAAGATTTCATTGCCGCGCCGCGAACCCAAACCTGCTCCAGCGCAAGCTCCGAGCTGATCAGCAGCAGGTCGGCTTGCTTGCCCGCGGCAATCGAGCCGTGCGTCGCTTCGAGGCCAAGCAGCCTCGCCGGATTGCCGCTCGCGTAGCGGCTCGCATCCTCGACGCTGACACCGACCTCGCGCACCATAAACCGGAGCGCATCGATCATCGTCAGCGTGCTGCCGGCGAGCGCGCCGCCCTCCGTCAGCCGGGCCACGCCCGACTGCACGGTAACGGCCTGGCCGCCAAGGTCGTACTGCCCGTCGCCGAGCCCGGCGGCGGACATGGCGTCCGTGATCAGCAGCAAGCCATGCGGCTGCTTCACCATCGTCAGCAGCTGAATGGCTGCTGGATGAACGTGAATCCCATCGGCGATCACCTCGCCGCTGATGCGTGCGTCGGTGAGCACCGCACCGACGGTACCGGGCTCGCGATGATGCAGCGGCTTCATCGCGTTGAAGGTGTGCACCGCATGCGAGAGCCCCACACTCACCGCCGACTGAATGTCGGCGTAGGAGGCGTCCGTGTGGCCGCATGCGGCAACGATGCCGTGATCGCGCAGCCATGCGATCATCTCAAGGCCCCCCTCGCGCTCGGGGGCCAACGTCAACTGCTTCATGAGCTGCGGGAACCGCTCATGCCAATCCTTGAGCCATGGCAGCTGCGGCGTTACCATGAGCTTTGGATCTTGAGCACCCGCCCATTTGGGCGAGATGAAAGGACCTTCCAAGTGCACGCCAAGCAACTGAGCATAAGGCATACCTTGCTCAATATAGCGCTGGACCTCGACAAGTACGCGATCAATCGCTTCATGCGTAGCCGTCATCGTCGTTGCCAGCATGCCAGTTGTGCCATTCGAGGCATGATAACGAGTGATCGTATCCAATGTCTCTGGATTCGCATCCATGAAATCGGCGCCATAGCCGCCATGCACGTGAACATCGATGAAGCCTGGCAGCAGCCATTTGCCGGCAGCGTCTATACGAATTGCACTAGGACTAGCTGTGTCCGCCAGCCAGCCAGATGGTTTACCTACATAGGCTAATTTGCCATCAACCACGTGAACCAACCCATTTTCAATTATGCCTTGTTCTGTAACAACCCTAGCACCTGAGATGAGAAGCTCGCTCATTCGAACAGCCTCCCTGCCTCAGCATCAAGAAGAACAACAAGGTGAGGATGAGTCTGAAGCAGTGTGGCTGGAACTTCGGTTGTAATTGGTCCTGTTAGGGCACGATGTACGATTTCGGCTTTATCTGCGCCGCGTACAATTAAAAGGATGGTTTTGGCTTTCAGAATCGTACCTACACCCATCGTCAAAGCGTGCGTAGGCACATCATTGATCGAATCGAAATAACGCGCGTTCGCTTCGCGTGTTTCTTCTTTCAATTCAACGCGGTGGGTACCGCTAATCAAGGAATCGTCTGGCTCATTAAAGCCGATATGTCCGTTATGGCCAAGGCCTAGAATTTGCAGATCAATTTGCTTGGCATCATCCAAAAGTTGATTAAATCGTTCACATTCCGCTTCCAAATCTGAAGCATTACCATTAGGGATATGTGCAGCATCTGCAGGAAGGTCTATGTGTGCAAATAAGTGCTGCTGCATATAAGCATGGTAGCTTTCTGAGTGGTCGACAGGCAAGCCAACATACTCGTCCAAATTAAAAGTCGTAACCTGTTTGAAACTAACACGGCCTTTCTCGTAGGCTTTCACAAGTTCTTCGTAAATCCCGACGGGAGTGCCGCCAGTGGCTAAGCCGAGAACAGCTTTCGGTTGCATTTGAACCAGGGAGGTGATAATACCAGCACCTGCTTCGTTCAGTTCTTGTTGGTTTTGGAAAATATGAAGGTTCATTATCGTATTCCTCGCTTTCATGGATATAAGTTATAAGGGGAGAAGATTTTTTCATAAAATTATTAAATGTAGTTAGGATTATTTTGCATGAATATTTCATTTTTTGATCAAATTATTCTCATTTCAATCATAACTGAATTGTTTGAGATCGGCAATAACCATTTTTCCATGATTGTACATTGACTTACATGGGTATGTTTGCCATTCTTAACTTAGATCATTACAACTATTTTATACATATAAAGGAGTAAGAAGATGACGACTCGGGGACAACTGCCTGAAGCAATGCTTTTTGACTTGGACGGGACCTTATTTCAAACGGAAACCTTACTGTTACCAGCTTACCATGCGACATTCGACGAGCTTCGTGCCAGAGGCTTCTACGAGGGAGAAACGCCGCCGGAAGAACGAATTCTAGGGGCTTTGGGTATGCTGCTCGAACATATATGGATGCGTGTTATGCCAGAAGCACCGATTGCCACACATCAGGAAGCCGATAAGCTATTGATCAAATACCAGGTTCAAGGGCTTCTGGAGGGCCGCGGGGAGTTATATGAGGGTGTGGCTGAAACCTTGCAGACCTTGCACGCCCAAGGTGTCCGATTATTTGTTGCGAGCAATGGGTTAGAGAAATATGTGAAAGAAGTAGTTGCAGCGATGGGGCTTGCGCATCTATTCGAGGGGTTATACAGCGCGGGTGAGTATCAAACGAGATCTAAAGTAGATTTAGTCAAACTACTGCTTGAAACCCACGGGATTGGGTCGGCTTGGATGGTTGGAGATCGCTCATCGGATGTTGAAGCAGGTCTGCGCAATAACCTGACCGTTGCAGCTTGCGATTATGCTGGCTTCCGAGAGGCTGGTGAGCTGGATGGCGCGCATATGCGTCTCGGTCGATTTGCCGATTTGCTGGATCATATTTCCTAATCTGTGCAATCAGTCGCAAAGCGGCATTGGTGGGCATACACTATAGCACATTGAGAGATAAAGGTGCTGATCAGAATGCCTTCTTTTGTAGGGATATTTAACATCATAAGGAATGAAGGAAACCTGATTAACGGAGATACGTGTGTCATTGCCCCGACGAGTGCCTCCAAAACTTATACAGGCGCGGGCGGGGGAATAACGGGGGATTTTTCGATATCCACGACCGTTTTCAGTGCGACAATTACGCTAGACCCTGACGTGATTGATGCAGGGGCGAATAAGGCAGGTACGGGGACCTAAATAAGCAAATCGCACTTGATTATGACCGATTCAAGCTCACCTCGCGTGAGTCGATGAATCGGTCTTTTTCCACATTAGGGAGTATAAGTTTTCGGTTCCCGAAAACGTCTTGCTAATTGGCGATAAAAACAACCTTTAAAACGCGGTCGCTCATCCTCGAAGGACATCGATACAAGTTTTTCTCATTTTTGGTGAAGCCTATTGACACTGGCAAGCGTGCTTCTTTATTATAAACATATGAGCAATCATTCATATATTAATGTCATTTTACAATATCCGTCATTTATGGCTCAAGCAGTGAGCAGCTAGGGAGGGAATGCCATGC
The DNA here is from genome assembly GCF_059692215.1 of Paenibacillus sp. J22P51. Lineage (NCBI taxonomy): Bacteria > Bacillati > Bacillota > Bacilli > Caryophanales > Paenibacillaceae > Paenibacillus > Paenibacillus sp. J22P51. The sequence goes on along the minus strand of NZ_JCAUAZ010000001.1, from coordinate 1,052,909 downwards.
ATCAGCACGATTCTGGTAAACAACACGCATGTGGACATGACCACGGAGATGAGAACAAAGGTCATAAGCATCATGACCATGATGGCCACGGCCATAACCACGATCATCATCATGGTCACGGTCACCACCATCACGGGCATGGCCATCACCATGGGCACACAGGGAATAAACAAGGGTTACTCATTGCGCTGGGTATAACGGCAGGTATCATGCTGCTCGAATTTGTAGGCGGGCTATGGACGAATAGCTTAGCTCTGCTCTCTGATTCGGGTCATATGCTTAGTGATGCAGGCGCACTGGCTCTAAGTCTCCTTGCGCTATGGTTTGCAGCAAAGCCCACCTCGTCGCGCTTATCCTTCGGCTTTCACCGATTTGAAATTTTAGCTGCACTCTTTAATGCAGTGACGTTATTTGCCATCGCGGGACTCATTATTTGGGAGGCGATTGAACGCTTCCTACATCCTACTGTCGTTGCTAGTGGATCTATGATGTTGATTGCATGCATAGGTCTACTAGCTAATTTGTTAAGTGCTTGGTCGCTCATGCGCAAAGGAGATATACATGGCAATTTGAATTTGCGCAGCGCGTATCTGCATATTTTAGGTGATGCTTTAGGATCTGTGGGTGCGATATTAGCTGGCGCTCTCATGCTGCTCTTCGGGTGGTATGTGGCGGATCCTATTATTAGTATCATTGTTTCTCTACTTATTTTAAAAGGCGCGTGGAGTGTTCTGAAATCAACGCTGCACATCTTAATGGAGGGGACACCAGGTTCTATTTCCATCGGTAACGTTAAACAGGTATTAGAAGAAATTGATGGTGTCGTTGATGTCCATGACTTGCATGTATGGACGATTACATCGGGGATAGAGGCCTTGAGTTGTCACTTGCTTATCATGGATGATCGTGACAGTCAGGAAATTCTTCAACAAGGGATCACTGTCATTGAGAAGCAGTTTGGCATTACGCATGCGACGATCCAAATTGAGAAATCAATGAACAATCACAGCGTTCTTCCTGTATAAAATAGGTGACGAAGCTAGGGGGATTTCGTATGGATAAAGGATTGCTGGAGGTAAGAACCGTAACCGACGATTGCAGCTGCGAGCATGCGGAGCGGTCCCCAGCGGAACTCGAGAGTGAACTAACAGATGGGCAGGCAGTTGGAATTGCCGAGATCTTCAAAGCACTAGGAGATCCAACTCGTGTTAAAATCATCTACTTCTTACTGCGTAAGGAGCTCTGTGTTCATGAGCTTGGGACGAGGATTGGGATGGAGCAATCTGCCGTTTCACATCAACTACGGTATTTGAGAGATCTGCATATAGTCAAAAGACGCAAAGAGGGAAAGACCGTGTATTATTCCCTAGATGATGAGCATATTGAGCAAATATTTGTACAAACGATTGGGCATCTAGGGCATATGTAACTGTAACTGGTTACAAGCCGAAAAGAAGAAAAACCTAAAGCAACGAGAATTCCATGTCATCTCGTTGTCTCAGGTTTTTCTTGTTTTAATGGTGGTTTTTATGGGGGGAATCGGGATTAATTATCAGGGCTTTGATTTCTTTGCTTCAGCATCCAAAGGGCGTATTCCAACGGTCTTGTTACAGCTTTCTGGTAAGTCGCGTGTTGACCAATTCTGCGAAAAACTTCGCGAGAAGGCTTCGGATTGACTTCGAGAAGCCATACATTGCCTTTGGGATCAACAGCGATGTCCATACCTAGCTCGCACAGCTTGCCGAATTTGACCTCTAGGTAGTCAGCAAGCTTGTAAGCAAAATCGTTCATCTCGTCTTTGATAGATTCTATTTTCTCAGGGGAAGAGAAGCGATAACCTAATAATCGATCTTGCGTGACGGCAGTGCCGCCTCCGTGAAGATTGGAGGTAATGCTGCGATGGGGACCAATTCTTCCAGCACATCCGGTCACTTCCCACGTACCTTGACCGTTTTTCTGAATAAGCAAACGATAGTCATGCACACGGCCATCATTCAGTGTAAGATGGATCCCTTGTTGTACGACATAATCAGGGCTCAGATTCAACGTATGCAGCTTAATTGCTAGCTGTCTTTCATTGGCTCTAAAGGGCGCGATGATCGATCGGTATTGATTTCTTCCTTGCAATAAATATAGATCGGAGGAAAGCTGTTCAATTCTCATGATTCCTCTTCCTCCGGTGCCATTCTTTGGTTTGACATAGATAAGCTTATACTTCTTCAGGAACCTCATCAACTCATGGATGGTGCTGTATCGCACTGTCGCTGGTAAATAAGGACGAATTGTGCTGCTTTGGGAAAGTGTTTGATGCATCGCCCATTTATTGGCGAGCGGCCTACTTAAATAAATGAGTTTGGCATGGCGGTTGCGGAAGGCTTGAAGCATATGATAATTCGCCGCGGCTTTATAGCGGCAGCGATCGTAGATAATGGGAGGTAATGACGTGATCTTCCGAAGCCATCTTCCTCGATTGGAATCAAATGTGAGCGTTCGCACTGCGTTTCCCTGTACATCCGCCGGAGTAAATACTTCGACTTGAACGCCTAGCTTCAGGCCTTCCTTACTTAGCCGTTTGAAATAGGCAAGCTCTTCAAGTCGTGAGTTGTTTAAATAGATAGCGAGTACGCCTAGTCGTTCTTGAGCCAAGCATAATCACCTTCTTCTCCGATTATTGATCAAATGCAGACTGTATTGAATAATCCGTTCAAGCGATTTTTGACGAATTCGGGGTTCGTCGAATTTCATTGGCTTCGAATTAGCTTCAAAAAACCAGATGTGTCCTGCCGTGTCAACGCCGATATCCATGGACATTTCTCCAAGGGGATTGCCAGAGGACTTCTCAATTTGAGTAGCGAGTGTTATCACCGCAGTCCGAACTCGCTTTAGAATGTTTTTGGCTTCTTTAGCTCCGAAAGCATAAGTCAGCAGCTTCCGCGGTTCTTCGATCGATCCGCCGCGCGGAACGTGTGTTGTGATGCTTGCTTTGCCTGCTACACGAGCTCCGATACCAGAAACACTCCACTCACCCTTAGCCGTTTTCTGGACTAATGCACGCAGATCATAGGCACGTTCTTTGAATCTTGTAAGGGCAATCCCCTGTTGAACGATATAATCCTGGCTACCGCGCTTCTGATCCCATTCATCCCAGATGTCGTCCGAAGAATTATGAAAGCTATAGACCATTTTCTTGTCTTCTAGACGGCTCAGTCGATATTGCGATTGATTGTTTTTGTTGGTCACGCGATCAATCCGCATGATGCCCATTCCGGCTTTGCCTTTTACTGGTTTCAAGTAAAGCACAGGGTGTTTCTGTAGCAATTGTGAGAGATCAGACACCTGGTTCATTTGAAGTGTGTCTGGCATATAGGGCTTGCTTTCCTTGGCACTATTTAACCAACTGAATAATGTCCATTTATTAAAGAATGAAGGATTGAACAAATGAATGCTTGTGCTTCGTTTACAGGCTTGAATGGTTTGTTGAACCTCGGGCCTCATTTCCATTTTTCGGTAGGGAATGCGATTGTAAACAACTTGAGGAGAGGGAACAAGTTCCCTGCTCCATTTATTAGTACCTAATTGAAAGCGATAACCGTACATCTCAGAGTTCGAAATGCTGAAGTCTTTCGCAGTCACGACATAGACGTCGAGGCCTAACCGCTCACCTGTTTTTATCAAATCCAGAAAGTTGTCTAAGTTTCCACGAAATACACGGGAGCTGTCTTTCACCGTGAGGATGGCCATCGTAGGTCTAGGTGCTTTCTCATGAAGGGTAAAACCCATTAGTTTTCCCTCCTTGAGCGGAAGCGGCTCAAATAAAGACAATGCTCATAAACACTTTGAATGGTAGCAGCATCTCCGTCTTTCAGCGAAGGATGCTTGAATATCGATCGGCCTGGCTTCGCATTGGCTTCAAACATCCACACTTTTTCATTCTGATCGATTCCGATATCGAAGCCTAACTCACCGAGCAAATGGTCATAATTATTTTCGATCCCCTGCGCAAGCTTAATAGCTGTTTCTTTGGCGTTATCAAGAATTTGCTCTGCACGACCTCCATAGACTAAACGTAGAACCTGTTCAGGTGTCATTAATTGACCACCATTTCGGATGTGTGTTGTCACACTGCCTTTGCCTGATTTCTTAGCACCAATCGCAGCCACAACCCATTGATTACTGCCGTTTTTCGTCAAGTGGAAGCGGAAATCAATGGGGCAATTATCAATTTCGATGAGTCGAATTCCTTGTTGGGCGACATAGCTTGCTAAACGTCCGCGTCCTGTACCCAGCATTTGCATCAAGCCCTCGAATTTGGCATAACGAATCAAAACATTTTTATTCGATTTGCGGTAACGAACGAAATAACCGCGCTTCGGATTATAAGTTACCCGAAAAATTCCGATGCCAAGGCTGCCCGCTGTTGGCTTCAAATAAATAAATTTATGTTTATCGAGCATTTCTTTAATTTGCTCGGCAGTGGGATTAATTTTGGATTCAGGTACGAAACGGAAAGCGTCGTCGCCGTCTAGCATTTTGTATACATCCCATTTATCAAAGAAGCTCCAATTAAAGATCGGAATACCTCGTTGTACGAAGCGATTTTTAAATCCCTCCATACCTGCAGATTTCTCCGCTTTGCGGCTGGATAGCCGGTTATAGATAACATCGGGGAGAGGGAATGTTCTACGCATCCAGCCTCCGCCTTCTTTCGGGATAAGGCCAGACACCGTCTCTTGAATCCAGTTCACATTCTTGGGACTGAAAGCGAAGCTGAACGAACGATGTGAACCTGTATTAATGACTTGGCGAATGAAGCCTGTTATTGAGCCGAATGGCGATGTACCGTTTTCCACATTGGTTAAAACGCCGATAAGTGGACCGATACGAAGCTCTTTATTGTTGGTATTAGAAACTAAAACATTCCCAGTGCGAGGAATACGCAAGGAGGCCATTAAGGAAAGCGGGATATACATATGCTGACCACTTTTTTTGATCAAACGGATCGGTAACGAAGTACCTTTACTCCCAACCTTTACAGTAATGGATTTAATTCCGGTTAACCGTAAAGCTTTGGCGAGATCACTCGTTAAGTAGACCGATCTATCTGTTCGTTGTACGGCGTGGAGCATACACGATGTCAAACTCATTAGGTTACCCTCCTAAACTTGTTGCCCTACGGGGCTTTCCGTGTCAAAACAGGCAGATATAGCTTCTGCCCCCAATGAGCACGTTCAAACAAAGCTTAGCTAGCTCAGCTCAGCTGTTTGTTTAACAAAAATCCAGCATAGTGGATCGGATTTGCAATTGATTTCGTACGTGCTCGCTCATTATGCAAACGGGCAAAAATCGTTCTGCCCGGCTTCGAATTCACTTCAAGGATCCACACACGTCCACTGGTATCGATTCCTAAATCAATGCCAAGTTCTGCAAGTCGACCGTGATAAGACTCCAGTACAGACGGAATGTGCTGTGAGAGCCTGGCAATCGTGTCAATCAGCTGATGAGACTTCATTTCACCGAATTCTCTGATAAGAAAATGACTCACATCCTCGGCAGAGCCACCGCCATGTAGATTAGAGGTGATACTTCCAGGTTTGCCAACGCGAACGGCCATACCCGTATGTTCCCAGTTTCCGCGACCATTTTTCTGCACTAAGGATCGAACATCATAGGCCATCCCGTTCATCGAGTGAAGATGTAAATATTCTTGCAGGAGATAGGGCCGTGAGCCTAACAAGCTCTTCAGCCATTGCCAGCAAGAATGCCACTCCTTAAACTCTTCTGTGATGGGGTGATTACGTCCATCTCGTCCTTGCACGTGATACAACAGTCCCTCTTTATGAATGTGCAACGCACCTCTGCCTTGACTGCCGCCTTGTGGCTTTAAGAAAGCATCTGCCCTACGCTGAAACCAGATTTCGAGCTGTTGTCCGCTTCGGAGTCTGCTGGTTTCTGGCAAGTATGGTTGTAGATCAGGATCCTTCTGTAAGATCTGTCCCACTTCCCACTTTCCGCCCAGACCGTAACCAAGAAACCGAATAGAGGACATGGAACGCAGCTTGCGCACATGATATTGATACGTGAGATAACTATGTTTATTGCTGAAGAAACAACGATCATAGATGAGAGTCGGAAGGGGGAACAGCTTTGTAAGCCATGCCTGCTGTATTCTATCGTACATGTAGCCCCTTACCATTTTTTGGTTCCAGTCGATGCGATTTGGTGAGAAGACAAACACATCAATCTCCTCGTTAGCTCCGTGCGTCGTCAGATTCTGATAGAAGTTCGTGTTGGCAAAAGGTAGTTCTCTGTTTAGTTCAGTTACCATGATCCCCAACAAGGGTCGCTGTGTTCGCAATCGCATGTTTCACCTCAATACTTCGCTAAGAAACGAGCGTATTTGATTAGCGTCTTAACAGATGGTCTAATTTTATTTTTATTATTAGGGTCGGTGTTTAGTGCTGTATTATCATCCTTAGATGGCTTGGAATTGACTTCTAGAAGCCAAACTCGGCCTGATCGATCAACAGCAAGATCAATCCCTAGCTCTCCGAAATGACTTGGAATTTGGGTTTCGATCCCCTTGGCAATGTCCAACGAGGCCTTGCGTAGCTTCCTTATAATGGAGACACGCGTTGGAGAGGAGAAGCCAGCTTTGGCTAATGCTTCAGGGACCGTTGATAAGCTTCCACCGCGTGCAAGGTTAGAGACAAAGTGTTGGCTGCCTGCAATCCGACCTACAATGGAAGTGATTTCCCATTCTCCTTTTTCACCGCGTTGAACTAGTGCTCGGAAGTCAATTGGATTTCCCTCCGCAGTAATGAGATCAAGTCCTTGCTGGATTTGATAACGCTGTGTCTTGAGCTTCCCGGAAATGGACTGGAAGACGGCTAGAAGTGAAGGGAATGTCTGTCTACGGACACCGGCAAGGCTTGTTGAGTGAGCCGTATACGATTCACCGAGACCTTCTTTGCGAATACGAATAATGCCATTGCCGAGACTTCCAGTGATCGGTTTAAGGAAAAGAGCACTATGGCGAGCAGCCATAAGTTTCAGCATTTGAAAGTTTTTGAAAAGATACGACTCAGGCAAGTAACTGTGCAATGAGCTATCTTTACGCAAAGCCTCAAAAACCTCTGTTTTGTTCAAATATTTCTCATTAAAGATTTCCGTGCCATACCGGGACTTGACGTCCTTCATAAACTGCTGAACATTGGGCATATTCTCGTATTTGCGCGAGGTGAGTCGATTGTAGATAACATTCGGAATAGGGAACGTTTTTTTACTCCAAGAACCATTAGCATACGAATAAGCAGAAAGTGTTTGTGGATTTGCACGCATCTCTTGTGGAGGGAAGAAACACACACTAGCCCCTACTTGATTACAAGCATCGGTCAATTCTTTACAAAAAGTGGTGATAGGACCAAAAGGGCGGCTGGGGGAACTCGTATTAACGCGGCTAATCATGACGCCAATTAAAGGTCCGATCGACATTGTATTCGAAGTTGGCTTATAGTTGATAGTAAGCCGTGCCCCTTGATGTAGACCAATCTTTGATGCAAGTGCAGGGTCGACACGGAGGCTATTCGGTACAGCAGCTGTGACCACTTTGACATCCTGCTGGTATGAGCCGAATCGCATGTTAATCATTTGATTGGACGGAACTTTCCATTTTCTTGCAATGGCTTCACTTAGAACAACGGTTCGATCATCCAAATAGATGCTGGTGCTTTGAATGGATACGCCAACTTTCGTTCTGGTGGTCAATAGTGAACACTCCTTCCAGCATGAGAAAATCCCTATCGAGGCCATTCATGGATGATCGACCATCGTTTAAAGGTGGATTTTATTGCCAACAAGCAAAGTAAACTACTCCATCATATGAGGACATATTTCCCTTTGTGCCTAGGCTTCGGAAGGAAAGCGCCCATTCTTCAAACATAACTTCAGGGAGTTTTCAGCTAATTTTTAGGGTTTACTCAGGATTTTAGGACTTTAACCGCGTATAATTAGCCTTAGATTCTTAATCAGAGAGATGGGATGGATTAGGTATGAAAGCATCCTCCAAATGGACAAAATGGCAGATCGGGCTCGTGAGTGCGATGATTGTGGTCTATTTATTTCAGGAAGTTAAAGAAAGTCCTGAATTTCTTGGTGCGGTTCGAGAGGCTTCTAATGCAAAGCTGAATTCGACAACCATGACCACACAGCAAAAGGTCGACACACCATCGACAGAGCCATTCAATAATAGAAACTCAGATAATAGGATGGAAAACAGCGGAAGACAACCACAGTCACAAATACAATCACCATCACAAACAAAGCCGCACACAAGAAGTCACGCATCCTAGCATCGTGAATGGATAGGAGATGATGGCCGTATGCTTCAAGAGCTCACATTTCGCGCAATGAATTCACACATGCAGGTTCTATTGGAATCAGATACGTCAATAGCTCAGCTTGAAATGCCCATATTGGATAGGTTTACTATTGAGGAACAACGGTTTAGTCGGTTTCTATCCGCTAGTGAATGCTCATATATCAATGCGCGAAGCGGGCAGCCTAGTCTCGTTTCTGACAGCATGATGGAGGTGCTTGAGCTAGCGAGGCATTATAAGGAACAAACGAGTGGCGCTTTTGACATTTGTATTGGACATGCTTTGCAGCAAGCGGGGTATAGACAATCATTTGAGAGAATAAAGGCATGGAATGTGGAGCTGGAACAACATCCTGCCCGTACTGGGACAGGATTGGAGCTGCAAGTGGATCCTTGGATGAAATCGGTTCGAATCCCGGCAGGTCACCAACTGGATTTCGGCGGGATTGTGAAAAGCTGGACAGCTCACCAAATAGCAACTCTGCTGCGAAAGGATTGGCATGTAGGCAGGGGGCTCATGAATGCGGGCGGTGATGTCGTGGTCTGGGGAGGAGCGTCGGAGAACGAGCCATGGAGCATTGGAATTGCAAATCCCTTTGAATCGGATATTTCTCAAGAAGCTGCGCTTCAACTTGTAAGCGGCGCTGTAGCTACTTCCAGCATCCTGCGCAGGCGTTGGCAAACGAGTGAAGGGGAGAAGCATCACCTCATTGACACACGTACGATGCGGCCGAGCACATCTTCTGTCGTGCAATGTACCGTTGTCGGCCAAGATTTGATCGCTTGTGAAGTTTGGGCAAAAACGCTGTGTATACTTGGGATTGAAGCAGGAGTTTCCCTCTTTCAGCATAAAACACATGGCATGGAAGCTATCGTATACACCACCGCAGGTGATGTGTTTCATGTAAAGCCACTCATTGGCAGCATGGAGCTTACCTGGACTGGATTGAAAGGAGCAAGAAGTCTATGATTCATTTTTTCGTTGAATTGCCTACCTGGATGCTCATTCGAACCTTTGGTATTCTCTCGTACCTAACCTTGTTTATTGGAATGGCTATCGGTATCATTTACAGCTATCCTCAGATTAAAGGGCACACAAAGGGCAGATTGCTCCGATGGCATACCTATATGAATCTCACGGGGACCTGTTTTGCCCTCCTGCATACGGTTCTTCTCATTATAGATACTTTTATGCCTTTCGACTGGGCTGAGCTCCTAATCCCTTTTACAGCGAAACATAACCCGGTCTTGAACGGTATGGGGACAATCGCAATGTATGGCTTATTGCTTGTGCTATTTACTACAGATATTAGAAACAAGTTGAAGAGAAAGCTCTGGTTAACACTTCACTTCTTATCGTATCCAATTTATGTATTATCCATGGTGCATGGATTACTACTAGGTACGGATAGCAAGTTGGGGTGGGTGCCGTTTATGTACATGGCATCAGCGACGATATTAGTCAGTTTAACAATTATGAGGTTTCTGCTTTCAGCACGAAGACGGCAAGTCAAAGTAGGGCAGACCAAGCAATTATGAAGTCCCAAACCATTATTGGGGCTTTTTGGCATGGAATGAAGCTGTTGCGAAACATGTCGAAAATGTCTATAGTAAAAGTGTATTTATTAAGAAATGAGGATAGCAAACCGACATGGCAAAAGCAAAAATCACGGAGCTTGATATTGTCAGAGCAATTTCCATCCTTGCTGTTGTAATGATTCATGTAACGGCAGACTGGACAGTGGATCCGGCTTTGAAAGGCAGCAGCACACAGCTGTTTATTTTATTTATGAACAAAATAAGTTATTTTGCTGTCCCTGTTTTCATTTTTTTGAGCGGCATCGTGTTGTTCTATATTTATGCGGATAATTGGAGCGCTAAGCAAGCAGGTATTTTCTATTGGAAACGCGTTCGGCAAGTGCTTGTCCCTTATATCGTCTGGTCCTTTTTCTACTATATATATAATCCATGGCTGTGGACGCCAGAGCATCCAATAAAAATAGATCTTAGCGTTTTTCTTGAGCAGTTAAAATGGGCGGATTCGGGCTATCATTTGTATTTTATGATCATTATCGTGCAGTTCTACCTATTGTTTCCGTTGCTTGTTTGGGCTGTCAGAAGTGCCGCATGGTTTCGTAAAACGCTGGCGCTTTGGGGGTTAGCTATTCAGGCGGGTGTCTACATCTATAGTCACTGGTTTGGCGCGATTAGTCATAAGCCTGAACTATGTATCACGTATTTCGGCTACTTCCTCGTCGGCGGTGCCATTGGGATGAATTATGGGAATTTCCGCGCATGGTTGGATCGGAACAAAGGATGGGTGATTCCATCGTCTATCGTGAGTGGTTTGGTGTACACGGGGCTTTATTTATTAGCATCAAGAGGATATTCCTTTGAAAATACCTGGTATGAGATCACGTGGCTGTTGTACAATCTGGGCATTGGCGTAAGCATGATCTGGATGGCTAAGGAGCTTCTACTAAAATGGAAGCGGATAGGTAAGTTTTTCGTCTCCCTCGGGATGGTTTCCTTCGGGGTCTATCTCATGCACCCTGCCTTACTATCCCTCTGGAAGTATAAGGTTCACATGCCGGGGTCTATCCTGCTATTTAATGTTTACAACGGTATTGTATTTGTATTGATTGTAGGCATTCCATGGGTGTTGACCTTGCTGTATCGTAAAGGAAGAAAAGTGTTGTTGAAATAAGGTTGGAGAAGACCTCGGATTCATTGAGGCGAAAACCATTGTACTCAAACTCCCGTAGAAACTGCGAAAATGCAGGTTTTGTGGGAGTTTTTTCGTGAATATAAGTAATACCTGTTTACAGATGGTGTGAAATCGGTCTAGGTGCCGTCTTTTTCTCGCTGTAGTGATGAAAAACATCACTACAGCGGTCACCTGCCGCATTAAGGATTCTGTAGTGATGAAAAACCACCTTACAGATGGTGAAATCGATCTGAATGCCGTCTTTCTCTCGCTGTAGTGATGAAAAACATCACTACAGTGGCCAATCGGCGCATTGAGGAATCTGTAGTGATGAAAAACCACCTTACAGGTGGTGAAATCGATCTTAATGCTGTCTTTCTCTCGCTGTAGTAATGAAAAACATCACTACAGCGACCACTCGCCGCATTGAGGAATCTGTAGTGATGAAAAACCACCTTACAGGTGGTGAAAACGGTCTGTGTGCTGTCTTTCTCTCGCTGTAGTGATGAAAAACATCACTACAGCGGTCACCCGCCGCTTAAATGAATCTGTAGTGATGAAAAATCACCTTACAGATGGTGAAAACGGTCTGAGTGCTGTCTTTCTCTCTTAGTAGCAGGTTTTCCGTCTTTCCCCGCCCTCCCGTCCGCGCACCCAGCCCCGCTTATCTCCTCACTCACATTAATCTGATAGTTGGATTTGAAAATTTGTCTTGTTTCAGGGATACTGAGAAAAAAACAAAGGACGTGGACCGAAGAAATGAATCACATCATTGAACTTTTACAAAGTCATCGCTCGATCCGTAAATTTACAAACGAGCAGGTTAGCATCGAACAACGCGAAGCGATTCTGCAGGCGGCTCAGGCTGCCTCCACATCGAGTAATATGCAAGCCTTCAGCGTGATCCATGTGACGGATGCTGACCTGAAGAGCCAGCTAGCTGAGCTAGCTGGCAATCAAGCTTACGTCAGCGAGTGCCCGCTCTTCCTCGTGTGGTGCGCAGACCTGCACCGCTACGCGGAGGCGGTCCACCAACACGTGGACACGCCAGTTACTGGCAATGCTGAGAATCTCATCATTGCCACCGTCGACACTGCATTAGCTGCGCAAAATGCAGCCATTGCCGCCGAGTCACTCGGCCTCGGCGTCTGCTATATCGGCGGGCTGCGCAATAAGCCCGCTGAAGTATCCGAGCTGCTGGGCTTGCCCCAGCTCGTGTATCCGATCTTCGGCATGTGCATCGGCATGCCGGATCAAGAGCCGCTGCATCGCCCGCGGCTCCCGTTAGAGGTCGTATACCACGAGAATCGGTATACACCAAACAGCGGCGCGGTCGAAGTGTACGACGAGACGATCCGCGACTATATGAACGTGCGTACCGGCGGCAAAGTCGATACGACCTGGTCCAAGGAAATGGCTGCGAAAGCGAAGCGTCCAAGGGAGCATATGAAAGCCTTCCTGAGCAGCCAAGGCTTTGAAGTGGAATAAGCTTGGCCATCACGCGCCCATACGTTCATATATCTAGAACTTGTCTCATACAATGAAAGTAGGTAGAGATCGGTTCGAGGTTATTAAGAGCGAAAGGCGTGTGATTCGATTGAAAGGTTTCAAAAATGTCGTGTATATGAGTTTGGCAGTCGGCATGTTATTTTATTCCATCCCACAATTACAATTTCGTGAAGTTGGTTCCTTGCCGATGATTTTTAGCGTCATCTGGCTTGTGATGGCCTTGCTCATCATTGCCGCACATTTACACCAAATCCTTGGTGTAGATGAAGAGAAACGCAAACAGCAGCTCCGGATTAATCGGATGAAGAAATGGCAGATGGAGCAGCTCGTTCAGGGCAGACGAAAGCTTTTGCAATTCCGTAAGTAAGCAAAGAATGAGCTAATCTTTGACATCGAACGTATGTTTGGTATAATAAAGATGGAGCATCCAATCCAATAGGGTTGGATGCTTTTGTTTCTCCCTAGCCTCATTGTTCTTACCCGCTAGAACGATTATACTAGTAGTACAGACTAATACAGGATCTAGTGAATGAGGTGTAACAGTTGGATACACATTCGGTCGATACATTAACGAAACATGAGCAGATTTTGCGGCATATTGAAGACTTGAAGCTAGGCAGTCGGATTTCCGTTCGCAAAATCGCCAAAAATATGGAAGTCAGCGAAGGCACAGCGTATCGCGCAATTAAAGAGGCGGAGAATCAGGGACTCGTTTCGACCAAAGAGCGGATCGGAACTGTTCGTGTGGAGAAGAAGCTTCGTCAGAACATTGATAAACTGACCTTTGCTGAGGTTGTGAATATGGTGGACGGTCAGGTGCTTGGCGGGGCGAAGGGGCTTCATAAGACGCTTCACAAGTTCGTTATCGGCGCCATGGAGCAAGATGCGATGATGCGTTACATTGAGGCAGGCAGCCTGCTAATTGTAGGGAACCGGAATCGGGCGCATCTGTGTGCCTTAGAGCAAGGCGCTGGCGTCTTAATTACTGGTGGATTTAACACGAGCACCGAGGTCAAAGTGCTGGCGGATGAATTGGAGCTGCCGATTATTTCAAGCAGCTATGATACCTTTACCGTTGCATCCATGATTAACAGAGCCATCTACGATCGTTTGATCAAAAAGAAAATCATGCTCGTGGAAGATATTCTCGCCTCGGGCGCAGCGCTCTTCGCACTGAAGGCGAACAGCACCTTGAAAGATTGGCAGCGTATGTCCGAGGATACGGGCTACAGCCGCTTTCCTGTCGTTGATGAGTGGAATCGCATTATCGGTGTGGTAACGTCCAAAGATATGGTCGGCGCGAGCGCACAGCAATCCGTCGAGAAATTGATGACGCGAAATCCACTGACCGTTTCACCTCAGACGTCAGTCGCATCAGCTGCACATATGATGGTGTGGGAAGGGATTGAGCTTCTGCCGGTCGTGGATACGAATCGGAAAATTGTAGGTGTACTTAATCGCAGCGATATTCTAAAGGCAATGCAATCGATCCAGAAGCAGCCGCAGAATGGAGAAACCTTCGAGGATTTGATCTGGTCGGGGATGGAAGAAGTGAGAGATGAGAAAGGCAAACTGCGGTTTCATGGTGTAATCACGCCGCAGATGACAAATCATTTGGGCACCGTATCCGAAGGGGTTCTTACGACACTTATGACGCAAGCGGCTTACCGCATCGTGCAAGAGCATAAGAAGGGTGACCTCGTGATGGATAATATGTCGACCTATTTTTTAAAGCCGCTGCAAATTGATTCCAAAATAGAAATACGACCCACCATCATAGAGGTGAGCCGTAAATTTGGCAAGATTGATGTAGAGATTTATCATGCGGGAGCACTGGTTTCCAAGGCGATGTTAACTGCCCAAGTAATCTAGCGCAGCAAGCGATCGAAGTGTCCGTGATTGCGGATACCGACGAAAACATTGAAAACACCGATCAACACAAGTACTGTGCCGAAGATGCGGCGGAAGCTGGATTCGCTGAAGAAAAAGATCTGCGTAATGGCAATAAGAACGAGCATCAATCCCATGGCAATGTTCATGCGGGCTGTATACAAGCCTCGTTTGGCGGCATCTGACTCGCGCCTTGAACGAATGCTAAAGAACAAGGTAAGCCCGAGCAAGAGACAAATTAAAATGAATAACGTCAATTGTATGGCGTGCATAGCGACAATCCGTCCCTTATCGTTGAATTTACACTTAACTTTAGCGATTTTGAGACGGGATTGCAATATGAGCCGCCATTCACGTTATGTTTTTTTCTCTTGCGCCGTAATCCAGATGGTTAATTCGGTTTGGATTAAAACAATGGATTTAACCTCGACGACATATTTTTTATCGTGTAGGAAATACGTTCTTTGCGTGATCAATCGCTCGTAGAGAGGCTGAGAATCTCGCACAAAGGTTGCTTTTTGGCCAATGACGAGCTTGAGCTCACCTTTCACATCACCTTCGATTTCCTTTTGAATATCCTCGCTGATCAGATCATCTTGATTCTTGGGAAGCAGATGAACATTGATGACATTCACTAATGTTTGATTGTTTTTCGTCTTATTCAAGCTAGAGATATCATCTTGGAGATCATAATTCTCCTGTAAAACTTTATGCAATTGCACGTACAACTCATTATACGTGTGTTGATGAATGCTCATATATACCGCGCTCCCAATGATCGCTCCCGACAACAGCAGTCCAAAGCTCGCAAGCAGTCGTTGGTATCGGGCAAAAGGAGGGATTCTCAAGGCTGATGGCCCCCCTTGCAGATCATTTGAATAAGTGCAGTTCCGAATTGTGCCCCTGTAAAAGCAACGATGATATAGACAACCTGTTTGATCGCCGGATTGAGATGGCCGATGGCCACGTGACTTTCAATATAACGGATTGGATCAATGGTACCACCAACCGCAGCGACCATGGCCCAAATCTTGATATTTTCCGAGATGGTCAACATTTTTTCTGTGGGAGATTGCAACGTTAATACGGCTGCGATGCCGCTTAACATACTGCCTCCGAATACGACCCCGAATGCAATGCAGAAATACATGATAATACTTGCCCAAAAGCCAGCCATGTACCAATCGCTTCCTTTCTACTGAGTTGAGAGGACAAACTCTCTCTACTACTGTATGGGACTGGCTAGCTCCAATATGATAAAATGTAAGGAATAAATCACGAAAGAAGGGGGGAATTGCGGATGAGTTCGTTTGTACATCTGCATGTGCATAGTGAATACAGTTTATTAGACGGTGCGGCACGGATGGAGGAGCTTGTTTCACAAGCGGCTAATCTTGGCATGACCTCTCTGGCCTTGACGGATCATGGTGTCATGTATGGGGCAATCGCGTTCTACAAAGCCTGCAAACAGCGTGGCATTAAACCAATTATTGGGTGTGAAGTGTACTTCACTGCCGGTTCCATTCGGGATAAAGGAACTAGGCAGGAGCAGCCGATTTATCATCTTATTTTGCTTGCGAAGAATTTCAAAGGCTATCAGAACCTAATGAAGCTCACGTCGATTGCACATCTACAGGGCTTTCACTATAAACCGCGTATTGATTTAGAACATCTGTCTCAGCACTCAGAGGGGCTGATTTGCCTAAGCTCTTGTTTAGGTAGTGAGGTTTCCCAGCATTTGCTCCATAACCGTTACGACGAGGCTCGCAAAGCTGCAGAGCGTTATCGCGACATTTTCGGTGACGATTTCTTTCTGGAAATTCAAGATCACGGCATGATTGAGCAGAAAAAAGTGATGGTTTCGATGATCGAATTGAGCAAAGAAACCGGAATTCCTTTGATCGCAACGAATGATGTGCATTACGTAACAGAGCCGGATCATGTGATGCAGGATATACTTATTTGTATTGGCACTGGCAAAACCGTGGAGGACACGGATCGTCTCAAGATGGGAACGAGCCAGATGTATTTGAAAAGCGAAGAGGAGATGCGACGCCTATTCGTCCATGTACCAGAGGCGCTTGCGAATACAGCTGTGGTAGCTTCGCGCTGCGATCTCGAACTGACGTTCGGGAAATCGATTTTGCCAAGCTTCAGGCCGATTCCAGAGCATTTGACCGCCGGGGCTTATTTGCAGGAGCTGTGCAAGCAAGGGTTGGAACAGCGTTATGGCAGTAAGCCAGAATGGCGAGATCCGAGCCATCCCATGAGGAAACAGGCTGAAGATCGCCTTGTTTATGAACTTGGTGTCATTGAGAACATGGGCTTCTCAGATTACTTCTTAATCGTATGGGATTTTATTAGATTCGCGCATGAGAAACGGATCATGACAGGGCCTGGTCGGGGATCCTCCGCAGGAAGTTTAGTTGCTTATGTGCTGCGCATTACGAATGTCGATCCGCTGCAATATAAGCTGCTGTTTGAACGTTTCTTGAACCCAGAACGGATAACCATGCCGGATATAGATATTGATTTTAGCGATGAGCGACGGGATGAAGTCATAGATTATGTCGTGGCCAAATATGGTCATGAACATGTTGCGCAAATTATTACCTTCGGAACGATGGCGGCTAAGGCCGCTGTTCGGGATGTAGGGCGTGTCCTCAATGTGCCTTACGGGGACGTGGATCGAGCAGCAAAAGCGATTCCTAATCAGCTAGGCATGACACTGAAGGAAGCTCTTCAGGTTAGCTCTGATTTGAAAGGGATGGTAGCCAGACAGCCTAAGACTGCAGAACTGCTGGAAATGGCAATGCGAGTTGAAGGTATGCCGCGCCATGCCTCAACGCACGCTGCCGGTGTAGTCATTTCGCGTGAGCCGCTGACGCATTATGTTCCCCTGCAAGAAGGCACGACACAGACGGCACTCACGCAGTATACAATGGAGCATTTGGAAGCGATCGGACTCCTCAAGATGGATTTCCTGGGTCTACGGACCCTTTCGATCATTGAACGAACCGTGGATTGGCTTGCCCAAATGGAAGAGGTTCAGATTAACTTTGATCTCCTCAACATGGATTCGGATAATATCACGTATGAGATGCTTAGCAGAGGTGAAACAACAGGCGTATTCCAACTGGAGTCAACGGGCGTTCGCAAGGTGCTAAAGGACTTGAAGCCATCTGAATTTGAAGACATTATTTCTGTTTTAGCCTTGTACCGTCCCGGCCCGATGGAATTTATACCGAAATATATTGCAGGTAAACATGGACAGGTGGAGGTTGTTTATCCGCATCCGACCCTTGAGCCTATATTACGCGATACGTATGGCATCATCGTGTATCAAGAGCAAATCATGCAAATTGCCTCGTCGATGGCAGGCTTCAGCTTAGGAGAAGCGGATCTATTGCGTAGAGCCGTTTCCAAAAAGAAGCGGGAAGTGCTGGATGAAGAACGTACGCATTTCGTCTCAGGGAGTTTACGTCAAGGATTTAACGCGGATGAGGCGAACCATGTGTATGATATGATTGTGCGTTTTGCTGATTATGGCTTCCCGCGTGCGCATGCGACGGCATATGGGGTGCTTGCATTTCAAACGGCTTATCTAAAAGCGCATTATCCGATCTATTTCATGGCTTCGATGTTAACCGCGGTTATGGGGAATCATCGCAAGGTTGCTGAGTACGTAGATGAATGTCGACGTGTGAAGCTCGCTGTCCTGCCGCCGGATGTGAATGGCAGCGGAACGGTGTTTACACCCGATTCGAGCGCCGGAGCCATCCGTTTCGGATTGGCCGCCATCAAAAATGTCGGAACACAAGCCATAGATGCCATTCTTAGTGAGAGAAAGAAAGCGCCATTCGAGAGCCTGTTGGATTTCTGTCGTAGGGTCGACCTCCGCGTCTGTAACAAGCGGGTGGTTGAATCCCTCATCCAAGGGGGCGCCTTCGATTCGCTTGGCGGTCACCGTGCCCAACATCTCGCCATCTTAGATGAAACAATCGCTTCTGCTACGAAATGGCGCAAGGAACGGGACGATTTACAGCTTCACCTTTTCGGATTTGTCGAAGAGCCGAACTGGGAGGTTGAGGTGCCGAATATCCCGCCGATGCCGCCATCCAAGCAGCTAGAGTTGGAGAAAGAGCTTCTCGGCATGTATATCTCGGGTCATCCTCTGGATGCTTATTCCGAGCAGTTGGCAGAGCTGGATGCTGTAATGCTGCATCAGCTAACGGAACTGCCAGATCATAGCGATGTCATAGTAGCCGGGATGATCCTCTCGAACAAGACGATCGTCACCAAAAAAGGCGATCCCATGGCGTTCATGGAGCTGGAGGATCGCATAGATAAAGTTGAGGTGGTCTTGTTCCCCGAGACCTGGAAGAAGTCGGCCCCGCTCGTGCAGAAGGGCAGACTCGTCCTCATCCGTGCGAAGCTGCAGCTTCAGGACGAGGACCCGCCCAAGCTGCTCGCGGAGCAGCTTGCCGCGCTGGACGACCCGGAGGCCGTCCAGCGGCTTCGCAGGCAGCCTGCGGCGCAGCGACGATCCCCTGACGATGTCAGGGATCGTACGCCGCGCTCGGCTGCCCCACAGAGCGGCGCGCGCAGCGCCGCTCCAACACCACAGGCGGCCCCCGCTGCGGGCCGCCCAGAGCCCCGCGCTGCTGCTGAGGCGAAGCCGCAGCGCGTGTTCGTCAAGATCACGGCTGACTGCGAGCAGCCGGATAAGCTCCTGCAACTGAAGGCGCTGCTGAAGCTGCATAAGGGCCAGCTCGCGGTTGCGCTTTTCTATGAAAGCAGCAACAAGCTCTTGGCCTTGAGCGACCAGTATCGGGTCGATCCGACCAAGGATCTGATGCGCATGATCGAGACGATTATGGGCAAAGATTCCGTCCGAGTGAAATAAGAAAATTCTCGATCGTGGTTTTTCTCTTGTGGTAAATATAGCTTCCTCCGCATATGAATAGGAACCCGGCTTTTCTTATTCATATAGGCATCCCATTGCTAGGAGGAGGATTTATGACCGAACAACACATGATCCAGCTACTCCAGAAACGCGGTGTGTCCGTGGATCAAGTCTCAGAAATCGTATACAGGCTGCAGAAGCCGTATAATGATCAACTCACGATTGAAGAATGTGCAGATAGTGTGATGGCCGTGCTTTCTAAGCGCGAAGTGCAATATACCCTCTACACGGGTATAGCGTTGGATGAACTAGCAGAGAAGAAACTGCTGCCTGAGCCGCTGCAATCTATTCTTGAGGTGGATGAACCTCTTTACGGTGTAGACGAGACCTTAGCACTAGGCATTGTACATGTTTACGGTATGATTGGATTAACCAGCTTCGGCTACTTAGATAAGGAAAAAATAGGAATCATTCGCGCATTGAACGATGACCGCAGCGCTGTGCATGTTTTTCTAGATGATTTAGTATGCGGATTAGCCGCAGCAGCCTCAGCCAGAATTGCTCATCAAAATGAGCATGCGCCTGATTATAGCAGTAAACAACGTCTGGACTAAGCATAAATAGTTCAGGCTTTACTTTTTATATCGATGTGCTCTGTTGCGGGCAAAAGTGGAATTATGATATCATTATTGCATTGTGTGTTCCTATGCGTATAAAGGATGTATTATCGTCATTGCTTAGTTGCCTTAGTGGTTGTAGTTGCACGTCATAGGAGGTTTATTCATGTGGACGGTGATCTATATAGCTCCTACTGCGAAAATTGCAGAGCGGATTAAACAGAGGCTGACGGAAGAAGGTTTTCTCGTTCAAGTACGAGGCATCTCTTTATCCAAAAATCAATTCGAAATTGTTGTTCCCGAAGGGGAGTTGGAAGAAGTACAAGAAGTGCTCAATTCTATTTTACATAGATAGTAAAAGTAGAACTAAGAATCGTGGCTTGTCAAGGAATATAGGTCATAGCCAATTAGAGGTGGAAATGTGCTAAAGGATTTATTTCAAAAGCGTAAATATGCAACAATTCCTTCTGAGAGAACGAAGAGAGAGATTCCTGAGGGTTTAATGAATAAATGTCCGAAGTGTGGCACGATTCAGACAAGCAAAGAGCTTGAGAAGAATCTCAAAGTGTGTACGTCTTGCGGTTATCATTATCGATTAAGCGCATCCGAACGGATCCAACTTACGCTCGATGAAGGTCAATTTGTTGAATTTGATACAGACATGATTTCTGAAGATCCTTTGCAGTTTCCTGATTATGTCGAGAAATTGGACAAAGCCAAGAATGCAACGAAGCTTCAGGATGCGATTATGACAGGTCAAGGAACAATTGGCGGATACCCGGTTATCATTGCTGCTATGAGCTTTGATTTTATGGGAGGCTCGCTAGGTTCCGTTGTCGGTGAGAAAATGACGAGAGCTGTCGAAATTGCAATTGAGAAAAAGCTTCCAATTCTCATTTATTCCACATCTGGTGGCGCACGTATGCAAGAAAGTATTCTCAGCCTTATGCAAATGGCCAAAACTAGTGCTGCATTGTCCAAGCTTAGCGAGGAAGGCGGATTATTCATATCGATTATTACAGATCCGACTTTCGGCGGAGTTTCGGCAAGCTTTGCGATGCTTGGCGATATTATTATTGCTGAGCCGGCCGCTTCATTTGGTTTTACGGGCCGCCGTGTTATCGAGCAAACGATTAAGCAGAAGCTGCCTGACAATTTCCAAACATCTGAATTCAATCTCGAGCATGGTCAGCTCGACAAGGTCGTCTGCCGCAAGGATTTGAGACCGACGTTAATTAAGCTGCTCGACATGCACGGAACGAAGGAGGAACCGACTTATGGCGGGTGAAATGCTGTTTGAACAGCCACTGGCGGAACTTAAAAGTAAAATTGCCGAACTGCGTAAATTTGGGTTAGAGAAGCAAATTGACTTTTCAGAGGAAATTCGCCGTTTGGAAGAAAGATATGCTCAGCTTGAGGATGAACTATATACTTCGATGACGTCTGCGGAGAAAATGCAGCTGGCTCGCCATCCGCAAAGACCGACGACGATCGATTATATCAACACGATTTTCACGGATTTCATTGAATTCCATGGTGATCGCTTATATGGTGATGATCTTGCCATTGTTGGTGGACTAGCGAAGCTAAACGGTGTTCCCGTAACAGTAGTTGGTCATCAAAAAGGAAAAGATACGAAGGATAACATTGCGCGGAATTTCGGATGTCCGCATCCGGAAGGGTTTCGTAAAGCGCTGCGTTTGATGCGTCAAGCGAATAAATTCAAGCGTCCTATCGTGACATTTATTGATACGAAGGGAGCATTCCCTGGGAATGCTGCGGAAGAGCGCGGTCAAGGAGAAGCGATTGCCAGAAATCTGCTGGAAATGGCCTCTTTTCGTGTGCCGATCATCTGTATTGTCATCGGTGAAGGCGGCAGTGGCGGTGCCTTGGCGTTAGGTTTAGGTAATAAGGTGTTAATGTTGGAGAATGCGATCTATTCGGTTATTAGTCCTGAAGGCGCGGCTTCCATCTTATATAAAGATGCTTCTAAAGCATTACACGCAGCAGAAGCTATGAAAATTACGGCCGATCATATCCTTGAACTTGGGGTTATCGATGGTATTATTCCGGAGCCCAAGGGCGGCGCTCACCGGGATTTAGCAACGCAAGCCGAACATATTAAATCAGCGGTCTGGGAACAGCTTCAGCAACTGCTGAGTTTGAACGAACAGGAGCTGCTCGAGGATCGTTACCGTAAATTTAGAGACATCGGTCGGTTCACATTCACTCAGGAGGGTAAAAGTAACCATGCGTAAAACGAAAATTGTCTGTACCATTGGACCAGCAAGCGAATCACAAGAAAATCTTAAAAAGCTTCTAGAAGCGGGCATGAACGTAGCCAGGCTTAATTTCTCCCACGGAGATTTTGAAGAGCACGGCGCACGTATCCGCAATCTTCGCGCTGCATCCGCTGAGACAGGCAAAGTAGCTGCTATTTTGCTTGATACCAAAGGTCCAGAAATCCGTACAGGTAAGCTAAAAGAAGAGCCAATTGAGCTTGTTCAGGACAAGCACATTATTTTGACTACAGAAGAAATTCTTGGGGATGTAGACCGTATCTCTGTAACGTATTCAGACCTGCCGCGTGATGTTGAAGTCGGATCCAC
Organism: Paenibacillus sp. J22P51; assembly: GCF_059692215.1. Taxonomy (NCBI): domain Bacteria; kingdom Bacillati; phylum Bacillota; class Bacilli; order Caryophanales; family Paenibacillaceae; genus Paenibacillus; species Paenibacillus sp. J22P51. The sequence goes on along the minus strand of NZ_JCAUAZ010000001.1, from coordinate 1,030,297 downwards.
CATTTTGATTGATGATGGCTTGATCGGACTTACGGTTGTTGATATTCGTGGAACAGAGATCGAGTGCCGTATCGTGAATGGCGGAACGATCAAAAGTAAAAAGGGCGTTAACGTACCAGGCGTGAAAATCAGCCTGCCAGGTATCACAGAAAAAGATGCGAATGATATCGTGTTCGGTATCGAACAAGGTGTAGATTTCATCGCAGCTTCTTTCGTACGTAAAGCAAGCGACGTGATGGAAATTCGTGAGTTGTTGGAGCGTCACAATGCTTCTCACATCCAGATCATTAGTAAAATCGAAAACCAAGAAGGCGTTGATAACCTTGACGAAATTCTTGAAGTTTCCGATGGTCTAATGGTTGCTCGTGGAGATCTTGGTGTTGAGATTCCGGCTGAGGATGTTCCGGTTGTTCAAAAACAAATGATCAAAAAATGTAACATCGTAGGTAAACCGGTTATTACCGCTACAATGATGTTGGATTCCATGCAGCGTAACCCGCGTCCTACACGTGCGGAAGCAAGTGACGTAGCGAATGCGGTATTCGACGGAACGGATGCAGTTATGTTGTCTGGAGAGACAGCGGCTGGGAAATACCCTATTGAATCCGTTGAAACGATGGCTCGTATCGCTGAGCGCGCAGAAGCGGCTTTGGAATATAAAGAAATTTTCCTTCGTCAAGCACAAGCGCAACAAGTAACGGTTACAGAAGCGATCTCGCAAGCGGTAGCGAACTCCGCATTGGAGTTGGGTGCAAAAGCAATTTTGACTGCAACCGAAAGTGGCTACACAGCGCGTATGGTATCCAAATACCGTCCGAAATCTCCGATTATCGCAGTTACGCCTAGCGAGCAGGTCATTCGCCGTTTATCCCTCGTTTGGGGTGTAATTCCGGTGTTTGGCGAACAAGCGAAAACGACTGATGAGCTGTTCAACCTAGCGGTGGAAAGCTCCATCAAAACAGGTATCGTTTCCCTGGGCGATATCGTTGTCATCACAGCAGGCGTGCCAGTTGGCCGCTCTGGAACAACGAACCTGATCAAGGTTCATCACGTTGGTGAGATGATCGCCAAAGGGACAGGCATCGGCATGCAAACTGCGACAGGTACTGTCGTAACGGCACGCACGCCAGAAGAAGCTAATGCGAAAATGGTAGACGGTGCTGTGCTTGTAACGGTATCAACGGATAGAGAGTACATGCCGGCTATTCAGAGAGCTTCTGCGTTAATTACCGAAGTGGGCGGCATCACGTCTCACGCGGCAGTCGTTGCACTTAGCCTTGGCATTCCTGTCATCGTAGGCGTGGAGAACGCTGTAGAATTGATCAAAGATGGAACAGAAGTTTCGATTTACCCAGAAGTAGGCGTTATTTACTCAGGTCAAGCGAGCGTTCTGTAAGTGATAACGAAGAGTGAAGCGAGAGTTCAATCTTGCTTCACTCTTTTTTTGCGTTGTTAACCTCCTAATGCTTCTAAACATTATTCCTACTCCTCCTTTGCCGCATCTACTCCTAAATTAACCCCGAACTTATCCGAAAACTTAGATCCCATTGGACTTATCCAATGAATAGCCAATATAAATGGTCAAAAAAGGGATTTGACTGGATAAATCCATTCAAATATTAGAAAAAGGTCATATATCGACCAATACGGGGCTCCTCCAATGGATAAATCCAATACTTTGCTCAAAAGATGCACTTAAATGGAGTTTTCAATGTATTTATCCAATGGCACTAATTGAAAATGGAATAACGTATCATATACATGCCATCACTGCAGCATTTAAGACTCACGCCCCACCTATGATATAATGGAACCACAAGTCATTGCGGGAGGATTTATAATGAATCAGGAACGGATGCATCAACATCAGCTGCGTGTGCGGTATCAAGAAACGGATCAAATGGGAGTTGTATACCATGCCAATTATTTGACTTGGTTCGAAATCGGACGTACCGAGTTTATTCGATCCCTTGGGTTTCCCTATCGTAAAATTGAGGAAATGGGACTTCTTTTGCCTGTAACGGAAGCGGATCTCAAGTTCAAAAAGCCAGCGAGATACGATGATCTCGTGGGGATTTATACACGGGTGTCGCAAGTGAGCAGTGTTCGGCTGCAATTTGCCTATGAAATTCGCAGAATTAATGACGATCAATCCGAAGAATTGCTGGTTACAGGAACATCTGGTCATGTTTGGGTGAATCCTTCTTGGAAGCCAGTACGTATAGAGAAGGAAGCGCCAGAATTGTGGCAGCTCATTGCGAAGTATTCTGAAGGAGGCTAAACCTATGTTTCGTTGGATTCTTGCTATTTTTATTCTCGTGCCTGCGATAGAAATTACAATGTTGATCATGCTTGGACATCTAGTCGGAGGTTGGATGACCTTCCTGTTAATCATAGCGAGCGGCTTCTTGGGTGCTTACTTTGCTAAGCGCGAGGGGCGCAAGGTGATGGAATATGCGAAGTTTGAGTGGTCGCAGGGTCAGCTGCCAGCGCAACAGATCCTGGATGGGATTTGTATTTTCCTTGGGGGGATTTTGCTGATTACACCGGGCTTCATTACGGACATTCTGGGTTTCCTGCTCGTCTTTCCGTATACAAGACCGATATTCAAGGTACTGCTGCTGGCCATCATTCGCAAACAAATCGGAAAAGGCAACATGCACATCATCAATCGCAGATAAGCTGTCATGTCTGAAAGTAATCTCAAACCAAAGGCTCGGTCATCCTCCTATTTCGGAGGTGCCGAGCCTTTATGTATGTAAGCTGCGATATCATGAAAGATTCTCGCTCGATAGAAGGCGGTAATGAGAATAAGGGATACAGGCCCAACGATAAGTCCTAATAGTCCGAATAGCTTTAAACCAACGAACATGGCAATAAGTGTAGCTAGTGGGTCTAGGCCGACTGAAGAGGCTAATACCTTAGGCTCCATAATCTGCCGCGCAATTACAATAACCCCATATAATACACTAAGTCCAATGCCAAGGACGATATTACCTTGCGCAAAGAAAACGTAGAGAATCCATGGCACCATGACAGCGCCTGTTCCAAGATACGGCATCAGATCAGCTAAGCCTGTTAACAAGCCAATGGTGATGGCATAATCAACACGCAGCACAAGCAGGCCGATGATCACAACTAACGCAGTAAGTGAAACTAGGATTAGCTGAGCTCTTATATATCCAAACAAAGCCTTTTGTAAATCCGTGCGGATTAACTTGGTTGTTTTAACAATCATGTCCGAGAAGATGCCCTTATAGCGTTTGATCAAACCATACCAATCCTTACTGATAAAGAAGGTGGCCAGCATTACGATGATGGTGATCGTCGCGATATTAGGGAGCGAGGTCAAGAATGCTTTGAGAGCCGCAAAGATATAGGTGATAACCAATTTACTAACATCGGCAATAGAGCCTGCTGTGGAAGAGAGATTGGTGTTAACCGTTTCCTGATATTTCGGATTATTTTCAAAAAACTCATTCACGCGCTCAATCCATTGCTGGAAGGTGATCGAATTAATGAACACATTAAATTCCTCTACCCACCGGTTGATTTGAAGTTGGATCGTATCCGCCAGGGAACCTAGCTCTACGACGATATTGGCTACCAGTAAAGTGATGATCGTGACCATCGCACCAAGGAATATAAGCATGGAGAGTGTGACAGACAGCCATCTGGGCAGCTTTAATTTGAAATGAAAAAAATTAACAAGCGGATTGAGCATAAGTGCGATAATCCAACCGAAAATAAAGGGGTAAATGAGTGGAATGATATAGTAAAAGGCAAGGGCCACGAGAAAGACAATTATTGCCACCCAGATGCCTCTGAAAATTTGGTGAACCAATCGCGGATTTAGGATACCCATGGTAGGAATCACTCCTTGTTTCAAGTCAATAACATTGTAACATGAACATGGATAAATACGGAAATATCATGATATTTACAAAATCTTAATATATTGAAATACAGGGATTTGGATTGTCGCCCCCTAAGACCCATAGTACAATGAAGATACTAAACCACTAAAATTGGAGAAATACTGGAGGATTTATGAGTATTGCGCGCGAACCAGAACTTAGGGAAGTAAAAGAACTCAAAGAAGTCAAAGAGATTTCAACCAAGTACTTAAATCGTGATTTGAGCTGGATCGAGTTCAATTGGCGTGTGCTTGAGGAAGCGCAAGATGCGAGTACACCACTGCTGGAGCGTGTGAAATTTCTGTCGATCGTATCGAGCAACCTCGATGAATTCATGAGTGTTCGTGTCGCAGGACTCAAGGATCAAATTAAGGCTGGTTATACCAAGAAGGATTTCACCGGCTACACACCAGCAGGACTCATCAAACGAATTATGAAACGCACGGCGAAAATGGTGACTGAGCAGTACAAAACATATCGTGAAGTATCGCGGCTATTAACCAAAGAAGGGATTGTATTTACCGAATACGAAGATCTAAATACGTCTCAGAAGAAAGCCATGGATGCGTACTACCATGATATTATTTTCCCTGTGCTCACGCCGATGGCTGTCGATCAGAGTCGTCCATTTCCGCTTGTACATAATCAATCCTTATATTTGGCTGTGTTGCTTGTGCGTGAGGGAGAGGATCTGGATGAGGAACCTTTCTTCGCGATTGTTCAAATTCCTAGCAACTTATCTCGCTGTATTCCTGTACCTACCCGTTCAAATAGTAAAAAGACCGAGTTCATCTTACTTGAGGAGCTCATCGAGCACCATATTCAATCCTTATTCAGTGGATACATACCGATTTCCGTGCATGGCTTCAGAGTGACGCGTAATGCGGATTTAACGCTCAATGAAGAGGGCGCGGAGGATTTGCTGGAAGAGATCGAAAAAGAGCTTAGGCGCAGACGCTGGGGCTCTCCTGTGAGGCTGGAGGTCCAAGAAGGGATCCACCCGTACGCTTTGGCACAATTACAGGATGAGTTTGAGATAGAGGAACAAATTTTTGAGATTGATGGGCCCTTGGACATCACATACTTTATGAAGCTCGCTAACACATTGAATGGTTTTGATAATCTTCGTTATCCGCGTATAACAGCCAAATATCCGGTTGAATTTGAGGACTCAGCGGACTCGGCTGACTTTTTCAATATTCTTAAAATGAAGGATGTACTTGTGCATCATCCGTACGAGACGTTTGACGCAGTCACGGACTTTATTGTTCATGCCGCGTATGATCCGCACGTATTGGCTATTAAAATGACGCTCTATAGGGCGAGTGGTAAATCGCCCATTATTCAGGCTTTGGCGAGAGCGGCAGAATCCGGTAAGCAGGTGACAGTGGTTGTCGAGCTGAAAGCGAGGTTCGATGAAGAGCGGAATATTGCTTGGGCTAGGATGCTTGAGAAATCGGGCTGTCACGTAGTATACGGGCTAGTGGGACTCAAAACACATGCGAAAATCACGCTCGTCGTTCGACAGGAGGAGCATACCCTTCGCCGTTATGTGCATGTTGGAACAGGTAACTATAATGACAGTACGGCGCGGTTGTATACGGACGTTGGATTGTTCACCTCGAACAGTGTTATTGGCGAAGATGCTTCAGCGCTTTTCAACGAAATTACAGGATATTCAGCACCACATGATTGGCAATCCTTCGCGGTAGCTCCAACGGATTTGAAAGATAAGTTGTTCGAGCTCATCGCACGTGAATCTCTGCATGCCAGAGCAGGTCGACCCGCGCAGATTATTGCCAAAATGAACTCCTTATCGAATCAAGAGATGGTAGATGCGCTGTATGCGGCTTCTCAGGCTGGCGTGAAGATTGAACTCATTGTACGAGGCGTATGCTGTTTGCGGCCAGGTGTACCTGGTCTAAGTGAGAATATTACGGTTCGGAGTATTGTAGACCGATTTCTAGAGCATTCAAGAATCTACTATTTCGAAAATGGGGGGCATGTCGATGTCTACCTGTCTTCGGCAGATTGGATGACGCGTAATTTAACGCGTCGAATTGAGCTGATGTGCCCAGTTTTGGACCGCGAAATGAAGAAAATGATGATTCAAATTCTGAACGTGACTCTCCATGATAATGTCAAAGCGAGAGAACTCATGTCCAATGGGATGTATACACGCATAAAAAATGAACTGACCCCTTATCGGAGCCAGTTCGAGGCGATGCGAATTACTTCATGGAAGAAACTCCGGCGTGAGTCATAAGCTTAAGACCCCAGATTTTTTCGAAATCTTTGGTGAATGCGTTAAGCTCTTTAAGCTCCAAATAAGGGTTGTGAACACAAAGCAGCTTGAGACTTATCGATGTTTCACTGCGCTGGATGCTAAGTTCTTGAATAGGCTGTGTTTCACTCACATCCATGGCAATGGCAAGCTTCAGGATGGCACCTAATTTGATGATTAAGGCTGTATCGGATTCCAGCAGCAGGTCCTTGTACGCAAGAGCTTGCTGCTGGGTCCGATTTTTTGTTTTGAATGTTGCGATAAGGGAAGCAATCACAATCTCCCGATGGCTTAAACCGTCAATATGGGCTTCTTGGATCATATATTCCGTGTGTTTGAGGAATTGGTAATAATGAACACTTACCCCAATGCGGTACAATAGTGCAGCTGTGTGCAGCAACAGCCTGCCGCGAGCCTCTAAATCTGTTGTTGGAGCAAGTGCATCATACATCTGCATGGCAAATTTATCGATATGACGGGCATGTTTTACGGATGCATTAGGGTGGAGCGTAAGTACATTTTGGATGCTAGCTTCCAATACATTGGGTTTAATGGGTTGCTTCGGATTAAAGGTTTCAAAGAAAAGTCCATCACGCAAGCCTGACCCGCTAATGAGGCAGGCAGAGGATTTGGCTGCTTCGAAGATCGTCTCTAGAATGAGTAAACCTGGCACCATAATATCGGCTCGTTCTTTGGCGAGGCCATCGACTTTTTTTCTTTTTTCAATGGGCATCGAGGATAAAAGAAGTGAAAATACTTGAAGCTCCCCTGGCTTCAAAACGTAATTATGAGCAAGCTGGAGTGGATATTTGTTACGCTTACGGCTCATTTTACCCAGTGTTCGGATCGTCCCTCCGAGTCCAACCATAGGAAGATCAGGGGATTTCGTAATCCAAGGCTGAGACGCAATCGCCTCATGCACCATTTTACGAATATCGGTAATCTCTTGATCAGTTAGATTTGCGCCCTTCATATGTTGGCGAGTGGTATTCACTGCTCCGAATGGAAAGGATACACATTGTACCAATTCTCTATTCTTTAATAAAGAGACTTCCGTGCTTCCTCCGCCGATATCTATGATCATGCCATCCCGAATATCCATCGAGTTAATGACGCCGAGATAACCGAAACGCGCTTCCTCAAACCCGCTCAAAACCTCGATGCGAAGCCCGGTTTGCTCCTCAAGGACATGTACGATTTCTGCGGTGTTGGCAGCGTTCCGAACAGCTGCAGTTGCAACGGCTCGAACGGTTGTGACAAATTGCGACTGGCATAAAAGGGCATAGTGGGTTAAGATGGGAACGATGGAAAGGATATCTTTGTTATGTAAAATCCCATCTTGACCCATGCGCTCACTAAGTCTTGCGGAATCTTTATGCTCACTGACGACGCGATAAGCTCCTTGGGCATTTATTTCATAAATGACAAGTCGGATGGAGTTGGATCCGATATCGATGATGCCAATCCTAGTTGCATGGTTGCTCATAGTGTCGCTCCTTTATAACTCATATCACGGATTCATTGGTTTCATTGTATCAATCTCGAACTATGTCTACAAATTTTTCCTCGCAGACTGAATAATTCAGTGAAATTAACAAAAACTTGTATCGTATGTTTGGAAGATCAGGATGAAAAATGGTGTGAAAATTCCGCCAAAAAGAATTCTTATGGTAGTGATAATGAAGTTCTATGACCCCATTTGTTCACTTACCGAGTAAAATACTTTATTATTAGAAGAAGAAAACAGCAATAATTTGCTAATAGAGTAGCTAAGGAGAGATTCCCATGTCTGCAACCAAAGGTTTAGAAGGAATTGTAGCCACAACCTCGTCGATCAGCTCCATTGTAGATGGCGTGCTTACGTATCGCGGGATTGATATTGATGACCTCGCAGAAAATGCGACTTTTGAAGAAGTAATTTACCTGCTATGGTTCGGGAAATTGCCTACACAAGCTGAGCTTGAGAAATTGCAAAGCGACCTGAACGCATACAGCAAAGTACCTGATGCGGTGATTGACCTTATTCGTTCATTCCCGAAAGATGTTAACTCCATGGCGGCGCTTCGTACAGCGGTTTCCGCACTTGCCCTGTATGATGACGAAGCTAATGATTCCAGTTCCGAATCCAATGTGCGTAAAGCTATCAAGCTGCAAGCACAAATTCCTAGTATCATCGCAGCTTTCGCACGTATTCGTGAAGGTAAAGAGCCAGTTGCTTCCCCAGGATATTCATCCGTAGCGGCTAACTTCTTGTTCCAACTAACAGGAAATGAGCCAGATAAAGTAGCTATCGAAGCGTTGGACAAAGCATTAGTTCTTCATGCTGACCACGAGTTGAATGCTTCCACATTCGCAGCGCGTGTAACTGTTGCAACACTTACAGACATCTACTCCGGTATTACTTCCGCTATCGGAACGCTTAAAGGACCTCTTCATGGTGGTGCGAACGAAGCGGTTATGGTCATGCTTGAAGAGATCGGTACTGTTGAGAACGTTGTTCCTTACATTAACGGTAAATTAGAGCGCAAAGACAAAATCATGGGCTTCGGTCACCGCGTATACAAAAACGGCGATCCTCGCGCGAAGCACTTGCAAAAAATGTCGTATGAGCTTGGTAAATTGACTGGCAACTTGAAATGGTACGAAATGTCCATTAAAGCAGACGAGTTGGTAACAGGTCTTAAAGGCTTGAAACCAAATGTAGACTTCTACTCGGCATCCGTATACACAACGTTGGAAATCCCTCGTGATTTGTTTACGCCGATCTTCGCGATCAGCCGTACGTCCGGTTGGGCAGCTCATATCCTTGAGCAGTACGAGAACAACCGCTTGATCCGTCCTCGCGCTGAGTACACAGGTCCAGTTAATCAAAAATATATCCCAATTAGCCAACGCTAATTAGTATTGCATTAAGCTCAAGGTGCGGGCAGTTCGGTACTGGGTCCAGGTCATCTGGGGGAGTACTGTAACTCCCGTCACTTTTTGTGTGCCTAGCTATGCACAACATATAGGAAAACCATTTAGACAAATTTGAGGAGGAACTATTATCATGCCACAATTCGAAGCTTACGAACTTCCAACAGAAGGTCAAAAAATCACGATCGAAAACGGTGTTCTTCAAGTCCCTAACAACCCAATCATCCCTTTCATCGAAGGTGACGGAACAGGTCCTGACATTTGGGCAGCTTCTGTACGTGTACTAGATGCAGCTGTTGAGAAAGCATACAAAGGCGAGAAAAAAATCGCTTGGTACGAAGTATTTGCTGGTGAGAAAGCATTCAACAAATTCAACAACTGGTTGCCTAACGATACATTGACAGCTATGCGTGAATACATCGTGTCCATCAAAGGACCTCTAACTACACCAATCGGTGGCGGTATCCGTTCCCTGAACGTGGCACTTCGTCAAGAGCTAGATCTTTACGTATGTTCCCGTCCAGTTCGTTACTTCAATGGCGTTCCATCCCCAGTTAAACGTCCTGAGTTGGTTGACATGGTTATTTTCCGTGAAAATACAGAAGATATCTACGCAGGTATCGAGTGGGAAGCTGGTTCCGAAGCTGTTAAGAAAGTAATCTCCTTCTTGCAAAATGAAATGGGCGTTAACAAAATCCGTTTCCCAGAAACTTCAGGTATCGGTGTTAAACCAGTATCCTCCGAAGGTACAGAGCGTTTGGTTCGCGCTGCAATCGAGTACGCAATCAAACATGGCCGTAAAACGTTAACTTTGGTTCACAAAGGGAACATCATGAAGTTCACAGAAGGCGCGTTCAAAAACTGGGGTTATGAGTTGGCTGAGCGTGAGTATGCAGATAAAACTTTTACATGGGCACAATACGACCGTATCAAAGAAGCAGAAGGCGCTGAAGCAGCGAACAAAGCTCAAAAAGACGCTGAAGCTGCTGGCAAAATCATCGTAAAAGATGCGATTGCTGACATTGCTCTTCAACAAGTATTGACACGTCCAACTGATTTCGACGTAATCGCAACGTTGAACCTGAATGGTGACTACCTGTCTGATGCACTAGCTGCACAAGTTGGCGGTATTGGTATCGCTCCAGGAGCAAACATCAACTACTTAACTGGTCACGCAATCTTCGAAGCAACGCATGGTACAGCTCCTAAATATGCTGGTCTTGATGTTGTTAACCCAGGTTCCGTTATCCTTTCCGGCGTAATGTTGCTTGAGCACCTTGGTTGGTTGGAAGCAGCTGAGCTGATCTATAAAGGTTTGGAAACATCTATCAACAACAAAACGGTTACTTATGACTTCGCACGTTTGATGGAAGGCGCGACAGAAATTAAGTGCTCCGAGTTCGCTAACGAAATCATCAAAAACATGGCTTAATTTGCAACAAAGATTTGTTTGACTACAAAAAGTAGGAGGTAAATCTCAAATGGCTATTCGTCGTAATAAGATTACCGTTGTTGGCGCGGGTTTCACTGGTGCTACAACTGCTCTGATGCTAGCTCAAAAAGAACTTGGTGACATCGTTCTTCTCGACATTCCGCAACTGGAAAACCCCACAAAGGGTAAGGCGCTTGACATGCTTGAAGCTGGTCCAGTTCAAGGCTATGATGCACAAATCACGGGTACATCCAACTATGCAGATGCTGCCCATTCCGACATCGTTATTATCACTGCTGGTATCGCTCGTAAGCCGGGTATGAGTCGCGATGATCTCGTAAATACGAATGCCGGTATCGTGAAATCCGTTTGTGAGAATGTGAGAGAAGTTGCACCTGATTCCATCGTTATCATCTTGAGTAATCCCGTCGATGCCATGACGTACGTAGCTTATCAAGCGCTTGGTTTTCCCAAAAACCGCGTAATCGGTCAATCCGGTGTTCTTGATACCGCGCGTTACCTGACATTTATCTCCCAAGAGTTGAACGTATCCGTTGAGGATGTGAAAGGTGTTGTTATCGGCGGACACGGCGATGACATGGTTCCACTTGTTCGCTACACTTACGCTGGCGGCGTGCCAATCGAGAAACTGATCTCAGCTGATCGTATTGAAGCCATCGTTCAACGTACACGTACTGGCGGCGGTGAAATTGTCAACTTGCTTGGTAACGGTAGTGCATACTACGCACCTGCGGCTTCCCTTGTGCAGATGACAGAGGCAATCCTTAAAGATAAAAAACGTATCATCCCTACAATCGCTCTTCTTGAGGGTGAGTATGGCTATGATAATCTGTTCATGGGTGTTCTGACGGTACTTGGCGCTAACGGTATCGAGAAAATCATGGATATCGAATTGACCGATGCTGAGAAAACAGCCTTGGATAAAACAGCGGATTCCGTACGCAACGTAATTAAAGTTGTTTCGGGCTAATCGAAATGAAATGAAGGATCAATCTCCTAGGTATTAGGAGGTTGGTCTTTTTTTGTGGCGGTAGCAATCCAATGCACCGTTAGACACTCCCTTAGTTGCGGAACGTCGTTCCCTTATTTGGGCTGAAACGAACAAAATCAGTGAGAAACGGAACGAGAGGACGTTATTTTCCTGAAAATAGCTATTCATAGCTGATTTTTAAGGAATAGCGGAACCACGTTCCGCAACTCTCGGGAAATCGTTGTTTTCGCCAAAATAGCGGAACGTCGTTCCGTTTCTCCGAGGCTGAGAAGACGGCGTAGCTGTTATTTGTATGAATGCACAAAAAGTTGTTGATTTTGTAAATTGATTTCCAAATGCTATCCCACGAGATTGGCGTATGATACGATATGTATAGCCAAATGACATTGGTTAATTATTCCATAGGATGGTGGGAATTGATGTTGAGAAGAAGTTGGTTTGGCAAGAAAAGCTGGCGAAGATTCTTTGTTGGCGCGGCAATAGCTAGTACATTGTTAAGCGTCGTACCGCAAGCATGGGCGGAAGGACCGAATGACCCAGCCCCATCGATTACCCCTGCTTCCCCGAATGGAAAAAAGGTGTTGTTTGATAATACACATGGACAGACAGCTGGAGCTGCCGATTGGGTTATTGACGGTGCTTTCTCTGATTTCGCGAATGCGCTAGGAAATGCCGGTTACTATGTAAAAGAGTTACGCAAAAGTTCAGCAATTACACTATCGGACTTATCTGCTTATGATGTATTCGTCCTTGGGGAAGCTAATATCCCTTATAAAACCACGGAACAAAGCGCTATGCTGCAATATGTGCAAGCTGGCGGAAGTATTTTCTTCATCGGAGATCATTACAATGCGGATCGGAACAAGAACCGTTGGGATGCGTCCGAAGTATTCAATGGCTATCGTCGTGGGGCGTGGACAAATCCTGCATTAGGAATGAGCACCGCAGAAGCAACATCAGCAGCGATGTCCGGCGTAGCAAGCTCAGACTGGTTATCGACAAACTTCGGCGTACGTTTCCGTTACAATGCGCTAGGTGATATTACGGCCAACAACATCGTGACAGGTGCGCAAGGATTTGGCATTACAAGTGGTGTATCCACGGTTGCCATGCATGCGGGTTCGACGTTAGCCATTACAGATCCTAACAAAGCGAAAGGGATTGTGTATTTGCCATCTACAACGACGAAATGGGCGAGCGCTGTGGATCAAGGGGTATACAATGGCGGCGGCGTAGCGGAAGGACCATTCGTTGCCGTTTCCAAAGTAAGCGCTGGTAAAGCAGGCTTCATTGGTGACTCCTCGCCGGTTGAGGATGCGACGCCAAAATATTTGAAGGAAGAGACGGGTGGTGCAAAAACGACCTATGCAGGTTTCCAAGAGCAGAACGACGCAACCTTGCTAGTCAATATGGTCAATTGGTTAGCTGCGAAAGAGAGCTATACGAGCTTGACACAAGTTTCGGGGCTGACCTTAGATACGGCAACGACACTATTCACATGGGAACAACCAGCGAATACGACTGAGCCACAAGCGGAGCCATGGGCAACACCAGCAGCGGGTTACAAGTGGTATGATCCAACGACGTTTAAAACAGGATCGTATGGCGTCTCTTCATCAACCAACACAACAGACCCATTCGCATTCGTGCATCAAGCTCAACTGCCGAATCAATACGTGTTCCAAGTGAAGATTATTATGAACGGATTAGCCGCTAATTCGACGACTACAGGCTATAATTTGGGCATCTATAATGGCTCAGGTACCCAAGTCGCCAAAGTGCAGAACAGTGACGGCACATGGCCAACAGCGTATGGATACAGTACGAACTTCTCGATGACAGCTAACGCGAGTGGTCATGCTGAGAAAATTGTGAATGTCCAAATCAATACGACAGCTTCTGGCGCAGCGAATATGCGTATTAGACAGAATACAACGAATAAGTTTACGGAAGCTGTGACGATAGCGAATGTTGCTGTAGTGCCTCTGCCATAGGGCTAGGAATATGAAGTGAAATGACTAGATAGGTACATAAACAACGCCAGTTTCCTGTGTTGGGAATGGAACTCGTATGAAGTGACAGTTGAAGGACCGAAAGGTCATGCTAATGTCAGTGATCGAGAACGTTCAGGGGGAACTGGGGTTGTTTTCTGCGTAATTGGTCACATTTTTATGGAGATATGGTGAATTTGCACAGAATATGACATCGCTTTCTTGTTACGCTCAATCCGATTCTGTATACTAAAAGAGAACGATTCTAAATAAAATTGCGGAGGTCGGTTCAATGTATCAGGTTATGATTTTTTTACATGTCATTAGTGCGCTTATGCTTGGCTCTTATGTCGTTTTCCCTTTCATTGTAGGACGAGCTGCTAGCTTATCCGGTGCAGGACAAGAAAGCTTCATGGGATTGTTATCTACGATTAACCGTGTTGGTCAATTTTCTTTGATTGTTACCTTCCTTTCCGGTGGTGCGATGATAAGCAAATTGGACCCTATGCCGTCTGAACTTTGGATGGGGCTTGCTGTTGGTCTATTAGTGATTGTTGGGGCTGTTACAGGCATGATCGGCAGCAGAATCAAAAAGCTGAAAGCAAACAGCGCAGCAGGGAAAAGCACGCTATCTGATGCTGCGAAAATCAAAACATTTAGCTGGATCGCTTCTGTAGCTGTTATCCTTGCTATTTTGATTATGACAAATCCTCAAATTTTGTCATAGTCTTAAAGATGAAAATAACCTCCTTTCCATGAGTGCGTGGAAGGGAGGTTATTTTGTGTTCGTGCATGCCCTCTAGATCCTCAACTATTCGTCGAATAGATGGATTTTCTGCAGTTAAATTCCGGGAGAACCCTGGAAATTGGGAAATAGCTGGATTTTCTACAGTTAATTTAAAGTTTTTCGGAATAATGGATGAAAATAGACTAAATTAACTACATGAAATCCATCTAAATTGGAATAAGTGGTGAAAACCGAGAAAAAAGCTGGAGTTTTTCCAGTTAATTGGGTCTGGCACTCGAGCTAGCACGGATCTGCGATATCCAAGGTAATCTCATCCAGCGTTTTCTCGAAAGAAGCGCTCATATGCTCAAGGAAGTATTCAACTTCTGGCATGTTCATCTTTTTCAAGCTGTCTAGGACTTGTTGTTTGGCAACGACGAACTCGCGGTTCCCCGTGGAGAGCTCGGTTAGGCATTTGATATAGGCTTCGATCAAATCAGCGGCTTTTACCCAACGGTAGAGTTCAGGGTCAGGATCTTGAATGAGGCCGCGGTAGATGCTGCTAAGTGCCGGGGGAATCGTGCCAATCAGGCGCTCGACCGCGACATCTTCAATTTCACGGAAATTGCGCAGAATTTGCTCGTTGTTGTGCTTCACAGGCTGAGGGATGTCACCAGTCAGCACTTCGGATGCATCGTGGAATAAGGCAATGGATACGACGCGGTCGGTCGGCACATTGCCGCCATAGACTTCGTTGGAAATGGTGCAAAGCATATGAGCAATCGAGGCTACGTAGAAGGAATGCTCGGCTACGTTCTCGCGGCGCATGTTCCACATCAAACTCCAGCGATCGATATATTTGAGTCTGTATAAATAAGCGAAAAAGTGATGATTCATGAGTTGAGCTCCTTCATGTTTGATTTGGCGGGCCGAGTAACACAGCCCGCTCGCCAAGGGCTACTTCACGCTCGGCGCCACCCGCACAGCCACCTTGCCGGTGGCCGGGGTGTAGACGAGCGACTGCCCAATCAGCGCTTGCAGATCGTCAAGCGCAATCGTGACCTGCCCGTGCTCGCGCAGCACGGGCTGCCGCAGCCGGGCGCGCGCTTCGCCGCGCGTCGCAGTCTTCGCATTCACCTGCAGGGTGAATGCCTCTTGCCCGAGGCGGAGGCGAAGCTCTCCGCCCTCCACCGCGGCGCTGCCGCCGAGCTGCGTAGCAGCAGCGGCAGCATCCACGCGCAGCGGCGCGCTGTCACGCTGCGCCGTAACCCGGCGCTGGATCGAGCGCTGCAGCAGCTCCGGCGTGATGTTCGGGCTGCCCGCGTTGATCCGCGGGATCAACATGTGATCGGCGCTGCGCGTCGCTATCTCGGGCGAGATCGTGAAGGCGTAGCGGATGCCCGCCTTCTTCACTTGCTCCGTCGCCGCTGGCGACGTGATGCCGAATGGGTACGCCATCGCGTCGAGCGGCTTATCCGTTAGCCTCGCGAGCTTGCCTACGCAGGCTTGCGTGTCTTGGAACACGCGCTGCTGATACGCATCCGCGTTCTCGCCGTCGAGTCTGCCCACAAGCGCTGCTTCTCCACTTGGAAGCTTATTGTGGAGGCTATCCGTGTGGCAGCCGATGTCGATGAAATTCGTCGCATGCGTCATTTCACTGACCTGCTCGTTGGACATCGACGGAATGTAAGAGGCCAAGGGGGTCGCTAAATCCTTCGTGATGACGAAGTTGACAGCGGGGATGCGCAAGCTTTTGAGAATCGGATAAGCTCCGGTAAAAAAGCTTTGATACCCATCATCAAAGGTGACCAGCACCGCGTTCGATGGAACCGTTGCGCCTGCCAAGTACATTTTAAACTCATCTAATGAAATGAAATGATAGCCTTTGCTGAGCAGCGACTCTAACTGATTTTGAAACAGTGTACTTGTGATCGTACTTGAGCTTGTGTCCGTGTCATGGATGTGATGATACATCAGAACGGCAACCTGATCTTGGTAGTAAATAGTCTCGGATCGTTCAGCCTGCAGGGGTGTCAGCAAGAGCGTGAGCCCAATCAGACTAACGAGAATCGAAATTGCAATTCTTTTGTACATGTCAGCGAATCTCCTTGTTTTCCTCACAAGAACCGTCGAACAGTTCCTTCGAGGTATGGTATAATAGACATATTGTTTTTGATTATGTATGTATTTGAGAGAGGAGCTAGACAGCGTTATGCAGCATTTTTATCAAAGCGTTTATGATTTGATCGTTGAAACATCCACAAACCTTCCTGGTGATGTTCGTCGTGCGGTTCAGGCCGCGCAAATAAAAGAGGATAATGGCACGCGTTCAGCCTTATCTCTATCCCGAATTGCCGATAACATTCATATGGCGGAGACGAATGTATCCCCGATTTGCCAGGATACAGGAATGCCAACGTTTATTATACACTGTCCGGTTGGGGCAAACCAAATTGTTATGAAGAAACACATCCTTGAAGCGGTTGCGAATGCGACGAAAGCTTCTAAACTTCGTACGAATTCCGTAGATTCGCTTACGGGTGCTAATAGCGGGGATAACCTCGGACCAGGAACACCCGTTATCCATTTCGAACAATGGGAACGTGATGATGTTGAAGTGAAGCTCATTCTCAAAGGCGGCGGCTGCGAGAACAAAAATATTCAATACAGTTTACCTGCAGATCTTGAAGGCGTAGGCAAAGCAGGTCGTGACCTCGATGGCATTCGCAAATGTGTCATGCATGCCGTGTATCAAGCACAAGGTCAAGGCTGCAGCGCAGGCTTTATCGGTGTTGGAATCGGTGGCGACCGGACAAGCGGTTACGAGCTCGCTAAACATCAATTGTTCCGCCATGTAGACGATGTGAACCCGCATCCGGACCTTCGTAAAGTCGAAGAATACGTGATGGAACACGCGAACACGCTAGGAATTGGTACGATGGGGTTTGGCGGTCAAGTGACCTTGCTCGGTTGTAAAGTTGGCGTAATGAACCGTCTGCCGGCTAGCTTCTTCGTTTCCGTAGCGTATAACTGTTGGGCGTTCCGACGCCAAGGCGTGATTCTGAATGCTGAGACGGGTGAAATCAACGGCTGGTCTTATCCAAGAGGTGTTGAGGTTTCCTTCCAAGAGGCTTTCGAAGCAAGTGCGGAAGAAGCTAGAAACACACCGCAAGAAGAGCGTCGCGAGATCGTACTAACGACTCCGATTTCGGAAGAGCAAATTCGCAGCTTGAAGGTCGGTGATGTGGTCGTCATTAATGGGACGATGCATACAGGACGCGATGCGCTGCACAAATATTTGATGGACCACGATGCGCCAATCGATCTGAATGGAGCAGCAATTTATCACTGTGGACCGGTTATGGCCAAAGATGATGCTGGTGAATGGCATGTGAAGGCAGCTGGACCGACAACGAGTATTCGTGAGGAGCCTTACCAAGGCGATATTATTAAAAAGTTCGGTATCCGCGCGGTAATCGGTAAAGGCGGCATGGGTCCTAAGACGCTAGCAGCCCTGAAAGATCACGGCGGCGTGTACTTGAATGCTATTGGTGGAGCGGCACAATACTATGCACAATGCTTCAAAAAGGTAGAAGGCGTCGACTATCTGGAATTCGGTATTCCTGAAGCGATGTGGCATCTGGAGACGGAAGGCTTCGCTGCGATTGTAACGATGGATTCACACGGCAACAGCCTGCATGCAGATGTGGAAAAGAACTCGTTAGAAAAACTGGCAGCGCTGAAAGAGCCTGTTTTTAAATAATTTCTCTCTATATTGTCTTCTCGTCACATTTACAAAAAAAATACTGGATTAACATTAGAAATTAGGGTTACTATTTAGAGTAGCCCTTTTTCTTATTTATGGAATAAATCGGCACACAACCCTGTTGGAGGTTTACGCGTTCATGACCAAATTTCGTGCAAAGCTAACCCTGATTTTAATTTTACTAATTGGATGCTCGATGTTGGTTGCCGGAATTTTCATGGCGAAGGTCCTTGAGAACTCTCATGTGAAGTCTTTACAAGAAAATATGGAGCGAGAGCTGCATGTCATTGTGTCAAGCGGCGTATGGGATTATCAAGGGACGGATGCCGAGCTGTTCAAGTATTATTCCGCTCAGGCTCTTCGGCTGAAGGACGCAACGGGCGAGCGGTTGACGTATGTGCGTGCTGACGGTAAAGTTCTCGGTGACTCCGATCAACTGCCTGAGCAGATGGACAATCATTTAACAAGACCAGAAATTGCAGCAGCAGCGAAAAATGGGGTCGGATATACGACACGTTACAGCGATACGCTGAAAGAGAAAATGCTGTATGCCGCCATTCCCGTTAAAAATGAAGCCAAAGTGACAATCGGTTATTTGCGAATATCGATGAGCTTAGAGCAGGTAGATAGATCTATAAGCAGTCTATGGTATTTCCTTTTTTCAGGACTTGCGATCCTATTTATCGTTGCGGGTATCGTTAGTTATCGCATTGCCAAAGGAATTACAAGGCCAATCGAGCGGATGACCAAGGTCGCGCAGCAAATCACGAATTTGAATTATGAATCTCGTGTTCCTGCCTATCGGAATGATGAGGTTGGGCAGCTTGGGCAGGCGATTAATCGCATGTCAGAAAGCTTGCAGGGACAAATGGCGCGAATTCAGGAGAACGAACGCAGACTGCAAGGTGTCATGGAAAATATGATGAGCGGCATCATGATGATTGACCGCGAAGAGCGGATTATGCTGCTTAATCCTTCTGCAGAAGCGATTCTGGGCTTCTCGTCCCAGGAGTTGCTAGGGAAGAAATATAATGAAGCGAAGCAGCAATATGATTTTACGAAAATGATCCAAGAGTGCATCGAGCTTCAAGAACCGATTTCGGACGAGATGATGTTCTATTACCCTGCCGAACGTATACTAGATATCCATTTGAGTCCCATTGCACATGAGGATGAAGAATGGTCAGGTGTGCTCATCGTACTGCATGATATCACGGCGGTTCGAAGATTAGAGCGGATGCGCAGCGAGTTCGTGGCGAATGTCTCGCACGAATTGAAAACGCCGATTGCGGCGGTCAAAGGCTTTGCAGAGACGCTGCTAGCTGGCGCGCTGAATGATAAGGAAACAGCGGTATCGTTTCTACAAATCATTTTTGATGAAAGTGAGCGGTTGAATCGATTAATTGGGGATATTCTGGAGCTTTCGAAGATTGAATCGAAGCGGATTCCGATGAATTTCTCGCCTATTTATTTGCCAGAGTTTCTAGATAGATCCCTAAGTGTATTGCGGAAAGAAGCGGAGAAGAAGCATATCGAGCTTAGCATGACGGTTGAAGATGATATGTATATTGAAGCGGATGAGGATCGATTACGCCAAATCATTATTAATTTGCTATCCAATGGTATCGCTTATACGCAGGAGGGTGGCAAAGTTAGATTGCGTGTAGAGCCTCTGGAGATGAATGCTGACGGAGATTATGAACGACTGCGAATGATTGTTTCGGATACGGGGATGGGTATCCCTAAGAAGGATTTGCCGCGTATATTCGAACGATTTTATCGGGTGGATAAAGCACGATCCCGAAGCTCAGGTGGAACAGGACTCGGGTTATCGATCGTAAAACATCTCGTGGAGATGCATAAAGGATCGATTCGCGTCGAAAGCGAAGTCGGGGTAGGGACGAAATTTATCATTGAGTTACCTGTGATTCATTAATTTGGGTTGATATAATTGCGGATTTACACCACGATGATGTTGACTTTACAATGCCTTTACATTTGTGTGATACACTCAAGTTGTGTAATGTTAATAAACAGTAAATGCGGGGGATCCCATGGCACAAAAGATACTCGTTATTGAAGATGAGCCAACATTGGCTCGGTTACTATCCTATAATCTCTCGCAGGAAGCCTATGATACGAAGGTGATTGATCATGGTGGAGATGGCCTGCAGGAGGCGCTTCAGCAGTCGTATGATTTAATCATTTTGGATATTATGCTCCCAGGCCTGAGCGGCTTTGAGGTATTGGCTAAGCTTAGGCAGAAGGGAAACCGGACACCTGTCATTATTCTAACGGCGCGCAATGCCGAAGATGAAGTCGTACAGGGCTTGAAACACGGAGCTGATGATTATATCACGAAGCCATTTGGGGTGGCTGAACTGCTTGCGCGTGTAGCTGCTGTTCTACGGCGGACACAGTCAGACGAAGCAGCTGCAGATATAGCCAAATCGAATGAGAAAGTCATTCAGGCTGGTGAGCTTCGTATTTATCCTGAGAAATATGAAGTCGTGCTGAATGGCGAGTCGATTCCACTTCGACCGAAAGAATTTGAAGTACTGCTATATCTTGTGCAGCGGCCAGGTGTGGTTGTCACCCGAGATGATCTCATGAATATCGTTTGGGGTTTCGACTATATCGGGGGTCAGCGTACAGTCGATGTACATGTGAGCTCTTTGCGCAAAAAGCTGGAAATGAATCAGCAATCCGTTCAGATTGATTCGATTCGCGGCGTTGGGTATAAGCTGGTTGCGACAATGATTAAAAAGTAAGTAGCATGGAAGCTGGTTAGGCAGCGGCCATGCTTTTTTTTAGTGATTAGGCTCGATTTCCGAGCCTATCCACGGATAGCTTGAGTAGAGATTCGTTTTCCACCCCAACCTCAACTAATCATTTCTTAGAATTGATAACACAATCGCATACAATCTTCGCAAAATCGGGAATTTTTTTAACGGTTGTATTGGGTATAATTAATGTATACATAAAATTACTGTCTAAGAGAAATTTGCAGGTTAATTATAGAGGAGGAACATCATGTCAACGACGTATCGAATCGCAATTATTGGGTGTGGAGGGATTGCCAATGGCAAACACATGCCTAGCTTAAGCAAGTTAGACAATGTAGAAATGGTAGCATTCTGTGATATCGTTTCCGAGCGAGCAGAGGAAGCTGCTGCGAAATTCGGTAAGGGAGAAGCCCGTGTCTATGAAGATTACCGCGAGGTATTGAAAGATAGCACCATCGATATCGTTCATGTGTGTACGCCAAATGATTCCCATGCGGAAATTACGATTGCGGCTTTGGAAGCTGGCAAGCATGTAATGTCAGAGAAGCCTATGGCGAAAACAGCAGCTGACGCTAGACGAATGGTTGAAGCAGCTAAACGTACAGGCAAAAAGCTAACTGTCGGCTATAACAATCGCTTCCGTGGCGATAGCCAACATCTCCATAAGCTTTGCTCGGAAGGCGAGCTAGGCGAAATTTATTTCGCAAAAGCACATGCGATTCGTCGCCGCGCTGTTCCGACTTGGGGCGTGTTCCTCGATGAAGAGAAACAAGGCGGAGGCCCGTTAATCGATATCGGTACGCATGCTCTGGATCTGACGATGTGGATGATGAACAACTATGAGCCAGCGGTTGTTTTGGGTACTTCTTATCACAAGCTCTCCCAACGTGAGAACGCGGCGAATGCTTGGGGTCCTTGGGATCCTGCCAAGTTCACGGTGGAGGATTCAGCATTTGGCATGATTACGATGAAAAATGGCGCTACGATTATTCTTGAATCGAGCTGGGCTTTGAATACGCTTGAAGTCGATGAAGCGAAATGTACGCTATCCGGTACGGAAGGCGGCGCCGATATGAAAGGCGGTCTTCGCATCAATGGTGAGAAGCACAGCCGCTTGTTCACGACGGAAGTGGAACTGAACGCAGGCGGAGTTGCTTTCTATGACGGTAAAGCAGAAGTTGCCTCAGATTTAGAGATGAAACTATGGATTCAAGCGATAGAGAATGATACAGATCCAGTCGTTACACCTGAGCAAGCGTGTGTGGTTTCTGAGATTTTGGAAGCCATTTACGAGTCAGCGAGAACAGGTATGGCTGTTTATTTCGACTAAGACTGATAACGTCCCCCATGCCTAGGAAATAGTTAATGATGTGAAAAATCCCCTTACGATAACATGCGCTTATCGGTTGGTGGGATTTTTCGTGGTTTTCCGGTGCTCGCCGGGGGCTACGCCTGTACGTTGTTTGAATATTTTAGAAAAATGATGTAAATCAGCAAAGCCGCAGTAATCGGAGATGGACTCATGGCTGAGGTCTGTATTCGTAAGTAATTCCTTCGCATGATGGATGCGCATCTGCAATAAGTATTGGTGCGGGGAAGTCCCGTAGCGTTGTTTAAAGAGATAGCTGAACCTTGAAACAGAGAGATTTGCACGTTCGGCCATGTCCTCAACAGAGATGGGATCACTTAAATGATTGGAGAAATACGAGGTGATCCAGTTCAAAGTTGGAGCCAATGTGGGGACATCCCGCTGATAAGATTCTAGAATCGAAAGGATGATTTCTAACATAAGATGCTGAATTCTTAGCTGTGTGAGCGGATCTTGAATATTAACAAGCTCAAGGGTTTGTAAGAGCTTTTCTTTTAAAAGAGAGGGGTTCTGCGGCTGGATGTGTACGGGAACTCGAATGTCGAACAGGTCTTGAATGGTTGGTTGCATCAGATGCTTGTACGCGGATAAATCAATTTGACCTGGTCGGGTAGGGAAGCTGTTTTCACGTTCTGGATTGTAGGCCATATCAAAATGTAAATAAGGCGTGACTGTGTTGGTTAATCCCTCTAAGGATAGCAGGCTTCCAGGTTGGACTAGACAGAATTGACCTGGGTAGAACATATATTTCATGTGGTCGACCCAGAAACAGCAGGTGCCTTCTTGGATGTATATCAATAAATAGTCCAAGAGTCTGCGCTCGGGATAGTTCCATGGCTTGCGCACGGCAAAGTCACATTCCCTAATATAGGGGACAATCGGCGGGGACTTCATTAATTCTTGCAGCATGTGAGAGCCTCTCTTCATATAACTTGAAAAGTATTCTTACTGACGGTAGATGCCCGTACTCATATCTTATTGTAGTTCAGGATAGCTGTTCGAATCCAGTTGTTTTTGACAAATCAATAACCTTGTTTGACAAAGATTCTTACACTACAGGGTCGTATAATGAAGCTATAAATAGACAAGTTGAGGTGCATAGCGCATGAGTAATCTTGAATCGAACCAAGTCAATGAATTGCCGTTGTTAGAAGACAGCTACACGTTGTCGCAGGAGCAACAGGAAAGCTATCAAAGCAATGGCCATATCGTTCTTCGAGGGGTAGCGAAAGAAGCTGAGATCAATGTCTATGAGCCGATCATTTCGAACTGGGTGAAGACATTAAATAACCAAGATAAACCACTGGATCAGCGTGATACGTATGGGAAGGCATTTATTCAGATTTCGAATTTGTGGGAGCATAGTGAAGAAATCCGCCGCTTTGTGTTTGCGAAACGTTTTGCCAAAATTGCCGCAGATTTAATGGGCGTTGACGGCGTGCGCATGTATCATGACCAAGCCTTGTACAAAGAGCCTCATGGCGGTCATACCCCTTGGCATCAAGATCAAATTTATTGGCCGTTGGATACAGATAAAACGATTACGATGTGGATGCCGCTTGTCCCGATATCTGAAGCGGTAGGTTCGATGACCTTTGCTTCCCAATCCCATCTCATGGGTTACATCAATAAAATGGTTATTTCCGATGAATCCCATCGTACGTTGGCAGGGTATATCGAGGGTAAGGGCTTTGAGACCAAGTCTCACGGCGCGATGGCCGCAGGGGATGCTACTTTCCATGCCGGATGGACGCTGCACAGCGCGCCAGGCAATCCGACGGATACGATGCGCAAAGTCATGACCGTTATTTATTATGCGGATGGCTTACAAATTGCTGAGCCCGATAGCAAAGCTCGTGAGAGCGATTTGAAACGTTGGTTTCCTGGCCAAAAGCCTGGGGAGTTAGCTGCTTCTGAGCTGAATCCGTTATTATATAGTCGCAAATAAAAGAAAAGATCGCTTTCCCACTTTAAGAAGTGAGGAAGGCGATCTTTTTAATTGAATGTAGCTAGGTTACCATTTGCTCCCATACGGAGAAGGGCAGCGAGCGCTGCTGAGCTTGGCCTTCACGCCCATCAAGCAGCCGCAGTGACGGCATGTTGTGCCGAACTGATAGTCGCTGCAGCTTGTGCAGACAGCAATCCGACGGTCATATTCAGCTTCTGTGGTCAGCTTCAGGTTGCGCACGCGGAGCGTTTCGCCGAATAGCTTGGCAATTTCTTCGGGTGTCACGTGAACAGATGCCGAACACCCTTTGCAATCGGATCCAACTTCTGCTCTAGTTCCTACTGGGTTATCCATATCTTAAAGCTCCTACGTGAGGCATAGTGTGACAACGGAACGAGCAGGAAGGGTAACGAAAAGCACGCCATTTTCGACTCGATAGTCTGTAAAAGTTTGTGATTTCACTACATCTGGTTCCTCGAAGGTATTGTGTGCATACATCGTTTCGGACGTAATAACCGAACCAGAGATCGTGCCACGCTCAGCACCCTTCATTTCGCATTGAACAACAAGCGGTTCTTCATGATGCAAATTACAGAGGGATACATGCAATTGATTATCCGCATTTAAAGAAGCTGATGCGCTAAGTTGGTTGATTTGCTTGCCATCCATTGTATAGGACGGGCTGTCTGCCTCTACAGCAATGTGGCTAGCATCTTGATGCACTTTGTACATGTCGAAGACATGATAAGTAGGTGTAAGCAGCATGTCAGCACCTTCTGTTAGGATAACAGATTGCAATACATTGACGACCTGAGCAATATTAGCCATACGAACACGATCACTATGTTGATGGAAAAGGTTTAGATTAATACCAGCGACTAATGCGTCGCGGATCGTATTTTGCTGATAGAGGAAGCCAGGATTCGTGCCAGGCTCTACATTGTACCAAGTGCCCCATTCATCCACGATTAAGGCAACTCTTTTGTCAGGATCATATGTATTCATAATGGCAGAATGACGTGTAATAAGTTCATCCATGTAGAGCGTTTTCTCGAGGGTTGCAAACCACTCTTGTTCCGTAAAATCAGTTGCGGAGCCTTTGTCTTTCCAGACACCAGTTGGCAAAGTGTAGTAATGAAGACTAATGCCATCCATGTATTTAGTCGCTTCGCGCATCAAAACTTCGGTCCAATTGTAATCAGCGCTGTTGGCGCCACAGGCGATTTTGAAAATCTTATTATCCCCGTAGTTCCTTACATAGCAAGCGTATCTACGATACAAATCGGCATAGTATTCAGGACGCATGTCCCCGCCGCAGCCCCAATTCTCGTTGCCCACGCCAAAATATGTAAGCTTCCATGGCTTCTCGCGGCCATTTTCTTGGCGCCAGTTCGCCATCGGTGACTCGCCGTCGAAGGTCATATATTCTACCCACTCTGACATTTCCGCTACGGTACCGCTTCCAACGTTGCCGCTAATGTATGGCTCAGCGCCGATCAATTCGCATAAACGTAGAAACTCATGCGTCCCGAAATGGTTATTCTCAACAACACCGCCCCAGTGTGTATTGATCATGCGTTTGCGCTTTTCAGCGGGACCGACGCCATCTTTCCAATGATATTCGTCCGCGAAGCAGCCGCCAGGCCAACGAAGAACTGGAATTTGCAGCTTTTTCAGTGCGTCAAGCACATCGTTCCGCATGCCTTCAGTGTTAGGGATCGGAGAGTCGAGGCCAACCCAGATGCCCTCATAGATACAACGTCCCAGATGCTCAGAGAAATGACCATAAATATTACGGTTAATCGTGTGTTGAGGTGAATCCGAATGAATAGTCAGCTTAGCCATGAAAGGTATCTACTCCTTATTAATTCATATTGGAAACCGACTCCCGACTGATCAGAGCAGCCGAAAGAATGATTTGTTCCTTAGCGATAGATGCTTGCGCGTGGTGCCGATGGATCGCGGAAAGCAGTTCCTCGACGAGATGCTTGGCATCCAAGCTAAACGTCGTCAGTCTTGGTGATATTTGCGAAGCAAGGGGAATATCATCACAGCCAATGATGGAAACATCATCCGGAACGGAGCGGCCATTCTCTCGAAGGCCTTGTATGCAACCGGCAGCCATCCAATCATTCACGGCGAAAATGGCATTCGGGAGCTCGGCTGTAAGCAGAAGATCCGCTGCTCGGCGTCCGCCTTCCCAGTTCATTTTCTCCGTAATGACGTGGACTTTCGCATCTTGCTGTTGACAATAAGCGAGAAAGCCTTGCTTACGCAGCCGGGAAGAATCGTACTTGTCTGGCCCAGCTAACAGGGTGAAAGTCCGATGCCCTGCGTCGTATAAACTTTTGGCTGCTTTGCTGCCGATTCGATAATCATCGAAATAAATTTGGATGATATCCTCACGGTGGGCGTAGCGCTGAATGGAGAACAACTGTCCAGACACCATGTTGAGACGGTCGAGCTGCACGTCATCCATTTGTCCGATTAGAATGAGCGGGCTTGGAAGTGAAGCTTCACGTGGCTGGTCGGGGTGCACCATAGATATTTTGATTGCTTGCTTCGCAGCTAAATTCGTGATTTCCACAAGGAAGTTCGTGTAGTAGGGGTCATTCCCTTTGATATCTGGTGAACACATGACGTATAGCGTGTCTAAGAGAACAGCTGGAACGATATAGGTACCTTTACCTTGTAATTGAACGAGCAAGCCTTCTTGAACTAAGGTTTTGATAGCTGACCGAACACTTACCCGACTAGCTTCGAAATTCTCAGCCAAATCTCGCTCAGAGGGGATCTTGACGAGCTGATCCTTTTGCAAGGACTGAACTTGAACACGAAGTTGTTCGACGAGTCTTTCTTTAATAAGTGGAGATTTCTCCATTGTGACCAAACCACCATTCTGGGTAATACCATTATAAAACTATATAATACCAATAAGATACCACTTAGAGTTGGGGGAGTCTATATTTTTTTCTTAGATTGATTCTTCTATCATCAAATATCAAGGCAAAGAAACCTTTTAGTATCAAAAAAGTGTTACTATTTGTTTGCTCTTAAGTTTGGTTTTGATCGTGGGTACAGCATACGCGGAATCAGCAATAAGCAAGATTAAACTTCTTACCTATATTGGACATGTTCCGATTTTCTCTAAACAAAGTGGAACCTCAAACAGCTTAAATCTTGAATTAGAGCAAGAAAAGAAATCAGCTTTGGATAAGGTTTTTAATGAAAGTAAGGTTGGTCGGGAAGTAGTTGCGGGGATCTCTCCAGTTCCATTAATACTGCCGACTTTGCCAGACGGCTATGAGTTAAAAGATGAATTTGGGATTCCGGGGAGAATATCGCAACAAATCAGGGAGGGGAAACTTGAAAATACCTTTCTTCAGAAGGATGGCACCTTCTCTTACATAGCCTCTTTTTCAAAGGCTAACAATGATCCTATTGTGATCCAATATAGCTATTATTCAAAGTTCCAAGATATTGGTTCAATGGAGTTGAGATTCGAGACGGATAAGGTTGAACTAGAGGGTTACCCAGTAACGCAAACAGAAACGAGTTCTATAGTGTGGATTGATCTTATAGATGGGGCTTTGCTTACAATAAATATTTCAGGACCTCAAACTTATAGCACAAGAGAGAGAAATGATGGTTTAAAAGAAGTTATAAAGAAGTTAAATCTGAAATAATAATGTGTAAACGGCCTTTCAACATATAAAAATCGATATCATAATTACAAATAGGCTGCCTGCCAGCATGATCGTTGCCTATTGACGTAAAGAAAACGATAGCGGAACAGCGGATGCCGATGCATCCGTTTTTTGTTCGCTAAGCTAACGGGCAGATTAGCGCGGAGATTGACAAGTGTTTGAAGTGAATCCATATGGTAAAATAAAGGAGAACAGAATGGGATAAAACAATAAATATATTTGGGGTGGGAAAGTGATAACGGCATTAATTGGAAGTGTTAGTTTTTTTGCAGTTGCTATATTTTACATATTGTTAGCTATGGGTTTACCTTACGGAGATTTTGCAATGGGCGGTAAGTATAAAATAATGCCAAAACAAATGAGAGTTGCATGTGCAATATCGGTATTCATTCAGCTGATTGCAATCATTTTTATACTACAAGCAGGAAATGTAATCTCAATAGATGCTTTAAACACCATTGCAAAAGGAGTATGTTACTTTTTTGCATTTTATTTAATAGTAAATACCATTATGAATGTTTTGTCCAAAAGTAAAAAGGAAAAGCTCGTTATGACACCATTATCTTTTCTCACAGCGATTTGTTTCCTAATCACTGCTATGAATGGTTAGATAACTTATTGTTAAACAAGGTAACTATAGTTCAACCAGAACAAGGAGCAGGCCGTCGGGGTGCTGCTCCCTGTTACATTGAATTAAATTAAGACTGAACGATACGAATTCGAAGGTTAGGCACAGTGTTTTAATATAGAGTTGGAATCGGAGAACAATTGAAGGAAACAATATCTCTTAATGCAATCGAATATTGATTCCATCTTCCGCCGAAAAACCTAAAGCCATAGGCTCTTGATTCCCCGACAGTCGTCAAAAAAAACCAGAAATTGTCTCCGTTTCTAAGCCACATATAAGTGAAACGATATAAACAATGTTGAAGACCAAATGGACTCGGGGCATAGGGAGGCAATTGTTGCATATATCCCATTATTCGAGGTTCACTCCTTGTTAAAATTAGATTTATAACCAGTTTATGCCCAGAGTCAAAGATTGGGTTGGATGTATGCCTAGGAGCAGGGCGTGTAAAAAAAGGTATTTAATGCAAAGGACGGTTACAAACTAACGGAGTACGATAGCTTCACAAGACACAACGGCAGCTGGCACACGATCGGCTGCCGTTGTTCATTGAAGTAACGGGCAGTTATGCAAGCAACAGCACATAACCCTGCACCACGTATCCTAAGTGTATGTAGAGGGCATTATATGAGCATGTTTCGTGTATGGGGTGAATGATAATGATTGGAATATATGCAGCCCTTGTTATGTTCATCATAATCGGTACTATCGGGTATTTGATGTATAGGGAGATCAAGTATATTAATCGTGAAAATGTATCCGGCTTAGCCTTCAATCAGATCAAGGCTGCAAAGCAAGTGGAAGAGGTAGCCAAGGACGTAGGCGAAAGCCTTGAAGAGCTTAGAAAGATCCATGCTGATATGGTCCAAAGGCAAGATGAAGAGAAAGTAAAGACGAAGGAACAAAACAGTCATTAAGCTCCCTCGGTATAATCTGATTTCCTCACACAAGCTCGTCTATTCGCAGGATTTCATCCTTTAGGTTTCGATGATGAATGAAAGATAGCGAGATATATTCGGATGTGTCGTTAGAAAGGCATGCGGGAACAGAGGTGGAGTTGAATCACCCAGTTCATTCCAGTTGCTGCACGTATTCTCCACGGTGCCCTTAGCGATTTTCACTCCCATGTCTCAACGGGTCAAGCGCCCTATCATTCCTTCGTCACATCTATCTAAGGGGTGGAGGTCGGTTTTTCTAACGGAACGGGTCGGAGCCCTTTTGCGTAATGTATCCCGATACTCCGTGCTTTCTTTGTCATCCTGAGGAGTGGAAACGGACAGGGGAGTAGTAGCCGTTTTTCACCATGTCGGCAATTACTAAAGCATCTTTTTTGTCGCTTTTAGAACGTGTATTGTCGCGGTTTTCTTTATTCTTTTTAACTAGGTGAGGATTAACAAGTATGGCTTCAATTTCTTTGTTTATAAGCCAACCGGCAAGGCTGAGCCAGTAATGACCAGTGGGTTCCATACCAACGATAATTTGGGATAATTTATATGAAACTAACAAGTCCATATCCTCAAAAATTTATGAACAACAAAAACGGAGCGCTGCGGTTTGTGGACTCCGTTTTCTAATATCTTATTCTCTTAACTTCTTTGATCTTTTAATCTCCTTTCAGATGAAGTAGTCTACTAGAGTTCATCTTTTCATAAATTTAGACCTGAATCTAAATATCATCACTCAAGTTGTATTGTACATAATGTATGAGCTAGTTTAAAATTGTAGCTATGTCTGCTAAACCATAATAAATATGGGGGATCACAAACCATGCTCATCAAAAATTTCCGAAGTATACCCATCGTCAGGAAGCTTGTGCTGCTGATTATCATGTTAATGTGTGTTCCATTTTTTCTGTTTGGCTACTTCTGGTACACCATTTCAGCCAAAACGGCCGAGCAGAACGCCATTGCTTTCAGCGATCAGCTGCTTCGTCAAACAAGCGAGCATTTGAACTCTTATTTCCACGATCTGGAACGCACGACTTATCCGCTGCTTACGCATCCGCTGATCCAGCAATTCCTTAAAATACCCGCCCAGGATACGTTTGAGCAATTTATGTACACTAAGCGGATTAAAGAAGAGCTGGTTCACAATATTATTTTTGGCCGAGAGGATATCTACAACTTCACCGTTTTGTCCAAAGAAGCTGTGGATCTATCCAGTACAGGAGGACCTGAACTGAGAAAAAGAAACCTTCGCCTCCTCGACACGCTCGTTCCTTCGCAAAATTATAACGTAATCGGTGTTGATAAGGTGGATGCAACACCTGTTCTGACAATTTTGCGTGTATTTTTGGATACGCTTTCATATAGAAATACAGGTATCATGCTGATCGATCTTAACTTGAACGAAATCGATAACATTTGCGGTAGGAACCGGCTGGGGGACACTGGATTTTTATGGGCGGTCGACCGCAACGGCCATATCGTATGCCATCCCGATAAAACAAAGTGGGGACAGCAAGCAACGGAAGAAGAGCTGAAGCTTTTTCAGAGCACGAAGGGCTCCTTCAAAAAAGGGGAAGGTGGCAGTACCCTAGTTACTTATCAACGCTCGGATAAATCCGGTCTTGTGTTAATTTCCGAGGTGCCGCTTCAAGAAATGAACCGAGGTTTGAATGCGTTACGAAATGCCACCATTGTAATTGGGATTGTTCTTGCAGCTTTAATCTTCACTTCACTCGGGATGTTTGCTTATTCGCTGACACGCTCCCTGCGCAATCTTCAGAGGCTCATGAAAAGGGCGGAAATCGGAGATTTATCCGTGTCTGCTCCAGAGCAGCCTTTTAACAGCGAGTTAGACAGTGTTAACCGGAGCTTTAACAAAATGGTGAGTGAAATCAGGCGATTGATTGAGGATGTGCACAGAGCTGAGTTAATGCAAAAAGATATGCAAATTCGCCAGCGGGAAAGTGTGCTGCAAGCGATGCAAAGCCAGATCAATCCACATTTTTTATATAACACGCTGGAAATTATTAATTCCTATGCCATTGTGCAAAATATTGTGCCAATCAGCCGTATGGCGACTGCTTTGGCCGCTTTTTTCCGCTACAGCGTGAATAATAGGAAGCCGGTTGTGTCGCTTAGGGAAGAATTGGACCATATGCGTACATATATGTTGATTCAGCAAGAGCGTTACCGCAGGCTCGATATTGACATCGATCTCGATGAGGAAGAAACGGAGCAGGTTTCGATTATTCGCCTCACGCTTCAACCGCTGGTCGAGAATGTGTTTGTTCACGGTTATGAGCGTCACAGGCTTCGTCCTTCCTATATTGGCATCGTAGGTAAGAAGAATGCTGATTACTACTCGTTGAAGGTGCTTGACAAAGGACACGGTATGGACGAGAGTTTGATGGCGCAGTATAACCGGGCTTTTCAAGGTTCTATCAACAGCATCAACGATACTTCGGATTTGTCGCCGTTCCAGCGAATTGGCATGTGGAACGTTCATGCAAGGCTTGCCATGCATTTTGGCGAAACTTACGGCTTACGAATCGAGAGGTCTGATGATCATGGCACCGTTATTGAAATCAGACTTCCTATCTTTCTAAAACATGTCGAGGCTGGCAATTCAGAAAAGGAGAATGAAGCCCATGTACAAAGTCATACTGGTTGATGATGAATATATGATCAAACTAAGTTTGAACAAACTGATCCAAGATCTAGACAATAAGTTTCAAGTTATCGGTGAAGCGGAGGATGGTGAGGAGGCTTTACAGCTCATCGAGCAATTGAAGCCTAATTTGGTCGTTACGGACATTCGAATGCCAGGCTTGAACGGACTCGAGCTTGTAGAACAGGCGAAAAGTAAATATCCCGAGACCGAGTTTATTATCGTCTCAGGTTACGAAGAGTTCGACTATGCCAGGAGAGCGCTCCGTCTAGGCGTTAGTGAGTATTTGCTAAAACCGTTAGTGCCTGAACAGGTACATCAAGTGCTTGGAGCGATATACGAGAAATTTGAGAACCGCACTCGATTGAGACGGTTACGGCAATCCTGGATCAATGTCTGCAGCACGGAGGCGAAACAGTTGGTCGGGCACATCGAGCTCCTTAATCAGAGCAGGGTAGATGAAAGCTTGATGACCCTACAAACAAAATGGCTTGTGCTTGAGCGGGATCTTGGCATGGAGCCATTATATGCAGATTTTATAGCCTTTCTCGTCGAGGAGCTTAGGGTTCCTCATGAAGAAACAGATGATGCTCGTGAAACACCGGATAATGTGGAACAAGCTGTCGGACAGCTGCGCATTTTTATACAGGAAATCATGGGAAAACGACGTGAAGCGCGTAATTGGGGTGTGCGCCAGCAAATTTCGAAAGCGGAGCAATATATCTGCAGCCATTTTGCAAATGAAGAATTATCGCTCCAGCAGGTCGCCGAGCATGTAGGGATGTCGCCGGCTTACCTGAGCACATTGTTTAAAGAGAACTTGGGAACTAGCTTTATCCAATTCATAACGAAGCTAAGAATGGAGCAGACGTGCAGGCTTTTGGCGGATCCAACGGTAAAAACATATGAGGTGGCCTATGCGGTTGGATACAGCGACTATCCCTATTTTAATAAAGCGTTTAAGAAACATTATGGCGTTTCTCCTACCGAATATCGTAAAAACATGGGACTTCAATAAAAACGGTTTAAAAGAAAAGACAATATTTTAATAGAAAAAACATGTGATTCAAATCAGGAAGCGCTTACAATCAAATTAAAAGAAACGGAGGGAGACAGCATGAAGACGATTGAGGCACAAGAGGTTCAAACGGTTAGTTTATCCATAAAATCGAAATCAAACCAGACATCCTTCTGGAGATATTACAGAAAAAATTGGCAAATTTATTCGATGATCGCCCCGGGCATCCTGTTTTTCTTCTTGTTCAAATATGTGCCACTCGCCGGCAGTATCATTGCGTTTCAGGATTATAACGTCTTTGGTGGATTTTTAGGAAGTCCGTTTGTAGGCTTTAAACATTTTGCCAATTTGTTCTCCTATCCTGAGTTTTATCAGGTCATGTCGAACACGCTGCTTATAAGCCTTTATCAACTCGCGTTTGGTTTTCCAGCCCCAATCTTGCTTGCACTCCTGCTGAATGAAGTTAGAAAGGTCATCTTCAAACGAACGATTCAGACCATTATCTACATGCCGCATTTTTTGTCCTGGGTTATTGTTGGCGGGTTAGTAATCAACTTCTTATCGCCGTCATCCGGCATACTGAATCAACTGCTGAAATCACTAGGGCTAGAACCCATATTCTTCATGCAGGAGCCAAACTTTTTCCGCAGCATTGTGGTTTCCTCCGGGGTTTGGAAGGAAGTTGGCTGGGGCACGATTATTTATTTGGCGGCGCTAACTGGCATTAATCCGGAGCTATATGAAGCTGCTGAAGTGGATGGTGCAGGGCGGTTGAAACAAGTGTTCAGCATTACGATTCCAAGCTTGCTGCCAACCATTATAATTTTGCTATTGCTGCGAATCGGCCACATCCTTGACCTTGGTTTTGAGCAGGTCTACATCCTTCTGAACCCGCTTGTGGTGGAGACCGGTGAAATTTTGGACACTTACATTTATCGCATCGGTTTGCTTGGAGCACAGTACAGCTATACGACGGCCATTGGTATTTTCAAATCAGTCATAGGACTCATTCTAGTCATGGGCGCTAATTACTTAAGCCGAAAATCAACCGGAAATTCAATTTACTAAAGGGGGAGGTTCCTCATGATTCGTATGAGTCCCGCAAGGCGCGGATTTACTATCGCTAACTACGTCATCCTTACAATAACCGGCCTAGCCATGATCCTGCCTTTTATTTATATCTTTGCCGGCTCTTTCAGCAGCGGTCATGCCATTTCAGCTGGTAAAGTGCTTCTCTGGCCTGTGGATTGGACGCTTGAAAATTATAAAGCGGTAATGAACAATAAGGCGCTATGGCGAGCGTTCGGGGTCACGTTATTTTTAACAACGTTCGGAACGTTCATTAACTTATTTTTCACCAGCTTGATGGCATACGGTCTGGCTCGCCATGATTTACGCGGTCGTAAGTTCATCCTGTTGTTCATCGTGTTTTCAATGATTTTCCAAGTACCAATTATCCCGCTTTATTTGCTCATAAAATCTCTCGGGATGCTGAATTCATTATGGGCCCTCATCATTCCTGGGACGATCAGCGCATTCAATTTGATTATCATGATCTCCTTTTTCCAGAACATCCCTGAAAGCTTGACGGAAGCGGCAAAGATCGATGGGGCGGACGAATACCGGACACTATGGAAAATCGTACTCCCATTATCGCTTCCTTCCCTCAGCACGATTGGCCTATTTTACGCAGTCGGACATTGGAACGGGTACTTCAGTGCGCTGATGTTCCTCCGGAATCCGATGCTCTACCCTTTGCAAGTGAAGCTGCGCGCCTTGATTGTCGAGAGCGACGCGGAGTCCTCGATGCAGGCAGCCTCGTTGTCGCTGCAGTCACTTGAAGGCATTAAGATGGCTGCGATCATCGTTGCAACAATTCCGGTAATACTTATCTATCCATTTATTCAGAAGCATTTCATTAAAGGGGCTATGCTTGGTTCACTGAAGGGGTAGATGTTGTTTATAATATGAGATTAAGAAAGTGAGGGATTGAGATGGTTTCAAAAAAGGTAATTGGTATGACGCTGACAGCAAGCTTGCTTGCAAGCGTTGCAGTTGGCTGTTCTCAAACCACGTCAAACAATGGGGGAACTAGCTCGCAGACTCCAACCAGCAATGGCGGAACCAGTTCGCAGGCTCCGGCAGTAAAAACAAAGCTAAGAGTGGCTGTAGGGACAGAAGGACTGCAGTATGTGGAGGGCTCCCAAAATATTAACGAAGATCCTTATGTAAAAAAACTAAGAGAACTTTCGAACTTTGACGTCCAAATGGAACTCATTCCTCACAAGGATTTTAACCAAAAGCTTACGCTCATTTTCGCTGGAGGAGATCTTCCTCAGCTGCTTCAAACACGCGGTATTAATATGCCGGAAACCGCACCGGCTGTAGACAATGGGGCTCTGTATGATCTGAACGATCTTCTCGATAAATACGGACCGAACTTGAAAAAGAATATTCCCAAGGAAGCCTGGGATTATGGCGGTGTAAGCAAGAATGGGAAGATTTACGGTATACCGACGCTGAATCCGACTCCGAACGATGTTATTAACTTTGTGCGTAAGGACTGGCTGGATAAGCTCAACCTATCGACGCCTAAAACAGTTGACGAGTATATCAACATGCTGCGAGCTTTCCGTGACAAAGACCCGAACGGAAACGGCAAGCAGGATGAAATTCCGTACTCTGGCCGTGAGAAGCTAGCTTGGACAGAAATGTTCTTCGGCGCTTATGGCGTCGTACCTGCGGATTGGACGCTCGAAAATGGTCAGTTGGTGCCTAATATTGTTCGTGCCCCAATGAAAGATGCATTGAAGGTCTACCGCACACTATACAGCGAGAAGCTGTTGGACAACGAGGTTTTCGTGCAGCAGCCGAAAGATTGGGATGCCAAAATTAAAGCTCAAGGCATTGTAGGCTTATGGCACCACGTTCCAAGACTCGCTGATAAGTGGGCGAGTGAAGTTATGGCAGGCACGCCGACAGCGAAGCTGGACATTATTCCTGCCCCAACAGGGCCGGATGGTAAAGGTGGGTTAACGATCAAGTCGGTCGTCGGGCAAAACGTATGGGTCATCCCAAAATCGAATAAAAAGCCAGAGGATGCCATTAAATTCCTAGATTGGTTCTACTCCGATGCGGCACAAAAATTCATGCTATATGGTATCGAAGGTGTGGATCATACAGTGAATGGCAGTCAAATCAAATACAATTTCCCAGCGAAACCAGAGGATATTTACCGTGAGGAAATGCATCTGACCTGGTTGCGCTTTGTAAGCCCTTCACATGTTCTCAATAAAGAATTCATGAAGGAACGTCCGAATGGCGAGATGGTCAGCAAAGGCATTGAGGTCGCGTCTAAGGAAGGCAGAAAGAACGACGCGCTCGGCATGCCAGTAATGCCAACGCTTCAAGCACGGCCGGAGCTAGGTAGAGACGGTTTATGGCTGGAATTTGCTGCCAAGGTGATTACTGGCAAGGAATCTGTAGATAACTTTGATAAATTTGTTGAAGACTGGAAGAAGCGCGGTGGCGATCAGTTGATTAAGGAAGCAACGCAATGGTACAACTCCAACAAGAAGTAGATGAAGGGTGAGGAAGGACCCTCCGGTTACGGAGGGTTCTTTTTTTAGAACCAACAACGTGAAGGAGAGGGAATTAAAATGAAGCAGTTGGCAGGGACGCATGATTTAATTAGCCTTGATGAGTGGGGACCGTATACAAAATCATACATGGGCATTTCGCATGTAGCCGATTCGTCGAAAGGGATACGATTCGATTTAAGTATCATTCCTGGCTTTTACAGGAGAAAAATTGATATCCCGAACGTTATGTGGGAAAGTGGTTACCATCCTTGGGAAGCGGCGACCGATTTGTCCTATTACAGCCATCGACATGAGCTGGAGTGGAAGGATCAGGTGTACTGTGATATCTCCTTTACCAAAATAGACGAACATACTCGGTTAATGTGCTGCGAAGCGGTCAATCAGACAGATAGCGAGCAGAACCTCGTGCTGCATCTGATGGGCTCTCTCCACATGCCGCAAGTGAAGCCGCACGGGGATCGACTTGAATTGAGTAAATCTCTATCTGCCCCGGGTGCAATTTGGGTGGATGGACTGGACTATTCGGACCTTTGCTTCGCTATTCCAAGGCATGACGATGGACTGATTTATGACGCGTTGCTCCGTGGAGAGATTCGCGGGCAAGGTTTCGTTGGCGGATCGGGTGTCGGTCGCGGTTTCGGTAAAGACACAGGTGACCGTATTGAATTCCGCTTCACGATGCCTTCCGAAGATTGTGAGAGCGTATTGAAGCTGCGCTATCGGATGGCAGAAGGCAGCCGTAGTTGTTGGAGACTGGAAGGAGCCGTAGAGGCTTTGTTAGCACTTGCTGGGACGGGCGATTTTGCTTATGTAGAGCTCGCTCTTGGCCGTATTTCTGAAGAAGCTGTGTTCGTGTTCATCTCAGAGGGTGGCGCAGAGGTCGAATTAGACGGATTCTTCATCGGGGAAGCGGAAGCAGTTGGCAGATCCGAGGTCATACCCGAGGCATGGAGCTCGGTTCCGAGTATCTCAGAGGGACCTGTAGATAAAAGTATTTTGCTGCACTATGAAGACATTGACCATGCATACGGTATTCGCTGGTTTTCGGATGACTACGAAGTAAGGGAGATTTACGCCGGCGAATTGGACCGCTATATGCGATATATCGTTCATCATCATGTTCACAAGGTGTTTCACGGACCGGGTGAAGGACATTTCACAAACGTCTTTCTTCGTCCGATTCTAGTGCCTGCCGGAGAACGGGTAAAGCTTTACGCAGTTGTCGCAAGCGGACAAGAGTCTGAACTTAACAGACTGCTGGAAGGCGAAAAAATGAATGTTGCTGCCTTGGAGGAGCTGAGGTCAAAAGCTCATGCTAAAGCCTTCGCGCCTCAAGTGACGGCGGCCGGAGAACCCTATTTGTTCGGCCAACAGTTAATGGCGGCCACAATGCTTACGAATATTGTCTACCCTGTTTATATGAAAAAATCGTACATCAAACACCATACACCAGGCCGATGGTGGGATTGCCTGTATACTTGGGATTCTGGTTTTGTCGGTATCGGACTCGCCGAACTCGACCTGGAGAGGGCGATTGAATGCTTAAACACTTATGTGACCGAGCCCGGCGATTCGCAAGCGGCGTTCGTGCATCATGGCAGTCCCGTGCCAGTTCAGCATTATCTTTTCCATGAGCTATGGAATAAGACGCAAAACAGGGATTGGCTTACCCACTTTTATCCAAGGCTGAAGCAGTATTACAAATTTTTAAGCGGCTTCGCAGAGAGCAGTATGACACGCAAGTTATCCTCCAATCTGATCACGACTTGGGACTACTTCTATAACTCGGGAGGATGGGATGACTATCCGCCACAGGTTCATGTTCACCAGGAAGGAATTGCCGCCATCACTGCCCCAGTATCCAATACGGCGCATTGCATTCGCATCGCCAAAATGTTATGTGTGATGGCCGAGGAGCTTGGCGAGGCAAAGTCAGAAGTCGAACAATATCTCGAAGAGATCGGCATGTTCGAAAAAGCGATTCAGCAGCACGCGTGGGATGCGCAATCAGGTTACTTCGGCTATGTGCTGCATGATGCAGACGGCTCCCCGCTGAGCATTCTAAGGCACGAATCGGGTGAGAATTTTAACTGCGGTCTCGATGGCGCTTATCCGCTTGTAGCAGGTATTGCTACACGGGAGCAAGAAGCTTTGCTCGTCGAGCGTCTATTTGCTCATGAGCGGATGTGGACGGAGATCGGCCTGTCCACGGTAGATCGTTCGGCTGCCTATTACCGTGCAGATGGCTATTGGAACGGTGCCGTATGGATGCCGCATCAATGGTTTTATTGGAAAACGATGCTTGACCTGGGTTATCCCGAACACGCGCGTAAAATCGCGATGACTGGTTTGGAATGCTGGCGCAAAGAAACGGGGCGGACCTATAACTGCTACGAGCATTTTATCGTATCGACCGGGCGCGGAGCAGGATGGCATCATTTTGGCGGACTGTCGAGTCCGGTATTAGCGTGGTTCCACGCTTATTACAAGCCAGGAACGGTAACCGTTGGCTTTGATTCCTGGCTGACAAGATCAGCTTTTAGCGAACCATTTACAAATTGTGAAATCGAGTTACGGAATGGGCGGAAAATGGGAGAAAACCAGCGTCATTGCATCATCGTTGCGATGAATCCTTCTTTCCAATACGCGGCAATATGGAACGGTCATTTGACTGAAGCCGGTGAAGTCACGCCAGGTGTATATGAAGTGCTGGTTCCTGCTGGCGAAAATGGCAGCTTACTAATGAAACCCATCTAGGACAGAAGGAGAGAGGCAGCATGGCTTCCGAAACAAAACCTACCGTGATTCATCTGCTCCCGCATTTTCACTATGACACGGTTTACTTAAAAACATATGACGATTATTTGCGTGATGCGCTTGAGCATATCCATGAAGCGTTGCGGATCATGGAAACGGAGCCTGCTTATACGTTCATGATCGAGCAGATGATTCTTCTTGAGGAATACTGGCGCAGGTTTCCGGAGCAGCGTGGGCGGCTTCGAAAACTTGCCGCCGAAGGAAGAATTGAAATAGCCTGTGGGATGTACTGCATGCCGGACGTCAATTTGCCTTCGGGCGAGTCGTTTATCAAACAAGTGCAAGAAGGCAGGAAGCTATGCCGGGAGCTGCTAGGCGTAGATGTGCGTGTTGCGTGGATGTCGGATTGCTTCGGACATCATCCGCAGCTGCCGCAGCTTTTGGCAGAGACTGGATATGAAATGTACGTGTTTTCCCGGGGAGCGGACGAAAACATGCCAACCCCGTTCCAATGGCAGGGCCTCGACGGCACGAAGGTATGGGCGCATCGCCTTCATGGGGGCTATGGATTGATCATGTTCTCATCCAATGTGCAGAACGCGTTGGAGTTGAATTTTGGGAAAGCGGGCAATGCGGAGACGATTCGACAGAAGGTTGCGATGCTGCAAGATGTTACCTCCGTAGCTGGTCATGTGCTACTTCCGAACGGAGGCGACATGGCTAAACCGCAGCGGGAAGCGGCGGAAGCAGTTCGGTTGTTTAACGAGCGATATGAAGAAGAGCTGATGTCTGTACAGTTCTCGACGGCACAGACATTCCTTGATGCCGTGAAGGCGGATGCCCAGTCTTTGCAAGTTTTTAAAGGTGACATTAATCCTGTTTTTCAGGGGACATACAGCTCGAGAATGGGCATTAAGCTGAAGAACCGTGAGTTGGAATGGAGACTGCAGGCCGTTGAGCGTTTGCAAGCAGTCTTGCTGCTAACTGACAAGGTCGATAAACCCATTGTCGATTTCCCCATCCAGGAAGCGTGGAAAGAGGTGCTTTACAATCAATTCCACGATATAATCTGCGGGACGATTCTGGACGAAGGGTACCTAGATACGATGAAGCGGTATCAGCGGGCTGAGCGTCATCTTAGCGATGCTGCGGCAACGCTAATGGATCGCATGCAGGACCATATCGGCGAGGGTGTGGTTGCCTATGTATTTAATCCTTCCGGATTCGTGCGTCAAGAGCTAATTGAGCTGGATATCGCTGTCACAACCGCTGGAGTTTCTGGAGTACGTGTTATCAATGGTGACGGTACCGAACTGCCGGTTACTTGCACGATTGTGGAGATGGACGCTTTTGGCGCGCACAAGCTGCGGGTCGCTTTTTCCGATAAGCTGGAAGCACTGACGCTCATGGCATACCGCTTGGAGTTGACTGAAGATGCTGTGGACGACACTCGTTCTCGTGGCTATACGCTCCATGAAATAAGTGGCGGCTATGTATTTGAGAACCGCTTTATGCAGCTGCATATTTCCTCCAGTGGTGGCATTAAGCGTTTTGTTAGCAACTCGAATGAATCCAAAGCGCAATGGAATTGGGTAGAAGACGGAACGGAATGGAACGAACTTATTTTGCTGCGTGATCAAGGAGACCTATGGCTCTACGATGAGCCGATCTTGAATGGGGCATATACGGGAGCTACGCCGATGAACGGCCTCATCCGCTTTAAGGAACAGCTGCCATATTCGCGAAGATGGCTCGGTCAATCGAGCGCAAGCTCGACATCAAGCATTCGGATTGAAGAGGAAGGGCAGGATCGGGTCGTTCTTTGCAGTACCGGTTCCATCTCCTTTTGGAACAATAAATTGACCTATACCAAACGTATTGTACTAGATGCGAATGGTGATCGTGTGCGTTTCACTACAAGCTTGACGGGTACCGGGAAGCAATACCGGGTCATCGCCGCCTTTCCAACCAGCTTTCAACAGCCTTCCATGGTGCAGCAAATCCCGTTTGGCAGGGTAGATCGTGGCGAAGGTGAGTTCCCAGCGCAGAATTGGAGCCGGATCGAAAGCGGCGACGCTAGGTTATTGATTAGTAATGTGGGGATCCCAGGCAATGGATTAGAAGGAGCAACAGCATGGTTGGCATTGACCCGATCTGCAGCAATGCCTTATAAGGCTCCGTCTGACCTCGCCTATGAAGAGGGAGTTACCCATAATTACACCTATGAAATTTGGGCTCGTCATTCGGAAGAAGCAGAGGACTTCGCCGAATACGACCGTGCTGCTGAATC
Source organism: Paenibacillus sp. J22P51 (assembly GCF_059692215.1). NCBI lineage: Bacteria > Bacillati > Bacillota > Bacilli > Caryophanales > Paenibacillaceae > Paenibacillus > Paenibacillus sp. J22P51. The sequence goes on along the minus strand of NZ_JCAUAZ010000001.1, from coordinate 988,532 downwards.
GCTTAATATGCCGTTCGTTACAGCAATCCGTCCATCAGTCGCTATGTATATTGCCCAAGGACCTCGTTCCGATAAACCGGAAATTGGGATTTCCTCCTTCCATTATTGCAGCGAGCAAAATGCTTGGATACTTCGTCTGTATGATGCTTCTGGGCATGGCGCAATAGGCTTAATCCATCTGCCGGTTCTTACGAATGATAGGATTACGGTACAGGAACAAAACGCCATACTGCAGTCCAAAGCTGAGCCAGTTCCTTACAACCGAGTTAATGGATTAGAGGTTTCTCTTGGACCGTTCCAAATGCGAACCTTTGCAATAAAACATTTCTGATGACATAACGAATACGAATGTTGATTCCTTTCTTCTTCAGCCCAGTGTTGGGAGGTATTAAAGTATTAAAGTACACAATAAAGGTTGAAGTAGACATAAAAGTTGAAGTGACAAATAGGAGGGCGTTCACTCTATTGGGTGAACGCTTATTTAATTTCTTGTATGGAGGAAGTCTAATCCGTAACCGGGGGATACACCCCGTTTAGTTGCCTTTCCATTTTGACGGAAAAATGGCTTACCTTGATTGGCATGACGAATTAAAGATTATGTATAAATGTAACTCAAAAAAAAGGCTCAAAAGAGAAACAGCTTCCTCATCTTTCGAGGAAGCTGTTTCTACTTATCTATGCCTAATTTCACAAATTATATTACTATCTTAGTCAAACTAAGCATTAACAGTCTCAGGTCTTTTTATTTGTAGTGGAGGAGGAACAAGCCAACCTTTTTCTTTACTCATCTCAAGTATTTTGACGCCTAATGCCGTTTTAGTTATATGGTATTTTGCAAATAAAGCACCTATATCCAATCTAATGGATTGGCCCATAGCTTGACTGCAGGCAACTAATCCCAATGAGACGTCAGCTGCAATTTTGGCTGCAATTTCGGGATCAGCGAATCTTGCCCCGACGGGGATATCTTCGAGTTTTACCGGTGGTCGTTCAGGCATCATTGGAATTGTGGCAATTCCGTTATCAATCAGCACTTTATCTAATTCTTTAATTTCAAGATTTGCTTGATCAATGAGACCGTCGAGTACCTTTTTAAGATCTTTGTCTCCTGAGTGATTTAAATAAGCTTGATAACAGGATACAGCTCCTTTAGCCACTGTGGATGCTGTCCATACACTAAAGATTTCCCCGTAGTGTAGAGGTTCATCTTTTGGATTACCGCTTAAAATTCCCATATGAGTTTAGCTCCTTTTTTCTAATTTAATGACTTGATTAACATACCCATTTGTTCCTTTAAAATTCATGTGTCCGTCGATTTATTTTTAATGAATATTGTTATCTACATAACGGCCATGGTCGGGGACAGCTATATTTTTGAAATCGGCTGCCAATTGTGATAAACCGCATGTTAGCTCCTCACCAGACATAGGTACCCATGGCCGGATATTGCTATACTCGGCTTTAGAGCTTCAAGCCTTCTAACGGATAGCTCAGCAGCCTGCCAATCGGTTGTAAAGTATACTGGAGGTCCTGTCAGCTGCTTCTTCTGAGTTAAGACCTTGTATTGTGAGTCTTGCTCAACCAAACTTATATTAACGATCTGATTGGGATAGCAGAATATATCATGGCTAACCTCGCCACCGACACCGCTTCTAATGGAAGTCATCGGTATATAATTATCTGCCAATGTATCTTCCATATCCCCATAATGGATATGTTCCATTAGTGTCCCCCTAGTTTAAAATGAATTAAAATTCTCGATATTATATCCAATTGAACTTGATAACTATAACTGGATATAGAATAAAATTACTGAAAAGTGAATTTTTGATTATTTCTTTTGGGCACAATACAACAGAGGTGATTACATGCGTTGTTTACTTTGCGAAAATGAGCAATTTGTTAAAAGGGAAAAAAACGAAGTGTTTTATATGTACCATTATCAAGCGGCGAAATTCACCTGTATTACGGTGGGAAATAGCGTCATAATATAGCTGGAAGTCCATTTTTTGCAAAAGGGAGGATACAAATACAATGACGTCAAATTCAGACCTAGATGAAATATTCAATAATGACAACAACTAGAAAAAGTCTATCAAAATTAAATAGGCTAACTCCTGCCGATACAGGAGTAAACCTATAAGTATGAAAGCTTTAAAAATTCATATCTTGCAATCCTGGGCTATGCTCATTTGGCATATCAGGTAAGTTAGGCACTGGGAATCCCATCGGTGGCGGGGTAACTAATAGCTGTCCTTTATTTCTACTTGGTGATACACCTTGGAAAACCTCACCAATGCGCGTATCATCTAAACGGAAGTTAAACTGCATATTATGATAACCCATATCTACAAATTTTCTGCATTCCGGATACTTATTAATATCGTAATTAGGAACTGGGAAAAGTTTTCCCCAATCAACACCTAACGTTTCTAAAGCTTTAGCAAAAGCATTTTGATGTGCATTGTCTCGAACGATGAGGAACCCAATTGTCTCACGGAACGTTTTATTGGAGCTCATCTCATAAATTCTACTTTTTTGGAGTACTCCTGTAGATTCGAGTACTAAATTATCCAATAAATCAGCAATCAAATTACCATGTGAATACACCCATGAGCCATTCCATGGGTTTCCACCTGCATCGACCGGTAAGGAAGCTTGAGCGCCGACAATGAAATGGTGGGGATTTGCATGTTTGACGGCTTCATCAAGAGGTGCCCCATTGACACCTGAATTCCCTACACCTGTGGAGTTACCAGAATCGTTCAGTAATTGATTTATCGTATTTTGAACCAGTTCCACATGAGAAATTTCTTCTAGAAAGACCCCACGGATTAAGTCACGATATTGAGTAGCTTTGCCTCGAAAATTAGAGCTTTGAAAGAAATATTGCATCATGGTTCTCATCTCACCATAGTGTCCGCCAAGTGCTTCTTGTAAAACTTTAGCTGCAGCTGGATCTGGTTGGTCTGGAACAATTTGATTAATAAGTTCTTCTTTATAATAGTACATATATTCACTCATTTCCTTTGAAATTGAATTCTCGGGGCTGAATAATAAAATAACCGCCTAGAAAAGACGGTTATTTGGACAACTGTTTATGTTTAGGTATGTTCACGATTCCGCTTTTTTAAACCAGCTAAACCGACTAACCCTAGAAGGCCAAGCCAGCCCCAATTGGAATCATTGTCATCGGTAGCAGCATTAGTTCTATAAGTAGGTGTTGAATTTGTCCCGTAACTATTAGTAGTAGTCGTACCGTTAACTGAACCATATCCGTTATTTACCGATCCAGTCATACCTGTATTATCCGCGGCACTCGATACCCCTGTACACAACAGAAACATAAAACAGATACTAAAAAAAAACATAAAGACCTTCTTTTTCATTTGGCTTCTCTCCTTAAAATCAATTTGTTTACACGTTTGTTTTCTCCTTTATGTAAATCAATTATACGAATGAGAGATTACCAAAGTAGTCCACTAAATGGAAGGTGTAGATTGTTCCGAAAAACATATAATATTGATGTTCCAATTACTTAGATGGGTGGGCTAAAGTCATGACGAACCAAAAAAAGAGTATTGAATCAGCAAAACAAAAAAACCAAAAACCAAATCAAAACAGTAGTAAAAAAAGTAGCAGCAATAATGGTATTGATGATGCAAATATTAATTCAGGTGGTTAATAAATTTATTTCAACAACTTAATAAACTGATCAAACAGCCTCACTTCAATGAAGTGAGGCTATGCTAGGTTTCAGATATTAATGAGTTACGAGGTTGTCTGATTTTTAACCACTGATAAAAAAAGATAATAATAATAAAAGTGTCAATTGCATCCCCGCCATAATACATAAGCTTAGCACCGTTTTCCGCTTGAATGGCTGATATTCCAAGTGGAGGGTTCACATAAATGGTTTTAGATAATATGCCATGTGCGGCTATGGTAAATATAAAGATAATACCACGGTAAACGTAGCTAGTTCGATGGGGTGGTCTGTCGATGTAAATCATTGAGATTGTGAATAGGTAACCTGCAGTAAATATATGTAGATGAACTATTAAATGTAAAATTGAAAACTTGTGCATGTTCGAATATAAGTTGGTTGTGTATAAGATACATAGTCCACCGATGTTTAATATTGAAGCTACTGAAGGATCGCTAAACATACGAAACGGCATGCCTCTAAGTATCCGTGAGATCCTACGAGCTGATTGTAGGGGGAGAGTCCTTAAGATGAGAGTCACAGGTGCTGCAAGTGCAATGAATAGAGGAGCCAGCATCCCAAGAAGTAAATGACCTATCATGTGCGCTGTGAAGTTTATGTGTGAAAGATTTGCTATAGGGCCAACAACAGATAGCGCAATACATAGTAAACCTATTAACCAGTAGATATAACGTGAGAAGGGCCATTGCTTATAGGTGCGACTGGATATGACTGCAGCGTACAGATAAAAAAATAATACACCTAAAAATAGGAGTATGAGGATAAAGTCAGAGTAAGCGCCACCGCCATGAGTAAAATGATCATTTGTCATCCGAAGGTGCCCTCTCGACATGAACATTAATACGGGAATGAATAGTTAAAATGATTCCAATGAAAAGCATAATTATAGCGCTAATATTCCATATGGTATCGTAAATGATGACATTTGGGATGTAACGGATTTGATGAAGTCGCAAGATTTTATGTTGGATTGTTCCATCATATAGTTGGAAAAAGCCAGCACCTAGTAAAATGCCGCTAACCCACCTTTTTAGGTGTAGTGCTTTTCTACGTCGAAGATCTGCAAACATAAATAGCGACCCAACCGTCACAAACCAACTAAAAGCGTGAAACAAACCATCGGAAATCAAACCAATTTGGGTCGTGGACTTGTCGTAGAAATGATGCCAATGCAAGAGTTGATGAAATACTGTTTCATCGATAAAGCCGACTAAACCAAGGCCAAATAATATACCCGACCACAGATTACGGTTAGCTGTTTCCACTTTTTATAACTCCTTTTGATATTTTCAAGCTACATATCTTATTTTTAATTTGCCCTTTTTATGGAATTGTAACCGCTTATAGATTCAAGACAACATCAGGTTAAAAAATAGAGAAAGCGGCATATATGTATGGCGTGCAAAAAAGCTGGCGGCATTACTTATAATTGCAACAATTATTGTTTTTGTATTAACATTATTCGCATAAAAATCGACTAGAAAGGGGAAATATCAATCCGTGTTATGGGGTAATAGTGTGGGATGAGGGCAATGATAATACACTCTTTACAGAAACGGTTGTTTTTATTACAATAATATTCATAATAATCGTGATTGGTTTACTGCTTTTCATGCGCGTCCATAAACCTAAATTTCCCGAGAATATAGGAGTGAAACAATTATGACATATCGTACAGAATATCCAAGACCGCAATTTGTTCGTAAAGACTGGAAGCTTCTTAACGGCACATGGCAATTTGAATTTGATGATCATAATGTCGGCGCAGAAGAAAAATGGTACAAAACCGAGCGAAATTTTACGCAAAAAATCGAAGTTCCTTTTGCCTATCAGACAAAGCTTAGTGGTATTCATGATCCATCTTTTCACGATTGGGTCTGGTATAAGCGCAATTTTATAGTTGATCAAGCATGGAAAGGGAAACGAGTGCTGCTGCATTTCGGTGCGGTAGATTATCGCGCTTGGGTGTATGTGAACGGCGCTTATGTCGGTACGCACGAAGGCGGTAACGTTCCTTTTCATTTTGATATTACGAATGAGCTGAATTGGGTTGATGATCAGGTTGTTTTGCGGGTAGAAGACCCGTCAACAGATGAAACAATTCCAAGAGGCAAGCAATATTGGGTCGAGAAGTCGGACGCTATTTGGTATACGCGCACAACAGGTATTTGGCAATCTGTATGGTTGGAAGCTGTACAAACTGTGCATTTGGCTAAAGTGAAATTCACACCCGATTTGGATCGCGGGGATGTGATTGTCGATTTCGAAGTGGAGGGGCCGTATACAGGCGCGGCGCTTGACATCTGCATTTCTTTTAAGGGACAACAAGTCATTACAGATCGCATATCGATTCAAGAACGGTATACAAAACGAGCTTATCATTTATTGAATCGACACATATTCAGAACAGGATTTCATCATGAAGGCTGGACATGGACACCAGAGAAGCCAAACTTGTTCGATGTATCCATGACTTTAAGTAAAGCGGATGTCATCGTTGACGAAGTAAGCTCGTATTTCGGGTTGCGTAAAATCCATACAGAGCGCGGCATGGTGTACTTAAACAACAAGCCATATTATCAGAAGCTGGTGCTGGATCAGGGATACTGGCCGGAAGGCTTATTAACAGCTCCGACAGATAATGATTTGAAGCTTGATATCGAGTTAGCGAAGGAAATGGGCTTTAACGGCTGCCGCAAACACCAAAAGGTTGAGGACCCGCGCTTTCTCTATTGGGCGGATCACCTCGGATTTCTCGTGTGGGGCGAGTGTGCCGCTTCTGCTTCTTATTCCAATGATGCAGCAGCTCGGTTAACGAGAGAATGGATTGAAATTATAGAGCGCGACTATAATCATCCTTGTATCGTAGCATGGGTGCCGCTTAATGAAAGTTGGGGCATTCCAATGGTGAACAGTAATATGCAGCAGCAGCATCACAGCCTTGCCATGTATAGTCTGATTCACTCTTTGGATGGGACGCGCCTTGTCATTTCCAATGACGGATGGGAATTGACGAGGACGGACATCTGCGCTGTCCATAATTACAATCACGGTCAGCCCGAGCAACTGGAGAAATACGAGCACTTCAAACTTTCGTTATCAACGAAAGAGCATATCTTGCACTCGCAGCCTGCTAAGCGAGACATTTATTCGCAAGGATTTTCTCATCAAGGAGAGCCGATTTTGTTGACGGAGTTTGGCGGAATCGCTTATAAAATTGGTTCGGATGAGGGATGGGGATATTCATCTGTTGCAAATGAGGAAGACTTTGTCACACAGTATCGTAGAGTGGTTGAAGCGGTTTACAGTTCCCAAGTGATACACGGATTCTGCTATACGCAATTGACTGATGTGGAACAGGAAGTGAATGGTTTGTTGACCTATGATCGTAAACCGAAGTGTGATTTGAATGCCATTAAGCAAATCCATGCCATGTGGCGCGTGCCAACCATTCAAGATTAGTTGAAGATAAGTACACACTATCCGGACACACCCCACGGTCAAGAAAGATCGTTGTTTTTGACAGTTGAAGAGACTGAATGGGAATTAAGATTAAAAAAATAAATTAATGTAAAGGTGTGAATGAGGATGAAAATTCGTAGTGTAGAATGTTTTAAAGTGCCTCCAAGATGGCTGTTTGTGAAAGTTGAGACCGATGAAGGGATTGTTGGTTGGGGGGAACCCATTGTTGAGGGTAGAGCGGATACCGTGCAAGCTGCTGTTGAGGAACTGAAAGTATATCTGATCGGGCAAGATCCGATGCGAATTGAAGATTTATGGCAAGTGATGTATCGCGGCGGATTCTACCGTGGCGGTCCGATCTTGACGAGCGCTATTTCCGGTATTGAACAAGCTCTTTGGGATATTAAAGGCAAGTATTATAATGCGCCGATTTTCGATTTATTAGGCGGTGCTTGCCGTGATCGTACACGTGTGTACGCTTGGGTAGGCGGTGACAGACCGAGCGATGTCGGGGCTGCTGCGAAAGAGAAAAAAGATCAAGGATTTACTGCTGTGAAAATGAATGGAACCGAAGAGATGCACTACATCGATTCATTTGCCAAAGTTGAAGAAACTGCCGCTCGTGTTGCTGCAGTTCGTGAAGCATGTGGAAAAGACTTCGGCATTGGTGTTGATTTCCATGGTCGCGTGCATAAATCGATGGCTAAAGTGCTAGCCAAGGAGCTGGAGCAATTCCGCTTAATGTTCATCGAAGAGCCTGTTTTACCGGAAAATAACGAAGCACTCAAAGAAATCGCGAAATACATTGCTACTCCTATTGCGACAGGAGAAAGAATGTATACGCGTTGGGGCTTTAAAGAAATATTGGCTCAAGGTATTGTCGATATTATTCAGCCAGATGTCTCCCATGCTGGGGGCATTTTGGAGACACGCAAAATCGCAGCGATGGCGGAAGCTTACGACGTGGCATTAGCGCCGCATTGTCCACTAGGTCCAATTGCGCTGGCTTCTTGCTTGCATGTTGATATTTGTTCGCCGAATGCTTTTATTCAGGAGCAGAGTCTAGGCATTCATTATAATCAAGGCAATGATATTTTAGACTATTTAACAGACCCGAATGTATTTGACTATAAGGATGGTTTTGTCGAAAACTTGAAAGGTCCTGGACTTGGCATTGAAGTAAATGAAGAAAAAGTAAGAGAAATGGCTAAAATTGGACATAACTGGAAAAATCCAGTGTGGAGGCAAGCGGACGGTACGGTTGCGGAGTGGTAGAATGATGGATAATAACAAACAATTTGTTAATCTAGTCAAAAAAGAGAAATTAATAACGATTATACGCGGAGTTCCTCTTGAATCCATGGAGCCGCTCTTTGAGGCTTTGCAAGCGGGAGGAATTCGACTTGTCGAAGTAACGATGAATACAGCGGGCGCTTTAGCGTGTATTCGTGAGATGAATAAGCAGTTTGGTCAAGAACTGGTCATTGGGGCCGGGACCGTGCTGGATGAAGCTATGGCGCGTCAAGCAGCAGAAGCGGGAAGCCGCTTCTTGCTCTCGCCAAATTTGGATGAAGAAATGGTACGAACTTCGATTGAGCTTGGCTTGCCACCAATCCCTGGGGTGTTAACACCGACAGAGATTATGAACGCCGTGCGGTTGGGTGCACCGATGGTGAAGCTGTTTCCTGTTTCTTCCTTGGGCGCCAGATACATTCGTGAAATTTGCGCTCCGTTGAATCATATTGATATGATTGCTGTTGGCGGCATTGATGAATCCAACGCAAGTGAGTTTTTAGACGCAGGGGTTATTGGACTTGGTGTAGGGAGCAGCTTAATTGATAAAAAACAGATTGCTGCCGGTGATTTCGAGGCGATTAAAGAAAAAGCGAAACGGCTTGTAGCTGTTGTACAGCGCGGGTAAGCAGCTTTACTATATGCATTCGGCTATAGTAACGATGTATTTACGCAACTCTATTATTCGCGGTATAATAATGCAGCAGTAAAAGGAGGGATTTATGAGAACGTTACAGCTCACTTTAGACGAAGCGCTTGAAGTATGCAAAGCGTTATCGCATGAACATCGGATGCAAATTTTACATGCACTTACGCAGGGGCCGCTTAATGTAAACGAGCTAGCGCAATTGATGGAACTCCCTTTCTCAACTGCAGCCGTCAATATTAAGAAATTAGAGGACGCAGGACTCATTTCGACTGAAATGGTGCCAGGTCGAGGCAGTCAAAAAATTAATTCGAAGCGATATGATCGGATCATAATTAATTTAACACCTGCTGAGCCACAGCTTGAAAATCACCTGATTTTAGATATGCCTATAGGCGAGTATACGGATTGCGAAGTGGAACCGACTTGTGGTCTCGTTAGTGAGCACAAAATGCTAGGTATGAATGATGATCCGCGATCCTTTTATGAGCCTGAACGAAAAGAGGCGCAATTGCTTTGGTTCCGATCGGGTTTTGTAGAATATCGCTTTCCAAATCGTGTTCCTTATGGTTCCAAAACGGAGGAGATTGAACTTTCTGCTGAAATTTGTTCGGAAGCGCCGTACCATAAACTAGATTGGCCTTCCGACATTACGTTTTGGGTCAATGGTGTTGAAGTCGGTACATGGACAAGTCCTGGTGATTTTGGAGGTCAAAGAGGCTTTTTAACTCCTGATTGGTGGACAATCAATAATACGCAGTTCGGGCTATTAAAGAATTGGGCGGTTAATACGAAAGGCAGCTTCATAGACGGCAAACAGATTTCCGATGTGACGATAGCGGATTTGAATTTGACGGCTAAACCATTTATTTCTATTCGCTTGGGAATAAAAAAAGATGCCGTGAATGGCGGCGGTCTGAATTTGTTTGGTAAACGATTCGGAAATTATGAGCAGGATTTAATATTAAAAATAAAATATGCCAATGATCGTAAATAGATCGAATCATAATGAACGTCTTGCGCTTGCAAGGCGTTTTTTCATATGCAAAAAATGGTTTTTTAACCGAAACTATTGTAATAAAACAATAAAAAATGATATATTAATTAATGTGAAAAGTTGTTATTGGCTTTGGTTTTTATGAATGAAGTGATGATACAAATAAACATGTAAATGATGACATTGTGGTTAGTTTTATGAGGGAGAGATAAACGATGAGAAATCGATGGAGTCTTTCAGGAACATGGAATTTTGCCGTAGATCCGAAAGATATTGGTGAAACAGAGGACTGGTATCAAGGTCAACTGCCAACATGCAACGAAGTGCAGGTTCCCCATTTATGGCAAAGAGATGGGGGAGAATTGTTAAATTATTATGGTACTGCGTGGTACACGCGGAAGTTTAAAGTAACTGATCGCAATTGCCAAAAGCAGATGTTTCTGCATTTTGATGCTGTTGATTATATGGCACGCGTGTGGATTAACGGGCAATTCGTCGGAGAGCACGAAGGTGGGTTTACCCCATTCGAGTTCGATATTACGGATTATTTGAACGATCAGCAAGAACAGACATGTACAGTGCGCGTCTATGATCCACAGGATAACTCGGACATTCCAATTGGCAAACAGGGCACTTGGTATACGCGAGTTAGCGGCATATGGCAAGACGTATATATGGAAGAACGAGCAGGTTCATTTATCGATCATATCTGGATTACCCCCCATGTCGATCGCAGTCAAATTGATGTCAGATATCGTTTGAGCGGACGACAGTTAGCAAGCGGGGATCTTGCTTATGCCGTGAAAGTTCATTTAAATAATAATTCATCTATTATTACAGGAAAAATTGAAATTAAATCTGCGGATGGATGTTTCCGAGTCGAAATGCCAGATCCTATTTTGTGGGAACCAGAGAATCCTCACTTGTACGAACTTGAAGTTACATTAGCAAGCGGAGACGATTCTGATACGAAAACAGAGATCTTTGGTATGCGCAAGGTAGAGCATGCTGACGGTATGATCAAGCTAAACGATAAGCCATTATACATGCGAGGTGCTCTGGATCAGGCTTTCTACCCAGACACGATCTATACGGCGCCTTCCGACGAATACATTCAACGAGAAATTCAACTTGCGAAAGAAATGGGTTTCAATCTTTTGCGTAAACATATCAAAATTGAACTGCCGCGCTATTTGTATTGGGCAGACCGCATGGGCATGCTAATCTGGGCTGAGCCGCCAAATTACGTTAAATGGACACAAACAAGTCAACGTCGTTTCAGAAACGAATTAAGAGCTATGGTAGATAGAGATTACAACCGGCCTTCCATCATTATTTGGTCGATTTATAATGAAGAGTGGGGCTTGGAGTGGGATCTTGACCGTGATACCGAGAAACAAAGTCATGTTGCTGAAATGTATGATGAACTGAAAGAATATGATCCAACAAGACTCATTTGCGATAACAGTGGCTGGACACATGTGAAAACAGATATTAACGACCATCACCGCTATTTTGTATGCCCTGATCAATTAACGGAGTGGCAACATGATCTAGATGAATTTGTAATCGGCGATCCAAATAAAAATTTCGTGGGCAATTATCGGTCGAATGGTGAACCGATTATCGTATCTGAATTTGGTGTTTGGGGACTTCCAAGTATGGAGGCACTCAAAGAGCATTATGGAGATCAAGAGCCTTGGTGGTTTATTAACCAAGGGGAAGAAACACATCAAGATGACTACAAAAGGCCGGTAACTGCAGAAGAAAACTTCTCCAAATTTAAATTGCATAAAACGTTCGACAATTTCGAGAATCTCGCTGTTGCGTCACAAAGACGCATGTTCCGCGCAGTCAAATCAGTTATTGAAGAAATGCGCAAACGCCCTCAAGTCGCGGGGTATGTCGTAACGGAATTTACAGATATCGAATGGGAAACGAATGGATGGCTTGATTTTTTACGCAATCCGAAAGAAGGCTTCGAGCGGCTGAAGGATTTTAACGGTTCATTAGTTATTATGGCGAATAACGTAAAGCATAATCTTTGGTCCGGTGAAAACCAATCATGGGATATCATTATCTCCAATAATGACATGAAATCATTCGACGGCGTATTGCGTTGGCATATCGAAGGAACTGACCTTACAGAAACGATTCCGGTTAGTCTGGATGGGAAGCTTCACGTAACGATGAAAAATGCGATTAATTTTATTGCGCCAGAAGTAAGCGAACCGGGCTTTTATAAGCTTTCATTTGAGTTGTTGCATGGAACCAATCAGGTTGCATGTAATGAGGAAGAATTGACGATTTCTCCTGTGTCTACTGAAAATCAAGCTAGCGCTATTACGCCTTATCAATTACCAGAATCATTGATTCATCAATTGCAAACAAAAGGTTTCGATATTCAAACTGACTTACAGATGAATGCGGTCGTCCTCACTGATTGCTTAGATGAAAAGGTGTTGACTTTTGCAAGTCAAGGCGGTCAAGTCGTATTTTTAGCTGAACAAGGCAATGGGCTGCCGTCAAGAGGCCAATTTACATTTCGTCTTTTGCCTGAAGGGGAGAGCTGGCCAAGAGCTTCATCGTTTAATTTTGTTGATACTAAGTGGTTTGACAATATTCCGCTTCAACCAGAAATGGGTTGGGAAGTCGATGCATTAATACCTAAATACGTTATGCCGTTTCAAAACTATAAAATGGGTAATGGCCGCCGAACGATCTCCGTATTTGGTAACTCAAGTGTAGCCGAGTCCAGTGAAATTATTTCTGGATATTTCCAAGGTTGGATTGGTCAAGTAGGTGGCTCAATTGTACGAAAACCTCATGGCAAAGGGTCTATCGTAGTGGTGACTTGGAGGCTTATGGAAAACTACGCCAAACATCCGATTGCTGGACAAGTGCTGCATAAGATCATAGAAAAGCTTTCTGTATAATTATGAATTATTGATCGTTAAGAATCATTTTAATCACAACTAAAGTTGTGATTAAAATGAGAAAAACACCAATTTACGCATTTTTCATTGTTATTCAACCTATTTATTCAATAAAATGTTGTTATATAATCACGAATGTGATAATATAACATTAATCGCATGAAAGCGTTTGCGATCGTGCGAAGTGGCCAATCATAATAGAATGTATACCAGGAGGGTTATATGAAAAAAATAGCTGTAATCTCAACTGCATTAACATTATGTGCTTCTCTCTTGGCAGGATGTGGTCAGTCTTCAACGAAGCCTAAGGCTGATGCGCAAAATAGCGCAACTCCAGCTGCTGCTGTCGCAAGGAAACCTGTAACACTTGATTACTGGCATCCGCTTACAGGCGGAGATGCGAAGTTCATGGATGAAATCGTTCAAAAATTCAATAGCGAAAACAAAAATGGCGTAACCGTCAAGCAAAACATTATGAAAGCAGATGAATTATCTCAGAAGCTGGCTGCTGCCAATTCAGCAAGCACTGGGTTGCCGCATATCCTTTATGTAGGTTCAAATGATGTCTATATGCAGCAAAGATCGAAACTATTGCTGCCAGTAGATGAATTGATGGACAAAGTGGGTATGAAGAAAGAAGAATCCTTAAAGCAATTGAACGATGCTGTTACGTTTGATAAGAAAATGTATGGCATACCTGTAGAAGTACACCCGTGGGTCATGTTCTACAATAAGAAATTACTTAACCAAATTGGTTATAAAGAAGAAGATTTGAAGAATCTTGATCTTAATAAACTAATCGAAATGTCAAAGAAGACGATGGCGCTTGGTAAAGATTACTTCGGGATTTCATTGAGCGGCGCTGACCCAGCGGTATTTTTCCGTTACTTCTACACGGCGATCTACCAAGGCAATTCCAATACAGTTGATCCAGCAAACCTTAAAGTGCCTACATTTAATAATGAAGCAGGCGTAAAGGCAATCGAGCAAGTTATGAAATTAAATGAATATACGGTTACCAAAGGAACAGCAGGTCGTCCTCCGTTTGTAGCGGGCAACGTATTATTCCACTTTAACGGTGTTTGGGAACTATCTCAGCTTGATAATCCAGAAGTAAAGGCAAAATTGGATTGGGGTGTTGTGCAGTTCCCTCAATTGTTCAGCAGTAAAAAAGGTGTATGGAGCGAAATTGGCGTAGGTGTCATGACGAAGGCAGCTGCAGACGAAAATACGAAATTGGCTTCCATCGAGTTCTTGAAGTTTATGCAAGACAACGGACTTAGCATGGCTAAAGCAGGACATATCCCTGCTAAAATTAGTCTGTTAAATAGTGAAGAATTTAAAAAGATGCCTTATTCCTTCTTCAAAGATAATATGGACGTTTTTGCAATTCCTCCAGCAGGTCCTGCAAACGATCCAATCAATAAAAAAGCGGTAGCAGCATTCATGCAGCTTTATTGGAAAGAAGCAACAGATGTAAAGAAAATGTTGGATGATGCAGCGAAACAAGCTAAGGAAATAGTCGATAATCAGTAGTTTTTAATGGCGAGAGAGGTTGGGACATCCTTACCTCTCTTTGCTACTTAAACTGCACCGAACTTAAGAGGTGAACTTCAAATGGCACAAAAAAAATGGACGCCGTATCTATATTTATTGCCAGTATTAATACCCTTCGCGATTTTCTTCGCTTACCCGTTTATTACTGCAATCTATTATAGCTTTACAAAATGGAATATGTACGGTCCTGCAGAGTGGGTTGGTTTTAGAAATTATCATACGCTGCTATTCAAGACCGATAGCGTGTATTACAAAGATTTTTGGAACGGAATGGGGAATACGTTTAAGTTTGCACTCTTTTCTGTTCCGCCTTTAATTATTTTTCCTTTTATTTTAGCCGTATTATTGAATCATAAAGTAAAAGGAACAGGCTTTTTCCAAAGTGTTTTTTATTTGCCAGGGTTATTCTCGGTTGCAACGATTGCTTTGATGTGGCAATGGCTTTTAGATGGGCGATTCGGAGCTGTTAACAAATTTCTAGGTGTGCATATCCCTTGGGCGGTTGAACAGCCTTATACATGGATCGCGCTAATAGGAATGACGGTTTGGTGGACGATTGGCGGTAATATGGTCATCTATTTAGCAGGGATGAGCGATATTTCTAAAAGTTTATATGAAGCTGCTTCGATAGACGGAGCTGGCGAATTCAAAAAGACATTATACATTACAATGCCAGGTTTAAAGCATCAATTCTCGTACACATTCGTATTAACAACGATCGCAAGTTTTAATGTTTTCGGACAAACCTATATGTTCAGTAAAGGCGGTCCGGCAAATTCGACGAAAACAGTAATTATGTATATTAGAGAGTATGCCTTTGCTAATCCTCCCGTGGCTGGTATGGCAGTCGCGATGTCAGTTCTACTTGGAGTTGTGATTTGTTTGTTCTCCATCATTCAGTATTTTCTGTTATCAAGGACGGATTAACTAAGGAGAGAGATGCCATACAGAGGGGAGTACCGATATGAAGAAAATAAATGCAACACAAACAAGCGTGTTTAGTATGCTTTCGATTTTTTCAGTCTTATTTATCGTACCTATACTTTTTGTTTTTATTTCATCATTCCGATCGAAAATGGATGTTACCATTTATCCGGATCAACTCTTACCGCATAAGTTTACGTTACAAAATTATATTGTCGTGTTGTTTGAAACTCCTTATGCGCCAGTATTTAAATGGTTGTGGAACTCTACGTTTGTAGCGACCGTACACACGGCATTACTGCTTATCCTTTGTTCGATGGCTGCTTTCGCATTTGCCAGAATGAAGTTTAAGGGCAAAGAAATCATTTTCTGGATATTGTTATCCTCGATGATGATCCCTAGCATCGTTAACTTTGTTCCGCTATATAAAATTATGTCTGATTTTAAATTGATTGATTCTTATTGGGCGCTGATTTTACCAGGCATTGAAAATGCTTTTGATATATTTTTAATACGACAATTTATGAGAGGGATTCCTAGGGAACTGGAAGAGTCGGCACATATGGACGGCGCCAATTCTTGGCAAATATTTACCAAGATGATCATACCTCTCAGTAGACCAGTACTTTTTGTTGTCGGATTATTTGCATTTCGAAACAACTGGAACTCCTTGCTGTGGCCGCTAGTAGCGACAAACAGTCTCGATAAAAGAACAATTACTGCGGGGTTAACTGTGGCGCAAGGAACATTTGAAAATGAATTTACACTAGTAAACACGATCACGGTGATGTCTGCTCTACCGCTTTTGATTATTTTTATTTTCGTTCAAAAGTATTTTACGGAAGGTTTATCCATATCCTCTGCGCTAAAGGAATAATGCCGCGCGGTATATTAGAAATGAAAGGACTGCTTCCTGATATTCTGTTGGGGAGCAGTTTGCACTTTCTTAAGCCCATGAAACTACTCAAATAGGCAAAGGGGAATAGAACATGACAAGCTTTAATGACTTGGAGAGCAGCTGGCGAATTGAGAAAATCGAAAGTGTACGTATGAAGGGGGAACGCCGGAGATCGGCGGGCTGTAATGCTAGACTGGGTGTACATGGCAAAGAAGTCAGCTTCACGTTGCTTCGAATCACAATCGGTGGAATTGTAGGCTATGGCTGGTCCAATATATCGCGTGAAGCTGCTAAAGCTTTGATTGGGGCTACTGTTAATGAAATCTTCTCTGAGGAGCAATGGATTCAGGATGGCTTTCAGAAAATTCAGTTTCCACTATTCGATTGGCTTGGAAATGTTAGAAAAATTCCGGTATATGAGCTGCTGACGAATAAAAAGTGGACATCTCCGCTTAGTGTTCCGTGCTATGATACTTCCCTTTATTTTGATGACCTTCATCTAAGCTCTGAGATTGATGCGGTTCGCTTGCTTCAAGAAGAAGCTATGCAGGGATATAATGAAGGTTTCCGAGGCTTCAAAATCAAGGTGGGCCGCGGTGCCATGCATATGGATATGATGGAGGGTACGAGAAGAGATATTGCCATCGTCAATGGGATCAGAGATGTAGTAGGCCCAGATTGCAATATCTCCATCGATGCCAACAACGGATACAATTTGAACCTGACGAAGCATGTACTGAAAGAGACGGCTCAGTCTAAACTGCTCTGGATCGAGGAAGCCTTCCATGAGGATGAGATGCTGTACCGTAATTTGAAGGAATGGATGGTCGAACAGAAGCTGAATGTTATGATTACGGATGGTGAGGGACTGGCTGCCGGACCTATCGTTGAATGGGCGGAGCAGGGCTTGATTGATGCCATCCAGTATGATTTGAAAGACTATGGAATTGTCAACTGGTTAAAGCTTAGCCGAAGACTGGCCAAAAGCGGCGTTAAATCGGCTCCGCACAATTACAGTGGCTTCTATGGCAACTTCGCTTCCGCCCAGGTGTATCCTGCTATCGAAGGATTTACATTTGTAGAATGGGATCAATCGGAAATTCCAGGAATTGATGCGTCCGGCTATTCGATTAAGGATGGCAAAATAGTGCTGCCAGCCGATCCCGGTTTCGGATTACATATTGACGAAGCTAACTATGAGAGTAAGGTTCGTGAACACGGTTGGATAGTTTGCTAAACCTATTATTCTTGAATTTCTAGGATGAAAGAGGCGATATTTTTGGAATACCGTATGTTAGGGCGTTCAGGTTTACGGGTAAGCGAGGTTAGTCTTGGCTGTTGGGCAATTGGTGGCCCGTCCTGGCGGGACGGGAATCCCGTCGGTTGGTCGGGTAACGATGATGAAGAATCTATTGCAGGATTACGACGAGCACATGAGCTTGGTATCAATCATTTGGATACGGCCGATGTGTATGGAGATGGGCACTCGGAGAGGGTGATTGGGAGATTTTTGAAGGGGATTCCACGTGATTCTGTCGTCATTGCCTCTAAAGTTGGCTGGTTCAAGGGCACAGCGCCTAATGCCATGCAGCCAGTTCATATTCGTCATCAGCTGGAGCAGACATTAACCAATTTGGGTACGGATTACTTGGATATTTATTATTTTCATAACGCCAATTTCGGTCCAAACGATCAATATCTTGAAAGTGCGGCTGACACAATGCGCGAGCTTCAAAAAGAAGGCAAAGTGCGCGTTATCGGCCAATCGGCTTACAGTTATGCAGACTTTATGCGGGTATGCCCGATAACTCGTCCAGATGTGCTGCAGTTCCACTATAACGCTTTCGGTAACCAATTCGATCAACCGGAAACTAATCTATTCCGTTGGGCGGAGCAGCAAAATTTAGGCATGGTTCTTTTTGGGCCGCTTGCACAAGGATTGCTGCTGGATAAATTCGATCCAGAACATCCGCCTCAGTTTGGTGAAGGGGATGTAAGAGCGACGAATCAATCCTATTCGAAAGAGCGTTTGTTAGAAATCCG
Source organism: Paenibacillus sp. J22P51 (assembly GCF_059692215.1). Taxonomy (NCBI): domain Bacteria; kingdom Bacillati; phylum Bacillota; class Bacilli; order Caryophanales; family Paenibacillaceae; genus Paenibacillus; species Paenibacillus sp. J22P51. Next base: position 970,049 of record NZ_JCAUAZ010000001.1, on the reverse strand, counting down.
GAATAAGCTACAGCCAATCAAAGAGCACTTCGGCAGCAGTGTACAAGATTTGATTCGCGCAGCCATACAATTTTCACTGGATCAATCTTCCAATTGCTGTGTAATTCCCGGGTTTAAAAACGCTCGTCAGGTGGAGTCTAACGCTCTAGCCACAGGCCAACCGCTCACTAAGCAAGAAGTCGAGATCATTCAAAAAGCATTGCGATAAATGGGAATATATGAAGAGCAGGCAACATATTGTTGACCTGCTCTATATGTTTATTGGAGGGAAGTGCAATATGAAAGTACTTATAACGGGCGCAGGTGGAAATCTTGGCAGGGTTCTTGTTCCCGCTTTGATTGAGAGAGGGCACGAGCCGATCCTGATGGACTATCGCATCATGGATACCCCCTATTCTTTTATTCAAGGGGATATAACAAATAAAACGGACATTTTAAAGGCCGCCGATGGAGTCGATGCAATTGTACATGCAGCTGCTTTACATGGGATCCACCTCTCCAAGTATACGAGGGATGATTTTTGGAACCTGAATGTACAAGGGACTTTTAATGTCTATGAAGCGGCTAGGCAATGCGGGGTGTCCAAAGTTTTATTGTGCAGCACAATGGGCGTCTATGGTCAAAGTATTAGTGAAATTCCGGATGGTTTTGCACAGGTAACGGAAAATCTGCCGTTGATGGCTGGTGATTTTTACGGGGAAAGTAAAGTATTGTGTGAACAAATTGCGCAATTTTACAGCCGAAAGGATCGTATTCAGACAATTGCTTACCGTCTAGGTATGTTTGTCCCAGAAAGTTTTATACCCTATGGCTTCCGATTGCTAAAGGGAGGGGTTGATGACCGCGATGTGGCACAGGCATTTCTACTGGGGCTTGAGAATACTACCATTGATTTTGAAGTCTTTAACATTATGGCTGAGGTTCCTTTTTCGGAGAATGAATTTACGAGATGGCGCAAAGAACCATTGATACTCATGGAGGAGCACTTCCCCGGCTTTGCCGAACTGATCGCGCAGCAAGGTGAAGACTCAGAAGAACTTTTGCGCAGATGGGGCTATACCTATTGGTCGATTGAAAAAGCAAAGCAAAAGTTAGGATATCAGCCGAAACATAACTTTCCGGAATTTTATTCTGCTTTAAAAGAAGGCAATGAAAAATATTACCCTTATGCCAATCTTTCATGGTGGGGAGTGTAGTGATCTTCCGCAACATCTTGGTATCTGGTTTAGTTCTAAGTCTGAGACCGCGTTACGATATATCCTGAGTCATCCTACTGGATCTACGGTCATTCTTGGAAGGTCTTGTTGATACATTTTACGAGCGAACCATGAGTCTCCGACTAAATTTAAACACGAGCCATTTTGGTATCGTGTTTTTTTGTGCAGAAAACCATAGTTTTGGTTATCGGCCATAACAAGAGCGTGTCCGAGAAAACTCTGAGATCTATTGAAGCCGCACTGCGTGTGGGGAAAAAAGTGATTCTGGCGACGGGTCGTCCCATCCAAACTGTAAGGGCTACGGCAGAAATGCTGGGATTAAATCTGCCCTTGATTATTAATAATGGAAGTGAAGTTTGGCGACACCCAGAGGAACTGCATCAGAGACATGTACTGAGGCCAGAGTTGATCAGTCGCATGCTTGGACATATCAAGGTGTATGAAGATCGGGTCAGCTTCTGGGCCCGGTGGATACAATGATCTCGGCAACTCGAGCCGTTTCATCCGTACTTGCAACGCCTGTCGTCGATTGTAAAGAAGAAAGTGCGGGTCAATTTGTTGAAGTAAGTGAAGATTGCATTCAAATATTCGATTTGAAGATGGAGGAAGGTAAGGGAGTGCTAGTACGCCTTATCAACCATTCTGACCAAGAAGTCAATACGACGTTGCGCTTTCCAAACCGAATGATCGAAACGGCATACAGAACGAATGTATTGGAAGAGATTCAATCGGAGATATCCAGTATTGATGAGGGATTTTTTACCATAAAAATGGAAGCCAAACAAATGCAGCATATTCACGTCAATCTGAAAGGATAACTTGGATCGTATGATCACGCATGATAGGCAGGTTGCAGAGTAGGCGTAGCGGGTTGTAAGGTTTCGGGATGGTAGGTTGGTTCATTAGATTGGGATTGAAAATGCAGTAATGGTTACTGGCCCTACGAGAAATCGTAGGGCTATTTGAGCTCGATAATTGAAAGGGAATTCATCATTCCTTGAATCTCACGCTTTTTTCTGCTTACCCCCGAAATTTATCGAAGTAGTCTAGAACAAACTCGTGAAACTTCTCAGCTGCATACGACAAGTAGTGCTTCCTTGACCAGGCTAGTCCTAACGTGATGTTGTCCTCGAGATCGGTTATTTTGAGTTTGTTCTGTTTTAAGTTCATTCTAGATCTCCAAGCCAAATCTGGGGCAAATGTAATGCCAAGCCCTTTTTTTAACAGCAATAGAACCGCATCCACCTCATCCACTTCAATTTTCGTATGAGGTGTAAATCCTGCGGCTTTCATACACATTCTATCCGTTAATTTACGGAACCAAAAACCCGATCGTAATCCAATGAATGATTCATCTTTTAACTCCTTTAATGAAACACATTCACGTAGGGCTAAATGATGTTGATCTGGTACGAGCAAATGGATCTTTTCTGTTCGTAATGCCCTCCACTCGATATCAGGATCTTCTATTTGCGCATAAGTGATACACATGTCGATGTCCCCGTTTTCAAGCAACTGCTTCATAACAGATGTTGGTTCAACCACTTGACGAAAGTGCACATTCGGATAAAGCTCCAAAAAGTCTCCAAGCATTTCCGGTAATAGGTTTGTAAGTGAGACAGCAATCGTTATGCTTCCAAGGTCCAGTCCTGACATATCTCGGATTTCCCGTTGCGCTTCTTCTAGTTCATGAAAGGCATTTTCTACTCGCCTAAGAAGCACTTTGCCATATGCGTTCAGTCGTATATTGCGGCCTAGTCTGTCGAATAGCGGAACGCCAATATGATCTTCCAGTCTGGCGATTGTTATGCTCAGCGAAGGCTGGGTGACGTTTAATATTTTCGCAGCTTTCGTAATTTGTTCTAGTTTTGCAGTCGTAAGAAAGTATTGCAATTGAAGTAGCTCCAAAGTATTTTACCCTCCTAATATATAGATCAAAATCTATATATTATAGCTTATTATATATTTTACAGTATTAACCACCACTGATATTATTAAACTCAAAACTCAATGGGAACTAAGCTGACCGCGTTCATTGAGGATGGGCGTCTGGTGTAGAATTAATTTAATGGTACCCCTTTTAGCGGCTTCGTATATTTAAGAAAAATAATAATAACGATTCCATTTGAACATATAGGGGGACAAAAATGAGAACGTTTCAATCTAAGCTGTTGCTATTATTTATCATAATGACGCTATTACCGGTTATCGCATTGGGGTCCTATTCCTATCTGGTATCTGTTAATGCTGCTCGGGAGAACGCAGGCCAAGGTATGCAAGCTGCTCTGGAGCAAATGGGCAAAAATCTTGATTTCCAGATGCAGTTGTACAAGAAATCAATGGATTTTATGGTTACATCGAAAGACCTCCGAACGATTTTGTTTCAGAACAGTTTTGACAAGTCGAAAGTGGAAACGATGGACGCGTATTTTAACATGGATAATATCATGGGATCGCTATTTTATAAGAGTGAACCGGTTGGACCGATCGTATTTTATAAAAATAATCAGTTGGTATATGCGTATAATACATCGGAAAACGATGTTCTAAAGGAACTTGGAAAGAGTGAAATGTACCAAACCGACATGGAACACGAAGGCAGCATTCAGTTGCACAACATACAAATTGTAAAGAGCGAAACCGGTAATAAATATGATTACTATGTATTTGGAAGGCGGTTATACGATTATAATTACCAAGTGAAAGAAGCATACAACGCAGGGGTTTATCTGTTTGTTGAAGAAAAGAATTTTTCTGATATTTTTAGTAATGTAAAAAAAAGCGGCGCTGGCACGGTCATGATCTCAAATGGCAGCGGTAAAATACTTTCACATACGGAAAAACAAAAAATGGGTGGTCGTTTATCTGATGAAGGAATTACGAACGTTCCGTCTGATTTATTAACTGGGAGTTTTACTTCATCGATAAATGGGCAGAAAGTGATCATTGGTTACTACAAGCTTCCCCAATGGGATTTACAAGTCGTGCAAATGGTGCCGGAAGCTTTCTTCACGGGCAACATTGGATGGATAGCGAAATCAACGATTCTGTTTAGTTCCATCTTGTTTATCATCTTGCTGCTTGTCTCCTGGATGTTGGCTAGACGGTTCTCCGAGCCTGTCCGAACCTTGGTTGGAGCCATGAAAATCATGCAATCGGGTAATTTCGATGTTCGAATCGAGAAGCAATTTGATAATGAATTTAACCTATTGTCCAAGTCGTTTAACTTCATGGTCATCCGATTAAAGGAAACGGTTAACAGACTTTTGGAGGAAGAGAAGCGACGCGGAGAAATTGAATTTCAAATGCTCCAATATCAAATCAATCCTCACTTCGTTAATAATACGATTGGCTCAGTTAGGATGTATGCGCTCGCAGAGGGAGCTGACAAAATAGCAGAAGTTCTGCTTGTGCTTGGTCGATTGTTCCAAAGAACGCTAGGCAGCTCATCTCGGCTAATTAGCATCCGTAAGGAAATTTTGAACTTAGAAGATTTCATTCGAATCGAACGCATGCAATACATGACACACTTGACTGTCAATTATGAAATAGAAAAAGCGTATATGGACTATTTGATTCCGAATCTGCTACTACAACCATTAGTTGAAAACGCGATTTTTCATGGTTTCAGTAAAAGCATAAATCAACCGACTTTAACGATTTCAATTCAATTAGAGGGAGAGGACTTCATTCTATCCCTGCGAGATAATGGTGTGGGGATGACTAAGGAGAAAATCGAAGAAATTATGAATGGTGGCGGAGACATCAGTCGCCGTCTGAACAGAATCGGGATCAAGAATGTAGACCAAAGGCTCAAATTGTATTATGGCGAGTCATATGGCGTTCATTTAGATAGCAGTATAGGAATCGGTACGGTGGCCGTCATACGACTTCCGGCGCGTAAGGAGAAAGAGGTGGATCCTTCATGAAAAAGGTTATTATTGCAGACGACAATCTGATGGTCGTGGAGTCGCTAGATCGCCTAATCAAATGGGAGCAACTTGGCTTTAAGGTCGTCGCCAAAGCATCTAATGGGGCAGAAGCATTGGAAGCTATCAAGGCATGGGGAGGCGTTGATATCTTGATTACCGATATCAAGATGCCCGTCATGGATGGATTGGCATTAATTCGCGATATTCGAATGCTTGGCATTGATCATAAATCCATCGTACTTAGCTCCTATAACGAATTCCAGTTGGTTCGTGAAGCCATGCGCCTTGGCGCCTCGGAATACATTCTTAAAACGGAGCTTGATCCTTCTTTTCTTACGGAACTTCTTGGTACACTTGCCGAACAGCTTGATCAAGAACGAGAAATTACAAGAAGAGTAAAGTCGTGGGATGCGAAGTTGGATTCTACTATTCCAAACCATGAGGAATCCAGTCATGAGCTGTATGTAAACCGTAGGCATATTAAGGACCAGATGTTCCGGGAGCTTTGTCTCGGTTATTTGTCAGAGGACCAGTTTCTTATGCGAAAAAAGGAGTATCTAAATATTCGTTACCTTGCAGGGCGACATGAGGTGCTCTATGTGTCCGTCGATTACTATCAAAAGTTACTCGAATTGCGGTGGAAAGGTGATGAGCATTTATTATCCTTCGCGATCATCAACGTGATGGGCGAAATTTTGGATTCGGTCGATGGGGCTGACTTGTTCTACAATGGTTCGGGAGATTTCGTGATTATTAGGAGTATCCCCGATGTAGAACAGGAATGGAGCGAGGAATGGAGCGTTATATTCGAAAGGTGCTCACAAGCGTTGGATCGTTATCTTCGCGTTCGAATTTCTGGAGGGTTAAGCTCGGAGCAGTTGTCAACCAAGGCGATCTCGACTTTGTATCTTGAAGCGATGAAAGTGTGTCAATACCGCTTTATACTTGGCAAGGGGAAATTAATAACGGATCAAGACATTCTACGCTTGGGAAGTACGACGCTCTCCTTAAAAAACAGCAATGAACGTGTTGATCTGCTGCGCAATGCGTTGTCTGCCTTTCACCCGCAGTTAATGGAGCGGACGTTAAGCTCCTTGTATGTCAAGCAAGAGGAAATCGGACCCAGCAACTTCAATGAGGTGCTTCGGTTGTACGAAAAGTACTCGTTTGTGCTTATGGATTTTATCGAGCAAAATGGGCTTAAAGCCGTATGCGGACCTAATCTGGACAGCTTTAATGAAGTTATTTATGACCGTGAAGCTGTACCGGAGTTGAATCGTCGGTTAAATGGAATTATTATGCAAATAGCTAAAAGTATGGAAACGGGTAATAGTCATGTCCGTCAATTAATTAAGTATGTACAGAACAATTTCAAGGAAGAAATCACCTTGCAATCCGCAGCAGAACAATTAGGTGTGAGCAGCCCTTATTTAGGAAGGTTGGTACAGCAGGAGCTTAACATTAGTTTTAATGATTACTTGAATAACTTTCGCATCGAGCGTGCCAAGGAGTTACTCACTGAGGGAAAACTTAAAGTTTATGAAGTAGCTGAACAGGTAGGTTACGCAAGTACAGAGTATTTTAGCCGCATGTTTAAGAAATTCGTAGGCTTGAATCCAAAGGATTTTTTATCAGGTAAATATTCGTAAGGAGTTAGTTGAAATTGGAGATTGGAGGTGCATTAAAATGGTAAACAAAAGCAAGATCGCAGCAATCCTTTCAACACTGCTTGTCACAGTGGCCTTGATTGGATGCGGATCATCATCTTCATCACTTAAGAACGTAGCCGAAAGTATTAAACCAGTTGAACAGAAGAAATACGACATTAGAGTGTTTTCGACCCGTATTCAACCGAATCCAGATTCGGAAGTAATGAAACAAGTACAAGCAAAGCTTGGGCAGAATTTGATTATTACGGCTGTACCTGATGTAAACTATGACGAGAAGATGAATTTGTATTATGCCTCCAACGATCTTCCAGATGTATTTAGTGTCTTCTGGACCGATGAAATCTTGCAAAATGCCACGGCTAAATTTACGGAAGAAGATTTTAAAACCTACATGCCGCAATCCTATGCGATAGCCTTAAAGCAATATCAGGATTACGGTGAGACGAAAGAATCCATCTTTAAACGCTTCACAGTGGGTGGTAAATTGGCCGGTGTGTTTATAGGGCAAACCTTCAGCACTTATCCTTATGGTCTTGTCATTCGCAAAGACTTACTTGACGAATTTAGTTTGAAAACACCGCAAACATTGAGCGATTGGGAAGCGTTTCTTAACGTTTACAAGCAGAAATATCCGAACAAGTATCCAATCAGTGCTAGAGGTAGAGATGTTATTACACAGTCATTCTATCCCGTACTCGCTTCTTACGGAATAACTTATAATAATTGGCAATTAAAAGATGGCAAGTTGGTGTATCCTCCGTTTATGCAAGAGATGCGGGATGCACTGACAACGCTAAACAAGTGGTACAAAGCCGGCTATATCAATCCGGAATGGATCACGATGGATAGTAACACGCTTAACAATGAGTGGATCAATGGAAATACCGTATATTATCAATTTGCTTATTTGGGTACTAAAATTCAGCAACCATTCGATCCTGGCTCGATCTTTGAACAGCAGCTTGCCAAAAATCCTCAAGCTAAATTGGATTGGATTCCGTTCCCGAAAACGAAGGATAACATTAAACCTGCCTTGGATACGCATGAAGGTGTTCTATACGCACCGCTTGCATTCGGCAAACATTTGGAGAAAGATCCAGATAAACTGCACGCCGCCATGAGCGCAATAGATCAAATCCTGAATGATAAAGATTTGGTTATGCTGTTGAGCTATGGTATCCAAGGTAAAACGTATGATCTCGTGGATGGCTTGCCAGTTGTGAAGAAAGAATTTAATAACAATGACGCAAGAACTAAAGAAGGGTTCGGTTGGAGCGTACCAGGCGGTGTTAACTGGGATATTCAAAAATCGCTTAGCCCGAAGTACGTTCTCGATAATATTAATAAATATGCGGAAGATGCAAGTGGACTCTATTCAAAGGCGAATAATGAGTGGGCCTTCAGCCGTGTTAACGGTCCATTGCTTTCACCGTCTGGTGAAAATCTAGATACGAAAGGGAAAACCAAATTCGAAGAATATAACCGGATGTTTGCAGAGGTAGTTATCGGAACCAAGACGCTTGCCGATTTCGATAAGTTCATTGAGCAGTATAAGAAAGAAGTAGGCAATGAGATGACGGAAGCGGCAAACCGTCTCTACCTAAAGCAATGGTTAAAATAAAATAGTAAGAAAAAACACAAGGAAATGAGGCGCTCATTTTCTTGTGTTTTTTTGTTTCACTCATAATTAGTTCAGTATTTGTGCAGTTTCTTCATTCACATATATTCGCTCAACTTATACAATTTAACTATAGAAATCAGGAGGTCAGCCTATGAATCAAGCTGTGATAACAGGAACTAAGGAACGAACTCGAAGCCAATCGAAAAGCAAAGTTAAACAAACACTAAGAACAATAATGAAACAAAAATATTTGTTTCTTCTCATGCTGCCTGGATTGGTATACTTTATCATTTTTAAGTATGGCCCCATGTACGGAATTCTACTCGCCTTTAAGGATTTTAATCCGATAGATGGGATCACAGGCAGCCCGTGGGTAGGATTTAAACATTTTAAACCGATCTTTGATCAACCGAGCATAACGCAGGTCATATACAATACGTTACGGATCAGCGCATTAAAAATTGTGATCGGATTTCCTTTTCCTATTATATTTGCACTTATGCTCAACGAGGTTATGTCGAGCGGGATGAAACGATTTGTTCAAACGATATCCTATCTGCCGCATTTCTTGTCTTGGGTAGTCGTTTCCGGAATTGTATTCCAGTTGTTTTCTCCTAGTTACGGTATTTATGGTTTTATTTACCACTTGTTTGGATGGAAGACAGAAGTATTACTTACACAGCCGGGTCCATTTATAGCCATTTTGATCGGTTCGGATATTTGGAAAGAAGTTGGTTTTTCAAGTGTTATTTTCTTGGCAGCCATTGTAGGGATTAACGCCGAGTTATACGAAGTGGCCAAAATCGATGGCGCAGGCCGCTTCAAACAACTATTATACATTACGCTTCCGAGTCTTCTGCCTATCATAAGCATCATGTTCATATTACGGCTAGGAAGTGTGTTGGATGCCGGTTTTGATCAAGTCTTGAGTTTATACAATCCGCTTGTTTTCGGAGTGTCTGATATCATCGATACCTATGTGTACCGGATCGGTCTTGAAGGCTTCCAATTTAGCTTCGCAACCGCTGTTGGGCTTTGCAAAGGGGTAGTTGCTCTGATACTGATTGTTTCCACGAACTGGATCGTGCGAAAATTTACGGATCATTCGATCTGGTGATGCGAAAGAAAGAAGGGGAAAGGCATGAAATCTAAACATACGTTAGCGGAAAAGTCGTTTAATATTATTAATATTTCTTTGTTGTTGTTCTTGTGTCTCACCATCGTGTATCCGTTCTGGCAGCAAGTCGTCATTTCGTTTAGCAAGCCAGATGAAGCGAGAGTTATCGGGTTGCATCTTTTTACAAGCCATCCGACTTTTGATTCTTACAAGCGAATTTTTCTCGATGGAACGATATTAAAGGCATATTATTGGACGATATACCGGACGGTATTAGGTACGTTCTTGACGGTCGTTGTAAGCGCAATGCTTGCTTATCCGCTGTCCAAGCCGCAATTATGGGGACGCAAGTTTTGGATGTGGATTGTCGTGTTTACGATGTTTTTTGGCGGAGGTCTCATACCGACTTATCTTCTAATTCGCAACCTCCATTTATTTAATACGATTTGGGCCTTGGTATTGCCTGGGTTAGTCACCGCGTGGAACATCATCATTCTGCGAAATTTCTTCTACTCCATACCAGAAGAATTGGAAGAGAGCGCTCGAATAGACGGAGCCAATGATTTGTTGATCTTCTTCCGTATCGTCGTCCCGTTATCCGCACCCGTCATTGCGACAGTTACGCTTTGGACGATGGTTGCTCATTGGAATGCCTGGTTCGATGCGATCATGTATACGACTGGCGGAAACATCAGAATTTTGCAAGTGGTACTTCGAGAAGTGCTGATTAATGCCAATGATATGTTAGGTGCACAAAATCTAACAAACATGACTGAGTTGCAAATGCAGGGGCAGCAGTATTCGCCTGAATCCGTTAAATCTGCGATTCTCATGGCTGTCATCATTCCGATCGTATGCGTTTATCCATTCCTGCAAAAATATTTCGTTAAAGGCATTATGGTTGGTGCTGTAAAAGGATAATGGTATATCGGTGTAAACCTTTATATATATAATTTTTCACAAAAACAGGAGGGTTCTTAAATGGCTAAAAAAACAGTAGTTGCTGCATCACTTTCTTCTTTACTTCTTGCATCTGCATTGACAGGGTGTGCCAAAGACAACTCGGCTAGCTCGACTAGCTCACCAGCAGCTTCAGCTGCAGCAACAGCTGCAGCTACACCGGCAGTAGCAAAAAAGTACGATATTAAAATGTTTATGGGTCGTTTCACGCCGAACCCTGATTCAGAAAATATGAAAGCGATTGTCGCAAAGTTGGGTCAAAACCTGACCATTACAGGAGCGCCTGATGCAGACTTCCCTCAGAAGATGAATCTGCTTTATGCTGCTAATGAAATACCGGATATCTTTGCAAGTTGGGATCCAGAAATGTTGAAGAATGCATCCGCTAAATACACGGAAGACGATCTTAAGAAATACATGCCAAATTTGTATGCGCTTGCACTAAAACAATATCAGGCAGCTGGTTTGACCAAAGAACAAGTCTTTAGTCGCTTTACGGTAGATGGCAAAATCGCGGGCTTCTTTGCTGGCCAACAATCATCTACCTATCCTTACGGGCTTGTGGTCCGTAAAGATATCCTTGATGAACTGGGTTTAAAAACACCGGTGACCGTGGATGACTGGGAAGCCTTCTTTAAAGCCTTCAAGCAAAAGTATCCAAACAAGTATCCGGTAACTGCCAGAGGCAAAGATGCGATGCAACAAACGTTGTACTTCTTACTTGCGGCATACGGTGTGAATTTCGATACGTGGCAAATTAAGAATGGCAAGATGGAATATTCCTTCTTTATGCCCGAAATGCGTGAAGCAATGGCAACAGCAAACAAGTGGTATAAAGCAGGCTATATCAATCCGGAATTTGTAACGATGGACAACGCTGCGCTCAATAATGAATGGATTAATGGGAATACGGTTATCTATCAATATGCAGCCTTAAACAACAAAATTGCAGCGCCGTTCGATCCAGGCTCCATTTGGGAACAAGCGACAACTAAAAACCCACAGGCTAAAATGGAATGGGTTGCTTTCCCGAAATCCAAACCTGATACGAAGCCGGCTCTTGGAACCTATGAACTTATTTTGGCTCAACCTTTGATCTTCGGTAAGCAATTAGAGAAAGATCCGGATAAATTGCACGCTGCTATGGGCGTTGTAGACAAGCTCAGAACAGACAACGAACTTCAAATGATGGTAGCCCGCGGAATTGCAGGAAAAACGTATGATATGGTTGATGGTGTACCTACGATCAAGAAGGAACTGAATAATGCTGATGCTTTCTTAAAAGAAGGTTTCAACATGCTTATGCCAGCTGGAGAGAATTGGGACTTTACAAAGACATTGTTCCCTAAGATTTACGGCGACAATATCAAAAAATACGCCGAAGATGCGTCGGGACTCTATTCGAAAACGAACAACGTATGGAATTTCACGAAAGTCAATGGTCCTCTGAAAACGCCAGCTGGCGAAGATTTGACTCCTAAAGTGAACACGAAGATTGCAGAGTTCAAACAAATGTTCGCAGCAGTGATAACAGGTGCTAAATCGTTAGAAGATTACGACAAATATGTTGAACAAACTAAGAAAGAAATTGGAAATGACATGACGGAAGCGGCAAATCGTTTGTATTTGAAGCAATGGCAATAATAGAAACAGCATGACGTATGGGGCAAGACACTGCAAAATCTTGGAACTAAACAATGTAGGGGGACCGTCAGACGCGGTCTCCTTTACTTTTTGAAATTCGTGTACGCGAGTACATTTTCTTATGAATTATTAATTTGTTCTGTTTATTATTAGTTTTTTCATTTACGCGAATACAGGTAGGTTGCTACGATGAAGTTGCCATTAATATCTTTTAAATGATTCCTTAAGAGACGAAAGTAGTGCAGCTGAAACTACACTTCTAAATTTAAGAAATGCGAAAAAGAAGGGGATTATTAAGTTGATAACAAACCGGAGAACAGAGATTAAGATTGCCAAACTGCATTCGGATCAGATAGAACAATATGAACTGTTGCATCGAGATATGCCGGCAGAAATGGATCAGCGACTAAGGGAAAGGTTTACCTTGATCCGATTATTCCGTGTAGGTACAGATTTGGTTATGATACAGGAAATAGATCCTGAATTGGAGAGGCAGGACCGGAAGTACGACGAGGCTATTATTAGTGAGTGGAACAGGCTGGTAGGAACTTGCTTCAGTGAGGATTGGAGGGATGTAACCGAAATCTATAAGTTAACAGTTGAATGAAGAACCAGTTTTATTGGTGAAATAGATTGTCACCAGCTATGTCGGTAGTGAACAAATAGGAGGTTCAATATGTCAGAAAGAGTAGCTTTAGTAACCGGAGGCGCATCGGGCATTGGGAGAGCCATCTCGATACGATTGGCTGAGGATGGATATACAGTCGTCATCGCAGACCGAAATTCTTCACTTATCGATGAAGTCGTCGAGTCGATAACCATAAACTCAGGTCGCGCTTACAAGCAGTTGATTGATGTAACGAATGAAGAGGCTCTCAATCAACTATTTCAGAATTGGGAAGCCAACTACGGTAGATTGGATGTTCTTGTAAATAATGCTGCAATAAGCAAGGCTAAACCGTTGGCGGATACCGAGCCAGAATTATGGGATGCCATAATGGATGTAAATCTAAAAGGGGTTTACTTATTATGCCGACATGCCTATCCTCTGTTGAAGGTCAATAGTGGCAATGTGGTAAACATATCATCCATTCAGGCTCACAATCTTGCCGAAGGGAACGCAACCTACGGCATATCCAAAGCTGGAGTAAATTACCTGACCCGAGTGCTCGCCAAGGAATGGCTTAAGGATAGAATTCGCGTGAACGCGGTTCTTCCAGCTGCTGTAGACACTCCTTTGTTTCGAGAAGTAGCGGGTGTGAATTCCGAAGAAACCTTGCGGAAGTTAGAGAGAAGCATCGAAGGAGGGGGAGTTCAAACATCCGAGCAAATTGCTGGTGTTGTTTCTCTACTTTTAAGACCTGAAGCATCAATTATTACAGGCACGTGTCTCGTAGCAGATGGCGGCAGCCAATTAAGATAATGGGGGACATGGAATATGAAAATTACTGACGTTAAAATTTACCTGCGCGAACAAAAGAAAGATACCAATAGATTCAGATGGCGTGATGGTTTAGCGGGACCTGAGGTGTATGGCAATACAAGCAATGCTGTTCTTCGAATCATGACGGATGAAGGCATTGATGGCTATGCTACCTACAGCAACGCGGATTATCTAGTTTATATTGCAAAAAAGTATTTCAAAGATTTGTTAATCGGAGCGGACCCTCTGCAAAAAGAACTGCTGTATCATAAAATTTGGGAGATCGACCGTCTTGATTATTTACCGCTGCAATTCTTCGGACTTGTTGATATAGCCCTGTGGGACATTACGTCCAAAAAAGCACAACTGCCTTTGTACCAGCTTCTCGGAGGGTTCCGGGAAAAAGCGGAAGCTTATGCCAGTACAGCCACTTACAACACCCTTGAAGAATTTATGGATATCGCTGATCAATGTTTGGAAAGAGGCTATAAAGGGATCAAGCTGCATGCGTGGGGTGATGCGCGTAGGGATGCTGAGCTGTGCCAAGCACTGCGGGCGAAGGTAGGCAAAGATCTCAAATTGATGTATGACGGCTCGGCCGGATTTGATTACCATGATGCGTTATACCTCGGCAAAGCGTTGGAAGAGGCAGATTATTATTGGTATGAGGAGCCGATGCGCGAGTATAGCATTTATGCGTATAGCAAGCTGGCAGATAAATTGTCCATACCGCTTCTCGTTGCAGAGACTTCACCTGGAAGCTTCTATAATTCGGCTGATTTCGTGCATTTTGGTAAAGGCGATATGGTTCGGGTAAGTCCCGGGTTAAAAGGCGGCGTCACGGGAGCTATGAAAATTGCCCACATGGCCGAATCCTTTAATCTTCGAGCGGAAGTACATGGCGGCGGAGAATTGTGTATGCAGATGATCGCAGCAATCAGAAACACATCCATGTATGAAGCTTTCATATGGGGCAATCCAATTACTGACACTCCAGAAGTTGATGCGAACGGATTCGTACATGTGTCTAAGAAGCCGGGATTGTCGGGCCATATTGATATCGAAAAGGTTGAGAAAGAGGCATACGCTACGTTTTCGGTATTGGATTTCTTATGAGGAAAACAGATTATTCTACCCGTAATGGATTAAGGCAGGTTGCCAATAAATTAACTATAGGACATCAAGCGACAGTCGCTTTCATAGGAGGATCGGTTACAGCGGGAGAGGGGGCTTCTGATTCAGAATCCACAAGCTACCGTGCACTGACATATCGATATTTAGAGCGCCGCTTCCCCGAAGTGGCGTTCAAGTTCATCAACGCAGCCATTGGAGGAACTAATTCTACTTATGGGGCGTTTCGTTTAGAAGAGCATGTACTCGACCGCGGTGATGTCGATCTCCTATTCGTCGAGTTTGCCGTTAATGATGCTGGAAATCGCACCGAATCCATTCGGGCGATGGAAGGCATTGTTCGTCATGCCAAGCGAAGCAATCCGCAAATCGACATTTGTTTTATTTATACCGCACGCCGATCGGGCTCCGAAAGCTATTCGGCAAATCGCAGGCTGCAGGACAATATTTATAACCACGAGGAAGTCGCTGATTATTATCGACTTCCTTCCGTTAACATTGCCGGTGCCATGTATAACAAGATCATCTCGGGGGATCTAAAATGGGAAGATATTAGCGGTGATGACGTGCATCCGAATGATTTCGGTTATGGTTTGTATGCAAGTGTGATGGAAGATTTCTTGGAAAAAGAGCTAATCCCGTACAATGAGAAGTCTGAAGAGCCTCTTGCACTCCCTTCGCCACTAGATTCGCTTTGTTATGAGAATGGAAAGCAATTGTCACCTTTAATAGCTCATACGAGTTCCAATTGGCGAATGATTGAAGGCTGGACAACCGAGAAACTCTTCAACTGGGCGCCAACTGCAGACATCTTTTTTGGGGAGTCACCCGGGGATGAGTTTCAATTCAGCTTTACCGGAACGGCAGTCGGCATCTCCTTGCTGGCCGGTTTGGATACTGGAGACATTGAGGTTTCACTTGATGGCGGAGCTTTTCGAGCCATACTGCTTTTTGATCGATACTGCTTAATGTTTTATCGACCAATCATGGTCATGTTTTCCACCCATCTGGATCGTTGCACACATACCGTAATCATACGCATCTTCAGTGAGAAGCATGAATCGAGCAGTGGGCATGCGATTCGATTGTTGAAGCTGCTAGTGAATGAATAGAGTTAAGCCTGCCGATATTATCCGCACACCAAAAAAAAAGCAAAGGGTTGATTATATGCTTAGCACATTAACGCTCCGCGAATTGAAGAATGCTCTAGAGCAAACACAGCCGGAATCGCGCAAGCTGTTTCCTGAAGCTGCATCCACTGAACGGTGGATGCAGCTAAGAAAGGTTGAACGGTATGCGTCGTTCTGGGAAGGGCTAGAGGAACAGGCTGCACGTATCCAGGAAAATCCAGCTTCTCTGCCTCAATTTTCCGATTATATCGTATTCGGTGAGACGGGTGACAACATAAACTTTGAGAATATACGTAATCAGTTGTATGCGGGGCTACACACGTTCAGTTTGCTTGCTATGACGGACGACCGTCCAGAATGGAAGACAGGGCTTGAGAATGCGATTTGGTCCGTGTGCAATGAATATTCCTGGGTACCGCCCGTACATGCCGGGCTGTATGTGAATGAATATCCGAAAGGCATTTGGGATCAACCGATTCCGCCCCGTGAAACCATCGATCTGCAGGCATCTGCAGTAGGCTTTGCACTGGCTGAAATCATCTACCATGTAGGACACCGTCTGCACCCTTGGGTAGTCTTCCGTGCCAAAGAGGAGATCGAGCGCCGCATCTTTCAGGTTTATTTCCATGATCCTGTTCCGCAAAACTGGGAGTTGAAAACGAATAACTGGCCGGCGGTTTGCTCAAGTAGCATCGGCGTCGCAGCGATTTATTTAACGGATGACAGCGAACGGCTGGGGGGGATGCTATGGCGGGTAATTGGCGTTTTACGCCAATATGTGTCAGGTTTTGACGAGGAGGGAGCGACCCCTGAAGGACCGGTATACTGGCAGTACGGTTTTTCGCACCTTGTGTATTTTTCCGAATTGCTGAAGGAGCGCACTGGCGGACGCATCAACCTGCTTGCTGAACCGAAAATTGAGAAGATTGCGAAATTCCCGCATTACTGCATGTTATCGAACGGCAAAGTCGTCAATTTCTCGGACGCTGCGGAAGAAATTCGTTTCCATACAGGACTCTTCCATCGTTTGCGCCAAACGATCCCTTCCCTTTCCTTACCGCCGGAAGCGTACCAAGCCAACCAAGTTCGGGCTTCTTGGATCGAAGCGACAAGATTATTGCTTTGGTCGTCGGATCAACCCGCTACTGAGGCAACGCCTGTTGCCGATGGGCAAGATCGGGTGGAGGAACGGATTTTCATCGGAAATCAGTGGGTGGTGTCAAAGGTTCGTCAGACGGATGGCAGTTTAGCCGCATTCGCAGCGAAGGGCGGGCATAACCAAGAACCGCACAATCATAACGATTTGGGGCATTTCATACTGCATGCTGGCGGAGTTAATGTGCTCGCAGATATTGGAATTGGCGTCTATACGAGGCAGTATTTTCAGCCAGAACATCGGTATGACATGATTCAACCGGGTTCTCATGGACATTCTGTGCCGATTATTAACGGTTGCCGACAAGGCTTTGGCCAAAAGTACAGTGCAGAAATAGTAAATCAAGACATAACCGAAGACGAGCTGCTATTTGAGCTGGATTTATCAAAAGCTTACGAGTGCCCCTCGTTACAACGATTTACTCGCCAGTTCCTGTGGCGCCGCCCGATGAACGAAAACTCGCAGCTGATTCTGACCGATCATGTCACGATGCTTGAACCTGCTTCCTCTTTCCAGGAAGTATTCATTTGCGGTGTTAAGCCGCAGCCAAAGGGGCCGGGCCAATTCTCGATTGGCGCAGTTATGATGACCTTTGATGCAAATGAGTGGCAGGTTGAAGTGGAAGCACAATTGACGGTTGCGCATCCTGCCACAGAAAGGACGTTTTATCGACTGCTGCTAACTCGTAAAGAAATGAGTAAGTCCATTACATGCCATTTTCGATTTGATGTCAGCTAAAGTCAAAAAGTCAATCGGGCTCTCGCTGGTCGGTTGCTAGCTGCGAAATAGAACAAAAAACGGCTGTTAACTTCTTTGAGTTAACAGCTGTTTTTTAAATCAATCGATATTGACGACGAAAGATCGTCGGGGCTACGCCTTCCATCTTTTGAAACAATTTGGTAAAGGCATGAACCGAGGAAAAACCAAAACGTTCGGCAATCACCGTTACTGTATCATTCGTACTAAGCAGGTCGTTCTTGGCTTTGTTGATGCGGCAACGATTCCAATACCATTTGGGCGTATAGCCGGTATGTGTCCGGAATAGAGCATGGAAGTGGCTCCGGCTAAGTCCGAGCTTCTCCGCCCAACTTTCGACGTCTTCGTATTCACCGCCCGCAAGCCGTTCCATCGCTGCGAGCAGCTTGGTGATACGCGGATCTGTGAGATCGAATTGGCGCTTAGCCAACCGGTAGACTTGGTGAAGCAGGAGATTAAAATGACCTGTGATGGCTAGCGAATTCGGATAATCCTCGTGATCGAGGATCGATAAATCAGGAGATACCGCCTCGAACTCGGACGTTACCGCTTCGAATAATCCCTTCCATACGCTGATCGAATCTACCACTAGCGAGACAGGTAATCCGCAATCGAGCTGTTCGTCCAACAACCGGTTATCTGATTCCTCTGTATGTTGACACAATAAATCACTGGGAAACCGTACACCAGACTTCACGCGATAGGACCATTCGAAGAATACACATCGAAAGGTGAGTGGACTGTCTACATCCACCTCCCAAGTGTGGGATATGCCAGGCTGGATAAAGAACAAAGTCCCTGGCTGTAATTGTAAATTCGGTCGGTCTTCGTAGAGGATGCTTCCGCAGCCGGATTCGATGAAATACAGGGAGGGGACATAGCAAAACCGAGGACCATACCGATCGCCAGCGAGCAGGGGGACACGGATTGAAAACCGTACAAAAGGACACATTAATGTAGAATTCAACTTTATCACCAGCCTTTATATTAATAGTATCATACAATTGGATAAATTGAATACTTTCAGACAAAGACAGGATGTCATGTGTTCAGTCATAATAGTCTTAATGCGAGAGTGAATTCGCGACGAGAGGATGAGCTGAAAGTGCCAAATGCGAATGTAATCCCAACGGAAGATGACGTTAAATTTTTCAAAGAAAATGGCTACTGGGTCTCTCCAAAGATTATAGACGATGAAAGACTGGCTAGGCTGCGCGAAAGAATGGAAAGAGTGTACCAGGAGGAATTCGAGACTGGAACGCCCCCCGAAACCATCTGGAGCTACAAGAAAGGTCACCCAAAAACGCTTCGCAAAACAGATATGGCGAGTTATGCTGACTTCACGATTCGCGCACTTGCCCAAGATCCAGTGATCGGTGAGATTGCCGCTGCTCTAACGGGTAAGGATACGATCCGGTTCTGGGCAGATCAACTGCTGCTCAAACCGGAACAATCTGGAGGTCAAGGCTCTAACGTCGGCTGGCATCAGGATTATACGTATTGGCAATGTTTCCACAACCCGGAAACGCTCCTTACGGCATGGGTCGCATACGATGATGTTGATGAAGAGAATGGCTGTATGCAGATGGTACCAGGCAGCAATCATTGGGGGCTGCTATCAGGAAGTGACTTTCATGAACAAAATTTAGATAAGCTCAAGCAAGGGATAAACGTGCCTGAAGGGCAGACTTTCCGAACTGTACCTATCGTAATGAAAGCTGGACAAGTCAGCTTCCATCACAGCTTAACCATACATGGGAGCGGACCTAACAGATCGGACAGGGTACGTCGTTCGTCGGCGCTTCACCTTATGACGGGCGAAGCGCGCTTTCGGGATGATGAGCGATTCCGATATATCTCGATCAATCAATTCATGGCTTCTGGCGGTAAAGATGGCGATATTGCTCAAGGAGATATGTACCCAGTCATATACAAAAAGTGAAAATTATCGCTGATTTTAGTCAGGGGGAGGAGAGGAACTAGGCTAAACCAATTAACATTTCGACAGTTTAAGAATGCTTTGGAGGAGACGCAGCATTTGCCGCACTCCCTATTTGTAGAAACAAAGTCTCCGGAACGGTGGAGGCAAAGTGGTCAATTTTTCCGATTCATGGGATAGTCTTCAATTCAATCTCGGTCTTATACATCGTCTACAATCATATGCGCCTTCACTCCGTCTGCCTTCTGTAGATTATCGGGGCGCTCCGGTCTTTAATAATTTGGTGGATGCTGCTAGGTTTATACTTTGGTCGCCAGATTCATTCCCAGGGGAAAGTGCAGAAGAGCAAGCACGTGTCGAGGAACAGATTTTCACCGGTACTCAGTGGGTTATTTCGAAAGTCAGGAGACCTGATGGACGAATGGCCGCATTTGCTGCTAAAGGCGGTTACAACGAAGAGCCGCATAACCATAACGATTTGGGCCATTTTATTTTACATGTTGATGGTGAGAATGTTCTTGCAGATATTGGTATCAGTGTATATAGCAAACAATATTTTCAACCTCAATACCGCTATGAAATGATAAATGCAGGATCTCATGGACATTCGGTTCCTATCGTTAACGGGTGCAAACAAGGCTTTGTCAAGGAGTATCGTTCTGAAATCCTATATAGTCAATTCACTGAGGATGAAGTTCAATTTGGGTTGGACTTAACAAAAGCCTATGAGTGTGACTCATTGGAGTTGCTTACAAGAGAGTTTATATGGAGATGTCCAGAGAACGAGGATCCTCAATTAGTCATTAGAGATAAGGCTAATTTCTCGAAAATGCCTGAATCTTTTCAAGAAGTTATCATAAGCAGTGTACCAACACAGGAGTCAAATTTAGGTCGAATTCAAATGAACACAGTGATAATGCACTATGATCCCGAACAGTGGAAGGCTGAAGTAGAACGGATATTAATTGATACAAACTCAAAAGATGGATACAATTAAACAAGCAATTTAGATAGGTGACCACAAAATATTAAATATAGGTATGGTTGGATTGCTTTTAAAAAAAGATTTCAAAAAAGAACACGAACCTTATATGGGCAATCGTGTTCTTTTTTGTTTAGGGTAAGATGCAATGAGGCAAATGTAAACCCAAAGCTGGATTTATTATTTTATGCATTATTATGAATGATTATATAAAGTTGTATTTGCGGATAGTCTCAATAATTATGACAATTACGGTATCTTTGAGGAGTTGAGTATGAAATAATTATCACTAATTATGAAAACGACCCTTGACAGATCAACGTTTTCCGTCAAACGTTTCTCAGTAATTATGACACCACACAATGTTGTTTCTTCTTATCATTTAGCTTTTAGCCAATTATGCGCTTAGGGCTAAACATTACGCGCATGGTCATTTCAAAGAACATTAATTATATTTCTATAATATTAATTTTTTATCAATTTCAAAATCTAAATGGTGGTATAATTCACACCAAAATCTGATTACTTTTATCGAGAAAAAGGGATATGCGGTCATTGAGGATCTGAAATCCGAAATAAGTCACAAACAACAAGCTTATCGGTTAAACGATTATAAAGCCATGTTTGAACGATGGTTAAATGAATATCATTATATGGGGACACATCGGATAGAAATAGTAATAGCATTAAACTATATCCATGAACAATATCAAACTAAGTTCACTTTGGATGATATCTGCAATCACATCAACATAAATCGATCTCATTTTTCTAAGTTATTAAAAGAACATCAGGGAGTATCCGTTATTAAATATTTGGAAGGGTCCGAATGAAACAAGCCAGAGTACTTTTACGGACAACGCCATTAACCATCAGTGAAATAGCCGATAGAATCGGTGTACAAGATATATTTTATTTCAGCAAACTATACTAATTATCATCGATGCCTAACGAGATGGTGCAAGTGATACCGAAGAGGGATCTAAGAGAACTGAACCAAAGGGGAGAAATTACATTGATTAGGACAATCGCGGGAGTCGGAAAGCGAAAATGGACAAACCGTTTCTATTATTATTTATTTTCCTACATATTACTCGTCGTAACGCTGCTTTCATTTGTTAGTTATGTTGTTTATCAATCATTTATAACTTCATTAAGCAGTGAAATCGAAACTTCGATCGTTTTGAGAATGAGCAAAATCAAAGATGAGATGGATACGAGAATTGACGAGATGAATCGGATCGCGTTACAAATCGGTTCTGATTCATCACTTTCCCAATATAGAGTCTCAGAGGATGCGTATGCTCCGTATAGGACGGTTAACGAACTGAAGAAATTCAAATCGACTAACCTGTTTATTCATGACATCGTTCTATTTTATAATTGTGTATCCTGCACATCGATGTACGCAGCAAGTGGAACATACGATACGAATAGCTTTTTTAACCAATTATACAATTATCAGAATTGGAGCAGGGAGCATTTTTTATATACATTACCCACCATGATTGCACCTGTCATGCGCCCGTTGGAACAGATTAAAGTTATCGGGCAGTCTACGAATATGTCTACTTATATATATCCGATTTCCAATAATTCAACAAAACCATACGGTGCCGTCCTATTCTTAATTGAAGAACGGACACTCACTCAATTAATTCAAAGTACTTTGGGAAATTATCAAGGGTTCACGTTTATTTTAAACGGAAGCGAAATCATTGCGAATCATGCTAATGGTGAAACCGACAATAATGCGAGCTATATTCAGCAATGGATTAAAACAAATTCGCTAACGCCCCCTATAAGTGAAGTCAAGATAAATAATCATACATATACCGTAATCAACGTTAAATCAACCTTTAATGGATGGTCCTATATCACCGTAATGCCGAGAGAGCAAGTGATGAATAAAGTCGATCGGAGCCGTTCGTTGTTTAATTGGACAATAGGTGCCGTATTTTTGCTGGGGATAATCATGGCTATATCTTTTTCAACAAATAATTACAGGCCGTTGAAGAAGCTGATGACGGCTATTAGGAACGATCAGAGTTCCCCTGTGAAGGATTCATCCAGCAAATCGAATGAGATTGAAGTGATATCCAATTATGTTTCATATATGAATAAAGAAAATGATAGTTTATCGGCTAAATTGCAAAGCCAAGCAGGAATCGTAAAAGAACAGTCAATCATCAAAATAATAAAGGGTCATGCAACCGAATATGAACAACAAGATACGAGCGCTGCCATATCGAGGCTGCAGTTGGATAAACCGTATTTTATCGTATTATTATTTTTAATTGACAAGTCTCAGCAGTATCCACAATCGATGCAAGAATTAATAAGATTTAGTCTTATTAACATTACGGAAGAGATGGCTTTAGAGCAGGGCATCGGCTACGGGGCAGAATTGACGGATGAACAAGGTATTGTGTTTTTGTTAAATTTGAATGAAAAGTATGCTGAGATCGAGCAGGTTAAAGATTTAGCAGTCAAAGTGAAAAGCTTCTTCATACAAAAGTTCCGTCTGACGGTTACAGTTAGCATCGGAGATATGTGTTCGGAATTTTCGAACATTCATCAATCCTTTTTGCAAGCTAAACAGGCTATGCGTTATCGCTTTATTAAAGGATGGGACAAGGTTATTTGTTTCAGTGAGCTGCACCGCATGCAGAATTCCGAAAAGTGGTATCCGATCGAACTGGAATCGGATCTTTTAAAGGCGATCAAGCAAGGAAACGGCTTGGAAGTACAACGCATTATTAAGGGTACAATGGACAATATTGCAATGAGGCAAATGTCTCTAGAGGCAGTTGAATTTATTTGTTTTCATATTGTGAATACGATGATGAAAGCACTTATTGAATTAAAAATTGAAACCGATCAGGGGATCGAACAAACATTAGAAGAACTATACATTCCAAGGTTTGAAACCATTGAAGAAATGGAATGTTTCATCATCGATTTTTGCCGTAATGTGTGTAATCGTATTGTGCATCAAAAAGAAAGTAAAAATTTCACACTGCTTGAAAATATGAAGGAGTACATTTACAACAATTTTCGTGACAATACGATTGATCTTAATCGAATAGCGGATACCTTCGGTATTTCTGCATCTTACGCTACCAGATTTTTTAAGGATCATACGAGCTATTCGATTATGCGTTATATCGACCAGTTAAGAATGGATGAATCCAAAAGTTTAATTGGTACGACAGATCTGACATTAAATGAAATCATGAATGAAGTGGGTTACGTCGATTCAAACAATTTTATTAGGAAGTTTAAAAAAATCGAAGGTGTTACACCAATGGAGTATAGGAAGAGTATTAGTGGAGGACTGTAATTTTGTGATTTTCGTGTACTTAAGTGGGGCTGGGGGATATCCAGCCCTATATTTATTGCCAACAACCGGCATTGTAAAAATTAGCAGATGGGCGAAATTACTACCTATGGTGAAAATTCAAAAAGAATTATATAGTTGCTATGAAAAGTCTCAAAATTTAGAACTGGGGGAGCGAAGAAATTTGAAAAAAGGGCTAATGAGTAAGCTTCTTTCAACTGCAGTAGCAGCTTCAATGGTTTTTGGCGCAGTAATGGTGTCACCTGCAAAGGTGATTTTGGCAGAGATGGTGAATGCGATGCCGCCGATTATTCCCAAACCTGCAAGCTTTACAGGTAAAACAGGTTCCTTCACCGTAACGGGAAGCACTACGATCTATGTACAAGGCAAAGATGCCACAGAAACCCAAGAAATTGCGGATAATGTGGGGGCATATCTGAAAAACAAATTCGCCACAGCAGCGGGATATACGTTAAGCATTGTACAATCGGCACCTTCCGGAACAAACTTTATTTTCTTTACAACAACTGGTGACGACAATTCTTCATTCGGGAACGAGGGTTATAACCTCGATGTGGCTGCAGAGCGCATTACGGTAACAGCCAACAAAGCAGCAGGATTGTTCTATGGTATGGATACCATCAGACAAATGCTTCCCCCTGACATTGAAAAAAAATCTTTGGTGAGTGGTGTGACGTGGAGCATTCCTTGTGCGACCATTAACGACAACCCAAGATTTGGATATCGTAGTTTTATGATTGACGATGCCAGAAATTTCTTTGCTGTCGATGAAATCAAACGTCAAATCGACAATGCGGTCCAGTATAAGATGAATACGTTACACCTCCATCTGAGCGATGACCAAGGTTGGCGTTTGGAGTTGAAAAATTATCCGCAGCTTGCCAAGATCGGCGGTTCTCAAGTCATTGACGACTTCTATTATAGCGGTGATTTTCCCCCTGGATTAGCCAAAGGTACCGCTGCCTATTATAAAGCAGCTACTGGCCCAGCAGGAGGAAATACGGGATTCTATACACAGGATGAATTCAAAGATATCATAGCCTATGCACAGGCGCGGTATATGCAGATTATTCCTGAGTTTGACGTACCTTCGCATACCAATGCGCTTTTGTCAAGCTATGGCTTTTTAAACCCAAATGGTCAAGCCAGTGCTCAGTCAGGTAACACAGGAAAGAACCTTCCAGCGAATCCATATACCGGTAATGGGGTTGGATTCAACTCATTGACAGCCAAAGACCCAGCCACGATGGTATTTTTGGATAACTTATTCGCAGAAGTAACAGCCATCTCCCCATCTCCATATATTCATTTGGGTACGGACGAAGCGCATGATACAACATTAGCCGACCGTAACTGGTTTATTGATTATCTGGTATCTCTTGGTGTTAAGTACAACAAAACCGTAATAGGTTGGGACTCAGCGGATGCTGTAAATGCATCTTATCATGTTCCCGATGTACTACAGTATTGGCATAATACAGATCGATTGAGCATTCCTGCTAATGCCTTTAACCAAGGCAAGAAGGTAATTGTATCCAATCAGAACTATTCCTATCTTTCCAAAAGAGTGACTACCAATATGCCGGTAGGTAGAGGCGGCGGTGCTTGGCCTAATGGTCTGCCTACCGACATAGCTTACTATGATGACCCTCGTAATCTGGTGGGTGCAACCAGTGACGACCAAATTCTAGGCGTGGAAGCTTGTTTATGGGGTGAAACCGTAGGTACCCCCCAAGGCTTAGACATGCAGTTCTATCCAAGACTTCCTGGTTATGCGGAAATAGGTTGGTCACCTAGAGGCACCAGCGGACCTATTGGTTGGAATGATTATAAGGAGAGACTAATTGCCAATACGACAAGAATGACCTACCAGGGAATCGGTTTCTTTCCTGACCCAGCCGTATTTGCTGTACAAGTGCCTGCTTCGACAGGTAGTGCAAGTTCTTACTACAATATGAATGAAAAAACCGCAACAACCGGTTCAACGCTTGAAGACGTTATCAACGGTAACAACGCAACAATATCCGTAGCAAATGGCGTTACGTTTACAGGAGCCATTACAACGGTACCTAACGATTTAAGTCCAGCACTTGGAAATGGCTTGTCTTTTAACGGTACCAAAGGAAATTATGTCAATATAGGCAAGCCGGATATACCTAAAGGGAATGATTGGACGGTAACTGCTTGGGTTTATAGAGAAAATATAACACCTGCTCCTACGACTGTAGTTCTGGTCGCTGGCGATGGCGCCGTTATTAAGAGTGAGCAGTATAATGGCAGTAAAAAGGTTGGAATTACTGGCCTCGATGTTAATGGTACCAAAAGAGACTTCCAGTTTAAGAACTATAGCGGATTACCTGTAGGCGCATGGACACATCTTGCTTTCGTTGGTACATCCACAGGTACAAAACTATATGTAAACGGTACATTAGCAGATACACTGACTGTTGGGGCACAAGGTACTACAACTTCCGGTACAGCTACAATCGCTGCATTTCCTGGTCCTAGAAAAACGATTGGTGCCGAAAATCCAACTTCCGCATCTACAAGCTTCAAAGGCAAAATGGACGAGTTGAGAATCTTTGAAAAAGCACTGAGCGCCGCTGAAATTACTGCTATTGCAACAGTGCCTTCTTTATCGGAACCAGCATTATTTGAGGATTTTGAAGCAGGTTTTGGCAATTGGACATCCGTAACAGGAACACCTTCAACCGATGCGTCACTAAAAATAAACGGTACAAACAGCTTTGTTGTTAATGAAGCCAAAGATACGATTTCCCGCACACTGCTACAACCAATTAATGGGATTGCAACACTGTGGTTCTACGATACAGGATTGTCAGAGCTTAACCAACAGACGTTGGTCTATGATTCTACAAACCCAATCGGTCTTATTGGAGTTGGCATCAATAGCAATATCAACAATAATTATTATACAGTCACAACCAGTACCGAACAGAGCGCAGCTACAACAATTGCAAGAAAAACGGGTTGGCATAAAGTGATGTATGATTATACGTCCAATAGCGCTGTAGATATATATTTGGACAACAAAAAGATAGGTACTGTTTCAGGGTATGCCAAATTTGATACGATTCAATTGGGAGATAACTCATCAAGCACATACTCTGGTACACCTACAGGATATTATGATGATGTTCAGATTAATCATTTCTCGGCATCTCTGGCTGTACCACCATATTTTTCACCAGACTCAAGCTTAAGCGCCCTTATGTATAATAACGGAACACCTGTTTCTGTTGATTATTTCACAGGGGGAATGAAAACATATGATGTGAAGTTGCCGGCTGGAACCACTACGATTCCAACGGTTACCGCAACACCAACAGTGGCTGCTTCCAAGGTGGTTATCACACAGGCTGCGACTTTACCAGGCACAGCAACTGTACAGGTAACAGCATTAGATGGTTCTGTATCCATATATACAGTTAAGTTCACAGTACTTCCTCAACTTGTTCCTGCAACTATACCATCTAGTTACAGTGCAACTACGATCATCAACACACCGGTTTCAGGTAGAGTAGTACCAACAGGTGCACAGCCTGAATATCCGGCAATCACCTTCGCAACAGTCGCTCGCAATACGAAAAGTGAATATGGGACGGTTGCTACTACAAATGGAAAAGTGCTTGTAAATAAAGATGGTACGTGGGTTTACAATCCTAAACCAGGGTTTACTGGAACGGATAGCTTTAAGATTGATGTAGACCAAGGTACTGGCACAGCGGTAGCACAGACTACAGTAAACATTACGATAAATGCGAATACACCTCCTACAGTCAGTGACTATAGTGTGGATGCCATTCCTGTTGTACCAGTTACCGGCACTGTAGTAGGAAGCGACGCAGACGGGGACATCTTGGTTTATAGCGTATTAACCCAACCGACAAAAGGTGCGGTTACGCTACAGGCTAATGGAGCATGGTCCTATACGGCTAACAACGGTTCATTAGGCGCTGACAGCTTTGTAGTTAAGGTGGATGACTATAAAGGTGGGGTAGTAAACTCAACCGTGACAGTCAATGTAAGTGACATGACGCCTAGCATTACAACTGAACCTGTTGGTGCTGCTTACTTTGTAGGCGATCAAGCAAACCCATTGACTGTAGCGGTTGCAACAACGAATGGCGCCATCACTTACCAATGGTATTCGAATACCACATCATCAACAACTGGCGGAGCGCCGATAAGTCATGCAACAAATGCTGCATTCACACCTCTTACAACAAATGCAGGCATTACTTACTACTATTGTGTTGTAACGAATACCTTTAGCGGAGTCACAGCAACTGCAACCTCTGATATTGTTGGTGTTGAAGTTATTGAAAAGCCTGATGTTACATCACCATTAACTGAAGCCGCTTTGGACGGCGTGAATGGCACTGAAGACTGGTTTACTTCAGACGTAAAAGTAACGCTTCAAGCTCAAGACGATAAGACGGGTGTAGCGTCTACTGAATATGCGTTAACCGTCTTGCAGAGCGTATACGGCATGGAATCAACAAACGGCTTCGTACCATACACTTCGCCGTTTGTGCTTAGCGACGGGATTTATGAAGTGCAATATCGTTCGACAGATAAAGCTGGAAATGTAGAGGCTGTCAAGTCCGTTACCGTTCAGTCTGATACAACGGCGCCGACGTTCACGGTATCGGTGAACGGAAATCCACTTATAGAGGGTATGGTGTTCGAGGATAGTCAGACCGTTACGCTTGCTTTGCAAAGTACGGATAACTTGTCCGAAATCGCTTATCAATCCGTAACGGTAGATGGAAAGTCTTATGAGTCCGGATCGGCGCTGAATTGGGCAGGTCAGCTCGGTACTCATGTCATTCAAATTTCCGTAATGGATCAAGCGGGGAACACGAGTCAACAGACGACGAAAGTAACTGTAACGACAAGCGGCAATTCGATGCAGCTATTATTGGCCGCATTCTCTGGAAGTGGAGATGTTAGCGGGGCGCTGCAAGTCCAGTTATCTAACAGCTTGACTCAAGCTCTAGATCAGTATGCTAAAGATCATAAGGAACAGGCAGTTAAACACATGCAGAATTTGCTTAAGCATATGTCTAAGATGGATCAAACTCAGCCGGGTAACATTTCTGACAATGCGAAACAGGTTTTGACCACCGATGCGAATTCGGTAATTGCAGCCTGGTCAAATTAAGCATGAAGATGATATGAAATTAGCTGAGTAACATGCGTAGTGGGGCTGTATCGCCACGATTTTAAAAGAAAATCATGGCGATACAGCTGTTTTTTTACAAAAACAAGGCATTGTAAATTTCAGCAGGTGAACGAAATTATTGCAGATGGCGTAAATTCATATCGTAGACTATATTCAAAACAGCAGCTGCACTAAATTTTGAAAATAACGATTCAGGGGGGAGTGATAAACAGGCGAATGGAAGCAATTCTAGCAAACATAACTGCACAGATCCGTCAAACAAGAGTAAAAAAGATGATTGTGAAAAACTGGCGATTATACGTAATGCTTACGCCAGTAATCTTGTACTTTATTTTATTCTATTATGTTCCTATGTATGGAGTTCAATTGGCGTTTAAAGATTTTATTGCAACAAAGGGGATTTTCGCAAGTCCTTGGGTTGGTTTCAAGCACTTTGAACGCTTTTTCGACAGTTATTATTTCTGGAGGCTCCTAAAGAACACGCTAGGTATCGGTTTATATGAACTAGCTGTCGGTTTCCCAATTCCAATTGTATTAGCGCTTATGATCAATGAAGTTGGAAGCAAGTTTTATAAACGGTTCCTTCAAACGGTCACGTACATGCCACATTTCTTATCTACTGTTGTCATCGTAGGAATGATAACGATATTTTTGCAACCGGATACAGGGATCGTGAATGTATTTATCAAGCTGTTTGGCGGAGAGCCGATCCGATTTTTAGATGCACCCGCTTGGTTTAAATCGATCTTTGTTTTGTCAGGCGTTTGGCAGCATATGGGATGGAGTTCGATTATTTATTTGGCTGCACTGAGCGGAATTGATATGCAATTGCACGAATCGGCCAAAGTCGATGGGGCGTCCAGATTGCAAAGAATTTGGCACGTCAATATTCCTGGCATCATGCCTACGATCGTTATATTGCTCATCTTAAAAGCAGGCTCCATTTTAGGAGTTGGTTTCGAGAAAGTTTTCCTAATGCAAAATAGTTTAAATATGGAAAGCTCCGATATCATCTCCACGTTCGTTTATCGCAGCGGAATATTGGATGCCCAATACAGTTTCGCGACGGCAGTCGATTTATTTAACTCGGTCATCAATTTAATTATGCTCGTAACAGTCAACTATATTGCCAGAAGAGCAGGGGGCAGCAGCTTATGGTAAAGAGCGCCTCTACATTATTGACAAAATCTAAAGGTGATCGCACGTTTGATATGTTGAATTACGCGATGCTATTCATCATTCTTATGATCATCATATACC
The DNA here is from genome assembly GCF_059692215.1 of Paenibacillus sp. J22P51. Taxonomy (NCBI): domain Bacteria; kingdom Bacillati; phylum Bacillota; class Bacilli; order Caryophanales; family Paenibacillaceae; genus Paenibacillus; species Paenibacillus sp. J22P51. Next base: position 939,541 of record NZ_JCAUAZ010000001.1, on the reverse strand, counting down.
CGCTAATTTTTATTATCAGTGCATCAATTAGCAATCCACAGTTAGTAAACAGCGGACAAATGTTATTCTGGCCAAAAGATCTCACTTTACTCGGCTATAAGAAATTATTTCAAAATGAAAATATTCTAATCGGGTATCGAAATACTATTTTTTATACCCTATTAGGAACGGCAATTAATCTCGTCATGACAATTCTTGCAGCTTATCCATTATCACGAAGAGATTTGGCAGGAAAAAATATCGTGATGGCTCTGTTCGTCGTTACCATGTTTTTCAGCGGCGGGCTGATTCCAACTTATTTGTTGGTCAAAAAACTCGGCATGCTAAATACAATCTGGGCACTGGTCATTCCAAATGCGGTTTCGATCTGGAATATCATCATCATGCGCACCTTTTTTCAGCAAAGTATTCCGAACGAGATCCAGGAGGCGGCAGCGATCGACGGTAGCTCTGATTTCCATATGCTTCTGAAAATCATTTTACCGTTGTCGATGCCAATTATCGCTGTCATGACGTTATTTTATAGTGTCAGTCATTGGAATGCGTTCTTCAACGCGCTCATTTATTTGACCGATCGGAACATGTTTCCGTTGCAGTTAATTTTAAGAGAAATCTTGATTCAGAACCAAATGGATAATATGGCGGGAGGCGCTGATGCATTGACCGATCAGGTTCTCTATGCACAAACGATCAAATATGCGGTTGTTATCGTTGCGAACCTGCCGGTGTTAATGTTATATCCGTTTTTGCAAAAACACTTTACCAAGGGAATCATGGTCGGCGCAATTAAAGGATAAAAAAATAAAAATAGGAGGTCTTTACAATGAAAATGATGAAAAAATGGATTGCCGTAACGTTGGGGACGACTTTGACTTTAACACTTCTGGCTGGTTGCGGCAGTAAAGATAACACTTCTGCGCCTGCAAATGCAAATACGACTACAAAAAATTCGAATGTAACTGAAACAGGATTACCAATTGTGAAAGATCCAGTTACGATCAAAATTTTTGCACCAAAGCGATTTGCATCGCAAAACCTGAATGATATTATGCTCTGGAACGAATATAAGAAATTGACGAATGTCAACGTGGAATGGACAGATGTAATCAGAGAGCAAATGGTAGAGAAAAGGAATATTGTTCTGGCAAGCGGGGATTTGCCCGAAGCGTTTTATGGAAACAGATTTACAACTGCAGACCTGCAAAAATATGGGCAGCAAGGTGCTTTTATCAAACTTAACGATCTCATTGATAAGTATGCACCTAATTTAAAGAAACTTATGAATCAAGATCCTAATATCAAGAAAGCAATCACAATGGTTGACGGAAATATTTACTCCGTCCCTACATTGGTTGACCCAAATTTCAAAGCCGTGAAATCAGGGCAGTTCCTGTGGTATCAAAAGAGTTTGTTGGACAAGCTTGGGGTGTCAGCACCTAAAACGACGGATGAGTTCTATAGTTTTCTGAAAAAGGTCAAAGAAACCGATCCTAACATCATTCCGGTTGGCGGTGGTGCAGTTGATAAACTAATCACGGTCATCCAGGGTTCATGGGGTCTTGCCAATCGTGGGATGAGTCATCCGTACGTAGACGTTGATCCAAAAACGAAAGCTTTGCGATTTATTCCGGCTGCTCCAGAGTATAAAGAGATGCTTCAATATGTTAACAAGCTTTATACCGAAGGATTGTTGGATAAGGATACTTTCTCCGGTAGCAGCGATCAGCAAATCGCAAATGGTATAAATGGAAAATACGCTGTTCACGCTGGTTATGATCCGGGACCGGTATGGAAACAGAATGGTTATGTAGGCGGAGTGACTTTGAAAGGGCCGCATGGGGATGAACTATTCTCAAACACGGTTTCCAATATATTCCATACAGGGAATTTTGTTATGACCAAAAATAATAAGAATCCTGAAGCTACCATGAGATGGGTCGACAATTTGTACACCGACGAAGGCTCGAAATTATTCTTTATGGGTACGGAAAACACCACATTTAAAAAGCTGCCGGATGGCACGTTGGATTACGTGGATTCCATTAAAAATAACCCTAATGGTTTGACGCAAGACCAAGCCGTTTCGCAATACTTGACATGGGTTGGTGTCGGTTATCCTGGAATTTTAAAGCAAGAATTCTTTAAAGGAGCGGAAGGAACAGCGAAATCCGTTCAGGCCATGAAGAATGTAGAAGCCCAGCTGCCTAAAGAGGTTTGGATGCCATTCGTCTATACGCAAGAGGAAACAGACAGAATGAATGCTCTGAAAGCGGATATTGAAACGTATGTGAAAGAATCGCTAGCAAAATTCATTACGGGCAACGTCTCTTTTACAGAGTGGGATAAATATGTATCGACTTTACAAAAAATGGGTCTAGATGAATATATGAAAATCTACAAAGCTGCTTATGACCGTTATAGCAAGTAATAATTATTGATCAACGCCCCTCCTGAGGCAGGAGGGGACATCTTTTATAAGGAGTGGTTATCGGGTGAACGTATCTACCTCATTAAACATTAATTGTTCTGTATCCAGGCTGGAAGCGATTCGCAAATGTGCTGAAGCTGGCTTTCAAGTATTGGATATGAATTATTGGGATTTGCAAGCAGAGATGCTGCAAAAAAGCTGGAGCGAGGAAGAAGCATGGGCTAAGGAGATACGCGCTTGCTCCGAACATTACGGGGTCCGGTTCAACCAGATACATGGACCTGTTCACGGTAAAACATTTACGGACCTCGTTCGGGGATTGACACTGGATTCGTTTATGCCTATTGCGGAGAGATCGCTGCGTTCGGCAGCCATAATAGGGGCTTCATGGGCCGTATGTCATCCCACTGATATCTCCATGAACGGGACAGAATCGTTCGAAGAAGTGTTGGACTTTAATATTAATTTTTACCGTCGCTTGATTCCTGTTATTGAAGAAACAGGGGTAGGCATCGCCATCGAAAACGGGTGCTATGTTCAAGAAGGTTTCAATCGCTATTTCACGATTGCGGAAGAACTTGCTCAGCTCGTCGACGCTCTCGATCATCCGTTGATCGGCGCTTGCTGGGATACAGGACATGCCCATGTGCAAAAGCTTGATCAGGCAGCTGAAATCTCAGTGCTTGGCAGCCGATTGAAAGCGACTCATATCCACGATAACGATGGCGGATACGACCAGCATCTTCTGCCTTATCAAGGCACAATCAATTGGGCCGAGCTGGTAGGAGCGCTTAAACAAAACCAATATAGCGGAGATTTTACTTATGAAGCGCATAACGGCCTAAACAAATTTCCAGATGGGATACAGGGTGCAGGCTTGAAGTTCGCACTTGAACTAGGAAAATATGTAACTTCATTAGAAAAAGGAATTGGCCAACTGGAGTTTATAAAATGAGAATTTTAATCATCCGACACGCCGAACCTGATTATCCCAATAATACAATCACTGCAGCTGGGCATCTGGAAGCGCAGGCTTTGGCTCAGAGGCTGAATAAGGAAGGGATCGATCGGATCTATAGCTCCCCAATCAACCGCGCGGTCCATACTATGCAATATACAGCCGAACTGATTGGATTGGAACCGATCATCGAACCTTGGACCCGCGAGTTGAGTTTGAGTTATGTAAATGACTCGGGCACTAATGTAGCCTCTTGGAATATTCCCGGTGAAATGGTTCGGGCGACAAAACCTTATCCAGGTCATGAAATATGGCCAGAGCAAGCTCCTTATTGCGACTATGTACAGGATTACGAGAACTTAAAAGTAGATTCCGACGATTTTCTTCGACGTCATGGATACGGTAGAGAAGAGGGGAAATACCGCATCTTATCGGCTAACCGCGAGACAATCGCCGTATTTTGCCATCTGGGGTTTGGTCTGACCTGGCTGGCACATTTGTTGGAAATCCCTTTACCGTTGGTATGGAGCGGATTTTGGCTTCCGCCAAGCTCCGTCACTACGATTTTGTTTGAGGAAAGAAATAAGGAATGGGCAGTTCCACGTTGCACCGGTCTGGGAGGTATAGCTCACCTGCATGAGGCGGGGTTGAATATATCGACAGCGGGACTTTTGGCTAATAATGATTGAAGAAATTAATAATATGTATATTTTCTGAGCTGCGGGGCAATACCCCGCTCTTTCTGTTATTCAAAGAAAATTTGATTCGAGACCGCTAGACAAGGAAGTGTAAAGCTATGGAGGATGTCTCTAGCATATGGAGTATTTCGCACGGAGAGTTACTATTACGGATGGTCTTAGCTGCAGTTCTTGGTGGATTAGTAGGCTTAGAACGAGAGTGGCATAACCACGCTGCTGGATTTCGCACGCACATTCTCGTTTGCCTCGGTTCTGCTATGATTATGCTGCTTTCCATCTATGGCTTCTCCGAATTTGTTAATGAGCCGAATGTCCGAATCGACCCAGCGCGTTTAGCGGCACAGGTAATTAGCGGCATTGGCTTTTTAGGTGCCGGAGCTATTCTTCGTAATGGCTCTGCGGTCAGCGGTCTTACAACGGCAGCCTCTGTTTGGGTCGTTGCAGCAATCGGTTTATGCGTGGGAGCGGGTTTCTTATATCCAGCAGTTTTTTGTACACTGATGGTTTTGGTCAGCCTTTTGCTGCTTAACAAGTGGGAGAAGCATCTGATGAGACATCGCAGAAATCATGAAATAAAGCTAAGAGCATTTGATGTTCCCGGCGTACTTGGTAAAATCGCTTCTACCTTCGGAGAGCAGGGAATTCAAATTGAAAATATCAAAATGGAAAAGGACCTCGAAGTATCTGGGGTGATTGATAAGAATGAAAAGCAGCCATCTGTTCAACTTTGCTTCCAATTGAAGGTTCATAGTCAGGATAAATACATGGCTGCAATTGAGCAGATCAAAGCCCTTTCTTTTGTGCAAGGGATGGAATTCTCAGGTACTGTTTCAACTTTTGCACGTCCAAAGCATCGATTGGAGAGGGTACATGTGAATTAGCGCCGTTGTTGCTTCTGTTTGTTGGTTATGCAACATTAAGGCATCTTAGGATTACATTGTTGTAAATTTAAACACGAACCAAATTTGGTATCGTGTTTTTTTGTGCAGAAAAACATCTAAAATATTAATATTTCATCAATTTCAAAATCTAAATGGTGGTATAATTCGCTGGATTGTGATCGTTGATGTAAATGGAACTGTGTTAGAGGTTAATGAAGATGCCCCTCGACTATATCAGTCCTTAGTAAAAGGCGAGCGAATCAAGAATTTCGAAGCGATAAAACTTAGAAAAGACGGATCTACATTTTACGTTGTTGTTGTTGTTGTTGTTGTTGTTGTTGTTGTTGTTTGCGGCGCCAGCTGTTTTGTTTTTTTCTTCTCGTGTATAAATTTCGTGAAAAAACACAATGTTTTCCGCATTGTACGGATTAAAAGTAGAGCTTTTTTCATTTATAACAGTTGTAAGTTGAGCTTCATAAAGCTGATAATGAGGGCATCTTATTATGTTACTTTTCTGGCGATGATTGTAAGCCGCTCCCGTCGTTTGTTGCGGTTTTGAACAAAGACGAGTTTGACCGGCATGCCGCAAGAGGTATGGACAATAACAGTACTCCAGATGGACGATCGCTTGTTTTTTTTGCAGGATTCGGTAAAGCTCACTCAGCGTCAGGCGTTGAGCTTGGGTAAACATAGCGTTGCTTCATTTCCTTGATCATTGCGATCGTGAAATGGTGACGATGATGATGCGCGCATAAATTCGTACCTTCAGGCGTATCTACGCGTGCCTCAAAGATGTATGAGTTGAACGAAAAAAAGGGCGAGGAATGTTTACATTCACTTGCCCTTTTTTCATAGTGAATATGTTGAATTCATTGCCGAGTGACAAAGAGGTGGAAAAAAATTCAACCTTATACGGATACATATTTATACATACAATGGAGTCATCTTCATCAATATTATTCGTAGCATCAGGAGGTAAAGCCCTATGAGAATTATCTACTTAGATATCGATTCGCTTCGTCCTGACCATATGAGTTGTTATGGCTATAACAGGAAGACGACGCCGAATATCGATACCATTGCTGCAAGCGGGATGATCTTTAATAGCTGCTATACAGCATCCTCCCCTTGCGTGCCATCCAGGGCAAGCTTCATGTCTGGACGGTTCGGCATAAACCATGGAGCATTGACACACTGGGGACCAGGAGGAGAATTCCAATATCCGGAGGGAGACGGACATAGCGAGGAGATTCCGTTCTTCACTAGACATTTACGCAACGCTGGGTACAAAACAATCACCTTCTCCACGTTCGGAGATCGGCACCATGCTTGGTGGTACTTTGCAGGATGGAACGAAGTCCACACGCACACGCTAAAGGAGGGGAACGAGAACGCGGATGAAGTAAACGCTTCCGTAGTTCCGTGGCTGAAGCAGCACGGGAAGGAAGATAACTACTTCCTGCACATCCAATACTGGGACCCTCACTCTTTCTATACGTATCCAATCGAATATATGGAGCAGTTTAAGGATGAACCATTGAAGCCTTTCCCTGATGAGGCTGAGATTGCAAGTCAACAGCATCATAGCTTCCCGCGATCAGCGGCGTTCTTGCATTGGGGCAATAAGTACCCAGCTACAATGCCTGGGCAAATTGCGAACCGCTCGGATTTCAAGCATCTTATCGATGGTTATGACGGTGGAGTCAGCTATATGGATAAACACGTGGGCGAGCTTTTGGATACGCTGCGGGAGTTGGGCATCGAAGATGAAGTCTGTTTCATCATCAGCGCGGATCATGCAGAGTCGATGGGCGAGCAAGGTATTTATGTTGAGCACCCAAGCGCAACCGAAGCCGTCCATCATATACCGCTCATCATCAAAGTGCCTGGTGTTACCAACCCGGGGCAAGTAGTAGATGGCTTTGTCTACAATGTAGATGTGATTGCCACGATTACGGATTTGGTTGGACTTAAAGTTCCATCCGGTTGGGACGGTAAATCATTCCTTCCAGCGCTGAAGGGCGAGCATTGGCAAGGCCGTGATTACTTGGTTATGGATCATGCGCTTTATGTGTGCCAACGGGCAGTACGGGATGAGAAATGGTACTTCATCCGAACCTACCATCCTGGCTTATACATGCATTTCGATGAAGTCACTTTATACGACATGGTCAATGATCCGAATCAGACTCGTAATGTGGCGAGCGATTACCCAGACGTTGTGAAAGAAATGGATCACCGACTCGCCGCATGGCAGCATGAACAAGCACGCAGACCGGACTATAAGGTAGACCCTATGCAGAAAGTACTGGAAACAGGTCCGTGGAAATATTTGAAAGCGGAAGACTGGGTGCGCAGATTGGATCAGGCAGGTTGGAGTGAAGCAGCGGACACCATCAGACGAAAATACAAGAAAGAGGCACTGCAGCCTGCATATGACGGCTAATGCCTTCTAATCGGACCAAGAAGGAGGATATTCTATGAAAAAATTCCCTAGCTGGCTATTGACCGTCGTTTCCATCGTTATCGGAATTGTAGTCTGGTACTTACTTTCAGCCATACCTGCGGTTGGAGCGATTATCACGAGTCCAATAAAAGTTGTAAAAACATTGATAGTCGAAATTGAGAGCGGACGTATGTTGTCGAATATATGGGCAAGTCTGCTGCGTGTCATTGGCGGGTTCTCGCTTGGATTACTTGTTGCAATTCCAGCCGCTTTCCTTATGGCTTGGTACGCCTTTGTCCGTGCGATTGTTGATCCTTGGATCCAATTTTTCCGTACGATTCCGCCTATTGCTTTAATCCCTCTCGTTATCGTTTCTCAAGGTGTAGGGGAATCCGCAAAGATCAGTGTTATTTTTGTGGCGACGTTCCTCGTCATGGTCATCTCGATCTTTCAGGGAGTTCGTAACGTTGATCCGACGCTCATTCGAGCGGCAAGAGTACTGGGTGCGACGGATAAGCACATATTTCTGGAAGTTATTGTTCCAGCATCGTTTCCCTATATTCTTGTCGGAGTCAGGCTTGGACTTGCGGCAGCTTGGACAACATTAGTAGCTGCTGAGCTCACAGGCGCAAGCAAAGGTTTAGGCAATATGATTATGGAAGCAAGCTTATACTTCCGAATGGATGTCGTTATTCTCGGCATTATGGTAATTGGCCTAATCGGATTAAGTATGGATAAATTCGTACTCTTCTTAGAAAGGAAGTTGACAGGATGGCAGGAACTGCGGCAAGGATAATAAGCGATGTAAATGTTCAACGTGGAAATGCGCCCGTTAAAATTGATATTCGAGGACTTTCCAAGGTCTACAAAGGCCGTAACGGAGATACGGTAGCCTTGCAAAATACGGATCTTACGATTATGCAAAACGAGTTTGTAAGCGTTGTCGGACCCAGTGGCTGCGGCAAAACGACGCTGCTGAACATTATTGGCGGTCTAGAGCCGTCTACCTCCGGCTCGGTCAAGGTTGATGGTATCGAAGTGAAGGGCCCGGGCAAGGATCGCGGTGTAGTATTTCAGCAATACGCGTTGTTTCCCTGGAAAACCGTTCAGAAGAACGTAGAATTCGGCTTAAAGCTTAGAGGACTGAGTAAGCAGGAGCGCAAAGAGAAGGCCGAGCATTACTTGGAGCTCGTCGGTCTTAAAGATTTCGCAAATGCTTACCCAAAGGAACTTTCTGGCGGTATGAAGCAGCGTGTGGCAATTGCGAGAGCATATGCCGTTCAGCCTGAAGTGCTGTTAATGGATGAACCATTTGGTGCTTTGGATGCTCAGACAAGAGCACAGCTGCAAGAGGAACTGCTGAAGACATGGCAGAAAGAGAAAAAAACTTGCTTCTTTATTACGCACGATGTGGAGGAAGCTGTGATTTTGGCTCAACGCGTTATTATCATGAGCGCAAGACCGGGCAGAATTAAAGAAATTATTGATATCGATATTCCTTACCCTCGAGATCAATCAACCAAGCTGGATCCACGGTTCATAAGTATTAAAAATGAAATTTGGTCCAAAGTATACCGTGAATATCTTGAAGTTTCGAAGTAAGGGGATCCAAAGGCGAAAGCCAATATAAACTAACATACATTTGGGAGGTCTTTATCCATGGTTGCTCAATTTAAATCTCTTTCCAGGCTTACGGTTACATCTGCATTATTCAGTGTGACAATTCTTCTAAGTGCTTGCGGCTCAGGCAGCACGCCTACGAACGCTGGTAACGCCACACAGACGCCTGGTGCACCTGCCACTTCAGCTGTCAGTACGCCGACACCAAAGGCCGAATTGAAGGTGGAGACGATTAATTTCGCGTATATGCCGAATATGGGAGGCGCTGCTCCGGTGGCGTTAGGTGAGGATAAAGGTTACTTCAAAGAACAAGGCATTAAGTTGAATGCGGTTAAATTTCTAAGCGGTCCTCCTGAGTTTCAAGCTATGGCATCAGGTGATATCGACATCGCTTATATCGGTCCTGGCGCTACGTTTTTAGCCGCTCAAGGCCAAGGCAATGTTATTGGTCTGGTCTCTCTTGGAAAAGCTGATATGGTTCTTGCAACGAAAAAATCCGGCATTAAAGAGTGGAAGGATTTGAAAGGCAAGACTGTTGGCGTTCCGAAAGGAACTTCTGGCGAGATGGTCCTCAACCTTGGACTTGAGAAGGCCGGTTTAAAGCAGGCCGATGTAAATATTGTAACCATGGATGTGGCAGGAGCTGTTTCCGCTTATGTGGCTGGCAAAGTGGATGCCGTTGCGATTTGGTCACCATACACGGTGGAAATCGAGAAGCAAGTAGGAAAAGAAAACATCGTGAAGCTAGGCGATAATAGCACCTTTTACCCAGATTACAGCTTCCCGTCTAGTTGGGTGGCTAGTCCGAAATTCATGAAAGAGAAGCCTGAGCTTGCTGAACGATTCATGAAAGCGATGAACAAGACGACGGATTATAAAATTAGCCATTTGGATGAAGCTGTTAAGTTGACAGCAGCGTTTACGCAAGTGCCTGAGGACAGCCTGAAGCAAGAGTTGGATTCCATCGATTGGATTGACAGCAAGAAGCAAGCGCAAGTATTTAAAGATGGAACTGCCAAAAAATGGTTTGATAACTTGCAAAAGCTATTCGTTGACACTGGCAAAGTGACAAGCACAGTTCCTTCTGAGAAGTTTATGACAACAGAACCTGCGATAAAAGCAGTACAACCTTAACATTTACTGAATGAATAAAGAGGAGGACTCATAGTCCTCCTCTTACTTTTTGTATAAAAGGCGTAACGTTCAGTTCTCGAAGCAGGGCAGTCACTTCTTTGGTTCTCTTCTTGTTGAACTTTTTCAAAATCACATTAATTTGCGATTTGATGGTGGATAATTCGACTTGCCGTTCCTTTGCGATTTCCGTTATTTTCATATCTTTGAGAAGAAGATCTAGAATAACTAGCTCCGATGGGGTCATCTGAGAAAGAATTAACGTCGCATTCATCAACGATTCCTGATTACGGCGGATCCGAGAGAACTCATTTTTGATTTTATAGGCAAACTCAGGACGGACTTGTACATTTCCCGCGTGAGCAGAACGAATGCTCTGAATAATGGCTTCGCTGGAGCTTGTCTTCAGCACGTAATCGACAGCACCTGTTTCGAAAGCGCTGAATACCGTTTCATCATCTTCATGCACCGTAAGGAACACGATTCGTGTTTGCGGATGAAGCTCAAGCACTTTTTGTGCGGTGATGATCCCGTCATGTCTCATTTTCATCTCGATATCCATGAGGATCAGATCAGGCCCTTCCAGCTCGGCTATCAGCTTCAACACTTCTTTGCCGCTGGAGGCATGTCCGATGACCTTCAAATCATCTTCTCGATCGATCAGCTCACAGAAATGCTCCCTCAGAACATCCAAATCTTCAGCAACAATAATACGTATGGGTGCTATCATCTCCATCAACCTTTCTTAGCCTCTGGTTTCAACACATATAGCGGCATAATAATTTGGAACGTGCTGCCTTTTCCAGTTTTGCTGTCAAGATGAATGCGTCCGTAATGTCCAAGCACGATATGCTTCACGTACGATAAACCGACGCCCCAATTTTTATTTGTATTTTTACTTGTATAAAAGGGATCGAAAATCTTATCCTGCAGATGATCAGGAATACCAGGACCGTTATCCGAAATTTTGATGATCACCCAATTATCTTCTTCGTACAGGCAGACCTGAATAACGCCCGAAGTGTCGGATGCAATCGCTTCAACCGCATTTATCAGCAGATTATAAATGACTTCCGACATATGATCAAAATCAGCCAAGATCACGGTTTCAGTTTCAGTTCCAGTACATTCAATGATGATGTTCGAAGGTAAAGAGGGCATCCTTTCCAGCGTATGAACAATAAGCTTTTGCAGGGATTGGGGTTTCAGTTGGAGATGGCTTGTTTTAAATGACTTGTACAACTGATCGAGTCTTCCGAGTGTTTGGTTCACAATGACGTCCGCTTTGCTGAGCGCCGTCTCCACCTTTTGAACATCTGCAGTTTCACCGTCGTGCAGGCCTGTATTAGCTTGCTTGATAAGGAGCTGAATCATGATCAGTTGATTTTTCACGGCATGTGTGAACACTTGAGCGCCCATATTAGCGGTATTTAGCTTTCGCTCCAGCATGAGGTCCTCATTGCCCATTTTCTTTTCAATTTCTGTATAACGCCAAACGGAGAAAATGCTGATAACAGATAAAATACCTGTAATGCTAATGCTTATATACCACTCAAGCAGGGTTAGAGGCGGGTTGAAATTAGAGAAATCCGAATACAGCACGTAGAAAGTACGTACGTCGAAGACCTGTAAAGGACCCATGAAGCCAAGGTAAAAATAAAACAGAACTAGCGAGAGCACGCCGAGGATAATAAACTGGCTTTGTCTTTTTAACCATGGAATCGTTACTCGCTGATATTTCCAAATCATGATAGAAACGGCTGCTGCTGCAGATAGAACAAGCCATCCCCGTGTTACCCAACCAACGATATAGGTATGATTGCGGTCCATTACGGAAAGAGCCCATTTGTAAATGATGGGATCATAGAAAACTAGATTGGCGAGTGCAGGCAAGAGAATTAAAACATATACCTTCCACATGCGCCTCGCCGTTTTGAAAGACAATAAGGATATCGACAGTCTGATCAAGCTAAAAATAAAAAGCGACCGTCCAACCGTAAGCATACGGCTAATTCCCTCAATTTTGATAGGAGCATTTAACAGCATATTGCGGATCGTGTCGTTGAAAAACAATACGCTATTTACTCTGTAATAGAATCCGCCGAATTTGGCAATAAACAAAATCAATCCGGACATGCTAAGAAACCATCCGACTAGCACAAGTCCCATCCAATAGGCTGAAGGATTGCGCGCTTTGGCAATAAAGAGCGTAATGGCTGCAATCATGAGCAAGATAAGGAGTATTGTCATCGTGTCACCTGTTTTCATAAATAGTAACTCTAATATAACACATCATGACAGTACTGACTCTCATGGAAACTTTTCTCAATAATCAAATGAAAAGAACTAGCCTCAAGTTATAATCTTGAAGGCTAGTTCTCTCTATAAGATCACGTTATTCTTTTACCGATCCAATAACCAGTCCATTGACAAAATAACGCTGCATAAAAGGGTAAACAATGAGGATTGGCAGAATGGATATAAAGATTTGTGCAGCTTTGACAGAACGGTTAGAGATTTGATCCAAGGTGAATTCATCAAAGCCGGTTTTATTGAAATCTTGCACGATGACAATCGTCTGAAGCAGCGTCGCAAGCGGCCATTTGGCTGGATCGTTCATATAAATCATTCCATCGAACCAAGAGTTCCAATGGCCGACCATTGAGAATAAAGAGAGCGTGACGATGGCGGGAAGGGAGATCGCCAAATAGATGCGAAACAGGATCGTAAAGTAGTGTGCGCCATCCATGGTCGCTGCTTCTTCAAGTTCCCGAGGGACGCCACGGAAGAAGTTCATCATCAGAATAAGGTTCCACACATTGAGTAGTCCAGGCAAAATGAGCACCCAGAAATGATTCATTAAGCCGATTTTCTGAATGACCACATACGTAGGAACAATCCCTCCGTGGAACACCATTATAAATAAGAAGAACCATGTATACGCATTTCGAAATCGGAATTTTTTGGAGTCAAAAGCGAGCGGGAAAGCAGCCATGATGGTGACTAGCATCCCAAGAACGGTGCCAATCACAGTTCGAAGTACGGTTATTTGCAGTGAGTTGAAAAAGTTTTCATTGATTAATGATTTCTCATAAGCTGCAAGTGTGAAATGAACGGGCCATAAATTGACCAAGTTCCCATCAGCCGCAGATTTATCACTAAGTGAGACGGCTAATATATGAATTATGGGAAGGATACATAGGATCGCTGTAACCGAAAGCAGCGCAACAATGAAGTAATAGGAAAGCCGGTACGTAGGGTTTTTATAGTACATGTCGATACCTTCTTTTCATCAAAGTAGTGTTGATCTAGAACACTCTGTATTTCGCTACTCGATAGGCAAAGTAGTAAGCGCTTGTAATCAGAACGAAACTTACTGCGGACTTAAATATGCCGACTGCGGACGCATAGCTGTAATTACCGGATCTGAATGCAGCGTAAACATAAGTGTCGATAATATCTCCTTTACCTGCGACTAACGGATTGAGCAAGTTATATACCTGATCAAAATTGGCATTAAGCACGTTGCCAAGCGAGAGCGTAAGAACAACAACAATAATAGGGAGCATAGAAGGAATCGTTACGTAAAGCGTTTGCTTCCACCGTCCTGCTCCATCAATTTCGGCAGCCTCGTAAAGCGCTGGGTTAATATTGGATAGAGCTGCGAGGAAGACGATCATCGAGAATCCGAATTCTTTCCAGATATCGCTGACAACAAGAACAACGCGAAACCAATTACCATTGGCTAAAAACTGAATGGAAGAAAGTCCCATCAATTGTATGAGCCTATTAACCATGCCTTGAACGGAAAGCAGGTCTAGCAATATACCGGCAAGGATCACCCAAGACATAAAGTGCGGTAAATAGACAAGCGTTTGTACCCAGCGCTTTAAAGCCATCTGCCGTATCTCATTCAGCAGGAGTGCGAAGAAAACGGAAACAAACAGGCTAATGGTCAGTTTAAGTCCAGCGATGATGATAGTGTTCGAGATTACCTGCTTGGAGTCATGAAGGGAAAAAAACAGCTTGAAATTGTCCCAGGCTACCCATTTCGAGTTCATAAAGCCGATCCAAGGCTTGTAATCTTGAAATGCAATAACAATGCCTGCTAACGGTATGTAATGAAATACGATAGCCAGGATTACGGCCGGAAGCAGCATCACATGCAGCATCCACTTGTTACTTACAGAGAATCGCGCAGACCGATTGCCAGTGCGAGTCCTTGGTGTTATATTTTGTCTTGAAATCATTTGTGTGAACACCCTCTCAGAATTAGTAATTTAATTCTATTCTGTACACGTATGACTTCATAGTGATCGATTCTAAATATAACCACCATTTTCTTAAGGGGAATGATCCGAATGAGACTTCATCAATCGATTTTATTTAAGCTGAGCGGGGTCACCGTAGTGCTCTTGATACCGGTTTTTTTATTGGTTTATTTATTTAATCAGACGAATGTCCGGATCATCAGCGATGAAATTTCTTCCAATTCCTCTAATCAACTGCTCCTGTTGAAGAGCCAGATCGAATCCGGACTCGAGAATATGATGCTGCTCCCAGGCGTTTTGGCTAGAGATTCTAAACTGGTCGCGTTGAGGAAAAGCATTGTGCTTAATGAGTATTACAATATTACGCAGCAACAAATCACGCTTCAGGAATCATTGGCGCTTCACACGTATTTGCTGAACTGGTCGCCTAGAATCGATATTTATCTCACCGAATCCAAACGCCGAATTTCGTCCTCCGGCGAGGAAAACTATAACGAAGATGTGTTGAAGCAGGCCAAATACGGTCAGTGGATTTATAAAAAAGGTGTCAATACACAGTCCTCTTACTTCGACTTTTTCTTTACCGAATCGCTGCCAAATACCAATAACAGCTCCGCAGGCAAAACGCTGGACAGCACCATTTTTCAGATTGAATTCAAAGCTTCAAGCATACAGAACTTACTAGAGCAATATGGGACTAAAAGCCATAAGGCCCCTTTTCTTTTGATCAATGACGCTTCGATCGTGACGACCCAATTCGGGGACCATGAACTTATCGGCAAATTGACGAAACATTTACATCTTACGGATGAAACCGGTCATGCCCATATTACGCTTGATGACAAAAACTATTTTATGACGTATGTGTATGTCCCGCAGATTCGCTCCTATCTGGTTGACTATGTCCCTTTAAAAGAAATATTGGGACCGATCAATCACAATCAAACCATTTTTTACATCATCATTTTCCTATTGCTGTTTTTAGGATTAGCTTCATCCTTCATGCTGTTCCGTCAAGTTCAGAAGCCAATCAGTGTGCTGACGCAAGGCTTGAAAAAAGTGCGGTTGGGCGATTACTCTCACCGGATTGAAACCAAATATCACAATGAGTTTGACTTTGTGACGGTGGGCTTCAATGAGATGGGCATACAGATTCAGCATCTCATTGAGAACGTGTATGAAGAAAAGAATCGCTCTCGACTTGCGAGCATGAAACAACTGCAATCTCAAATCAATCCTCATTTTCTCTATAACAGCCTTTCTTTCGTTTCGGCATGCGCTAAACTGGGTGAGAACGATACCATCATTCAAATGTGCCATCATCTAGGCGATTATTACCGTTACTCAACCCGGGTTGAGAATCAGAATCCGACGATCCTGGAAGAGATGGAATTTGTTCAAAATTTTTTAGAGGTCATTCATATGAGATTCGGAAGAATTAAGTATGATTTCGATGTCCCGCCAGAGTTAACACAGGAAGTGATTCCTCGTCTTCTCATACAACCTGTCGTAGAAAACGCCATAGAGCACGGACTCGAAGGAAAAGAGGGAGTCGGGAACATTCATATAACCGCTTCCAGACAAGCCGGTTGTATCGTCTTGGCGGTAGAAGACAACGGTACTGGAATGTCTGAGGAGCAGATGGAATCATTACGGGAGGAGCTCAAGCAACCGATTACGGAAACGACCGGATGCGGGTTGTGGAACGTTAACCAAAGACTATGTATCGCATTTGGAGGGAGATCGGGTATTCGTCTTTCCCATTCCACCGGTAGTTCAGGCGTCCGCGTAGAGCTAATTATCGATCAATCCGAAGATGAAAGCAGGGATGAACATGTACAAAATATTAATAGCAGACGATGAACCGATGCAGTTAAATAGCTTGGCAGCGTTGGAATGGGATCAGCTGGAGGTTACTCAAATCTATAAAGCTTCGTCAGGTAAAGAAGCGATAGAACTTCTGGAGAAGTACCCCGTTGACGTTGTGATTACGGATATACGTATGCCGGGCGTAGACGGGCTGGCACTCAGCCGGCATATTCATGAACGGTATCGTCAGACCAAATGTATTATCGTCTCCGGATACGCCGACTTTGAGTATGCCCGCAAAGCTCTTCAATACAGCACAATCTCCTATTTACTGAAGCCTGTTAAAGATCAAGAGCTTATAGATGCCGTTCGCGAAGCGTTGGCAAGAATCAATGAGGATTGGCAAATGATTAGTTCATACGATAATGCGATGTCCGTTTTGCGTCAAAATTTGCCGACGCTGCGCTCTGCCCTTTTATCGGACATACTCGCTGGCAAAATAGATTTCACTTCGAAATTATCAGATAAGCTATCGTTGTACGAAGTCCCTTATGCGAAGGGAGACTCGTTTGCCATTGTGGTACTACGGTTGGAAGATTGGTTTCGTCAATCCAAGGAACAAGAGAGAGAGTTATATGAATATGCGATAACAAATATCGCCAATGAACTGATGCATAGTGATTTTGAGTTATGGTCCTGTACAGATCATCTTGGATATATGGTTTTTTTACTTAAGCCTTTATCTTCCGGAGATGAGCCCGAGTCCTACTCAAGACTGGCGGAGAAGTTAGCTACGCAGCTTCAAACAAGTATTCATAATTATTTGAATGGGAGAGCATCTGTACTGCTGAGTCCTTTTGGAACTTTCCCAGAAGATATTCCTGCTCTTTACCGCGGTTGCCTGCAAAAGTATCGTCAATTACCTCTCAGATATCAGGATTACTTTATCCGGCTATCCGAAGAGAAAAAAAGTTACGACTTCCAGACGCTGCAAACTTTATATGCCCCGCCTACCATTATCCAATTGTTTGAGACAGGGCGTATGGACGACGTACGTACCAAATGCGCGGATATTCTAGCAGAAATGATGCACAAAAAAATGGATACCGAGGAATATATTCTCGAGGTGGTGCTTGCATTTCGCCACGCGTTTGTCTACAGCGCGCATTTGCAAGGCATGTCTCTGATCGAGTTGGAATCGGAGGTTGGGGATATTTCTCAAAGGACGCTTAGATCACTTGATCAGTTATCTGAATGGGTTCTTGGCATCGTTGACAAGCTCGAGCAAAAGACGATCCAGCAGACTCGAAGTACGCATGAAAAGGTCATTCTGCGGATTCATCGGTATATAGAAAGCCATATATCAAAAGATGTTTCCTTGCAAGCGCTTGCTGATGATGTCATGCTACACCCCGTTTATTTATCTTCGATGTACAAGCAAGAGACGGGGGAGAACATCAGTGATTATATTTTTCGATTCCGTATGGAAAAGGCAAGTCATCTCCTGAGAAACTCCAGCATCAAAATATTTGAATTAGCGCGGGAGCTTGGCTTTCAAAATCCTACTTATTTCAGCAAGCTGTTTAAAAATCATTTTGGCATGACGCCTCAAGAATATAGGGGATTAAGTTGATGCAAGGAAATGATTATTTCCGGTTCGGCAAACACGTGCTAAATTATAAACGTTGGGCGCACCAAAAGATATTGGGAGGTTGAGTGAACCAGTGAGCAGAATGGAAATTGACCAATTACCGAGTATGAGTGACGAGTACACGTTGACAGAACAGCAGGTTTCCGAGTATCAAAAAAATGGACACACGATGCTGAGGGCGGTTGCTTCAAAGGCCGAAATCGACGTTTATGAGCCCATTATTAGCGATAAAGTAAGGGAATTGAATTATTATCATGACAAACCATTATCAGAACGCAGTACGTATGGCAAAGCTTTTATTCAGGTTACGAATTTGAGGGTTCAGAGTGAAGCTGTCATGAAGTTTACGTTAGCCAGACGATTCGCTAAAATCGCCGCTGATTTAATGGGAGTAACTGGAGTCCGCATCTATGCGGACCAAGCATTGTTTAAGGAACCGGGCGGCGGCTATACACCGTGGCATCAGGACCAAATCTATTGGCCGCTTGATGCCCGCACGATTACGATGTGGATGCCTCTCGTGCATGTAGCTGAAGAGGTAGGCTCCATGACTTTTGTATCCGGTTCACATGCATTCAATCATATTACAAGAATGGCCATCTCCGACGAATCCCATAAAACATTGGGCGGGTTCATCGATAGCAAGGGATTGGAAAAGGTGAATTATGGTGAGCTTCAGGCAGGGGACGCTACCTTCCATACAGGATGGACGCTCCACAGCGCGCCGGGGAATCCTACCGACAAGATGAGGGAAGTCATGACAGTCATCTATGTGGAAGACGGGGCTCGCCTAGTGGAACCGGAAACCAATGTTCGAACACAGTGCTTGCAGATGCATACGCCAGGGTGCAAACCGGGAGATGTTGTGTCCAGCAGCCAAAATCCGCTTATTTACCACCGTTCATAAAAAACAGACCCGCTATGAATAAAGGAGAAACCGTACAGATTTCCGTGACGGTTAATGAATAATCAAAACCAGGCTGCGCAGAGATGCGCAGCCTGATTCATGTAAACTGGAACCATCCAGAGCTGGAAAATCCGATGACAAGACGTTAAAAATTTACTAGGTTTTCTTTATTCTACATGACTACAGGAATCATTCAGACCGTTATATGATGAATTTGCTAGCAAATTGCAATCGTTATCATAATGAAATAGGGATGTGATGCATATCAGATTGAATGACAATTTATGCAAAATTTCGAGTGATATTATGAAAATGATACACGAAGAATACGACACGGATCTAACAATAGAAGTCTGTGCGGAACGGCTTCATTTTCACCCCAGCAACATATGGCGTTTGCTTCGGAAGGAAGCAGGGATTAATTTCAGCGATTATTTGGCGCAATATCGACTGAAAATTGCAAAGATGTGGCTTGAAGAGACAGAGATGACGATTAAGGAGATGGCCGATAAACTAAGATATACGAACGCGCAGAACTTTATCCGGTATTTTAAAAAGCGTGAAGGGGTGTCGCCGGGGAAGTTCAGGTATTTACACAAGGGTATGTAAAAGTTAAGAATTTACTATACTATCTTTATTCATTATTACTACTGTGAATCTAAAGTCCGTTATATGATGAATTTACAGCAACTCAACATTTTGTTTAGGGGGAAAAATATGAAAAGACCAAAGCTTTTTGTCGTCTTAGTTTCCGCGCTCGTACTCACGAGCAGTCTTTTGACGGCCTGTTCGCAATCAAGCAATCCAGGCAGCACGACAGGTCCGAGCAGTACGGCTAAGCAAGAGGCGGCAACAGGCGCCAAAAACATCGCAAGTGAAATTCAAGCAGGCACGTATAAGTTCGAGCAGCCTGTAACGATCACAACTGTCAGATCAACCTCGCCCTCGCATGTTTATAAAGCCGGTGAAGGTCCGACGGACAACGCATCAACGAAGTGGGCAAAAGATAAACTTGGCATTGACATTAAGTATCAGTGGGTATCGCCACTCGATCAATACAGCAATAAAATTCGGTTGATGTTAAGCTCGGGTGAAAAATTGCCGGACGTTATCCGGGTAGGTGATGCAAGGTTGATTAACGACTTGGTTCAATCAGGCAGGTTTAAAGACATTTCTGCTGATTTTGAAAAGTACGCTTCCACGGAATTTAAAAACTCTTTAAATAAAAATCCAAAGTTGCTGTGGTCATCTGTCAGCTTCGATGGCAAGAAGATGGGAATCCCGATCTTGACTCAAACGGCACTTAACAACTCACTGCTTTGGGTGCGACAGGATTGGCTGGATAAACTTAATTTGAAAGCGCCAACAACGCTTGACGAAATGGCTGCCGTCTTGAAAGCGTTTAAAGACAATGCGGAAAAGCTTGGCGTAAAAGATATGGTTCCGCTCGGATTGAGCCTGAAGTCCGGATTCAAAGGATGGATTGCTGAATCAACGCCTATTTTCGGAATGTTCGGCACAGTGCCAGATCAATGGATTAAAGCTTCCGATGGCAAACTGGAATATGGTACCTTCAAGCCAGAAATCAAAGAAGGATTAAACGTGCTCACCGACTGGTATAAAAAGGGATACATAAGCCCGGAAGTCGGACTTCATAACGAAGGAAAGATTGCGGAATTAGTAGGTGCCGGTAAAGTCGGCATGATGTTCGCTCCATACTGGATCCCGGCTTATCCATTACCTGATATGTTGAAAAACAACCCGAATGCCTCCTTTAAACCCTATGCGCTCCCAGTAGGGCCTAGTGGAAAGGTAATGGGATACGATTACAACATTAATGGCGGGGCGCTGCTCGTCAATAAAGATTTTGAGCGTACTGATGCGCTATTCTTATACTTAAACCGGCTCTTTACAGCGAATAATCCAAAACAAGGCAGTGAATTCGAGAACGGCTGGTTTGAAGGTTACGATTATGTGATGAAAAATGGAAAAGTATCGATTGATCCGAAGGACTTCCCGGACGGGAAATGGATCAACAGTGTCAAGCATGATTTCCTTATGGAACCGATTGATCCCAATATTTTCAATGACACGGCGAAACTGCTTGCCAAAGGTAAAAAACCGGAAACGCCAATTGAAAAGAAGATTGCAGATAATAACACCCCTGATGCGATCTATGCAGCGGGATTAGTATCAGATCGTGCCCAGAGTTACGTAGTCGACGCCTATCTCGGCGGCCCAACGCCAACATTGTTATCCAAAGGACCTGTTATCGACAAGATCAAAGCAGAGGGAATGCTGAAAATTGTATACGGTCAAGCGCCTATTTCAAGCTTTGACGATTTGGCTAAACAGTGGCAAACGGCTGGAGGGAATGAACTGTCCTCTGAAGTGAATAAAGCTGCAGCGAGCAACCAATAGCTGTAACTTGAGATGTTAACCATACCAACTCCTTCGGTTTTTATGTGATGGAGTTGGTATTGATTTATAAAGAGTTCCGGAGGTATTCACATTGGATAAACAGACTGCAGAGATGACTGCGAGAATGAAATTAGGCTGCCAAATTTGGTTGGAGCCTACCGACTCATCTGAACGAGTGGACGATTTATTCTCAGCCGCTGAGCAGAGCGGTTTGGGTTGGGTTCGGATCTTCCTTATGTGGCCATGGATAGAGCCGACACCTAATCAATGGGTTTTTGATACATTTGATTATGCATTCGATGCTGCCCACAAATACGGGATTAAAATCAAAGCTACGCTGACAGCAAATTCGGGACCGTGGCATATTGGCACACCGTCTATGCTCCATTCCCATACAGGGTTTCTATCTCCCGATCAACGTGAGCCCATGTCCAACTACATTCAACAATGTGTCTCCAGATATAAGGATCATCCGGCTTTAGGACAATGGATTTTATGGAACGAGCCCGTCGGCGGAAGAGAAAGGACGGAAGAGGTTCTCGTTCATTGGAGGAAATGGCTTCGGGAGCATTATTCAGAGGGGATTCAAGTGTTGAATGAAAGATGGCGGACCGGATACGCTTCCTTTGAAGAGGTACCCTTTCCTGAAGATGTTCCACATGCCAATCATAAAGGAGAAGCCTGGAATAGTTACAGGCCTTGGATTGATGACTGGCAGAGCAGAGCGACATGGCTCGTTAGTGAACTGGAATGGATCTCGTCTGTATTAAAACAGGTTGATCCCTTTACGGAAACCTGTGTAAATCCGATTCCTTTACTGGATAATCAGGCCGTATCTGGTATGGATATGAACCGTATGGGCAGCATCGTGGATGTCATTGGTGCCAGCTACCACCCTGCATGGATGTTTACATATGCGAAGAGATCGAACTTTCCCCTTTTAATGGCTGCTGGGGTAAAAAAACAATTTGCTTGTCCGGATGTGCGGCAAGTTGAGGTTACCGAAGTTCAAACAGGAAACACATTAAACTCATCTCAAAAACCATGCGAAGCTTCCGCGGAAGAAATTAGCAAGTTCTTCCTTGCCAGTCTGGCGGCGGGAGCCCATTCAGTGACCGGATGGTGCTTAAATGTAAGAAGCTACGATTTTGAAGCGGGCGATTGGGGACTATTGAGCGATAATGATGAACCTACTTCACGCAGTCGAGCCTTAGCGTTGTTGCAAAGCAAGCTCGCCACACTACTTGAAGAGCTAGGCGATTGGACAATACCTGAACCGAATGCTTGGGTCGGGTACGATCCACGCTCACAAGCGATAGAATGGGTGGATAACAATAAGCGTCTAAAAGATATCCCAGGACGTATGGTCCAAGATGGCGCCCACGGAGCTTCCCTTTCCACGATTGCCCTTATGCAAGCGGGGTGGAATGTTTCCATGACACGCATGAATGATATGCCAACGAATGGCGAAGGCGGGAAAATCGTGTGGCTTTCCCATGTTGTGGCTTGGGAGGAGCAGGACCTGCAAGCGGTCTTATCCTTTGCTAGAACAGGTGGCACAGTCGTTGTGGATGCGACAAGCGGCAGAAAGGATTTAGATGCTGGATTGCACCGTCCATGGCCTGGCAGCATTGCCCTTGAAATTGGAATGAAGTCAAATGGTTTACTTTCCAATCCTGAAGGATACGAAATCTCTTTCCAAGGTGTCCCCATGGGTAAACTTTGTTTGGCTAGAATAGAACCTGAATTTTATGCAGAGGGCGGATGGTTTCCATGGGAGGATCTTCGGTTTTCCAATGACGGTCAACCCCTCGTGTGGGAGAGAGGATACGGCAAAGGCAAAATTGTATTTGTCAACGGTATATTGGGGCCTTCTCTTGTACATACCGGGATAGCCAAAGGCGCAGATCGGATTGTAACCTATGTGATTTCACAACTATCTCATCCTATTTTAAACCAAATTAGACCTGTGTTCTCTTCAAATTCAACGGTAGTTCTGCCTGTAGATACACGCAAGGGAAGGCTGTCCATCTTAATTGGCGAAAACATACTCGAAAGAGCGGGCCAGCCGATTGGACTAAAGGCGCCGCAAGGCACTTATAAGGATTATTGGAACGATTGCGTGTATACGGTTGATGCTTCTTCCGAGTTGTGGTTGCGTTCAAATGATGGCATTGCCATTCTAAAAAAGATTCAAGATTAATGGACGGTGAGGTTGTTTATGAACCATCAAACAGCGTTAACAGCGATTGAAGCCATATTTCATAAAATTTCCAATCAAACTTCGGACGCTTGGAATCTTAATATTCATCGATGGGATTGGTCTTGCGGCGTAGGTTTATATGGATTAGTTAGAGCCATAGAGGCAACGAACAATCCGGACTATTCTTCCTTTCTTCGTGGCTGGTTCGAAACGAGTTACACAGGCAGAGCATTTGGCTCTGTCAATCATGTGATTCCTGCCGTCGGAGTACTCCATCTCTTGAAGGAGCGGGAAGACTCCCGATACAGAGAAGTGTGCGAAGAGTATGCACATTGGTGTCTTCATCAAGCGCTTCGCACAAATAATCGAGGATGGGCGCACGTTTGGGAGGGAGGCGATCCTGACTATAAGAATCAGTTATGGATCGACTCGATGTTTATGGCGGGCATATTCATGGTCAGTTATGGACGGTTAACGGATCGGAAGGACATCATGGAGGAAGCGTGGCTACAATTTAACATGCATACGGAATGTTTGATTGACCCTAATGAAATGCTCTTTTACCACGGTTATCATTGCGTGAAACGCACTAGCCTTGGGGAGCATTGGGGCAGGGGAAACGGCTGGATGGTCGCGAGCCTGATCGACATGCTTGAACAGCTAAGGGAAACGGGAGATAGTCCAAAGTATGATCTGTCAAAGGAACAACAATTATTTCAAAATGTTATGGAACGAGCCCGCGCATTGAGAACTTCGGACGGCATGTTACGTACGCTTCCTCTTGTTGAGGAGTCGTATCCGGAAACAACGGCAACGGCATTGTTTGGATATGCTGCCCTGAAGGGATATCGAATGGGCGTGCTTCCGCATGCATTCCGATTATGGGGGGAGCAGATTGTTCAAACTGTATCTGGATTCGTTTCCAAAAGCGGTATGATTGACCATTGCTCCTACGGTACGAATCCTGAGAGTAAGGAAGTGTATTTGACTCGGCCATGTGATCAATCGCTGTATGCGGATGGCATTGTCATGATGCTTATGAGCGAGTATTTGCTCTTGCATCGGGAGGAGAAAAGATGACCAATGTGGGTCCCCCTATCCGACTGGATCCGATTTTTAGCGATCACATGGTTATTCAAAGGAATGAACCTATTCCTATATGGGGAACCGGTATAGACGGAGTGAGGGTTACCGCTTGTTGTCGTGGCGAATGTGCAACGGGTATCATTCAGAATGGACGCTGGAAAGTCAACTTGCCTGCGATGGATGCAGGCGAGGCATGCAATTTGACTATCCTAGAAGAAGATAGAGTTGTAAGAACATTGTCAGATGTACAATTCGGAGATGTGTGGTTGGCTGGCGGTCAATCGAATATGACTATGCGCTTATCGAAAACGAAAAATGCCAGTAAGGCTATTTCTAAAGCGGATTTGCCGCTTCTCCGTTATTATGACGTGCCGAAAATTGCCCATGAATCGGAAGGGACGCAGATCGAAAGCAGCTGGAAGATATGTACACCTGAAGCTGCCGGCGAATTCCCTGGTGTTGCTTATTACTTTGCTCGCTGCTTAATCGAATCGGAGCAGGTGCCAATCGGTATTATTAGCTGTAATTGGGGAGGCACCTCAGCTTCCTGCTGGGTTGGAGAAGAGTTATTGCATGCAGATGCCGAACTCTCGGCATACACCAGGGAATTTGCGGAGCAGATGAAGGATTTCAGTCGGCAGGAATTCGAAATCATCCAAGCTCAATATAACGAAGCGGTCGTCAAGTTCAATCGCAAGCTGGAAGCAGGATATAGCGAAAAGGAGCTCGGGGGCTATCCTTGGCCGCCGCCATTAAGTCCGCAAAGCTATATGCGCCCCGGCGGGTTATATGAAACGATGCTGCGCAAAGTGATTGGATATCCGCTGAAAGGCGTCATTTTTTATCAAGGAGAGAGTGATGTACATCGTCCGCAGACGTATAGTCGATTACTGCAAGCTCTCATTCAGGATTGGCGCAGACAATGGCAAGATGAAGAGCTTCCTTTTTTGTTTGTTCAGCTCCCTAACTTTGCATACAATGGGGACCCAGACGGGACAGAGTGGCCGTTGATCCGAGAAGCGCAGCAGCTAACGGCGATGCAGGTCGCCAATACCGGAATGGCTGTCACTTTAGAATACGGAGAGGCCGATGACATTCACCCGACTGATAAAAAACCGGTTGGTGAAAGGTTGGCTCTGATCGCTCTTGATCAAGTATATGGCAGAGGCGTACAAAGCTCCGGTCCTTTGTATCAAGCATTCAGCATAGAAGGTGACGAAGTGTTGGTTGCCTTTCATCATGCAGAAACGGGATTAACCACGCGTGGAGAGCTGCAATTACATGGTTTTGAGGTTGCTGGTGAGGATGGGGGATTCGTGCCTGCGGTAGCTGAAATTCACGGCTGCATTGTTAAGATCAGAAGTGAAAGGTTCCTTCTCCCCGCGCGATTCGATATGGTTGGGGCAATGTAACGAATGCCAACCTAATCGGCATGAATGGGTTACCAGCCGCACCGTTTCGAGCCACAATGAGATAAGGATCTAGGAATAGGGAAGGAGATGGTCTTGAGATGGGACTAAACACTCCTCCAGGAACTTATCGGGATTATTTATGTAAACGCACTCTTACCTAAAACGACGAGGCTGGCACTACAATAGTAGTCTATTTGCTAAATATATATGAAATTTGTAGTTCAATAAACAAAGAACACGGAACCCAATATGGGATTTCGTGTTCTTTTTTGTCTTTGGAAAGGATGATTGCAAAATCTTCTATATCTTGTTACATTGGATTGTGAACTGGGGGGATTCCATTGATCTTTGAAGTTAAGTATGATGAAAGCAAAACGAAACAAAATCAAAGAAATAACATATTAAATCAAGCTTTCAAATTATTCATCGAGAAAGGAATTCAGAATGTTACCTTGCAGGACATTGCTGATGCCTGCGCTATTCAGCGTCGAACGTTGTACTTTTACTATAAAAATAAAGAAGATGTAGCACTTGAATTAGTTAGAAACGTTATTTTGGAATTTAAAAATGTCTCCGTACTCTCAAATATTCCAGATTACATCAATACTGGTTATGCTCGGATCGAATATATGCTTTATACCTATTTGGATTACTTATTGAAGAATGAAGAGGTCGTCTTATTTACTGTTCATGCGGATTATTTCTTTCATAAGAGCTATGGAGATACGAATGCTGGGAATTCTTTTATTTCCGTGTACCAAGAGCATGGGCAAATATTCCAGAAAGAACTCCAACGTGGGATCAAGGACGGCAGCATTAAGCAACAATACGCTCATACTATTGAGGACGTCTTTTTTGTCTCCATTTCGGCCTTGATGGCACTTGCACAAAGATTTTTGTTCAGGGAAGAAATCATAAAAATGGAATCGGGATACGACAGAAAAAGCATTTCGCTGCTCGTCGACGTGATTTTAAGCGGTCTAAAAGCATAATATTTTTTATGTATCCGTTCGCAGAGAATGGATTTTTTCGCGGTATTTATTTCACTTAATGTGAAATAAATATTGATAATTTACACATAAAGGGATATTATCAATTTATATCTTATAAGGGGGAACACCAATGCAAATCATTCCAAAGATTAATGGCAGCTTTTTAAAGAGTGAACTCTATTTTACATTGCATGATCAACTTGAAATGGACACTGGAACTTTTAATCCGTCGATTGTGGACGTCTTCTTGAATAGAGTGAGGGAATATTGTCAAATTCACGTAAATGTAAGCGCAAACAAAAATGCCGCCATTAAGCTTATTAACGATGTAAAAGCCAATCATGAAGCTTATGCCGTGGAAATCGAAGCAAATGAGATTCGTTTATATGCTCGTGATGATATAGGTATGACCTGGGCACTGACTTCGCTGTATCAAATGATCGTTGAAGCGCAGAAAGTAAATGAAAGCAAGCTTATGTGCATTTCTTTCAATGATTGTCCTAACTATACGCATAGAGGACTATTAGTCGATGTTGCCCGACATTTCTTCGATGTTGGAGAAATGAAAAAAATTATCGAAGAGATGTCTTTGTATAAATTAAACGTGCTGCATTGGCATTTAACGGACGACCAAGGATGGCGTATTGAAAGCAAAATTTTTCCGAAACTTAACGAAGTCGGGTCTTGCGGCAACTATTATACCCAAGAGCAAATTAGAGAGATCGTTGCATTTGCGAGCAGTAGAGGCGTAGACGTTGTGCCTGAAATTGATATGCCTGGACATGTTTCCGCGGCTATAGCCGCTTTTCCAGAATTGAGCTGCTTCGATGAGCACATTCAAGTTACGGAGAAACCGGGTATTTATAAAGTGATTTTGTGTGCAGGGAAAGAATCAACCTATCATTGGATTTATCAATTATTGGATGAAATTATAACGCTATTCTCCTCCGATCGGATCCATTTGGGAGGCGACGAAGCCCCCAAGGATAAGTGGAAATCATGTCCACATTGCAATGCATATATGAAACTGAACCAAATTGACAATTACGAAGAACTGCAAGGAGTTTTCACAGAGAAAGTTGCCAATTACTTAACATCGAAGGGGAAGACCGTCACTTGCTGGAATGAGAGCTTGAAGGCAGAACGTATTTCAAAAGACATAGCAATACAGTATTGGATTGAAGCTGAACCAAAAAGTTATGTTTATCCGCATTTTGAGAAAGGCCAACCGATGATTTTCTCTGAGGTCTTTCATATGTATTTTGACTATCCTTACTGTATCGTGCCATTAAAGAAAACCTATGAGTATGAACCTAAGATTAGAGAAAATCAAAATCTGAAAGGCGACAACATTTTAGGTATCGAAGGGGCTATTTGGACAGAGCGTGTTCCGACGCCCGAAATTCTCGAAGCTATGATTTCCCCGCGTATTCAAGCTCTTGCCGAGGCTGCGTGGACGGTTGACCGCAATTATGAAGACTTCTTGGTTCGCCTGAAGGCGCATTTAGAACATTTAGGTTTAAGCAGACTCGGTTCAACACCGTTTGAAGAAGCAACGATTCAAGGGGAGCAGGCAAAAGCGCAGGCAATTTCATTTTTGCAAGGTTTTATGGGGATGATGTCCAGTCCGGACATCGAATTAGGTTTATCGCCAGAAGAAATAAAAGGGATGGCCGTGATGTTCATCTCGAACATTTTTGACGAAGAGACAGCCGGAGAAATGTTGAAATCATTCGAGTTTTAATAATCTGATCTGGGGGAAACCACCATGAAAGAGCAAAAATACGCAGCAACGCGATTTGAAAGAATTAGCTACGACATGTTTTTTACGGGTCAGAACATCATTTACATGGTTCTTTCAACTTTCTTAGGCGTTTACTATACGGGAAGTCTGGGAATTCCAGCCACAGTTGTCGCTGCCATTCTCCTCGTTGCGCGGATATGGGATGCTTTTATGGATCCGCTGCTAGCGACAGTTATTGAAAAATCCAATTTTAAAATCGGGAAATTTAGACCGTGGGTATTAATGGCTGCCTTTACTGTTCCGCTGTTTACGTTATTATGTTTTAGTTTCAACGATTTTCTAATTGGACAAAGTCTAACTGTGAGGATCATATATGCTTCTGTAACTTACTTTATCTGGGGGACCCTATATGCGGCAGCGGATGCTCCGGCTTATGCGCTTTCAACCGCAATGACACCTGTACCTGAAGAAAGGAACTTGCTTCTCTCCTATAATAAGCTCACAGGACTCATTGGTGTTATTATTGGAATGGCTGTATTTCCGGTCTTGCTGAATGCCACCCATAACAACTACTTTATCTCCGTTCTCGTGATGTCCGTTATTGCTTTCCTGACTATGATTATGATTCGGTTTACAAAAGAAAGAGTTAAACAAGAGGGAAGAAAACAACCTGCAGTGAGTGAAATCTTTAAGTCTATTCTCGGCAATAAATATTTAGTGGTGATAGTTCTAGTAGGCTTGATTGCCAATGGCACCAATTTCGCCATGACCCTAACTCCTTTTGTTGCTTTGGATATTTATGGAGATTCAACGAAAGTTTCAGCGATGTTAGGGATTGGAATCATCCCAATGCTTATAGTAGCACCGCTATCCCCATTGCTCATTAGAAAATTTGGCAAAAAGAACTTAG
The DNA here is from genome assembly GCF_059692215.1 of Paenibacillus sp. J22P51. Taxonomy (NCBI): domain Bacteria; kingdom Bacillati; phylum Bacillota; class Bacilli; order Caryophanales; family Paenibacillaceae; genus Paenibacillus; species Paenibacillus sp. J22P51. The sequence continues at coordinate 909,973 of NZ_JCAUAZ010000001.1, read as the reverse complement.
CGGTGTTCTCCTTTGCGACTACAGCAATCTTTTCTCTTCTTATTTATTTCTTGGCAAAAGATAATTACATGTTATACCTCGTTTTATCTTTGGTCCGTGGGCTCTTATCCGCTCCATTTATCATTGTTTCTGCCTTATTCTTTACCGATTGTATCGAATATGATGATTTCACAAACGGAAAAAGATTCGAAGCTGTTACCTTTGCAGCCCAAACATTTATGTCTAAACTCATTGGAGCCATTTCTGGCGGTGTAGGCATGTGGATTATCGGCATTGCCGGATATCAAGCTGCTGTTGCTGGCGAAACGGTCACACAAACTCCTGTTGCACTGAATGCATTATGGGCGGCTATGAATGTAGGACCTGCAATTGGTTCCCTTATTGCTATTATCATTATGGTTAAATTCTATGACCTATCTGAAGCTGAAGTGCAAAAGATGATTGAAGCTAATTTGCAGAAAGCAAAATAATTATTTCAGGCGTGAAGGTAGCTGATCCATTTGATCGGCTGCCTTATTTTTTAAGAAAAAGTAAAGTGTTTTTCAAAATGTTCCATATCAATTCACAATTGTGTGGTGTGTTGCCTTATTGTTGGGTTAGTGCGAGACGGGGCGGATTACGATCGACTATCCGTTTGCTGGGTATGGAAAGCTTGTTTAGAAGTGTTAAACAGACAAATCAAAGAGCAGCATTAGTCCATTTATCGGGCAATGCTGCTCTCTGTAATTGTGATTCAAATTCATTTTAAATTCTTTCGAATACTTCGTTGGTTTTGCTCGTAATCATAAAGTTAGGGCTATTCGGAAAAGAGAAGTTGCGTACGGTAAACTCAAAATCCAAAACGAATCGAAAGGAGATAAACAAATGGCGCCAAAAAGTAATGAGCAACCCACAGTCAGAAATAGCATTCGGGGTCCGTTTCGTGTGAATGTCCCGGAAGATGAACTTACCGAATTGCTCAGGCGCATAAACGCGACAAAATGGCCGGAGAAAGAAACGGTCGCGGATGCATCGCAAGGCGTGAAAATTGCTACGATACAGGAACTCGCGCGCTATTGGGCGACAGATTACGATTGGCGTAAGTGCGAGGCAAAGCTGAATGCTCTACCGCAGTTCATTACCGAGATCGATGGACTAGACATTCACTTCATTCACATTCGTTCGAAGTATAAAGATGCGTTGCCGCTCATCATCACACACGGATGGCCGGGCTCGATTATTGAGATGATGAAGATTATCGGACCACTGACCAATCCCACCGCACATGGCGCGAGTGCTTCGGATGCCTTCCATATGGTGATTCCGTCGCTACCCGGTTACGGGTTTTCAGGCAAGCCGACCACGAACGGCTGGGAACCCGCCCGTATCGCGCGTGCCTGGACAGAGCTGATGAAGCGCCTTGGATACAAGAAGTATGTGGCGCAGGGCGGCGACTGGGGGGCGGTTGTCACAGATTTGATGGGTGTACAGGCACCTCCGGGACTGGTTGGCATTCATTCCAACATGCCTGGCGTGGTTCCGGACTACATTGAGAAGGCGCTCATGTGCGGAACCCCCCTGCCCTCTGGTCTCACTGATGAGGAGATGCGCGCGTGTGAGCAGCTGGCCTTCGTGAACATGCACCTCGCCTATGCCAACATGCTGGGTACGCGCCCGCAGACAATGACCGGACTTGTGGATTCGCCAGTCGGTTTGGCGGCCTTTATGCTAGACCATGACGCCGCAAGTCTGGAACTGATCTCCCAGGCTTTTGCAGGGCATCCCGGAGGGCTTACAAGAGATGATGTCCTCGACAACATTACACTCTACTGGTTGACGAACACGGCGATTTCTTCGAGCCGCCTCTATTGGCAAAATAAGTTTACCTTCTTCGGCGTCAAAGGCGTCTCCATCCCTGCTGCCGTGAGCGTCTTTCCTTACGAGCTCTATCAAGCCCCGAAGAGTTGGACCATGCAGGCGTACCCCAAGCTTATTTACTACAATAGGGTCGACAAAGGTGGTCATTTCGCAGCATGGGAGCAGCCAGAGCTTTTCGCTGCAGAACTCCGCAAAGCATTCAAGTCGTTACGCTGATTCGAGACCGTGCAGAAGCAGTTTTATATGAAAAGGCATCCAATAAGAGTAATTGGATGCCTTTTTTTGCTGGGAGGATGGCTTCTTTATTTAGATTGGCGTCGCTTCTTTGGCATAGCGGTTTGCGGGCCTCGATAACCCGAGATTTTCACGCAGCGTCGTACCCTCATACTCGTTGCGGAACAGGCCGCGTTTCCTTAATTCAGGAAGAACGAGATCGACAAATTCCTCGAGTCCTCCTGGGAAATAAGGAGCCATGATATTGAAGCCATCGCAGCCTCCCCCAACAAACCACGCTTCGAGCTGATCAGCAATAGAGGAAGGGGTGCCAAAGATGGTCCAGTGTCCTCGAGCGCCAGCGACTTTTCGGCTTACTTCTAGAATGCTAAGCTGATCTCGTTTGGCAATATCTTTGATTAAGTGTAACCTGCCCTTCACGCCATTGGAGGTATCGGGAAGATCGGGGAAGGGTTCATTCGGATCATAGGAAGTGAGGTCGTGGCCGATCATACCAGAGAGTAGGGTTATTGCCGCTTCCGGATGTATGAGGCTCTGGAAATGTTCATATTTCCTAAGTGCTTCGTCGTCTGTTGCCCCGATGATCGGAAGAACACCAGGCAAGATTAAGAGATCACCTTGAGAACGTCCGTAGGTCACTGCTCGACTTTTCACATCTTGATAAAAGGTACGCGCTTCTTCAAGCGTTTGCCAAGCTGTGAAAATAACCTCCGCGGTTTGGGCGGCGAAATCTCGTCCATCACTTGAGGAGCCCGCTTGAATAACGACGGGGCGCCCTTGCGGCGAACGGGGCATATTAAGCGGTCCTTTAACGGAAAACCAGGTGCCATTGTGATTGGCCGGGTGGACTTTGTCCTTATCGGCAAATAAGCCGTTCTCTTTGTCTAGGATCAGCGCGTCGTCTTCCCAGCTGTCCCATAGCTTGGTCACAACGTCCAGATATTCTTTGGCCCGTTCATATCGACGATGGTGCTCCATATGAGGCGTTTCACCAAAGTTGCCGGCTGCTCCTTGATTGGAAGTTGTAACTACATTCCATGCGGCGCGTCCGTTACTTAAATGATCCAACATACCGAATTGTCTTGCTACGTTATAGGGCTCACTGAAGGTGGAGGACAGTGTTCCGGTCAAGCCAATGCGTTCAGTGACAACGGAAAGCGCCGATAGCAGGGTGAGAGGTTCAGGTCGAATGGTGGCCATACGCGTGATGGCTGTATCGAAATGCTCGGAAACGGCCAGAATGTCGGCAAAAAAAATCATATCGAACTTCCCGCGTTCGGCCAACTGTGCCAAGTATTTATAATGCTGGAAGTCTAGAATACCTTGCTCATTAGCTCCTGGATACCGCCATGCAGCCAGATGGTGTCCTGCTCCGCTGAGAAATGCGCCTAGTCGCATTTGTCGTTTCGTTTCTGTCATCGTCATCTTCTCCTTCATGCTTTCATTTAGCCCAGGGTGCCTTACTTCTGGGTGCTTAATTCCTTTAGCGCTTGTTCGACGAATTTACTTTCTAACACTTGTGAAGTATCTAATTTCTTATTAATGGCTCCTTGTGAAAAAAGAAAATCGGCTTGCTCTTGATGGGCTTTGGCGAATTCCGGTGTGATTGGAGACAGCAATGGGAAAGAGTTTTTGAGTACAGTCTCAATAATAGGTTTATCCAGTTTCTGTGTTTTGACAAAGCTGTCAGCAACTTCATCTTGATGTTCCAGGTAATATTTACGAGCTTGCTCATAGGTTTTGAGGAACAGCACAGTGAGATCAGGGTGATCTTGCGTGAATTTCGTTCTGGCAATAAGGAAGCCTGGTGCATTAATATTTAGATCCTCACCAGAGACTAACACTTTGGCGCCTGCTTGGAACACAGCGATGGTCGCATATGGATCCCAGATGGACCAGGCATCGATAGCGCCGCTGTCCAGCGCCGGTCTAGCTTCATCGGGCTGAAGTTGAATAACCTTGATATCGTCGTCTTTGAGACCCGCTTTAGCAATGGCCATGTACAGGAAGTTATAAGCGCTGCTCCCTTTAGCAACGGCCACTTTTTTGCCTTTCAGATCTTTCAGTTCTTTGATGGGGCTATTTTTCGGAATGACAATCATATTGCCTTTCTTTCCGTCACTGGTAACGCCAATGGCTTTAAAATCGATCCCGCCAACTTGGCCTGAGACGACTGGGGTTCCACCGACACTTCCGAAATCGAGTCTGCCTGAAGCCAACGCTTCAAAGTGGGGAGGGCCGCTGGCGAACTCATTCCAAGTTACTTCAGCGCCAACAGCAGCGAATGCTTTTTCGAAGAAGTTATTCTCACGTGCATATACTAGGATACCTGTTTTGCCTTGTACTCCGATGTTCACTTTCACTTTTTCCTTCGGTTTCGTCGACGCCGAGGCAGCGGTCGTTCCCGGGGAGGCAGGGGTTGCAACATTAGATCCTGCTGTAGTTGTATTGCTGCCTTGGCCGCAAGCTGTTAAGGCAAGTGCAAAAATCAGAAAGACTAGGACGGATAAGTGCTTGAATGACCCTATTTTAATAGACATAGTTAAAAACTCCTTTATATATGTTGTAGTTGAATCTCAAACATGGATGATACAAGCGCCTGTAGGATGGCCGACACCAAATATAAATACCCTAGATGAAGCTATTTTTTCGTATTCCCCAACATGGACACCTCCTAGAAAGCGTGTTTAAATGGCTGTAATGACTCATAAGTTCTGCCTCCAATTCGAGAGATCAATTTATTGAATAAAAAAAAGACTCCATAAGCAGATCAACGTCTTAAACGCTGTCAGTTAGGGAGCCTTTGGATGACCAATGGGCTTATATGTGGTGTTGGAGTCATGTTATCAGGTTTATTCCGATTATTCAAGTGGGTTTTATAAGAAATAATGATTGACCCGATTAAAAGTGGGTGTTATGATCGGTTTACATTCAAAATTTTTACAGTTTGGCAGTATCTCATACGAATAAGTCCACCGGACAACTGGAGGCTTCCAATTCGATTCTTGCGTAGAATCGGGTCGGGAGTCTTTGTGTTTCTAAGATTCCTGAAGGAGTGATGTGTTATGCAAAGTATTCATTCGCAGAAGCAAGTAAGGAGGAGTCTACAATGAGTGTAGTTACACTAGATATCGATCTGCCTCACAAATGGTTTCACACGCCGCAAGGCACTCGCATTGAAGCTCTGAACAACATTCAACTAACGATTAAACAAGGTGAATTTATTACAATTATCGGACCTAGCGGTTGCGGTAAAAGCACACTTCTGAAGATAATCGCAGGACTAGATACGGATCATGAGGGAAAAGTTTGGTTGGATGGGCAGCAAGTGGTTAAGCCAGGCATTGATAAAGGATTTATTTTTCAGGAGCATCGCTTATTTCCTTGGTTAACCGTTGAGAAAAATATAGCCGCCGATCTTTCATTAAAGGATCCTGCGGTGCGCAAAAGAGTAGAAGAATTGATTGATTTGGTTAAGCTGAAGGGCTTCGAGAAAGCTTACCCACGAGAATTGTCCGGAGGAATGTCGCAACGCGTGGCGATTGCCAGAGCTCTGCTGCGTGATCCTAAAGTATTGCTGCTGGATGAACCTTTCGGAGCGCTGGATGCCTTTACAAGATCACATTTGCAGGAGGTTGCTCTGAACATTTGGGAAGCGAAGCGCACGACGATGGTGCTGGTTACCCATGATATAGATGAGGCTGTTTTTCTTGCGACCCGTGTTGTTGTGATGAATGCAAGGCCTGGTACAATTCGTAACATTATACCAGTTGATCTGCCCTATCCGAGAAAGAAAGCGTCAGTTTCGTTTCTGGAATTGCGCAAAATCGTTATGAGTGAATTCGAGCGGGTTGAGGAATTGGAGCTTATCGACAGTTCAGGAATTTAATTGAGAATAAGAGTAGGGGTGAATCCGTATGAGTCAATCAGAAGTGGTAGCCGGAGTTGGAAAGGGATTTGTTCAATCCAATTCACCAAAAGAAGCGCAGGCTCCGAAGATAAGCCAACACGCACTGAAAGCAGTTAAAAAAGATCCCAAGTGGTTGCTCATCGTAAGAGGATCGATTCTGCCGCTAACCGTTCTAATTATTTGGCAAATTGTCGGATCGTTAGGCATTATTTCGAAAACACTGCTGCCGACACCAGCTGAAATTGGGGTTGCTTTTTATGATCTGTTAATTACCGGTGAGTTGTTTAAGCATTTGAAAATCAGTATTTGGCGCGCAGCGGTAGGATTTTTGGTAGGGGGAAGCTTGGGGCTGCTATTCGGTCTATTAGTCGGCTTATTCCGCAAGTTTGAGCAGTCGGTAGACCCTTCGGTACAAATGCTGCGGACAATTCCCCACTTAGCGATTACCCCGTTATTCATTTTATGGTTCGGCTTTGGGGAGTTTTCGAAAATTTTGCTTATTGCCAAAGGCGCCTTTTTTCCGCTCTACGTACAGACGTTTCTAGGAATTCGCAATGTGGATTCCAAATTGTTCGATGTAGCGCGCGTGCTGGAATTTAATCGGTTCAAACAAATCACGAAGCTGGTGCTTCCGGCAGCGCTGCCGAATATTTTGTTAGGTTTGCGGTTATCCATTGGGGTGGCTTGGCTCGGCTTAGTCGTGGCTGAAATCATGGGTTCAAGCGAAGGCGTGGGGTATTTGATCATGGATGCTAGACAGTTTTCACAGACAGCGATTGTGTTTGTCGGTATTTTAATTTTTGCTTTTGTCGGAAAAGGTTCGGATTCGCTGGTGCGGATTTTAGAGAAAAAGCTGCTGAAATGGCGAGACAGCTTCAATGGATGAAACAAGCGTTTCACGCTGAGGGTAATTTAACCTATAAACGAGGAGATGTTGACATGAGTATCGGACAAAGAAGATTAGGCAGAACAGGGTTAAAAGTATCGGAAGTGAGCCTCGGCACGATGGCTTTCGGTCGTTGGATTGACGAGAAGGCGTCGGCAGAAGTGCTTGATACGGCGTTAGCATCGGGGATTACCCTCATTGATACAGCAGATGTGTATGGCTCGGGAATGGATAAAGGCAACCCATTGGAAACTGGCGAATCCGAAACGATTCTAGGTAATCTTCTTGGCGCTCGCAGACATCAAATTGTTCTCGCCACCAAGGTACACGGCAGAGTGGGATTAGGACCAAATGATGCGGGACAGAGCAGATATCATATTGAACGCGCGATAGACAATAGCTTAAGAAGATTGAAGACGGACTATATTGATCTTTATCAAGTGCATCGCTTCGACGAAGAGACGCCGCTGGAAGAAACCTTGCGAGCGCTGGACGACCTTGTGCGTAAAGGGAAAGTTCGCTATATCGGCGCCTCTAATTATGCAGCTTGGCAAATCGCCAAGGCGCACGGTATCTCAGCTCGGCTTAGACTGGAAAGATACGAAAGCATCCAGCCGGAATACAGCCTCATCGCTCGAGGGATTGAGCAGGAGCTGTTGCCTTTGGCCGCTTCTGAAGGCGTAGGCGTAATTGTGTATAGCCCGCTTGGACGCGGCTTGCTGACAGGGAAGTACAGCTACGGCGGACAGCCACCGGTCGGAACGCGCGGAGCAGCCGGCGAGCAGCGTCTCAAGGTGCTGCTGGAGCAGGAACGCAATTTCCACATCGTGGAACAGCTGAAGCCGATTGCTGAGCGGAGAGGCTGGACGCTGGGTCAGCTAGCACTGAATTGGGTACTTAGTCAACCAGCGATAACGTCAGCTATACTAGGTGTCTCCAAGCCGCAGCATATTACCGAAGCGCTGCCCGTTCTAGGCGAGAAGCTAGGTAGCGAGGAGCTTAAACAGATTGACGCCATTACAAGCGGCACGAGATTGGAGTTGATTGCTCGATGAGTGAAACGAAGCGGAAGTTGCATTTGAACGTGTTTTTGCGAGCAGCCGGTCATCATGAAGCGGCATGGCGTCATCCGGAGGTGCATCCAGAAGGGGATCTAGACATCCATTATTTGAGTAAAATGGCGCTGATCGCCGAGGGCGGTTTAATGGATTCGGTTTTTCTGGCTGACGGCTATGCCGGACGTACGGCTAAACTCGAGCCGTTTACCCAATTGGCCGCCTTAGCTGCGGTTACCCGACATATCGGATTAATTGCTACTGTTGGGACAGTCTACAATGAGCCGTTCCACGTAGCCAGACAGTTTGCTTCGCTTGATCACATTAGTGGAGGACGGGCAGGATGGAACATCGTGACGGGCGCTGGAGATGCTTCACACAACTTTGGCCGATCCGCACATCCTGAGCTTACAGAGCGCTATATAAGCGCAGAGGAATTCGTCGAAGTGGTCAAGCAATTGTGGGATAGCTGGGATGATGACGCACTTGTGTACGATAAGCAGACCGGTATCCTGATTGCGGAGAACAAAGTTCGAGAGATCAACTTTAAGGGCAATGTGTATGCCGTCAAAGGACCGCTCAACATTCCACGTCCGCCGCAAGGCTATCCTGTGCTTGTTCAGGCCGGCTCATCCGAGCAAGGCAGAGAGCTGGCTGCCCGGACGGCGGAGGTCATCTTCACCGCGCAACAGACGTTCGGCGCCGGGCAAGCGTTCTACACGGATGTCAAAGGAAGACTGAAGAAGTATGGACGGTCGACCGACGAACTGCATATTTTGCCTGGGCTCAGCCCGATTGTGGCTGATACGGAGGCGGAAGCCCGTGACATTGAGGCTGAACTAAATGGGTTGATGGATTTGCCCAAAGCGCTGCAGGCCATGTCGGAGCGTTTCGACGTCGATTTGGCTGCGTACCCATTGGACGGTCCAGTGCCGCTGGACAAAGCCAAAACGGCAGAAGCGTTTAACGGGATTCGCAGCCGTCAGGAAGTCATTCTCGATGCAGCTCGTCGTGAGGGGATGACGATCCGGCAGCTGATATACCGCCATGCGGGCGGCCATGGACATATTACGTTCACTGGCTCAACGCTGCAGGTTGCCGATTTTATCGAGAAATGGTTCCGTGGAGGCGCGTCCGATGGGTTTAATATTTTGCCTCAGACATTTCCCGGCGGGTTGGAAGCTTTTGTGCAGAAGGTCATACCGGAGCTTCAGAACCGGGGCCTATTTCGCACTGCTTACGAAGGGAGAACCCTTCGAGAAAATTTGGGGCTGGTCCGCCCAGGAAACGTGCGCAGCGTGGTCTAGGCGTGTATTTACAAAACTAGTTACAACAAAAATAAATTCAAAGGACCGTCAGGATGCCCTGACGGTTTTCTTGGCGTACTGTTACAAAACAATGGCATGTGAGTATAAAGACTGGAAGGTCAAATTGAAGTAGATTTAAAGAGGCGGACCTGATGGGGGAGGCTAACGAAGGTCTTGAATGAAGTGCACTCCATCTTCCACCTTCGAGGCAATAAAGGTGACGTACCTAACAATTATGCGCTGCTTCCGAAATTTGACTCGTCTCGCCACATGAGCTTCCGTGGCTGTGAGAATTTCGGGAAGTTGGTATAAACAAAGATCAGTCCAACTCACCTAAAAAAGGTGTAAGACTGGTCACCTTTTACCTATTCTTGGGATAGAAACATAACTTGTAGGAAAATATAGGAGCAAGAGGTGAGCCCTATGTCGACGTTTTCCAATTCCAAAATCAATCCCGTACATGCTTATATTCTATGTTTTGGCGGATCTTTTGCACTGTCCCAAATTTCAGGCGCAATCATATTAATTGAACAAGCTAAAAGGGATGCGCTTGTTAGCAGTGTAATCGGGTGCATAGCCTATTTCTTATATGCCTTTTGGATTTATAGAATTGTAAATAATCTAGCACCTAACCAAACCTTCCTCGATGTCATTGAACTTAAAATGGGGAGTTTAGTCGCGTGGGCAGTGAGATCTTGGATTGCCTTATATCTGTTTTGTGAACTATTTGTCATTGATAAAAATGTAGTTACATGGGTTAAATCCATGATTCTGCCCTTTACGCCTATTTGGGCGATTTCATCGCCTTTACTGATCGTTTGTGCCTACTTAGCTATTAAAGGGATCAAACCGATCGCCATTTCCTATTCTATCTTAATGCCGGCTAATTTTCTTCTGATTGTATTTATGGCTGTATTTACATTTAGATACAGACATTTCGACCTTCTGCTCCCGCTATTTAGCGAAGGAGCAAGGTCCATCTTAGAAGGCGCGACAACCACCCTTAGAGCTGGCATGGAATTGTTCCTGTTATTATTACTATCATCACATACGGAAGGCAATTTCAAATGGAAGCATTTTGTAGGAATAATGTCTGTTTTTTCGTTAATAGTCATCAATGCTGTTTTGAGTGTGTTAATGATTTTCGGTCCATATGAAGCATTGAAACAGCGGTTCCCTCTTTTTACGCAGTGGCGGTTAGTTAGAATCAGCAGTTTCGTGGAGCATCTTGACTTTTTATCTATGTACCAGTGGCTTAGTAGTACGGCTATTCTAATCAGTCTGGGGCTGTTTTTAATAGGCGATTTACTGACTCCCAAGCAACGGTATCAAAAAATTACGATCGTTGCATGCACGATGGCCTTATTTATCGGTGTAGAGCTTCAAATCAACGATAGCGATTTTTTAGCTTTTACTAAAAATTACTTCTATCCACTATCCACGTTGTCTATTCTCTGTTGGACTGCCTTAGCCTACTTTACAACAAGAAAAAGAGGATTGGTATGAACATCAAAAATGCAAAAGAAGCGGACTTCAGGGCTTTATTCTCTTCCTGTTATGATGTGAAATTTCAGAAGCGCAGCGGCACTCAAGTTGTTTACTGCGAAGGCATGGTGGATAGCAAACAGTTAAATGAAAATGTACTCCCGCGAATGACTGAAATGATTCGAAACGATGAGCTGAAGCTTATAGACGAGAATGAAGAGCTTAGTCACATTGAACAGCTTGTTTTTTCAGGTAATGTGATTGTTTTATTTTTCCATGAGAATGAAACACATGTCTATGAAGCAGATATTGCCAATCCGCCTAAACGCCAGCCGGAAGAATCCATCAGCGAAATATCCATTCGCGGACCGCGCGATGGTTTTACAGAGGAAGTAATCACCAACGTTGCCCTCATTCGCAAACGATTAAAAACCACTTCCCTTCAATATGAACATTTCATTGTAGGTAAAAGGGGGAATGTACGTTTAGCCATTCTATATATCAAAGATATTATGAACCCGGATTTCGTTACTGAAGCGAAGCGTCGGATTTCCCAAATTGATGTAGACTCCGTTATTGGATGTGCTCAGTTAGAAGAATATTTAAGTGATTCAAGCGACTCCATCTTTCCATTAGTGGACACGATTGGAAGACCTGACTTTGCAGCTGAGGCGCTGTTGAAGGGCAGATTTGTTATCCTCTTGGACGGATCTCCAATGGCAATCATTGGCCCATCCAATCTTACCGAGCAATTAAAATCTCCCGAGGATGCACATTCTTCTTACTACTATACGATATTACAACGCATGTTACGTCTTATCGGTCTTGTAATTGCCATGTTTCTGCCTGGATTCTATATTTCATTGACCTGCTTTAATATCGACCAAATTCCGTTTCCATTACTTGCAACTATTGTTCAAGCACGTATAGGTATACCCTATTCATCGACGATAGAGAACTTTTTGATTTTTGGACTATTCGAATTGTTTCGTGAAGCCGGCATTCGTTTGCCGAAACCAGTAGGACAAACGGTAACGGTAGTCGGGGGACTTATTATTGGGGATGCTGCGATTCGTTCTGGACTTGCCTCTTCCGCCCTGCTTATGGTTACAGCAGCGTCTGCCGTTGCATCCTTTACCTTGGTTAATCAATCCTTGACAGGTACCGTCACCCTTGTTCGCATTTACGTGCTAGTGATATCATCCTGCTTAGGTATATATGGATTTTTTATCGGATTACTTTCAGTGGTGGCGTATACCTCTACACTGACATCTTTCGGTATATCCTACTGGTCTCCGATCGCCGAACTCAATGTTAAATCGTCCATATTAGCGCTATTTACTCGACCTTTCAAATCCAAAAAGAATAGACCGGGCATGCTGCATACGACAGATTCTACGTCACAAGGAGAGAGGCAATGAAACCAGTGACACTCTTAATCACACTTTGTTGTATGATATGCCTTTCCGGGTGTTGGGATAATAAAAATCTTCAAGATCTGCTTTACGTTACAGCCATAGGGATTGATTATAAAAATAATCTTTATGAGGCCTACATTCAAACGGTATCCTTTGGCAATGTAGCTAAGTCGGAAACTGGAGGCGGAGGGAACGGCCCGCAAGTGTATGTCGGTAAAGGGAGAGGAAAGACGCCCACTTTGGCATTTGGCGATATTTATAATACGGTACAAAGAAGAATATATTGGAGTCATGTTCGCGCATATCTGTTTACCGAAAGTGCGATGCAAGCTGGAGGCGAGGATTACTTCGATAATTTAAAGAGATACAGAGAATTTAGGTATACACCATGGATATTCGGCACGAAAGGATCCATTGAGGACATCTTTAAAACACCCTCTTTTTTTCAAATGTCGCCGATCACCACCATTCTTGGGCAACCGGAAGATAATTATATTCAGAGTTCGTTCGTAAAGCCCCTCCTTGCGCAAGAATATCAAATTAATCTCAATGAGCCCGGTATGGACGCTATAGTTCCAACCCTAACCATCGATAAAACCGCATGGCAGTCCGAAAAGAATTCTGAAAATAAATTGAAAATAAACGGTGTGTTTGTCGTTCGAAAAAGCGGCTTTCAAGGTTGGATGGCAAAAAATCAGATTAATGGATTGCGATGGATGGAGAAAAAGACATCTAGAACACCCATTGAGATAAAGTCTGCAATCATCTCACTTGAAAAACCCAAACCTAAAATAACGGTTACAGAACAAGACGGGAAACCGATTTTCAATATTGAGGTCAGAGTCAGGGGGAATATTGTTGAATTACTTGACAGCCTTCCATCCGAGCAAGAAATGGAGAAAGAAGCAGAGGATCTAATAAAAAAAGAAATCCGAACTACATTTGAAGAGGGGTTAAGTATAAAGGCTGATATTTACAATTTTAGAAATGTTATGTTTAAGAAAAAAATGAAAAACTGGCAAGATATTGAGCTTACTTCTTCATCGCTAAACCAAATCAATGTCCATGTTTATATTCAACATACCGGAGAACTCAAGAAAACATAGCATATCTCGGGTTAAAACACATCATACAAGCACGCATTAGAAAAGAGGCTACAGAAATGAGGCGCTCCATGCGGGCGTCTTTTTCGCTGAGCAAAAAAAACTCCACCTATCGGTGAAGTTTTTATGTGCCTAAATTTTGAATTCGATTGATCAAGCTTGTTATATTACTAATTGTAATGAGTGTTTGCGAATTTTTATGGTTTTTTACGTTTTTCTACAAAAAGGGTTTCAATCCCATGTTGGGCAAAAGAATCTACAAAATAAAGAAGCCTCTCCTCATTGGGAAAGGCTTCTGTGCGTTTGTAACTATGTTGATGAAGTCTTATACATAATTGCGGATCAAATCAGCCAGTTCACCGGCAACGTAGTTAGCTCCGGAAGCTAGTTCATTGCGGTCGAACCGTACCTTTACAAAATTCTCATCCGTACCAGTCGCTTCAGCGAATAGGCCAGCTAGCCCGCGCGCTTTGCGATCGATCTGCAGCAGCAACTCGACGCCGTCCTCGTCCGGGAAGAAGATAATTTCCAATTCATCGAGTTGGCCCCGGAATTGCGAGGAAGGGACGAATTCGAATTCTTGAACGAAAGGCAATCCGTTCATTCTGCCAAAACTTGGCGCGTATTCGCATGTCACCTCGCGGAGTCGGAATCCAAGCTCTTCGACAGCCTCCAGTACAACCGCGGCATGCGGGTGTGGTCTTACTTGAAGCTGATCATGATCCTTCGGATCAACGGCTTCTTTAATATCAAGTCCGGTTTGTATCCAAACAGGGGTTCTTCCCATCGTCGCTGGCGTAATAGCTGGAAGCTGGAACGAGACGGGAAACTCATAAACCTGCTCAGCCTCAACCGTAAATTTCCCGGTAAGCTGGAATTTGGCCACGGCAGCTTCGACTTGTATTTTTGTATCGTTCTGTTCCTTCACGTAACGTGTCATAACGAAGGCATAAACGTCATCAATCTGCTGATCCACGCGTCCCCCTTGAATCTGGACGACGCCGCTGATCATATCCCCCGCGTTCACCTCATCTTCATGGAGCATGAGGTCTACTTGGGCTGCGCCGATCCCGACGCTTGCTAACATTCGTTTAAACATGGTCATCTGTAAAGTTCCTCCTTGGCATTCATATATTCACTGATACGATGTAATGCGCAAGAAGTTTCATATGGTGTCATTAAAAATGGAACTTTAGAAGAAATTGGCTATTACGCATACTGGCTGTTTGCTACCCTTTTTTAGCTTGCAATCGAATGACGTTCCAAGATGCTTTGGCAAGTTGGCTCGTGACATATCCATTGTCTATGTGGGAATTACCGCTCCAGTGAGGAGTTACATGGTTTGGATTAGCCTTGGTATTCATCGCTTTAAGATCTTCATGCTCAAGCACGATATGCTCGATCAAGCTAACATCTCCGAAGCTGCGAATATCGAGTTGCAATTCCATTGTTTCTGTCAGATGCCGATTCACAGCGAAGATCGTAATATGCCCCTGCTCCTCATCGTAAACACAAATCGATTCAAGATAAGGAACATCCGTATAATCTTTGGAATCGTACTTCGGTGATGAATTGACCGTATGAAGAACAGTTCCTCTGCCATAGATGGAAGCATGAAGGAACGGGTAGTAGGTCGTTTGCAGCCATAGCGGACCACCTGTTTCAGTGGTAATCGGTGCGATAACGTTAATCAATTGAGCCATGCAAGCCATTTTGACACGATCAGCATGCTTCAATAACGTAATAAGGAAGCATCCCACGGCTAATGCATCTTCGTGTGTATAGACATCTTCGAACTCTGGCGGAGCAATATGCCAGCGTTCTGTCGCGCGACTAGTTCCAATGGTGTTCCACACATTCCATTCATCTAAGGAGAGCATAATCTTCTTCTTGCTTCGCTTTTTGGCTTTCACATAATCGCAAATGGATGCGACACTGTCGATGAACTGATCGAGATTAAGCGATGTGGCAAGGAAATTGGAGGTATCATTGCTATTATTATTGTAGTAGGCATGCAATGACAAATAATCCACATTCTCATAGCTCAAATCGAGAACGGTTGCCTCCCAGTCTGCGAAGGTACTCATGCCGCTAGAGGAGCTGCCGCAAGCAACCAATTCGATGGTAGGATCTACCCAGCGCATGACTTTTGCCGTTTCATTGGCGAGGCGGCCATACTCAACAGCTGTTTTGGTGCCGATCTGCCAGGGGCCGTCCATTTCGTTCCCTAAGCACCAAGTTTTGAATTTGTGAGGTTCCTTATAGCCGTGCGAAATTCGCAAATCACTATAGTAGGAGCCTGACGGATGATTGCAGTACTCGATCAGATTTCTTGCATCGTCGATGCCGCGTGTTCCGAGATTAACCGCCATCATGACCTCTGAACCAACTAATTTCGCCCAATCCGCGAATTCATTGGTACCGATTTCATTGGTCTCCGTTGTCCACCAGGCAAGCTCAAGTAGACGCTTACGATCTTTCTTGGGTCCGACCCCATCTTCCCAATTATATCCGGAAACAAAATTGCCTCCTGGATAACGAATGATAGGAACTTGCAGCGCCCGAATGGCTTCAATCGCATCTTGTCGGAAACCATTCGCATCTGCCGTAGGGTGACCTGGCTCGTAAATACCGCCATAAACAGCTCGGCCTAAATGTTCAATGAATGATCCGTAGAGGCGAGGATCGACGGGTGCCTTAATAAAGTTTTTGTCAATGAGCATAGTTGAACGTAAAGACATTGGAATATCCTCCTTCAAGGATTAGTATATTTGTTTATTCTGAGTTTGCTGATTTCATCTATATTATGTATGATAATGACTATGAGGTTCAAGTATAAAGTTTAGGATTAATTAAATTGCTAATTCTGCGGGGTGTTATTCCATGTATCTAAAGACGGATTCTGCGTCACTTCAGGTTTATGAAGCTTTGGCGAGCGATGTTCGCCTCAAAATAATAGATAAACTATTTATTAAGGAAATGCATATTAAGGAGCTTGCTGCCGAGCTCTATCTCAGTAATGCGATTGTAAGCAGTCATGTCAACAAGCTTGAACAAGCGGGTCTTGTAGGTAGTAAAATGAAACGAGTAAACGGCGGTACCTACAAATTTTGCTTCGTGAATACGGAATATTTGCAGATCAAGCTGTCTCCAGAAAGAAAAAATAGCTTTAAGGAAGTGTCCGTCCCAATCGGACATTACACGGATTATGAAGCATGGCCGACATGTGGAATTGCGACGACAGAGAAGATCATTGGCCACTATGATAATCCAACTTATTTTATGGATCCGGAAAGGGTAAACGCAGGAATTCTTTGGTTAGCTAAGGGATTTGTCGAGTATAAAGTGCCCAATTACTTGTTAAAAGATCACGTTTTAAGAGAAATAGAAATTTCGCTGGAAATTGGATCCGAGGCTCCTCAAGTGAATGAAAACTGGCCTTCAGATATCTGTTTCTCTCTCAATGATCGGTTGCTGGGCACTTGGACAAGTCCTGGCGATTATGGGGAATCGAGGGGCAAGCTGACGCCAGAATGGTGGCATTCGGATGTGAATCAATACGGGTTGCTGAAGGTGCTTCGTATTACTGACAATGGTACGTACATTGATGGTCAACGTCTTTCAGATGTGAGCATCCATGACCTGCGGGTAGACCCGAAGTACTGGAGTTTCCGAATAAGCGCAGAGGATACCAAACGTGGACGTGGCGGTTTGACTCTTTTCGGTAAGGGATTCGGAAATTATGATCAAGATATCTTGATGAGATGTTACTATGAGTAAGGTCCATGAACGAAGAAAATAGGGTAGGGCACGAAGGAGTTACAGGATAAATAAGGAAATAGTTGTTATCAAGAAATAATCATCTTTGATTCTCATACAATTCTTGGTTCTCATATAGGAAAGGGTGAAGAATTTTATGGAACGTTTGCAAGAGCGTTTAACGCCGCTACTTACGGAATGGATCGAAAAAGGACCTCCTGGATGTGCCTGTACAGTGATCAAAAATGGCCAAGTTGTGTATCAGGAAAGCTTTGGATACGCAGATGTAGAGCTGAAAAAGAAGATAGAAGCGGACACCATCTTCCGCATTTACTCCATGACCAAGGTGATTACCTGTGTAGCAGCTTTAATGCTGTACGAGAAGGGGCTGTTTCTTCTAAACGATCCGCTCGAGAATTATTTGCCTGAGTTTAAAAATCCGATGGTGCACCGGTATAATGAATTCGGTGTAAGATCAGCATCACCAGCTACATCTCCGATCTTGATCAAAGATTTGTTCACCATGACTTCGGGGTTCACATACGGCGGTGACAATTTAGAAACCGAACGATTGACTCTTACGTTAATAGAAAATGCTACAACGATGGATATGCGCTCGTTATCTAAAGCACTTGCGGAGATTCCGCTCGCATTCGATCCTGGCACACATTGGAAGTATGGGACGAGCCACGATGTCCTTGCCGCATTGATTGAAGTTTTGTCTGGTAAAACATTGGCTCAATTTATGAAAAAGGAAATTTTTGACCCACTTGGGATGACTGACACTTCATTCCGTATTTCCGAAGATAAACGGGATAGGCTTAGTAGAATTTATGATCGCGCAGATAATGGGGAGCTCACCCCTAATAGCGATACCGACGCGCCTTATCAGCCTGAATGTAAATATGAGAGCGGCGGGGCCGGCCTTTTGTCAACCATCGGTGATTATAGCCGGTTTACGCAGGCACTGGCGAATGGCGGTGAGTTGGACGGCGTGCGGATTCTTAGCCGCAAGACGGTGCAATTGATGGCTACCAATCACTTAAGTCCACAACAGCTCCAAGATTACAATTGGCCGCACCATAGCGGTTATGGCTATGGGCTAGGCGTCCGAGTTATGATAGATCCTGCAGCTGGCGGCTGTAACGGCTCGATAGGCGAATATGGTTGGGCAGGTCTAGCTGGATCCTGGGTATTGATTGATCCGCAGGAACAACTGTCCGTTGTGTACATGCAGCAAATGCTGCCGAGTCTGGAGCCGTATATTCACCCCCGTCTGCGTGCTGTCATCTACGGATCGCTTACGTAATGAAGATGACAACTTGAGTAAGGGAAAATGCGGGTTGCTGAAGCAGCCTCTGGCTGTCGAGAACGTCTCGGCAGCTTTTTTGCTTTTGATTTAAGATAAGACCACCCAATGTATAACTACATTGATCCAAGAAACTTAATGTAACCTTTGGTAAAAAAAGGTACTGTTCTATGACTATCTGAGATAAAATAGGATGGTATATATTGATTTTCCTGAGGAGGGATTACGTGAATTGGTCGCGTAAAGAGTTAAAAAGTAGAGCGAAACAAGTACTGCGTACATCGTATTGGAAGGCATTTCTGGTAAGTTTGTTACTGGCTTTAGTTAGTGGTGGGATTCCAAGTTGTTCTGGGAATTCTAATAAGGGCTCATCTTCGTCTTTTAATCTATCTGACATGCATGGAGGCTTTGGCGATGTCTCTGATGGTGTAGGTGCAATCATTCTTATTTTCATCATTATTTTTGCTTCCGTAGCTGGATTGGCAGCGATAGCTTTCAATATTTTTGTGCTTGCTCCGTTCAAGGTGAATGCGCAACAATATTTTAAACAAGCCTCTCAGGGGGATGTCGAAATGAATTACCTCTTGTACGCTTTTGGCAAAGGCAGATATTTAGGAGTTGTAGCAGGCATGTTCTGGAGTGCATTGCTTAATTTCTTGTGGTATTTATTGCTCATTATCCCAGGCATTGTGAAGACCTATGCGTACAGTATGGTGCCTTATATTTTGGGTGATAATCCGACCATCGGAAGGAAGAGAGCCGTTCAGCTCAGCAACCAGATGACCCGAGGATTTAAATGGCGGATGTTTGTTCTGGATCTCTCTTTCATTGGGTGGTTTCTGCTCGGTGCCATAGCGCTCGGCGTAGGTGTGTTGTTCGTATTACCGTATTATAATTCTACGAAAGCAGAGTTATATTTGGTTTTGCGTGAGCAAGCCTTGCACGATGGTCTGAGTAACCCGAAAGAATTAAATCTACCCATTTTATAAGGAGCTGATTGTTTTGTCTGTCCCAGTGATGGTAAATGACGCGCAAGTAACCACAGCTACGTCGAAGCATTCGATTACGATGATCATGGGGATGTGGCTAATCATTGGTTTGTTTGTGGACGGCTTCGCCCATAATCATGGTGCGGTGGAGACGTTCTTTACACCATGGCATGGCATCTTATACTCAGGCTACCTGGCTTGTGCCATTTGGATTTTCATGATGATTCGCTCGAACAAATTGAAAAGTCAGTCTCCCACTTGGATCGCGGCGATCCCCGTTGGCTACAAGCTTGGTGTAGCAGGGGTGATTCTCTTCTTCCTAGGTGGGCTCGGGGATATGTACTGGCATACCGTCTTCGGTATAGAGGTTAATATTGAAGCCCTGCTAAGCCCGACACATCTCCTTTTACTTGCGGGTGTCCTCTTAATTCTGACAAGTCCCTATCGTGCGATCAGCGCTGCTGAAAAAGGTGCTGCGCCGACATTTCGCCAATTGTTACCGGCGTTAACTTCCATTGGACTAACCTTTACGGTGTTCGCTTTCTTCCTCATGTACGCATGGTCTTTTCGCCAGCACTTATGGATGGCTAGGGATTATGATGCAATCGCAAGAGCAGTCGTGGATTTCATGCTGACAACGATGATTCTTGTGATTCCGTTGATGTTTGTGTTGCGAAGATGGAAACTCCCTTTCGGAACGGTTACTTTCTTCTTTCTGTTTGAGTCGATATTCCTGGCAGTCCTTGACGGATTTAGAGATTATGGATCGATTATCATTCTGCTCATAAGCGGGGTGATCGGTGATGTGCTATTTCGGGAGATCAAAGAGAGGGAAGTTACGGACTGGCGCTATAAAGCTGTTTTCTTTGTTCTTCCAGTTATGATCTGGGGACTGTATTTCGCTAACCAGAAATTATTTCATACATTAGACTGGTCTCCTGAGCTCTGGGGAGGAACGATTTTCCTGTGCGCATTGTCCTCACTTGGATTAAGTATTCTTGCAGCGCCGGTTACATCAAACAAAAACGAATGAAATGGCATGGAGTGGTATTTATTTGCTTGACCGTCTTAGTAACGGCTTGCGGTGCATCTTCCACAACGACGATTGATATGTCCGATATGTCTGGCATGTCGGGGATGACGATGGCCCCGTCATCAGTCACACATCAGCATACCAGTGATGCAATTGCCCACTTCTCGGTGGATTCCCCGAATTATTTACCTAATGAACTGTCGAACATCACGATTTTGGTTCAAAATAAATGGAATCGACCCATCGAGAAATTTGATGTGATGCACGAGAAGCTCATGCACCTCATCGTGGTCAGTAAGGATTTGTCCTACTTCGACCACTTGCATCCCAGCTATGCTGGCGGTGGGCGATTCGATGTCCAAACGACTTTCCCAGCGGGAGGCTATTATCAACTTTTTGCTGATTATACGCCAACTGGCTTAGGGGAAACCGTACAGTCCCATTGGGTGACTATTAACGGAAAGGCACCGAAGGCTGTTAAGCTTCAGCCAGACAAAAGCTTAACCAAACAAATAGGTGACAAGGAAGTCACCCTAGCCTTTGATCATCTCATGGCGGGTATGACGCTGGACATGGTATTCACGTTTAAGCAGGGTGCAGGGAAAACGCCTGTTACGAATTTGCAGCCATATCTAGGCAGTGTAGGCCATGTAGTTGCGATTAGTGAGGATGGCAAGGAGTATGTGCATGTGCATCCGACAGAAACAGCAGCTACTTCGGGACCTACCGCGGCGTTTAAGATTCTGTTTCCCAAGAAAGGGATCTACAAAATTTGGGGCCAGTTTCAGCAGAATAACGAAGTTTTCATCGTTCCCTATGTGATTCAAGTAAATTTGTAATATAAAAGAAATATTGTAGTCATCTGACATACATGTTAATCGCCTATAATAAAAGACGACCCCCTTTTAAAATATAAACCTTTAGACCCGCAGCCCGTTGCTGTGGGTCTCTTTTTGTTCACTTATGGTACAATAGGCGATATAACCAGATTAGGAGTGAGAAGAATGACTGCACCAATGAATGAGCAGGAGTTGTTACAATTCATTATCAATAAAACAAAGACAGATCCGAAACAAATTGAGATCGTTCTGAAACATGAAAAAGCGTATATCGCCAAAGCTGAACAAGGCTCGAAAGGACCTGTTGATATTGATAGTGACGATTTGATCGACCATATTCTGAGCCGCCCCGATGTGAAGCTAAGTGAGCTTGCGGTGGATACGATTCTGGAAGCTGAGATGGAGTACTTAATGAAAAATGGCATGGCTGGCTATATCGACTAAGTCATAATAGGAGGACCCTCACGTAAATGTGGGGGTCTTTTCTTTTGGGAATAGGGTATTAAGTTAACTTTAAAGTTAATTGAATAACACATATTGACTTTATTTTGGTACGATTGCATAATGAAATTAGGGATTATTACGTTATTTAGTTAACTTTTAAATTATCTAATTGGAGGTTTTCCAACACAATGAGCAACCAACCGAGAGCTGAATACCCAAGGCCGCAATTTGTACGTGATAGCTGGGTTAATTTGAATGGCGAGTGGCAGTTTGAGTTCGATGATGCAGGTGTTGGGGCGAAGCAGAAGTGGCATACGGGCGACAAGGACTTCTCGCAGACAATTCAAGTGCCGTTTGCTTTTCAAAGTCAATTAAGCGGCATTGGCAATAATGAATTCCACGATATTGTCTGGTACCGCCGTGAGCTTGAGATTCCACAGGCTTTTGACAATAAGCGAATTCTGCTTCATTTTGGAGCAGTCGATTACCTAGCATCGGTTTGGGTCAATGGCATCCTGGTAGCAACGCACGAAGGTGGTCATACGCCTTTCCACGCGGACATTACAGATGCTCTTCAGGACGGGACCAATCACCTCGTTGTAAAGGCAGTAGATTTCAGCACAGATGTGACGCTGCCACGAGGGAAGCAATATTGGAAAGCGGATTCCGCTAGTATTTTCTATACGAGAACCACGGGGATTTGGCAAACGGTGTGGATGGAGGCTGTTTCTGCCAACGCTTACTTGGATAAGGTGAAAATGACGCCGGATATCGATGCCAAGCAAATCGAAATCAGCTACGAAATCGAGGGCATCGACGCACATCCGACGTCCAAGCATCAGCTGAAGGTTGATATTTCTTTTAAAGGCGAGCTAGTCTCCGAAGATGTGTATGGAATTCGAAGCGGGACGGGTGCACGGAAGATCCGTTTGAACGATTTTAATGATCATGGACTTGGCGGTTGGTGGACACCAGAGAATCCAAATTTATACGATGTCACCTTCACACTTCTGATTGATAACGAGGTTGTGGATGTGGTGAGCAGTTACTTTGGGATGCGGAAGGTTTCGATCGAGGACGGTAAACTATGCTTGAATAATCGTCCCTATTTTCTGAAAATGGTGCTGGATCAAGGCTATTTCCCCGATGGGAATTTGACGCCGCCGAGCGATGAAGCGATTAAGCAAGATATCGAGCTTACCAAGTCGATGGGCTTCAATGGGGCTCGGAAGCATCAGAAGCTGGAGGATCCAAGATTCCTATATTGGTGTGATGTGTTGGGACTCGTCGTATGGAGCGAAGCAGCGAATGCGTATGAGTACTCGGATAAATACGTGGGTCAATTTACCAAAGAATGGATCGCCTCGATGGAACGGGATTATAACCATCCGTCGATTATTGCTTGGGTACCGCTCAATGAAAGCTGGGGTGTCCCGAATATTCAAATCGATAAACGGCAGCAGCAGCATGCTTTAACGATGTATCATTTGAGCAAATCGCTGGATCCGATGCGCCCTGTCATTTCGAATGATGGCTGGGAGCTTGTGACAACCGACTTATTCGCAATTCATGATTATGAGTGGCGGGAAGAGGTGCTAAGTGAGCGATATAGCTCCAAGGAAAAGGCTGTCCATGCGATGCCGGCGAATCGACGTTTATTTGTGGAAGGCTTCCCTTATCAAGATCAGCCGATCCTCGTAACTGAATTCGGTGGGATTGCATACAAGAAGAGTGAATGGGAGGGCTGGGGTTACTCCGGGGCAGATAATGACGAGGATTATGAGCAAAAGCTGCGCGCCGTTATTCGTCCACTCCTGAACTCAGGTGTTGTTCAAGGCTATTGTTATACGCAATTGACGGATGTCGAGCAGGAGATCAATGGCCTACTGACCTATGATCGCAAACCGAAAATCCCTGTGGAAATCATCAAAGCGATTAATGATCGTAACTAGAAGTATTCATAGAAACGCCGTCTGCTCCCAATGGAGTCGACGGCGTTTTTGTCAACCTTTGACAGCGCCGATCATGACGCCTTTGACGAAATACTTTTGAACGAAAGGATAGAGGATGAGAATCGGGACAGATGCAACCATGATGGTGGCATACTTGATCGATTCCCCGATCTGGAACTGATCGGCGGCATTGGCGCCGGAGGACATCATATCCGTGTTATTCGCGATTAAGATTTCTCGAAGCGTGAGCTGAAGCGGATACAATTCTCGGTTTTTCAGGAAGATCGAAGCCCAGAACCAACCGTTCCATTTTTCTACGGCATAATACAAGATCATTACCGCGATCACGGGCATGGAAAGCGGGATAATGATTTTAAACAAGATGGTGAAATGATTGGCACCATCCATTTTCGCCGATTCCTCTAGGCTCTCGGGAACGGCCATAAAGGCTGTGCGCATAATAATTAGGTTGAAGGTATTGACGGCGAAAGGCAAGATCGTTGCCCATAAGGAGTCGATTAATCCGACGCCCTTCACGACAAGGTACATCGGCACAAGTCCGCCGCTGAAAAACATGGTGAGGATTACGATAAAAATAAAAACTTTGTTCCACATCACATTTTTACGGGAGAGCACATAGGCACCTAAGGCAGTGACGATTAAGTTGGTCGTAACACCAAAGACAAGAATAAATAAGGTGTTGCGGTAGCCTTTTAATATCGAAGGATTTTTAAATACACTTTGGTAAGCATCTAGACTGAAGCCCAGTGGGCGATAGAGCAAGCCTTTATGTGTAATTAGTTGAGCACCATCGCTGATGGAAGCGAAAGTGACATAGATGAGCGGATAGAGTGTTACAACGACTAATAAAAGTAATAGGACATGGTTAATTGCGTAAAATACGCGGTCTGAATAGCTGGTTCTCATCTTTGCGCCTCCTTCACTACCATAAGCTATTTTGACTAATTCGCTTACTTATTTTGTTGGCTGCAATGAGCAGCGCCAAATTGATGACAGAGTTGAATAGGCCAACGGCGGCGCTATAGCTCCAACCAAATTCGAGCAACCCTTTGCGGTAAACGAAGGATGAGATGACATCAGCCGTATCGTAGGTACTTGGGTTGTAGAGCAAAATAATTTTCTCAAAGCCCACGTTGAGCAAATTCCCCATTCGAAGAATGAACATAATCGAAATGGTAGGTAGAATTCCTGGTAAGGTGATGTGCCATATAGACTTAAGTCTAGTTGCTCCGTCCATTTTCGCTGCTTCATATTGCTCCTGATCAATGCTCATGAGTGCAGCTAGATAAATGATGGATTCCCAGCCGATTTTTTGCCAAATTTCAGATAACACATATATCGTTCGAAACAGCTCAGGCTTTTGCAGCATTGCTGTATCATTCGCGCCAAAATAAGTCAGTAACGTATTCACTACGCCGCCGTTATTCGTAAAATCTTTAATCATTCCGGCAATGACGACTAGCGAGATAAAGTAAGGCATGTAGGTAACCGTTTGCACAAAACGTTGGAACCTTTTATTCGCCAGCTCATTAATGAGAATAGCCAAAATAATCGGGGCAGGAAATTCAAAGCATAACGTATAGAGTGAGATGAGAACCGTATTTTTGAGGATACGCCAGAAATAATAGCTGGTGAAGAAGTCATGAAAGTTTTGGAATCCGATCCATGGACTACCTAGTATCCCTTTGATCGGGGTATACTCTTTGAACGCAATGATGGCTCCATACATCGGCGCATAGTGGAAGATAAAGTAGTAAGCCAGGACGGGAACCATCATGAGGTATAAGTATTTATTCAATAGAAAATCGCGTTTGAAGCGTACAGTAAAGCTAGCCTCCGCTGTTTTACGCATCATATCTCTCCTTTCGCCGCGGAAATTGAATGCATGGGGGGAGGAGCTAGTGCTCCCCGCCCCCATGGTTACTCTCTATCTTTTGTTATAACGATCTAGAGAGGCTTTTTTGATTTCGATCGCACGGCTTAATTTCACGGAATTGAATTTCTCCATATACTTGTCAAAGCTTTCAACTGGCTCAGTTCCCAAGATGATTTTCAGTGTCATTTCATCAACAATGGTGTTCAGATCTGTCATGATTTTCGCAAGCTCTGTACTTTCTTCTGGTGTTGCTGTAATTGGAGGCAATTTGTGCTTATCTACATCGGTTTTCGACCAAGTGGTTAAAGCGTCTCGTTGTGTTTGCAAAGCCAGATATTGTTCGATATAGCGTTTATCCTGAATGAAAGGACCATTGTAGTTACCGCGGATATAGAGGGACATTGCTTGTGCTGGAGCTAATTTATCTGGATTTTTCATGAGCAAATCTGTGTATTTCGGATAGTTACCTTCCATATTGTACGAAACGCCAGCTGTTCCGAAGTTGAAGAACAAACTGCCTTGTTCCGAATAACCATAATCAAGCAACTTAGCCGTGGTTTCGATGTTCTTGGAGGTAGCTGTAATCGCTACGGATCCACCTGGTGCATTCGCAGGGTCTTTTTGACCGTACATGGCAATGTCACCTTTTTTGAGAACTGGATATGGAGCCGCGATAAGAACGGCTTTAGGATCTTTGGCTGAAATTAGGGGCTGCCATTTACCTATCCCGCCACCTGCATTCCCAACAGTTACACCTGTAGCTCCAGAGGCAATGTTCGCATCTAAGGCTTTGCTGTCTGCTGTTGCAAAGTTTTTATCGATTAAGCCTTCTGCATACCATTTGTGGAAGGTAGCGAGGAAGTCTTTGTAGCCTTTCTCAGCTGGACCAAATTTGATCGCGCCTTTATCATCGATGAAGAAATCACGTGTGACACCGTAAGCACTCGCGAATGCGCCGTTGGCTAATTCGTTGAAGGGTCTAGGAACACTAACGACGGAGAAAGAAGCTGTGGCACCTTTCTTCTCTTTGAAGGCTTTGAGTGTGGTATACCACTCATCAATTGTTTGAGGAACAGGCAGACCTAACTCGTCCAACCAGTCCTTACGTATGATAGGTCCTTGGAAAACGCGAAGCAAATCATCGCCGCGAATGAAAGGGAATACATAATAACTGCCATTGTCTGTTTTTACTTGTTTATCAATTTCTGGATGTTCTTTGAGATATTTCTTCAGGTTCGGTGCAAATTTATCAATCGTATCATTTAATTTGAGAATGTATCCGTCTTTAATTGCCTTCTCAGGTCCGCCTGGGAATTTACCTTGGAAATCATATTCAATCATATCCGGTAAATCACCTGTTGCTAACATGACGTTTATGGCCTGATCCGCTTGGTTGGTCGGCGGCGCAGTAAACTTCATAGTAACACCAGTGACTTTTTGCCAGTTTTGGAAGAACGGCACATCAGCATGTGCGCCCTTTACCCCTGTTAAGTTCCCAGTAACCTCTCCCCAATAAGATAAGGTTTTATCCGTTTTGAGAGGGTAAGTAACGGCTGCTCCTGCTGGCGCAGTAGAAGCATTTGTTGTACCTGATGAAGCTGCCGGACTTGTAGTACTTGTAGTAGAAGAGTTGGACGAACAGGCAACAACTAAACTTCCCATTAAAGATGTGGTAACCAACATGGTGAACATTTTTTTACTGTTTCTTTTCATGTGTTGACCTCCTAAAAGTTTTTGCCAATAAGAACTGGCATTGAAAGCGATACTGGTGTTTCGCCACAAAAGCTGGCATGAGAGCTGTAATGAGAAATTGACCAGAAAAAGAGGCTTCGGAAGTCTTATGGTGTAGTTGCCTGTGCCATACCCTAACTATATGGTAACGCTTACATGAATGGTATCTTTAATTTCTCCAATTGCTTCTCGATAATTAGCGCGAGACTCTTCAAAATATCCAATTCCTTCATGAAAATAGCCAATTTCGGGTTGAATAGCCTCTGAAATTGATTAGAAATGGCTGAATGGAAGCAAAAAGGGCAGCTATTCGCCGCCCACTCCATGCCTTATTTCTCAAGCATTTCTTTATATTTTCCTGGTGTAATGCCTTCTACCTTTTTGAATACACGAATAAAAGCGTTAATATCATTGAAGCCTACCCCATATGCCGCGTCGCCAACGGATTGTTCTTTCCCTTTAAGCAGCTGCTTGGATTTCTCAACCCGGACCTTGTTGATTCGATCAAGCAAGCCTTCACCGACATAATCCTTGAAAAGCTTGGATAAATAAGTCGCTTTACGGTCAAAATGACTGCCGATCATCGTCACATTTAAATTTACATCGGTATAATTGTGCTCAATATAAGTGTTCACTTGCTCTACGAGCTGTTGCAGTGCTTTCTGTTTCGTTAACGAATTGGCATGTTGTCGTTTGGCGGCTGTAAAGGCACATACTTGCGTGATCATGTCACCTAGTTGACCTTCCATGTCTTGGACGGTTTTAGAGTTCAAGAGGCGATCAAGCTGCTTGGGATTGCGGATGAAGAAGCTTTCCTGAATACCGCCGGTGTCATTTATACTTTTCATAATGGTAGTGACTAAGCCTAGCATGAGACATTTCTTTAGCGAAACGGAAATACCAGAGCCTTCAAAGTTTTTCTGAATAATGTCACTAAGAATGGTACGAGCTTCTGTCAGCTCTCCGAACTTCAAGGCATTGAGAAACTGTTGTTCCACGCCCATTGGATAATAATAACCCGAAGGATTATCACAGTGACTATGGGGTGTGAGATCATTGTAGGCTAGAATTTCGTGATCACCCATGACGAGTTTATAGGTCATTGCGTCTAAGGCTTCCAGAAAAGCTTGTGGAACACATGAAATGTGCTCATAAACGTTGCTTATTGCAATGGTAAGGTGGATATCATAGGTGGATGCAAGGAAGGTTTGAGCCTCATCTGCGATGCGAATTAACTCATCCTTAGAACTATGCCCTTCTTCCATCGTTAGATTAACTAAACAGCCAAGTGTGTCGTCAATTTCGGCCACATAGCCGCGGTGCTGCTGAGCCACTAATTCTTCTACCACATTACTTACGATAAATTGAAGCAGCTTCCACTTTTCCTCTTCGGGTGTATGTGTAATTCGTTCGAAGAAGGACTCGCTTTTATCTATAACAAAGAGCATGACTGCAAATTCTCTCCGGTCCAGCTTCATATCAAAGGTTGTTAATGCCTCCGCGATCGGAATTTTACCGTCGAGCTTACCTTTTAGCAGCTTTTCTACAAAATGAGAGCGTACAATATGCCGATGCTGTTCGACCTTGCTTTTGAAATCAGCCATCTCAATTAACGTACTGTCTAAGGCTTCCTGTATGAAATGAAATTCATTATAGGTTCTACCGGATTCGAGCGTCTGTTTCTTGGAAAAGGCATGAACTAAGCGGCGAACAGGGTTGTAATTCCTTCTCAGGAAGACAAAAGTCAGTAAACCTCCGCCTAATAGACTAATGATCATACTTAAATAGGTAAGATTGCGGATATGAGATGCCTTCTGCCAATAAATCGTGCTAGGCATGATCGAGACGTATTTGAGCTTGGAATGCGGCGATTGGATATTAAATACTTCATAATTCACACCATCGTTACTTTTAAAATAGAAATTTGTTGCGTTATCCAGGTTGGCATAAGGGAAATCCATAGGCATCGTGCTCGAGGAACTGGACGCCAGAACTTGATTCTGTTCATTGAGAATGATGACATGGCCTTTATTGAAGATTTCCATGTTCTGAATGGCACCTAGAATGCGCGACTGATCGATCATAATGACATTCGTAGCAAGAGGCTGGTCGTGTTCAACGGGATACGTACTGACATACGCAACAGTTTTACGAAGACTATTATCGTCACCAATACGGTACATCGGGATAAATCCTTTAAAGTTACTGCGTGTCATGATATCTTGCCAGGAATTATAGGGGAAATCATTGCTTTTATGTAACGTCTCGTAGGCAAAGTCCTTCGAACGTACGGTCGTGGGGAGAATGACAGACTGACTTTTATTCAAATATACATAAAATGAGTCGATCAATGGATAGGAGGTTTTGTATAAAGATAAGCTCTTCGCGATTTGATAAGCATCATAAGGTAAATCTTTCGGATAAGTTTCATACTTGTTGGAATAGAGCAGCTCTTGAATATTCACATTCCAAGTAATCTCGAAATTGAGCTGTTCCATGGCTTTAAACTGGTTGTCCATTACTTCTCGTACTTGCTTCAGCAAGGAGTCATTGGCTTGTTGAATTTCTTCCTTTAAGGTACGGCTGGACTCTATATATAATAGGAGACCGATCGCTACAGGTAATAGGAGGATTACAATATATGAAATCAACCATGTTAATACGATGCTCTGTCCATTAAAGATGATTTTATTCCGCAAAGGTAGGGACCCCCTCGTATTCGATTTTCATCAATGAGCACCGAGAAGTAATTATGAATGCGCTCTCATTCCATTGTATTTCCTTTCCTTCGTCTACGTCAACGAGGGAAAAGAGATATTTCTTGTGGGATTATTCAAGGGTTTTGAATCGTTGCTTGCCAAAGAAGAAATAAAATAAAAACGAAATGACAGAATAGACAACCGCCGTAATACAAAAGGCATATGCATACCCGAAATAACTGCCATATCGGAAAACAAGGCCAGTACTAATGGGAGAAGCAATAAACCAACCCAAGTTAAAAACAGCTTCTCCTGAGCTCGATGCAAGGCCGCGAAGCGAACGATGTACATAGCTCATTTTGATAGAATTGTAGAAAGGATTAGCCGCATTCATTAGGGCTTGGCGGAATAAATACCCGCCTGATGATAAGTAGAAGTTAGCTGAAAAGGCGGTAATTAGCAGAAAAGGAATGGAACTCAGCTGCAAATACACAACAGATTTGACTTCACCAAAGCGTTTAGCAATCATGGGTCCAATTAGAAAAGCTACACCTGTAGCGGCTTGTCCTAAAGCGACGACGATCCCAATGGCGGATTTCGAAGCTTCAAAGCGATCCTCGAAATATACGTTCAGATACGGTACGATCATCCCGCCGCCGAGTGAGGAAAGTAAGCCAAGTAAACAGAAAATACCTATGACTTGGATGGACGTTTTGTGTTCACGCCAAGTATGTTTCCAGTTTAACGTTTCGGCATGCGGGGATGCTTCTGATGCTTCTTCTACTTGTTCACTCTTTTCGAATAAAGACATAGGAAGGACACCAAGTGCTGCGACCGCGACACCAATTAATAAGGTGTACCGAAGGCTATGTATTTCGTCTACGCCAATGAAGAATTGAAAGAAATCACACAGGATGCCCCCAAGGGAAATGCCAATTACATTGGCGAGCATAACCAGCGCCATATTGAGGCTGAACAGATGCACCCTCTGCTGGGGAGAGGAGTTATTCGCCATAAAGGGCAAAATTGTGGCCGAAACAACGGCCAATGCCATGCCGCCTAAGAAGGCAGAAATCATCATTCCTTCGTTGGTTTCGATGAGGGATCGCGCGGTGAGCGCTGCAATTGTGAATATAAGGCCGAAGGAGATGACTCGCTTCGGTCCGAAGCGATCGTTCATGATGCCAGCTGGAATGAGGATGATTGCCGCAGCCAATGCGGTCATCCCTACGATATGTCCGACCATGGTCTGTTCGTAGCCTAAGCTTCGTACATACAGGTTGTACACGAGGCCAAACATGCTAATGCCTAAGTTCCAAACAAAATTAAACCAGAAAAACAGCTTAATATTTCGGCTATAACCTTCAAGTTGCTGCTTCCATTCACGTAGTAAATTGGTCATGCGAAATTCCTACCTTTGTAGTTGTGTCTAAATTGCAATCGCTTTGTCTATTCTACCACTGGTAAATACTTTTGAACACGGGAAAGACTTGATATTCGATCCGATCTGTATAATAATAAGTAGTCTAATCTACGAAGCAGGGAGCACATAATTGAAATGTCTACATCAACGAGTATTGTAACGGAAGAGCAGAAGCCAGAAGTTGAACAGATTGAGATTTGGAAATGTAAAGGAACCGAATGTAAAGCTTGGGTTCGCAAAGAATTCGTTACGGAAGCTTTACCAACATGCCCGCTTTGTAAAACGCAGATGGTGCGCAGCTACAAGCATGTGCCTGTAACATCTAAAAAAGGAAACAAAAAGTTTCTTGTAGGAAAGAAACGCTTCTAAACGAAATTATTGAAGTTATTTCTTCTAATAATAGGTCAAGATCGAGAGCATCTTCAGCGAGGCGTGAAGAGTGATGCTCTTGGTCTTTTTTTTTGTAAAGAAAAGCAGTAGACAAGCATAGCATGGTTATGAGGGGGAGATGCTGTGTTAGGACCTACTATTAATGTGAGTGATGATACCGAAGGCATGCTGATTGAGTTGGAAAAAAGAAAGAAAAAGTGGGATACATTGAAACAAAGACAACCCTTTTTATCCATCTTAACCGGGGCCTTTCTGTTATTCGCCATTTACATGTTATATCGTTTGGTAATCGTAAGATCTGGTGGCAGTGCACTGGTTATCTTGGATTTAATCATATCCAATAAACTGTTATGCGGCTTGCTGCTCTTTTGTATTTCACTCTTTCTCTATGCTTCCAATCAGTCGCGCGAAATGGAAAAGGCGAAAGGTAAATATGAGGACTTGCGTATAGAAGCGATAGACCGCTTAGATGCCTCTTGGCTCAAAGATGTGAAGTCGGAGTCTCGTGATCAAATTTCGCGCTTCCTATCGAAGGAATTTGATATTAATATTGTTTATAAGAGTTGATTAATGCGAGGCAGAAGTGAGGTATAGGCATCTGGGATGAAATACGAATGTCGTTATATTGAGGACGTTAGCCATTGGAATGGGACAGAGGGGCAAACTGGTTATTTGCGTGATGTGGTGACGGAGGAAGCTCCAAGGTTGGAGACTCGTTTTCGTGCCTGCTGGACGAAGGAAGCAATACATATCCGATATGAATGTAAGGATGATCACGTTGTCGCGACAATGACGCGGCGTGACGATCCTCTGTATGAGGAAGACGTCGTTGAGGTGTTCCTTGATCCATTCGGCGGTGGCAAGACCTACTACGAATTTGAAGTAAGTCCGCGAGGCGTCTTATTTGATGCGTTGATACATAACACGCTAGATGGGAATAAAGAGGTCGATACCTCCTGGATCGCAAAAGGATTTCAAGCAGAGGTCACGGAGGATACTGATGGCGGTTGGCTCATCTATGATGTGCGAATTCCCTTTGCCGATTTGGATCATGCAGGCGTGCCGCAGCCAGGTACGGTTTGGCATTGGAATGTATTCAGAATCGATGATGACCCTGAAGGCATCCGGCATTATTGGGCGTGGTCGCCTACGGGGAAGGTCAATTTTCATATTCCTCAGCAATTCGGGGAGCTCGTGTTTGTGAAAGAATAAAGAAAGACTCCCACGCTTCCTTGCGGAAGTGAGGGAGTCTTTTATTGTTTGAGAATCGATAGCTAGGCGCGGCAATGTGTGTGGAGTTAGTCGAAAACCACGCTTACAGCGAGAGAACGGCGGGAAAAATCCGCCGACTGGATAGCTGTAGCGGTGAAAATCACGCTTACAGCGAGAGAACTGCGGGAAATCCGCCGGCTGGATAGCTGTAGTGGTGAAAATCACGCTTACAGCGAGAGAACTGCGGGAAATCCGCCGGCTGGATAGCTGTAGCGGTGAAAATCACGCTTACAGCGAGAGAACTGCGGGAAATCTGCCGACTGGATAGCTGTAGCGGTGAAAATCACGCTTACAGCGAGAGAACGGCGGGAAATTCGCCGGCTGGATAGCTGTAGCGGTGAAGTTAGTCGATAAAATCGACTAACTCGTGAGCGGTAGTGGCAATGTGTGTGAAGTTATTCGATAAAATCGGCTAACTCGTGAGTTGTAGTGGCAATGTGTGTGAAGTTAGTCGATAAAATCGACTAACTCGTGAGCGGTAGTGGCAATGTGTGTGAAGTTAGTCGATAAAATCGACTAACTCGTGAGCAGTAGTGGTAATGTGTGTGAAGTTAGTCGATAAAATCGACCAACTCGTGAGAAGCAGTGGCAATGTGTGTGAAGTTAGTCGATAAAATCGACTAATTCGTAAGAAATGAGTCGGCCTGCGTCAGTGTGCTTCGAAAAAAGTTAATGAACATTCAAAACATCGTACAAGTGCTGCCAAGCCCAATCCAGCTCATCCTTCTTGATGATTAATGGTGGCGCAAGCCGAATGATATGCTCGTGTGTTTCCTTACACAGTAAGCCTTTCTCTTTCAGTGCTTCGCAGAGAGGGCGTGCCGCAACGGTCAGATCAATGCCGATAAATAGCCCGCGGCCGCGAATTTCCTTAATCTGCGGTGACTTGATTTCCTGAAGCCGCTTCAGGAAATAAGCCCCAAGCTCATCCGAACGCTCTGCGAGCTGTTCGGACTCAAGCACCTCAAGAGCGGCGATCCCCACGGCGCAGCCGAGCGGATTCCCGCCGAACGTCGAGCCGTGAGAGCCTGGCTCGAACACCTCAAGAACCTCCCGATCTCCGGCCACCGCCGAGATCGGGAATACACCGCCGCCAAGGGCTTTGCCCAAGACATACAGGTTCGGCGTGACGCCTTCCCAGTCGCTGGCAAAGCGGCGGCCTGTGCGGCCGAATCCTGTCTGGATTTCGTCCGCAACGAACAATACATGATTCGCTTGACATAGCTCATAGCATTCACGCAGATACCCTTCCTGCGGGATGACAATACCAGCTTCGCCCTGAATAGGCTCCACAATAAATCCGGCGGTGTTCGGCCCTATCGCTTCACGCAGTGCCTCAGCATCCCCATAAGGAATGATGCGGAAGCCTGGCGTGAAAGGCCCGAAGCCTCGTTTGTATTCCGGCGAGGAGGAGAACGACGTGATCGTCACGGTACGACCGTGGAAGTTACCCTCGCAGACGATAATTTCGGCCTGATCGTTAGGGATTCCTTTGACATCGTAACCCCAACGACGGACAGCCTTAATGGCTGTTTCAACCGCTTCTGCGCCGGTATTCATCGGCAAAATCATAGGTTTACCCGTGTATAACGCCAATTTCTCATAGAACTGTCCAAGTGTTTCACTGTGGAAGGCTCTAGAAGTCAAGGTAACCTTGCCTGCTTGTTCAACCAATGCTTTCAGAATATGCGGATGGCGATGCCCCTGATTCAGAGCGGAATAAGCACTTAACATGTCCATATATCGATGACCTTCGGGGTCTTCTACCCAAACGCCTTCTGCCTTGGAAATAACAAGCGGGAGTGGATGGTAATTACGTGCACCATATTTCTCGGTTTGTTCAATGATATAGGAGCTTTGATTAGCCATGTGAATTCCTCCCTGTCATTAGGTCCTAGCTTCCTCGGGTGTACTTCATTGTATTCTAGTATTGGCGTACGATGACATCCTAAGTATATAATTGAAAAAGAGGTGAGGCTATTCAAAGTTAGCCTGCCCGTGCATATCCCTGACTTTTAAGCTAAAAATAACCATGATAGTGGACTTGAGGCCGCGTCGGGTTCAGCGGAAGCTTAGGGAATGAAATATGAAGTGATAAAGGATGGTAGTCCGATGACTTTTCGCATTGAGAAAGACTTTTTAGGTGAAAAGCAAGTTCCTTCTCATGCCTACTATGGCATTCAAACGATGAGAGCAATTGAGAATTTCCCAATTACAGGTGTCACCATTCATGTGGAGCTTATTACGGCCCTTGCCGAAGTGAAGCGTGCAGCCGCACTAGCGAATATGGATACCCACATGCTGCCCAAGAAAATAGGCGAAGCTTTAGTAAAAGCAGCTGAAGAAGTGAGCGAGGGACGGCTCATTGAGGAATTTATTGTCGATTCCATTCAAGGCGGAGCAGGTACCTCCATTAATATGAATATGAACGAAGTGTTGGCTAATCGGGCCTTAGAGCTGTTAGGCGAGGAAAAGGGAAGTTATTTCCACTGTAACCCGAACAATCATGTGAATATGTCCCAATCGACGAATGACGTGATACCAACAGCGATAAAAATAGCCGCTTATCGCTTATCGGAGCAATTAATAGAGGCATTAAGCTCGTTACAAAGTGCATTTGCACGGAAAGAAATTGAGTTTGATGATGTGATCAAAATGGGCCGAACGCACCTTCAAGATGCCGTGCCTATCCGTATGGGACAAGAGTTTGGCGCCTACGCGCGCGTGCTGATGCGTGATATCAATCGAATCAAGCAGGCGATGCGGGGGCTGTTGATCGTCAATATGGGGGCAACTGCCGTCGGGACGGGGCTTAACGCGAAGCCTGAATATGTGGAACGTGTCATGTTTCATTTGAAGGGCGCAGCGGGGATTCCTGTCGAGATCTCGGAGCACCTTGTAGACGGAACACAAAACATGGATGCCTACACGGAGTTGTCTGCATCCTTAAAGGTATGCGCCGTGAATTTATCAAAAATCTGCAATGATATCCGTATGATGGCCTCCGGACCTCGCGCTGGGTTAGGTGAACTGAAGCTGCCACCTAGACAGCCAGGGTCTTCGATTATGCCAGGGAAAGTAAATCCAGTCATGCCGGAAGTTGTGAATCAGGTTGCGTTCCAAGTTATTGGAAATGACCATACGATTTGTCTAGCCTGTGAAGCGGGGCAATTTGAGCTTAACGTGATGGGGCCAGTCCTAGCCTTTAATCTCTTGCAATCACTTAAAATATTACGAAACGCAGCTGACGTATTTGAGCGCTTTGCGATTGAGGGGTTAGAAGCTGATCGTGAACGTTGTAAGAATTACGTCGAGCAAAGCTTCGGGATCGTAACTGCCTTAAACCCTCATCTAGGCTACGAGGTCGCCGCGCAGCTTGTCAAAGAGGCGGTTCGTACCGGACTCACACTGAAGGAACTCATCTTAGAAAGAGGTCTTCTCACAACAGAGGAGATTGAAGAAATTCTGAATCCGATTCAAATGACCACGCCTGGTATCGCGGGCGATAGATTGCTTCGTCCAGCAGACTAAACGTTAATAACTAAATGACAATACCCCCATCTCTCTAAATAAGAGGTGGGGGATATTTGCGTGGTTACTTATAAAATTTGATCACCAAAAAAGGAACTGATAAGGCTTACCGCTAACTCGGAAGTTTTGTTGCTATCGTCGAGTAGCGGGTTCACCTCAACAAATTCAGCAGAAGTCACAATACCTGCTTCATGCAGCATTTCGACGGCGAGATGAGCTTCGCGGAATTGAAGTCCACCTTTGACGGCAGTCCCTGTGCCAGGTGCCTCAATAGGATCCACAGAATCAACATCATAGCTGAGATGAACGCCATCTGTTCTTAATTTAATATAATCAATTGCTTCTTGCATCACATGTGCCATGCCCTTGCGGTCAATATCGTACATGGTAAAACATTTGATACCAAGGGAGCGAATGAGTTTCTTCTCACCTTCATCCAGAGATCGGGCTCCGATAAGCACGATATTTTCTGGCTTTACCTTCGGATTTATTCCTTTCATGTTGGTCAATAAGGGATGCCCTATGCCCAGGCTGACCGCAAGCGACATGCCGTGGATGTTTCCAGACGGACTTGTGTCTGCTGAATTTAAGTCGGAGTGCGCATCAATCCAAATGACCCCTAGCTGCTTATAATGACTAGATAATCCCGCAATGGTGCCAATGGCAATACTATGATCGCCCCCGATAATGAGCGGGAAATAATCTTGGCTCACGACATTAGAAATTTGTTCAGCTAGTTGGGTATTGATCTCAATAACCTCAGCGAAATGTTTCAAATTTGTCGTATCCACTTGAGCATCTAAGGGAGCTGCGGTTTCATTATCCAGACGCAGATCAGCAACGTGATCAACGGTATAATCCATTTGGTGTAACGATTGAAGTAACCCTGCTTCAAAAATGGCCTTAGGTCCATGACTTGCGCCCCGGCGGCCAGCCCCAAGATCAAAGTTGACACTGATAGCAGCTATTTTCGGTTTGATACTCATCGGATCAACTCCTTTTGATTGAATGATTAGATGATAAATCCTCTGGTTGCGCTCCTTTGACTAACATTCCCAAACTTCATGTAACCATCCTTCTTTACTATATGAAGCTATGTTTTCTTTGTTCGTTTGTGAAATCCTTTTTCAATCAAATCGCGTTCGTACATTAACAACTCTCGGATCAGATAGTTGATGGCATTCACGGAACGCAAAATGCGTGCATCCAAGACATTGAGGCGGGTTAAGTTTTGTTAAAGCAAAGCTAACCGCCTCACCTGTTTTTTGGAAAAAGTGTTCCTGCCCAATAAATTCGTCTAATCTTGTTTTTTTCAGCATTTGGTGTGGTTGGTTTTGAATTTCGGAAATGATTACGGTGCAACCATGCTGGCCAAAGTGTTTGACAATACTTGATATATGGGCTGCCCCTGTTGTGTCCATGTAGGGAACATTGCCCATTTTCAATAGTAATACTTGGGGCTTGTTATGTATTTCGTCCATAATAGATTTCTCGAAGGCATTGGCAACCCCAAAGAACAAGGCGCCTTCCACGGTGTAGATACTAATTTGAGGACAATTATGCTGTTCAGTGACGATATGTGCGGCTACGTGTTCATGCTTATCGGAAGGATTAGGTAAGACCTTGGCCGTAGTTAGAATCTCGCTCATATGTTTCACAAAAATGATACCAGACAAGAGTAATCCAACTTCAACTGCGGTTGTCAGATCCGTAAAAACAGTAAGAAAAAAGGTAATAAGCAAAACGAATGACTCCGCAGTTTTGGTTTTTAAGACGTGAGCGAACTCTTTACGTTCACTCATATTCCAAGCAACAACCATTAAAATAGGCGCCATACTCGCAAGCGGAATGCTTGAAGCATAGGGAGCAAATAAGATCAAAACCAGCAGGACGACAATACCGTGGATGACCCCCGAGAAGGGAGACTCCGCACCGTTCTTAATATTTGTTGCAGTACGGGCAATAGCCCCGGTGGCAGGAATACCCCCAAACAAAGGCGTTATCATATTCGCGATACCTTGACCAATCAATTCGCGGTTGCTGTTATGTCTGGTTCTTGACATCCCGTCAGCAACGACGGCTGATAGTAAGGATTCAATGCCACCTAACATCGCTATGACAAGAGCGGGCTTTATTAGAAATTGAATGTGTTCAATGGTGAGTGCAGGAAAGTGTAGGCTAGGTAAGCTATTTGGAATTGCGCCGTAGGTGGAACCGATGGTTGCAACTTTGTCAGGATAGAAGATGGACGCTACAACCGCAGAAATCAATAACCCTACTAAGGAGCCAGGAATTTTAGAAAACAGACGTGGTGTGAGAAGGATAAACACCAGACAAATCAGAGCAGTTAAGACACTGTACATATTGATTGTTGAAATGTGAATGCCTAATTCCTTCATATTGGAAATAAATTCTTGATGTTTTTGAAGATCATGTAATCCAAGAAAATTGGCAATTTGTCCTGTGAAGATGGTAACGGCGATTCCTGTGGTAAAACCGATCGTGACAGGACGTGGAATAAATTTAATGACACCACCTAATTTAAAAATCCCCATGAATAGCAAAATGACGCCTGCCATAAAACCTGCGATAAGCAAGTTTTCGTATCCATACTGCATAACAATCGCGAAGAGAATGGGGATAAATGCGCCTGTGGGACCGCCAATTTGAAACTTTGAACCACCGAATAATGAAATGAGGATGCCTGCTACAAAAGTCGTGTATAACCCGTACTCTGGCTTTACACCTGAAGCAATTGCAAACGCCATTCCTAATGGAATGGCGACAATTCCTACAATCAGACCTGAGACCAAGTCTTTTTGAAACTTTTTTCTATTGTAGCCTTGGAATCTGCCTCTAAAAGAAAGTTTCATATCGAATCCCACCATTTTAAATATTTGATTATTTGAATATATATAAAATCATATATATAAAACGAAAGGGTGTCAATTTGATATTTCTACTAAGAAATCACAATAAAAAAAGGATATAAATCGAGAACAATGGACCCGATTCACTCCTTTTTGTGAAAATAGAAGCATTTACTGATTTTTTATATTTTCTAACATGGAAATAGCATTCACAAGATGATTGTCGAAAATCTGTTTGGCAACAATAAGCAGGTCTTTAATTAAGGGGTCTGTTAGGGAGTATATCACAGAGGTTCCGTCTTTTATCCCACGGACAACGTTTTTATTTCTTAATACGGCTAACTGTTGTGAAACGGCAGAACCTTCACTGCCCAATATCGTTTGGATCTCATTAACGTTTTTATCGCCATCCACTAAAACTTCAAGGATTCTTATACGCAATGGGTGTGCTAATGCCTTGAAAAAATCGGCTTTAAAATGCTGTATTTCTTGATACATAACGTTCTCCCCTACTAGACATATTCGAACATTTGAATATATAGAATATCATATCATAAACAGGAAAGTATGGAAGCAAGTTTCAAAAGCCTTTGCGTTTACCCTAATAACATTGAGGCATCACTGAAAGTGAACCTAAGGGTTGAAAGTCTAGCGATTTAGAAAGTAGAAACTGAAAAAAGGCTCGGATCGTAGTTGAATAACTACAATCCGAGCCTTTTTGCCTTAAAACGCCCAATTTCCCTTACGGAAAATAGGTTCTATCGTGCCATCTGCATGTTCACCGTCAATGTCCATCTCCGCGGAGCCGATCATAAAGTCGACGTGAATGAGGCTGTCATTCAAGCCTGCTTGCAGTTGTTCTTCTTTGGTCATCTTCGTGCCACCTTCAATACAAGTAGGGAAGGCTCGGCCGAGGGCCAAATGGTTTGAAGCATTTTCATCATAAAGTGTATTGAAGAAGATCAAATTCGTGTTCGAAATCGGGGAAACATGCGGCACAAGTGCGATTTCACCCAAGAAGTGCGCACCCTCATCCATCTCGATCATGGCTTGCAGAGATTCAAATCCCTGTTCCGCCGTGTAGTGCGTGACGCGGCCTTGCTCGAAAGTGATCGAGAATTTATCGATCAAACTACCTTGGTAGCTTAATGGCTTGGAGCTGCATACCGTGCCATTCGTACCTAAGCGGTTAGGGGAAATGAACACTTCCTCCGTCGGAATGTTCGGATTGAAATCGAAGCCGCCTGTTTCATTCGTCGCAGAACCGCCACGCCAAATGTGCTGCGGCGGGAGTTCAACGGTTAGCTCAGTGCCAGGAGCACGGTAATGGATTTTGTGAAATTGTTTCTCATTCAATTGTTCCCGTTTGCTGCGAAGTGTCGCATTGTGCTCGTGCCATGTCTGCACGGGATTTACTTGATCTACACGGGTAGCTTCGAAAATAGCATCCCACAAGGCGCTTACAGCTGCTTGATCTTCAAGATCAGGGAATACTTTTTGTGCCCAGGCTAGCGAAGGTGCTGCGATGATGGACCACGTCATTTTATAGGAGGACATGTATTCTCGCCATTTGACTAGTTTTGGACCCGCCGCTTTCGCATTCGCAGAAATTCGAGCAGGATCAACATCCTTGAGCAGCTCTGGATTATCAGCATCGATCCATAAGTATGCGCCATTGCTTTCAGCTAATTCGGTTAGCGCTTGCGCACGCCAAGTTGGATATTCGTTGAAGGATTCTTCAGGTGCGTACGTATAGCGGATTTGTGTACAAATTTCATCCTGCCATTCAATATGTACATGCTTGGCCCCGGCTTCATATGCTTTGCGGGAAATGAGTCGCACGAAATCGGGGTGCCCAATTGGCGCATTAATCCATAGCGATTGACCGGATTGAATGTTAAGTGCTACTCGTACCGTCAACTCTGCATATTTCTCAAGATTTTGTTCAAAAGTCATTAGAAAAATCCTCCTTTTTCTCTGTCTTGCTTGAAGTTTATCGCTCTGTTGGCCGACTGTCAAATAAATTTTACCGTCTGGAATACTCGTCAATTAAAATGTATCTTAGTTGTCATTGCATGGAATTTTTACATTTGTTTACACTAAGGCAGGAGGTGAATTGCGTTCATGCGTTATGAATGGTTATTGGGTCTGCTGCTGCTTGCCCAGCCCAAAGAAATACCTTTTCAACTAACAGAAAACTCGGATGGTCATCAGAGGATGGCCCAGATTCAGCGAGAGCCGTACACCCTGCATCATCTAGATGTGCCGATGGTTGACGCTCAGAAACTAGACCGCCTTGCCGAGCAGATTGACAAATCGATTTATCGAAAGCCGATCAATGCCAGTATTAATGACGGTGGGGGAATTGTAAAAGAGGTCGCAGGCGTTAGACTGAATCGTCGTGCTTTTCTCAATCAATTTTATGCGCAATTCTATGAAGAAGGACCGATGAAGGTGGAGCTGCCGCTTCAGACCATGTATCCCAAAGTGGATAGTGAGCTGCTTGCAAGCATACGTGTTCGTCCAATCGGCTATTATGTTACCTATTTTAATTCGCGCAATAGTCACCGTGTTACAAATCTCAAATTAGCATCACAAGCCATTAACAACTATGTTGTGCAACCGAATGAGACGTTCTCCTTTAATAAAGTTGTTGGTGTTCGAACGCCGAGCAGGGGGTATATGTCAGCGAAAGTTATCGTGAGAGGTGAATTCTCTG
Source organism: Paenibacillus sp. J22P51 (assembly GCF_059692215.1). Taxonomy (NCBI): domain Bacteria; kingdom Bacillati; phylum Bacillota; class Bacilli; order Caryophanales; family Paenibacillaceae; genus Paenibacillus; species Paenibacillus sp. J22P51. The sequence continues at coordinate 867,861 of NZ_JCAUAZ010000001.1, read as the reverse complement.
AAGGGATAGGCGGAGGTATCTGCCAAATATCCTCAACCTTGTTTAATGCTGTAGACCGTGCTGGTCTCACCATTATTGAAAGATACTCGCATAGTCGATCGGTGCCCTATGTGCCGCCGGGAAGAGATGCCACAGTTAATTGGGGAGGGCCCGATTTTAGTTTCAGAAACGACTATAATCAGCCTATCTTAATTCGAGCGCACACGCTGCCTGGACGGGTCCAAATTAGTATTTCGTCATCAGAGCTTGTTAATTTCAAAGCGCGCCATGTGCCTGGTGCAGCGGTTGCCATTCCGGAGGAAATTCAAACGGATTCAGATGTAGGAAAAGAACACCCTTAGTGCTTGTGATGTCAATATATGCATATTTATTGAAATTAAAGCACGAAATCGCAAGATTTCTGAGCTGATTTTTTGCTAATATAGAGGGCAGATCATTCAGCTTGAGAAGGGTGGAAATCGCTTTATGAAAACGTTTTTAGACGAGAATTTCTTACTTAACAATGAAACTGCTGTACATCTTTTTCATGAATATGCCAAAGACCTACCGATTATTGACTATCACTGCCACTTAAGTCCTAAGGAAATTTATGAAAATAAGCAGTTTAATAACATAACTGAAGCTTGGTTATATGGTGATCATTACAAATGGCGCATGATGCGTGCCAACGGAGTAGACGAGTCCAAGGTTACTGGTGAAGCTAGTGATTATGACCGTTTCGTAGCTTGGGCTTCAACGGTTCCAATGGCGATCGGGAATCCATTGTACCACTGGTCCCACATGGAGCTTCAAACGTATTTCGGCGTATACGATATTATTAATGAGCAGAATGCCCCAGCGATTTGGGAAAAAGTGAACGCGAAGCTAGCTGAAGGTGGATCACGTGCTAGAGACCTGATCACAAATTCCAAAGTAACGGTCATTTGTACGACAGACGATCCCGTGGATTCTTTGGAATATCATATCAAAATTAAAGACATTGAAGGTTTTGATACGCAAGTGCTGCCATCTTACCGTCCAGATAAGGCGCTGGAAATTAATCGTGCTACCTTCCTTCCTTGGATTGCGCAATTGGAAGCAGCTACAGGTACAGCGATTCGTACATACGATGATCTGTTAGCTGGTTTGGAAAGCCGCGCTGTCTTCTTTGATTCCGTAGGTTGTAAAGTCTCTGACCACGCGTTGGATTATGTGCCTTTCGCTGTTGCGACGAAAGTAGAAGTTGACGCTATCTTCGCTGCAGGACTTGCTGGTCAGCCGGTTAGCTTAGAAGACGAAAAGAAATACAAAGCGTTCACGCTCTTATTCCTTGGCGGCATCTATAAGAAATTGGATTGGGCGATGCAGTACCACATTAATGCGTCGAGAAACAATAATGGACAGGCATTTGCTAAACTAGGACCGGATACTGGCTTTGACTCTATCGGTGACAGCCCAGTGGCTAGCGCGTTGACAGGCTTATTGTCATCATTGGCTGTAGCGGATTCGTTGCCGCGCACAATTCTCTACTCGTTGAACGCGCGTGATAACGAAATTCTCGCTTCCTTGATGGGCAGCTTCCAAGGTGACGGCATTCCTGGCAAAATCCAGCTAGGCGCTGCATGGTGGTTCAATGATACGCGGGATGGCATGGTATCCCAAATGAAATCGCTAGGCAACTTTGGTTTGCTCGGCCGTTTTGTGGGGATGCTGACAGATTCGCGCAGCTTCTTGTCTTACACGCGTCATGAGTATTTCCGCCGCATTCTATGTAATATGTTCGGTGAGTGGGTAGAAGCGGGCGAGTTCCCGAATGATGAGCAGCTGCTGAAGCAGTTGGTTCAAGGCATTTCATACAACAATGCGAAGCAATATTTTGGATTTTAATTTGAGGACCTTCATGCGAGCGTGAGCTTGCATGGAGGTTTTTTTATTTGGTGTAAGTGATCACGGCGGGAGGAAGGAGAGGGACGGGCGTGAAAATGAAGTTGGTGGAGTGAGAAAGCTCCATCGGAATCTGTTTCACGAAACCGTGCCCGATACTTTAATAGGCTACCGAGCATCTCGGTAGCCTAGCCTATTGTTATTGAGCTATAGTTCTCTTTCTCATTATGCGGTTTTGCCTTACTCCAAGAGGCCTCTTTTGACGATGTTTATGGTAATTTTGGGTTCGATGGACATTTCGGGATAGACCTCGTCCCATTGAATTGTTTTCCAATAGCGATAATGATGCGCTTTTACTTCCAACCCAATACCTAAGGCATCGCAAGTGGCTTGTTGCAGCGCCTTAATGACTTCCTTCGCCCTTTCGTTCATCTTTTGCTCCAATTGTGAGCTGAGCTTCTTCAGCATTTCATCATCGACGTGAATAGTATCGGGCACTTCTACTAGGTCACAAGTGAAGTCGGCGCTTATAACCGCCCTGACGGAGCCATTGTCGTTTGTGACAGCAATTTTACGGTCGCCGTCTCGGTTCATGAACAGCGAAACATACATGTTGGAAGAAGTGTCCTTCTCGGTGATGGTAAAGTAATCAGGTTTGGATTTCGAAAGCATGATGAAGAGCATGGATGCTTTGCTGTCAAGCTCGCCGGTCATCTGCTTGTTGTGGAATAGCGCGAGTCCCGTTATTTTAGCCCGATCTGCGCCCTTAGGATTGACGATCGGAATCGTAGCGTCGGTACCGTGATTCGTTAACATCGAATAAATTAAATAGGGAGAGGCTTTCGGAATCAGTCCGTTATCTTCGCCGCTCTTTAGCAATTCGTAAAGATACTCACTGACCATCAAGCGATCCTCCGCTTTCAACTGCAGCAACTTGCTTGCGGAATCATCCACGATGGCCAGTTTGACATTGATCGGACTATGGGCTTCTCGGTAATACGACTCCAGCGCGGGATACAAGCTTTTTCGTGCCAATCGTTTGTTGATGAGTATGAGGCGTGTTTTCCCGAAATCCAGATTTTGGGAAGCCGTTTTCTTAATTTCCATGTAAGCCTCGTTGATCGTCCTTCCTTCAGCGCCGATGATTGGCACAATGACTTCGGATTGGGCTTGTTTCTTTAACTTAATGCTCGGAAGGGATATAGAAAACAGAATCTTGCCGTTTTCGAGCAAGTCGAAGGCTTCTGCATCCTCGGTCCGTATTTCCTTCAATTCACGTTGGTCCCAGCACCCGGTCAACCCTGGAAGGAGGAGAACCAGGAGCAAGCTTACTATGTACGGCTTCATGTTCGAACTTTCCCCCCTGATAGCCATCTTTTAAGGTAGATCATCATCAACATCATTGCCGGGATCCCTAATGCCGCTACTGGCCCATAAAGGGAGACGAAGCTTTGGAAGCGGGATATTTGCGAGATATCCAGCTCCCGTTGGCCAAGCACGATCAAGACAAGCGCGCTCACGAGCAGCGCCGGAAGTTTGATTCCCTTCTTGGGACTTGCGATGGCAGTCACCGAGGACACGAACAGTAACAGATATGTAGATAATGTAGTGATAATAAACAGGATCCAAACAGCCATCACGATGATATCCGTTCGCTCGATGAGCTTAAACGATATCGTTTTGAACTGAAACAGCAGCGGATGTCGGATGAAACTGATCATTTCGGAATTGAAGATGACCGTCGAAGAGAACACGCAGAGCATATAGATGGCTGTGATTGTGATATTGCAGAAAATTGCAGTACGCAAGACGGATTTAGACGGCATCTGAAAACAAGGCGAAAGAACCATAAGAATTTCTAAGCCTATAAACGATATCATACTATGCCAAGTGCTGTAGCCGATTTTTACTAAGCCGGAAGAAAATAGAGGCATCACAAAGTGCAAATCGGCATCCTTGAGCGTATAGCAGATCAGCCCGATGAACAATGGAACGATCGCTGTGGCGAACACGGCGAAGCGGGCGAAAACACGTAGCGGATTGGAAACGAGATAGGTGCATCCGCCTATGAGCAGCAGCGCAATCATCCAAGCTGGAGTTTTCTCGTAAGCCCATAAATGCGTTATAAAAACCCAACTCGCAAGGGCTTCATAACATATGGTAAACGAATAGACGGCAAACGCCAGAATGAATAAGCGTCCTAAGTACGGACCGAGCCGCTGTAATAGCATCTGGAACACGGTTTTGCTCCTGTCTTGCTCGCTAAGCATCCAGACCAGGATCAATAGAATGGTATTCAACAGGCCGCCGAACAGGCAGGCAATCCAGCCGTCTGGCCCGGCATCGGCGTTAACCGCATGCGGGAGAGATAAGACCCCAAGACCGAATTGCGTTTGGAACAGCAGGCAGAACAACTGAATGGGACCGATGGGTATATTCACAGTCTTCATCGTTTGATGCTCCTGACCGGCAAGCTGTACGGGACGCCGTATGGTTCCAGGGCAAGGAAGTGGATGAGGATGATGACAAACACGAACATAATACCGTAAAAGCCCATGATTGTTGCCCCGATAATAAGCGCGAACTGCATTATCGTCGTTGAGGAGCGTAACTCCGTCGATGGAACCACAAACTTCGCAATCGTCGTAAGCGCGATGATAACAATGAGGATGTTGGACACGAAACCAATTTGGACGAGTGCCTCACTGATGGTGATACCGCCGACGATACCTGTCATCTGGGCAAGCGTCGAGGGCAGACGGAGAGTGGCCTCGGCAATGAGCTGGAAAATTATAATCATGAGTAAGACTTCAACTATCGGGGGGTAGGGTACGTTTTCCAGGGAGCTCTTGATGGTGTTAACCATGGAGAACGGAAGGACTTCATAATTGAAGCCGACAATCGTGATATAAAGACTTGGCAGAATTAGGCCGAACAGCAACCCAACTACTCTGACCATCCTCATCAATAACGAGGGCAAATTGCCTTGTATAAGATCGTCCGGCGTCAACATGAACGTATAGAAAGAAACGGGCAGAATAAGGCATGTACTGCTTCGGTCGCAAAGCACGCAGATTCTTCCGCGGGCCAGCAGAGCGGCCGCAAAATCGACGCGTTCCGTACTGAGGGTTTGCGGAAAGAGGGAATACTTGCTTTCCCGCAGATTCTTCCGAATAAGGCCGGGGTGCAAGTCGTGGGATGATGACATTGATGATATACGGTTAGCTGCGATATTTACAATCCCTGTATCGGCTGTTCCATCCAACCATACCATAGCGACTAGACGCTTGGCGTTCGTGCCCAGCTTGAAATAGCGCACTCTGAGTTCACCAGTGGACAGATGTTTACGAATCAGATTCAGATTTGTCTGCAAATGCTCAACGAAACCGTCTCGATTGCCCGCTAAGGAGCGCTCATTCTCTGGCTCCTCTGGGGAGCGGCTGTTTTGCTGACTGACATCGAAGCTGTAGCAGAGACCCGCTGCTTCGCTGCAGATTATGGCGCTGCCTTCGAGCAGAGCGTCAACAGCATCTTGCACCGAGAGGCAGGGCTGTACTTTAGCAGCGGTCAGCAGTTCTTCCATGCGCATTGCTACTTGCCCATCATTGGATTCACGCTGCAACTGCTTAAGAAGGCTAAGTTCAATTTTTGCCTTGTCGCACATCGTTTCCAAATAGAGAAGCACGGCTTTGTCTTCGCCCATATTCAGCTCTCGAACGATAAAATCGTCGGTATGACATAGGGCTTCTTGAATCGAAGCGATATCAACGGTTGGCATTATTTGTCCCTCCTTCTTGGCTTATGATGACCAGAATTTAGGAATTCATTCACTGAGAGGCGTACGCTGCTAAAACGAAAAAAACCCTTGATGATCATCAAGGGTTTAATCTGAACCAGATATCTGTCGCTAGCTGCCTTCAAGACGTTCAAGTCGCTCAAACAGATGACGCCGACGGCGTATCGGAAAATGGTTACAGCCCGAGATGCATCATCTTCCGGCATTCCAATGGAGTTTGCGAAGTAACTTGCTTGAAAACCCGCCCAAAGTGAGCGACATTATCAAACCCAGCTTGCTCGGAAATGTGAATGACCTTCAGCTTCGTCTCCCTCAGCAGCCGTTGTGCTTCACGAATACGGACGTTGTTCAAATATTCAACGAAGGAGAAGCCGGTCGTTTCCTTGAAGGAACGACAGAAATAACTGGGACTTATATGGAATTTCTCTGAAATGGACGCTAAGTTGAGTCGCTCTTGGAAATGTTCATTGATGAAGGTGGCAATCTCAAAAATTTTGGGATTATGAGCCTGTGGGTGCTCCTCCGATGGGCTTTGCTGATCAATCAGCCGCGTGCAGAAGACGAGCAATTGCGTAAGCAGCGCTTTACTATTGAGCTCCCAGCCGCTCTGTTCTTGCTGTTTTTCGCGCAATAAGCTAAATAGCAGGTTCTCGACGAGCGTCCGATTCGCCCCTGATAGTGAGAAGATAATCTGTTTTTGCCGAAAAGGAGTCAGTAGAAGCGCATGCGCATCTTTCCCCATCGTACTTATCCAGGCGTCGTTGAAGCTCACTAAGATGCGTTCGTGTGGAAGAGCGTTAGCATCGAGCGTTTTGTGAAGCTTATTTTTATCAATAAAAACAAGATCACCCTCTTGCATGGAAAAGGAGCGGTCTTGAATGAAATAGTGGCGTTTACCGCTGAGTAAATAATAAATTTCGTAATGGTCATGAAAATGATTCACTGTCATAGAGAAGGTTTGCTCTCTGCGCAGTCTTTCAATCTCGTACTGAATCAACCTGGACACCTCTCTAATTCTCAATCTTCTCTCTATTTTACAGCAATATATGCAAGGAAATAAAGTGATTAAGTAATATTTGATTAGAAACACAACAAATATTGTATTAATCTTGCAATATGAGATGTTAAGGTTTGTAATCGAGAGGGGCTTATTGACAAATGAAAAAAACACGTTATGCGATTGTAGGTACTGGCGGACGCGCTGAATTCTTCTATGGTTCCATGGTAAAGGATTTTCGAGATACATCAGAGCTAGTTGCGATTTGTGATATTAATCAAACACGCATGAATTTTACGAATGATTTGCTTGCTAAGAAGTATGAATATCATGCTGTTCCTACGTATAAGGCTGACCAATTCGAAGAAATGATTCGTCAAGAGAAGCCGGACGCGATTATTGTAACAACGGTTGACCGTACGCATCATACGTACATTATCAAAGCGATGGAGCTCGGCTGTGATGTTATTTCAGAGAAGCCGATGACGGTTGATGAAGAGAAATGCCAAGAAATTCTCGATGCCATCAAACGGACAGGTCGTCAGCTTCGCGTGACCTTTAACTACCGTTATGCGCCGCACAATACGAAAATTCGTGAGTTAATTATGGATGGAACGATTGGCGATGTTCATTCCGTACATTTTGAGTGGTTGCTGAATACGGAGCATGGCGCAGATTATTTCCGCAGATGGCATCGCGACAAACGCAATGGCGGCGGCTTGCTCGTGCATAAGTCAACTCACCATTTTGATCTCGTCAACTTCTGGTTAGGGACACAGCCGGAAACAGTTTTTGCCATGGGAGACTTGATGTTCTACGGGAAAGCGAATGCCGAGAAGCGCGGAGAAACGAAGTTTTACCAACGTGCAACTGGGAATGCGTATGCCAAAGAGGATCCTTTTGCCTTGCATTTAGATAGCAATCCGAATCTGAAAGGATTATATTTGGATGCTGAGCATGAAGATGGATATCAACGTGATCAAAGTGTTTTTGGTGACGGAATCTCGATTGAAGATACAATGGGTGTGATGGTGCGTTATAAAAATAAAGCCATTCTAACTTATTCCTTGAATGCGTATTTACCGTGGGAAGGCTTCAATGTGAATATCAATGGAAGCAAAGGCCGAATTGAAATGAAAGTTGTCGAGAAGTCTTACGTGAATTCTGGCGGAGACAAGGCGGATGAGGGTGCGTTGCAATCGAAAACGATTACCGTATTCCCGATGTTCGCAGCACCTTATCAAGTAGAGCTTGAAGAAGGGGTTGGCGGCCACGGCGGCGGAGATCCTGTGTTGTTGAAAGATATCTTCGATAAGCCATCCGATGATCGTTTCAATCGTGCGGCTTCACACGTGGATGGGGCGATGTCCATTCTAACTGGTATTGCTGGCAATATTTCACTTCGAACAGGGCAGCCAGTTGCCGTTGATAAGCTCGTTAAATTTTAATATTTGACGGAGGGTAGAAGTATGTGGAATCCAGACGCCAGCATGGAAAATCTATATCGTACCTTCGAATTGAAACGTGTGCAGCAGCGTGCTGAATGGGCCGAATTCACGAAGGAACAATTGAAAAAGCGTTTGGCGAGCACTTTATCGGTGCCGATGGAAGGACAGGACGAGCTTCGTCCTGTTCTTCTTGAACGTGTGGAGCTCGAAGATCATATCCGTGAACGAATTGAATTCGGCACCCTATGGGGGTTTCGAGTTCCCTGTTATGTGCTGCTGCCTAAGGGCTTGTCTACAAAGTCTGCAGCCGTGCTGGCTCTGCATGGACATGGCTTTGGGAGTAGACAGATCGTTGGTTTGAACGCAGATGGAACTGAGCATACAGGGGAACCGGATCTTCACGGAAACTATGCCTTAGAGATGGTAAGACGCGGCTTCGTGGTCGTCGTTCCCGAAGTCCTTGGATTCGGTGATCGGCGATTGGAAGCTGACCAACGAGATGGGCAGGTCGGCAATTCTTCATGCCAGACGCTGGCTTCTCATCTTTTGCTATATGGCATCTCCCTGGCTGGACTGCGCGTACAAGAAGCTATTCGGGCATTGGATTACATGGCGTCACGCGAGGATATTGATGCTAGTCGTATCGGTTGTTTCGGCTTCTCTGGAGGCGGACTTCTTGCTGCTTATACCGCTGCTGTTGATGAACGTATTCAGGCTACGGTATTATGTGCATTCACGAATACATTCAAAGGCAGCATCATGGGGATTCGGCATTGCATCGATAACTATGTGCCAGGTGTGCTCGACTTTGCGGAGCTTCCTGAATTAATCGGCTTGCTTGCCCCTCGCCCTGTGTTTATTGCTTCGGGTAGACAGGATCCGATCTTCCCCATTGAAACAGTGGAAGCAGCCGTTTCCTATTTGGAACGCGTTTACGCGGAGGCTGGTGTTAGTGAACGAATAGGCGTTCATCTCTATGAGGGTGTTCATGAGGTTAACGGGAGTCAGGCATATCCATGGTTGGTTGAGGTTTTAAAAGGGGAAATGGAAAAAGAAGCTTGAAATGAAAAGACTACTGAGATCACTCAGTAGTCTTTTATTTTTCGCGCTAAGATGTATGTGGGTAGCTAGGGTGCCGAATTTACTTCACATGCTGACGAACGATACTCTCAATGATCAATTTGTGCCCAACCACGACACCTAGACGAATGACACCTGTTGTTCTGCCGGAAATGATGTGGCGATGCCCATTTGCGATATTTGTTAAAATTTGAAAACGATGAAAATGGTTTGGCCCTACACCGATGTTGAGGCCTGTGCGACCGGAATACGAATGACGATGTCCGTCAGCTGTTGTCGTGATACCTTGGAATGTGTGACGATGTCTGCCATCCTCAGGGATAACAATATCTGATAAATTGCCGAATGAATGCCGATGATTCTGAACACGTGACGTCAAGCCCTCCATTCGATGTCTGAATTGTACGGACCCGCCTGATCCTTGTTTCATTCTTGCCATTATTCTATCATCCTTTCTAGAAGAGATGATATTATAGTATGCAATTCAGAGTGGACTGGCTTGGTCGTATGGCTAGAGTGAAGTTAAAATGAGTGCGTCTTTTTCAAGATTTGATAGTCATTATGTTAAAGGCATATTTAGCAGTTCTTCCTAATTAGATCCAACTATGCTAACCTGTTAGGATGATCAACAAGGGGGTGAGTTTCTTGAAACGAGTACTAATTACAGGGTACAAAGCGAATGAGTTGGGTATTTTCTCATTGAAGCATCCTGGCATTCCGATTATAAAAAAAGCGATTCAAAAACGACTCATCGCCTTGTTGGATGACGGACTTGAATGGGTTGTTGTAAGTGGTCAATGGGGCGTTGAACTATGGGCGGCAGAGGCCGTGCTTGATCTGAGGGAGAGCACCCATCCTGAGCTGAAACTGGCTGTGATCACGCCATTTCTGGAGCAGGAAGAGAAGTGGAGCGATGATAAGAAGGGCTGCTATTCTAGCGTCATGCAGCGCGCCAATTACGTGAACAGCATAACGAAGACCAAATACGAGGGGCCCTGGCAGTTCAAAGAACGAGACAAGTTTCTACTCCGTAATTCGGACGGTATCCTGCTTGTCTATGACGAAGAGACAGAAGGCTCACCGAAGTTTATGAAGCTGCAGGCAGCTCAAATCGCGGCGCATCATGTGTATCCGATCATGACGATCAATGCCTTTGATTTGCAAAATGTAGCCGAAGATGAGCAGGGAGATTACGCTGGCGATATGCAGGATGACATGACTGGAGAATCGAGCGGTAGTGGCAGAGATAAATGGCATTTCGATGATGATATTTAACGCGAATGGGACGTTCGTCAGGTCAATTGATCTGACGAACGTCTTTTTATTTTTAGTAGTTAGTCGATAAAATCGACTAACTTATGTGCAAGAGAGGCAGTAGGAGTCAAGTTAGTCGATAAAATCGACTAATTCATGTGCTAGCGTGGCAGTAGGAGTGGAGTTAGTCGATAAAATCGACTAATTCATGTGTGAGAGAGGCAGTAGGAGTGGAGTTAGTCGATAAAATCGACTAACTCATGTGCGAGAGAGGCAGTATGAGTCAAGTTAGTCGATAAAATCGACTAATTAAATCGACTAATTCATGTGCGAGAGAGGCAGTAGGAGTGGAGTTAGTCGATAAAATCGACTAACTCATGTGCGAGAGTGGCAGTATGAGTCAAGTTAGTCGATAAAATCGACTAACTCGTGTGCGAGAGAGGCAGTATGAGTCCAGTTAGTCGATAAAATCGACTAACTCATGTGCGAGAGAGGCAGTATGAGTGGAGTTAGTCGATAAAATCGACTAATTCATGTGCGAGAGAGGTAGTATGAGTGGAGTTAGTCGATAAAATCGACTAACTCATGTGCAAGCGTGGCAGTATGAGTCAAGTTAGTCGATAAAATCGACTAATTCATGTGTGAGAGAGGCAGTAGGAGTGGAGTTAGTCGATAAAATCGACTAACTCATGTGCGAGAGGAGCAGTATGAGTGGAGTTAGTCGATAAAATCGACTAACTCATGTGCGAGAGAGGCAGTATGAGTGGAGTTAGTCGATAAAATCGACTAACTCATGTGCAAGCGTGGCAGTATGAGTCAAGTTAGTCGATAAAATCGACTAATTCATGTGCGAGAGAGGCAGTAGGAGTGGAGTTAGTCGATAATATCGACTAACTCATGTGCGACCGTGGCGATAAGAGTGAAGTTAGTCTGTTTACTGATTCAAAAAAGAAAAGGAAGAAAAACAAAAAGAAACACAATCAAAACAATAACGGAACAGATTCGACTCATCAATACTCCTTTCTTTTATATACGACACGCGAAACGAACTGATTCTATTTCATATAAAACAAAGACAAAAATAATGATTCAAAAACAAACAAAGATGTGTTACGATGAAACCATCAAAAACAAACACATAATCATGGGATGTTAAACTTAGGAGGGTACTGAAATTATGGTTGCGAATTTATGGGAAGCATCAAAAGCGAATGCAGTCTCAAAAGGTGTAGAAGAGCTTGTATATCGTTCTAATCTACTAGGAACGGACCGTGCAGTTGCTAACTGGGGTGGCGGTAACACTTCTTACAAAACGATTGAGAAGGATTTCCGTGGCCGCGATGTAGAGGTTATGTATGTGAAAGGAAGCGGTTCTGACCTTGCTACGATGAAAGCAAAGAATTTCACAGGTCTTCGCATGGAAGATATTCGTCCATTAATCGAGCGTGACGAAATGTCCGATGAAGAAATGGTTGCTTACCTTGCAAACTGTATGATCGACAGCAAACATCCACGTGCTTCCATTGAGACGCTTTTACATGCGTTCTTACCATTCAAAAACGTTGACCACACGCATCCAGATGCGATTATCGCACTTTGCTGCGCACACAACGGACGTGAGCTTGCGAAAGAGATTTACGGCGACCGTTTCGTGTGGGTACCTTATGTTCGTCCTGGTTTTACACTTTCCAAAATGATCGCTGAAGGCGTTCGCAACAATCCAAAAGCAGAGCTTGTTCTTATGGAGAAACATGGTCTAGTGACTTGGGGCGAAACGTCCGAAGAGAGCTACCTCAAAACACTTGCGATCATTAATGAAGCAGAAAGCTTCATCGAAGCTCGTGTGAACGAAGAGAATCTATATGGCGGTTCCAAATTCGAAACGCTTAGCGTCGAAGCTCGCAACGAGCTATTGGCTCAAGTTCTGCCGATCGTACGCGGTGCAGTAAGCAACGAAAAGAAAATGATCCTCACAATTGACAGTGCAGACGATGTACTTCAATTTGTAAATAGCCGCGAAGCTGCTGTTCTTTCTCAAGTTGGTGCAGCTTGTCCGGATCACCTTGTTCATACGAAAATGAAGCCTTTATATATTGATTGGAACCCTACAACGGGTGACGCGGCTTCCTTAACTGAAGCACTTAAAGCAGGCATCGAAGAGTACAAAGAAGAGTACAAAGCTTATTTTAACCGTAACAAAAATGAAGGCGACGTTATCAATGAAGCAGCTCCTCGTGTTATTCTTATTCCTGGTATCGGGATGATCAACACAGGCAAAAGCTGGGCAATGGCGCAAGTAAGCGGCGCACTTTACCACCGTGCGATTTCCGTTATGAGAGGCGCTACAGCGCTTGGAACGTTCGTATCCCTAAGCGAAAATGAATCTTATAACGTTGAGTACTGGCCTCTTGAACTTTATAAATTAACATTGGCTCCTGCAGAAGCTGAATTCTCCCGCCAAATTGCTTTCATCACTGGTGGAGCTGGCGGAATAGGAAGCGTCACGGCTCGTCAATTCCTCAAAGATGGCGCGCATGTTGTATTGGCTGACCTGAACCTGGAAGGTGCACAGAAGCTTGCAACTGAATTGAACGAACAATACGGCGAAAACAGAGCGATTGCTGTTCGCATGGACGTAACGAAAGAAGAAGAAGTAGAAGCAGCGTTCCGTGAATCCATTCTTAGCTACGGCGGGATCGATATTATCGTAAATAACGCAGGTCTTGCGACTTCCAGTCCTTTTGACGAAACATCCCTTAAAGAGTGGAACCTGAACATGAACGTGCTTAGCACAGGGTATTTCCTTGTAGCAAGAGAAGCGTTTAAAATTATGAAAAAGCAAACAATCGGCGGCAGCATGGTATTCGTAGGCTCCAAGAACTCCGTATTTGCTGGTAAAAATGCTTCGGCCTACTCCACTGCAAAAGCGGCAGAGATTCACTTGGCTCGTTGCATCGCGGCAGAAGGCGGCGAATTCGGAATTCGCGTGAACTCCGTATTGCCAGATGCGATTCTTCAAGGCTCCGCGATTTGGAACTCCAACTGGCGCAATGAGCGTGCTGCAGCTTACGGAATTGAACCAGATCAACTGGAAGAGCACTACCGTAAGAGAACGACGCTGCTCGTTAACATTTTCCCGAAAGATGTGGCAGAAGCTATCGTATACTTCGCATCATCCAAAGCAGCTAAAACAACAGGTTGCATGATCACTGTTGATGGTGGCGTACCAGCTGCCTTCACACGCTAATTCATCTACTAGGAGGCAACAAACCAATGAGCGATAAAGCCTACGCGTTGTTCGAAGAGCAACAAGCCCTCAGAGGCATTGATATTGCAGCTGTAAAAGCGAAGCTGAAAGCCCTGAAAGTTGAGACGCCTTCATGGGGCTACGGGGATTCAGGGACGCGCTTCAAAGTCTACAAACAAACAGGAGTGCCGCGTAATCCCTTCGAGAAATTCGAAGATGCGGCACAAGTGCACAAGCTGACGGGTGTTTGCCCGTCGGTTGCGATCCACATCCCGTGGGATAAAGTGGATGACTACGCAAAGCTGAAGCAGCATGCTTCTGATCTAGGTGTATCCATCGGTGCGGTAAACCCGAACCTTTTCCAAGAAGATGATTACATCTTCGGAAGTGTTACGAACTCGAACGCAGCGATTCGCCGCAAAGCGACGGACCACCTGTTAGAGTGCGTGGACATTGCCAAAACTGTGGGCTCTGACGTGTTGAGCTTGTGGTTTGCAGATGGCTCCAACTACCCAGGTCAAGTGGATATCCGCGCGCGTAAAGCATGGATGTACGAGTCACTGAAAGAAATGTACAATGCAATGACACCTAGCATGCGTATGTTGATCGAATACAAGTTCTATGAGCCAGCGTTCTATCACACAGATCTTGCTGACTGGGGCATGGCATTCAATTTGGCTAACAAATTGGGTCCGCAAGCAGAAGTGCTTGTTGATACAGGACATCACCCGCAAGGAACGAACATTGAGCACATCGTGACGTACTTGTTGGATGAAAATAAATTAGGCGGCTTCCACTTCAACTCCCGTAAATACGGAGATGATGATCTGATCGTTGGATCTGTGAATCCGTATGAATTGTTCTTGATTTTCTACCAAATCATTGATGCAGCGAATGACAAGAACCCACGAATTCGTCAGGCTGCTGACAATATTGCTTATATGATCGACCAGAGTCATAACATTGAGCGTAAAATCCCAGCGATGCTGCGTTCTGTACTTAACGTACAAACCCAGTATGCAAAAGCTTTGCTGATTAACCTTGAAGAAGTTAGAACAGCGCAAGAGAATCAAGATGTTTTGGGCGCAGAGGATGCGGTTCGTAAAGCATTTGAATTCGATGTAACGCCTCTACTTCAAGCGGTTCGTGAGGACATGGGAGTGGCAACCGACCCAATGAAAGCTTACTTAGAAAGCGGCTACGACGAGAAAATTAATGCGCGTGGCAAGGGCGGTGCAAGCTGGTGAGTACACCATCGACAGTTCTAGCCTTCGATTTGGGAGCAAGCAGCGGCAGAGCGATCGTCGGACGTCTTGATTCTGAAGCGGGCCGGATCACGATCGAGGAAATTCATCGCTTTTCGAATGATCCGGTGAGGGTGGGTAACCACCTTCACTGGGACATTTTACGGTTGCTTCATGAGCTGAAGCAAGGCATTTTACAAACAAAGCATTTGGGCTATTCGAATATTGAAAGCTTAGCTATTGATTCGTGGGCGGTTGATTTCGGGTTGCTTGCTACGGGCGGCGAGCTGTTGGGAAATCCCTACCACTATCGTGATCATCAAACAGACGGCATCATGGGGCATGTTATGGATATCGTTGGTCGTGAAAAGCTGTATGCCGCAACCGGGCTGCAATTTTTGCAATTCAACTCCATTTTTCAACTCTATGCCATTAAGCAAAACAATCCCGAATTGCTGAACCGAGCAGCTACATTTCTGATGATTCCGGACCTGCTGCGTTACTTCCTAACGGGTGAAAAGCATAGCGAATATACCAACGCCACAACAACGCAGTTGTTTAATGCAACAAGCTTAACGTGGGACACATCACTGCTCGAACAGCTTGGGCTTCCGGAACAGATCTTCTTGAATCCTGTTGCTTCAGGAACACGAGTAGGTTCATTGAGCCCAGCCGTCTGTGAAGAACTGGATGTTCCTTCCATACCGGTTATCGCTGTTGGCGAGCATGATACAGCCTCCGCAGTCGTAGCCGTTCCTGCTCTTGATGATGACTTCGCATTCCTCAGCTGTGGAACGTGGTCATTGTTAGGCACAGAGACGAGTGCACCTGATCTCACTGAACAAGCGTTAGCCTGGAATTTCACGAATGAAGGCGGCGTGTACGGCACGAATCGCTTATTAAAGAACATCATGGGGCTATGGCTAATTCAGGAATGCAAACGTGCATGGGAAAAAGAGGGTAAAACGGCCAGTTTTGCTGAGCTTGTTAAACAAGCGGAAGCCGTAAAGCCATTCCAATTCTTCATCGATCCGGATGACGATATGTTCCTAAATCCTGCTCATATGCCGAAGCAGATCCAGCAATACTGTCGTGACACCCAGCAGACTGTGCCTCAAACCGATGGTGAGATTGTGCGCTGCATAATGGAAAGCTTAGCGCTGAAATACCGCTTTATTTTGGAGCGTACGGAGCAGCTTTCAGGCAAAACGTATCGCGGTCTTCACATCGTTGGCGGTGGAATTCAGAACGAGCTGCTTTGCCAATTTACATCAAATGCGACACAGCGTGAGGTGTGGGCGGGTCCAGTAGAGGGTAGTGCCTTAGGAAACCTTGTAGTACAATGGATAGCACTAGGGTATATCGCGAATTTGCGCGAAGCCAGGAAGCTGATTCGGAATTCGTTCCCGGTCAAAACGTATCGTCCAGAGGATGGCGCGGGTTGGCAGGCAGCGTATGCAGTGTTTTGTCAGGTGGCCTCCCGATCGACGGTGAAATGAGGGGTAACGATGCTGGTAGCGGAAAGATGGCAGAGAATCGTTCAATTGGTGAATGAAAGAGGAAGCATTCGGGTGACCGAGCTAAGCGAGTTGTGTCAGGTTACGGAAGAAACGATTCGACGTGACTTGGATCGCTTAGAAGCCGAAGGCAAGCTCATGCGCAGCCATGGCGGTGCGGTGAGCGTGAAGGAAGCGCAGACCGAAGTTCCTTTCATGGAACGGGAGACGGCTCACGCGGATTTCAAGAACAGCATTGCGAAGGAAGCTGTTTCACATATTCAGGAGGGGGACCGCATCATTCTCGACGCGAGTACCACGGCTTGGTATATGGCGAAAATGATTCCAGATATGGCAATTACCATCATCACCAACTCGATGAAGGTTGCACTTGAGGTAAGCGGCAAAGAGAAGATTCAAGTCATCTCCACGGGCGGCTTGCTTTCTCCGAAGTCTTTATCCTACGTGGGTCCTTTATCGGAGAGATCCTTGGATATGTACCATGCGCATAAGCTATTCCTCTCATGCAAAGGGGTTCACGTGCAGCGTGGGATCAGCGAATCGAATGAGCTTCAAGCATTGATTAAGCGCAAAATGATCAGTATCGCAGACGAGACCTATCTGCTGGCTGACCATAGTAAATTCGGCACGCAAGCTTTAACGCAAGTGGCAGGTTGGTCTGATATTCAACATGTCATTACGGATCGCATGACAAGTAAGGATGCGCTGGAGCGCATTCGTGATAAAGGTGTGCAAGTGCGTCAGTTGGATTAATATAAATGGCAACAGCCGTCCCACGTTGGGGCGGCTGTTTGTATGTTGACTCACTGATCCCAATAACTTATTTGCATTCCTACTTTTTCATGACTAGTATATCCTTAACGACTAATTGATGTTAGAAGGAGTAAATGGCGATGCGAATAGGTGTTATAGCAGATACTCATTTATCTTACCATGCACAGAAGCTGCCCGATGCTCTTATAGCGGGATTACAAGGTGTCGATCTTATTATTCATGCAGGTGATTGGGTGAGTAAGCATGTCATTGAGCTTGTCGAGCAAATTGCGCCGTGTGAGTCCGTGGCTGGTAATAACGATGGTGAAGACATTGTGGAGAGGTTTGGGAAGAAGAAACTATTAACCTTAGGTAATTTCCGCGTAGGACTTATCCATGGGGATGGCTTCCGGAAAACGACAGAAGTAAGAGCGCGTGAGTCATTCGAAGCTGAGCGGCCTGATATGGTCATTTTTGGACACTCGCATATCCCGTTTCTACAAAATGTTCAAGGGACGATCATGTTCAATCCAGGTTCACCTACGGATAAAAGAAGACAGCCTCGCTACTCGTATGGCATTCTCCAATTAGGGGAGCAATGGAAGGCTGAGCATTTCTTTTTCGATTCTAAACAATAGTCTATTGTGACGCGTTGGTTACCCAGTAAAACAAAAGCCCGATAGGCTCATCTGAGCTTATTGGGCTTTCACAGTTTCTACCGCACATACCACTCGCCGGAAACCCAATCCGTGGTTTTCCATTTGAGAACATCCGGGTTCGCAAGATGCATGATTTCCTTGAGAAATTCGAGCTGCTCCAGATCGGTCATAGGTGTAAAATTTTTAGCAATGGCTAGATTCTGTTCGAGCTGTTCCATAGACTCCATGCCAACAATAGCAGTTGAGATTGGCAAGGATAGTGTGTAACGGAGAGCTTTTTCGTACCAAGGTGCTAATTTACCGAGCGCCATGACCTTCATCCCGATGATGGCGATGCCTTTCTCATTGGCCTTCGGCAGAAATTCATGAGCGAAGCTATATACGAGGTGATCAGCAGCAGAGAGTGCGACGAGCGCACTATCGAACGGATAGCGATCAATAGCCTCAACTTGGACCTGGGGATTCGTATGACCACTGATCGAGATATGCTTGATCATGCCTTGTTCCTTCGCCTCAATCAGGGCTTCAAGAGCACCGCCTTTGGCGAAACACTGCTCCAGCTCTTCCATTTTCATAATATTATGCAGGCGCCACTCCTCTACATGATCCGTCTGCAGACGCTTCAGACTAGCTTCAAGTAGTCGTAAGGAACCGTCTCGGGTGCGGTCATTTGTTTTCGTCGCAATCCAAACCTCATCCCTGCGTTTATGCAGCGCTAATGCTTTACCGAGACGTTCTTCGGATTGCCCTTTTGAGTAGCTAGGCGCTGTATCAAAATAAGTAATTCCCTCATCAATCGCACGGTTCACAATTTGAATCGCTTGTTCCTCCGTGCAGTTATGTTCATCCACAATACGCTGAGCGCCAAAGCTTAAAAGTGGGAAATGTGCACCCGTCCGGCCAAAAGGTCTTTTCTCCAATTCAATCATTCCTCCTACAATGGCATGTTGATGTTATTCTGTCCTATCGTTCCCTAATTGAATACCAAGACATACCAATTTTACCACGCAAGAATTGATTTCCGAAGAGAGAGCGAATTAAGCAGGAATAGCTGCCATCGACATGTAACTTTATAGATAGAGGGAATTGTCAATATTCGACCAAATTTGATCGAATTTATGAACAACAGGGACTTTAGTCCTACTTTTTTTAATGAAAAAGGATTGTGGTAGCGCCCAAATAAACTTATTATGAATATAGAACTCATTTATTGTCGAAAAGCTTGATTGAACAAGTTCTTGTACATAACGAATGACAAGTAGATTACACGTAAAGAGGTGCTTGAAGGATGGAGAAATCAACAATCATTGGTGTTGTGTTGGCGGCAGTATCGATCGGTGTTGGCATGGTACTAAAAGGGGCAAGTCTAGCGGCCTTATTGAATCCAGCGGCAGCTTTAATTATTTTCGGTGGAACAGCAGCGGCGTTGTTCAATGCTTTTGCACTCGAAGAGATTAAGAAAATACCTAGCTTAATAAAAATAATTTTCACTGAACAGAATCATGTGCCCAAAAAAGAGTTGATTGAGATGTTCATAAATTGGGTGAGCATTACGCGCCGCGAGGGGTTGCTGTCCCTAGAGAAGCAAGCGGAAGAGCTTTCGGATCCTTTTATGAAAAGCGGCATGCGTCTGATTATCGATGGCAATGACCCTGATTTCGTACGGGATGTTCTTCTTGAGGATATTGCGGAAATGGAAACCAGACATAAGAAATTTGCTAGTATTTTTTCACAAGCAGGAACATACGCGCCAACACTTGGAGTACTAGGTGCCGTAGTCGGACTTATTGCGGCTCTTGGTAACTTGAGTGAAATTGAGAAATTAGGACACTTGATCTCAGCGGCGTTCGTTGCCACCATGTTCGGCATTTTCTTAGGTTATGTTGTGTTCCACCCCTTTGCAAACAAGCTCAAGCAGAAGTCCAAGAAAGAGGTTGAAATCAAGCTTATGGTGGTTGAGGGCTTGCTTTCCATTCAATCTGGCGTTTCTGCGAATTCCGTGAAGCAAAAAATGATGATTTTCGTTCCGAATAAAGAACGTGAGTCCTTTGAAGAAGGAGCGGAGGGGGGGGCATCCGTACGGTGAGTAAAAAAAAGAAGCATGAGGATCATGAAGAACATATCGATGAAACCTGGCTCATTCCCTATGCGGATTTATTAACTTTACTACTTGCCCTTTTTATTATTCTATTTGCTTCAACACAGGTTGATCAGAAGAAATATGACACGATCATGCGCTCATTAAACAGTGCTTTCACTGGTGGCGAAGCACCCTTCGCGATGTCGAATTTAATCCCCATTAACGACACGGCGAATACTTCGAAAAATACGGAAAAGAGCCAGAGTCCACCTAGCAAAGAAGAGAGTAAGACCGAAAGTGGGTTAGCGGCTAAGCTTCAGAAGGAAGAAAAGGATCTAACAGAATTGAAGATGAGCATGGATGCTTATATTAAAGAAAATAAGTTGAATGAGCAGCTGACAACCAAGCTGGATAATGAGAAGCTAACCATCACGATTAGTGATCGTGCGCTATTCGATTCGGGTTCGGCTACAATTAAGCAAGAGTCCCAAATGCTTGCCGAATCGATATCGAATTTATTGGGGCAATATCCTGGCTATCAAGTTGAGGTGGCTGGCCATACCGATAATATTCCGATTCATAGGGCGGATTTTGAAACAAACTGGGATTTAAGCGCCAAGCGTGCCGTGAATTTTATGAAAATATTACTCATCAACACGAAGATTCAGCCTGCGTCTTATTCCTCCGTGGGGTATGGCGAGTATCGTCCTATTTCTGAGAATACGACGACGGATGGCAGAGCGAAGAACCGTCGAGTTGAAGTGAGCATCCTTCGCAACATCAAGGCAACAGATGAGATAGCGAAATAAAGAGATCTTCGATCGACAGAAATTATTGAAAGCAAAGGAGCTAAGCGGCTTAAAAACGCTTAGCTCCTTTGTTTTTGGTCTGCTCTGCTGCCTTCTTCAGTAACTTTAGCCTTCGCTGAAAGCTGCGTTAGTCCGATATTTCCGAATATAAACGAGGATTCCTTTTTAAAAAGGACCAATAGTCAGATTCTGCCGATTTATCTACCCATTTTCCTTGCGTGAGGGTTGTTTGGGTTGATTTAGTTGGGCTATTTAGGACTAACTAAGAATTAATGACGCGGACAGTGAGATTAATTAGACAATTTCGGACTAATGAGTGCTGGGGGAGGAATCCGACCGGAGTTAGTTGTTTGCATTCGTTATTTGATCCCAACCAACTCTTTCTTCTCTATAAGCACTTCCAATTTCTCTTTCTTGATTTCATGACGTGTTGTTTGATCACGGTGTTCGAAAGCGGGCTCTAAGCTCATTTCCTCTTCAATGGCAGCAACTTGTTCCACGACGTTCTCTCCAACTATATCGCTATGTATAACCTCATCCTCAATGTCGGCTTCGGTAATTTGGAACTTACTAATTTCTGCAAATAGCTGCCGAGCAAGCTCAAGAATATCATCCGATTCTTCGGCAATACGTCGAATCGAAGCGTCCTGTTGGATGCTGGTCGAATTGACCTCTTCAACGCCAGCAGCAGTTTCCTGCGCAATGGCGGCAACAAACTGAACGGAATCGACGAGGTGGTCGTTTTTCGATTGGGCTTGCTCGATTTTCTGATGAATCTGCACAATCTGCTCTCGGATGACTAACGTCGACTTCTCAATTCTATTGAAGGAGCCGAATGTTTCCTCCACGTGGCTGCTCTGCGTCAGCGCAGATTCACGCGCATCGCTCAAGGAAAGCTGCAGCTCTTGAATCTGAGCTTGCAGCGTCCCAATGATTCCACTGATCGTCTTCGACGATCCGTTCGTTTGCAGGGACAGATCGCGCACTTCGTCCGCGATCACGGAGAAGCCGCGGCCATGCACGCCGGCTCTGGCCGCTTCGATCGCGGCATTCAACGCAAGCACATTCGTCTGCGTTGAAATTTCCATGATCGAGCGCACGATGGCGCCGATCTGCTTCGAGCTGGCGCTGAGCGTCTGCATCGCCGCGTCCACCTTCTGCAGCAGGAGCTGCGACTCTGCTGTCGATGCTTTCAGCGCCTGCACCGATGCGGTGCCTTGCTGTGTACCGACTGCAGCTTCGTCACTGCTGCGTTTCATTTCATTGGTATACGCGCTGATGTCGCGGATCTCCGCTTCCAGCTCGGCAATGAGTATCGAGCTGATCTCTGTTTTCATCGCTTGCTCATCGGCGCCTGTGGAAATCTCATGGATCGCCTTGAGGATGTCTGTATTCGCTGAAGCTGTCAGCTGCGAGAAGCGATGAAACTCATGGGAGTGAGCCGATAAAGAAGAAGCGATGCCCTTGGTAGCGCCAAGCATGAGACGAACTTGCTTAATCATTTGGTCGAAGCTGTTGCTTAACTGCCCCAGTTCATCTTTGGCGGTGGAGTTAATGGTGTGGGTCAAATCACCGGCAGCAATGCGTGCGACTGCTTTTTGCAGAACAGATATCGGACGCGTAAACGATGTAATTATAAGAAATGCAATGGCCATAGTAAGGAAAAAGACGAAGGCAGAAGCAACCAACATAATCGTACGGCTATCATTGAGTGCCTTGGAGGAGCTGGCAATAGCCTGGGCTGCACCA
Organism: Paenibacillus sp. J22P51; assembly: GCF_059692215.1. NCBI lineage: Bacteria > Bacillati > Bacillota > Bacilli > Caryophanales > Paenibacillaceae > Paenibacillus > Paenibacillus sp. J22P51. The sequence continues at coordinate 845,365 of NZ_JCAUAZ010000001.1, read as the reverse complement.
TCCGCATAAGTGATATAAAACTTATCAACTAATCCAAAGATGTTATCTTTCAACTCTTGGGATTCACTATATAAGTACAACAGATTGATCTGGAGATCGGTTGCTTTCATATTTGGATCCTGAACCATTTTGGCCGCAGTATCGAAATTGTTAATGTAATCAACGGAGGCTTGAATTAATTGGCTTCGCCACTTTTGTTGATCAGGGGTGCTAGCCGTATTGCCGATCTTGTGAATGAAATCATTGTAGGGCTGTCGTTTACTATTGTACTTCTCGATGAATTCCGGTTTCTTGGAAATCTCAAGTCCAGAAGCAATGATGTTCATTTCCTGAACCATATTCTTAAGCTCTAGGGCCATGACCTTCAGATCTACTTTATCGTTCTGATTGGTCATATGCTGCTTAATTTGCGTCACCTGATGTAGATTGAACAGGGCCACGGCCAAGAAAATGATCAGCACGCCGCTGAAGCTTGCGATTAATTTTGCACGCATAGAGAAGTTGGACAACATCATTTTACCCATATGTATTCCTCCTATATATAGACAAGCTTAGACACCATGCGTCTAATTACTTATTAATATAGGGGGCTTCTATTAACTAAAGCGTCGAACTATGTAAACGATTTGTAAATTAAAAGTTTTACATTACGTTAACGTTTCGTGGGTTTGTATTTTACATTCGCTTGTTACCATATGGAAGTAAGGTCGTTCGACACACAAGAAGATGGGGATCGAACTTAACCAAATCCAGAACATACATTCAAAGGAGGACATGTTAACTATGTTTAACTTCATGTCGAAAAAAGGAATTACATTTACACTATCCGCGGTATTAATGATGGGGACTTTGGTTGGTTGCGGTGCAAAAACAGAGACGAACAATGCAGCAGCAACAACGGCAGCAACGACAGCGGCTTCAGCTTCTGCAAAACCGAGCGATGCTCCTAAAACAGAATTGAGCGGTACGATAACAGCTTCTGGATCCAGCGCACTTCTTCCATTAGTTAAGCAAGCAGCAACAGAGTTTATGGAAAAGAACCCGAAGGTAACGGTTAACGTAACAGCTGGTGGTTCAGGTACAGGAATTAAGAACGTAGCAGACGGAACATCCGACATCGGTAACTCCGACGTAGAACCTGCTGCTGAATATAAGGATAAAGGTCTTGTTGATCACCAAGTAGCTATCGCACCTTTCGCATTGATCGTAAACAAAGATGTGAAAGTAGACAACGTAACGAAACAACAAGCAGCTGACATCTACATGGGTAAAATCACGAACTGGAAAGAAGTTGGCGGTAATGATGCTAAAATCGTCCTTGTTCACCGTCCAGATAGCTCGGGTTCCCGTACACTTGTAAAGAATATCATTCTTGATGGTAAAGAATTTACAAAAGATGGTATTACACAAGAAAACAGTGGTGCAATGAAAACAGCAGTAGTTGGTCAATCCGGTTCCATCGGTTATGTGGATACACCGTATATCGATGACACAGTAAAAGCATTGAAACTTGATGGCGTAGCTTTCACTGAGGATAATATCAAGAACGGCACTTACAAATTGTTTGGTGTTGAACATATGTATACAAAAGGTGAAGCAAAAGATCCAGCTAAAGCATTCATCGCATACATCTCTAGCAAAGAATTCCAAGCGAAGCAAGTTCGTGAGTTGAAGTTCTTGCCAGCTGACTTGTTGAAAAAATAAGGATCCACACGAGGAGCGTCTGCATAAACATGCAGCGCTCTTTTTCTATTCATAAAAACAAAACTTTTACATTCCCTTAACAATTCATTTACGATCCAATGACATTCATATTCTATGATAATAGTGTGTTACTTGCAGAGAAAGGGGAATCACGAAGTGAATTCCATAGTAGATCAACTAACCAGCGCCAAAGCGGATGTGAAGAATCGCCCAGTCATCACCAAATGGACCCAAAGACAGCATAGACAGGATAAAATAATGAGGTGGTTGTTTGTAGGTAGTGCTGCTTTAGTTTCTGCCATAATTTTCTCTATCATTGTTTTCGTAGGTATGCAAGGCATTAAAACTTTTCAAGGTGTTAGTCCTCTTGAGTTTTTCTTCTCAACAGATTGGACGCCTGGTCAAAATAAATTCGGAGCGTTTCCTTTCCTATACAGCACACTGCTCATGACATTGGTGGCTGTCGTCATCTCCGTACCGCTAGCCTTATCCGGTGCCTTGTTTATGGCTAAAATTGCACCAAAATGGATGCGTGAGATCATGCGTCCTGCGACAGATTTATTCGTCGGGATTCCATCCGTTGTGTATGGATTGATCGGGATGACCGTCATTGTGCCTGCACTTGGCAAAATAACAGGCGGAGTGGGCTACGGTATTTTACCAGCAGCTATTATCTTAGCCATTATGATACTCCCTACTATTCTGTCCATTTCTGAAGATGCGATTCGTTCGCTTCCAGGTCGTTTGGAAGAAGCTTCTCTGGCCTTGGGAGCAACACGGTGGCAAACGATGTGGCGGGTACTCTTGCCAGCGGCTAGACCTGGTATTCTGACAGCAATCATCCTAGGTATGGGCCGCGCGATTGGCGAAACGATGGCGGTATTCATGGTTATCGGAAACTCACCTCAAATGCCAAAATCGCTTCTCGACTCTACAACAGTGTTAACAACAGCGATCGTTAAAGATATGGGGAATACGAATTACGGGTCAACTTGGAACAATGCGCTTTATTTGATGGCACTGCTTCTACTTGTCATCTCCTTATCTCTCATTCTCATTATTCGTATTGTAGCCAAGAGGAGTGAACTCAAATGACAAGTAAAACAACAGACCGTATCGCAACCATATATTTTTGGTCATCCGGCATACTCATTATCGGGATTCTGGCATGGTTTCTCGTTCGCATACTAGGTGATGGTATCCCACACCTGTCCTGGCATTTCATATTCGGTAAGCCAGAAGAAATCAAAGCTGGCGGTGGGGTAGGACCACAGCTTTTCAACTCTTTCTATGTATTGTTCTTGTCACTCGTGATTTCGATTCCTATCGGCTTATTTTCAGGCATTTACTTAGCTATTTATGCGCAAAAGAACTGGTTCACAGACCTCGTCAGAATTTCTGTTGAGGCACTTTCTTCTGTACCATCCATTGTTTTTGGTCTTTTCGGATTTCTATTATTCGCTAATTTACTAGGGCTTAAATTTTCAATCATTGGTGGCGCGGCCACCGTTGCACTGCTGAATTTACCTGTCATGGTGCGGGTTACGGAGGAAGCCATTCGCACTGTGCCTGAGTCCTATTGGGAAGCTAGCTTAGCGCTTGGTTCGACGAAATGGCAGGCTATCCGTAAAGTACTCATTCCAGCTGCTTTACCAAGCTTGATTACTGGAATTACTTTAATCGCCGGTCGTGCACTTGGCGAATCAGCGATTCTCATTTACACAGCTGGGTTGTCCGTTTCACGCTTTTTTCCGGATTTCAATCCGCTCAAGATGGGAGAGACACTTTCTGTCCATCTCTGGTATATCGGTGCAGAGTCACTTGTTCCGGATGCGAAAGAAATCGCTAAAGGAAGTGCTGCACTCCTTCTAATCGTTGTCCTAATCTTCAATCTTCTGGTTTCGATACCAAGTCGAATCTTACAAAAAAGACTATCCGGGGGGAAATAACACATGGCTATTGCGACGAAGTATAAGATTAAAGCAGAGAAATTAAATTTGTTTTATGGAGATAATCAGGCGCTTCACGACGTAGATTTAAGTATTGAGACAGGATCAATTTCTGCGTTGATCGGACCATCAGGCTGTGGGAAATCTACGTTCCTACGTACTTTGAACCGGATGAATGATCTCATTGATAGTGTACGAATCACAGGTAACGTGGCCGTGGATGGACACAATATCTATGGCTCCGACTCTGACGTTGTTTCTCTACGTAAGCGTGTGGGCATGGTGTTCCAACGTCCAAATCCATTCCCAATGAGCATCTATGATAACATCGCTTATGGTCCGCGTATTCATGGCATCAAGAAGAAGGCAGTGTTAGATGAAATTGTAGAACGCAGTCTCGTACAAGCTGCACTTTGGGACGAAGTCAAAGATCGACTGAATAAGTCTGCAATGGGATTATCTGGTGGTCAGCAGCAACGGTTATGTATTGCCCGTCTCCTGGCGGTTGAGCCTGATGTCCTGCTGATGGATGAGCCAACCTCGGCCTTGGATCCTATTTCTACATTGAAAGTTGAAGAACTAACACAAACCTTAAAAGAGAAGTATACGATCATCATCGTGACGCACAACATGCAGCAAGCAGCAAGAATATCAGATATGACGTCTTTCTTCCTTAACGGTTATTTAGTTGAAACAGATCAAACCGATAAGATCTTCACTAATCCGAATGATCAACGTACGGAAGATTACATTACGGGACGATTCGGCTAAAACACACAAAGGGAGAGATTCACATGGACGCAAGACCGGGGTTTCATCAATCGTTGGCACTACTGCAAAAAGAATTACAGCAAATGGGAGAAAGTGTAGAGGATTTAATATATAAATCTGTGGAGTCGCTCGCAAAACTGGATGAAAAGGCAGCACAGCAAGTCATCCAGAAGGATGATCTCATCGATGATTATTTAACGACCATCGATGAGCTGTGTCTACGATTAATTGCCTTACAACAGCCGATGGCGAGTGATCTGCGCATTATCGGAACGGCGCTCAAAATTGCAACGGACTTGGAACGTATCGCGGACCATGCTGTTGATATTGCCAAGATTACAATTCGTTTCGCGGGTGAAGAGCTCGTGAAGCCGCTTGAAGTGATTCCGCAGATGGCTGAAATTGCGATCGAAATGCTGCACGAGAGCCTTCTATCCTATACGGAACGTGATGTACATAGGGCGGCATCACTTGCCGAGAAGGATGACCGTGTAGATAAATTATATAGCACGGTCATGCAGGAACTAATGGGGATGATGGGAACGGATTATCATCGGAATCGTCAATTGACACATCTGCTATTTGTCGCGCACTTCTTGGAGCGTGTGGCAGATCATACTACGAATATCGGCGAAGGCGTCATTTACATGGTTACAGGGAAACGGAAAGATTTGAACGTGTAAGTTAGAAATTGAATAAGAAGGGCCGCCTCCAAAAGTAGTTCAATCTACTTTGGAGGCGGCCCTTTCATTATTATTGTGGAGGAAGCGGGAAGCGAATCAAGAAGGATGTCCCATTCGGGCTTGAGCTCACTTCGATGGTGGCATGATGCCTAGAAGCAATACTGTAGCAAATAGCTAAGCCTAGCCCGGTTCCTTCATCCTTCGTGGTGAAGAAAGGTCGACCTAGCTTTTCCAAATGCTCTGTCTTGATGCCGCTGCCCTGATCTGCAATCAGGAGAACGACATGCTCAGGCTCTTGATAGGTTTCAATCGTCAATGTTCCACCAATACTCATGGCTTCAAGTCCGTTCATACACATGTTCAGGATAAGCTGACGCATTTCTTTATCGTCAAGTAATATCTCTGGACAGTAGCCGAATTGTCCATGGACGTGCTTGCCTGACATCACAGCTTCTGCTTGAATCAGAGGAAGCAAGCTTTCGATAATACGGTTAATATTCTCAGGCCGCTGGTAAGACTGTTTATTTTTGGCGAGAGAGAGGTATTCCGTAATGATATCGTTCGCTCTATCCAATTCTTCTAACATGATGGGAATATACTCTTTTTGCATATGACGGTCATTCTCTTGAAATAATTGCAGGAAGCCGCGAATGGTCGTCATGGGATTACGAATCTCATGGGCAATACCTGCAGCCATTTCCCCAACAAGATTCAATTGGGCTAAGCGGGCCATTTCTGATTCAAATCGTAGGCTCTCCGTAATATCAACGGCTACTTGAAGTAAACAGTTTTCACCTTCAATATCGATGAACTCCGTGGAAAGGAGGGCGGTTCGAATTTCACCTGCTTTTGTTTCATAGCGGACCTTCTCATTACGAACGATGTCACCGTTATTCGTAGTATTGCCTACATTCTGCATCAGATCCATTGATACACCAATAACTTCGTCCCCATAGCCTGTATGCTGCTTCCAGCTCTCATTGACATCGATATAGACAAGATCAGGCAGACGCCGGATGGCCATCAGGGAAGGGGAGAGGATGAACATTTTTTTGAAATGCTCTTGCGAGTTCATAAGCTTCTCATGCGCATCAACCAGCTCTGAAGTTCTCTCTTCTACCCATTTCTCAAGAAGTACGTTCTGCTCTATTAATTTCTCCTCGGCTTCTGCGAGTTTGCGGTTCGTTTCTTCTAGATCTAGGGTGCGTTTATGTAAAAGCTCACTCTGAGCCTTCAGCTTCTGATGGTTCAGATGCATATTTACGAAGCCATCGACCTTCATGCGAAGCATTTTGGGATGGACAGGTTTAAATAAATAATCAATAGATCCCACATGATAGCCTCTCAACACATGCTCAATCGAGGTACTGAGGGCAGTTAAGAAAATGATGGGGATATCCTGACAAGCTTTCCGTTGTTTAATGAGTTCTACGGTTTCAAATCCGCTAAGCCCTGGCATCTGCACATCCATCAAAATAACTGCGATATGATCGGCAGGTTCTTTTAATAAATATCGAAGTGCTTCCTCCCCTGATTGTAAAGAAATAACGTCATAGGAAGAAGAGGCCAGAATACTATTCAGAGCCAGCAAGTTTTCATAGCGGTCATCTACCGCCAAGATTTTTACTTGATGTTCCATCTCTTGTCCTTTCCGCACATGATCTGCTGTATGCACCTAACAATCCATACCACACCTTTTCGAGGAAAAAGTGTAATTCCCTCTTTTTTTTTGAAAGTCTTTACATACATTTTACATAAGGTTAATCAAGCCTATCATTTGGTTTGATAGACTGTGTATACATGCAGAAATAGATGAGGGATGATGGACATGAATGCTCAGGCAGACGTTGCAGTACAGTTCCAAAAGCTGATAGAGGAACAGCGTATCTCTTCCGTATATCAGCCGATTGTTTCGTTACGAGATGGTCAAGTTATGGGATATGAAGCCTTAACGCGCGGACCCGTCGATACTCCGTTTCATTCCCCGTTAGGATTGTTTCAATATGCGGAACAACAGGGCGAGCTGTATCGTCTAGAACAGTTGGCACGTGAGAAGGCCATCCAAGGTTCCATTTTGGAGCATAGGGAGCAGCTGCTATTTATCAATATTTCATCACACGTATTAGAAGATCCCGGATTTGTACCAGGTAAAACATTGGATATCTTACAGAAATATGGGCTTAGCCCTAGTAATGTGGTATTTGAAATTACAGAAAGAAGCTCAATCGAGGACTTCTCTCTTGCCAAGAAAATTCTGGCACATTATCGGACGCAAGGCTACCGGATTGCGATCGATGACGCGGGAGCAGGGTATTCTTCTCTCCAAGCGATTGCCGAGCTGCAGCCGGATTTTATTAAAATTGATCGTTCTCTGATTGAGGATATCCATCAGAATAAAGTGAAAGCGTATATTCTTGAAACCTTCGTTACGTTTGCCAATAAAATGAATATCTCTTTGATTGCTGAGGGCATTGAGCAAATAGAGGAGCTGGCCAAATTAACTCAAATGGGTGTGCATTTTGCGCAAGGTTACCTGCTCGGAAGGCCTTCTACATCACCAACGCGGGTGCAGGACACGCATAAAATGATGATTTGGCAGTATCGCAATGTACAAGGAGGAAATATGACTTGGCATATCGGCGGGCTAAAAACACCTGTAGGTGTATTTCATACCCATGGAATGATTTCAGAGGTTGCGGATTACTTCAAGAAGAATCAAGAAGCGGTCGGGGTGGTCATCGTACATGAGGAGAGACCAGTGGGACTAGTGATGAGAGATCGTTTGTTTCAGCACTTGGCGGGACAATATTCCTACTCCTTGTACTGGAATCGGACGATTGATAGTGTAATGGATGCTACGCCATTGATTGTTGACGAACAGATGGCTGTTGAGCAAGTGTCCCTTCTGGCAACATCACGTGCAATCCACCATCTATACGATCTTGTCATTATCACGAGTAATGGCAAAATGGCGGGTACCGCGTCCATACGAACGATTCTTGAAAGTATAACGAGTGTTAGGATGGAATCCGCTCGTGTGGCCAATCCGCTGACAGGTCTTCCAGGTAATTTGCAAATTAATCGGGAACTAAACAAGCGAATTTGTGAGAAAGAGCCTTTTCATGTCATCTATGCAGATTTGGATTATTTCAAATGGTTTAATGATCGATTTGGCTTTCAAAAAGGGGACCAACTCATCCAGTACACAGCGGATGTGATGCAGCAATCGATCGCATTTTATGGGACGCCGCACGATTTTGTAGGGCATGTTGGGGGAGACGATTTTATCGCAATCTCTACGAGCTTATCGCCGAAGCTGCTTTGTCAGGAAATCATTAATCGCTTTGAAGCGGGTGTAAGGCTGTTCTATGAGGGAGAAGAATGGGAGCATGTAGTGGATCGGAGCGGTACTCAGGTGAAGAGCGAGGGGGTCACGTTGTCGCTGTCGTTAGTCATTTGCAGTTGTGAGTCCCCCATTGCACTTGAGCACATTTCGCAAACAGCTGCCCAACTGAAGAAGCAAGCGAAGGCGCATCAAGGCAGTATTTATTTTTTCCAGGCCATAGGCTAGTGTAATATCCTACATACATAACGATGCTTTAACCATCAATCAGAAGGTATAAATCAATTGTTTGAAGGAACGAACAATGATTACCTTCTGTTTCCCAATTCGCCTCTCCGAAATTTTCTTAATATTCGCAGGATGTATCCAGACTGCGTCCATTCCCGCTGTAGCTGCGCCTACCACATCGTTACGCCACGAATTTCCGACCATCACACTTTGGCCTGCAGCCGTGTTCATCGATTTCAGAGCTTGCTCAAAAATCGCCGGATGCGGTTTCCGCGGACCATCATTCTCAGTAGTAAACAACCGCTCTTGATCAAACCACGAGGTCAGCTTCATTTTCTCCAAATTGCGCTGTAGTCGTTTCCGATTCCCGTTACTAATAATGGCTAGCTTATATTGGCGAGACAGCGCTTCTAATGTATCTTCTACCCCTGGAAACAAAGCAACGAAATTGTCCTCTCGTTCTTCAACTTGATTGAAAAAGGTTCTAGTTAAAGCCGTATTTACTTGCATAGGAAATGGATGGAGTGCTTTGATTAAACAAATGTGCCGCAGCTCGTCAGGCGAGATGGGGCTTCGGATGGGTGTTTTACGATGGCGGCTCCACTCGGACTTATAGCTAAGCAGTGCCTCTTGCGCGGTCAGTTTTGTATCCTCTGTTTCCCACCTTGCCGTGAAATCCTGCATGACTTCAAGAAAAGCCGAATCGAAGCATTGTCTACGATCTAGGATCGTATTATTCATATCAAAAAATATAACCTTTTTACGTGTGGGTGAGAAAAAAGGACTCATACGGAGAACCTCCTTCTGAAGACCGGACCAATCTAACGATCTGATAAACGCTCCTGTCCAAGAAAGACAGAGTAACCGTTTATTATACTAAACACATATCACCCCATCCGCCGCAGTCTAGGCTGCCCCTCAACGATCTTCCCTTCCGTCACTCCACCGACATTCCTGGCAACCGTCAGCTCCGAGTTACGGAACGAGGTTCCCCTATTCAAGTAGTTGTGGGTGAATTCGCATAGTTACGGAACATGAGGACGCTATTTCGTCCAAAAAGGTTAAAATGACCTCGGTTATTCCTGATTAGCGGAACCACGTTCCGCAACTTTCTCATTTGTGTCGTTTTGAGGAAGATAGCGGAACTGCGTTCCGTAACTTTTTCAAAATATAAGAAAGTATAAGTTTCACTCTATACAATTCTTATATTTCTCCATAAACGCTCCTGTCCAAGAAGGGCAGTGTATTCGTTTATTTCGTTTCCTTACATGTTTATGTAGGGAACCGTTTTTTTATTTTAATTTCGTATGCTATGATGAAGAAAGTATGTCTAAAATTGGGGTGGAACTTATGGATAAGCTTATAATTATTGATGGGAACTCAATTGCGTTTCGTGCCTTCTATGCGTTGCCGCTGCTCAGCAATTCAAGCGGTTTACATACCAATGCGGTATATGGCTTTACGACGATGCTGCTGAAATTAATTGAAGAAGAAAAGCCAACCCATTTTCTCGTTGCCTTCGATGCGGGGAAAATTACGTTTCGACATAAAGAATACACCGAATATAAAGGCGGCCGTGCAAAAACGCCGACAGAGCTTTCCGAACAATTTCCTTTGATCAAGGAACTGCTGAAAGCGTTCAAAATCCCGCAATTCGAGCTCTCCGGTTATGAAGCGGATGATATTATCGGTACCTTGACGAAAGCAGCGGATGCCAAAGGGGAGAAGGTTCTTCTCGTATCTGGGGATAAGGATATGCTCCAGCTGGCTTCCGAGCAGGTTACGGTTGCAATTACCCGCAAGGGGATCAGTGAAATGGATCGATTCAATCCTGAAGCGATTAAAGAAAAATACGGCCTGACGCCGAATCAAATTATCGATTTGAAGGGCCTCATGGGCGATACGTCTGATAATATCCCGGGCATTCCCGGCGTAGGCGAGAAGACGGCTCTTAAAATGCTGCACGACTTTGGCTCTGTCGAGGAAGTGTTAGCGAACACAGCAAGTCTGAAAGGTAAGATGAAAGAGAAAGTGGAAGAGCATGCACAGAGTGCCATCATGAGCAAGGAGCTGGCCACCATCTACCGTGAGGTTCCGATGGAAACAACTTGGGATTCGTTCCGTTATGATGGTTTTGACGGACAAGCTTTGTCCGGTATGTTCCGTAAGTTGGAGTTCAAGTCGCTGCTGGAGAAAATGGATTTCGGATCCGTTACGGTGGAGGCCGAGGATCTCGTTGTCGAGAGTCTGGAAGCTGTTGCGGTTACAGAGGCCAACGTTGATACGTTGATTGCTAAATTGGATGACCATGCAGCTATCCATGTGGAAGCCGTTGGTGAAAACCCTCATCAAGCCATCATGGTTGGGGTTGTCTGGTTTATTGACGATGGTGCTGGCAACACCTCGTATTATGTACCGTTTGCCCTGCTGCAGAGCGAAGCGGGCAAGCCGCTGCGCGATTGGCTCAGCGATGCTTCCAAGAAGAAGCAGCTCTTTGACCTGCACCGTGCGCAGCTGGCGCTGGCTTGGCAGGGCATCCACCTCGCAGGGGTGGATTTCGACGTGCTGCTGGCCGCCTATCTCCTCGATCCGACAGAATCGAATCTCACCTTGTGCGGCCTGTCTGTGAAGTATGGTCTGCCTTGCGTGAAGGCAGACGAGGATGTGTTCGGCAAGGGCGCGAAGTTTCGCCTGCCGGAACTCGCTGCGCTTAGCGACCACTTGGGTCGCAAAGCGATGGCGATGGCGCGCATGGTTCCCGTGCTGCGCGATGAATTAGAGAAGGGCGAGATGCATCGCCTCTTCTACGAGCTTGAGCTGCCCCTCTCCGGCGTTCTTGCGGAGATGGAGATGCGCGGCATCGCGGTGGATGCCGAAGGGCTCAAAACGCTCGGCGCGGAGCTTGGTAAGCAGCTGGACACGATCATGTCCAGCATCTACAAGCTCGCCGGCGTCGAATTCAACATCAACTCACCGAAGCAGCTCGGTGAGATTCTGTTCGAGAAGCTGGGGTTGCCAGCTTCGAAGAAGACCAAGACCGGCTACTCGACGGATGCCGAGGTGCTGGAACGTCTTGCGCCCTACAACGAAGTCGTCGGGCAGATCCTGCACTACCGTTCGCTCGCGAAGCTGCAATCGACGTACGTCGAGGGGCTGCTCAAAGAGGTGCGGCCAGAAACCGGTAAAGTGCACACCTATTACCGGCAGACGATTGCCGCGACGGGACGTCTCAGCAGCCAGTTCCCGAACCTCCAGAACATTCCGATTCGTCTGGAGGAGGGCCGTAAGATCCGCAAGGTCTTCGTCCCATCCGAGCCTGGATGGTACATTCTTGCTGCGGATTACTCGCAAATCGAGCTGCGCGTGCTAGCGCACATCTCGCAGGATGAGAAGCTGACCGAAGCATTCCTTCAGAATATGGACATTCATACGAAGACAGCGATGGACGTCTTCGGCGTAGAGGAAAGCGCTGTGGATAGCAATATGCGTCGTCAAGCGAAAGCCGTTAATTTCGGCATCGTGTATGGCATCAGCGAGTACGGATTGTCTCAGAACTTAGATATTTCCCGTAAAGAAGCAGGGCAGTTCATTGAACAGTATTTCGCCGTGTTCCAAGGGGTTCGCCGATATATGGATGAAATAGTAAAGGATGCTCGCAGAGACGGATATGTCACAACATTGCTGCAGCGTCGCCGTTATTTGCCTGAAATTACTGCATCGAACTTTAATATACGTTCATTTGCGGAACGTACTGCGATGAACACACCGATTCAAGGGACAGCCGCGGATATCATTAAGCTCGCTATGGTTCAAATGGCGGACAGACTGGTAAAAGAAGGGCTGAAGAGCCGCATGCTGCTTCAAGTACACGATGAGCTCGTATTCGAAGTGCCGGCAGATGAGCTGGAAACGATGCGTCTGCTCGTACCTGAAGTTATGGCTGATGCACTTAAGCTGGACGTTCCTCTACGTGCAGACGTCGATTTCGGACTTACTTGGTATGATGCTAAGTAACCGTGATTCCAGCTGCGTGCGCCGCACTCAACATCTAGAAAGAGGTGAACACCTTGCCAGAACTACCCGAGGTTGAAACCGTCAAACGAACGTTAAACGAGTTAATTACTGGGAAAACGATCGCCCATGTTAAGGTCAGGTTACCTCGCATTATTCAAAAGCCTGACGATATTCAGCAATTCGAAACGCTGCTCCAAGGGCAAACAATTGAAACAATTGAACGAAGAGGCAAGTTTCTACGCTTCGTGCTCACGGACTACGTGATGGTTTCCCATCTACGCATGGAAGGCCGCTATGGTTTATATGCTGGCGATGATCCGCTCGAACCGCACACGCATGTGTTGTTTCGTTTTACGGATGAGAGTGAGCTTCGGTACAAGGATGTGCGGCAATTCGGAACGATGCATCTATTCCCGAAGGGCGAGGAGCTTTCCCAGCCTCCGTTGGTAAAGCTCGGTCTTGAGCCGTTAGATGAAGCGTTCACCTTAGATGCGTTTCAAGAGGTGATTGCTCATCGTTCGACGAAGATCAAGCCGCTGCTGCTCAATCAAGCATATATCGTAGGCATCGGGAATATTTATGTAGACGAGTCCCTCTTCTTGGCGGGAATCCATCCTGAACGGGAAGCTTCCTCACTTAGCAAGAAGGAGCTTGGTTTGTTGCATGAGTCGATAATTCGCACCCTGCAAGATTCGGTAGAGGTAGGCGGCTCATCGATTAAATCGTATGTCAATGGACAAGGTGAAATCGGCCTTTTCCAGCACCAATTGAACATTTATGGCCGACAATCTCAGCCTTGTAAAACTTGCGGAAATGAGATCGTGAAGACGGTTGTGGGAGGCAGAGGGACGCACATTTGTCTCTCTTGTCAACCTTTGAAGCCCAAGCGGTCACGAAAGAAGTCTGAGAAATAGGCACGTGAAGCATACCCTCTCCATATGATATGGAGTACTTAGCCTAGATAAACAGCTCGCTGAGCTCGTTATATCGGTAAAACGCTTAGGAGGGTTTGTATGCTTCCTGTCATTTCTCTGCTCATTTTGGCATTTGCGGTTTCTTTGGACGGTTTCGGTGTGGGTGTGATGTATGGGTTACGCAAAATCCGAATACCACTCATATCAATTGGGATTATATCGCTATGGTCTGGTATCATCATTTTCACTTCGATGCAGATCGGCGTTCTTATGTCTTCCTTCATGTCCCCCTCGTTTGCGAAACGAATTGGCGCCATGATATTAATCGGTATTGGTGTTTGGGCTCTGATCCAAATGAGACAAGGGCAGAAAAACCAAGCGCAGCAAGATCAAACAGCTGCTTCACTTGATCAAGCGGTTGTCAGCAGTATACCTTACGCGGATATTCGCAACTCAGGTTATGTAGAGCCTGTAACTTTCGACACCTTGCAGAGAACGAAAGAGATCCTCAATATTGAACTGAAGCGCTTTGGTCTTGTGATTCAAATATTACGAACGCCATCCATTGCGGATGTGGATAAGTCAGGAAATATTTCAGCCTCTGAGGCTACTTTGCTCGGATTAGCTCTATCCTTGGATGCCTTCGGAGCGGGAATTGGTGCCGCCCTTATCGGCTTTGTGCCATTATTAACAGCATCAGTTATTTCACTTTCTAGCGGATCCTTACTTGCCGTTGGCTTGCGTATTGGTTTTCGTTATGCCGAAATGAACTGGATGAAGAAGCTGTCTATCCTTCCAGGATGTGTACTTATTATCATGGGACTTTTGAAAATGCTATAGTCCATCATCAATGGACGTTAGGAGAGAAGAGCTTATGAATATCGGCTTAACAGGAGGCATTGCCTGTGGAAAAAGCACGGTTAGCCTCATGCTAGTTAGCCGCGGCGCCCTTTTAATCGATGCCGATCAGATCGCTCGCGATGTAGTCGAGCCTGGCAGCCCTGTTCTTGAACAGGTTGCCGCACATTTTGGACAAGCTGTAATAGGAACAGATGGATCTCTGCAACGCAAGAAACTAGGTGAAATCATTTTCGGATCCCCTGAAGCACGAAAGCAGTTAGAAGGATTGCTTCATCCCCCTATTCGCGCAAGGATGCGTGAACAAATGACAGCGTATGAACAGGAATATCCGGGCAAGCTGGTTGTGGTTGATGTTCCTTTACTTATAGAATCGAATTTGGTCTCCATGTTCCAAGAGATTATGGTCGTGTATATTCCGCGGCACCTGCAATTGGAACGATTGATGAAGCGAGACGGCTTGTCAGCAGAGACAGCACAGCTTCGGCTCGATGCTCAAATGTCAATCGAAGAGAAGCGAAAGCTAGCGGATATTGTCATTGACAATAGCGGTACTTGGGAAGAAACCAACATGAGGGTAGAGCGGTTCTGGATAGGGAAGGGATTAGCATGACGTTCTTTCGGAAAAAGCGCATGTTTGCTCTTTTACTCATCGGATTTGTTATGATCCTCTTCATGAATAGCGCAATTATAGGAAGAAAGCTATACCCGATCTACTTTCAGCAGGAGATTAGACAGAGCGCGGCGAAACACAATATAGATCCGTTCCTAATTGCAGCCATTATTCGGGTGGAAACGAATTATCAATATCATTTAGAATCGAGAAAAGGGGCATTAGGGCTCATGCAGCTTATGCCTGACACTGCCGATTGGATTGTAGAATCTTCAAATTTAGGGCCTCATACGCAAGAAGATTTGCTTCGTGTGGATATTAACATTTATTTAGGGTCATGGTATGTGAATTGGTTGATCAAGCATTATAATGGGAATTTAGTCTATGCAATTGCGGCTTATAATGCTGGTCAAGGCAATGTGAATAAATGGAAAAACAATGGTGTTTGGGACGGTTCAGAAGCGAATATCAGCGATATTCCATTTGGTGAAACTCGTCATTATGTACAGCGAGTCCTTTATTACTATGAAAAGTATACGAAGCTTTACACGGAGCAATGGCATGGTGAGGTTGCCTAATGGTTTCCCAGATAAAACAAAGAAGCATTGGACTAGCTCCCGGGGGAGCGAAGAGTCCAATACTTCCTGTTGGGCAGAATCACGAGCTGGGTTGGTTCAAGATTACTTGAATTGACCTGCTAGAGATTGTTCTGCGATTTGTACCAGGCGACGAGTAATGCTACCACCAATAGAGCCAGTGTCACGAGAAGTCATGTTGCCATAGTAGCCATCTTGTGGGATAGCAATACCAAGCTCTTGAGCTACTTCGTATTTCAACTGATCCAAGGCTGCATTAGCTTGTGGAACGACTAAAGTATTGTTTGAACTCATGTCTGTTCACCTCCTTGTCGGTTGGTAAATCTATTGTGTGCAGAACATCAAAGTTCAAGACATGTAACATCTGGTAAAGGTATTTCCAAGAGAGAAAGGAGATGAAAGCGAATGAAATGTCCGTTCTGTGACCATTCCGGTACGAAAGTGCTTGATTCCAGATCTGCCAATGAGAATAAATCCATTCGTCGGCGCCGTGAATGCGAGAAATGCGCAAGAAGATTTACGACCTTTGAAATGGTAGAAGAAACACCGTTAATTGTGATTAAAAAAGATGGAAGTCGGGAAGAATTTAGTCGTGAGAAAATTTTACGGGGCTTAATTCGCGCTTGTGAAAAAAGACCTGTTTCCATGGAGCGGCTAGAGATGCTCGTCTCCGAAGTCGAAATGCAGCTGCGTACAACGGCTCATGCCGAAGTCGATAGCCTTGGCATTGGTGAAATTGTGATGGAGCAATTGTACCCTGTCGATGAAGTGGCCTACATTCGCTTCGCCTCTGTATATAGGCAGTTCAAGGACATCAACATGTTTTTGAAGGAGTTAACGCAAATATTGGGAAAGCATGACGCCGGCCTACTCCGGGATAAATAAGTAGCACCTGATCGAAAACAAAAGCCGTTTCGCCTCGTAAATGGATCATGAGGCGAAGCGGCTTTCTATGTTTTACTTTTTAGAAATTCAGATGGTGACACAAATTGCTTTGTTTTTTTTCGAAATGTGACAAAAAATAAACAAAAGACAGAGGAGATCCCGCTGTCTTTTGCTGCTTCATGACGGAGAAGTCAATAAACACGCCACCTCACGACTTTTGAAAAAAAATTAATCGCATGACATCAACCGACTGTATTTTTGAGAGCGATAAGGCATAATTCGTTTATTGAGTGCGTTTGTCCAGTTCACTTCGAAGAAACTGAATAAACCGGATGGCTTCCTCAGGTGTTAATACGTTGTTATCAAATGAAAAGGAGAACATGTCCAAAAGTTCGCTCTCAGGGAGATGCAAATTATCGATTAATTGCTTCACGTCTAAACTCATATTGCCGTCAATAACCATTTTATTCACGATTTATATTCCTCCTTTGTGATACTGTAATTATCGGATGGAGGCGGTATCTGGCTGACATATTGGCGAATAGGTAGTAATACCAAATTAGTCCCTCTAGCTTTGCGTCACCACTTTTCAGTGGTTTTGCCTTTATCATGCCGATAAACGTTTATATGAAAACTATATCATAGGTTAGGTTTGACTTGCTATTAATTACATTAATTCGAAGGATGGTTGAAGCATATGTCCGTCAATAGCCCACAATCCAGTAAAAATATTTATGAATTGGATATTGTTAAGGTTGCGGAGGCGCTTGGTATTGATCAAGCTCGCTTACTCGCTTATGTTTATTCTCGACCAGAAGCCATTCACGCCTATGTGGAAACTGAACCTGTATCCCCTTCGGATCCTACCTAACCGTAAATAAAAAGCACCGCAACCATGAAGTTGCAGTGCCTGCATACATAAAATTAAACCATTATTTTACAAATGTCGTTCGTGAATTCAACTGGATCCTGCAACGGCAGACCTTCGATTAGGAGGGCTTGATTGTACAAAAGCGCAGTGTACAGGTTCAACTTCTCTTTATCTTTCTCGAAGGCGTCCTTCAAGGAAGCGAAAACATCATGATTGATGTTGATCTCTAAGACTTTCTCTGCCTTGACATTCGGATTGTTCGGCATGGCATTCAAGATTTTTTCCATCTCGATGGTGACATCGCCATCTGTGGATAAGCATACTGGATGCTTTCTCAGACGCTTGGAAGCTTTGACGCTCGTTACTTTACCAGCCAGTAATCCGTTCATGTAGTCGAACAGATCTTGGTTTTCCTTTTTATCAGACTCGGAATCGTTTTGGTTATCCTCTACATCAATACCTAGATCCCCGCTTGAAACAGATCTAAATTCCTTCTCTTTGTAGGCCATAATCATTTTGATTGCGAACTCATCAATATCATCCGTAAAGTACAGAATCTCGTAGCCTTTATCTGTGACAAGCTCAGTTTGCGGAAGTTTATCGATTCTTTCCATTGACTCACCGGAAGCATAGTAAATATACTTCTGGTCTTCCGGCATTCTCGATACATACTCGTCCAATGTGACGAGCTTTTTCTCCTTGGAGGAGGAGAACATCAATAGATCCTGCAGAAGCTCTTTATGCGTACCGTAGTCGCTGTAAACACCGAATTTAAGCTGTCTGCCGAAGGACTTGTAGAATTGCTCGTATTTCTCTCTCTCGTCCTTCAGGAGGCTTTGCAGTGAGCCTTTAATTTTGCTCGAAATGTTCTTAGCAATTAATTTGAGCTGACGATCGTGCTGCAGCATCTCGCGGGAGATGTTAAGCGATAGACTTTCGGAATCAACCATCCCTTTGACGAAGCTGAAATAGTCAGGAAGCAGATCCGCACATTTGTTCATAATGAGAACGCCGTTCGCGTAAAGCTCCAAGCCTTTCTCATACTCTTTGGAATAGTAGTCATAAGGCATGTTTTCAGGGATAAAGAGGATCGCTTGGTACACAACCGCGCCATCTGCACTCACATGAATATGCTTAAGCGGCTTGTCGAAGCCGTAGTGCTTCTCATGGTAGAACTTCTCATAATCCTCAGGTGTAAGCTCGCTTTTGTTTTTGCGCCAGATCGGCACCATGCTGTTCACGTGCTGCTCTTCTTGATAATCCTCGAATTCGCTCTCGCTGCCTTCTTTCAGACGCTTGCCGGTAATGTCCATTTTAATAGGGTAACGGATGAAATCGGAGTATTTCTTAATGATGGCTTTCAGGCGATACTCGTCCAAGTATTCGTCGTAGTTATCATCTTCGGTATTCGCTTTGATCGAAAGTACAATCTCCGTACCGACGGAATCCTTCTCTGCTGGGGCAATCGTGTACCCGTCTGCGCCGTCGGATTCCCATTTGTAAGCTGTGTCGCTGCCTAAGGCCTTACTTGTTACTGCGATGTGGTCAGCGACCATGAATGCGGAATAGAAGCCTACTCCGAACTGACCGATGATGTTGTGGCCGTCTTTGCTTTCGTTCTCTTTCTTAAAAGCAAGAGATCCACTCTTCGCGATAATCCCCAAGTTGTTCTCAAGATCTTCTTTGGTCATCCCGATACCCGTATCTCGGATCGTTAAAATACGATTTTCTTTATCGGCTGTAATTTTGATGAAGTAACTATCTTTGTCAAAAACGAGCGAGTCGTCTGTTAGCGCTTTGTAGTAAATTTTGTCAATCGCATCGCTGGAGTTGGAGATAAGCTCTCTTAGAAAGATCTCACGTTGGGTGTAAATCGAGTTGATCATCATTTCCAAAAGTCGCTTGGATTCGGCTTGAAACTGTTTCTTTTCCACGGATAGATCTCCTTTCGATATGTAGCAGGGTTTATTAATAATTAGCACTCTCACGCTGTGAGTGCTATACACTAACTTTATAACATCCCTGAAATTTAATGTCAATTGGAAAGGGGAGAATTATGTGATGTTGCAGGGCGTTACACCTTGTCATGGCGTTTGAAGCCATGATATGTGGGTGAGGAGGTATGATGTGGCGTGAGGGAGTGGAAGGGGAATGAGAAGTAGGTATAGTAGAAGGAGTAGGAGTAGGAGTGCAGGAGTGCAGGAGTGAGTGGTGAGTGGTGGCGTTGCGTTGAGCAGCTAGATAGCACTGTCAAAACTGCAAAAGTGCAAAAGTGCAGTTCTGACAGTGGTTTCCCCTCATGTTTAGGAAATTGATGCAAAAAGGCAACAATTCGGAGCATTTCGAGGAGATATGCTTGAAAATCGCTAAAAAGGATGCCTATTTGCACGCATTTGCTAACTTAGAGGCTCAATGAGCAGAAAAGGTTGCCTATTTGCACTTCTCAAGGATGAAGTTACTCACCCAGCCCCAACTCACCTTCCAATTCCCACACCAACTCACCTTCCACCCATGAATCCACCAATCCCACCACCTAATTACCAATCAAATACCCGCGATCCCACTACTTATCACCCATTCACCTATCCACTTATCAATCTACGACCTCCCATCATCATCTTAGCCACCATCTCAGCACCACCAACACACCCACCACCAACATACCCATCATCAACTCAGCAACCCCCCCCCCTTCATACCTTCCACTCACAATCACCACATGCGAATGTGATCCCTTTTCACAAGCTCATAGCGAAGAATATGTTTTCCTTCAGCACCGGTGTGCGGGATAAACCAGCCTTTGTCGCATAGGGATTGGAGCACTCGAGCGGCTGAGCGGTAGTTAATATCCAGATGTGTTCTGACATCGATTGGGCGCAGAGGCTGAGCAAGCGTAAAAGCGAGCCGAACGATTTCCCGTTCCATCACTCGGGTTGGGCTGACAGGTGATGAGATTGCCTGAAATCGGCTAATCAACATACGTAACAGCGTAATACAAAGCTCTGGTCGAGAGGCAACATCGTCATAGGAAAATGAAATCACTTGATACCCCATTGCGGCCAAAAAAGTTTCC
Organism: Paenibacillus sp. J22P51; assembly: GCF_059692215.1. Lineage (NCBI taxonomy): Bacteria > Bacillati > Bacillota > Bacilli > Caryophanales > Paenibacillaceae > Paenibacillus > Paenibacillus sp. J22P51. The sequence continues at coordinate 824,863 of NZ_JCAUAZ010000001.1, read as the reverse complement.
CGGTTCAGCTCATTGCAGTATTTTTGCCTGTCCATATCCCGTACGTGAGGACCGAATCCTTTGATTTCTATTATCAAATTCACCGACTTCGTCAGCCATGCGAAATCGCAGAAATACGATAATCCCCGCCAATCCAGCACCTCGAATTCTGGGTGCAATTCATCGAAATTTCCTCTCAGTACCCACCAAATGTTACGGCAAAACAGCATTTCAGCCTGCCGATGCCCACGCTCTAACCGACCTCTTCGTTCACCATTTCGCCTCTGAAGATGGTTTTGGATCCATTCTATGTGATTTTTCTCGAAAATCATGTGGTCTTCTCCTCCTTTAAAATGAGAAAAACGCCCCTGTTCCATTAATGAAAAAATGGACAGGGACGTTCTTCGTCTCTTGGAAATAAGTATAAGGGAAATGACTTCATTTAACTAGGGAACATTTCGACATTTCTCTGCCTAATATGATAGAATGTGACATATTGGAGGGATGTCACATGGATATTAGACGAATATTAGGTCTGCCTGAGCTGTTGGATGTCAAGAAAGTCGTATGCGTGCAACCGCACCCAGATGATAACGAAGTTGGGGCAGCTGGGACGTTATACGAACTTGCACAGCGTGGTTGTGAAATCGTTTACATTACGGTAACCGATGGTAGAGGCAGTGGTTCAACTGGCGAAGTGGAGCCAGAAGCGATCGCAGCGATCCGCCGTGCAGAGCGAATGGCCGCTGGGGATATTTTAGGCGTGACCAAGCAAATTGCACTTGATTATCCAGACATGGGGAGCTATACCGAAGAGGAACTGCTTGCCAAGCTCATTCCGATTATCCGCGAAGAGAAACCCGACTTGCTGATGACGGTAGATCCTTGGATGCCGTATGAAGCTCATCCTGATCATATCAAAACAGGCAAAGCTGTAGCGTCAGCCATGCTCTTTTCTTCGAATGAGATACTTTTCCCGGGCTCAAAGCCGCATGAAGTGCCGCAAATTGCATTCTATGCAACTTCGCATCCGAATACCTTCATTGATGTTTCGGCACATTGGGAAACGAAAATCGCGTCCATCCTGGCCCATAAGAGTCAATTTGTTAACGTTAATTGGCCCTTGGTTAAGGGATATTTTGACTATCAAGCCGCCCAATTGTATGGCAAGTTGAAGCAAGATCCAGAAGCAAGAGGCTATGCTGAAGCTTTTAAATTACTTACCTCTCATCAGCTGCATTTCTTCCCATCCGCACTATACAGCTAGCAGCTACATATGACTAAGGAGGCAAGTCCAAATGGTATCTCTATCCCAAAAAATCGCCTACAGCTCGAATCAAGTTGGACTTAGCGTCTTGTGGCAAGCTTTTAGTGCCATTGCTGTTTTTTATTATGTTACGGTATTGAATGTTTCCGGCACGTCGATTTCCATCGGGATGATCATTTATGGTTTCCTGAATGCCATATTTAATTTGGTTGCAGGTTATGTGAGTGACCGTACGAAAACACGCTTCGGCAGACGCATTCCGTATATCCTGTTCGGAAGCTTGCCGTTTGGTGTGCTTTTCTTCTTCCTGTTTAATCCGCCTGCGGGCAGCACGACCATGTTGTTAATTTACTTTTTCACGTTAACGTTCTTTTTTGATTTGATCTATTCGTTCATTGGACTTAACACAGGTGCGTTATTTCCAGAAATGTATCAGACCAAGAAGGATCGCTATCAAGTGTCTGCCTTCCAGCAAATGTTCAGCATCATTGGGATGATCATTGGTATTGCGCTTGCGAAGTCCTTAGGACTTTCCTTAGGTTGGGGTCTCATGGCAGGGATATTTTCGATCATTGCGGTGATTTCCTTATATGTATCCCTGTATGGTTCTTTCGAGAATCCTGCTGCGAGTAAGTCGGAACCCCTTCATTTCAAGGAAGCAACGGTCCAGACGTTTAAAAATAAGCTATTTAATTCCTACGTCGTAGCCAATTTACTTATCCAGTTGACAACGACGATGTTCGTTTCGTTAACCGCTTTTTATACCAAATACGTCGTAGTGTTAAATGGTACGCAAAACTCACTGTTCCTAGGAGCCGTGTTTATCGTGGCGATCCCGATGTCATTCATATGGTCGAAAAGCGGTGCGCGTCTATCGACTGTAAAGGTAGCGATGATTTCATCGGTGTTGTACGCGATTATCTCGCTCGGTTTCCTTTTTGCACATTCGTCCGTAACGGTTATTATCATTGGTGCCCTATTGGGGATTCCGGTTTCAGGCTTCATGCTTTCCCTGCACGTTCTACTTTCCGATGTTGTTGATTTCGATGCACAGCAAACGGGTCGTCGTCGTGAGGGCATGTATTATGGCGTGAACGGCTTTATCATTCGAATCGGAATGTCCATTCAATATGGCATTATGGGAATTTTCTTTGCAACGAGCGGATTTGATGCGGATACGGAAGTTCAGGTCACAAGCGCCATTCAAGGCTTCCGGTTCCTCATAGGAGGCTTGCCAGTTTTGATTTTAGTGATTGCATTCATTTGTCTGAGAAAATATCAGTCCTCCGAGAAGAAGCTTAGAGGCGCGAACAGTTAGGAGGAGCCCAGAGAGATATGAAGCATGTACCGATTTGGGGAGGCTCCTGCTCGGAAGGGGATAGCAGCCTGCCTGTAACGTATGATATCGCCAACGATCAGTTAATGGGCCAATTCGATGGTGTTGGGGGTATCAGTAAATATTCCGTGGCAGGTAAGTGGAAGATTGTGAAGGAAGGTTCTTGGTATGCGGGTTGGACGATCAATGGTCAACCCATGCCGCTAACCTCGAAGAAGCAAGTCGTTTGTATCGGGAAAAAGCAGCTAATCACGTACGAAGCTTTTGATGATACTCGAATGTGTGTTGAGCTGTTTAGTCATCCGAGTGAGAATGTTCTTTTTGTTGTATATGATGTTCAAAATGAAGGCACAAAGGCGACTCAGCTGGACTTGCATGTCGGCTTTGAAGTGGATATGATCTCGTATCATATGGAGAAGCTGAGACAACGCGGAGAGACTAGACAGGTTGAGGCGGCGTTCCGTGCCGTGGATAGAAAGTATTATGAGTTTCAATTGGCTGAGGATTTCATTGTTCATGTGGCAAGTAACGAAGAGACTTCCTTCGCGCTCAATGAGGAAAATCGCTTGAATTTGCATCATGAGATCACGATCCAGCCAGGAGAGACACGGCAAATCGTCTGGTTGCTTAGTGCTGCAAGTGTTGGGTACGATCGCGCTGCAGCAGAAGTCGATTTGGCGGGATGGAAAGCGTACGCTGCTGAAGTCGATAAGGCAAATGCGTGGTTGAAGGAAACCTTTCACTCAGAGGATGGCGAGTTGAATGCTTTATATGGCTATAGCTTGAATGCGTCCATTTCCTCTTATAAACAATTGGGGGAGGGCTTTACTGGGTATTTTGCAGGGATCGACTATCAAAGTCCGCCGCGGACCTATTTCCGTGATGGGTATTGGACATTACTTCCGAGTTTACCGTACCATCCGGAGCGTGTAAGAGGGCAGATCTTGACCTTGGCACAAGGGATTGGTACAGACGGCGAATGCCCGAGTGCAGTGATCTACCATCAGGAGAGCGGGAGGTATGAGCCGTTTTGGCCGGACCATTTTGACTCGCCATCCTTCTTCGTTCTAATGATCCATGATTATTTGGCTTGGACGCATGACTTCGAGCTGTTGGATGAAAGCGTGAATGGCAGAACCGTTATTGCGCATATGGAAAATAGCATCGCCTATTTACTTCAACATACGGAAGACAATGAAGGATCGTCCTTGACGAAGAAGCCGGATAATCGTCGAGACTGGGTTGACAACGTATATCGCGAAGGCGATGTACTGTATGATTCGGCGCTATATTGTCGTGCGTTGTTCGCTGAGGAGAAGATTTTTCGGGTACTTGGCGATACGACTAAAGCTGCGCAATATGGTGCTTTGTATCACGCTGCCAAAGAAAGTTTACAGAAGCTGATCCGTGAGCATGGCTATTTTAACTATAGAAATAGTAATGGCTTCGTGGAACCGAATATGTCGATCGAGCTGAGCTTATTGATTGTTTTCGATTTGTTGGATACCGCGGATAAGGCGGAGCTGCTTGAGCAGATGGCCGCACAGCTGGAAACACGAAATAATGAAGAGCAGCAGTACGGTGACTGGGGCGTCATGACGGTATTCCCGTTTTATCGCCAGGTGCACCATCAGGTGGAGAAAAGCATGGCACCCTACCGTTATCACAACGGCGGCGATTGGCCGTACTGGGATGGCATTTATGCACTTGCCAAGCTAATGAGCGGCGATGCCGAGTGGCGCTACCCGTTGACGCGCTGGTTCCAGGTTTCCATGCAAAATGGCTGGCTGACTCCTGTGGAGTATTATGGTCCAACGTATGGCAAAGGTTCCAATCTGCAAGGGTGGAGCTCCATGTCAGCAGCGGCGATGCTAATGGGAGGCCTTGGGCTGATTCCTAGCTTAGACGCGGAGAAGGTTCATCTGAAGGTTCCACCTTGGGGGAACTTCACGATGAAGCATATCCACTTCCGCGGAAGTGTGTACCACATTGCTTACCAGGATGGGGTGTGGACGATCCAGTCGGAGGGTGGGGCGAGTGAGCATCCATTTGTGGTGGGGTAGCGAGTGTGTGGTGCGCGAAGCAATGCCGAAGCAGTGGCCAAAGAAAGCCGGCGGCACTGCCCCCACGATTAACTGGAAAATATCCAGTTAATTTTGCTGATTTTCCAGCTTTTCGTGAATTAACTGGAAAATATGTAGCTATTTCAGCTAGTCTTGAGCATTCTGCAACGAATTGCCACAATTAACTGTAGGAAATACAGTTATTGTTCAGATACAACCCATTTCAGCTAAATTACCTGTAGGAAATCCATCTATTTTTACGTGCAACCTTCCTGGCTGTGAAGTGGGGATGTAATCCTAAGAAAAACCAAAAAAGCAGTGATCACATCAATGTGGTTCACTGCTTTTTATCAATTCGGAACACGTAAATCAAGATAATGAGAGGCTTTCCCCATACTTGAACAGCTGCTGAACCCAAGATTTCGATAGAACGCATCTGCTACGGGGTTATCTGTAAAAAGAATTAATGCTTTGTAATGGCTTTGTGCCTCTTGGATAATAGCTGTCATCAAAGTAATTCCAACGCCAATTCTTCGGTATGCCTTCAAAACATAGAGTCTCCGCACGCGGCCAACTTGCTCTCCATTATCGACATTAGCTCGATTGAGGCCGCATACACCTACCAATTTCCCATCAACCATAGCGGCTAAAAGTATTTCCCCACTAGCTCGAAATTGATTCTCGCCACTTTGATATTCGCGAACTAACTTCTGAATATGCCGATGTCCTTCCGCTATACTCATCTCTTCTAAGTAAAGTAATCTTTCATCGAATTCTTTCAACTCTATGATGGAGAGCCCCAACCCACTATCTCCCCGACGCATCGCGAATATCTGCGCTCTCCAGAATGGATTTTGGATATCCAGCTCGTGCGACGGAGATCATGGCGCGGCCAATCTGCTCGGAGTCAATGACGGCATTCGGGAACCGTTTTTGTAAAAGGGGGAAAATCGGGCTCAAGATGACAATAAAGGTCTGGTATAGCTTAGTTTTGGATTTGACCCCATTCTTCGGCAGAATAGCGCCTGGACGGAACATATAGGCCGACTTGAAAGGCAGCTTGAGGAGGGCATTTTCCGTTTTGCCTTTTACACGTGCCCACATGCTGCTGCCTTGCTCGGTACTATCGGTACTGGCACCTGTCACGTAGACGAAGGTCATCTTGGGCTGGATTTTGACTAACGTGGTGGCTATGTTCATGGTCAGATCGTAGGTGATCGCGTGATACTTCTCCTCGCTCATACCCACAGACGAAACGCCGAGGCAGAAGAAGCAAGCATCTATGCTGGAAAGCTCATCCGTAAGAGCTGATAAATCGGTGATATCCTTGAGGACATGGTCACGGAACTTCGGCCCAGACTGATGCGTAGCGCTGCGACCGATAGATACTACGTTGTTAACCTGAGGATCGAGCAGACATTCACGCAGGACGCTTTGTCCGACCATACCCGTTGCTCCAAAAATTAGAACGTTCATAGATAGGGTGCCACCTTTCGTAAATATTTTTCTAGTTGTGATGCTAGTATCATACTAATTTTAGGGCACTTCGTATAGGCTCTCTAGCAAAAAAACCGCCCCAGTAACAGCGTTTCGCTGCTATCAGAACGGTTTCTTACTGAACTAGCTTTACAGAGGTAAATCTCGTTTACGGAAAAGCACGATTGCCGCTGCGTAGGTAACGATGCCAATTACAGCCAATGACAACCAAGGGGAGGTCAGACTTGCCTGGCCGCCAATCACACCACTGGGATCATACAAGGAGAAATAGCTCAAGTTGCGCATCCAATCGATTTTGTCACTGAGCTTTCCGAGAAAATCAAGGCTGAAAAATCCGAACGTCAGCACCGCCGAAATCCCCAAAGCTTTTTTCTCGTCATTAGCGAGGGAAGAGACTAGAAAGGCGATCCCGCCGACTGCGAAGAAGAGCAGGAAGGCTGCAATGTTCATCTCAACGTAAGCTCCTCCGTGAAAGTCACTTAACTCTCCGATGAAAATAGCATAGCCCGCAAAGCCGCACAATGTCGTAACTGACATAATCAGAATTAGCCCAGTCACAAAAACAACGGCTTGTGTCAGCGCTACTTTCGCACGGGTCGTTGGAACGACGAGTAAGTAGGCCATTGCGCCTTGATCCACGAGCTTCGACATCAACTGTGTGGTGAATAAAATACTAAAAATGGAGAGGATGAGAACGAGTAACAAGCCATAATATTCGCCTGAAATGAAAGCTTCCACCGTTCCGAAGCCGCTGCCCAAGTTGAAGGCGTTCGTCAGTCCTTGCGGTAAATTCTTGATCATCTCATCGAGAGCCGCGTTATTACTAGCGAAGCTTGGAAATAGCCAGAACATGAGCAGAATATAGAAGGCGGAGCCGAACGCATAGTTCATCATCAATTTGATATGAATACTCATCATATGCTTATAGAGAGCTTTATTCATGCGATCGTCCCCTTCCGGTCGTAGTAGTTCATGAACACATCTTCGAGGCTTTGCGTGAACACATCCAGGTTACGGATCGCATATTGGGACGTAGCAGCTAGAAAGTGTGTGTACTCCCCTTGCACAGCCACTCTCACTCGACTGCCATCTCGCGATTCGATGGCGATACCAGAGGATTTCACAAATGTCTCCGCATCTTCTACTCGTTCGAACGTGACTTCGAAAAGCTTGCGCTGCATCGACTGCAGCTCGTGAATATCCTTCACGGTGATGATGCGCCCGTCCTTAATAATCGCAGCCCGATCGCAAGTCCGCTCGATCTCTTGGAAGCTGTGGGAGGACATCAGGAAAGTTGTACCCCGTGCTTTCTCCTCAAGGACCAAGTTGATAAATACCTTCTGCATCAGCGGATCTAATCCCGAGGTTGGTTCATCCAAAATAATAACCTCAGGTTGATGCATGAATGCGGCGACGATGCCGACCTTCTGCTTCATACCTTTGGACATTTTGCGAATCGGTGTTTTGACGTCAAATTGGAAGCGCTCGATGAGCTCCTCCCGCCACGCGGTTTGCTTCATCCCCTGTAATTCAGACATGAAATTTAGAAAGGAAAGGCCAGTCATGCCTTCAATAAATGCAATTTCACCAGGCAAATAACCGAGATAACGCTGTACGGTGCCTTGCTCGGTCCAAGTATCGAGGCCCGCAACCTGTACGGTCCCTTTCTCGGGTTTCATAAAGCCCATAATGTGCCGAATGGTTGTCGATTTACCGGCACCGTTCGGCCCGAGGAATCCGAACACTTCCCCCTTTTTAACCGAGAAAGAAACATCGAAAATACCTTTCCCATTCGGAAAGGTTTTGGTCAACTGATGAACAGTCAACATAAGCGGCCACCTCCATAATGAAAGCAATGGAACTAAGTTTTGAAATATAAATGTTTTAATATTTCAAAACCAATGTTACTCCTGAATATTCAGGCCGTCAATACTTATGAAATATATTTGTGTTATAATTTCATTATTCTAATAATCAGGTGATGCAAATGAACGGCTACGAAAAAAGAGCGCAGCAAAAAAAAGATAAAATCATGGCGGCAACCCTAGAGCTCCTGCGAACGGCAAACTCTCAGACCATGCGAATTGCAGATATTGCTGCTGCGGCAGGCGTATCCCAGGTGACGATCTATAATTATTTTGGCAGCAAAGAAGTTCTAGTGCGCGAGGTGTACGTCGCTTATATAAGAAAGACGATTATGGAGTTTGAGGCGTTCCTGACCGCTGAGCATTCTTTGAAGGAGAAGATCGAATTTATCATTTTCCAGAAGAAGGAGTCGTCACGAACGTTTGGACTTCAGATGATGAAACAGGTTTGGCAGGAGGATCCTGAACTTGCGAAATTCATCCAAGGGGAGTATATGACAAAGGGTATTCCATTGGTTGTCAAGCTCATTGAAGATGGGAAGAAGGCAGGAGAGATTTCCGAGGCGATCTCCACGTCAACGATCATGATGTACATGCAAATGATGTCTAATCAGGCAGAGACGATGATCGCCTATGCCGAGCAGCGTGGCAACATGGAAACGGTTATCGAGGAAATGGTACACTTGTTTTTCTATGGCGTACGGTCATAGTCATAGGCGGTGCATCTTGCGATAGGAGGAAGGCGTTACATGCATGCGTTTTTTGAACACACGGCTCAAATAAAATTCATTTTCAAAGCCGCATTGTCCAGCAATATGCTGTAAAGTCATATCACTATCCAGCAGCAGCTTCTGCACCTTCTGCAGACGCAGCGTGGTTAAGTAATCGATCGGCAGCATGCCGGTCGATTTTTTGAATCTGCGGGTAAATTGCACCTGTGTCAAACCCAGTTCCCTAGCAATATCTTTCATGATGCAGGTGGATGCCGCTTGATCATGCAGGCGTTGAGTGGCCACTTGAATAAGGGCATCCGTACTATTTTGGACATTGGGTGTCCAAGGAGAGCCCGCCTCCGGACTAGCCGAATAAGTCTCCTCGACAACTTGCATCCATAGGTCGGAGAGCACATGTTGACGCAGGGATGAGGCGACGGTTCCCGCATGTTGGTACCATTTTTTTAAATAGACATAATTAGAAGACAGCCGATTGAGATCCTGAATCGAGCTTTTTCCCGCAGGGATGGTGTTGTTTTCGAGGGACAGTGGACGTCCTGCCTCATCTACCCATTGCAGCAGCATGACATGAAACGATAAGGGCTGAACGATTTCTCTCCGAAAAATGACCCCTGGTGGACAGAGCACAAGATCTCCGAAAGCAGCCGTTCCCTTGTGCTCTTGGATCTGGTAGGTAAAGCTCCCATTTTCCACAGCAAATATGACCCAAAATTCATTCGAATCCTCATGGAGTTGGAAGACCGTCTTTTCCTTCCAGTACATATGGCTGAGCAGCTGTGGTTTCACCCGTGCTGCATCTTGTGGTTGCATAGCCTGCCATCCTCTCGTAGTCCGAATCAAATTATCAATGAAATATCTCCTTTAATCATAGTGGATATGCCTAGTAGAAGGAAGCTTAATATTGAAATTTTGTATAAGTTCTTGTTAAAAGCGTGCATGGATAAAAGCGCTGCCAAACCTTTAAAATTAGGGTAATCACAGATTTCATGGAGGTTATGCAATGAGAGAAGAAGTGGTAAAAAGGGATATCACGGTCATCGGCGGAGGACTCTCGGGTGTGTGTGCTGCGATTGCTGCTGCTAGACTAGGTCAGACGGTGGCTCTGATTCAAAATAGACCCGTGCTCGGTGGAAATTCATCCAGTGAGGTTCGCGTGTGGGTTTGCGGAGCAACTTCGCACGGTATTAATCGCTATGCACGAGAAACAGGAATCATGGGCGAGCTGTTCGTGGAGAATCAGTTCCAGAACCCAGATGGAAATCCATATATTTGGGATATTGTTGTACTTGAGGCCGTACGTGCTGAGGCGAATATTCAGCTTTTCCTCAACACAGATGTGCATGAGGTGGAAGCGGATGGGGATGAGAACAACCGTGTCATTCACTCTGTGACAGGTTGGATGATGGGTTCCGAGCGACGTATTCGTTTCGAAAGCGATGTCTTCCTGGATTGTACAGGAGATGGACTTATTGGGTTTTTGGCAGGTGCTAAATTTCGCATCGGTCGAGAGGCACGGGAAGAGTTTCAAGAGGAGTGGGCGCCCGAAATTGCGGATGACATCACGCTAGGGAGTACGATTTTATTTTATACCAAAGACGTGGGTCACCCGGTTAACTATCATCCGCCGAGCTTCGCCAAGGACATTACAACAACATCGATTCCGATCAAACGAGTGATCCGAAGCGGCGACTCAGGCTGCCATTATTGGTGGATCGAGTGGGGCGGCGAGTTGGACACTGTTCATGAGAACGAGCGCATTCGGGACGAATTATGGTCGGTTATATATGGGATTTGGGATTATATCAAAAATTCGGGACAATTCGATTCAGCGAACATGACGCTAGAATGGGTTGGAGCTCTACCAGGCAAAAGAGAATACCGCCGTTTCATCGGAGATTATATACTTAACCAGAATGACATTCTGGCTCAGACGCGGTTCGAGGATACCATTGCCTTCGGCGGGTGGTCCATTGATTTGCACCCGCCGCAGGGGATGTATTCGACAGAAAGTGGTTCAAAACATTTGCATGCGGACGGCATCTATCATATTCCGTTTCGCAGCTTGTACTCCGTTAATGTGTCTAACATGTTGATGGCAGGACGAAATATTAGCGCTTCTCATGTAGCCTTTGGAACGACGCGGGTCATGGCGACCTGCGCGGTTATTGGAGAGGCTGCAGGAACCGGCGCGGCACTATGTGTTCAGAAGCAAGTGACACCGCGTGAGCTGTATCAGAAGCATTGTAAGGAGCTGCAGCAGGTGCTGCTCAGGCAGGATGCATCCTTGATCGGTGTACGCAATGAGGATGAGCAGGATCTCGGACGGATGGCTCGGGTCGAAGCGTCGACTACACTAAAGCAGTTAAGTGTGTCACGTACTGTGGAACCTAGGCGATTGATCGACGATGTGGCTGTGTTGTTCCCAGTTGCACCGCAGCTGAATGGCTTTGAGCTGCTTGCCGATGTAAGCGAAGCAACGATTATTCAGGTTGAGCTGTGGGACACGGGCAGAGCGGAGAACTACGTGCCGAAGAGGATGATCCTGCAGTCTGAGGCAGCTGTGCAGGCTGGCGAACGGCAGTGGATTAGCTTTCCAGTGAGCTGGCAGCCCGACGTGGAGCAGAATGCTTTCGTCATCGTAAAGGCGAATGAGCATGTGGTTGTATACCACTCCGATCAACAACACACTGGAGCGATCGCCTTTGTTCGGGGCGCGAAGCCGATTGTTGATCCGAAGCTGGAGAATCATCAACCGGATCAGCCAGTTGTGCAGTGGAGCATGAAAAATGGCGTAGATCGCAAGCCAATATGCTTCCGGCTCACAGCAGAAACGGGTGCCTTCTCTGCGGAGAAGGTGACGAATGGCTACTTGCGTCCTTATGGTTCTCCACATCAGTGGATGTCAGAGCCAATGACTTCAGCGGGAGAAGAGTGGCTGGAGTTAAGATGGGACGAAACACACATTCTGCGACATATACAAGTGACATTTAATGATAATGTGCATGAGGACTTAATTAATCTGCACGCGTTTAGAACGAGTGATGAAGTAAGACCTGAGTTGGTGAAGGACTACCGCTTGGAGGCTTGGGTCGATGGAGATTGGGCGGTGCTGCAGCGTGTATTGAACAATCGCAAGCGTACAAGGAAGTTGCAGTTGGAGGCAGCCGTTTTCACCGATCGTTTGCGGCTTGTTGTGGAAGCGACGAACGGTTGCCCATGTGCGGAAGTGGTGGAGGTACGAGTTTATGGGTAGGTGAGCGTACTATATTTCCCTCTACTCGTGGGTGTCCCTTGGGGCATCCACTTTTTCAGTCACGCATAACTCGATTTATTCGACTTACGCACTCCATTTGCCTTGTCCGCCACGCGTAACTCGATTTATTCGACTTACGCAACTCCATTTGCCTTGTCCGTCACGCGTAACTCGATTTATTCGACTTACGCAACTCCATTTGCCTTGTCCGCCACGCGTAACTCGATTTATTCGACTTACGCAGCTCCAATAGCCTTGTCCGTCACGCGTAACTCGATTTATTCGACTTACGCAACTCCATTTGCCTTGTCCGCCATGCGTAACTCGATTTTTTCACTTGCATGGCGGTATCCACTATCCCTTATGCAGTTGCAGGTAATGAACACAGATACAGTCTCATATATCATGTAGAATAAGCAACTAACTGATGAGAGGAGACTACGGAATGGAATCTCCGAGACGGAATCAGGGTGTGTTCGGAAATGTGCCACAGCCCATCCGAAACGATGGCGCCGGCGGGATGGATACGGGGCCCCGGGATATTATGCGGGATATCGAAAACCCAGACATGTTAGTTCCACCTATAACGGATTCTGGCTTGCTTCCAAATTAGAAATTTTCGTTTTCAGACACGGCTATGAAATTAAATTACGGGGGCTGGTCACGGGAAATTACCGCCAGAGAGTTGCCCATTGCGACCACACTTGCGGGTGTAAATATGAGTCTGACTCCTGGCGGTGTCCGCGAATTACATTGGCATACACAAGCAGAATGGTCCTATATGATCTTAGGTCGCGCACGTATTACGTCAATCGACCAAGATGGTCGGAATTTTATTGCAGATGTAGGTCCAGGCGATCTTTGGTACTTTCCTCCAGGACTCCCACACTCCATTCAGGGGTTAGAACACTGCGAATTCTTGCTTGTTTTCGATGATGGTAACTTTTCTGATCTTAACACGATTTCCATCTCGGATTGGTTTTCAAGAACGCCAAAAGATGTGCTGTCTGCCAATTTCGGAGTACCCGTGAGTGCTTTTAACAACATTCCTTCTGAGCAGGTTTATATTTATCAAGACAAAGTGCCCGGTCCACTGGAAAGTCAGAAGGTACAATCCCCATATGGAACCATTCCCCTAAGCTTTAAGCATCAACTGCTCTCGCAAACACCTATTAAAACCCCTGGCGGCAGCGTACGAATCGTAGACTCTTCTAATTTTCCTATTTCCAAAAATATTGCAGCGGCGCTAGTTGAAATTGAACCTGGCGGTATGAGGGAACTGCATTGGCACCCGAATAACGACGAGTGGCAGTATTACCTGACCGGGCAGGGACGCATGACGGTTTTTACTGGTAATGGCAACGCACGTACATTTGATTATAGAGCTGGTGATGTCGGCTATGTGCCATTTGCGACTGGACACTATATTCAGAACACCGGTACTCAAACGCTATGGTTTTTGGAGATGTTCAAGAGTGATCGATTTGAAGATGTGTCGTTAAACCAATGGATGGCGCTTACTCCTCGGGACCTTGTAAGCACCAATTTGCATGTTGGGCCCGAACTATTGGATGCGCTGCACAAGGAAAAGTGGCCTGTTGTCAAATATCCGGGATTTTCCTACTATCCGAAATAACAAAAAATAAGGCTATCCCAAGTAGAATATCTACATGAGGTAGCCTTTTCGCATTTTAACCACAACTTAATTCACCAATACCTCATCAAAGCTTGCCGTTTGCTTATACGTTCGGAAACCAATCTTCCCACTGGTGAACGTACTATCCGTCACAGAAACGAGCTGCGTACCATTCACATAGCCAGTCAGTGTACTACCCGTCATGGCAAGTTTGAGCGTGTATGCGGTGTTCGTATTCACCGTCAGGGGGACTTCTTGGAGCAGGGTAAAGTTTCCCCCTGATTTCTTGTACAGCTGAGCTGATCCAGCGGTAATCAATCGGAATAAGTAATAGTTGTTATCGTCCACATACCGGCCAATGATGCCGCTGGCATTGAAGGAGAGCGCGTCATACATTTTGAGCTTCGCTTGAAGGGTGTAATTGGTCCAGCTCGCGTTGCCAGTAACAGTGACGGCCTCGCCGGATGTCGAGGTCTGCTTTAAGACTTTGGTTCCGTCGGTGACAACGCTCCAGACCCCAGTCGAAGGGATCCAGGAAGAGGCCTCGCTGTCTTCGTACAAATCGCCGTAAGGTAAGCTCTGCACGACCGAAACATTATCAATACTTGCAGTTTGATTGTAGGCTCGGAAGCCAATTTTGCCTGCGGAGATCGTGCTATCGGTTGCAGATACCTTCAACACCCCGCCAACATAGCCGGATAATGAAGTACCATCCATGACGAGCTTTAACGTATAAGCCGTATTGGTGCTTACTGTCATTGAAGCTTCTTGGAGAAGTGTAAAGGTTCCGCCTGACTTCTTATACAGCTGTACTTTTCCGGCTGTAGCCAATCTCAATAAGTAATAATTGTTATTGTCCGCATATCGTCCGACAAGACCAGAAGCATTGTTGGCGATCGCGTCATACAGTTTCACTGTTGCCTCGTAACTATAATTGCTCCATGCTGAGGTATCACCAGCTAAGGAGAGCGCTTCACCCGAAGTAGCGGTTTGTTTATAAACCTTACTGCCATCTGTGACGACATTCCATGTGCCATTAACCGGTGCCCAACCTGTTGACGTGCCATCTTCGAAGGTATAACTAAATGGATTCACTGGATCTGGATTAGGTGGAGGTGCTGAATAGGTTTCGTTGGTTAGAACGTATTTATTTTGCTTCACGATCCACTTGGTCAAATAATCTCGACCAGCGAACTGGGCGACCCATTCTTCTCTTCCCGCATAGGTGTCTTCGGAAGTAGCTTCATAGGTGTGTCCATCGGTGTGACCCGTGCGATTCTGCATATCCAGCACCATTTGGGCATGATAGGGTTCCCAATAGCTGCCCTTCTGGCTGGCTAACGTATCGAACCCGAAAGCAGATGCGGCAGCATCCATATAGGCAAAATGCATACGCCGCTTCGTTCCCCAGTCATTCCCCTGTGGATAGTAGGCATTCGCGCTGCCATCGATATAAATCGTTCCGCCAGGCGCAGCGTAAGGTGGATTGGTGAAATTGAGATCTACCAGCGAATCATACACAATATCGGCATTAAAGAGCGCTGCCTCAGGTGTTGTTTGACCTGCCAGTGTGTATAAAAGAGGGGCGTTCAAGAGTTGGGTGATGGAATTCATATAATCGGGATGAATGATACTATGGTTCACAACAGTGCCATCTTCATTCGCATTGGAGCCATGTAACCAGTCAGCTACGGTTTGGCCATGAAGGACGCGTGTGCTTGTCGTATCTGATGGGCGAGAGTAAGCGGAGATCATCAGTTCGATGTTTTTGTTCATCCATAGGCTCCAATTGGGGTGATCGGGCATCATGGCGGTTGCAAGTTGGAGCAAGGAGGAGTTCCAGGCATTTTCTTCAGCTTTCGTATCGCCAGCTGAGATGATAGTTCCGGCTTCATTGCGATAATAAGGGACAGTGTAGCTGTTAAAACGATTTGCTTCATACTCGACCATTTTGCGGACATACTCGCGATCGGTCACGGAGAGGTCATCCCAGAGCAGGTAACCAGCAGTTCCAGCAAGATAAGCCCAAAAAGCCGTCTGCCAGCCATTGCCCCAACCTGAAGTCGTATTGATTCGATGTTGGTACGCTAACGAAGCTGTAAGCTTTGTTGCAAGCGTCATCGCATTCGTTTGCGTGACACCTGTTTCTGCTGCATCATACGCACCAGTTTTTAACGAAATCGCCAACGCTAAAGCTTCACTGGCTGGGGGCCTAATATTCGGCTCATCGACACCGCCGAAGGTGAGATAGCTGCCGGTTTGTGCGGCAAAGCCTTTGTTCGTCCACCATGTGCTAAGTGCGTACTTGTTCGTATTCAGTAGAATGTCCAATACCCGTAAGGAATTGGCGTCTGTCGGGTTGCCTGCTGTGAATGAACTCCAAGCAATAGGGACAACTGCTGTGCTAGACGCTTCCGCACGACCTGTGGGAAAGGCGCCTAGAACAAGCAGGGCAGAGAAGAGAAGCGGTAACCATTTTCGTAAGGAAAGCATTGTGAAGCCTCCTTTTTTTTATAGGTTAGCCTTTCAATCCTGAGTTTGCAAATCCCTCAACAAACCATTTTTGACATATAATCACAACGATAAGAAGTGGCACAAGACCAGATACGGAAGCAGCCATCGTAAGTACATAATTGGTTCCAAATTCTTCAACGTAGCTCGTTAATCCTAATGGAATTGTAAACAAGTGCTTCTCGCGAAGCATGATGAGCGGGGTTTCATATTCACTCCAATGCCATGTAAAGGAGAGAATCAATAGCGTAACGATCGCTGGCTTGATTAGCGGCAAACTGATTTGCCAGAACGTCCGCCAGTAGCCAGCTCCATCAACACGGCCTGCCTCCAAAAGCTCGTTTGGAAGACTGCTGAAAAACTGACGCATTAAGAAGGTACCGAATACGGTGAATAAGCCTGGTAAAATAATGGAGGCATGTGTATTGATCAGATGCAGCTGATCGAACAAGATGAAGCGGGGAAGAAGTAATACTTGGCCCGGAATCATCATCGTTGATAAATAGAGCAGAAACAGGAAGTTACGTCCTTTGAAACGGATTTTTGCGAAGGCGTAGCCAGCCATGGCACTTGTGAGCAGGTTACCAGCGACAGTGATTCCCGTAATTTTGATTGAATTCCAATAGAATAAATAGAACGGATCAGTACCGGACCATACTTTCTTATAATTCTCAAAATGCCATGTATTCGGGATCCAATCGATCGGATATTTGAACACCTCGCCATTAATCTTGAATGAAGTGGATATCATCCAAAGAAAAGGAAGTATCATGACGATAGAGATAGCCGCCATAATGAGTGAAATGAAAATCTTGAGCCATATACTTCCCACGCTTGCTCTGTCAATCGAAGTTTTTCGAGTTGTTTCAATAGGTATCCTAGTTTCCATGGGGTGTAAGCTCCTTTACAATTAGAAGTGCTGTTGCCAACGTTTTTGGCTCTGCCATTGAATGATCGTGACAACGAAGATGATGGCGAATAGCACCCACGAAACGGTAGCTGCATAGCCCATTTTGTAGAAACGAAAGGCAAGTAAATAGATGTGATAGGATAATACCATCGTTGAATCAATGGGTCCGCCCTGCGTCATAATATTAATCGGTCCGAAAATCTGGAAGGACCCGATAATGAGTGTAATGGCGACGAGAAAGGTTGTTGGCGTGAGCATAGGAACGGTGATTTGGAAAAACTGGCGAATTTTCGAAGCCCCATCTATCTCCGATGCCTCATATAAATCCTTCGAGATCCCTTGTAGACCAGCAAGGTAAATGACCATCGAATACCCAATTGTCACCCATACCTGCATGATAATTATAGCGAATAGAGCAGAATTAGGGCTGGATAACCAACCAGGCGGATGTGCAATGCCGATCGTCTTGAGAGCTTGGTTTATCGGTCCATCGGAGGCACGGTACATAATGCTCCAAATAACGGATACAGCAACAAGTGAAGAAGCATATGGGAGGAAAATAAGTGTTCGCAAAGTTTGTTTAAAGAATACATATTTATTAAGAACAATTGCAAACAGCAGTCCAATGATGATGGAAGCGGGCACACTGACAAGTGTGAAAATCATATTATTTTTCAGCGCTTTCACGAATTTCGGATCATTGCCCAGCGCTTTGAAATTATCTAAGCCGACCCATTCGATGCCTGCGAACCCTTTGAGATATTCCCAATCCACGAAGACGAGGTAGAGGCTGAATAAGATGGGAAGCAATATGAAGATAAAGTACCCAGAGAAGTTGGGCAAAATGAACAGGTAGCCTGCAAGGTTTTCCCTGAATTTCGCGTTATGCCAGAAATGTCGTTTCATTCGTAAGACACCCTTTCGAATTCATGTGTTAGGCTAACTTTACCAAGTACAGAAGCGAATTCACATAGCGTGAACGTGACCTTTTCTGTAGTTTGATTGAAAAAACCTCCAGCAAGAATCTGCCGGAGGTTTCGATGAAGCCCGTATGAATTTACTCTTACTTTTTGGCACCTTTAATCGTCGTATCGGCACGCGTTTTCATCGTTTCCAAAGCCTTGTCAATCGGTTGAGCACCAAGCAGGTATTTTTCCATCTCATCTTTAAAGATGGCGCGTAATTCCGTTGGTACTGGTACGTTGTAAGAAGTAGGGAATGTGTAATTGCCAGCTAAAAGTGCCTTCAAGGAAGCTTCATCGATCAGATCTTTCGCATCACCAATAAGGATTGAAGCGATCTTAGCAGGATCTGCTTTTTTGCTAGTTGGGATCCGGCCGCCTGGCACCATCGCCATATTACCTTCTTGCAAATACCAAGAGATGAATTTAAAAGCAGTTTCTTTGTTTTTACTGTTTTTATTAATGGACATATAGTCGCCCATACCGCCGCCTGGATTAATGTTGCTGCCTGCAGTGAATTGCGGATAAGGAGCGAATGCGACTTTGAAATCATGCGGGAAGCTCTTGATATCCTTGATATAACGGATGATGTAAATTTGGGAAGCCATCATAGCAGCTTTACCCGTCAGAAGCTCATTTTGCACAGTAATTTTACCGGCAACAGCTTCGGAATATTTCATCATAACGCCCTTGTCTTCCAAACTCTTCTGCATTTCCAAGCCTTTCTTCATAGCTGGGCTATTGAAGTTGGATGTGCCGTCTGCAGCGATTACCCAGTCTTGAGGTTTGGCCGTTTGCAGAACCGTATCACCAAACCAACCCAAAGCTGGATCTAGCATTGTACCCTTCATAGCCCCTTTGTTAAGTTTGGTGGCCATTGCACTGAAATCGTCCCATGTCCAAGCGGTTGGGAGCTTCTCGCCGGCTCCTTCTAAAGCTTTCATATTGAAAAGCACAGCGCCCAAGTTTTTATTTGCAGGGAGATAATAATATTTGCCGTCTGCGAATTTTTTGATATTCGAGGCTCCGATAATACCCTCAACGTCAAAGCCTGCTTTGGCAATCAGATCGTCCAAAGGTTCTGCCATGCCAGCAGCTTGTCGCTTCGTCATATACGCATCACCGTAGTTCATGTAGATGTCGGGTGCGTCTGTATTCGAGAGCAAGGCTGTTTCCAGCTTCAGGTTACCTGGATCGTCGTTCACATACCGCGTATATTCAACCTTAATGTTAGGGTTGGCTTTATTCCATGCGTCAACCGCGTCTTGCGGTCCACTTTCTGGTGGTACACCACCCCAGAATTTAAGTGTAACTGGTTTCTGTTCAGGTGTGGGTGCAGGTGTAGCCGCTGCTGCTGTTGCAGCAGGTGCGACGGACGCAGCTGCGGAAGGTGAAGCTTCTGGTGCTTTGGAGCAGCCTGTTACGAGAACGCTTACAGCAAGTGCGATTGATGCTCCCATGCCTAGTACTTTTTTCATTTGTTCATCCCCTTTTCTTTTGGTAATTAAATCGTAATGCAATTTATCCCAAAAAGACACGGAGTATTCTTTACGAAGTAAGCATTATTCTATGATGTTCGATGACCGAAGACGAGCTTGCGAAACTCGGTCGGATACATGCCTTCCATTTGCTTAAAGCTGCGGCTGAAATGATTGGGGTCGGCATACCCGATGAGCTCAGAAATTTCGAATATTTTATAATCAGGATTCTTGAGCAGCTCGCGTGCATTTTTCATCCGGACATTCGTCATATAATCGGTAATCGTTTTACCTGTTTCTTTTTTGAACAAGATACTCAAATAATTTTCTGTGTAGCCGACGGTGCTAGCTAGATCAGCTACTTTAAGAGGCAGATTATACTTCTCCATGATTTGACGAATTACCATTTGAATCTCAGGGCGAAACTTCTCTTTCCCATGCTCTCGCTTATACGCCAAGAAGACGGGAAGCCAGCCAATGAACCAGTTGGATAAAGCCTGTAAAGTTTCGGCATTACGAATGACATGGTACGGAT
Organism: Paenibacillus sp. J22P51; assembly: GCF_059692215.1. NCBI lineage: Bacteria > Bacillati > Bacillota > Bacilli > Caryophanales > Paenibacillaceae > Paenibacillus > Paenibacillus sp. J22P51. The sequence continues at coordinate 804,837 of NZ_JCAUAZ010000001.1, read as the reverse complement.
ACTGCTGTTCGTGCAGGGTGACAGAGTAAATGTCGCCGCCCTCGGCCTTCAAGCAACGCGCAAAAATATGGAGCAGACTGAGCCACTGCTCTCGCAAGATCGCAGGAGGCACATTCTTATGATGACAGATTTCCTCCGTCCACGTGAGAATCTTCTTTTGCAGACCGGCTTCGTCGCCTTCCTCAATGCGTTTAATCCATTCCTCTTCATTCCATGGCTCCGAGAGTGTAGGCGCTGATAAGTTTAATTGATCATAGTAAACGATACATGCCTCGCCATAATAAAACCGGTAGCTTAACGCATGCTCTGCTTTCTCATAGGCTTGATGTAAGGCCAACGTGTCCTCACAGGTGGGGGATACACCCACAGCGAGCGAAATTTTCAGGAAAGCTTGAACCGCGCTTTGCATTTCTAACATCATATTGGAGTTCAATTGGCCTGTGAGTACACAAAACTTTCCAGCTGCAATCTCAACTAGCTCCCCATTACCGTACTTTTTCAGAATCTCATTAAGGACATTTTTCACCGTATAGGTCAATAGACGATCGCTTTGGAAACGGTTATTCTGCGTTAATTCCTCATACGCTACGATTTGGATCACCGCAGCGGATAGGGGAGCAGGGAAGGGTTCTAATTGAAACTCCCGCCAAGCCTGCTCAATCTCCCTTCGTGAAACGTGGCTTAACAGGAGTTCGCGCAGCCGTTTTTCCTTTACCTCGTTGCTATATTGATTCACCTTCTGTTCTAGCTGAGTTCTCGCGTGCTGGCCTTGCCTCTCAATGTTGAGCTGATTCCTGATGGCACGCAGCTTCTCCATGAGCTCGGAGGGATTGATTTCTAATTTCGTGACGTATTCGATAGCCCCTAGCCGTAGTGCTTGTTGCACATAGTTGAAGTCGTGATGATTGGATAAAATGAGACATTTGATATTCGGCCAGCGTTCACGGATTTGTTTCAGTAAGGCTAATCCATCCATCTCCGGCATTCGAATATCCGTGAGTACGACGTCACAGACCTGCGATTCTAATATTTTCAGCGCTTCCAACCCATTGGCTGCTTCGCCTATGACTTGGAATTCCTCGTTATCTCTTGGAATGATCGTTTTTAAGCCAATGCGCACAAGGATTTCATCATCAACGATCAAAATTCTCAACATCTGTATTCCTCCTTTTCAAAGGCTGCACCAGTTGTAGTCGGACGCCTTCGCCCTCCACACTCGAGATTTGCATGCCATACTGCGTCCCGAAGTGAAGCTTGATGCGTTCGTTGACATTACGTATGCCTATACCGCTGAACTTGGCGTGAGGCTGATTCAAGGATGATTCAACCTGTTGAATCATCTCGACGCTCATGCCAACTCCGTTGTCTTGCATGACAATATGTAGCTTCCCATTGATTTCTTCAGCTTGAAGATCGATGAGAAGCGGGAACCGATTGCCATGAATAATACTGTTCTCGACGGCAGGCTGCAGCGTGAATTTTAACACTTCACAGTCGAGCAGAGCTTCTGGAATGTTAGAAGTAAATGTGATTTGATCATGATAGCGAATTTCCTGCAGGGAAAGGTAGACCTGTAAATATTCCAGTTCTTCTTGTAACGTGACGAATTCTTGTTCATTCCGCATAGTGAAATTAAGTAGCTTACCTAGCTTCGTAATCATTTCACTGATATGATCAGCCCCGGAGAGCAGCGCCATCCATTTGATGGAATTGAGTGTATTTAGCAGAAAATGTGGATTAATTTGCGCTTGCAGCGCTTGGAATTGTGCTTTCTGCTTGCGTCGCTGTTCGTCATATAAATCGGAGATGAGATCTTGCAGATGAAGCACCATGCGATTGAAGTAATTGCCAAGCATGGCAATCTCGTCTTCACCTTTTATCGTGACTAATGTATTAAATTCCCCTTTACCAACCTTCGTCATGGATTTCGCAAGTTGTTTGAAAGGACTCGTCACACGAAGCATGAGAACAATGAACGCAATGGCAAAAAGTAGGAACCAGGCGACAACCCAGGTGATCGATTTGTCTTTTTCCCGACTGAGCTGTGTGGCAAAATCCTTCTGATTCATGAATTGAACAAGCCGCCATCCGAGCTGTGGGACATAAGCATCATTTAAGAAATAGACTTGGTCATTGACTTTAACTTCCTTAATCCCATTCACATTGGTACGAACGTTCAGAAGTGCTTGGCTAGCCAATAGATCTGCACCAGCATGATCACCAACTAAGAGCTTCTGGTCTTGATCGACGAGAACAGAGGTGATGCCTGAAGCTTGCTGCTTGCGAAGCTCGGTGTTCGGATAGAAGAAGACTGTGATCGGCACGCTGATGAAAAAAACACCATAATTACTCGTGTATTCCCCATTTATTTGTCTCGTCATAACAATCAGATCTTGATTATTGTTCGGTGAGGGGAGTGAGTAGGGAACCGTCCAGTAGGGAAATCCATTGCGCCCCAGGGTAGGCTCGTACCAGCTTTCCTTATAGAACGATTGGACATTCGTTGGTGTGACGGCCGACCATGTCGTATGGGTATACCCTCTATTGTCAAATAATCCAAGCTGAGTCGTGCTGTCGAGCAGAAGATCCTTGACGTTGGACATTTTTTTTTGCAGGCTCGTGAGCTTAATGAAGGAGAGGTAGTTGTTAGACCAATCTGCAGGCTCTTTCAAAAATTTTTCCGTCTCCGGATCATTAATAATTAGACTTGAAGCCGTGATCATACGAACAGCCATATCGTTCATGGCAGTGGCTTTCTGGGACACGGCGGCTTGATTGGATTGGTTAAGCTGAATTTGCACAATATCTTCAGAAGATTTATAGAAGCGGTATAGGATGATAACAACTGGGAGAATGATTAGGAAAAATAAGGAGATCAGAATCTTGCCGCGTAATGTCTTTATTGGACTGCGCAGTATTCTCATAGAGGTCACACCATGCCCTCATCTACTAGGATTATGAATCTCTTCTATCATACAACGATGAATCTTATCCTGCTAGAGAGAGTGGGGGCAAGCTTACGATTTCAAAGAATATGCCGTATAAAACAAAGAATATGCATGGTTGTGATGGTGCGATTAAAGGGTACGAAATCAACTTCTGATTCATCTTTCCTGGCTAACGGACTGGAGTGACGTTAATCGCGGAAAAAGATGGAATTTTATAATCTAATGGACTCGACGGCCGTTAATGTACCTCAAATTGTTAAAACAAGATAGATTGAAGCCGAATAACGGCGCTGAAGTCCGTAATCTCGGAATTATCGCTCCAACTAGCAATTAACGGCATCTAGGTCCGTAAAAAGTCTATTTCAGGTTGGTTTCATTATCTGTGTAAGTTATTAGGTCAATCGTAGCAAAAAAAAGAACGGCGAGAATATCTCTCACCGCCTCATGAAAAACTTATTGATTGACTGCTTTCGGATCCATCCAGAACAGTTCCCACTGATGTCCGTCAATATCTTGGAAAGTACGTGTATACATGAAACCGTGATCCATCGGTTCATTGTAGACGCTCCCGCCAGCAGCAATAGCCTTATCAACGAGTGTGTCCACTTCTTCTCTGCTTGAGAAGCTTAAAGCGACGAGCACTTCAGTCGTTTTCGTTGCATCGGCAATTTCTTTCTTCGTAAAGGTTTGGAAAAACGGCTCGACCAATAGCATGGCGAAAATGTGTTCACTGATAATCATGCAGGTTGCATTCTCATTCGTAAACTGCGGATTGAAATCAAATCCAATAGCACGAAAGAAAGCGATGGACTTGTCCAAATCTTTTACAGGTAAATTCACAAAAATTTTATCCGCTTGAACCGCCATGAATGGATCACCTCATTGAGTTATTTGTACTACTCTATGATAATTGAAAGCAAATCTGGTAGTCAAATGTGAGTGGGTCCTACTTATCCTTCGTATGCTTGCTTAAGCGCGGCAATATCGATCTTTTGCATGCCCAGCATCGCATTCATGACACGGCTCGATTTCGCAGGATCCTTGGTGTAGAGCAATTCCCCCAACGTGGTGGGAATGATTTGCCACGACAAGCCAAATTTGTCCTGTACCCAACCGCAGCGTTGAGGTTCTCCGCCTTCAGATAGCTTTTCCCACAGGAAGTCGACCTCTTCCTGCGTCTCGCAATTTACGAACAAGGAGAGGGCTGGTGTGAATTTGAATAGTGGCCCGCCATTTAATACCATAAACCGCTGCCCGTTGAGCAGAAACGTACCAGAGATGACCTTACCTTCGGGGCCAGAGCGATTAACACTTTCAATCTTGGAATCGTTGAATATCGACGTGTAGAAGTTCATTGCCTCTTCGGCATTACCGTCGAACCACAGGAATGGATTGATTTTTTGCATGTCAGCAGCTCCTAATTTTTTATTATCATTGTATCACAAATGTTGATGAGTTCATTTCATGACCATATGTCTCGAGATCGATGTCCGCAATAAGCGTAGCATTCGCAAGGCATTATCCTCCAAACATCGGCGACGCCAACACTACAGCGCCAATAAAAACAACTTGCAGCGCAATCCGAACCGATAACCGTGGCACAGGGCTGCCGCCAATCGTCAAGTTATTGCGAGCGGCATAGACGTTCGCGGGGAACATTGCAAGCAGCATTAGGATTAAACCAATAGATGCAGCTAGTGACGTCGCTGGTATCAGTATCCCGATAGCACCAGCGATTTCCAAATATCCTGTCATCGATACGATCCACGCGGGTCGCGGGAAAATAGGAGGGACCATCCGAATCAGATCTGGGCGTCTTCGGCCCCAGTGAGCGGAGGCTGTGAGCACAAACATGACAGCAACGGCGCCTTGCAACGCGGATTGCCAATCATCGAAGAAGGTCCATCCAAGAAAACCAACTCCCCGAAACAAGAGTAAAGATGAAATAAGCGCAATAAAGGGTGCCATGCGAAGACCTCCTTGTGATTTTGTTTATTCGGATGGGACTTTCAAATCGTAGATGGGGTATACCATCGCTATCCTGATTATAGTCGCAAACAAGGAGGAAATCATCTTGAAATCGAAACTACAGGAATCACTCCCTCGCGCATGAACATCAACGTGTTTGGGATATTTTGTAATTGGGAAAGATATAATATAGTTTAGTTAGGTCTTATGTATTCAAAAAGTATGATGGAGAGTAATCGTATGAGGGTATTACTGGTTATCATCTGGGCGCTAATTCTAATTGTTTGTCTATGTAATTTCAATCTGGGACAGCTTGTACGGAATCATGTCATGTACTTCGATGTTGACCAAAATCCTGATTTCTCCGAGATGCTCAAACTTTTCGATATCAGAAGTATTCATTCTCATTGGGTGATCGTAAAAATAGGACATTTCCTAGGATTCGGCATGATGTATTTACTTCTATTTAATCTATTGCAGAACGTGAAGTCGTCGATTGTCTTGTCCATTTTGTTTGCAGGAGCAACAGAAGTTCTCCAATTGTATTTCCATCGGGATGGCAGGCTGTATGACATTGCAATTGATTCTGTTGGCGTATTATTTACGAGTTTTTTCAATTCGAGGGTTTATGGATATACCGATCATAGGAATGATAAAATGTCGCTCAAGTGAGTGGCATTTTTTTGTGCATGCACACATTCGATGGGGGCTCCGCAAGAAGTGCTTCGAACCATGCCTTGGCAAAAGTAGAGGGTTAACGGACATAGGAGACACTATTTGAATGAATTCAGCCTTTCTTGTTGGCTAATGGACACAGGAGTCCCTATTGAGCTGTTTGCACGCATTTATCAAGTAATCATGATCATTTAACGTCTCTCGCGTCCGTTAGGTCTACACAAGGAAATGGTTGGAGAATTAACATCTCTGGTGTCCGTTAGGTCAAAAAGGATAGCAAGAGTATGGCTGAAGCGGTGGCACCAGGTCCCATATGGACACCATTAATCGTTTCCAGCTATTCAGCTGATTATGTGAAAACCTTCGGATTAGAAACGCCTATGAAGCGAGCCGGTCAGCCGTTCGAACTGGCTCCAACCTATATTTATCTAGCCTCAGACGACTCCTCATTCGTTACTGGTCAAGTTCTGCATGTTAATGGAGGCATCATGACGGAGACCTAACAACGTGAAAATCGACTTGAAGAGTTGGCTAAAACCCTCATGATTTCATGGGGGTTCGGAGCGAACTATTTTTATGGAGGATTCCAGCCTGTTGGGATTCTTCTAGGTAAGCCATGTGCTGGCATCCCTTACAGTCAACTAAACGATTTTCATTATTTTTCCATCCTGTGTGCATAAGTACAACTCGCCAGCTGCGTCCGTTCCGAAGGAAGCAATATGCAAGCCGGATTCGAGTAAAGTTTTGTTTTTGACAGTTCCGTCACTAGATTGAGCCAATGCCCAAATGTTACCCGAACCATAATCCGCGTATACATACCAGCCTTGAAGCTCTGGCAGCTTTAAGCCCCTGTACACATAGCCTCCTGTTACGGAGACGCCTTGATCACGACCATAGGTAAACAGCGGCTGCTCTAAGCCAGTTTTATTGCAGCCTACCTTTGGTTCGTAGCATTCGAACCCTTCTTGAATACGCCAACCATAGTTTTTGCCTTTTTCCACGATATCAATTTCTTCGAATTTGTTTTGGCCAACATCTGCTGCCCAGATCTTTCCAGTAACGGTATCGAAACTGAATCGCCAAGGATTCCGCAGTCCATAGGCATAGATTTCCTTAGCCCCTTTGATGATAAAAGGATTGTCAGCGGGGATTGCATAGAGGAGCCCATTTGCTTGTTTGTCTACATCGATACGTAAAATTTTCCCTAGTAAAGACTGCAAGTTCTGGCTGTTATTCTGGGGATCGCCGCTGCTGCCGCCATCACCAGTTGCTATGTATAAATAGCCATCCGGCCCAAATGCTAATTGTCCACCATTGTGGTTGGGGTATGGCTGCTTAAAGGTAAGCAGCACCTGTTCACTCTTCGGATCCAGAAGCGCAGGGTTAGTGGAATCAGTGTCATAACGCGCGATTATCGTATGTGTTTCCGTTGTATAATTCACATAAGCCTGACTCGGATGCTTCGGGTGGAAGGCTAATCCAAGCAAACCTTGCTCATTTCCACTATCGTTGACACGACCGGTAATATCTAAGACGAGTGTCGGCTTTTCCTTCGGCTTATTGATATTCACGCTCATGATCCGACCGGGCTGCTCGACGATATACAACAGATCCGGTTTGCCAACGCGATGCTCTAGCCCTACGGGGCGCTCAAAGGTATGCGGTTCGAAAATATGACTTAGCGAAATGCCGTTCGTTGTTGTAGAGGAAGAAGGCTCTGTATCCTTCGACCAAAAGCAAGCTGTAAGGATAACCATCAATAATAGACTCATTGAAACAAGGCTATAACGCTTCATCAGTAACAACCTCCTTAACAAGCTTAACTTATAGGAATGTCTGGCAGCTATCATTCGAGATTTTTCGCCAGCAGTGCTATACTAGAAAGAAAAAAGGGAGCTTCTACATGAAAGATTCGCATAAAGCAGTATGGCTCAAGAGAAAGCAACTAGGTCGGTCCAAATATTTGATTATGTTCGGAATCGTTCCTTGGGGAATCGGAGCAGCGCTCCTAACGACCCTCTTTGAATGGATAGCATTCCAATCTATTAATTCTGTTTGGATTCCTATTCGACTGCTGGTTTTCGCGTTCGTCGGCTTTTTCGTTGCTAACGGACGTTGGATGACGATGGAAAACCGCTTTGACCCGCCTGCACCAAGACGACCGTAAGGTCGTTTTTTCTTTTTTTAAACACTTGGCGTAAACCAAATTTCCCTGAAATCAATCCACCCTAAGTCATTGATCGTCACACCTTTAATCGAGTCATGATACGTCGTTTGTTGCGAGCGATGTAGGACGAACAGGAACGACTTCTCCGTTTGAAGCTCATCAATCAATGCATGCAAACCCGCAATTCGCTCATCGAGACTAGGATTACTAAGAATCCCCTCCATTTTCAAATCTACCCATGCCGATCGCTCTCTATTCAAATGCGCACGAACATAACTGTTACTTTGTTTCAACGTCTGAATGATATGAAGGTCATAATTGCTTTCCATACAAATGTGATACAAAATAAGATCCGCTTCATCAATCGTAGCCATTTGCATCATGTCAGACTCACTCCGAATCGTGATCTCAATGGGGATACCAATCTGAGCACACTGCCGACAAATCCACATGGCATCTTCATTGTTATTCCGATAGACATACATGTGAAGTGTTTCGCCTTTGTAGCCCATTTCATCTAGTAGTCGCTTCGCCTCTGAGATATCCGTTCTGGACTTCGCAAGTGGATCCATACTAGGCAAAAAGCTGCTTGCAGGTGCTTCTCGAAAACCGCCAAGCTCTTTAATCATAAGCTCTCGATCAATAACGAGATCAACGGCTTTGCGGAAGTTTGCATGGCACTGTGGACCTCTTTTATTTCGATTAAACGTCAACAAGCTGCAGCCCATAATCGTCTGTTCAATCTGATGCCATTCCGAATCTTTATCAATCGCTCCTACGGGATTATGAGAATTCGCTCCGCCGCGGAATACTTGAACCTTATCCCAGCTTGGCGTTGCTTCTTTCAGATCAGAAGGTAAGAGCCAAATTTCAATGAGATCCATATGTGGTCGCACGCCAAAATAATGATCAAAAGCACGCAGCTTACAAATGTAATCATCGTTTCGTTCCAGCCTGAACGGACCTGTGCCAATGGGCATTCGCCCAAAAATAGACTCATTATCCCGGCAAATTTCTTCAGGGACAATCGCCATAGACATATGCGCTAGCTGCTGAAGAAAGAGCACATTAGGCTGACTTAACTCGATAGCTACTGCACTTCGATTCAGCACCGTAATCGTCTCAATGCTCTCGGTCATCCAGCCTTGCGTGGCGGCCTGACCCAGCTTCCTTAATCGCGATAGGGAGTAGCTTACATCATGCGCTGTCATCTCTCTGCCGTGATGGAACAGCACGCCTTTTCGCAAATAAAAAGTATAATGCAATCCATCTTCGCTGATTTCCCAGTAGTGTGCAAGATGCGGCTCGATCACCTTCGTTTGTGAATTATAACGTATGAGGGTATCGAAAATTTGACTAACCAGATGAAAATCAAAGGCAAAAAAAGATTGAGCCGGATCCAGTGTCACCAGCCATTTGTAAACAGGAATGCGAAGTGTATCCTTGAAACGCTCCTCGTCTTCAACCGTCCGGTAGCCAAAAAAGCTGAACAACCACTCGATGAAGGAGTCTTGTAACGCTTCTCCTTTACCGAGTTGATGAATCAGCTCGATCGTACCTAAATAATCCCCCCGACTTGCAAGCGACATTGCTTGTTTCGAGATCATATCTTCTGATGAGACCAAAAATGTAAGCTCGGAAATATTTCCTCTGCCGCGACCTGGTTTCCAGGAAATCCAATTTTGTTCGCTCATTTTTTTTAATAAAATCTTCACATTTCGTGTTGAGCAATACAATCTTTCCGCTAATTCTTCTAACGTTATTGGCTGCGGCTTATGCTCAACACCATGCTCAAAGCCCGCACGAAGCTCTAGAAAATGAGTCAGTAGCTGCATCTTCAACGTCCTTTCTATAAAAGGGGAAATCATTGAAGTGAATTATACTCTTTTTGTTCCCCTTATTCCAGCGTAAACTAAGGGTATCAGGAAAAGAAAGGAAAGTGAACCGCATATGCAACCAACAGACCTCTATGTTTCAGAGAAATTAATGGAGTGGCAGCAGCAAGATCTGGAAAGCCAGTCCCGCGAACATTGGAAATGGAAATCCGTTCGCAAAAGAAAAGTCTACATTCTTCTAACTAGCTTGTTTTTCTCGATTTAATTCGTTTTCTTATTGCAACCACCAACACAACCAGAATGAGCGCACACAGTATACCAACTCCGTCGACGATCACATCGATGCCGTGCCCCGTTCGGTCCTTCACGAACGACTGATGCCATTCATCCGTCATTGCGTACAGCAATGAAATCAGGAAGGAGCTGAACAAAGCTATGTTCATTCTGACAGGCTTCGCTAGTAATGCTATCGACCAAAGCAGGGCAAGCACAGCGTATTCGCTAACGTGCCCTGCTTTTCTTATGAAGAATTCTATCAAATTAATGGGATCTTGCCATGAAACCACCTGATGATCGTAAGTGAACTCCACTTTGGGGATATGCTCTTTCAACTTTTCAGTGGAAAACTTCGATTCCAAGAATGGCTTCAAGCTCTGCTGCTGATACGGCTCGGCAGACTTCATATAGATGAAAGCCATCCATAGAATCGCTGCAACTAGGAACACGTAGAATACCGTCTTCGATCGTGTTAACTTCGGCATAACGGCCCCTTTCGCTCACGGATTCAATTTTTTGCGAATACTGAACAAAGCAAAGAATTCAATAACCATTAAATTCACTGCGGATACGCCATAGAAAGCCATCCCGAACATCATTTGGAACTGATCCGTCGTTACCGACTTCCACCAGAAGGCTGCTAGTGCAGTCATCACAATATTCAGCGCCGTCGTGATCCAAAACGAGAAGCCTAAGCGGTTCGTTTTCCACATCAGAACAACACCAATGACGAACGGCACCACGAAAGCGATACCCAAGAAAATCCAATACAACACTGCGTTTGACACTCTAACGTCACTCCCAAACGTTCTACTAGTTTATGCTACTAGGTTAGCATGAAAATGCGCATGAAAACAACGTTTGTGCCCCTATTGCAACAGAATCGACAAACTGCTGGATGGAAATATTTTCAAATGTAAAATCCGATGAAGCAGGTATTGCCTGACTCCACAAATTCATGTATAATACAAAAAGTCGACGCTTGTAAGCGACATCACGGGGCCTTAGCTCAGCTGGGAGAGCGCATCGCTGGCAGCGATGAGGTCAGGGGTTCGATCCCCCTAGGCTCCATACAATAGAAACGCGATCCTTCGGGATCGCGTTTTTTGTAAGGTTCCGGGGGTGAGAACCCCTCAGGGTTCGCCCGCGCGGACGGAGCACGGCTGAATCTACCGCTAAAAGTCCTCGTCGAGTAAACTTCGTCAGCCATTCAAATCAGGATTCGGACATCCCTTGTTGGGGGCACGCCCTAATTGCCCGTTAACGGAACTAAAAAAGCACGCGTATTACGCGGACTTGCTTCGGACGATGTTTGTCTCCGACACAGCCTATTTTTTAATAATTTTAGATATCCCCACATCAACTAAACCTACATTCACATCAATCTCTCCTAAAGATTCAGGCGTTAATGGTAGTGAGCCATCTTTCTTCAAGCGGTGCCATTCCTTAGGGTTGGATCGGTAGAGCGCATTGGAAAGACCAAGAAGATCCGCGCCTGATTTAAGCCCTATCAGATACGTTTTCTGAATTTGCTTTCTTATTTCTGAAGTAGCGAGATCTATTAGTTCTTTCTCCGTAGCAGGCTTTTCCTGTTCCGTAATCGAAGCTTGCGCTTTGACCTTAATTTGAAATGTTAGTTTTTCGTCTGACAGCTTGAATTCGATGGAAGGTTTAATTTTTGAGACAACCATCATCGCCAACGGCTCTTGATCAATCTGAAGCTGTAATGGGGTACGTACCGTTTTTTTCTCCATCCAACGCAGGCCTGTAATATCGTCAAGTTTAAAACATCCCTTCAATTTTTTATTTTGAATGGCGCATACCCCATATTGTTGAAGCTGTGGTGTCGACTTCTTGTTCTCTACCCAGCTATCTTCATTGATACTTAATTCGGGAAGGAGCAATATCTGTCCGTCTTCCTCCCATTTCCAAATGAATTTGTACAAATATAGAGGGGCAACCATCGAGCTTTGAGAATATCGGTCAAGCGGGTTATTTAATTGCGTATAAAGGGTAGACATGCCTTGGATAGGGGATACGCTAAACAAATCCTCGATCGGACCCCGGGTTGCCATCGTCCAAATGGTGTACCGAAACTCGAAATATCTGTCCGTTTGATCTAAAATACTATGAATGACATTTTGTCGCAGCGCTGCTTCTGTAAACACTATGGTTTTCACGTGGCTCCAGGATAGTCTTTGCTGCGCCGATTTGTAGAGATTAAAGACAGCCTCATCCACTGTCTTTCCTTCACCCTTGCCAATGGAAATCAGCTCCTTGTTAGTTCCTGCCCCGGCTTCTTTCTTGGCAATATTAGCAAAACTAATCGTTTTGGTATAAAATACGACTTTGCCTTTCACGTAATCAATTCCGATCGAATTGACATATGCAAGATGTTCAATTTCTTTTGCTCCCCAACATCCAGTAAGCATTAGAGAGACTAGTCCAAAAATCAGTAATTGTCGTATCATCCTCACGGTTGATCATCTCCAGTTTTTCTGGTGAGTTCTGGTATGCCCTCCTTCTTCCCCCAAGGCATTCGAAATAAAATCTTGGAAAGGTCACGGAAACTGATCGGAGCTATAGGACTTAAATATTTAACGCCAAACGATTGCAGATTGACTATATAAATGGCTATAAATAAAATACATATCAATAATCCGAACAATCCTAATACACCGCTAATCAGTAATACGGCTAAGCGCAGCAGACTAACTAGGCCTACCATGTTTTGATTCACCATGGTAAACGACGCTAATACCGAGATGGCTACAACCACAAGACTGCCTGGTGCCGTCATTCCCGCACTAATCGCCGCTTGTCCGACTATTAATCCGCCCACAACGGATACAGTCTGTCCGATAGTGGATGGCAAGCGCATGCCTGCTTCACGAAACAATTCAAAAAGTAAAATCATGACAACGGCTTCGAGAGTCGCCGGCAACGGAACACCTTGTCTTGACATAACAAGTGTTCCTAGCAAAGTGAACGGAAGTTGATCCTGATGATAGGTAAGCAGCGCGATCCAAAATCCGGGAAGAAATACAGAAAGAAAGATACCTAATAGCCTTATAATTCGTGTAAACATGACAAACAAATTAATTGTATAGGCATCTTCCGAAGTATTAAACAAAAAGGTAAGGTTAATTGGCCCAATGATCGCCGTTGGAGAACCTTCGACGAGAATGACAAACCTACCGTGCATGAGTGAGTTCGCCGCAAAATCCGGTCTGCCCGTATACGCAAACTTCGAGAATAAGGTATTACCGATTAGCAGCTCCTCCAGTTGTGTACTGCTGATCAGACCTTTTACCTTCACATTGGCAAGCTTGGATTGAATCTCCTCTACAACGACTGGATTAATGGCATCTTTCAGATATAGTAGCATTGTTTTCGTCTGTGTCTGCGTACCGAGTGTATATTCTTCAACTGCCAGAGCATTCGTCTTTAACCTTTTTCTAATTAATGCGACATTGGTCTTCGCTTCTTCAATAAAACCATCTCGAGGACCTTTTACCGAAATCTCCGCATTCGTTTCCTCGGTTTTCCTTTGAGGTGCATTGGCCAGATTCCATGCAAACATGGAGGCTGTGTCATAAAAACAAACGATTAATTCACCATTAAATATTTTACTCATGATAAAATCAGCATCTGGATCTTGCGGTAAGGAGCTAAGTTGGAATGGCAAGTGCTGCCTGAGTTCAGCGTCATCGGAAATGACATGGTTTTTAAACATTTCAATCAGGTGGGGAATAAAAAACTCATTAATCCGAGTAACGTCGCACAACCCCTCGCAATATACCAGGAGTAAAGTGGATGAAGTTCCATTCTTATGCGGAACAATCAGCTTATTCGTGTGTACATCGCTACAGTCTTTGAACAGTTGCCGAAATGTTTGAAATGTGTCATCATTCATAGAATCCAGCTGATCTAACGTATTGGTCATGATTTTATTTTTCTCCATCTGTTTCCGAAATGAATTAATCCAATGACAACTAGGAAATAGCACGACATCACCCAAAATATAGCGGGTACCAAAATTTCTGTTATCAGGTTGATAAATTTAGGATCGCTAAAGGGCAAACTAATCGCTATTAACTGGATTGCACATATAAGGAAAAGAAAAAACAGCTTTTTCCCTTTTTTCACAATGTTCAGAATATCGTTAATCATAAAAAGAGTCAGAGAAATTCTCAGGAATGCCCCGCTGAACCACTGGTAAATACTTAAAAAATCCATGTGTTCAATAAAATGGCCAATCGTCACGAGTCTCCACTCTTCATAGGCAGGGAACCTTAAATGTGAAGCTTGCTTAGGACCAAATTCGATGATAGCTCCGACAAGAGGACCAAGTGTAAGAACTAAAAGTATCAAGGCCAGATACACAAGCGACTTGAATGAAATGCGAGTACGAATGTGATGCTGCATAAATAATAGCAATGATAATTCGATTAGTCCTGCTTCAACATAAATAACACCATGCCAAACTGGCATCATGCCATGCTCCAAATATGGCTTAAGCAAGGAGTAATCCTTATTCGGGTAATTAGCTGTCATCACATAAAATCCAAGAATTACAACTAAGGGTAAAAAGATTGCTGCTGTATTGGCTATAGATTCGATCCCTTTATAAGCATTGAAAGCGCAAACAATCAACAAAGCAACCGCTAAAACTAAAGTTGGCGTGTTAGTTGAAATAGAGAGATGGATCCAGGTAACGGTTTCTTTTAACGTAATCGTAGATAAAGTAAGAAGGTACAAACAAGCAATCCCTCCCAGTAGGTAGGATAGCGTTGCACCGTAGGTAAGCTTTACCCATTGAAAAAAACGAATCTCTCGATTTTTAGAAATAGCCGAATAAAGCAGAACGACCCAAATCGTAAAAAAAGCGCCTGCAAGCAGCACGGAGATCCAGCTGTCGCGTTGTGCTTTATCTAACACCAACGGAATGATAATGACATGGTTTAGTAATCCAACAGAAAGCATAAACATCATGCTTGTTTGCAAGAACGTTATGGAACCATTTTTCATTTAAACCTCCGATGGTATTAGTAAATTGTTCCTGTAGTATGTCGCACTTTCTTGGATTTATACAGTTTCCCTGCAATGTAGGCTCCATATCGAACGAAAAAAAGAACATGTAACTGGACATGTTCTTTTTCGTTCTTGACCCCATTGGGGAGAAACCCCACAGGGTTTTAAGTTATAAATAGTGCATAGTTATCTCACTTCTAACTAAAAATCTTGCATTAATACCCGTCTGCCCAATTCCTTTAGATATGTAGTAAGCCCCATATTGATTTTTATGTAGACCCTTATATATCCCCATCCGAGGCAATTTACCCGAGTCTTTTATTCTAAACAAAAATGGAATATTAAATTGTTTGCCATGTAAATGTCCAGCCATTAAATATCCGTAGTATTTGTTTAAATGTAGAACGATGTTAGGATCGTGCGTAATAATGACTTTAGTTCTAGTATGATCAACATTTTGAAACGATGTTTCTATGTTGCTCTTACCTGAATCAAAATCATCTATTCCAACTAACTCAAATTGATCTAAATGTACCGATTCATTTCTTAATACATGTAATCCATACTTCTTCAATAGATTGATTAAATCCATGACATTCTTTTGCTTATAATCATGGTTTCCGAGAACACAATAAATAGGTACATGACCAATAGTCATAGCTCTTAGATACTTTTCTAGTTTGGATAGCCTTTTACGATGTTTGGTAAAATCACCTGTAATAAATATAAGGTTTGGTTTTTCATCATTGATAATAGTGGCTATTTTTGTAGGACTTATCCTTAATCGTTCTATATGCAAATCACTAATTTGTAGGATTTTTAAATTTAAATCCAGAGGATATTTAATCCGTTCAATTTTTAGCCATTGTGTAGGTAAGATAAAACTTATATAAAACAAGAGTATTAGAATCACTATGTATAAATAGATCACTTCACCATTCTCCTCACATAGAAGATTCATTTTGTTGAAGTAATATGTATTCTTGATAAATCTGGCATATCCCTTTTATGAGTAAGCTAAATTTAGGAATCCTATTACCTGAACATCAGAATCTGGTTAATTTTGGAAAAATAGAGGCGAAAATCAATCATCTTGACGAAAAATTTCGACGAGTTTTATAGGGGAATTCATAAATGCGATTCTTCGGGATCGTGTTTTTTTGTATGGATCGTGGTGGTGAGAACGGCAGCACATGCCGTTTTTTTCTTAGCGTGCAACAACGTACAAACTTCTAAGCTTAGCTCTCCATATCCTAATAGAAAGCGAGAGAGGGAGGGGTTTGTGATAAGTAAAATAAAAGTCATCGCGACGATCCAAGTGGGGAGCAAACCGTCGGATATCGCATTAAACAAAAGGACGAATTTGTTGTATGTGCCGAATAACGGAAGCAGTAGTTTATCCGTGATCAGCAGCCGATCGAATCGCGTAATCGCGACAATCGAAGGGCTCAATGGGGCCGTCGCCGCGGCTATCAACCCGCGAACGAATCAGGTTTATGTTGCCAGCTTGTCAGGTAAGCTTTTCATCATTGACGGCAAGAAGAATAAGCTGACTCATACTTTCGACGTTGGTGGAGGTTTTGCTTCCATCGCGGTAAATATCAAGTCGAATAAGGTGTACGCGGCTAATCTTGATAGAAATACGGTCACGGTCATTAATGGCAATAAGAAAAAAGTTGTTGCGACAGTTGGGGTAGGGGAACAGAATCCGAGCTTCGCGGCTCCTCATACGGTTGCCGTCAATCCGTTCACGAATCGTATTTATATCCTGAATCCGGGAGAGGATACTGCTACCGTTATCAACGGCCGCATGGATCGGGTGATGGCCACGATCCAATTAGGGCAGGGACCATCTTCGCTCGCATTTAATTTACGCACGAATCGCCTATATATCGCGATCGCAGAGAATAAAAGCGTCTCCATCGTTAATGGGCGAACGAACAAGTTGATCAAAACCATTCAGAATGTCGGCGATATCGATACGTTTGCAGTTAATCCTACAACGAACCGCCTCTATGCGCCGGACGATACGACGCAGAGCTTTAAGATCACCGTCATTTCGGGGAAAACCAATAAGATCATCGACACGATCCAAGACGGCGAGTCGCCGCGCATTCCAGTTGTCAACAGCAAGCTGAACCGAATCTACGTTGCAACAGCGGGAGAGGAAACTCCGCCAAGCAGGGCAAGTGTTATTAACGGAGCGAATAATAAAACCATTAAAGCGAACCTCCCTCTCGGGCTAGGCGTATCGGCAGGCGTTGCCAACGAGAACAACAATCGTGTCTACTTTGCCAACGGGGCTGAAGATACGATAACCGTACTTTCGGGATAGCCCCATAAAGTAAGAAGCCTTTAAACACAAGGAGTTGCGTGTGTTTAAAGGCTTTTTCTATGATCGCAAAAAGTCTTCCTCGAGTAAGCTTCGTCAGCCATTTAATTCAAGATCGGACATCCCTTAAAGCTCCCCTCCACCTATTGGTGAAGGTTTCCACCAAATACATCGTAATAATTGCTTTACAGGACACCTTATGGTGTTATATTATGAAATAGGACACTGAACGGTGTCGGATAATAATAAAATGAAAAGGAAGAGGATCCAAATGCATATTCTAACCATTGTTATTCAAAGCTGGCTGCTGTTCTCCATGGGGTTCTTTGGCGTTAGCAAGGTTGCAGGAGCAAAGCATCAGGTCGATTTGTTTGATTCAATTAAACTTCCTCAATGGTTCCGTGTTATTACGGGCTACGTACAAATTCTTGGATGCATAGGACTCATTATTGGCTATTGGTATCCGCTGATTGCCGCATGGACCGGAATATTGATCGGCATTATGATGCTATTGGCGTGCATCTCGCATCTCAGAGTGAAACATCAGATCGGCAAAATGATACCGGCCTTATTAAATCTCGTGATAGCTATTGCAGTCGTATTCTTATTTGCAGACGAACTGCCCCATCTTTTTGGGTAATATCAAAGTAGTGAAACACCAAATGGTTGCCAATAATAAAAGTGTCACTAAATGGTGTCTAATTAGGCTCTGAAATTAACGGTTATCCCTTGGTAATAATATTTTAGGGGGGGTGTTGTGAGCGAGAACAACCAGTTGCGGGATGTGTATGACGCGATCGCAGATCCAACCAGGCGTCGACTTATTCGTCTGTTAGCAGAGGCAGAGGAGATACCGCTTCATGATTTAACGGCACAGTTTCAAATGGGACGTACCGCGGTATCCAAGCATTTGACAATCCTTAAAGAGGCCGGACTAGTACTTGACCGAAAAGTCGGCAGAGAAACGCGATATAGGCTAAACGCCTCTCCCCTCAGAGAAGTTCAAGATTGGGTGGCTTTTTACAGTAAATTATGGAATACGAATATGTTTCGCTTGAACCAACTATTAGAGGAGGAAATAGAATGAGTTTAACATTATCTTTAGATTTTCAGTTCACGACATCGATCGAGAAGCTTTGGTCCGCATTAACCGAATCCAACAAGCTAGCGAAGTGGATCATGGCGAATGATTTTAAAGCCGAAGTAGGTCACCGTTTTCAATTTCGCACGCAGGCAACCGAATACTGGAATGGCGTTATTGAGGGCGAAGTGCTTATCGTAGACGCACCTACCCGGTTGTCCTATACATTTGCCGGCGGAGAGGTTCACACAGTTACTTGGACGCTGCAGGATTTAGGGGAGGGGAAGGTTAACCTTCATCTCGAACAAACAGGTATCTCCAATGCTCAGGCATTGGGAGGGGCTAAGTATGGCTGGACGAACTGGTGCGGCGAGCTTGAAAAGCTGTTGGAACAATAAGCGCATTCGGAATTAAACGAACGGTATCCATAAACTGCAACTAATCAACTTTCGTTGAGCTCCCCGATGTCATTCGGGGAGTTTTTTCATTTCTAGTCAAGTAACTTAATGGGAACTTTTGTTCTTGTTTATTGGGAGTGAAATGGTATAATTAATCCAAATGCACGATGGAATCTGGAATGGGGGTAGTGGTCGATGATACCTAGCGGCTTTCCAAGAAATGATTTGGAAAAACAGGGCTATACATTGGTGTTTAATGATGATTTTGATTCGAATGAACTCGACCGCAGCAAGTGGCTTCCGTACTATTTGCCTCAATGGAGCAATCGGGAGCTCGCTGAAGCAAACTACAGAATCATGGATAGTCAATTAATACTGCAAATAAAAGAAAACCAATTGCCATGGTGTCCTGAATTTAATGGTGGCGTAAAAGTAAGCAACCTCCAAACAGGCGTTTTTTCTGGACCTTTAGGAAGTGAATATGGTCAACATAAATTCGCAAGTCACTGTCTTGTTCGAGAAGAGCAAACTGTTGAAAAGCTGTTTACCCCGCAGTATGGGTATTTTGAATTGCGAGCAAAAGGAACCGATAATCCCAATAATGTTTGTGCGTTTTGGATGATTGGATTCGAGGAGCTCCCGCATCAGTCAGCTGAAATTTGCCCATTTGAATTAAAGGGATGGCATGTTGATAAGGATATCTGTACGCTAGGGTTTGGTATTCATCCTTTTGGTGATCCAACCATGAGCGAAGAATTTTTTGAAAAAGAATTCTCAATAGACCCTACCGAGTTTCATATTTATGGTGTTGATTGGACAGAGAGTGGAGTCGATTTTTATATCGACAACAAACGTATTCATAGTTCCAAGCAATCACCACAATATCCAATGCAGCTGATGCTGAACATTTATGAAATCCCCCAGCTAGAGAGCGGTTCAAGAACTTCACCCGTATATCCAAGTGAGTTTACTATTGATTATATTCGTTGTTATCAGAAGGATTTGGTTAGCCGATAGTTTGAGTAAAGAAATATAGCTTACAACAAGCTGTCGTCGGTACTTATCCGGAGGCAGCTTGTTTTGATTCCTCCTATGTAATCTTCTTTGTATATGGAATTATTATTGGCTTGCAGATGAACAATCACCGCATAATATGGTAGTATAAGGAAGTTGAAAAGGGGGAATAGACGTTGCTTATCAAATTATTAGTATTTGGCTTACTTTGGCGAATCGTTGGTAATCCATTTCTTGCACTGCTCATCTTACTCGTTATTCTGTATGTATTGGACAGAAGATATGTTGGCATCATGCCGAATATTTGGCGGCCGTATCAATTAAGTCGGAAGGCATCTCGCTTGCGATCTGACCTTCATGCCAACCCGCACAATACGTCAGCGAAGCTGGACTTGGCGCGAATCCTGATTGAACGCAAAAAGTATCAAGAAGCACTGCCCTACTTGGAGCAAACATTACCGATCATGCAGGAATCTGCTGACGTTCACTATGAAATTGGATTGTGTCAGCTTAAGCTAGGGCGAATTGCCGAAGGGGAAACCTTTATGCTGAAAGCAGTCGAGCTTAATCCACGTGTAAAATATGGCGAAGCCTACCTGCGCCTCGGTGAGGCTCTGGCTCCCCTTGCGCCGGAGCGAGCGGCGCAGTTTATCGAACACTTCCGCGACCTGCACTCTTCGTCGGTCGAGGCTTACTACAGGCTCGGCCAGCTGTATCAGCAGCTAGGCCGCCAGGAGGATGCCAAGCGCGCGTATCGCGAAGCGCTGGACATCTATCGCGGCTTGCCACGCTACAGCCGCAGACAGCAGCGGCGCTGGGCTTGGCTGGCGCGCATGAAATAAAAAGGTTCCGCTCATCTGCGAGCGGAACCTTTTTTAACGACTCGAGCGTAGCCGCGCGCGAGCAGCCAAGAGCCTAGCAGCCCGATGACTACGGCTGCCACGGTGTGCAAATCATAGAGCCAGACGCGCCCTTGCGCTGGCTCCGGTGTAACGCGATCCCACAAGGTGAGGATCGCGGGATGCACGAGATAGATGCCGAAGGAGGCTGCGCCTAAGGCAGATAAGAAGGCACCGCAGCGTGAGCCGCGTGCCAGCAGTTTGCGCGCCCACGGCACGCAGAGGAGTGGGATGGTCATGCAGTAGGTGAGAAGCGCGAGCTCGAACCATGTATTATCGATATCAGCGCGACCATATTGCTGAAGCAGGAGCATGCCCACGAAAGCTCCCCCGGCAAGGAGGACGGCACTCCAGATCCACTTTTTGAAACGGGAAGCCCATATCACCATCGAATTATAGTAGATGCCCATGAAAGCACCGAAGCTGAAGGTAGCTGTATAGCCAAGGAATAAGGAAGTGTATTCCGGAAGCGGAAATAACCAGTGATTTAAGGTATAGGAAGCGGCTTGAAAGCCGATACCTAGAGGAATCAGGCCTCGACGCAGCCAACTGAATCGCTTGACCGCAGTTAGCAAGAATGGGAATAGCACATAAAATTGGACAATAATGACGATGTAATACAGATGATAGCTCGCATTGCCAGATAGAAGCAGTTTCAGCAGATAGAAAGCATCAAAATGCATGGTGCCATGAAACATGAATTGGTTATACCCATAATAAAATAGCGACCATAGGACATAAGGAATAAGAATCTTTTGCAGCCTTTTTGTCCAAAAAACACGCGCCATCCCTGGCTCCCACCGGTCATAGTATGAGTAAAACAACACGAGCCCGCTTATCCAGATGAAGAGGGGGACGGTGAACAAGCTTGCTTTGTTAAGGATGAAAAAGAATGTCTGAGAGCCTGTTCCTAAGGGAAGCTGAGTCGCACCGGAAGTACCATGAATGAGGACGACAGCCATAATGGCAATCGCGCGTACAATATCGATTTCTGATAGTTTAGGTTTGGATGACATGTCGAAAATTCTCCTTCTTTTCTCTCCGTTCACTGTATCATGATCCTTGGAGGAGGGCAATGACTCTATTAATGAAGCCCGCGTAAGCTTGACGCTCACATCTACGAGAGATAAACTGTTGATAGCATGTACAATGAGAACAATCAAGAGGGTGAATGAACGTGAGTTATGAATATCTGATGCAGGCAGTTTTGCTCATATTTTTGGTGATAATCACTTTTTTTGCTATGTTGGTATGGACGAAATGGCGAAAAAGAGGACGGAGATAGATCATGTATTTTATTAATCATGAACAAATTGATGGGCGTATTCAGTTTCTGGCCGTTTTGGCTGAGGCAAGTGAGCAGTTAGAAGCTCAGTGGGCAGAGGGCCGCAAGGATCTCGTATGGCAGCTAGCTCAAGAACGTGTATTGCATTTAGCGATTGAAACCGTGACGGACATAGGTAGCTTGCTCATTGATGCTTTTATTTTACGAGATGCAAGCAGCTATGAAGACATTGTGGAAATCGTGCATGGAGAAGGGGCCTATTCGGAGTCTTTGACCGAGACGCTGCTGCAATTAGTAAAGCTTAGAAAACCGCTAGTTCAGGATTATGCGGATTGGAATCGCGAGTCGTTACATCCGTTAATTCCGAAAATCCCAGCGGCTTTTGAGGAATTTACTGTGAGTGTACGGGCATTCATTAAGAGCGAATTGGCATAACATACATAAGTGTTTCATAATTTACTTATTGCTTGTGATGCTGTAAAATGAGTCCTAAATGAGGTCCGAGGGTAGGTGAGAGCGTGAATCAAACACTAGAGACATCAACACGTAAAGTGATTCTTTCCATGCTCAAAACGCAAGGACCGTTAAGTGTTCAGGATTTGGCTAAACAGCTTGGGATCACGGAGATGGCCGTTAGAAGACATATTCATTCGATGGAAAAGGATGATTTGCTCGAGGCTAAGCTCGTTAGGCAAGCAATGGGGCGTCCAACAAGCGTGTATACCCTTGCACCGCAGGCGGACGAATTATTTCCGAAGAAATATTCGCAGTTAACGTTGGATTTATTAGACGAGCTATTAGAAGACGAAGGCCATGAGAAAATTGAACGGCTGTTTGAAGGCAGGCAGGGTAAGCTCGAAGCTCGTTATCAATCGAGGATGCAAGGCAAAAGCTTAGAAGATCGTGTGGCTGAATTAGCGCTCATTCAGAATGAGAATGGCTATATGGTTGATTGGTCTCCGCAGGGAGAAGACGCTTATATTTTCAATGAGCATAACTGTCCAATTGCGATGGTGGCCAACACGTTTCAGCAGGCCTGCCAGTGTGAGCTATCCCTATTCCGTAATTTGCTAGATGCAGATGTAGAGCGTACAGAGTGTCTTGCCAAAGGTGCTAACAAATGTGTGTATATCATACGTCAAAATAAATAGCTTTTAATAAGGAGTTAAGCAGAATGAAATCTGCTTAACTCCTTTTTTTTTTTGCCGTTCGGAGCCAGAGGGGCCACCTTCATGATCTGTAAGCCTGAAAAACATCACTACAGAAGCATAAACCCCGTCCGCGAACTCTGTAACGTTGAAATACATCACTACAGATCACCATACACACAACCACAGCCCCTTTCACACTCTGTAAGCGTGAAAAACAACACTACAGCGCCAAATCCTCCATCCGGGCACGCTGTAACGTTGAAATACATCACTACAACCCTTCCCCGTCCCCTCACACTTCCCAATTCCCGACAAACCTTCAGTAAACTTTCAGCTCACATTCATACCGCTATCAGCCCAGTTTAAGTAACACTTCAGGTTAGCGTTCTATACTTGATCTATCAACAAGAAAACAATTTGAAGGCAAACGAGAGGCGGTAATCGTATGAATGAAGATATGAACAATAACATGAATGTGAATGATATAAAGGTTGAAAGCAAACCAAACAGCTCCAGAGTGAAGCCCATTTTTGCGGCATTTATGGCAGGTGCTGTAGTTGTAGGCGGTTTGATGTTTACTTCGGATAAGTTAAACCTTTTTGGCTACGATGCTCAAACAGTACAGTCAAATGTCACAGCTGCTTCCGGAGCTAACACGGCGGCTGCCGGTGTCCAAACAGCATCGCTAAACAGCTCGGGTACAAATAGCATTCCACAAATTACGAAAGCGTCGAGCCCAGCCATTGTGAAAATTGAAACGAAAGTCAAACAGACGAACACATCAGGGACGCGAAGAAATCCTCTTCAGCAGGGAACGGAAACGGGTGACACCGTCCAAAATGGTATCGGATCGGGCTTCATCTTTGAAGATAGCGGCTATATTTTAACAAATGAGCATGTCATTGACGGTGCTGACGAAATCGAAGTTTACGTACAAGGCTATGATACCCCATTTTCAGCAACGCTACTTGGGAGCAGCTATGATTTAGATTTGGCTGTGCTCAAAATTCAGGGAGACAAAGCATTTCCAGCTCTGAAAATTGGAAATTCAGACAATGCGGAAGTAGGAGAATGGGTGGTTGCGATTGGCAACCCATATGACTTCGATTACTCGGTAACGACGGGCGTTCTTAGCGCTAAGGAACGGACGATCAGCATTGATGATGAGCAGGGCACACGCAATTACAAGCATTTATTACAAACAGATACGGCCATTAATCCAGGTAATTCCGGCGGTCCTCTTTTGAATTTAAACGGTGAGGTCATTGGAATCAATACGGCTGTAAACGCTGAAG
This sequence comes from Paenibacillus sp. J22P51, assembly GCF_059692215.1. Classification (NCBI taxonomy): domain Bacteria; kingdom Bacillati; phylum Bacillota; class Bacilli; order Caryophanales; family Paenibacillaceae; genus Paenibacillus; species Paenibacillus sp. J22P51. Next base: position 780,479 of record NZ_JCAUAZ010000001.1, on the reverse strand, counting down.
CGCAAGGGATGGGCTTTGCGATTCCGGCAAGCACAATTAGTTCTGTCGTGGAAAAGCTGAAGAATAACGAAGAGATTTCGAAAGATCCAGCCCCTTATATTGGCGTAGCTTTGCAGAATATTTCAGATGACATGCTGCAAGACTTGAAAATTAACAGTACAAATGGTGCTGTTGTTGCTGAGGTGCAGCAGGGCTCACCAGCGTTCGAAGCTGGCATCCGCCAGTATGATGTCATTTTGGAAGTGAACGGTGGCGCGATAACTAGCACTGCGGACTTAACCAAAGCTGTGCAAGCAGCGGTAGTGGGAGATGATCTGAAAGTGAAAATATCGCGTGATGGTCAAACGAAGGACGTGTCCGTTAAAGTCGGAGATAAAAACATCGTGCCAAGCTATCAAGGTTAATGAATGACTTGAATTCACAGCGTCATACAATCTTATCACGTAAAACAAAAACGGAGTCGCGAAAGTTCGCGAGCTCCGTTTTCTTTTTTTTACAGCTTAAGCTCGCGAAGCCGCAAGCAATTGAACCGCTTTGTCCGTGATCCAGCAGAAATTCCCTGCTTCGATCTCTTTCAGGTTGATCAGTGAGCCGCCAATGCCTAAGCCATAGCAGCCGATGCTCAGAAATTGCTTGATGTTGCCCTCTGTAACGCCCCCAACAGCCATCATCGGGATGTTGTCCAGAGGTCCCATCAGTTCCTTGATGTAAGGCAAGCCTAAGCTTGCGCTTGGGAATATTTTAACGGCCGTAGCCCCGGCTTTCCAGGCTTTCACAACTTCGGTCGGAGTCATAGCACCAGGGAAGATCGGAATTCCTTCCTGCCGCGACCAGCGAATGACCTCTTCATCCAAGTTCGGTGTGACGAGGAATGCAGCTCCAGCGAGAACAGCTTGTTTGGCATCCTCCAGATCCAAGACTGTGCCAGCTCCGATGAACATCTGATCTCCCCATTGTTTCTGGAGATTACCGATCATGGTCAGCGCGCCTGGTGTATTTAAGGTGACTTCCATAACGGTGACGCCGCCTTTGTGAAGGGCTTCAGCAACAGGGAGGATATGTGCCTCCTGTACGCCGCGGACGATCGCGATAATACGTGTACGCTCAATTTCTTGTAGGCCTTGTTCTCGGTTCATTTCTAGATTCCCCCAACTTTGATCCATGCTTTTGATGTTTATTATGACAGGTTCCAGAAATTTTTCCAGTCAGTTTGTGTCAAAACAAGCCCTACCTATCTATACTGTAGTAATTCATAGGCATTCGTCTAGAAGCCCCATCAGCCCTCACAGCTTTCGCTCACAGGAGGTGACCCGCATGACGTGGAGTGAGATCAGTATCGTCAGCTTGGCTGTAGCTTGTTTAGTGCTCATTGCGTTTACCGTTCGTATGTTCATCACGGCTACACGAACTCTCCGCTTGTTAGGGGACACGGTTGTTGAAGTTAAACAGCAGATTGGTCATACTACAGAACAAGCGGAGAATCTAATGAAGCAATTAGGGCAGCTTACGGAAGAGGTACATTTACAACTCCTTGCGTTAGAGCCAAGTATCCAATCGGTTGAAAAGGCAGGGGTTGCTGTCGGGGAAGTCGCTTCCTCGCTGCGCAAGGCCTCACGTATGATGAACGAGTCAATACTTGGTGCGGAAAAGGTCGTACATACGCACCAGAAGCGTATCCACGACGTCATGGAATGGGCAACGACAGGGTTTGAGCTGTGGCAGAGATGGCAGGCGCATCGGAATGCGAAATCAGATCATTAAGGAGTGGATATCACATGTCCAATGGAAAAAAAGGGAAAGATCTTCTTATCGGGGCTGTCGTAGGTGGTTTAGTTGGAGCTGCAGCAGCATTGTTGTTTGCACCGAAATCCGGTCGTGAGTTGCGCAGTGACATTGCTGAAGGAGCGACAGTGGTTAGCGATAAAACAGTTCAATTAGCAAGCGCGGTGAGTCAAAAAACGCAAGCAGCTGCCAAAACAGTGAGTTCCACAACAACGGAACTTGTTGGTAAAGCCAAAGACACGGCAGCAAGTGTTGTCGAGACGGTTCGCTCTTGGAAGGATTCGCAATCAGGCGATGAGCTCCTTGATGATATCGCAGCTTCAGAAGCCGCTGAAGACTTAGTCATCGTAGGCCGCTAATCTCCTATACAAAGAAGCCGAGCGCTCCAATATGGAGCACTCGGCTTCTTATTTGTTACCATTTGGACGGATCAATTTTGCTGATATCCAGCCCTTCCCATACGTTCTTAATGACTGCCGTTTCTGGGTTATCGAAGAGGAGCCATGCAGTAGGAAGGTATCTTTCTCCGTATTCACTCGAAGGTTTATTGATGATGGCATTATTATGGACAAGCACCGTTGAAGCGCCCCCATCTAGGTTCGCCGCGGTGATCGCCCCGTGGGCTAAGAAAATTTCCTGAATATCATATAGCGTTGCACCTATACTGTGCGTTTGTCTGCCGTCGATAATAGCAAACAAAATAGAACCGTCCTTGGTTTGAGCCATGCACGTACGCGGAGCAATGCCCCAGCCGTCCGCTTGACCTTTGATTTGCCCAACACCGTTAACGATGAATCGAGGGCTAAAGGAAACAGCTTCCTGTACGCCCATCTCGAGCAGCTCGGATACTTTGTATTTCCCAGAAATCATTCGGCCTTGCTTATCAATTCCGACGATCTGTACGGTGCCGTTCATGCCTTTGTCATTATAAAAGATTTTACCTCCAGAAATCACAACACCTTCCGGCTGAAAGCCATTGCCTTCCCAATTCGGGTCGATAAATCCGCCGCCGTTAACGCCTAGGATAGCGCCGGTACGTTTGACCATCGAGGAAACCTTCTCCCCTTTACCCGCTTTCTCCGGCACGGCAATACGAAGTTTCGTAGGGTCAGTAATCGTAACGAGCTTGCCTTTGAAGTTGGGACCGGAAATGTTCTCTATCGTCACTAAATCTTTCTTGATGGGCACTTCAACGGGAGTATAGGATGGAATAGGTGCAATTTCAACGAGTCCAAGGTCCTTCTCTGTACCCATTTCATCAAATTTTTTCGAGTAAGCAGCAACCCGTTTTTGTAATTCGGACGTACCAATCAAATATTTGGCCCAATCCCGATGCTGAGTTGTGATAATGGTATCTGCCATCATGAAGCGCAGACTCGAACCAGAGGCAGTTAGGAAAAACCATCCTAAACCTATGGTTGAAAGTATGGTAAGACTAAGGATGGTAACCATCATAAATCGCATTCCCGCAGATCGTTTGTGCTTCACGCGCGCTTGCCTGGTTGTCTGTGGGGTAATTGTTTGTTGAACCGCCATGGTAAGGCATCTATCCTCTCTAACGCAATTCAAGCCATACTGTTATCTATTAAGACGAAAAGAAAGGAGAATAAGTTTCAGATTTCCCTGAATTATTCTCCTTTCTTTGTAAAATGTTTAATTATGTCGTTGGACGGTTGAAAAACGAGTGTCCCCCATCCGGTTTTTATCATAGTAAAATTCAAGATCGTTCCCTGAATGTTTGGCTACACTGCGAACGATGAGATCATGGTATTTCTTTTGTCGGAAAGCCGCAATGGTTACACATAGACTCACACCAAGCGGGTCAAAATAAAGCTTACCTTCATGTGCATCATACTTATTAACGTGAGACAGATTGACGAATAAATCCGTATCCATTTTCTTAAAGCCGTGCTCTTCTAACTGATCTAGGAAATGACTGAAATCCAGCAGTGACTGCATAGGGATCCTGCGCTTACCGATCCGCGTATGATACATCATTTCGGTGGAACCAATTTCTATAAAAAGGATGTCTGTGAGTGGAAGAGTCAAGGTTGTAGTTTGACTATCCTGGCTCTCTTTTTCAAGATAGCCAGCTTTCTCCATGAGATCTGTATACGAGAACTTATAGGCGTCCGACAGTTTCTTTAAAGTGACAGGGGATGGTTTGATCTTTTCATTCGTTGAACGATTTCTTTCTAATTCGAGATCTCGAATATAAGCATGGGATAGTCCACTCTTGTTAGCTGCTTCACGTAAGGACATTTTCCCTCGCAAGCTCTCCAAAAATTTACCGAATCCTTCAAATTGCTTCATCATAGGAATCCCTCCATATGTTAATTGTAATAGAATTGACCGGAAATAGAAACGTTAATAGCTCTTAATGGTACTAATTACCTGAGTTGTTAGCAGACTTCTTATACTGTTCGTAAGCAATTTGCTATTTTAGTAGGTCGAGAGAATCAATCCCGTGACTTCTTTCTTCTATTTTTTTATAATAGGGAATTAGAAAGGGGGCGATATTAACATGTCAAAAAAATGGCTGCGAGATAACGGCATGCATCTATCTTGGTTCATCGCCTTAGTTGCCACGCTAGGAAGCTTATATTTTTCGGAAATCATGCATCTGGCACCTTGTAAACTATGCTGGTATCAGCGCATTCTTATGTACCCATTGGTCATTTTTCTAGGTATTGCAGCTGTCCGTAGAGATTACAAATTAACGATTTATGTGCTGCCTTTAACGATTTGGGGCGCGTGCATCTCGATTTATCACGTGTTATTACAAATGGGTGTTTTCAAAGAAACAGGTACAGGTTGTGGTCCAATTGCCTGTGATACCGATTATTTAAACTGGCTGGGTTTTATTACGATTCCCATGCTAGCTGGAACTGCGTTCATCCTGATTACCATTTTACAATTCTTAACCTATCGAGCTACAAAATAACCCCCATACACCAATGTTTAGGCAGGTAATTTGTCATTCACTGTCGAATAGGCATGGTAGAAGAATCCAATCCTATCCGAGGTGTAACTCATGACAAAACGTACCCATAAAGCTGCATTTCTGATCATTCTGAGCGTCACCTTGGTCGGTTGTGCAGACATAAGCCTGACAGCCCCTGTAGGCAATGAAGCTGCTTCCAAAGTGATGCCTTCAACTTCCGCTAAAGCTTCTCCAACACCAACACCTACCCAATTGCCAACACCATCACCAACGATAATACCCAAAGCTACACACACAACGACGCTGCCAAGCGCGACACCAAGTACGTCTGCCGCCACTGCGGCGCCAAGTGCAACACCCAAACCTGTATTGACGGCTGATGCTTCCAAACCCAAAGCGTTGCCTACGGATCGGACGCCATATTCTTGGTACTATATGAAGAAGAAAACAGGCCAGGTTCCTGATTTTCCGAAAGAGACCAAATCCTTTAGCAATGACCAGAAGGCAGTCTGGGTCGGAACGGGGAAAAAGGTTTATTTAACGATTGACGCAGGAGGACCTTTAATCGAGGTTGATCTCATGTTGAAATCACTCAAAGAAAATAATGTCAAAGCAAATTTCTTTATCACTGGAAACAACATCAAGAAGAACCCGGACTATTTAAAAAGAATCGTGGCAGACGGTCATTATGTAGCGAACCATACGATGACACATACGGATTTTAATGAGTTGTCCGACGATCAGATTCGTAAGGAAATTACGGATTTTGAAGTCGTATATAAGCAAATAACCGGGAAAGAAGTTGGGAACTATTTCCGTTTTCCTTACGGTCACTATAATCCTCATAATTTAAGCTTGGTATCTGAGATGGGCTATACCTCTGTGTTCTGGTCTACGGCAATGCGTGACTGGGAGCCCAGAGCGAATGGCGCTGAGGATCCATACAACGATATTATGAATAACCTGCATGAGGGTAACGTGATTTTGATGCATCAGGGGTCCATTGAGAACATGCAGGCGCTTGATCGTATTTGTAAAGAAATCAAGAAGAGAGGCTACGAATTCGGGCTCGTGACGGAGCTGCAGCCTAAGAAGTAACGAAGATTTGGTCTAAAACTGTGTGGTACTCTTGGTACCTTTAAGCTTGGCCGCACATATCCTAACCATGTGGTTTATGAATTCATCAACCGGCAAAGGAAGCGGATATGTGTGCAGCAAGCGATAGCCGTACTGGACTCCGGAGTCGGAGGATTAACTGTTGTAAAAGAAATTATGAGACAGCTGCCGCATGAGAAAGTCATCTATTTTGGAGATACGGCAAGGAGTCCATACGGACCCCGACCTGCGAATGAAGTGCGTCACTTTACTCGTCAAATCGTAGATTACCTACTTCAATTTAATCCCAAAATGATTGTGATTGCCTGTAATACGGCCACTGCTGTCGCGATAGAAGACATTCGTGCTCGTGTCTCAATTCCTGTTGTAGGTGTGATTTCACCGGGGGCTAGAGCAGCAATCAAAACGACTCGAAGCGGTATGATCGGTGTCATAGGCACTGATGGGACCATACGCAGTCAAGCCTATGAAACGGCGTTGAAGCAGATTTCGCCGGACATCCATGTCTATAGTGAGGCTTGTCCGTTACTAGCTCCATTTGTGGAGAGAGGACTTTTTAGTAGTGATAGTGCGCATACCGTTGTGGAAAAATCCTTGAGTCCATTAAAAGGGAAGCCTATCGATTGCTTAATCTTGGGCTGTACCCATTATCCTTTTCTCATGGAATCTATTTCTAAGGTCATGGGTCCGGCAGTAACTTTGATTTCTTCGGCAGAAGAGACGGCCAGAGATATTAGTACGATCCTGTTTCAGAGAGGGATGGAATCCATATCCCAAGAAATGCCCGTTCATCAGTTTTTCTGCAGCGGCGCGCCTACGATATTCCGGCAGATTGCCGAGAACTGGCTCAAGGAATATATTTCCTTTATGCCTGTTGTGTGGCAGGTACCGACTATTATCTAAGCGATTCAAATAGACCCGTTTGGGTCTATTTTTATTTCCCTTGCTGTAGCCGAGATACCGCATGATTCCCGCAACCTAATCATAAGATTAGCCATACGAAAGAAGTAAATGGCTGTGAGGTGGTCTTGTGTTAGGGTATGGGTATGAGACATTGGGGAACGAGCTGAATCGTTTAGGCAAAATATATCCCTTTTTGCAAATCGCTTGTATCGGCGAAAGTGTGATGGGAAGGGACATACTTGCGCTTCGAATCGGTCACGGCTCGAAGGAAATCCATTTCAATGCGGCTATGCATGCGAACGAGTGGATAACTGCACCGCTGCTGATGCAATTTGTTGAAGATCTAGCATGCTCCTATGCCAGAGGGACGGCTTGGCAGGGTCGCAATATAAGGCGTATTTTATCGGAGTACTCGCTGTGGGTCGTGCCCATGGTCAATCCGGACGGTGTAGAGCTTGTGCTGCACGGGCTGCCTGAAGAGCATCCTCATCGAGAAGCTTTAGTGGCATGGAATCAAGGTTCATTGTCTTTTTTGAACTGGAAGGCGAATATACGAGGAGTGGATCTCAATGATCAATTCCCTGCACATTGGGAAGAAGAAAAGTTGAGAAGAGAGCAGGAGGGACCTGGCGAGCGCGATTATGGCGGAGAAGCGCCGTTATCTGAACCGGAAGCCGTGGCGCTAGCTCAATTTACCGAGAGCCACGACTTCGAGCTCGTCGTTGCTCTACATACACAAGGTAGAGAAATTTATTGGAATTATCGAGACTATGAGCCTGCTGAATCCGAAGCACTTGCAGAGCGCTTGGCCTTAGCCAGCGATTACGCGGCGGTGAAACTTTCGGGTAGTGATGCGGGGTACAAGGATTGGTTTATTCAGCAATTTCGGAGACCTGGCTTTACCGTCGAGGTTGGGTTAGGCGTAAATCCGCTGCCCGTAGAAACGTTTGCTTCCCTTTATGAGGAAGTAGTTCCTATTCTTTTGACAGCCTTGGAATTGTAAAAAGGGATCGTAGAGATCTTAAGACAAGTTACGCCAACTTGCATGTGCTCGCCACGAACCGATTAGCCCAGACTTCATATACTGAAGTAAGGAAGCTGTTGGGGAGGCGTGAATATGGCACCACCTAAAGGTAAAGGCAAGGTTGTTAAGAAGAAAAAGGAACTTTCGTCCCGTGCGCAATACACCATGAGAATGGTCGAATCGGCCACGTGTGCGGTGTGCAAAACACCTTGCGCAAGGGGAATGCGCTATTTAGAAATGATGTCTAAGCCTGGCGCAGTGGGAAGAGGAGTTCCGTGTATATTGACCCGTAGGAAAATCAATTAAATAGGACCCGAAGTTCCGCTCCCATTTTGAGGGGGCGGACTTTTTGTTCGCAGCTCATAAGGCCCGAAAAGGGCCTTAAGGAGGAGCCAGAGCATCTTTGCGCAGCTTTAACGCCCCAAAAGGGCGTTAAAGCCAAAGAATTCAGCTCTGGCAGGCAAAAGATCAGCTCATAAGGCCCGAAAAGGGCCTTAAGGAGGAGCCAGAGCATCTTTGCGCAGCTTTAACGCCCCAGAAGGGCGTTAAAACCAAAGAACGCAGCTCTGGCAGGCAAATGATCAACTCATAAGGCCCAAAAAGGGCCTTAAGGAGGAGCCAGAGCATCTTTGCGCAGCTTTAACGCCCCAAAAGGGCGTTAAAACCAAAGAACGCAGCTCTGGCAGGCAAATGTGTAGACGCAACGCTCCAAATGAGTATCACGCGAGATCGGCCCCTCAATAGTTACCTCGCTCGATCCACCAGGACACAAAATAAAAAGCCCCGCGAGCTTAACTCGCAGGGCCAATATGTGTATGAATTAATGGTGAGGTGTGAGCAATTTATCTGCTAAGGATTGTTTAAGCTTCTTGATTGCGTCTGTTTCCAATTTGTGGTTTTGATTGAATTTCGTGCCTGTCAGTGCAAGCGCTTCCTTTACCGTCATTTCAACACGAATCAATTCTTCACCATGCGGAATTTGTACGAAATTGTTGGACATTTTCATCACTCCTATGTCAGCTTTTAAAAGCGGAAACCTTGATTCTACGCACTTTTAATATAACACACCATGTAAGGTTAAGCAAGGGGAATCGGCACCTATTTTTCAAATAATTAGGGGGGGCATGTCCTAGCTTCTATTTACTTTGACAAGCAGTCAAAAGGGGATAGACAGCAAGTTTTTTTCCATACTAGCAAGAGCAAAAAGAACCGATTAACCACGAATGACGTGGCCGTATCGGTTCTCTCCATATACGTACAATTTTAACGATAACAACGTAACTCTACGATCTCAGCACGCCCTGAGCCATTCGTTGATTCAACTACAACACGCAGACGGTTCGTTAATACGCTGCTGTTTAACACATGAACATGATGCCGTGTATGATTGTTCAGCACCTCAGCAATCGTTGACCACGCTTCACCAACCCAAGCTTGCAATGTATAATCTTTGACTAATTCAGGAATGATCTCGAATTCGGTACGATGGTGATGCAAATTAATTAGATCCTCGTTTACATCATCATTGAACGTCACATGCACTTGCCCAATGCTCTGAACCTCAGACCAGCTGGCTTCTAGCCATTCCTCAGTACCACTGTCTCCAACGGAAGACCACAGATGCGGACTGCCATAAGGCCGTTTGTATCCATCTCCTGCTTTCTCAGCCGCATAGGCGGAAGTAGGAGAGAGGAGTCGGAAGCAAATTGGCTTCCGAAGGAAGTTTTTTGGACTCCAGTCAATCACCGGCTGATGATGGTACATATCCCCGAAATCTACGGTATCCGCTGAAGCCGCATCATGCTTAAATGATAGCACGCCAGATTGCGGACGATCCGACAGATGAACGGACAAAGCAGGGTTGCTTCTAAGAATGATGAAAGCATTCTGTGCATGCTCAGGCTCCCATTTCAATGAAGCCGTGACCCATTGCTCAGCTCCCTCACCTACAGGCACTACAACAGACGTTACAAGCGTATGAGGAACGTAGTTCTGAGGCTTACCTGTGTGCCAAAGCTCGACAGTAAGCTCTGTAGCGGCACTGGCATCCAATAATAGCTCTATGCCATCAATAAACGGATCTACAGGCACTAGAAGCGCTACATGCGTCTTCAAAGGGTAAACACCAGCCGACTGCTCCAAAGCAAGCTCTGTCAGCGTGCTGGAGGCCGTCAAAGCCGCGCTGCGCACGAGATCAGCCTCGTCTCTATTTGCCACGCCGAGAATCGACGCATCCTGCCGCAACAGCGTCTGCTGCAGCTCGCTCAAGTGCTGGCTATGCAGCTCCCGCGGCGAGATCCCTTTCGCTGCGCAAAGCGCGGCGCCTGTACCTGCGGCTTCGCCAATGACCGCACATGTCGCCATGACACGTGTCGTACCGAAAGCAACGTGGGACGCGCTGATATTGCGTCCACCCATGAGCATATTCGACACATTGGTCGAATAGAGGGAACGGAATGGAATATGGTAGGAACCATCCATATGCATATGTTTGGAGCCTTTGGCAGTCGCATACATGCCTTGCGGCGGATGCAAATCAATCGACCAACCGCCGAAGGCGACGCGGTCCTCGAACAGCTCCTGCGCAATCACATCATTTTGATTCAGCACGTAATCCCCGACGAAACGGCGATACTCCCTTTTCCCTGGAATCGACCCAATCCATTCCAAGGTTAAATTGGCGCTGTCAAATTTCCCAGAGTTTTTGATATAGTCCCAAATCCCATAGATAACCGAAGAAAGCTCATCACGAATTCGCTCATTATCATGAACAGTGTCATGCTCGCCACCCCATTCAATCCACCAGTATGAGCAGCCATTATCGCCACTGCGAATGACTCGCTTCATAGGAATCGACGTTTGTGTGATATCTTTAGCGAAGCTTGGCGCTATATATTTGACTGGGCGGCCAGCATCCTTGGTGTAGAAGAGAAGCGTGCTTCCCAGCGTGATATCATCCGAGACAAGAGGCGCCCATTCCTCGTTAAATTCCTCATGAGCTTCGCGACCGATACGGAACTTAGCACCAGCAAGAAAGCCCACTAGACCATCCCCCGTACAATCGAGGAAAACACGACTCTCAAAACGAATTCGTCGTTCAGAGCCCATCATCCAGCCTGTAACCGCATGAATGGTACGATTATCGTCATCACCTGACGCATCGACCTCGTGCACATCGGTGTTCAGGAATAACGTAATATTCGGCTCGGCTTTTACCTTCTCAAGTACAACCAAATCCCAAATATATGGATTGCCATCGATATTCCGATATTGATTCTCTACGAAAAGTTCTCCCATGATGCCGGTTTCTCGGGCATTGCGATGGACACCATGTGAAGTGGCGCCGCACACCCATACACGTATTTCACTGCTTGCATTTCCGCCAAGTACAGGGCGATTTTGGACAAGTGAGACAGTTTGACCCAATCGTGCTGCAGCGACAGCTGCACATACACCAGCCAAGCCTCCGCCAACGACAGTAATATCGGATGTCACGATTTCATGTTTCATTTATGAGCACCTCACTAGGAATGGAATATCTCTGTTTTCATCGTATAATAGCTGATATCCATTTAACATACAGTGAGTTACAATGAGCATACACTTTATTTCAAATATTTTGGAGGTGAAACAATGACGTATCGCGATCCTGCCTTGAAGCTTTTATCTCATGTGTATTGGCATCAGAAGAAAGAGTTTATGTTCGAGCGAGATGACTATGCTTGCTGGACTTTGTTTGCTGTTGAAGAGGGCAGCTTCTTCTATGAAATCGGGGAGGAGAAAGGAGAGGCGAGATTCGGAGATCTTGTCCTATGCCCCCCGCGTCTCGGGTTTCGAAGAAAAACGCTGGAGCCGCTTACCTTTCACTTTATACAGTTTATTGGGGAGCCCCATATCGAACACGATGTTAACTGGCAGGGAAAGCTGTCGTTACTAGATCTACCGCGCCTTTCATCCAATTATCGCTACTTGCGAACCTTGCAAGGTTGGGATGAAGAGAGCACCCAGCATAAGCTGCATCTTGTGAATGATCTAATGCGCATGGTGTACATGGACCAAAATATCCGAGACAGACTCTCGCCCACTGTCATAGATGAGAAGATGGAGCAAGCACGAAACTATCTGACGGATCATGCTTTTGGCCAGCTTTCCATGTTGAAATTGGCCAAGTCACTTGGCGTGACACCTGTTCAATTTACCCGCAGGTTTCGTAAAGCCTTTACCCAAACGCCAACGGAGTTTATTAACGACCTGCGTCTTACACGAGCTAGACATCTATTAGAAACCACGACTTTAACTTTGGATGTGATTGCGTTACAATGCGGGTATGAGAATGGCTTCTATTTGAGCCGCGTGTTTACTCACAAAATCGGCAAGGCCCCTTCCATTTATCGCAGCATGTATCGGGTATAGCATAGCAAAAGCCCCCGCTCTTGATAGAAGAGTGGGGGCTCTGTTCTTTACATAATTCAGCTATTTGCCGGTATACGGCAGCTTTCCTTCGGTATATTCGTTCTCAGGCTTACGAATCCAGCGCTGTAAATATCCTTGTGTATGTAAGGCCTTAATTAGAATGATCAGAACCGGCGACAGGATAACCCCTGCAACACCAAAGAGTGAAAGGGAAACGATCATGAATGCTAAGGTTGTAAAAGCCGATACACCCAATGATTCACCTGTGATTTTGGGCTCCATAATTTGTCTAACAAGAATAACAACAAGGAGCAGTGCACTTAGCCAAATCGCTAGTGTCGTATTGCCAACGATGAACAAGTAGATAATCCACGGTATGAATAAGGTGGAAACACCGAGCAATGGCAGGACATCGAAGATCGCAGATAGAAGCGCGATAGAGAATGCATTGTTCACATTTAGTACAAGCAAAGCAATAAAAACAACGATGAAGGTCAATGTGATGAGCTTGGCCTGTGCTTTTATGTAAGAAACAATACCCTTAACGACATTTTCTTTTAAGAAAAAGAAAGCTGATTTAAAGGTATTTGGCGTTTGTTCACTTGCGATCCGTTTCCAAGATTCAATTTCGATGCTTAAGAAGTATGCGAGAATGATGCCGACGATGAAATTGAACATGAACGTGGAGAAAGAGGTCAGGGAAGCGACCAATCCAGATAAAAAGGCAACAAGGAAGGTAGAAGCTTTTCCGGCAAATTGTCCAGCATAATCTTTCGCTTTGCCCGTTACATCATCAGGTAAAGCTTGGAAGCGATCATTCAGCTCAGCTATTCGATTAATGATCTGGTCATTAAATACCGCAGCATAATCATCGATTTTATCAACAAGACTCATGATCTGACTTGTGAAAATGACGACGGCCCCTGCTAATGCCCCAAGAATGATTAGGACGAACACCAAGGTTGATATCGCGGAAGCTAATGATTTGCTCATCCCTTTGCGATTCAAGAAGCGGGCCAGAGGCTCGATCATCATGAAAATAATCAAGGCCAGAAAGATTGGCGTGGCGATAGCGTACAAATAACTGAATAACAGCATGAATAAGTAGACGGTTAATGCGATGAGCCCAATGTCAAATACCGTTCGCCAATATTTCTTGTAAAAAGAAAGCATCCCTGTTCCTCCAGAAAAGTTATTGTTCAGTTAGAATAATCGGTCCATTGCTTGTAATCGCAATCGTATGCTCGTACTGTGCAGATAAGCTGCCATCGTACGTTCTAGCTGTCCATCCATCCTGGTCTACTTTGGAATGATACTTACCGACATTGAGCATCGGTTCAATGGTGAATACCATGCCTTCCTTAATGCGCGGCCCTTTGCCAGCAGGTCCATAGTGAGGCACTTGCGGTTCCTCGTGCATCTCGGATCCAATACCATGACCAATGAAATCTCTAACAACGGAGAAGCCTTGAGATTCCGCATAGACTTGAATAGCGTGAGAAACATCTCCGATTCGGTTACCGATTACGGCCTTTTCAATCCCTTTATAAAGGGATTCCTTCGTAACTTGGAGCAGCTTTTCAGCGACGGGAGAAATGTTGCCGACCGCGTATGACCAAGCGGAATCGGCTAACCAGCCATCGATGCGAACAACCATATCTATCGTCACAATGTCACCATCATTCAAAGGCTCCTTCTTCGGGAAGCCATGGCAAATGACGTCATTAACCGATGCACAGGTTGCATACGGGTAGCCATGATAACCTTTCTGCTCTGGAGTTGCACCATGTTTAGCCAAAAAGCCTTCAACGAATTGATCGATTTCCCATGAAGTAATGCCTGGGCGAATCATTTTTGCAATTTCTTTATGGCAATCGGCAAGGATACGGCCTGCTTTCCCCATGGCTTCAATTTGTTCTTTTGTTTTGATTGTAATCATCAAGTTCCTCTCCTCTACAAGTATCCCTAATTAGTCATTATGTCCATTTTGCTGACCAAAGCTTCATCTCTTTTATAATTTGATGCAAATCCTGCCCTTTTGGTGTCAACGTATACTCGACGGTAACAGGAACGGTTGGGAATGCCATGCGCTCCAGAACCCCATGCTCTTCAAGATGGCGCAAAATATCCGTGAGGGATTTCGGACTAATACCCGTAATTTGACGCTGCAGTTCGCCGAAACGCTTCGTTCCACAGAACAATTCACGAAGGACTAGAAATGCCCATTTACCGCCAATGACCTCCAGTGTTCTTTCCACCGAACATTCGATTTCTTTAGGGATTTTGGGAATATAATTGCTGAGCGGAGTTATTTTTTCATTTTCAAGAGTTGACACGAGATCGCTTCCTTTCATCAAAATCGAGTAGGATACTTACTTTTAGGTTAGTAAGTTAACATTTTGTAATAAGGGATGATTAGTCATACTACTATGTATTTTAAAGTTCCTTATGGAATTTGGCAATAGAATGGCAGGTTTAGGACAAGGTTGATTTCGTGCCGTAGATTCTTTACAATAGAATTAAAATTTATTGTTTCAGGAGATGTGTACATATGAAAGTCAAAATTTCACGCAATGCAGCAAAAGTACTTCAATTGGAGCTTAATAAAGAAGAAAACAAAGATTTGTTGGTTCGTGTACAAGTGACACACAAGCATGGTGACCATGCTCACTATGGTTTGGGTCTTGACGATAAAACGGCAAATGATGTTGTAATTAGTACTGACAAAGGAATTGATGTTTTGTTAGATCAAACAGAGCCGCTTCTAGACGGTATTCGTATTGACTACTTCTACACACCAGAAGAAGGCTTCATGATTACGAATCCAAGCAAGGGGAACCACGGAGACCACTAATGCGGAATGATATTCGCATTTGTGATAAATGCAAACACATGAAGGTGAAATCGGCGCTTGCCAAAATAAGTGCCATTGCACCGGACACCGAAGTCAAGGTTGCGTGCAAATCGTATTGCGGTCCATGTTCACGGTTCGCATTTATATTTATTAATGGCCGTTATATTACAGGCGCAACGGAAGACGAAGCCATCGACAAAGCCAAGAAATATGTGAAATAACCAAAAAGCATCCGTCCAATTGGACAGGATGCTTTTTTTCACCTTGGAAAGCCAAAATTAAGCGTGAACTGGGGAGTGCTCTAGTAGTTTTTGGATCTGACGTTCAATTTTGCGCGG
The DNA here is from genome assembly GCF_059692215.1 of Paenibacillus sp. J22P51. Taxonomy (NCBI): domain Bacteria; kingdom Bacillati; phylum Bacillota; class Bacilli; order Caryophanales; family Paenibacillaceae; genus Paenibacillus; species Paenibacillus sp. J22P51. The sequence continues at coordinate 765,105 of NZ_JCAUAZ010000001.1, read as the reverse complement.
CGACGTAGTTGGGGAGTAGCGTTTGATCACATTGCCGTCTTGATCCACGAGGAACTTGGTGAAATTCCACTTAATGCCTGAACCGAATAGACCAGATGCCTTGCTCTTCAAATATCGGTATAGCGGATGAGCATCCGCGCCATTCACGTCGATCTTGGAGAACAGCGGGAAGTTGACTCCGAAATTAATCTGACATGCCTGTTCAACCTGTGCGTCATCACCAGGCTCCTGATCCTTGAATTGGTTGCATGGGAAGCCAAGAACGCTGAAACCTTGATCTTTATAGGTGTCATGAAGTTCTTGCAGTCCTTTGAATTGAGGCGCAAATCCGCATTTCGTTGCTGTATTGACAATGAGCAGGACTTGGTTTTTGTACGAGGCAAGGGATTTATCTTCACCGCGAATCGTCTTCACTTGAAACTGATGTATGCTCATAAGGTCACAACCCTTTAATGTTATTATTTTACACAATTTAATTTTACACAATTTTAATTCAAAAAGGAAGCTATTTTTTCAACAGATTGCCAAGTGCGCCTGCAAGCAAAGGAAAGCGCCATTCAAATCCATGCCGCTGCAGTACGCGAGGAATCACCTTCTGACCTTCTAGAAGCAGAACAGACAGCTCACCGAAAATAAGCTTCATCATGAAAGCGGGAACGGGGAATAGATTCGGTCTTCGCATAACCGTCGCAATCGCGCGTCCGAAATCTTTATTCGTGACAGGATGTGGTGCGGTGGCATTTACGGGACCTGAAATGGTATCATTTTGAACGCAAAAGTCGATCAACCTCACCATATCTTCGATGTGAATCCACGAAAGCCATTGCCTGCCACTCCCGACTGTTCCGCCTACACCAAGCTTATAGGGGAGCGCCATCTTGGGGAATGCGCCTTCTTTATTATCCAAAACAAGTCCAACCCGAACCTTCACGACACGTGTGCCTTGGATAAGATCAGCAGCTTCCTCCCACTGCTTGACGACAGAAGCTAAGAAGTCTGTATTACGATAGGGACTCTCCTCATCAAAGGTTTCCGTTTCTGAAATACCGTAATACGACATGCCAGAAGCATTCACAACAACCCTAGGCTTAGAGTCTAGCTTCGCAACAAGCTTGGCTACACGCTCTGCTGCCTGTAGTCGGGATTGAACAATCCGCTTCTTGGCCGCGGCTGTCCAGCGTTGACTGATAGATTCACCAGCCAAATTCACAATGGCATCAACACCTTTAAGGAGCTCCGTATTTCGCTCTAACTCGTCCCATGTTATCGTTCTGACACCTGGTACCTGCTTCGAGGATGAGCGTGATATATTTATGAGTTCATGTCCTTGTCCCATCCAGAAAGCAATTAAACGTTTTCCAATAAAGCCGCTGCCGCCTGTGATCGCTATTTTCATTGCAAGCACCTCCATATCGCCATTATAAAACCTTCACCCAATAAATACCATCTGAGCGCAGGGATAGTTAATAAGGGAAAGTTCCCAGTTCGAAATTACGACACGTTTCCTCCATTTCGTGTATAATTGGAATTCGGTGTCTATTAATTAACCATAGGGTAATTCGTTTATCTGCGAGAGGAGTCATCGACTATGAATCGTATACGTTATTTTTTACAATCCTATCATCCTATCGTACATACGCTACTCTTAGGTACGGTCATGGCTCGGGCAGCGTCCTCCATGAGTTTACCTTTCCTAGCGATCTATTTGGCTAAGCACTCGAACATGAGCCCAGGGCTCATTGGGATCGTCATTGGCATGGGGGCTCTAGCTGGTACATTCGGCGGGTTTGTCGGAGGCACCTTGTCAGACCGTTTTGGACGTCGCGTAATTATGCTCGCGGCACTCTTCGGGTGGGGATTCGTATTCCTCGGCTTCGGAGTAGTGAAGTTACCCGTCCTATTTATGCTGCTTAATATGTTGAATGGACTTTGCCGCTCGTTCTATGAGCCTGTGTCGCAAGCCTTAATGGCAGATCTAACAGAGCTGTCCAAGAGGCGTCAGGTATTTTCACTTCGGTACATGGCGATTAACGTGGGTGTAGCTGTAGGACCCTTGCTGGGAGCATTTTTTGCTACGATGAACGGAGCCCTGCCATTCCTGCTAACCGGGATTATTTATTTAATCTATGGAGTGACACTCTACGCTCTTCTCATTAAGTTCGGCATTAAAAAAATCGAAGGCGAGAAGAAAGCGATCGTTACTTTCCGTTCGGCATGGGACGTTATTCGTAAGGATATGACCTTCCGTTTGTACATTATCGGTGGAATTATCGGAGCTATCGGATATTCTCAAGTTATGGTGACTTTGTCACAGTATCTTCAGAGGGATTTTGCCGACGGGGGCAAAATGTTTGCGATTCTCATGAGCGCCAATGCCATTGTCGTCATCGCCATGCAGATTCCGCTGGGGAAATGGGCGGAGAAGTATTCACCATTAACAGCCATTGTTGTTGGAAATTTGATGTTTGCATTAGGGGATATTGGCTTCGCTTTCTCGCACTCGCTTATATGGCTCATTATTTCGATGGGGATCTTCACGTTCGGTGAAATTCTGAATTATCCTGCAGCGAATATGCTGATTGATAAGCTGGCGCCTGAACAAATGCGAGGATCCTATTACGGTGCTCAAACGTTAACGAACATTGGTCACTTTATGGGACCGTGGATTGGCGGCTTTTTGCTAGTCTCCTATGGGGGTACTACGTTGTTCCTCATCATCGCCATTTTATCGTTAGTTGGATCTATTTTCTATTGGAAAGGCACAAAACGTCAAAATATGGTGAAAATTTCGTCGAAAATGCAAACTTTTTGATGGATTTCGTAAAAATAGTTCCTCCGCACTATTCGATTTCAAATCATCATCCCTTATTCTTGAGAGTATAGGATATACCGTTTAATCATCAACAACTACACAGATCCTGCACGTCATCTCGACAAAGGCAAAGCTGGCGAAAGCCAGTGACGCAAAGCTACAGGGGCTTACTTCTCCTGCAAAGGACAAGCAGCCAGCCAGCCGCCGAACGATTGGGAAATTCACTTTAGAACCCCTCTAGTCGGTTCACTACAGTGGGGTTTTTTCTCTGTCATAGCGAAACAAAATTGAACAAATTGCACTAAGGAGGCCCTAGCGGCATGAAATCGGACAATCAATTGAATGAGGAACAGAAAGCAACTTCATTATGCGGCAACCATGTTGCACGTTTGGTGCCATCCACGGATGGTCCTAAGCTCATGATAAACCGTGAAGAATATGCACTAAACGAAGCGTGTTGGGATGTCGAAATGTTTCACGGAAGAAACAATAGTATTCTCATTTTCTACTGGAAAGGCGAAGTTAAGCTTTCTGTGAAAATGCCCCCAATGGCACAAATCGAAGGCTTTTTAACAAGACTTTTCCAATGTTTATCATCCAAATTGAGAGCGGTTCAACCTATCTAGGTGAATTGCTCTTTTTTTTACCTTCGGAAATAATTAAAAGGCCTTGGTTAGTGATTTTCTCATTGCTGCCAATCGACACTATCTGACATAATATCTCCATCTTTAGTTCTTTAGGGCTATATATAGGGAGATGCATAGCATGAGATTGATCACACGTTCTGATTTCTATGGCAATCGTACAGCACAAACGAACATTGGCGATCTTATGCTCCAAAATGGTGGAGGCGGGCACCACGCCGCAGGAACTTGCCAAGTGGAATATGCGCAAGCGGATGAAGTTCTAAACAAAATTGTTGAAACGATGCAAGCAGCAGGATAAAATAAGAAGATAAGCCGCAGGATGGGAGCAGCCCAGCATGCGGTTTTTCTTTGTAGGAGGTGTCATCGAATGGAACTAAAGCAGATTCATCACGTTGCGATTATTTGTTCGAATTACGAGCGTTCTAAGCATTTCTATGTTGATTTACTTGGACTCACTGTCATTCAGGAAACGTATCGCACCGAAAGAGACTCGTATAAATTGGATTTGCGCATTGGTCAAACGGATCAAGAAATTGAATTGTTTTCATTTCCGAATCCGCCATTACGTGTCAATCAGCCTGAAGCGCGTGGCTTACGTCATTTGGCCTTTGTTGTTGCTGACATGGAGCAAAGTGTACAAGAACTAGAAAGTAAGGGTATCGTGGTTGAGCCCGTGCGAATTGATCCAATCACGGGAAATCGTTACACGTTTTTCGCCGATCCCGATGAGTTGCCGTTGGAGTTGGTGGAAATTGTGGAATAATGGCCGGTTCCAGCGGACAGAAGAGGAACCCAAGCTAGCTATGGCCAAAGGGTGCCTCTGGAGCGTTCTACTGTCTATTCCCTTGTGGGCGCTGTTAATTTATGTAATTTGGAAACAATAAATCCCTCAAAGTGCTCGGTCTGACTGCGAATGAACGGCAGAGAGATGAGTGGTACTTATGAGGGATTTTGTTTGCTTAGGTTGAGCTACGCAGAGGCAGATACGGGTACGTGGTGATACTTAAGTTGTTAGTCCAATACGCCGGTGTTTAGAATATTGATCTTAATGTCTGGCTTGATAGTAATCTTCGGATATTGCTCGCGCCACCAGTCCTTGCCTTTAAACAGCTTCGGATGAAAGGCAGCAACCTCTTGCCCAAGCTGTAAGCTATCGCAATTGGCCTTCTGCATGGTTGCAATCATGTTAGATGTCTTCGCGGTTAGATCATCTGCAATTTCCTTCTCCAACTCCGTGAGCATCTTGTTCGTGTGTTTCTTCACTTCAGATCCATCTTCGATTAATTTAAGATCTAGTTTTAACGAGATGTTAATTTCGCTAAGACCGTCATCATGATGGATAATATGGGCTTTCTTTTTGGCACGCTTGACCAGAGCCGTATAACGCTTTCCGCCAATGTTACCAACGAGTGGCTGGGATCTGCCCCATTCGCGATAAATCAGAACGGCTAGCTGTGTTTCCTCATTATTCAGATTGACGCCTGTATACTTTCCGTCTTTAAACAAAGCGGTACCTGCAAGGCGAGCACCGTTCCCATAAGGCTCGAACCGGTTGAGTGCGAAGTCGTCCATGAACCGCCCTCCCCCAAGTATATAATCGAGTAAATAGTTTGTAGGGATTATTCCTCTCTTTTGCTCATCTTCCATTAAGCCTACTAAAAAATCCGCTGCGGTCAGATCTTCTTTGAATTTTTTCGTAGCCAGCAGCTTGGAAAGATCGCCGTCATACACCGCTAGATAGCCGTATAACGGATTGTTTCTAAATTGACCAGTAATATTCAGATAGCTCAACGGCTGATCTTTGGCGAATTGGGTGCTGATTAGAAACAACCTGGTCTCAAGTACAGAAAGGATGCCAGGCATTTCTCTGTTTGTATTATTCACGGCGTCATAGATGTTATCGCCTCTTGACGCAAGGTATAAGTTATTCGCGGAGCCTCCTCCCTGAGATACATTTCGAAGCGAGGAAATAACAAAACTTACCTTGAGCTGCTTGCCGTCACCATCGTAATCGAGCCCGATAATGTCGGCAAAAAGCTGCTTCTTCAGTTGAGTCTGATCCCAGCATCCTGTCAGCAGCAAGCAAAGGATTAGTGCTGCAGTCACTCTCTTCATATCTCGCTCCTCCCAGCGCCTCGTAGTCTAGAAATCAAGAGCAGTACGGCAGGCAGAACAACGATCATAATGATAGAAATTACATCCTGAATCGAGCCGAATTTCAAAATGGATAAACGTTTTATCAGGAAGAAACTTCCTATGAAACAGACGCATACAATAGCCCATACCCAAATATGCTGCTTACCAAAGCCCTTACTGCGTAGATGCAGGAATGCTTTAGCCGCCATAAAGAAATATACATAGATCGTTGCCGATACAACGCATACATAGAAGATGAGGAACAAAATATCAATACTCTGTAAGATGTCAATCTTATAGTTCTTTAGAATAAAAACGATAGGCTCCGGAATAACGGAGAGCTGTTCCAAGCTGAACTTCATTGAGCAGATCAGGCAAACCCCAACATAGAACACGGCAGTGCTGGCGTTCGCCAATATCATCACAAGAAGCAGCTTCTTTTTGCTTGATGTCTGCACGTACGGGTAGGCATACAGAAGCAGATCATAGCCTATATAAGCGCTAAATGCGGTATAGACTCCCTTCATTACCGGTAACCAGCCGCCAGGTAAAACTGGCAGCAAATTTTTCACGTTAAGTCCGTAGATTCCGGATAAAACGATAAGCAAAAAACTGATGTAAGCGAAGATCATAAAGGTTTGCGATACATGAGCAAGCTGCTTTAGCGATGATGTTGCCGCATAGCCGCACACGATTAGAAGCATTAGAACGATGATCCATCTAGGCGTCTCCACAAACAGCCATCTTCTTAATATGTCGGCATAAAGCACTGTCAACAAGAGTCCAGAAAGGGCGTAATAGATTCCATATACCAAATTGATGCAAGATCCGATCGGTTTGCCGACAATAAGCGGGATATAGGCAAACAAGTTACGTGCCGGATATCGGCTGCCAAGCCACCAGATCAGCACGATGCCTACCTCTGCGACCAGTCCGCTTAGCAATACCGCCAGCCAAGTATCATGACCGGCCGTTCCAGCCAACACATGGGGGAGGGATATTACTTCGGTTCCGAGCTGAGCCATGATCACGAGCGAGATCAGCTGTCTTCCAGTGATGGTTTCTTCCTTCCTCAACGCTTCCAACTCCTTGGATTCCGTATCCTTGTTCGATTGTTCGGCGCCGTTCCTCCTGGCCGGTTGCGCAGGCTCCAAAGAGGAGCACGAAACAGCGTATCCTTCATATCACTAAAGGAGAAGGGCGGCGTATAGTAAGGGAGCCCCATCGTAGTCATTTGGCATATGTGTATACAAATCATCATGATGAAGAAGGCGAGACCAAATAAGCCGAACAACGAGGATAGTAGGAGTGCAGGATAGCTTAGCAGGCGAACTGCGCTGCTCATCTCGTACGATGGCAGGACGAAGGAGGCCATTCCGGTTAAAGCAGCAACGATAACCATAGTATTGGACACCAAATTGGCCTGAACGACCACCGTTCCGAGGACAATACCGCCAACTACGCCGATGGTTTGAGCGACGGGACTCGACAGCCGAATCGTCGCTTCTCTTAAAATTTCAAGCACGAGCATCATCACAAGCGCCTCTAAGACTGGCGGAAATGTGACGTATTTCAGCGAGCTCTGCAGCGTATTGACGAAATTGATCGGCAGCAGCTGGGGATTAAAGGCACTGACCCCCACATACAGGGCAGGCGCCGCAAGTGTTATTAAAAAGCAGCAGATTCGCAATAGTCGAAAGAAGGTGCCTAACAGCCAACTGACTTGGTAATCATCTGGACTTTGGAAAAAAGACCAGAACGATACCGGCAGGATGATCGTATCCGGTGAACCTGCCGTGCCAATGACGACCTTCCCCTCCATGAGATAGGCACGCGCACGGTCAGGCCGTTCCGTAATGAGCAGTTGTGGAAACAGGCTGAATTCCTTCTCACGGATCATTTCATCGATAAATCCTGGCGCTTCGACATAATCAATGTCAATGCTTCTAAGCCTTCTGTCCACTTCCTCATAGAACTCTGTCTTAGCAATAGATTTTATGTACATGACAGCTACCTTCGTCTGCGAGAGTCGTCCTAATGTATACGTTTTTACGATGAAATCCTTAGAGTTGATCAGCTTGCGCATCAGGTTGATGTTGGTATCTAAATTCTCAATGAACGCTTCGTTCGCACCGCGTAAAACCCGCTCATTGGTCGGAATATTGATGGAGCGCTCCTTCTTTAAATCCACCCCTAACAGGTAAAGTTTCTTCTCGCCCCCGCGATACAGCACAACTTTACCGTACATAATGGCTTGAACCGCTTCCTCCATTTGTTCGCTTTCGGCATAGTCTAGAATCGAAACGACGTCGCGGATCGCGTCCTGAGGACGGAGGAGTAGTGGTTTCAGAATAAAATCTTGTACGAGGGAGGTATCGATCAACGTGTCGAAATAAAACAACCTGTGCTCCGTTCCCCCAAAGATCAGCTTTTTCGATTGAAAGTCGCTTTGTTCGGAGAATAGCTGGTTGAAATAGTGATCTATCACTTCAATCGATGAATTTGTTTTCATATGGTGTCCTCCCTTCATAACCGATGTCTTACTTTTACCCAGAATTTTCAAAATTATGTAAGGGTCATGTGGGAACGAGTACGAAGTTCCAAATAGTGGCTAAAAAAATCCCCTAAGCAGATTAACTGCTTAGGGGATTTTTTATAATAGTTTAAATTTCAATTTATTGCTGTCTACGTGGAGGTAAAGGACCCAGGTACTGGAACAAATTACATTCGATCCGACCGTTAAATAACTTGCGCTTCTTATCAGCGCGGCGGTTCATATAATGCTCGAGCTGGGTGCTCGGGCTGAGTATAAACAGACTCCACGACGGCATCGGTCGTGTTAATGCACCGAGCTCACGCAGCGCCAGCTCGACATCCGGTGCTTCACCAAGACGCTCGCCGTACGGCGGGTTGGTGATCAAGCAGCCATAGTCGCCGCGCGGGCGCGCCTTGGCGATCGGCTCAACCTTCAGCTGGAATTGCTTCGTCAATCCAGCTGCCTTGGCGGCCGCCTCCGCCACTTCGATGGCGGCAGGGTCAATATCGCTGCCGACGATGTGCAGCGGCACGTTGTCTTTCACCGCGTCGAAGGCTTCGTCGCGGGCTTTGTCCCACAGCTTGCGGGGAATGTTCCCCCAAGCTTCACTAGGGAAGCTGCGCCGCAGGCCTGGCGCAATGTTCCAGCCGATCATCGCGGCCTCGATCGGGATGGTTCCCGACCCGCAGAACGGGTCGTAGAGCGGCCGATCAACGTTCCATCGGCTCAGCAGAATCAATGCTGCCGCCATGGTTTCCTTCAGCGGCGCTTCGGTCACGAGCTTGCGATAGCCGCGCTTGTGCAGGCTGGGACCGGTCGTGTCGATCGTTAATGTCGCGATATCGTTCAGAAGGGCGACTTCAATCACGTAGCGTGCCCCATTCTCGGGGAACCACTCGGTACCGTAGCGTTGCTTCATCTTTTCAACGACAGCCTTCTTGGCGATTCCTTGACAAGCTGGAACGCTCGATAGCTGTGACTTATGGGAGCGACCCTCGACAGGGAATTCGGCATCGTTCGGGATCCAGTCTGGCCAAGCGAGAGCTTTGGTGCCTTCGAATAGCTCATCGAAGGTAGTTGCTTTGAATTGCCCCATAAGCACGAGGACGCGATCTGCCGTACGCAGCCAAAGATTGGTGCGACAGATAGCCAATTCGTCACCAAAGAAGCGGACTCGTCCATTCTCGACGGTCATTTCCTCATAGCCGAGGTCACGGATTTCACGGGCAACGATTGCCTCAAGTCCCATCGGGCAAGTGGCGATTAGTTCAATTTTTTGTGGCATAGGTATAGTCCTTCCATCCGGGTTGTACAACGCTCAGAAAACTCATACAATTAACAAGTATAGGACAAATAGGTTACACTTACAAACGGGTAATGCAAAGACCATACATTTGCTGCGAATTTAGGAGGACAAATACATGGAAACTATTACAGCAGAAAGCTATATGGAAGGGTTATATGAAGAAGATGCCGTACTTGCAAGGGTCAAGGAAGTCATCGTCGCTCATAATATGCCTGAAATCTCCATCGCGCCAGGTTATGGCAGACTATTGACGATGCTGGTCACTATGATTGGCGCGAAGCGGGTGCTAGAGATTGGTGCGTTAGGCGGATACAGTGGAATTTGCTTGGCGAGAGGGTTAAAAGAGGGCGGCAAGCTCATTTCTCTGGAGCTTAAGCAGGATTTCGCCGATGTAGCGAAGCAAAACGTGACCGAAGCTGGACTTGGCGAATTCGTTGAATATCGCATAGGCGAAGCACTTGATCACTTGAATGATCTGCTGGAGCGGGGAGAGCGCTTCGATTTCTTCTTTATTGATGCGGATAAGGTGAATTATCCGAACTATTTGGAACTAGCGATCAAGCTGGCGAACCCTGGCGCAATTATTGCGGGAGATAACACGCTGATGCGCGGCAAAGTCGTTGATGAGAAGCAAACCAAGGCTTCCGTTCAAGCGATGAGAACGTTTAATCAGCGGATCGCGACAGATGAAAGGTTGGAGAGCACAATCCTCCCGGCGTACGACGGGTTGGCTCTAGCTCGCGTGAAATAGAACGTTTTGTGAAAAAAGAGCGATCGACTGCTGGGCAGCTGATCGCTCTTTCTCTCGTGTTAGGATGCTTTTTCGCGAATATGTAATTCTGACTCTATTTTTATTTGTGGTTTAACCTGCGAGATTGGTAACTGATCTTGTTGAGTGGGGGAGAGTCGGGTCGTTTGTTGTTTCTTGAAGCTCATTGTGCTTAGGCTGTTCCAATAGATAAACAAACACTCAGCACACACGATAATCAGTATGATTTTACGCCAGTTTAGCTTCATTCGTTACCATGCCTCACTTTCCATCATTCACCTATATTAGCATGAAGTGGAATTAATTTCCATCATTATTCATCCAAAGGTAAAATAGTGCTGAAGCGATTGGCCGACCGATTGAAAGCGTAGACTGAATTCATAGAACCGATTGATACCCCAGAGCCAATTGAAATCGCATCACCGATCAAATAAATGGAAAAAGTCCATCTAATCTCACTGATTTTGAACTGAAATAAGGAATAAATGGAAAAAATCCATCTAATTTTCATGCTTTTCGCGTAACGGGGAGTTGAGGGGAAATTAGCTACATAAAATCCAGTTAGTTGAGCAAATGAGAGGTTTTCGCTGAAATTAACTGGATATTTTCCATTTATCTGCGGTGGCGTACTGTGAAGTGGTGCGTGTGACCCCCAAACAAATTCCAACAATAGTCAGTTAAAGCACGTCCTGCTAATACACTCGAATCCTAGCCTCGCCACGCATCTGCCAATAAACTCAATTCCCCAAATGCACTAAACCTGTTGTAATCTCCAACTCGTACCTTCGACTATCCGGCATCTGTACTTCATAGGCCATTTGTACAGCTCTCGCGACATCATATGGTACACGCACGAATTGAAGTGCAAACCCTGATGGAATCAAGGGGGCCGCCTCACCTTCGATTACACAGTAACAAGCCTGAGGTATGCCATCATATGGAACACCGACGCTCCCTACGTTGAACAGCAGCAGCCCACTGCGCTCCGCAATACTTGCACTCTGCACAGCCTGGTCATTCTGCAGAAGCCCTGCACTTCCCCCATCACTGGCATTCCTCTCCGATGGATTGTTCAGAGTCAGCATATACGGGATATGAATATCCCCATAACCAACAATATCAGGCTCATTCCCATCAGCGGGAGTTCCGGTCATTTCCGTATTTACAAACATCGCTAATCGCTCTTTCTTGGAAGCTTCACGCTTCAAACGATGAAAAACACTTTGTGCTGACGCGTGGAACAACCGAACATGCTTCCCGCTGAGCTTCATATCGATTGAGAAAGGAAGCTGCTTCAAATAGGCTAGACGCTCATCGCCTAACGATTGCTGCTGCCACAACCCAGCAGGCAGCTCCTGGGGAAGCGTAATGCCTAAATCCCAGTTGCCTTGTACTACAGCTTCACAGGTTTGCATAATGAGGTCTACCACTTCAGCTGAGCTAGGCCCTTTGCCAACAAGATCGCCTAAACAGAAGATACGTGTGATGCCTCTGCGCTTAACATCGTGGAGTACTGCTTCTAAAGCAGGTAGGTTTCCGTGAATATCTGAAATAATGGCGATTTTCTCCAAGCGACTCGTTTCCTCTCTTTTCCTATGCAATGCTTCTGTTATACCACAAGGTAGACAATCTGAAAATGTGAGTCTCTCCCTATTACCCAACGATGTCGACATCTGTTATAATTTGTAGGGGGAAAGGGGAATGTTTTAATTGGAATCCAGACAAGAACGTCACGGTAAATCGAAAAAAGATTCAAACCCGAGCAAAAAGCCTTCACTTAAAGTGTTGGGTGGCTTCACAGTTGCAGCGGTTGCTTGTTTTGCCATTGGAATCGGGGCTTCCTATTGGACCTCCAATTATAATAATGGGGAAGAAGACGGAGCTGCTTCAACACCTATGGCGATCATTTCGCCAAAACCAACGACGTCCACTCCGAATGGCAATTCGGCTGTGCAGGTTAGTCCCAAGGCTACTACCGACGTTACCTCGACACCAACACCTTCTGCAAATGCAACAGCGGTTAATCAAGAGGGAACAGGCGCACAAGTGAAGTTAACTTTTGTGGGTGATGTAATTATGGCCTCCAAAGTGGAAGATATCCTAAAGCAAAAAGGCTATGATTACCCGTATACGAATGTAAAAGATTTCTTAACTAAAGCTGATTTTACAATTGCAAATTTGGAATCACCGATAACGACTCGAGGAACTGTTCAGAGCAAAGAGTATGTGTATCGTTCTTCGCCTGAGGCGCTGCCACCGCTTAAACAAGCTGGGGTCGACATTGTTAACTTAGCCAATAACCATGTGATGGATTATGGGACTGAAGGCTTGTTGGATACGATGAAAGCACTGGACCAAGAAGGCATTAAGCGGGTGGGAGCCGGCAAGGATAATCTAGAAGCCTATCAACCTGTGATCGTGGAAAAAGACGGCCTGAAGATTGCTGTGTTTGGTTTCAGTCGAGTTGTTCCAGAAGCTTCTTGGAAAGCTGCTCCTGGCCATCCTGGCGTTGCAGAAACTTACAGTTACAAGCTGCCTGTTGAAGCGATTCAGAAAGCCAAAGCATCCGCTGATCTTGTAGTTGTTGTGGCTCATTGGGGTGTAGAACGCGATGACAATCCGGATAAAAATCAAAAGGAGCTCGCGCATAGGTACATCGATGCAGGTGCTGATCTGATTATCGGCGGACATCCGCATGTTCTGCAAGGCTTTGAGCAGTACAAAGGCAAATGGATTGCTTACAGTTTAGGCAACTTCATCTTTACGACAAATGACACCCCAAAAACCTGGGAAACTGTCATTTTGGAAGCTGCCTGCACGAAGGATAAGTCCTGCTATATTCACCTTGTACCGATTTTGACCAAATCAGCACTGCCGACTCCGATGAATGCTGAAGATGGAGCCAAGCTTTTTCAACGTTTAAGTCAAATCTCAATTGGTGCGCAAGTGGATGCTCAAGGAAATTTGATTAAGAAATAGAATAGGAGTTCATCTAACATGACAGCTACGATCCGAAATATTTATTGCGTGGGACGCAACTACCGCGCACATGCCGCAGAGCTTGGGAACGATGTTCCTGATCAACCGATGATTTTTACGAAACCAACACACGCGTTAGCAGATATTGATGGCAGCGCCATATCTCTACCTAGTGACCAAGGTGAGATTCACTTTGAAACTGAACTCGTCCTACATATTGCGAAGCCGTATACTGAAGGTATTAAAGTCGATGAGATCGTGGATCAATACGCACTTGGGATTGATTTCACACTCCGTGATGTACAGAATGTGATTAAGAAAAAAGGCCAACCTTGGCTGCCTGCCAAAGGCTTTCTGAAGTCCGCGCCAATCACGGCTTTCCGTCCGTTCCCAGGAGCTTCCGAATTAACGAAGTCGAACTTCCAGCTTCGTCAGAACGGGCAGGTTGTTCAAGATGGCAACATCTCGCTCATGATCTTTGATCTTCAGACGATCATCGACTACATTGCGAAGCACTATGGATTGGGTCCTGGCGATATCATCTACACAGGAACGCCTGAAGGTGTAGGTCCTGTCAAAGACGGCGACCGGTTGGAGCTATTCTGGGATGAAGAGCAATTCGGAGCTTTTACCGTTAACGTATAGCAAAAAAAGGGCAGTCTCCAAGGTCGCCATCGACCTGAGAGAACTGCTCTTTTTCCTTTGTACATTATGTACTATGTTATGTTTCAACTGGATTGGCCAAGGCAGCATCCGAGTATTGCTCTCTTACACGGAGAATTGCCGGTAATTGTTTGAAAAAGGCATCAACCACATCAGGATCGAAATGCTCTCCGCGTTCCTCTTGAAACAATTGCAGGATCCGATCGAGCTCCCAAGCTTTCTTGTAGACACGATCACTGCCCAACGCATCGAAGACATCGGCAATGGCTGTAATACGTCCGTAAATATGGATCTCATCCCCTTTAATGCCGCGGGGGTAACCACGCCCGTTCCATTTCTCATGATGTTCATAGGCAACAATAGCTGCTGTTTTGAGAACATGACGGGTCGAATTCCGGAGTAGATTATAGCCGATCAACGTGTGATTTTTCATGAGCTTGAACTCTTCATCCGTCAGCTTGCCGGGCTTATTGAGCACTGCGTCAGGAATAGCTACCTTGCCGATATCGTGCATTGGAGAGGCGATTTTCAATAGCTCTGCTTCTTCTTGATTCATGCCTAACTCAAGCGCTAGCAAATAAGAATACTCAGCAACACGCTTCACATGATTTCCTGTTTCCTTAGAGCGACTTTCGCCAATTTCGCCCATACGGAAAATAATTTCTTTCTGCGTTTCTTCAATTTCCATGGTTAGCAAGGCAGATTCTAGTGATTTTCCTGCGTATGAGGATGCTAGTGTTAAATATTCCATGTCTTTATCGGAAAACTGCTCGCTCGCCGTTAGCTTATTAATCGCTTGATAGGCCCCCATAATCTCACCTTGACTATTCTTGAAAGGAATAACCATCAAGGCTTTTGTGCGGTATCCTGTTTGTTGATCCGTGCTCAAGGCGCCATTTTGCAGATAAGATTTATATTCCTCATTGGTATAAGCATCATGAATGAAAACAGCTTGATCATTGGTCACCGCGTAGCCGACAAGGCCGGCTGAGCTTGGAATCCGAATTTCATCCAGCCCATGAGCCACTTTGGACCAAAGCTCATTCTTTTGTGTATCGAGCAGCCAGACGGTACAACGATCGGAGACAATCATCTCACGGCCCATATCCGCCATCAGCATAAGTACATGTTCAAGAACTCGTTCATTCGCAATTTTGGAAGCGTAGTCGAAAATGACACGCAGCATTTCTTCGGGCTCCAGGTCTCTTTTGAAACGGGAATGGGGTATGAATTGTTCTTGCTCCATGTCAGCCTCCTATCGCTTATCCCTTTCATAGTATCATATAATTGGTTGTTTATGGTTAAGAATCTGCAGAAATAACCGAATGTTGTCGAATTTAGATTACAAAGTAGGACAATAAAGAGATTTAAGTGGTCTATGATACAATATACATAATAATTTTTGCGCAAAAAAAAAGAGAAATGAAAGGGGAGAATCCTGATTATGCCGTGGGTTTATGGATTTGCTGGAAGCGTGATTATAGCAGGCGCAGCCTATTGGAAAAGATCCTTATCCTTATCCGGGCTGATTGCAGCAGTGCTGCTGGGAACGACGATGTATGCGCTCGGCAGCCTAGCGTGGTTCGGCACACTTATCGCTTTTTTCATTTCATCCAGCTTGCTGTCGAAGCTGGGGCATCAGCGTAAAGAGGCAGCGGAAAGCGGCTATGCCAAGGGTGGAAGACGAGATGCAGGACAAGTCGCTGCTAATGGGGGCCTTGGTTTACTTCTATGTATCGGAAATGCCATCTGGCCAAATCCTGTCTGGTGGTTTATATATTTGGGCGTTATGGCAACAGTCAACGCGGATACATGGGCAACAGAAATTGGTGGGATGAGTAAGTCAATTCCCCGGTCTATCTTGAGCGGGAAGCGGGTAGTTGCAGGAACTTCAGGCGGGATTACGGGACTAGGATTGATAGCCTCCTTGCTCGGTGGGGCGTTTATTGGTCTTGTTGGGGGTATTTTCAACCAGCTTGCGGAGTCACCTGAGGTGAATAGCTCTATTTTTATTCTGGTCTTGCTGGGTGCAATTGCTGGATTAGGAGGTTCACTCTTCGATTCCTGGCTCGGGGCAACGCTGCAGGTTATGTTTCAGTGTGAGGTTTGCGGTAAAACGATTGAGAAGCAAGAGCACTGTAACCGCAAAGCAAGGCAAATCCGTGGTCTCCGAGGGATGAGTAATGATGTGGTTAACGCGGGATCCTCATTCATCGGAGGGTTAATTTGCCTGACTTTAAGTATTTTACTAACGTCTATACACTAGGCTCGTTCTGTTCTAGGTTTGATCCCGGAGACGGTACGGCTGCCGGATGTAGAGCTTCTTGAAGCTGCTTCTCCAGTTGCTTTACTTTCCGCTGTAGCTTGTATTGGCGAACCATACCGAAGAGACCTACAATTAATCCGCCTAATAAGGTTGAGGTTAAAATGACGAGAATGAGAGGCGTGGATGTCGTCGTGAACATAAAGTTCACTTGTACGGGGTCCACATTGACGACAGCAAAAACCGCAGTAATTAGAGCAAACACTAAAGCACTGATTAGAATCCATTGCATCTTCATGTAGCCATCATCCTCTCTTGTTTAAGAAAAAGGTTGAAAGCCTCTGCTTTCAACCTTTTTCTTTACTTGCTATCCGCCCTCGACTTTCAGTTGGAGGGAGGTTTCTATCCTTGTATCGCTACTTCGTAAGCTCTTCCATTTGATCCAGCAACGAGCTGAATACGCTCATAGCTTGTTTGATCGGCTCAGGTGTCGACATATCCACACCGGCCTTTTTGAGAATGTTCAGCGAGTAGTCACTGCCGCCGCTCTTAAGGAAGCCGAGATAGCGATCAACCGCAGGCTGGCCTTCATCCAAAATCTGCTTCGCAAAGGAGGTAGCAGCAGAGAAGCCTGTCGCATATTTATACACATAGAAGCTGTTGTAGAAGTGAGGAATACGAGCCCATTCCATCTCGATATCTTGATCCACGACCATATCGTTGCCATGGTATAGCTTATTCAAGCCATAGTAGATTTCACTGAACTCTTGTGGTGTTAGGGAATCACCTTGTTCGGATTTCTCGTGTGTAATCATTTCGAATTCAGCGAACATGGTTTGACGGAATACCGTCGTCCGGAACTGATCTGCATAGTAGGTAAGCAAATACATTTTTTCCTTCGGATCGGTTACACGTTTCAATAGATAATCCATGAGCAGGGCTTCATTCAGCGTTGACGCGACTTCAGCTAAGAAAATCGTGTATTGTGCATAACGATATTCTTGGTTCTCATCCGACAAATAGGAATGAATCGCGTGACCCATCTCATGTGTCAACGTAAACATGCTGTTTAAGTTGTCTTTATGGTTCAACAGCACGTAAGGATGAGTGCCGTAAGCGCCCCAGCTGTAAGCGCCGTTTCGCTTATTCTTGTTCTCATACACATCGATCCAGTGGTTGTCGAAGCCGTCTTGAAGAATTTTCAAATAATTTTCGCCTAGTGGAGCTAAGCTTTTCTTGATTTCTTCTTTCGCTTGCTGGTAGGTAATATCCATTTTGAACTCTTCAACAAGCGGTGCAAATAGGTCATACATATGTAACTCATCGACCTTGAGCAGCTTTTTACGGAGTTTGAGATACCGCTGCAGCTGTGGTAAGGATTCGTGAATGGTAGAAATTAAGTTCGTATAGACTTCTTTCTTAATATTATCCCCGAACAGCGATGATTCAAGAACAGAAGGGTAATGACGTGCTTTCGCATAAAAAATGTTTTTGTTGATGTTCGCGCTTAGTGTAGCGCCAATCGTATTGCGATTGTTGCGATACGTTTCATAAACGGCTTTGAACGCATTTTTTCGAACCTCAGGATCCCGGCTTTCTAAGAACTGAATATAGCTGCCGTGGGTAAGTTCGACTTCTTCACCTTTTTCGTTCTTCACCTTCGGGAACTTCAAATCTGCATTGTTCAGCATGCCGAAAATGGTGCTAGGCGCTCCAGCCATCGTACCCGCTTGAGCAAGAAGAGCTTCTTGTTCTTTGGATAACGTATGTGGCTTCTGACGAATCATTTCTTCGAGTGTATCTTTATAAAAAGATAAGGAAGGATCACTCACAAGCTGCTGAAGCTTCTCGTCTGATAGGCTTAGAATTTCAGGAGAAATAAAGGAAGCCGCTTCGCCTACCTCGACACTGAGTTTCTTTGCTTTTTCCGATAAGGCCTGATAAACAGGTTCTGCTGTATCTTCATGATGCTTCATGTTGGAATAGACATATAATCTTTCCATTTTCACAGAGAGTTCATCTTCCAATTGGAAAATTTGCTTCACGGAAGCAGCATCGTTAAGTTTTCCTTGGAAGGCACTGACTTTGCTAAGCGAGCTTTTCACTTCTTGAAATTCCTGATCCCAAGCCTTCTGATCGGCAAATAAATCCTCCAACTGCCAACGGTGCTCGGCCGGTACTTGCTTGCGTTCCAATAATTGAGTCATCGGAGCCCTCCTGTCCTTGTTCTGAGATTGGGGTAAGCTGGTATCCTTTGCGTGTAAATCAGCTATGGGGATTGAGCTTAGAAGAATTCCCATTGCAGCCGTTACATAAATCCAACGCATTGCGGTCACGCTCCCGGCATGTTCCCATGAGGGACGTTCTAACTGAAATCCCATATCATGGTTTTCACCTAGTATGACCGATTGCGTGTTCAATTATGATTATATGAAAAAGCTGGAAGGAAGTAAATTCAAGTTCCTGCTCGGAAGAAGCTAAGCAAGATCAGAACGAAGGATATGGAGACCATAACAATCGCCAGTAAGGCCAGATAGCGTTTCATTTGTGCCGGAAGGCTGTCTTTTTTTATAATCAAAATGATCGCCAGGCAAAAGGATACAATTACAAATGTGAGAATAGATCCAGAATCGGTCATCGAAAATCATCCTTTTTCCTATAGAGTATGATACTTGCTTCGTATCATACTAATTTTCGCTACGATGGGTCAAACACCTTTTTATCCGGCATGCTGCATAGTGTCTCTCGTCGTCTCCTCATCTTCCTCTTTAACGAGAATGAACTTGCCGCGCGAATCCATTTTGACAGTGTAGCGATCCTCTGGGGATATCTGTGCTTCTTCACTAAGCTCCTTGGGAAGTGTTAATTGTCCGCTATCTCCGACGTGCACCTGATAACCAATCATTTTCGACCATTTGCCTGCTCCAAGCACAATAACGATGAGTAGACCAATGAATAACCATTTGCCTAACGGGTTGGACTCGAAGAAGGGGGATAAGAACTTTTCTCCCGTAATCATTTTTCCTGCGGTAAGTGCAAGTACACCCGCACCGATATAAATAATGGATGGAAACCTTTCGATCCACTTAATGAATAAGGTGCTGCCCCAGACGACGATAGGGACACTGATGAGCAGACCGATGATCACAAGCAGGAAATTTCCATGTGCCGCACCAGCGACTGCGATGACATTATCTAACCCCATGACGGCATCTGCGATAATAATGGTTCGTATAGCCGCCCACATGCTGTCCTTCGCTTGCATATTCTCATGATTTTTCTTCTCGCTTAGAAGTTTATACGAAATCCATAGCAGCAGGATCCCCCCGATTAGCAGCAGGCCGGGTATTTTGAGCAGTGTGACAACAATCAGCGTGGCAAGTGCACGAATAATAATGGCACCGACCGTTCCCCAGAGAATGACCTTCTTTTGTGTTTCCTTTTTTAAATTACGTGCAGCCATCCCGATCACAATTGCGTTGTCCCCTGCCAGCACCAAGTCAATCAGAATAATGCTAAGCAATGAGATGAAAAAGCCTGTTGATAACCAATCCATACGCGAACACACTCCTTCAGGGTTTTTGGATGCAAAAAGAGCCCAGCACCTTTTGACCGGTGAAGGCTCTAATTCATCAAAAAAGACCTTCACCAATGAACATGGCAAAGGTCTTGCTAACAACGTTGTCGTTGCCAATAAAGCCGGGATCTGATGAGGATCCGAATTGACGACTTTACTGTATCAGCTACTCCCCTTTGGAGTGTTACTATTAGATTATACGTTTATTATATGCTTAGCGTTTCAAAATAGACCTCATTTTTTTATACGTTTTTAAACGCATCCATGATCGCTTGCCATTCTTCTTCGGTGCCATCGAACTTATCTTTGGCAAAACGCTCGTTGGCCCAGTGCAACATGGCAGGTCGTCCAATAAATGTGTGACATTCTTCGCCCCATTGGTCGGTGATTTCGGTCAAGACGATTTTCGTACCTTGAACCTCGACATTGAGCATATTCCATTTATCTTTTTTATAAATCGTATGTCTTTTGAAAGGTTGATGTGACATAGCTGTTCCTCGTTTCTGTAATAAGCTTATAGATGTCTTTAATCGTATCATAAAATGCTGTTATTTCCAAACAGGCCTACCGTTTTTTCGTTGTATTACGTTATTTTCATATTGCGGTACAGAAACCCTCATGTTAGAATTTTCCTAATCCTTTCCAGAGGGAACGGGTTATGAGCTGAGATGAGGAGAGATGAGCATGGAACAGAAGCGTGTTTATGAGCAAGTTGGGGTTGCTATGACCTCGAGATCGTATGTGGAATACGAGAAAATGTTTATGTTACAGACAGCCGATTTAATTGGAAAACGTGTATTGGATGTCGCCGGTGGCGCATCGTCGTTTACAACAGAAGCAAGGCAGCTTGGTATCGACGCAGAAGCGGTTGATCCGTTATATGAGAAGTCGCCAAGTGCAATTGCTGAGCATGGTCGGCTAGAGATTGAACTTGTCGCTGAGAAGATGGCGAAATTAGTAAATGTCTATGACTGGACGTTTTATGGTTCTGTCGAGCAGCATAAAGCAGGACGCATACATGCTTTACAGCGATTTATTGAAGATTATTCAAGCCCGGAAGGGGCAGCAAGATATCATCAAGCTTCTTTACCTTCGCTACCGTTCGAAGCGGAGAGCTTCGACCTCGTGATGTGCAGCCATTTTTTATTTCTATATGAAGAGCAATTTGATTTTGCATTTCATTTGGCAGCAATTAGAGAATTGCTTCGTGTGTGCAAACCAGGCGGCGAGGTTAGATTATATCCGCTGCTTAGTTTCCGACAAGTGGAATATGCTCAGCTCCATGTCCTAGTCAGCGAATTGGAAAGGGACAGATTTACCGTTCAGAAGAGAGAAGCTAGTCTACCTTTTCTACCGAATTCTCATCAATATTTAAGCATAAAAAAAGAGCCCACTGCATAGTGGAAAACCTTGGTACATCAACAAATTTCAGCTTATCCACCTCGGAATTTCCGTTGATTTTTCACCATGCAAATGGTATAATTTCCTTATTCGTCATAGATGGCGATATTTTTAGGAGGTTGTTCATTTGAAGGGTACAGTGAAATGGTTTAACGCAGAAAAAGGGTACGGTTTTATTTCTGTTGATGGAGGCGACGATGTATTCGTTCACTTCTCCGCAATTCAGGGCGAAGGATTCAAAACATTAGAAGAAGGCCAATCCGTTGAGTTTGATATTACTCAAGGTAACCGTGGTCCTCAAGCAGCTAACGTCACCAAATTATAAGATACTGGGATTCCCTACTTATAAATAGTGTCATAGCACAAGCAATAAAGACAGTTCTCGGGTTCACTCGGGGCTGTCTTTTTTGTTCCCTTTAAATGGAATCATTCATGAAAGAAGCAAGCTCAGCAATGCCTTGACAGGGAGATTGCATAGGATTGCTTCTTTAACGTTGACTCATTTCGGCGGGTATAAGCCGTGCCATAGAATGTCGATAATTTGCTTAGCGGCTTGCCCCTCATGAGGAAACATTTTATCTCCATCTCCGTCGCGCGCATGGCCCATCATGAGGAGCGAGGTATAGGCGCGAGCTATCACGCGAGGATCTACAGGACCGATTTCACCGGACTCGATCGATTTCCTGAATTCATTCTCCAGCGCATCCAAGATGCCCTGCTCGGATTTACGCATGGCCTTCATTTGCTCCTCGGAAAGTGTAGCTTCCATTTTGCGCATGAAGGAATGCAGATCAAAATCGATCGCTTTCAGATGTCCTTCTGTAATTCCGAGCAGCCGTTCACGAAGCGATACGGGCTCGCTTAATCGTTGGATCGTAACGCGTTTTACATTATCCATCAATAGGACCATTGAGGCTGTAAGCAGGTCCGATTTGGAAGGGAAATAATAATAGACCGATGCTTTTGTAACCTGGCACTCTTTGGCGATATCGTCCATAGAGACAGACTCGAAGCCACGAGATAGGAATAGTGGAATGGCTGTCATTAAAATTTTTTGATTAAGAGGGATTTCTCCCTGTGAAACGCGGGGTCTGCCAAGTGGTTTTGATTTTTTCACCATAAGTTTGTGTCACTCCTGAGACGAATCTAAATAAAACTTGATTAATTAACTATGTAGTATATATAATTAATTCGGTTACAAGAATAATTATATCACTATTTCACATTTTGGGAGAGAGGCTACACGATGCATGAAAATCCTTTATTCAGTAGAATTGGCAGTATAGTTGCAGGTCGCCGCAGCAAATGGGTGACATTGGCCATTTGGATTTTACTTACAGGCATTTTATCTGTCTTTCTACCTAACGTCAACTCACAAGAAAATAATACTGCTCGGCAACTGCCAACGGATTCGTGGTCGCTTGAAGCCGCTGCCCTGGTGAAGGAGCAGTTTCCAAGTAATGAAGGCGTTCCTGCTCTAGTTGTTTGGTATCGTGGAACAGGTTTGATCGATTTGGATTTGGCTGCTGTTCAAAAGGTTGCCAAGCAGCTAACAGATGCCCCGTTAGTCGGGCAGAAGGGATTGCCTCCGCTGCATACCATGCCGGTGCCAGTGCTAAAAAGCATGGTATCCAAGGACGGTAAGCTCCTGGTTCTACCGATTTCATTCAACGAAGGAACGGAAACGGAAGTCCTCCAGGAAAGCATGGTCAAGCTGGAAGAGGTCACGGTCAGTCAATTAGGGAGTGATCCCTTCGAGGCTAACGTAGACGAAGACGGACTGCATGCCCGAATTACGGGGCCGGTCGGCATTCAAACGGACGCAACGGCGCTTTTCAAAGGAGCAGACTTTACGCTGTTGTTAGCAACGGTACTGCTTGTACTGCTGCTGCTCATTTTACTGTATCGCTCGCCAATTCTGGCCATCATTCCATTAGTAGGCGTAGGATTTGCCTATGGGGTTATTTCACCTCTACTTGGATTTATGGCTAAGCAAGGTTGGATCACGATAGACGCACAATCGATCTCGATTATGACAGTACTGCTCTTTGGTGCAGGAACGGATTATTGCCTCTTCTTCGTTGCCCGTTACCGACAAGCGCTACTGGAGGAGAACAACAAGTATAACGCACTTCGTACATCATTCGGAGGTTCAACCGGCGCGATTGGGATGAGTGGACTTACCGTTATTGTTTCCTTGCTCGGCTTGTTATTTGCACACTATGGTTCGAATCACCGCTTCGCGATTCCGTTCAGTGTCGCCATCTTCATCATGGCATTAGCCAGTCTTACACTGGTTCCAGCGCTGCTTGCCATCATCGGCCGCGTGTCGTTCTTCCCATTCATTCCATTGACGGACGAAATGAGAGCAGAGAAAGAAGCGCGCAAAGGGAAGCGCATTCGTGAGCAAAAGCCTGTTGGTGCAATGAATGCCGCGCTTGGACGTGTGGTCACAGAAAAACCAAAAAGTGTGCTGGTCATTTCTTTAATCATTCTTATTGCGCTTGCTGCTTTTGCCCCACAGATGAAGTTCACGTATAACATTTTGGAATCGTTCCCCTCCACGATGCCGTCACGAGAAGGCTTTACCTTACTATCGGAGCATGTTTCACCAGGCTCACTAGCTCCTGTTAAAGTGATAGTGAATACGGAAGGCAAGAATGTAGATGTTCAAGGAGCACTTGCGAATCTGTCTTTTGTAGAATCGGTAAGTAAACCAGAGGCAAGTAAGAAGGACACCAACTACAAGGCATATGAGTTGATTTTCAAACAAGATCCCTATGATCTGGAGGTTATCAATCGGATTCCTGAGATTCGGAGCACCTCGGAACAGAAGCTGATAGAGGCGGGCGTAGCTTCACCGCAGGTGTGGGTTGGTGGTGAAACGGCTACGCAATATGATACGAAAACTGTTGTAGAGCGCGATACGAAGATTGTCATTCCTATTGTTATCTCCGTGATTGGGATACTCTTACTTGTATATCTACGTTCTATTGTTGCAACCGTCTATCTAATCGCAACCGTGTTGCTTTCCTATTACTCGGCTTTAGGTGCAGGATGGCTCATTTTGCACTATTTCATGGATACGGCGGCTATCCAAGGATTAATTCCGCTGTATGCGTTCGTCTTCCTCGTAGCCTTAGGAGAGGACTATAATATTTTCATGATTTCGAGCATTTGGCAGGCAAGGAATCGGTTGAAACTAAAAGACGCCATTCGATTGGGCGTAAGCTCAACGAGCAGCGTTATTACTTCAGCAGGTTTGATTTTGGCAGGCACATTTGCGGTTCTAGCCTCGCTGCCGATTCAAGTGCTTGTGCAGTTCGGAGTTATCTGTGCCGTTGGTGTCATTCTAGATACGTTCATTGTAAGGCCGTTCCTCGTACCTTCGATTACCATGCTGCTTGGGGATGCTGTTTTCTGGCCAAGTAAAGTGAAGAGAGGGTCACAAGAAGCTTTATCCGACAATTCATTTTAGGTAAAAAAAGAGGGTTTCCCAAAAGCCGTGTGTTTGGCTAGGGCCCTCTTTTAGCAATTATTCCCCTTGTAGTTGTGAATACACGATGAGTCTTGAAAAATGCAAAAGTGCATCCTTTTTTATCGAAGTAACCTCTCAATCTGGAATGGATGCAAAAGTGCAACAATTTTTCCCGGGGCTCCTCAATTTGGCACCTTGTCGGCCCTAAAGGATGCGCTTTCGCACTAATTTATAGATGTTCGGCCGATTTCCACGAAAATAAGTGTATTTTAGCATCATTGATCAATTTGCGCTTACACAAGTCGTATTTACGATTTGCAATAAACAAAGGAGCTAAGCGTAAACACGCATTAGCTCCTTTTCCGTTCAAATATTAGCTTTTCCAGATAAGGTTAGTCGATAATTTGAAGAATATCGTCAACTTCCTTGCGGGCCATTTTCCCTGGTCTTTCCTTCGGATAGCCAAGAGAAATCACCATGTTGATTTGATATTCAGCCGGAATCTCCAGATATGCTCTGATTTGATCCTGTGCTAACAGCACGGGGCCTGTCATAGGGCATGTTGCTAGGCCTCTAGCGTGAGCGGCAAGCATCAGGTTCTGAGAAGCTAGGCAGGAACTCTTGATGCCTTCTTCAGCCCAAACATGGTCATCAACCAATTGAATGGGGTCGAAGATACGATCACGGAACTTGGATTCATACGGTGTCGCCAAGCAAATGATGAGAACAGGCGCATCCGAGAAGGCCGTCGCGTAAGGTCCGAAGGATCTCACGAGCATGCGTGCTTCTCTGGATAGCCCCTTCTCCTCAGCGTCCGCGGCACGCAGATGGAGCTGATCCCAGGTCAATTGCTCAATATGTTTGATCTTTTCTGTATTTCGAATGGCGATAAATTTCCACGTTTGGGAATTCGTATCACTAGGAGCGTACCGCGCACAGTCGATTATTTCTCGAATATCTTCAACTGCGACTTCTTGCTCTGTAAAATTACGAATGCTGCGTCGTTCAAGAACGATGGCTTTGAAATCTTCATACATCATAGTAAATGTGTACCTACCTTTGCTGCTCATATTATTCTGTGTGATTTTATTACTTGGTACTAAGACTATATCATTATAGGGGAGATCAGCTGGGAGTACAACTACCGCGACACCGAAGCTAGTAAAGCTGTTAGAAGTGACGACTTCTTTATCATCGACTAGGAAGGGCATCCTCATTCTTTTGAAACAGATATGTACACAGAAAACCGATGGCTGACGTAGTCGATAAGCAAGCGGCTATTAGATAAACGGTACTGCCGCCAGTCTCATTATAGATCCAACCGCCTGCCATGCCGCTTATCAAGCCAGCGATACTGGACCAGGCAACTGCGAATATGGCTTGGCCAGAGGAACGATACTCATCCGGAATAATTTGGCTCAAATATCGATTCGCTGTGAATAAGAAAACGCCGAAAGTTAAGCTGTGGAGAAGCTGAATGCCTATGATCCAAGTAGGATCTTGGATAATGCTCATCATCACGAAGCGGAAGGCGTAAATCACACCAGCAAAGGCAAGTAAGGGAAGCTCCTTAAAGCGATGCCCATGCTTGCTCAGATAGAAAAATACAGGAATCTCGCTAAGTGCCGATGTCATCCAAGCATAGCCAATGAGCGAATCGGAAGCGCCTAACTGACGCATATAGAGTGCTAAGAATCCATCATTGAACCGATGGGAAACCGACATGATGATCACGAGTGTAAGGAACCAGATGAATTTTTTGGAGCGGATGATTTTCACCATACCTCCGAAGGCCATCTTCTTGCCGCCTTGACGCGTATCTTTCAATAGAAAAAGTATGATCAATGTACAGCCTATCGTGATAAAAAGCAGGACAGGTGTCAGTCCGGTGCCATATGCTCGCAGTAATAAGCCGAAGCCGCCAGCAGCAAGCGCGAAGCCGATAGAGCCGTACGCGCGGAAGGAGGCGTAGCTTTTCCCGCTGGAGCGGATATGCAGCATAACTTGGCTGTCATTCAAGGAGTTAACCGGCTGCTGGAAGAAGAAAAAAGCCGCCAAGCAGACATAGAGCAAGGAGAACCAGCCTGCTGTAAATACCAGGACCGCCGTTACTAGCTGACCAAGGATCAGAATGATCATGATCTTCTTTACGGTTTGATACCTATCGCTCAGGAAACCCCAGAGCAGGTTGGTTGCTATACCAATCAACGGCCCGATGGCATATAACAATCCGATTTGGATTTTGGAATATCCTTTGTAATCGAAATAAAGCGGGAAAAAGGTAACAACAATTCCCATCGTCATAAAAAAAGAAAGAGTAAACATTTTAAGCAATCGATCATTCATATCGATCGAATTTGATTTGGACAAGCGTAATCATCACCATTTCATTACTTATTTTCTTGAGGTTGGCCAGGTTGCTGGACGTCAGCAGTTCGTTTGAGGACATAGATAACGACAAGCAGCTCTGCTAGCATGCCCATCGATTGCGCTAGCGCGCCAATCATTCCGTTCCAGTCTGGAACAGTTGCAATGGCAACGAATAAAGTGAATACCGTAATAGTAGCATTCGCAGATTGCGAGAAAACCATGATTTTTGTTTGGCCCCGCAGCATGATAATGCCATTCATATAATCAAGCCAAGGAAATACAATCGTCATAATCATGAAAATTCGCATGGCGCTCAGGCTGGCTTGTCTTAACTCGGCATTCACACCCATGACATGTGTCATAAACCAAGGGCCGATCGGAGTATAGGCCAGTATGGCAATGAGTGTTCCTGGAATGAAGCTCAGCAGGAGAATGAATTTTTTTACTCGTTCAGCATCCTTGCGATAAAAATTTAGAACGATTTGATGTATGTACGAGAAAAAACTCATCACTAATTGAGTTAAGGATCCAGCGATCGCAAAGGACGAGATGGCGAGATGGATATGTGTTGTTTTGCCTAACATAGCATTAATAGATGGCCCAATAATAACGGCAATAACAGATGAATATAATAGCGGTTTATAAAAGCTGAAAATTTGCTGCTTCGTCTCAATCGGATGGTTGGGTGCTTTCTCTGGAATGACACGCTTCAGTAAGCTTGTACCTTCCCAGATAGCAACAGTAGCCTCAATGATCATACCGACTAGGAAAATAATAGCACCAACGCGGCCGCTCGACACATTATCCGTCATGATGAAATATAAGGATAGTAAGTACATTGCGATAATCCTGACACCCATACCGATCGTTAGCCATTTGGTACGCATGTTGAAAATAATAATCCCGTGAAATAAACAACGCAGCCCGGAGAAGATGCTAACGTACATGAGAATGCGATATACACTGAGAGTAGCGGCAAGTATTTCGCGTTCCACACCGAAAAAATAAAGAAACACCCATTGGCCAACCGGTGTATAACAGAGTATGAGACCAAGTAATATGATACAGGCAAATACATAAGAGCTGACAACGCCCATGGCGCGGAACGAAACCCGATCCCTGACGAGTGCAGAGCAAGCTTGTCGTAGCAATACAACGGGTCTCTCAGTCAGTCCTAGAAGACTTAGGGGAATGGCATAGGTGGCGATGACGAGCTCGGGATTATCCGCCCTAGCCAAAGTACTATTGATAATAACATGCGAGAGGGTTACAAGCGTTGCAGACAGTCCGAGGGGGAGGAAAAAGGAGATGAGCTGTTGCCATGTGATCGTTTCTTTTAATGCCTTAGCGGTCATCCAAATCGCACTCCTTCGTATATTGCAAAACATTTCTTAAGTATATCAGAAAATGAAATCAGGTTGACATACAATTTTAACTGGAAACCCAAGGTTTGAAGTGATACATTTAAAGGTAGAATGTTTCTTGAACAAGACAGACTGTTTTGCCTGCAAGGAGGTACATAAGGAATGAACAGTTATTTTCAGTATGATGAGAGGCTTGGTATCGAGATTCCCGTTTTGGAATTGGAATGGGAAATGTATGATGCTGCCGTTCGCATCAATCTCTTGTTACGGTGGGAGCAAATAAGAGGCATTATCCCAGATCGTATTATGAAATTGGAAGCACAAATAATTGAAAAGCAAAATAAACTCGATAAGGAAGACGATTTTGTAACATCCTGTTGTTTGAATTCCGATATTGCTGACTTGGCTTCAATCATAAATGATCTTCATCTCTGGTTCCGTACTAATCAGGATTTGGAATCAAAAACCCACCATTAATGGTTGTCAATGAAGGGAGAATGACTGCATGCATAGCAATAAAGATGGGATTAACTGGCTTGGGACGATAGCAAAACCTCTTCTGGAGCATCTCCCAGCGCTTTATCCGATTGAAGAGTGGGATGTCGCGATGGATTCACGTATAGAAGCACTCTCAGCTGCGCTAATTACAGAAGGAAGTCCTGAGCAGCTGCCCTATGGTCAAGCCATAAAAGCAGGTCTCTTTCTCCTAAATGAAAGTCTGGATAAATCGCATGATATTTCGCAGGAAATTACGAATGCTACGGGAAGCTACTGGCATGCGCTTATGCATCGAATGGAAGGCGACTATAGTAATGCGAAATACTGGTTTAATGATGTTGGCCATCATCCTATTTTTTCTAATCTTATCCAATGTGTAAGAGATAATTTATCGCTCAAGGATTTTGTTGAATTGGAAAATGATGCTCTTCGTCATAAGCTTGAAGTGCTTGTAACATCGCCAGTTTGGAATCCATATGTATTTATTGATGTCATTGAAATCCAAGTGTCACTCGTGCAGAATCCTACAGTGGACAGTTGGTTACGTCACATACAGCGAGCTGAAATGCAGCTATTACTTCAATTCTGCTATGAACAAAGTTGTGGAGGAAGTTTGCTTGAAGCAATTGGACAGAAGTAGGATAAGGATTAGGAGCCATGCGAAGGTTCCGCAAGGACCTATTCGGTTGATGATCAGTGTGTATCGCTATATTTTACCAGATGTCAATGAACAGCTGATCCGCTGGAAAAGTAAAGCTGCGAATATTCCCGATGAAGAGCTTCGTACTCAAGCATTAGCAAGCATTGCTGCGAAGCAATTCCATTGTCAAGGAGGAGCTGTGTATGCAGCTGCTCATTTATCGATGCGTCATGTGCTCATTCCACTTATCGTAGCTTTCCAATCCATTAGCGACTATTTAGATAATTTATGTGATCGCAGTACGTCACTGGATCCATTGGATTTCCGCCAATTACATCAATCGATGCTAGATGCGGTTGATCCAGCGAAGCCTCAGCATGATTACTATGCTTACAGAGATGAGAAGGATGACGATGGATATTTAACTGAGCTTGTCCAGCAATGTCAGACTTCGATAAGTCAGATGCCATCGTATTTGAAGGTAGCTGACCAAGTGAAAGAGTTCGTTGGCTTATACTGTGATTTGCAGGTGTACAAGCATATACGTAAGGATTTGCGTGAAGCTCAGCTGCATCAATGGTGGAATAACCATCACCATAAGTTTCGTCAAATTGATTGGAATGAGTTTGCTGCTGCTACGGGCTCAACCTTAGGCATGTTTATGTTGTTTTTGGCTGCGTGTGATCCCATTCTGACGGACAAGCAGGTGGATTCCATTCGGGAAGCTTATTTCCCTTATGTTTGTGGTCTACATATCCTGCTTGATTATCTGATTGATCAGGAAGAAGACAGGGAAGGCGGCGACCTGAATTTCTGTACCTACTATGACTCATTGGATACAACCGTAGAGCGAATCGCTTTCATTGTGCAAGAGGCGAGGAGTAAAATTTTGTTCTTGGAACATCCGAGATTTCATCGTATGATAATCGAAGGTTTGCTTGCTCTCTATTTATCTGACCCTAAGGTCAACAGTCAACACCAAGTGAAGAAAATTTCAAAGCGTCTGATGAAAAATAGTCCTTTAACAAGGCTCTTTTTCTGGATAAATAGCATGTATATCCGTACGACATCATGAGTGTCATTCACAAGAATTAAGAAGGAGGAAATTAAAAATGTCTGCAGTAAAATCAATTGCCGTTTTAACCAGTGGAGGAGATTCTCAGGGGATGAATGCAGCCGTTCGGGCGGTTGTTCGAAGTGCATTATTCCATGGGCTCGAAGTGTATGCTGTTCAACGTGGGTATCAAGGTCTTATTAATGATGATATCCGTAAAATGGACTTGCGTAGTGTAGGTGACATCATTCAACGCGGAGGGACGATCCTTCAAACGGCTCGTTGCAAAGAATTTATGACACCTGAAGGACAACAAATCGGAGCGGATAACCTGCGTAAACGCGGAATTGACGGCCTAGTTGTCATCGGTGGGGATGGTTCCTATCAAGGAGCGAACAAGCTAAGTAAGTTGGGGATCAAAACGATGGGTCTCCCAGGCACCATTGACAACGACATCCCTTTCACTGACTTTACAATTGGATTTGATACAGCAGTTAGCATCGTTGTGGATGCGATTAACAAACTACGCGATACTATGACATCACATGAGCGTTCATCTGTTGTTGAGGTTATGGGGCGACATTGTGGTGAAATCGCGCTTTATGCGGGACTTGCCAGCGGTGCTGAAACCATTATTGTGCCTGAGGTGGATGTGGATATCACAGAGGTAGCTAATCGGATGAAGGATAATTTCAACCATGGTAAGCGTCACAGTATTATCCTTGTGGCTGAAGGGGCAGGAACTGGCGAAGGAATTGCCAAGAAAATCACGGAAACGAACGGTATTGAGCCTCGTGTTACCGTTCTTGGTCATATTCAACGCGGTGGAGCACCTACGCACAACGACCGTATTTTGGCAAGCCGTCTAGGTGATTTCGCTGTTCGTAAACTCATGGATGGTGATTCTTCCAAAGCTTGCGGCATCATCAAAGGTGAACTAGTGGCAACGGATATCGATCTAGTTGTGAACACGAAACGTACCTTTAACATGGAGCTTTATGAATTGGCTAGCCGTTTGTCACAATAAGCCTAATTTCATCAATGAGTGTTGATCTTCATTCGAATTTCGGCTATAATTGCGAACAACATATACATCGACATCATGTCTATGAAGAGCATCCAACTCGGAGACGTTCATGATCGGAAAGGTCTTAAGGTCTTTCTCTAAATAAACCGGCACCGCCCGTTATCGCGGAACCAAGCGGATGAATGGCAGATCATGTCATCATCAAGTTGGGTGGCACCGCGAGCAGAACGCTCCTCGTCCCAATCGGACTGAGGGCGTTCTTTGTCTTTTTCACACAATCGAAAAGGAAGCGGTGACGGGAAATGTTGGATATCAAATGGATTCGTAACAACCAAGAGCAAGTGAAAACAGCAGCTACTCACAAAGGAGTAGCATGCCACGTTGAGGAACTGCTCATCGTCGATGAGAAGAAAAGAGAATTGATGGGGCAAGTAGATCAGCTTCGAGCAGAGCGCAATCGTGCCTCGGAGCAGATTGCGACCTATATGTCGCAGCGGAAGGCTTTAGAAGCAGAAAGCTTAAAGGAGCAAGTTCGCGGCTGGAATCAGAGCTTAACGGCTTTGGAAGCGGAACTGAACGAATATGAACAAAGGTTCAAGGAGCTCATGCTGAAGATTCCAAATCTTGCTTCGCCGGACACGCCAATAGGGGCGAACGATCAAGAGAACGTAGAGATGAAGGTCGTTGGTGTAAAGCCGACTTTTGAATTCGAGATGAAAGATCACCTACAGCTTGGTGAAGCGCTAAATATGATCGATGTCGTTCGTGGTGTCAAGGTTGCAGGCAGCCGAAATTACTATCTCAAAGGAATGGGGCTTTATTTGCACAGGGCTGTCCAACAGCTTGCTATAGACCTGCTAACAGATCGCGGTTTCACAGTGATGGATGTACCACTCATGGTGCGGGAGGAAACCCTGCTGAATGCCGCATTCTTTCCAGCAGGAAAAGATCAGACCTATGAGCTTCATGATGACAATGCATGGTTAGTTGGAACTTCGGAAGGTCCATTGGTTTCGTATTATGCTGGGGAGATTGTCGATCTAGCGGAGGGACCGATTCAGTTAGCCGCGGTGTCGAATTGCTTCCGCAAAGAAGCGGGTTCGGCTGGCAGAGATGTGAGAGGACTCTATCGTGTTCATCAATTCGCTAAAGTGGAACAAGTGATCCTCTGCGAGAATAACGCAGAGGAGGCTGATCGCATGCTGCAGCAGATTACACAAAATGCGGAAGATTTACTTGCTCTTCTGGAACTACCGTATCGTGTTGTAGCGGTGTGTTCGGGGGACATGGGGGCCAAAAACTACAAGCAATTCGACATTGAAACTTGGATGCCCAGCCGCGGGGCTTATGGCGAAACACACTCGTCGTCGAGCCTGCTGGACTTTCAAGCAAGGCGGAGTAATCTACGCTATCGGGATAAGGACGGCGTGTTGCGCTATTGCTACACGCTTAATAATACAGCCGTTGCATCGCCGCGTATCTTAATTCCATTGCTTGAAAATCATCAACAGGCGGATGGTTCGATTTATTTGCCACCTGCGCTGCGACCGTATATGCGGGGACTCACTGCAATTACGGCTCTATAATTGAAAAGCACCTTATCCTAAGTAGTACAGTAGGATAAGGTGCTTTTTGTTGATGGCGGCGACTTTGCGTTGTGAGCGTGAAAACAAGAATCAGGACTAACCGGGCTAATGGGATGAGGGACTATCGGACATAGGAGACGCAATTTGGAAAATTGTGAGGTTTTGAAAATCTAACGGACACCGATGATGCTATTCAGCTGAATTGGCTTTTCATTAGCGTTATTTTGCAACAGTAACGGCGATCGTGTCCGTTAGATCAAGAAATTTTCAATTTGAGTAGAAATAACGTCCATCGTGTCCGTTAGAGGATTCAAGCGCCCTCCATCAATCTAATAACCTTCCGTCAAGTCCACGACATTGATCATATTTCCACCATCCAGCATCGCGCGCAAATTGTGATAAAAGATTAAGGATACGCGATCTGTATAATGTTCGGATGACCCCGCGATATGAGGGGTTAGGATCACATTCTTCATGTCCCATAATGGAGAAGTGGAGGGTAACGGCTCTTGCTCAAAAACATCCAAAGCTGCGCCAGCAAGCTTACCTTCCTGCAAGGCTTGGATCAATGCTGCTTCATCGAGGACATCCCCGCGAGCTAAATTAATGAAAAAGGCACTCGGCTTCATAAGCGCTAGATGCTCTTTTTGCAAGAAGCCCCGCGTTTTCAATGTACTTGGAAGCAGGACGACGATGAAATCGCTTTGTGACAGCAGCAGCTGAAGACCATCCTCACCGTGAACGGTTGTATCGAAGGCGGCTTGTGGTGTGCCCGAACGATTCAGGCCGATGACCGACATATCAAATGCTTTGGCTTTACGAGCTACCGCTTCGCCGATGGCACCAGCCCCGATAATGCCTATCGTCTTGCCGTGCAGCTCTCCAAAGCGGACTTGATTGTCCCACACGTGCTGCTGCTGGTTATCGTGAAGTAAATTAGCTTTCCGAACCCATTGCAGCATGAGGCTCAGCGCGAATTCACTCATTTGAATGGTATGTACACCCCTGGCATTCGTGACAATAACCTGACGTTGATCCAGCTCCGCGAGAGGTAGTTTATCAACGCCAGCAGATATGGTTTGCACCCATTTCAGCTTGGTTGCTCGCGTGACGATGTCAGGGTGTAAGCGACCTGCTGTGATAATTACATCAGCATCAGGAATCAAGTCTCCAGCATCCTTAGAAGATGAAAACCAATGAAACTGTGAACGTTCCTTCAAGTCTTGCGGCATTTGCTCTTGCATAGAAGTTAAATTCATGCCTGTAATAGCTACAATTTTCAGCACAGCAACACATCCTAACTAATTTTCAAAATGAATACTACAATGATAAATGAAATGGAAAGGGAAAGTAAACTCTGACCAAATGTAAAAATACCCTGAAAGCGAAATGCGCTCTCAGGGTGACTATTAATAGCTTACATTGGCGGTATAGTTATTGTTGGCATTCCATAATAGATACTCATTAATGCCGTTTTCTTTCAGTGCACGAATTTGCTCATCTAATTCATGTTTGCCATATTTAATATAACCAGGCACCCATGATGCGGTGAAATCCTGTATCCAAGGACGGATAACCGGCTTCCAGCCCTTCTTATCAATCTCTTCAAGCTTCTTATTCGTATCCTTGGAAGCGCCATTGATGGTGGCGTATGGTGCTGCATCGGGAACTTTGGAACCGAACCAGCCCGTGCTGTAATGACTTGGATAAATCATTGGAGCAATAACATCGACATTCTGCGAGATTTTCTCGAAATCTTGACCAATACCTTCGGCAGCAGGGACAGAAGCCGCATAGCCAAATATATCGACTGAAACGCGAACGCCAAGCGGTGTTAATTGTTCTCTTGCATATTTCACGAAAGAAGAGACAGCATCAATCCGTGAACGCTCATCTTTGGTGTATTTGAGAATATCCGCCCTTTTCTCGAAGCCTTCCGGGAAACGAACATAATCAAATTGAATTTCTTTGAAGCCAGCTTTAACAGCTTCTTTGGCAACGGCGATATTGTAGTCCCATACCTCTTTGCTGTACGGATTAACGAAGCTATCAGGAGGGTTTTTTCCGTTCCCCCACAATGTGCCATCTGGATTAATGAAAGATATTTCCGGTTTCTTCTTGGCAAGAATCGTGTCTTTGAAGACGACAATACGTGCAATTGGATAAATGTTATGTTCTTGTAGTGTAGTCATGAGGCTAGGCATATTACCAATGATTTTCTGGGTTGTTCCCATTGCATCAAGCTCGGCATTTCCAGTTTCCCATGTGATGTAACCCCAGTCATCTTTCACATCGATAACCATCGCATTCAAATCCGTATCATCAAGTAGCTTTACAAGCGTATTGAGTCGCGAACCGCCTGCACTATGGGCAGTTGCGTAGATCCCTTTCACAACAGGGGCATCTTTCTGTGGATCTTGCTTGTTGACAGGAGCGAGTGGATCCGTTGGGTCAGTAGGTGTTGCAGGCGTTACGGGTTGAACAATAGCAACAGCATTCTTCGCATCAAGCGAAGCCTGCACAAGCTGTTCAAAGCTTGCCTCGGGGTTTGCGGCTGTAACATTACCCCAAATGAGGGCAAGTGAAGCGAGTAATATTTCCATGATGTATAAGTCCACTCCAATCATTGTTTCTAGCTTTCATTATAAGGCAAGCGGGAAACTACGCACAGAGGAAATTTGTAGGCTTTTGTAGAAGCTTGTATGAGTATTTTGACGCATGAGGAACACGGCCTTTTGTAGGAAATAAGAAAAACACTCAGAAGCTGAGCCTCCGAGTGTTTAGATTTACTTATTAACTTGTCCCGACTCACTATTCGTGACTTCAGGGTTAATTTCTTTCCGTGCGATAGTAGGTTGATCATCCGTGGATGAGTTGTTACCGTTCCCATTCGTTGCATCTTTGAATTCGCGGAACATTTTGCCGAAACCACGTCCAAGTTCAGGCAATTTATTTGGCCCAAACAAGAGTAGGGCAACGATCGCAATAAGAATGATGTGCCAAGGAGATAAAGCTCCCATACCAGACACCTCCAGTAAAGTTTATGTAGCTTTATTATATCATGGACTTATCATAACCTATATAGCTTAATTATTACAATTTTAATAATATTGACAATGGATGCGATGCAAAAAAAGACACCCTTAATGGTACAGGGTGTCCTTATGATGTTCCGAAATGCTGAATTGAATAATTTCCATGACATCTTCCGCTGCGAGTGCCTCTATACCGAACCGTAGCACGATCTCGGATTCCAACTCATTGCTGGTTAAAGAGGGATACAACTCGGGCGTTAATTTCATTACAATCCTGGATAATTTGACTGTCTCCACAAGCATCACCCTTCCAATCAGAAGATTAGAATAAGAACTACGCCTGAACCTACCATCGATGAAAACCAGAACTATATGAAATTACATTCATTATAACACAATTAAAACTGGAATAAAGGGGCAGTTGGCTGATTTATTACTTGGGCTTTCGAAATTCCCCAACAACACCGACTGTTTCCACAATATTCACGAACGCTTTCGGATCAATCTCTTTAATAATTCGCTTTAATTCTACGAGCTCAAATCGCGTCGTAACCGTCATGAGCATATCATGCTGCTGTTTCGTATAAGCGCCTTCTGTTTTAATCAAGGTAACACCTCTGGGAATCATAAGCAGCTTATTAATAATAGCATCCTTATGTTTGGTGACAATGAACGCGGTCACTTTAATATGTGGGATATGTATCATATCGACAGTTTTCCCGCTAATGAAAATAGCTAACATAGAAAATAAGGCGAGATCCCAATTATCTTTAAAATAGCCGAGCGCGACGATGACGATTCCGTTCATTGAAGAAAGGATGGTCCCAAGAGGGAAGTCGTATTTCCGGGTTAAGATCAGGCCAACAATGTCAAATCCGCCGCTGGAGCCCCCAATACGAAGCGTGATCCCACTCCCGATACCGATAAGTACACCGCCAAACACAGCGCCTAACATCGAATCTTTGGCAACGAAGTTCATGGGAATAACTTGCATCAACCACGTTGTTAATACGACAGATACCACGCTGATCATGATAAAACGTTTCCCAATGGAAACGAGACCCCAGATCATTAATGGCATGTTAAATAATAAATAAAGAAATCCAATATTGTAGTCTGTGAAATAACCAATAATCATGGCAATTCCTGAAACGCCCCCGCTAAGCAGCTGATGGGGAATAAGGAACATATTGAAGCCGACTGCGACAAGCAGTGCGCCAACTAGAATGATTAGAACATCAAGCGCCTTTTTCAAAACAAATCACCTCTAAAATAGTATGCAGCATATTGCAAGTATAATTCATTCTTATAAAACTGCAATCATTATTTAACCAGTGTTCGAATGAATGAAAACGCATGAAAAAAGCTGTATCCAAGTTATGGACAACAGCTTTATATGAGATCTTAACGGCGCTTGAAGGAGCCCGTTTTTTTGGTCGTGCTTGGCTTGCTTGTTGTTGGCTTCGTTACTTTGTTTGGCGTTGAGCCATCATTCTTACGGGTATTTGAAGAGCTGCCAGAGCTCGGATTCGCTGCGCCACTCGTGAAGCCTCCCGTTCGATCAGACGTAGTTGGCTTCGTTTCTTTAGAAGTACCCGTAGCTGGCGTTGTGGCTTTTCCTGACTTGTAATACGGTGTTTGCGTATAGCCGCGATAATCATAGGACCCTCTATTGTTATACCAGCTTCCACCAAATAAGGATTGAAGCAATGTGGCAGTTAAGTAGCCTTGTAAGAATGAGGAGTCATAATGGCTCTTGGCATATTCGATACTATCTAGCTGAACTAATGTATTTTTATTATCATTTGGATCCTTCTGGATGTTGATTACCTTGTCCTTATACACAAGGAACATCTGATCCTCAGATTCCTTACTCTTCTCAGTAGGTGTTTCTTTGGCAGCTAGTTCACTCGCGACTGTAGGCACGTTCTTGCCTTCAACAGAGTAAACCTTGGACATATTGCTTCCCTTGCCATCAACGCTTACTAACGGATATTCATCTTTAATATAACGTCCAGCATCAGCGCCACATGCGGTTAGAAGAGCAATAATGATGATGAAAGAAAGCCATGAAGTCCATCTCTTCATTTTCTAGTAGTCCTCCTTTCAGGGTACATCGGAAACCTGCTTCAATGATAACATAGGTTCATCGTCATCAGTGTCAATTTCAAAAATTTTTCAAAAATTTGATTTGATTGCCTGGTGTGCGCTCTCCCTCGAGGGCTACAAATTTACCATCCTGCCATTGTAGGAAAAAGAAGCGCTGGTCCGGTCCAAAATAACGCCAGAAGATGATATCATCTCCACTTCGGAAGTCCGTGTTTCCTTCTGTGCGTGAGACATCATTACGATGAAATTCCAAATCGAAAGTGACATCTCCATCCAACTCTAATCGTGTAGGTACATCATTGGGGTCATCTAATGCCCCTTCAATAAAGCTGCACAAGAAGCAGTCATAGGTTCTGCCTTTTTCCACAATCAAACACTGAATATTTTTGCCGCTTTGTAGATAATAAGCATAACGATGTGGAGCAAAGCCGCGGTCAAAATATATGACTTTACCGGAAATCACATATTCCTCCAAGTCTACATTAACAATATCGCCAACACGTGCATCTTCAAGCGGATTGCCGAGAGATGCGGTTGAAGGTACTTGCTTTTGACTGCGAAGAATGTTGCTGACACGTTTGAAAATAGACATAAGAAACTCTCCTCTGTACGATTCCGTTTTATTGTTCTCCCCATTAATACGAGTTACTTATTCATTCGGTTTCGTTGGATTGTTTAAAAGTAGCCACTGGCAATGTGTACATCACTTGTGCTATAATATTTTAGATGTTCTTAAGGGCGGCCAGTTGGATCATGGAAGATGACGAATCGAAAGTGTATTCCACCAAGAAACTATAGAGACGGATAGGAAGTCGTACTTAAGGGTAAAAAAGATACAAGGCATTAGCCTGCCCTGTACAAAAGGAGATTGAATTTATTTGAAAACATTTCAGGAGTTTGGTTTAGACGCATCGGTATTACGTGCGATTACGGAAATGGGCTTTGAAGAGTCCACACCAATTCAAGAGAAAACAATACCATTGGCCATGGAAGGCCGTGATTTGATCGGGCAAGCACAAACAGGAACTGGGAAAACAGCAGCGTTCGGTATTCCACTAGTTAACAAAATCAATGTAAAAGAAGAGCGCATTTCGGCTTTAATCATGTGTCCAACACGGGAACTTGCCATTCAGGTTGCGGAAGAGATTGAAAAACTCGGTCGTTTCAAAGGCATTCGTTCTTTGCCAATTTACGGTGGACAGGATATCGTGAAACAAATCCGCGCTTTGAAAAAGAAACCACAAATCATTATCGGAACGCCTGGACGTCTTCTTGACCATATTAACCGCAAAACAATCAAGCTTGATGATGTTCAAACGGTTATTTTGGATGAAGCGGATGAAATGCTTGACATGGGCTTCATGGATGATATCCAATCCATTCTTAAACTAGTTCCAGCTGAGCGTCACACGATGTTGTTCTCTGCAACAATGCCGACAAACATTCAAAAATTGGCTCAACAGTTCCTTACGAACCCAGAGCACGTATCCGTAATTCCTAAACAAGTAAGTGCTCCTTTGATCGAGCAAGCTTACATTGAATTGCATGAGAAACAAAAGTTTGAAGCACTTAGCCGTTTGATTGACATGGAAGCACCAGACCTAGCTATTATCTTCGGACGCACGAAGCGTCGGGTAGATGAGTTGGCAGAAGCTCTACAAAAAAGAGGTTATGCTGCTGAAGGTCTTCACGGTGACTTGTCCCAGAATCAACGTGATAACGTAATGAGAAAATTCCGTGATGGCAGTATTGATGTGCTTGTTGCAACTGACGTTGCTGCACGCGGACTAGATGTATCTGGTGTAACACACGTTATTAACTTTGACCTTCCGCAAGATCCAGAAAGCTACGTTCACC
This sequence comes from Paenibacillus sp. J22P51, assembly GCF_059692215.1. NCBI lineage: Bacteria > Bacillati > Bacillota > Bacilli > Caryophanales > Paenibacillaceae > Paenibacillus > Paenibacillus sp. J22P51. The sequence continues at coordinate 724,998 of NZ_JCAUAZ010000001.1, read as the reverse complement.
GTATCGGCCGTACAGGTCGTGCAGGAAAAGAAGGTACAGCTTGGACTTTCGTAACGCCAAGAGAAATCGATCACCTTCACTTTATCGAGAAGGTTACACGTCATAAAATCAACAAAAAACCTTTGCCAAGCGTAGCAGAAGCTGTTGAAGGCAAACAAAAAATGACAGCTGAGCGTATTTTGGATATGCTTCAAAAAGAAGAACATTCCGAATTCAAAGGCCTAGCTATTCAAATGCTTGAGCAATATGATTCCGTAAACTTGCTTGCAGCTGCGATGAAGCTTCTTACAGGTGACAAGAAAGATCTAAATATCGAATTGACACCAGAAGATCCGATTCGTGCAAGAAAGAAAAAATTCGATGTTCGCAGCTCAGGTAGACGTGTTGGCGGTGGATACGGTTCAGGATCAGGTTCAAGCGATCGTCGTCAAGGCGGCGGTGGATATGCTGGATCAGGTTCAGGCAATTCCTCCAGTGGTGGCTCGCGTTACCCACGTAAGGATAGCAGAGACTATGGTTCAAACAGAGAAGGCGGAAGCAGTTCAACTTCGAGAAACCGTGAGTACGGAAGCAATAACTCCGGAAACCGTGATCGTTCCAGAGCGCCGCGCAAAAGTGAAGATACACTTGTAAACAAATAAAATATGCTACTTAAAAAGGCGAAGATCCTCAGGATCTCCGCCTTTTTTTTCAATTTGTATATAGATTAGATTATGAAAGAGCTAGTGATGATAACTAACAAGATAAATAGCACCAAAATTGCACCTGCGGATGTTCCAACTTGATGAGACATAGTATCAACCTCCTGAATAAAGATATGGGGGTGGTGCGATTAGACAATACTATATTATGTAAAAGAACCTATAACGACTAGACGTCTACCTATATGAACCAAAATAGGCTATAATTAAGTACATATACAAATAAGACATGTTTATCGTCATGTCAGCAGCAAACAACGTAGAAAGTTTCCAGATGGAAACGCTAAGGAGGAAGCAGTTTTGGAGTTTAAGGGAGTTATGGGAGGACTGTACAGAATATCGGAGTGGATTATGCGGTTCTCCGTTATTAATTTGCTTTGGATGCTTTGCTCGATTCCGGTATTCTTTTTCCTCTTTATGGGGTTGGTAAGTCAAACGCCGGACGCGTTGAAAGCAACGCTGCCGATTCTTGCTATTTTGGCACCGTTTACTTTATTTCCCGCAACGACCGCTATGTTTGCAGTAGCTAGGAAATGGGTGACCGGAGAAGAAGATGTACCGTTGTTAAAAACATTTTTCCGCGGATACAAAGAAAACTACTTGCAAAGCATGCTAGGCGGTATATTTTTTGTGTTAATCTTCGTCATTATCGCGGTAAACTATTTCTTTTACTTGAAGCAAGGAAGCTCGTTGAAAGTACTAGCCGTTCTTTTTATTGCCTTCACGGTTATTATGATCATTGCCTTGTTTAATTTCTTCTCGATTATTGTTCATTTGCACATGAAAATCTTTCAAATTATTAAGAATTCAATCTTAATTACAATTGGTAACCCAATCAATTCGATTGTTTTGCTCATTTGTAATGGCGTTATTGTTTACATTTGCTTAACGAAATTCAATTTCTTCTTAGTTGTTTTCTTCATGGGAGCTATTGTTGCAACGTTCTCGTTCTGGCAGTTTAACCGAAGCTTTACAAAGCTTCAGACGAAACAACAGGAGTTGGAAGAGAAGGAACAACAGAGACTGGCTGAAGCGGAAGCAGCTGAAGCTGGAAATGATGATGAAGACGAGAGAGTAGAATCCAATTCTCCGATTAGCTTGCATAAAAAAGATGGAAATGACAAGACTAAAGACTAATCCTACCAGTTGATAATCAGCGAGGTTGGATCTATAATAAGAAAACAGAAGAAATCTGCGATGCTCGTAACGGTTTTAAGTTGTTTTAAACCAATGACTGTTTCTAGGGAGACCTATATTGAAGTGTGGCTGACATGCCCTCGAAAGGGGACCTCAAATACACCTCTGCGGACACCCACCTGCGAGAGCGGGTTTGAAGCACCAAAACCGGACGGCATAGGCGGGTTTCTTCGAATAAAAAAGAGGTTGAACAGGTATTCCATGCCTGCTCAACCTCTTTTTTTATTTCACTTATCAGATTGCTCAGCAAGATCCGTTAACTGATGGAAGGTGCTTTGCAGTGTAGGGTAAAGGCTGCGATACACGTGATAATACGCTTCATATTTCTGCTGGTTAGTTGGATTAGGTTCTACGCGATCTGTGATTTCAATCCAATCTTCGCATAATTTCGTAATATCTACGTTCAGAACGCCTGAGGCAGCCATAATCGCTGCACCATAGGCAGGTCCATCAGTTGAATTAACGGTAACGACCGGTATGCCGAAGATATCAGCAATCATTTGACGCCAGAAGCGGCTCCTAGCTCCTCCGCCGTTAACACGAAGCTCTGTCACTTCAATGCCTGATTCCCGAATCAATTCCATGGAATCACGAAGACCGAAGGTAATGCCTTCGAGAACAGCGCGGGTTAAATGTGCTTTCTCATGTCTTAGATTGAGTCCGATAAATGCACCGCGTGCCTTCGGATCGGGATATGGCGTTCGCTCACCTGATAAATAAGGGAGGAACAACAAACCTTCGCTGCCGAGTGGTGCCGTAGCCGCATCAGCTGTCAATATTTCATAGACGTCTTTGCCTTCTTGCTGCGCGCGTTCAAGCTCTTCACTGGCAAAGTGGTTACGCCACCATTGGAACGAGCCGCCGGCTGCCAACATAACGCCCATGCGGTGCCACTTGCCTGGCACGCCATGACAGAAGGAATGAAGGCGGTACGCTTCATCCACTTGATAAGTTTCGTCGTGGACGAAGACGACACCGGAAGTGCCGAGCGCCACCGAGGCGATGCCTTGGCGGACGACGCCAACACCAACGGCGCCGCAGGCTTGGTCGCCGCCACCGACAACGATCGGCGTGCCTGGGGCTAAGCCGGTTAGCGCTGCTGCTTCAGGCAGCAGGTGCCCGGCAATGTCGCCGGACTCATAGAGCGGCGGCAGCCATTCGAGCGGGATCTCTAACCGCTCCGCGACGGTTTGCGACCAGCTGCGATTGGCTACATCGAGCAGCAGCGTGCCGCTGGCGTCGGCCATGTCCATGCCGAACGCCCCCGTCAGGCGCAGTCTGACGTAATCCTTCGGCAGCAGGAGATGCCGAACGCGGGCGTAGTTCTCCGGCTCATGCTGCCGGAGCCAGAGGAGCTTGGGCGCGGTGAAGCCGGTCAGCGCCCGATTGCCTGTGAGGCGGCCGAGCTCGGCTTCGCCGACGGTCGCCTCGATGTAAGCGCACTGCTCCGCGGTGCGCTGATCGCACCAGAGCAGCGCAGGCCGGATGACCTGCTGCGCCTCGTCAAGAAAGACTGAGCCGTGCATCTGGCCAGAGAAGCCTATGCCTGCTACGGCATCAGATGATACGCCCGTGCTGGCTAAGAGCCCTTGAATGCCTGCGATGGTGGCGTTCCACCAATCTTCAGGATGCTGCTCAGCCCAACCTGGATGTGGTTGTTGCAGCGAGTATGGAGCAGAATGTGAACCGACGACAGTACCGGCCTCATCCACTAGAATGCATTTAATTGCAGATGTGCCTAAATCCAAACCCATAAAATAAGACATGAGGATCACCCTTTTATAATGAAGTATGTCATTGCTTCGATATTCTTTGTTTGTTTATTGAATATACAAAGGTAACTGATTTATTGTATTCGTCCCAAGCCTTCAAATATCCTTCTTTTCTCTTCATTTTTCTGATGAATTTTTGATGAGTAGTACTTGACTGTGAAAACTTGTCTAAAAACTTTCCTGAGGGAAAAACAATTTCATAGGAACATAAATGTTTACCTGTAGCATAAGATGAGGATGTGTAGTATAATTCAATTAAAAGTTTCCCTAGAACAACATTATTGGTCTTGTGAAAGAAGGGTAAAGCGATGGAGATTGCAATGAAAAAACCAGATCAGGAACCAAGTGGGTGGCGTAAGGATGCCTCCATGCCAAGTCTACCTGAAGTTCATCATAGTATGAAAGTACCTAAAAAGGCGGGATTCTTCCGAAAGCTTTTAGCCTTCGTAGGACCTGGATATCTCGTAGCTGTCGGTTATATGGATCCTGGAAACTGGGCGACGGATTTGGCGGGCGGTTCACAATTTGGATATACACTGCTTTCAGTTATTTTAATTTCTAATTTAATGGCCATTCTCTTGCAGGCTTTGTCTGGTCGTTTAGGCATCGTGACAGGTCGAGATTTAGCGCAAGCGTGCCGTGATCATTATAGTAAGCCAGTCTCTTATGCGCTTTGGTTTTTATGCGAACTTGCCATTGCTGCATGTGACTTAGCAGAAGTCATTGGGGCCGCGATTGCGTTGCAATTATTATTCGGGTTACCGCTCATCTATGGCGTGATTCTGACTGCGTTAGATGTTATCCTGGTGCTTATGCTCCAGAAGAAAGGCTTCCGTTACATTGAAGCGATGGTTATTAGCTTGATTGCGCTTATTATGGTTTGTTTTATTATGGAGCTTATTTTCTCCCAACCTGAATTTGCAGCTGTCGCTGCAGGCTTTATTCCAACTACTGAGATCGTAACGAATCCGGCTATGTTATATATTGCACTTGGAATTCTGGGTGCGACTGTCATGCCGCATAATTTGTATTTGCACTCATCCATTGTTCAGACACGTAAAATTGAACCAACGATCGAAGGAAAACGCGAAGCGATTAAATTCTCGACCATCGATTCAACAGTTGCCTTAATGCTCGCTTTATTCGTTAATGCAGCGATCCTCATTCTCTCAGCGGCAGCCTTTCATTCAGCTGGGAAAGAAGTTGCGGAAATTCAAGATGCTTATCATCTTCTTGGGCCTATGTTAGGCACGGGAGCAGCAAGTATATTATTTGCAGTTGCACTCTTAGCATCCGGTCAAAACTCAACACTAACAGGGACACTTGCCGGACAGATCGTCATGGAAGGCTTCCTGAACATCCGATTGACGCCTTGGCTGCGTCGATTAATTACACGTTTAATTGCGATCATTCCCGCGGTTATCGTGATTGGTATATATGGGGAAAGCGGAGCGACGGATTTGCTTATTCTCAGCCAAGTTATTTTATCCTTACAGCTGTCTTTTGCAGTGATACCGCTTGTTACCTTCACATCGGATCGGAAAAAGATGGGCGAACTCGTTATACCGAAGTGGATGGCGGTTTTGAGTTGGTTTGTAGCCATTTTAATCGCTGGATTAAACGCATATCTGCTGTATAGTACTTTTTTTGGATAAAATTGTATAGGATCGTTCTAAATCGGGAGAGAGATCTCCTGATTTTTAATTTCCTCTTTTTCTAAAGCCTAATCAATGGTATTATAGAGAATAGTGTTGAAATGGCAAGTGGTCTACATGCACTTCATTGAAGGGGGAAAGGGCTTTTGCTAAAGAGAACTTTAATCGGATTAGTACGTAGTCATGAAACGACAGGGGAAAAAGCTAGAGATCCTTTACTTAAAACTAGATATTTCAAACTGCCGAAAGAGCAAGTTTGGGAAGAGGTAACGGCTGTTTTGAAGAAAACACCAGGTTACAAGCTGCTTCACGAGGTTCCGAATGTAGGAGAAATCCTTGCTGAACGTAGAACGGTGACAGGGAGAACCCAAGACGTAACATTGACATTGTTTGCCATCAATCCTGTGAAAACGGCAGTTGATATTTATTCAGCTTCACGTGGTTCCATGGGTGATCTTGGCTCCAATTATCGTACAATTCTAGATATTTATAAACAATTAGACCGTAAGCTTGCTTCATATAAAATCGATGGATAACAAAAACAGCAGGGAAGCTTGGCCTCCTTGCTGTTTTATTTTGTGGTATATTAAACTAATTTCTTAACAGCTTCTACAGCTGCTTCGTAGTTCGGGTGAGCTGTCATTTCGCCAAGGTACTCAACGTATTGAACAGTGTCATTGGCGTCGATAACGAAAATAGCACGCATATCCAATTGAAGTTCTTTGATCAATACGCCATAAGCTTCGCCAAAGGATTTTGTTTTATAATCAGACAACGTGATCACTTTGTCGATACCTGCAGCGCCACACCAGCGAGCTTGTGCGAAAGGAAGATCAACACTGATTGTTAGAACAGTAACATTGTCGCCTAGGCTTGCTGCTTCTTCATTGAAACGACGAGTTTGTGCGTCACAAACGCCTGTATCCAAGGAAGGAACTACGGAGATCAATTTCACTTTACCTGCATAATCAGCAAGTGTAACTTGTGTTACTAGATCTTTATTAACTGTGAAATTAGGGGCTTTGTCACCCACTTTGATTTCGGGTCCTACTAATGTGATAGGATTGCTTTTCAGGGTAGCTACACCAGTACGTTCTTGTGCCATTGAATTATTTCCTCCTTTATTATCCATGCTAAATAACAACTCACTTATTATAAGCTTTTTGCTGATAAGTTGTCCAATGGTTGCTATAGAGCAATAATCGGAGTCATCGAAGGAGTTCGTTTCGTCATTAAGTAGTTAAGTCGGGGGATTTACTTACGTGGAATTAAGACAATTGCAATATTTTGTGAAGGTAGCTAGGAAACAACATGTGACACAAGCAGCGGAGGAGCTACATGTGGCACAGTCTGCGGTAAGCAGACAAATCCATTTGCTCGAAGAAGAGTTAGGTGTTGATTTATTTGTGCAAAAGGGGCGGAATTTACATTTAACCTCTGTTGGGCATTTATTTCTAAGTCGAGTTGAAGGCATCCTAACTGACTTGGAGCGTGCAGTGGGTGAAGTCCGCGAATTACTCGATCCAGAAGCAGGCGAGATTCGTATTGGTTTCCCGCATAGCTTAGTCATCAATTTACTTCCTGCGGTTGTTGCGGCTTTTAAGAAAAATCATCCGAATGTGAAGTTTAGATTGCGTCAAGGTACATACACCTCATTGATTCGTGATGTATCGAGAGGGGAGATTGATCTCGCCTTTATTTCACCCTTCCCAGAATCGCACGAGCATGTGACAGGTGAGATTTTATTAACAGAAGAGCTGTACGCCATTATTCCTTCTAATCATATTCTGGCAGACTATACGTCGATTAGACTCGAACAGTTGAAGAATGAGCCCTTTGTCATGTTTAGTGAAGAATACACGCTACGAACGATTGTGATGGAGGCTTGTCACAAGGCAGGATTCGTCCCAAAGATTGAATTTGAGGGCGAAGAGACGGATACGATTCGAGGTCTTGTTGCCGCGGGGATGGGCGTCAGCTTGCTTCCGGCGATGGCTTTATTGGAAAGTGGTCAAATGCAGCCTGTCAAGATTCGTGTGACGGATCCGCAGGTTACAAGGACGGTTGGATTAATTTGTCGCAAGGATGTGAAGCTGCCGCTGGTGGCTGAAGTGTTTCGACGTTTTCTATATGACTATTTCAAATGAGAAAAGCTCTCCCTACAGGTGCCGAAGCAACCGTGTAGGGAGAGCTTTTACTTTTAATCATCGTTATTGCGACCATTGAATATCATAATGTATTTCAGAAGCTCAAGAACGGAGATCAACGCAGCCGCCACATAAGTTAGCGCGGCGGCATTCAAGACTTTTGCCACGCCGCGTTCTTCTTCATTAGAGATAAACCCTTGCGCAACCATCTCATTACGTGCTCTGGTACTGGCGTTAAATTCAACAGGTAACGTAACTAATTGAAAAGCTACGGCTACAGCGAAGAAAATAATACCGACTTCCAGTAACCAAGGGATACTTTGAAAAAAGAACCCAGCAAGAATAAGGATTGGAGCCACGCCTGAAGCGAAATTAACAACTGGGAACATCTTGTGTCTAGCAACAAGCATTGGATAATGGACTTGATGTTGGATAGCATGACCTACTTCGTGACACGCAACAGAAACAGCGGAAATGGAGCTTTGAAAGTAGACGGGTTCCGATAATCGTACTGTTCGAGCCATTGGATCGTAGTGGTCTGTCAGCGTTCCGGGAACAGCTTCAACCGGTACATCATATAGGCCGTTAGCATCTAACATTCGTCTTGCGGCTTCAGCTCCCGTCATGCGAGAGTAGACGGGTACATTGGACCATTTGTTGAAGGTTCCTCGCACTCGAAATGACGCCCACATGGAAAGGCCGAATGCAATGATAATTAGAAAATCCATCGGGTGAAAAAACATAGGGCACTCCTCCGTAATTCATTTATGAGAACGGATTTTTACCTAGAAGAACAATAAGTGCTTCGATGCAGGCAGCGGTCGGTTGTGTCAGGATGTGATACAGCTTTTTTAGCTGTTTAGGCTTCAATTGCTGGACGAGCGGGCTAAGCTCTTTGGCTTCCTTCATTAATTGCTCAAGGTGCAATTGGAGGGATGTGAGCTTATCTGTCACCGTTTCATCGGAGGACACTTTACTCCATTGTTGTAAATTTACTTTGATTTCCTCTAAGGTATATTTCTCATTCTTCATTGATTCAATACGTTTGAGTCGATGCAAGGTTTCATCGCTGTATAGGCGGTAATTCGTGTCCGATCTTTTCTCGGGTTCAATTAAGCTCAGCTTGGTGTAGTAATCAATGGTACGAGGGCTGATTTCGGCAAGCTTCGCAAGCTCTCCGATTTTATAAAGCTTCTCATTCCCCATGCTAAATTCACCTCTACTTCACTGGTTTGAGTTTCTTTCTTCTATATATAAACATGATAACTGATTATAAACCGTACAGTCAAACGTGATGCTTCTCAAACCTGACATTGGATTTTGATGTAAATAGCATGTTTTTTGAACGTCTATGAGCCGAAACACGAATTATGCCTGTTTGATGTCAGGTTATTTTTCGCTTTTATCAATTTTTCGAAGAAAATCCTATTGTCAAACCCAAATAACCTGTATATAATGACATTAAGAGTTTCATTACATGTTACTTAATCTAACATTAAAGGAAGTGGTCGTATGGTTAAGAAATTGTTGTTAGCTTTCGGCGTTATGTCATTATTGTTCCCTACACTCGCATTTGCAGCGGATGAGGCGACAGTACCTCAACTTCAGAGTGCTATTGATGCAGTTTGGGTTATGTTGGCAGCAATCTTAGTCATTTTCATGCAAGCTGGTTTTGCACTTTTAGAAGCGGGGTCAACTAGAATGAAAAATGCCGGTCACGTAGCCGGTAAAACGATTTTAACTTTCGGACTATGTGCCATTGCTTTCTGGGCTGTAGGCTTCGGTTTCGCCTTCGGTGATGGAAATGCATTCTTCGGAGAAACGGGCTTCTTCGTAACAGGATTAGAAGATCAAGCTTCTGCAGCGTTCGCTTCTCTATCCTTCTCTGATGTTCCGATCGGTATTAAATTCTTGTTCCAACTAGCTTTCGCTGGCGTATCCCTTGCGATTGCTTGGGGTGGATTCGCAGAAAGAGCGAAGCTTCCAGTGTACTTTATCTTCGGAATTTTGTTCACTGTAGTTATTTATCCAATCGTAGCGCACTGGGTATGGGGCGGCGGCTGGTTGAGCAAATTGGGTATGCAAGATTTCGCAGGTTCAACTGTTGTTCACTTACAAGGTGCAACTGCAGCATTAGTAGCAACGATCTTGCTTAAACCTCGTATTGGCAAATATAATAAAGATAAAACGCCAAACTTGATTCCTGGTCACAACCAAGTATTGTCTGTTCTCGGTGTAATCATCCTTTGGATCGGTTGGTTCGGTTTTAACCCTGGTAGTACACTAAGTGCAATGGGTGATGGGTTCTTCGGTTATATCGCATTGACAACGAATATGGCTGCTGCGGCAGGTGCTGTAGCTGCACTTATTATCTCTTGGATGTACTTCGGTAAAGCGGATATTCCTAGCATGTTGAATGGTGTTCTGGCTGCACTTGTTGCCATCACTGCAGCATGTGCGTTCGTAGACGCTTGGGCCGCTCTTGTAATCGGTGCGGTGGCAGGTATCGTAACATTCTTCACAGCACAATGGTTCGAAAGAGCTGGAATCGACGATCCAATCTATGCTTTCTCTGTACACGGTATCGCTGGTATCTGGGGAACACTTTCGACTGGTTTATTCGCAACGCCTGAGCTTTCTGCTAAAGTAGGTATCGGCGGTGCAGGTTTATTCTACGGCGGTGGCTTCCACCAACTAGGTATTCAAGCGCTTGGCGTATTCGGAGCTCTTGCATTCGTACTTGTTCTTTCCTTCATTATCCTAGGTATTCTTAAAGCTACAATCGGTCTTCGTGTTACAGAAGAAGAAGAAATCATTGGTCTGGATCTATCCGAACATGGTTCTTATGGATATCCAGAGCAAATGAAAAAAGCAGCTCAAAACGGCGTGTCCGTTTAATAACACATATACTTTCTACTAGAGCAAAGGGGATGCAACATGAATCATCTCTCAATGGAACGGATCCTGGAACGCATCTATCAGTCGGAGCAATTCGATGAGATGCGAATAACCAGAGATCAGGTGCATGAGATGTTTCGGGAGCATCTCCTTTTTTCCTATACTTCGGAACTAGGGCAGCAAATCAATCAAGTTCATGACGCGTTGATACAGAGAACGGCTCAGATTGCTGAACATTTACTTGAGGATGAAGGGTACGGGAAACCGCCTGTTGCCTATGCATTTATCTTATTAGGCAGTGGAGGTAGAAGGGAACAGACACTTTGGAGTGATCAGGATAATGGACTTATTTATGGACATAGCGTAACGCATACGCAAGATGAGTTAGATGCTTATTTTGATAAGCTTACCTCGTATATTCTTCGCGGCTTGGATGTGTTGGGTTACCCCCCTTGTGAAGGGAATGTCATTTCGAGCAATCCACAATGGCGTAAGTCACTGCAGGGTTACACGGAGATGATGATTGGCTGGTTTAAGGAACCGGATTGGGAAAATGTGCGTTACCTGCTCATTATGGCGGATATGCGCTGTATTCATGGTTCTGAGGCATTGGTGACGAAGCTGAAGCAATCTTTTCTGACTTATATCCAAGAGCATCCAGAGCTATTGAAATATTTGCTATCGAATACGTTGCATCACAAAATTTCTTTAGGTGTATTTGGACATTTGATTACAGAAAGATATGGCGAAGATGCGGGTGGATTTGATATCAAATATGGCGCTTATATTCCGATTGTAAATGGGATTCGGCTGCTAGCTATTCAAGCTGGTATTCTAGTCAATTCTACCTTAGAGCGAATTAAACAGCTTAAGGCGCAAGGGATTGTTTCTGAGCAGTTAGCCAGTGATTGGGAAATCGCGTTTTCTATTGCACTAAAGCTGAGGGATAGTACGCCATTCCAATTAGATGAGGAGAAGTACACGACTAGAGGTAAACTTACTGCTGATCAACTTAACAAGGAAACTCGCTCGCGATTAAAGCGATGTCTGCGGACAGGAATTGATTTGCAGAAATATGTCAGTAAATCCATAGGATCACACATAGAGAGAGAAAAAGGTTAGAAAATCGGAATCGAAAATAGGGAGAGGTGACTTGCGTGAAAGATATGCGTCCAGCAGGTCGGATGTGGCATTTATATAAAATGGGTGGATTAACACCTGCCCTAACCTCGATGTTTGATGCACAAAGTGCGCAGCAAATGGCCTTCATTCGGTCGATGCTGAAGGAGCAGCGGAAGGATTCTTTGTTTGAGATTCCTCTGCATTCGATGGAAATAGTGGTGTTTGATCTGGAAACGACGGGCTTCTCTCCTTATAACGGTGATGAAATTATTTCATTCGGCGCTGTCTCCGTTATTGGCGGCGAAGTGCAGACGCAAGAAACCTTTTATAAAATGGTGAACCCCAAGCGTAAAATTCCAGATGAAATCGTGAAACTCACCGGAATTACAAATGAAATGGCGAGTGATGCGCCAGATTTAATAGGTGTTTTAAGTGATTTCTTAGAATTCGTCCAGCAGAAAATCTTAGTTGCACATGCCATAGGACATGATAAAAACTTTTTGAACTCGGCCTTGTGGCGTACGTCCAAAGTAAGCTTATCCCATCGTGTGCTAGATATTATGATGATTGCGAAATGGCTCATGCCAAAGCGAAAAAACTTGAGCTTGGACTCCCTTCTTCATGCGTATGATATTCCTGTTACCGTTCGTCACCACGCGCTGGAAGATGCGCTCATGACAGCGCAGTTATGGTCGCGTTTCATGGAAGAAATAAGAGCTAGAGATGTGGATACACTCGGCGATTTATATGCTTTACTAAGCCATCATTAACCGATGACAAACGAAAGTTTGTGATATGCGGTAGTGGTGGTTTTTTTTAACTGATAGACCTGAAGATCAGGACTTCCTGGGCGTTGCAACGATGAGATCCAGTAGGTTGGAATTGTGTGCCAGAGCGTAAGGAGATCCTCGGTTGAAGGGACGGGGGAGGCTGTTGGATGTGAATGAAAGATACCCACGATTGAACGACTGCTATCTTTGAGATATGGGAGCATGTCGATTGGATTAATGGCGAATTGCCGTGTAGGATGTAGGGCGTGATTGTTTAGAGGGATAAATGTGTGTATTTGAAGCTCATTTATCTGCAATGAGGCTTCTCCTAGAAGGATCCCGCATGCTTCATTGGGGAGCGAGCGCAAACTGTGCGAGATCATTTCATCATATAAAATCTTAGTTAAATGTATGCTCACCGGCGATCCCTCCCTCACTTCGCATCGAATGAGGTTAGTATATCACGTTTGTTCTTTCAATTCTGCTTTAGGTTTAATGAAGAAAAATACTAAGGCAAGCATGAGAATAGACAATGAAGCGACGGTAATGAAGAGTGTCTTGTGCGATATGCTCATGAGCCAACCGAATAATGGGGGGCCGAAGGCGACTCCGATAAACCGTAAGCTATTATATAACGAAGTGATCATGCCGCGTTGCTCGCGCTCGACCGACCCGGTTATGAGTGTATTCAGGCAGGGGAGAAGGAGTCCTGTCCCTATCCCGCTGAGGGATAGTAAGCCAATGAAGACAAACAGGTTCCCATTTAGGAATGTAGCCAATGCGAGAGAAACGAACATGAACATGAGACCGATATTCATGAGCCAACGCATGAGCTTGCCGTTTTGTTTGATTTTAGCTCCCGTGGTATAAGAAGTAATGACAAGGCAAAGTAAAGGGATGGCTAGGACGAATCCTTTACGTAAGCCTTCGATATTGTAGGGCTTCTCTTCTAAGATCTGTGAGAGGTAAAAGAGTACGCCGAATAAAATAAATAAGCTGATTGAGCCGGCGACAAAAGCGGGTATCAGCCAGTGACCTTTGCTCCCCAGAATGGTTTTAATTTGTTTCAAATATTGTTTTAGGGGTTCGGCTTCTTTCTCTTTGGCAGGTTCTTTGATCATAAAAATAACGGCGAGCAGAGCAAGCAAGCAAAAAAGTGGGAAAGCAAAAAAAGGCGCGAACCAAATAATTAACGCGAATAAGGAACCTAAAATGGGACTAACAACCTTTCCGATTCCGTTGGAGGCTTCGATGAGGCCGAGTGCTTTGCTGGCTTGGGGTCCCTTGTAGATGTCTCTAACTAGAGCCATGGCTATAGAGGCTGTACCTGCCGCTCCAAAGCCTTGTATAGCTCGGGCAGCTATAAGTATAGGGTACGAGTTCCACACAGCGCCAAGTCCTGCGAGAACTCCAGCAGCGCCGTACACAATGAGTGATGGGATAATAACAGCCTTACGGGTGAAACGATCGGATAAATAACCGGATACCGGGATGATGATACCAGCTGTAAGCGAAAATAAGGTGATGACGAGCGAGCTCTGGAAGCGAGAGATGCTCATTTTCTCTTGCAAATCGGGCAGGATTGGGACAAGCATGGAATTGCCAAGTACAAGTACTAAGGGGATGGACGCAAGTGCGAGATATTGCCATACGCTTCCTTTTTCGCTGGAGTCTTGCTTTTTTTGGTTATCGGAAACCCCTTCGTGTTCGTACATATTCATTTTCTTTACCGGTGCTTTACCTTTATGTTTGATAGCAGCTTGCTTCATTCGAACATTTCCTTTCATCGCAAAGAGTAGGATTACTTTTCCCAAATTGGATGAAAGCATACTAACGGATTGTATGTTGGAATTTTCGCTAATTTGGAGATAATATAGAGGGAGTGGAGGTTGATGCTGTGAAGAAGAATCTCATCGTGATCGCTTTCGTCGTGTTATTGGCGGGCTTTGCGATTTATCAAAATGTGCGGAATGAAGATAAACAAACGCTGATGCCAAGCGAGCAAGCGGCAAAGGTGAATTTCTTAGCTCCTTCTTTTACCTTGCAAGGATTGGATGGGAAGGATTATTCCGTCGGCGGACCTCGTGAAAAGCCGATGTTCGTGAATTTCTGGGCTTCTTGGTGTGGTCCATGCGAGGAAGAAGCGCCTGATCTCGTGAATTTGTATAAGAAATATGAAGGAAAATTTGATCTTTATGCGGTGAATGTGACGCCTGGGGATAAAATGGACAATATTAAAAAATTTGTGGACACGTATCAGTTTCCATTCCCAGTTTTGCTTGATAAACAAGGGACGAATGCCGATACCTACAATGTTATTGCGATTCCTACAAGCTTTCTTATCGATAAAAATGGCGTGATTCGGGACATTATCCATGTGCTTTCCCCGAAGGAGCTGGATAAGAAGATGGCGAGTCTTCTGAAGGAAGAATGAGTATACATGCAAAAAGCTGCAAGAGCTAATATGCCCTTGCAGCTTTTTCACATTGGATCAATGATTTACTAAGCCTAATCGTTCTTGTTGTTCTGTTTTTGCAGGCTCTACACGTTGTCTGCTGATTAATGCGTAGCGCAAGCTGTCTACGAGTGCGTACCAACTTGCCTCGATAATGTTGCTCGATACACCTAATGTATTCCAAGTGGTGTTAAAGTCTGTGGATTCCATCAAGACACGAACCTTACCTGCTGTCGCGCCTTTCTCATCCAATACACGCACTTTGTAATCGGAAAGATGAACATTCTTAATATCCGGATAGTACTGAATGAGTGCTTTCCGTAAGGCATTATCAAGTGCATTGACGGGTCCATTGCCTTCAGCCGCGGTATAGATCGTTTCGCCATGTACTTTCACTTTGACGATAGCTTCTGAAACGACGGCGTGATTGGCAGTTTTCTCAACGAGCATTTTGAATGATTCAAGGGTGAAAATTTCTTCAAGACCTTCGAATGCTTCGCGCAGCAAGAGTTCAAGCGTTGCATCTGCGCCTTCGAATTGATAGCCTTGATGCTCCATGTCCTTGATTTTCTCGATCACTTCTTTGGTCTTCTGGTGTTCTTTGTTGAAATCCAAGTTAAGTTCTTGTGCCTTGACAAGTACGTTGCTTTGACCTGCGAGCTCGGAAACGAGCACGCGTTGTTTATTTCCTACAAGCTCAGGCTTCGTATGCTCATACGTACTTGCATCCTTTAGGATCGCAGAGACATGGATGCCGCCTTTGTGAGCGAATGCCGCATTCCCAACATAAGGTTGGTTGACAGGCATATGCATGTTGGCAATTTCGCTGATATATCTTGAAACGGATGTAAGTGATTTTAATTGATCGGTGGAAATAACATCATAGCCCAGCTTCAATTGCAAGTTAGGGATAATTGAGCTCAGGTTAGCATTACCACAGCGTTCTCCGTAGCCGTTGATCGTTCCTTGAACTTGTCTAGCGCCGGCTTGTACGGCAGCAAGTGAGTTCGCTACGCCTAATTCACAATCATT
Organism: Paenibacillus sp. J22P51; assembly: GCF_059692215.1. Taxonomy (NCBI): domain Bacteria; kingdom Bacillati; phylum Bacillota; class Bacilli; order Caryophanales; family Paenibacillaceae; genus Paenibacillus; species Paenibacillus sp. J22P51. The sequence continues at coordinate 709,249 of NZ_JCAUAZ010000001.1, read as the reverse complement.
ATGGGCGTGAATACCTACTGGTGTAGATACGTGCTGTGTAACTGTTGTTACGATCTCTGTAATTTCGTTAGGTAAGGATCCACCATTCGTATCACACAGTGTAATCCAATCAGCTCCAGCGTCCTGCGCCTTTTTGATGGTTTGCAACGCATAGGTAGGGTTGTTTTTGTAGCCGTCGAAGAAATGCTCGGCATCATAGATGACTTCCATCCCGCTGCTTTTTAGAAACAGAACAGAGTCATAAATCATATTCAAGTTTTCTTCAAGCGTTGTTTGGATGGCCGTAGTCACATGAAAGTCCCATGACTTACCGAAAATCGTAGCGACTTGAGCGCCTGATTCAACCAGTCGGTTTAAGTTAATGTCATCAGCGGCAAGCGAATCTTTCCGTCTTGTGCTGCCAAACGCAGTGATTTTGGCATTCTTGAAAGTCATTGTACGAGCCCGCTCAAAGAATTCAATGTCTTTGCTGTTGCTGCCCGGCCATCCGCCTTCAATATAATGAACCCCAAGCTCATCGAGCTTACGGGCAATTTTGATTTTATCCTCGACGGATAGGGAGATTCCTTCTCCTTGCGTTCCGTCTCGTAGGGTGGTGTCGAAGATTTTGACTGATGTTGGCATGGGTTCCTCCTTCAAAAGCTAGCAAAGTGACTTCGGTATTAAGAGTTGTGAGTAGTTTCGCTTGCTTTAAAGCGCTAATGTATAATTTACGATTATAACATAAATGTACAGCTAAAGACATCATAACGTAAAATTACGTTAGCTTGAATGATTATTTTTTTGACATCTCAAGATGTATATGTTTCACTCGAGTAGACGGCTCTGAAATCTCAATCAATCACACTGGGAGGTAATCAATATGGTGTCCATAGAACATCATTATCCCAAGCAAGGCAGAGTCATTTTACATATAGATATGAATGCTTTCTATTGCTCGGTTCATGAAGCGGTAGAGCCTGACTTATACAAAGGGAAGCCTCTTGCTGTTGCTGGGAGTGTAGAGCTGCGTAAGGGGATTATCGTTACTTCATCATATGCAGCACGCAAGCTAGGGATCAAGACAGGGATGCAAGTTAGGCAGGCGTTGAAGATTTGTCCCGATCTCATCTTAATTAGACCTGACTTTGATCTCTATCGTAATTTCTCGAGGCGGTTTATGCAGATAGTCTATGGATATTCACCGATGGTAGAATCTATGTCTATTGATGAATGTTTTGTAGATATCACAGGATCCAAACAGTTCGGAACGCCACTTGAAATTGCTAATAGTATTCAAAGTAGAATAATGAAAGAATTGAAGTTGCCCTGCTCCATCGGAGTTGCCCCGAATAAGCTCCTGGCGAAGATGGGCTCAGATATGAAGAAGCCGAATGGAATTACGGTTTTGCGGCTTCGGGATGTACAATCAGTGTTTTGGGACAAGCCTTGTAATTACTTATATGGTATTGGCAAAAAAACAGCGGAAAAGCTTTCTAGGCTTGGTATCCATACCTTAGGGCAGTTAGCAGTGGGGGACGACGCCCTGTTAAGTAAGCACTTTGGCGTGATGGGCGCGCACTTGAAGCGTTCTGCCAATGGGATTGACCCATCGGCGGTGAATCCAGAACAAGAGCAGAGTAAGTCAATTGGACATACGACGACATTGCCGCGTGATTACACGGATCGCATCGACATTCATCGGGTCCTGCTGAATTTAGCTGATCAGGTAGCAAGGAGGCTGCGTAAGCAAGCGCTCATGACTTCAACGATTCAGATAACGATCCGTGATCCTGAGATGAGGACGATTACGAGATCCCTTACGTTGCCAACGCCAACTGAGCATATGGACGATATTTATCGGACCTCATGCCAGCTATATGATCATCAATGGGAAGACGGAAATCCAGTGCGACTCTTAGGGATTACACTGCAGAATTTGATTGCCAAGGAAGAATCTTACGTTCAGCTTGATTTATTCGATTACGAGAAACAGCCGCGCAGAGAGAATCTGAATAAAGTTATGGACGGACTACGTGATAAATTTGGTGAAGGTGTGATTCTTACAGCGGGGATGATGAGTGACGATCCGTCTTCCTTAATTCGAAATCATAAAGTGAGAGGAACATCCTTGCAGATGGATCATTTGCGAAATAATCCTCTTCATAAAGACATGGAGGAGTGAGGTAGTGGCTCATTGTTTGGGCTTTGCTGGATATTCCAATAGTGGGAAAACAACGCTGGTAGCTAATCTTATTATTGAAATGAAGCATCGCGGCTACCGAATCGCAGTAATGAAACATGATGCACATGGACACTATAAAGAAGCGAAAGGAGCGGACTCCACTGTTTTCACCGAGTCTGGCGCTGAAGTCGTAGTTACACTTTCTCCAGATGCGATTCACGTTTATGAGAAAAAGGAGTCACCGAGCCTAGAGGAGCAATTACTAGCGTATGCCCATCTTGATTATATTTTTATCGAAGGATTCAAGAGGGAAAAGCATCCAAAGATTGCTGTTTATCGTACAATAGAACAGAGAGAAATGATCAAAGCGCTAGCTCCTTTTCCGATAGCTGCTGCGACAGATTTAGCCTTGCAAGAAGATGATGTTAATTATCCGCTGTTCAATTTGAATGATATTAGCGGAATTGCAGACTTTATTGAGCAGTATTTTGTTGATTGTCAATTTTAAGGTTTGAACTTTGTCCGTATTTATATTATATTTTACAGTGAGGATAATTTGAGGAGGAGTAGAAAACATGGCAAAGTATACATTCGTTGATAAAGATACCTGCATCGCTTGCGGCGCTTGCGGAGCTACAGCTCCAGATATCTATGATTACGATGATGAGGGTCTGGCAGAAGTGATTTTTGATGGAGATGGAAACAAAGGGGTTACTGAAATTCCTGAAGATCTATTTGATGATCTACAAGATGCTCAAGATGGCTGCCCAACAGACTCCATTAAAGTTGCGGATTCACCTTTTAGCTAATCATAAGTTAAGTTTCATTTTGTGGAAATATCACGAAATGTCGAAAGAGCTCGTTTCCTGAAAAGGAACGGGCTCTTTTTTTTGATGAAAAACGGTGAAATTTGTAACAATTTATTGCCAATTCCTACATAGCAACTTACAATGAGACTAGTAAACTCGGGGAGGATTATATGGGTAAGAAGAAATGGATTAAGACTTTAGTAGTAGGACTTTTGTTGATGGTATTTTCGACATATTTCTACACCGTGAACTCGAGTGGTTTGTTTTACTTTGTTGAAGGTCCTCTCCAAGATATTTTGCGTGGTGCAAAATCGGTCGATGAGCGTCAGCCGGATGATCGAATCAAGATTGTTAAAATCGATGAGAAATCACTTTCAGCCATCGGGAAGTTTCCGTGGGATCGAAGTACATATGCGCAAGTCATAGAGAAGTTGGAGCAATCCGGTGCCGCGGCTATTGGGATAGACGTTGTGCTTGCAGAGCCTTCGAAGAACCCAGCTGATGATAAAGCATTAGCTGATGTGCTAGCGAAGTACTCCAATATTATATTACCAGTACAAATCAATTACCCCTCTAAACAACAGTCAGCAGGAGAACTAGTTCCTGAAAGAATTGATTACCCCTCCACAACCCTAACGACCAAAAGAGATCAGATGGCACACATCAATGTGTTTGTTGATAAGGATGGCAAAGCTCGTAAGCTGCCGGTCGGTTTGCCTGATGAGAAAGGTGCATACATACCCGCGTTCAGTGTTGCTCTTGCTAATTTAGTTTTGGATGATATTGAAAAGGTTAAGCGTGATCCAGGCACTGGAGAATGGATGCGCGGAACTGAAGTCGTGCCAACCAACGAAAGAAATCAGGTGACGACAGAGTTCTTTACGCTGCCTAGACAAAAAGTGGATGCAACGACTGGATATGAATTGTTGTCATTCGTTGATGTTCTTAATAGTACAAAACCGTTGCCTCTGAAGGGAAGCATTGTGCTGGTGGGTCCATTTGTAACAGCCATGCAGGATGAATACCCGACACCAATCTCTTCTGTCAAAATGTTCGGAATTGAAATTCATGCCAATATGATTCAAACCTTGTTAGAAAGTGTTTTCTATAGAGATGCTTCAAAGACAGCTGGTATCGCTATTATTCTACTTATTTCGTTGCTTGCCATATTCTTATTTGAAAAATTCAATGGGAAGACTGCGCTATTCATTTTCCTAGGCATGTTCGTGTTCTATGGCCTTATTTGGTTAGGGTTCTATAGCATTGGCTCATTGTTCTTGCCGCTGGTATATCCGCAATTTGCGCTGGTTACCATCTATGTGTGGTCATTGGTTAGCCATTACTTGGAAGAGCGAAAGGAACGTAATCGGGTAACGGGTATTTTCGGGCGATTCGTTTCCAAAACGGTTGTGGACGAGCTCCTTCAATCCGGTGAAGATGTGAAGCTAGGTGGAAGCCGTAAGGATATTTCATTGATATTTGTTGATATTCGCGGATTTACACCGATGTCAGAACGATTAGAGCCAGAACAAGTTATTCAGGTGCTAAATGAGTATCTGGATGTATGTACGAAAGCAATCTTCAAGTTCAATGGAACGCTGGATAAATTCATTGGTGATGGCGTTATGGCGATGTTTGGGGCGCCAATTGAATATGATAATCACCCTGAAATGGCCGTACGCGCTGCGATCGAGATGAAGTCTCAGGCAGACCTTCTCGAGCAGAAGTTGATTAAGAATTATGGTATTGGTGTGAAATTTGGATTGGGAATCAATAGTGGCCCAGCGGTTGTAGGTAATATTGGGTCCGAGGATCTTCGATTAGATTATACCGCCATCGGGGACACCGTTAATTTGTCGGCACGTCTTGAATCCAATGCGAAGCCAGGACAAATTTTAATTAGTGAACAGACATATGAGCGAGTCAAAGGATTATTCGAGATCGAATCCATTGGTGAGATCAAAGTAAAAGGGAAAGAAAAACCGGTTGCTGTCTACGAAGTTATCGGGCATTTGTAAATAGAGTTGCTGGGAGGCATGCAGAGTGGGAATGACAAAGAAATCATATATTTCAATATTATTAAGCTTTAGTTTGGTGTTTAGTTTAGTGTCATTGCTGTTAGTTAAGCCGGTGGATGCGAAAACGGTCCGCGTTGCCATTATTTCGGCATTATCTGGAGACGTGACGATTAAAAAGGGCGGCGGCTCTAAAACGTATGATGCTTATGAGAACATGAGTTTAAACCAAGGTGACACGGTTTATACAGGGGATAGCTCTTCGGTAACACTGAACTTAGCCAGTGGTGACGCCGATGTTACATTAGGTGACAATGCTGAGCTGAATGTATCAGATCTCAATTCTTCAAATGGAAATAAGAAATCCAAGCTTAAGGTTTGGGCGGGCTCCATGTGGGTCAAAGTAAAATCGTTGGCCGGGGCGGATGATGAATTTGAGGTTGAAACGCCAACTGCTGTAATGGGTGTACGTGGAACACAATTCTATGTTTTTGTTGATCCAGTAAGTGGAAAGACGAAAATGGCTGTAGGGTCAGGTAAAGTATCTGCTTCGACGGTTACGTCAAATCCTGATAACACGCAGACGACAAACATTACATATTTGAATCCGACGCAACAAATTTCGTTGGATAAGCGCGATGAAACAACTGATTTGGAATTGAAAGTGGAGTTTTTGGATCTAGAAGATTTTATCAAACAGGCTTCTCCGGAAATTATTAAAGAGTTAATTCTAAATAAAGCTGAGATTGATAAAGAAAACGATGAGTTTATCACGAAGAAGCAAAAAGAAATTGATGCGGGGCTTGTTGTGGGTGATCAAACTTCTCTGAGCATCAAAAATCAATCTGACTTAGATAAAGTCAAACAAAACTTAAATAATTTGATCGGTAACATTGCGAAAGAAGCATTGGCTGAAAATAAAATAAATAAAGATTCGCTCAATAAAGTGATTGAAGAGGCAAATAAAAAGATTGATCAAACAGAAAGGAAGCTGGATCTAGATAAAGTTAAACCACTTGATAAAACAGCTGGTGTTGATCCAGAGTTAGAGAAAAAGAAACAAGAAGAGTTGAAAAAGCTAGAAGAACAGAAGTTGAAAGCGAAGCTGGAAAGCGAAAAAAAATTAGAAGAAGCTAAGCAAAAGCTAGCTGCAGCATTGAAAAAGTTAGAAGAAGAAAAGAAGAGGATTGAAGAAGATAAGAAAGCTGCTGAAGCGAAAGCGAAGGCAGATGCGGAAGCTCTGTTGAAGAAAGAGATGACGGAACTAGAGAGGAATAAATATGATGCAGATGCGAATCCGAAGGGGAATACGCCACCTGCGAACACAGGAGGTGGTTCGGATTCGGGAAGTTCAAATCCGGAAGCACCAAAGCCAACTGTAAGTTTGGATATAGAAGAGGTTGACTTTGAAGATCTAGTCACACCACTAACGCTGATTAATCCGGAAGTACCAAATATGACGCCAATTAATTCGATATTTTATTATCTAAATATTAATCTAGCTAACTTTACTGAGTTAAATAATAGTGATATTTATGCTGTAGAGGTTCATTTGCTATACGGTTCTCAAACAAACCATTTTGCCTATTCACCTCTAAAAAATAAAAATATATTCCACACAACAACTGAAGGTGGAACGAGTGCTGATTATATCAAGGCATATGTGTCGGAGTATGCAAGTGAAGGCAGTAATGAACTCGTTTATGCTGTTACCAATTTTGGGGATGCCAAGAATGTTCCAGTCTCCGCAAAAACGAAACTAGTAAGTATTCCGATGGTAACCCATGGAGATGATCAGATCAGTGTGGGTAAAATTGTGATTGTTAGGAAGAATGGTCAATCCGTCGAGAAGATTAGTATCAACAAAGATGAGATTGACTCAGCATTCATTGACGGACCTGAGCTTCCAGAAGGCTAATGTCTAATAGATAAAAAGGAGATTCCAATGAAACCATTACAACAGATATTTGTTTCAAGTATAATCGTTGCTACCTTGCTTGGAGGCTCTTCGGCTATGGCTGCTGGTTTAGAAGTGGATGCTTTGAAATCCAGTACGGGTCAGATTCTCTCGGATGTGTCGACCTTAGCAGGTATTGGCGAATTTGAAGATATTAACGGGGCTGCTTTACAAGCGGGATTCCGTGCTCCTGGTAGTGTGCTTCAGCTTGCTGATGGAAGTCTGCTGATTGCGGATACACGGAATCACGTCATTCGGAAATTGAAGGATGGCCAAATAACCACATTTGCAGGTCCTGAGATCGCGGTATTGAAGAATAACCAAGGCTTCCCGATAGGTGGACTCCTTGATGGGAAAGCATCTGAAGCCTTTTTTAATGAGCCGACGGGGCTTGCCTTGGATGCCAAAGGGAATGTCTATGTAGCGGATGCTGGCAATCACGCGATTCGTAAAATAGATGTGAACGGGATTGTTTCGACAATTGCAGGTAATGGCGTACCTGGAAACAAAGACGGGAAAGGTGCAGAAGCTAGCTTCAATCATCCAAGTGATATTGCAATTGCTGCAGATGGTTCCGTTTATGTGGCGGATTCACTCAATCATGCTATACGTAAAATCGCTGTGGATGGACGGGTGACGACGCTGTCAGCACCTGTTACTCGCGTTATTCAAGTGCGTCCAGGTGAAGCTTCATTCGCAGGAGATTATCGCGACGGTAGCCTTTCTACGGCTTCATTCAATGAGCCTACAGGACTAGCGCTAGATAGCAAAGGAAATCTTTATGTAAGCGATACGGGGAATCAACGTATCCGTCATATTGACTTTGCAACAGGTCTTGTATCAACGATTGCGGGATCAACTCCAACTGTTAGTACTTCGACGATTTATGGGAAAAATGAGTTGTATGCAGAAGGTGATTTTGCAGATGGTGAGGCCTTGAAAGCGAAGTTTGATTTCCCTAAAGGAATTGCTGTGACCTCCGAGGGTGGTCTGTTAATCGCGGATAGCTTGAATCATTCGGTTCGTTATTTGTTGAATGGCCAAGTAACAACTATCACAGGTACACTCCAAACAGGTGAAGCTGATGGGGTAGAGCAGTCGGCTGAATTCTATAATCCTACGGATGTGCTTGAGACATCGCAAGGTAATTTAGTCGTAGCGGATGCTTCAAATAACAAAATTCGTAAAATAGCGCCATATCAATTGCCTGCGAATGTATCAAATGATGGGCAAGTGAAGGTAGTTAGTGGCAACAAGCTAATTAGCTTTGATGCTCAACCTGAAATTCAAGATGGGCGTACAATGGTGCCTGTTCGTGCGATCAGTGAAATGTTTGGTTATAAGGTAACCTATGCCCAGCATGCTGGTAAATCAATTGTACAGCTGTCCAAAGGTGATTTGACTGTGGAGTTGACGATTGGTGAAACCGGTATTGTTCGTAAGCAAGCTGGCGTGCCAGATCGTAAGCTAGAGACGGATGCAGCGCCTTACGTGAAGCAAGATCGTACTTATGTCCCAATTCGTTTCTTCGCTGAACAGATCGGGTTGGATGTACAGTGGGATGCTTCGCGTCAAACGGCCATTTTACGTGTGAAATCCTACTTGAAATAGGTTTGTAATCCAGTAAGGCTTGGCAGGGATAAACCCTTGTCCAAGCCTTTTTCTTATTTGACTTCAGCTTTGTGCTTCTATTGCCGATAAAAAACGGAGAGTAGTATGAAGCGGATTGGGGGGCTGAAGTTTGAAGTCGAATAATCGAAACGATCAATTGGAGCGATTTTTCCAACATAATCCGATCGAGGATCCTCAGTATCTCAAGAAATATGTCAAAGAGCATCCTGATCATAAAATGGCTTGGTATTTGCTTGGCAGAGAATACACAGCTCAAGGCAAAACGGGAAAGGCAGCGTATTGTTTTGCACAGGCTGGTGAAATATATGAAGCTTTCGAGGAGCGAAAAATAGTGTTGGATGGGCCTGTGCCTACCAGCTTAGCAGCGTCTTTTTTAAACAAAGGGGTAGCGCCTGTAGAACGTCAATCCAAATCACGTGGTAGACGGAGATGGCTGCTATACCTTGTCATGTTTGTTCTGCTGGCTCTTCCTGCGGGAATGGATCTAGCGAAGTCGGATGTGACGGAGGGGGTGGCGGCAGAGCAGCCAGTTGTCGAAGAAGTGGCGGTAATCACGAGCATTCAGGATGAGAACCCTGGCTTAAAGTTGTTTTTCTCCGATGGAGATTGGGGGAAGAAGCTGCAACAGATTTTACTGCCTCCTGTTAGAGGGGCAGGAGAATCTGTCATCATGGATGTTCCTACAAGTAAAGATGGGCAATGGAATGAATGGCATCGATCGGTTAGTCCGCTTCTTAGTGTTGAGCATACAGGAACTAGTGGCAATGAGGCCGTTTTGAAGTATTATCAGTCTCAAATTTGCTCCTGTCAGGTTACGGATAGTTCCAAGCTGGTTCCTATCATTTCCGCGTGGATGCATGAACGTGAAGAAGCCATTATTTTGCAAAGTGCGATTCAGGCTTACCAAACCAAAACGGGGGTATTACCGGAGAAGGCACCGCAATTGACGAAGCCTTATCCTGATAATCTATTGCCAGGACTTACACCACAAATGAAAGAAGCTTTCCCTGAAGCCTTGCGACGAGTGGCCGAGCTTACGAAAGTAGGAACTGCACAAGTACCGAAACAGTCTGGGAGTACGAAGGGTGAGCAAACAACACAGCCGAATGAAGAGAAGGCAATTGCTGCGAGCAGCTCTCAATCCATAGCCTCATCTGAACCGTTCGTAGAGCCTCTCAGGATTATCATTGATAGCGAACAGCATCAACTGGCTGTAGTGAGTGGGGATTTTATTCTAAGACGCTATCCGGTTGGTTTGGGAGGCGCTAAGACACCGCAAGGTGATTTTATTATCAGTGAAAAAGTGCGTAACCCGAACGGCAGATCGAATGGTGAGTTTGGCAGCCGCGGGATGACTTTGTCCAATACGCTCTATGCGATTCATGGGACGAATAAGCCAAAGAGCATTGGCAAAGATGAATCTCATGGCTGTGTTCGAATGCTGCAGGCGGATGTGGAAGAGTTATATAATATGGTCCCTCAACAAACGAAGGTGACGATTGGGAAGGGCGTGTTACCACCTTCAGGAACTGGTGAAGGAATTGGAGTTGGGGGCGGCAAACCTCAGCAAGCGATCGGCTTGCCATTGGAGACGAAGGATAATAATCCTGGTAAGGTGTATAGATGGTTGGATTAAAAAGGAGAGGGCCAGTACGAAACTGGCCCTCTCCTTTTTGTGTTTTTCTTGAAATCAGTGGTATGTAAGTCATTTGATGAAACTGCAAGATTTCTTCTTGACAAGATTGCCGAAAGCGATTACAATTCGAAATGTGAAGTTTTCAATCACTTTAATTCAATCATTTGTTCAAAATGAGCAGTAAAGTCATTAAGAGGATAACAACTAAGAAAATCGATCCTGTCCAGTAGATGGCTTTCATATTCACTTCATTTTTTTGTTTGCGAGAAGCGGCTACTGGTTTGCGTTTGGCCATAAGAATCACCTTTTCCATTAGGATTAAACGAGATGATTCTATCATATCATAAGTAAGCGCATTCAACGAATAAGAAAAAATGAGCGATTTTTTTAAAAAAAGAAGTATTGACGTACATGTCATTTTATTGTAAGATTTAATCACACAGAATACCTAAAATAATTGAATATGTCAGTTTTAATAACATGTTACCGCAAGGGCATTAGTTATTAGAAGAAATGCAAGTCTTCTTCTATAACTATGCCCTTTTTATTTTGCCAATTTATGAATTATGAAAGGGGTTGGTAGCGCAACTATTGGCAAGTTAAACTATCGGGTACACGCTTCACCAATAAATAACTAGATGAATTAAAAAAGGGAGAAGATGATCACATGGACATGAAGAAATGGTCAACGATGGGCTTAGCAGCATCAATGGTACTCGTAGCAGCAGGTTGTGGCAAAGCAACTCCAACTGAAACAACAAAACCAGCTGCGTCTGTGGCTCCAACTGCAGCAGCTTCTGCAGCTCCGACTGCAGCGGCAGCGAAAAAACTAACTGGTGATTTTGAAATTCAATACTTCGTCGGCGGATATGGCGACAAATGGTGGAAAACAGCTATTGCTGACTTCCAAGCAGCAAACCCTGATTTGAAAATTAAAGAAAGTGCGGGGCCGAAAATCAACGAGCAAATGAAACCCCGTTGGATCGCAGGTAACCCACCTGATTTCGTATACATCGATGGACCTGAATTGTTCGACCGTCAATTGGTTACTGATGGCCAACTAGATGATTTGACAGACTGGCTCAAAGACGCTAAAAACGTTGATGGCGAGAAAATCATAGATTTGCTTGCACAAAAACCACAAGAATTTGATGGCAAAATGTATAACATTCCTTTCGTAATGAGCGCATGGGGTATTTTCTACGATAAAGCCCTGTTCAAAGAAAAAGGATGGGCTGAGCCAAAAGACTTCGAAGAATTCCTAGCTGTAAGTGAGAAAATTAAAGGTGCTGGCATTAATCCTTTCATCCACACTGGTAAATATCCATACTACATTAATGGTGGAGTGCTTTATCCAGCTATCGTTTCTGCAAACAATAATGACTACAAATTGCTGCAAGATATGTCCACAAACAATCTTGAGGCTTGGAAAAACCCAGCAATTATCAAAGGTCTGAACAAAATCGTTCAAATGCGTGATAAAGGCTACATCGACAAAGCATCCGTACAAATCAACCACACGGATTCCCAATCCTTGTTCCTTCAACACAAAGATGCATTCATCCCGAACGGTCTATGGTTACCAAACGAAATGGCGAAAGACGTTCCAGGCGGCTTTGACTTCGGATTCATTCCATCCATCACGCAAGATAAAGGTGGAAAAGTTGTAGCTAACACGTCCACAGCTACTTTCGCTATTCCGAAAAAAGCGAAAAACAAAGATGCTGCTAAAGCATTCATGCAATTCGTATTCTCCAAAAAACAAGCTTCCCAATGGGCTGAGCTAAGTGGCGCTCCTTCCAACGTTAAAGGTGACATTTCTTCTTCCAAAGCTCCTAACTTCGTTAAGGATGCTGCGAAATTCTTGTCTTCCCCTGACACTGTAGTTGTACCAACGGTTTCCTTCGCTGCTGACGTTGATAAAGCCATGCAAGATGCGACAGTTGCTTTGACAATCGGAACAATTACACCAGAACAATGGGTTACACGTGTAACTGAAGTTGTTGCTAAACAAAAGAAATAGGAACTGAATGAAGCAGTGCGGAGAACATCATAGGCAAAGTTGCCTTTGGCGTTCTCCGCCATTTTAATAATAGGACGGTGACGATAGAATGAAGACCAACGCGAAAAAACTGAAACGGAATTTGTTCATCGCTTCATTCATCATTCCGACTTTTCTATTCTTCTGCGTATTTACGATTTACCCCGTTATACAGGCTTTACAGAAGTCGTTCTATGATTGGTCAGGAATGTCTGAAAATAGCGAGTTTATTGGGTTTGACAATTACGTTGAACTTTTCAAAGATCCGATAATACTAAGAGCAATTGGCAATGACTACTTCCTAGTTGTAGGTAAAGTAATTGGGATTATGATCCTGGCGACTTTCTTCGCCGTAGCCTTAACGAGATTTAATTTGAAGGGTTCAGGTTTCTTCCGGGCCATCTTCTTTATCCCGAATGTCATTTCGGTCGTTGTTATCGGCGTGCTTTGGAATTTCATTTACAATCCGCAAATCGGTTTCTTGAATGCATTTCTGTCTCTTTTTACCGAGAAAAAAGTTGATATTACTTGGTTAGGATTTCCACAGCATACGATCTGGATGCTACTACCACCTACAATTTGGGCTGGTATCGGCTTCTACATGATCCTCATGATTGCTGCAATCGTGAATATTCCTGCTTCCTACTATGAGGCAGCTAATATAGACGGGGCCGGTCAATGGTCGCAATTCCGCCATATCACCATGCCACTCATTTGGGAGCAGATTAAGGTTTCCATTGTTAACATCGTAATTACTACACTCAACGGATCCTTCGTTATTGTTCAGTTAATGACTAACGGCGGACAACCGGATAACACAACGCAAGTTATGGGTTCTTATCTGTATCGGATGGCTTTTCAACAGTATCATTTCGGTTATGGAGCTGCCATTGGTGTCATGATTCTCATCGTGTCACTTATTACAACACTTATCTTGCAACGTATAATGCGCCAAGAGTCAATCGAAATGTCTTAAAGTCATCATAGACAAAGATACTGAAGGAGGGAACCGTCGTATGACTATCAAAAATCCATTAGCTAAAATGCTAGTTTGGATCATTCTAATCATATGGAGTGTTGCCGTGCTTTATCCCCTTATGTGGACACTGCTCGATGCGCTCAAAAATAATGAACAATTCTTCTTAAATGCCCCATGGGCATTGCCTAAATTCCCATTACTATGGTCGAATTTCTCCTACGTATGGAGTAAATACAATTTCAGTACATACTTCCTAAACTCTATTGTGGTTACGGTAGGAAGTACGTTGCTCGGGATGATTCTTGCCGCGATGACCGCATATATTTTGGCGAGATATGATTTTAAAGGTAATAAAATTATCTTTTCGATCTATGTCTCCTCCATGATGATTCCATTTGCGCTTGCCTTAATTCCATTATTCTTCTTGTTGAATGATCTGCATCTCATCAATACATGGTTGGGATTAATACTTGTCTACGCGGCACTCAACTTGCCTTTCGGAATCTTTTTGTTAGTTGGCTTCTACAAGTCGCTTCCTAAAGAAATTGAAGAAGCTGCGATTATTGATGGAACTTCTCACTATGGCACGTTCTTCCGTGTTATGTTACCATTGTCACAGCCAGGTCTAATCACGGTTATGATTACGAACATGCTGAACAACTGGAATGAATACTTCCTTGGGGTTGTTCTAACGAACGAACCTACGAAGTATACACTGCCGATTGGTTTGGCTGTCATGCAAGCTGAAATGCAATATCGTGTTGAGTGGGGTCCATTGTTCGCGGGATTACTGATCACAACATTACCAACTTTGATCGTGTATATTATATATCAACGCCAAATTGCAACTGGTATTACGGCTGGAGCTGTGAAATAACTGTATATGGAAATGCATAGAAAAAACACCTTAACCAAGAGGAATTTATCCTTTCGGGGGGGTGTTCTTTCTAATATAATGGGGATAGGTAAAAGCAAACAAGGAACGGCCAAACTTGTGGGCTATAGGTGAATCAGATGAGTGTAATGTACGCATTTCAGAAGATGGGGAGATCATTAATGATCCCTATTGCGGTGCTGCCGGCAGCATCCATACTTCTTCGAATTGGTAAAATGTCGTTTAATGATCCTTTCCTCGTTCATGTAGCTCAGATATTTGAACTTGGAGGAAGTGCCATTTTTGATAATTTGCCTCTTATATTTGCCATTGGCATTGCCATTGGGCTTACATCAGGGGATGGCATTGCAGCGCTAGCTGCTGCAGTAGGTTATTTGGTTTTTGACAATGTACTTAAACATTTCCAAGCCGGTTCAGGTGGATCAGATCCACTGGATACGGGCGTACTTGGAGGCATGCTGGTAGGGATGCTTTCAGCCACTTTCTTCAATCGATTTCAACATATCCGATTGCCGAAGGCGCTTGGATTTTTCGGTGGAAAGCGATTTGTTCCACTCGTTACATCGTTAGTTATGGTGTTCCTTGGTGTATTGATTGGGTTTATATGGCCTCCTGTGCAGCGAGGGATCAGTGTTATCGGGATGTGGATTGTCGACAACGGAAACATCGGAGTTTTCATTTACGGGGTGATGAATCGCCTGCTTATTCCAACAGGGCTTCATCATGTCATTAATAATATCGCTTGGTTTCAAATTGGAGATTTCGTCACACCTGCAGGCAAAGTGGTACATGGGGATATCACGCGATTCTTCGCTGGGGATTTATCAGCCGGGATGTTTATGACAGGGTTTTATCCTGTGATCATGTTCGGTCTGCCAGCAGCTGCCCTTGCCGTTGTTCGCAGCAGCTCTTCAACCACAAGGAAATTTGTAGCACCTGTGATGCTAAGCGCAGCACTGACAAGTTTCCTAACCGGAATTACAGAACCAATTGAATTCGCATTTATGTTTGTAGCCCCTGGACTTTATATTATTCATGCCGTATTAACCGGCTTTTCGATGCTGATCATGAATATCCTACAAGTCAAAATGGGATTTGGCTTTTCGGCTGGATTTATTGATTTCGTATTAAACTGGCATTTGGCTACGAATCCATTTTGGATACTTCTTATCGGTGCAGGGTACTTTATTTTATATTTTGTAACCTTCCGCGCGTATCTACATTTCTTCCCAATGAAAGTTTCTAGTAAGGACGATGTTGAACAATCGGAAACAGTAGAAACTGAGGTTAACAATACGATAAAAGAAGATCGACCTTCAAGCATTCTCAAGTATATCGGCGGAGCTTCTAATATTATATCCATTGATGCATGTATTACACGACTGAGATTACTTGTGAAAGAAGAGTTCCTCGTCAAAGATGGAGAGTTGAAGGAACTTGGTGCCATTGGTGTTATCCGGCTAGGAAAAGGCAATGTACATGTTGTTTTTGGGACGGAGTCGGAACAAATTCGTGAAAGCATTAAACCTTTGCTAGGTACAAAAGAGAAATAATCAGGACAAGCCTAAGAACGCGGAGGTGTCTTATGATTGATCGGACGATCATACATGTTCTATCCCATAACGTCGTGATGGCGCATTTGAGCTCAGGGAAAAATTCCATCGCATTTGGAAAGGGAATTGGATTCAAGAAAACGCCGGGCATGATGATTAATGAAGGTGAAATTACACAAGAGTTCTTGCTACATACATCCGAAGTGTTGAAAAACTATGAACAAATTCTCAATGCCGTTGACGTGAAAATTATCGGAATTACCGAGGAAGTTATTGCTTACGCGCAAAGTATGCTGGAGGGGGATTTCTCGGAAACGATCCATGCATCGCTCGTAGATCATATTAACTTTGCTGTTGAGCGGCAGAAACGTGGGATTTTCATTACGAACCCATTTGCCTATGAAATTGGTTACATGTATCCCGAGGAATATAAGGTCGCGAAGAAAGCCGTTGAATTCCTAAATGAGCATCTGGATGTGAAATTACCGGAAGATGAGGTTGCCTTCTTGACAATGCATTTCAACAGTGCGCGTAAGAAAGAGCAAGCTTCTGATTCTCTCGCGGTGGTTAGAGTGGTTTCTCAAACGATTGAGTCAGCGAAGGAGCTGGGTTTTAACTTCGATGATTCATTCTCAACGCTTCGTTTTATCAGCCACTTAAAAGGGGTAATTGAACGGGTCAAGCAAAAGAAAACACTTCAAAATTCACTCCTTTCCAAAATTAAAGAAGAGTACGGCGATACGTATGTGAAAGCTAAGGTTTTGTCGTTAATGCTGAGTGACGCATTACAATTAGAAGTACCTGACGATGAGACTGGATACTTAACGATGCATTTGGAACGCTTGCTGCAACGTACCGAAGTGTAGGCAGAAATAAATAAGCTTGAAGTATTCCCTTGCAACCTTTGTGGAGCAGGGATTTTTTGTGTGAATACGAGGTTAAAGACCTCGAGTGGATTGCATATTTCTACATTGTCAGCTAAACTGACTGTTAGAGTACTTAGAGAACGGAGTGCATAGGACATGCTGTATAAGAAGTTAGCCAAGCCCTTTTTGTTCCGAATGGATCCGGAAAAAGCGCATCATTTGACGATTGACGGCCTGAGTGTTGTAGGGAATTTACCAGGTGGAAAGCAATTACTGAAATCCATGTATGGGGTGCCAGATGCACCGGAATTAACACAGGAATTATGGGGATTACACTTTGGTAATCCAGTAGGCCTTGCTGCAGGGCTTGATAAAAATGCGAAAGCAGTAAAAGGATTTACACAGTTAGGCTTTGGTTTTATGGAAGTGGGTACGATTACGCCTAAGCCACAGCCAGGAAATGAATTGCCACGCTTGTTTCGTCTTCCTGAGGACAAAGCACTCATTAATCGAATGGGTTTTAACAATGTAGGTACAGCTGAGATGGCACACAACCTGGAGAAAACAGGTAAACGTGCGATTCCAGTAGCCGTAAACATAGGTAAAAATAAATCAACGCCAAACGAGCAGGCCGAGGAAGATTATCGGGCTTGTATTGGAGCGTTATATACATACGGTGATTTCTTTGTTGTCAACATAAGCTCACCAAATACACCTGATTTGCGTAATTTACAACATGGTGATGATTTGAAACGCTTGTTGTCTACAGTGCGAGATGAAATGCAAGTGCAGCACAAGAAGCATGGCGGTGCCGCGAAACCGGTGCTTGTCAAAATAGCCCCAGATCTGTCGGACGATGAGCTTGTTCTTACCGTGCAGATCATTAAGGAAAGCGGTATTTCAGGAATCATCGCAACGAATACCACATTGAGCAGAGAAGGCCTACGTCACGCCAATCGCGAGCAAGCGGGTGGTCTGAGTGGGTTACCATTAACACAACGCTCAACGGATGTCATTCGACGTGTATATCAATTGACGGAGGGCAAGCTGCCGATTATTGGGGCTGGTGGGATTTTTACCGCGCAGGATGCATATGACAAAATCCGTGCCGGGGCAAGCCTTGTTGAGGTATAT
This sequence comes from Paenibacillus sp. J22P51, assembly GCF_059692215.1. Classification (NCBI taxonomy): domain Bacteria; kingdom Bacillati; phylum Bacillota; class Bacilli; order Caryophanales; family Paenibacillaceae; genus Paenibacillus; species Paenibacillus sp. J22P51. The sequence continues at coordinate 691,568 of NZ_JCAUAZ010000001.1, read as the reverse complement.
ACGGCATTAATTTACGAGGGACCGGGTCTGTTAGGTCGCATAAATAAAGGGCTTCAAGAGTTGCTGAAGAAAGATGGCTTCACACATATTTCCCAGGCAATAGGGGTAGATTCGCACTAACTTCATTCTGGATGGAGGATACATGGATGGATGGACGAGACTGGAAGAAATTTCTACTGCCTTATGAGCAAGCAGTGGAAGAGTTGAAAGTAAAGTTCAAAACATTACGTGGCGAGCTCAAAAGTCGTGAAGAGTACGCACCGATTGAATTTGTAACGGGACGTGTCAAGAAAATATCAAGCGTGCTGGAGAAAGCGAAGCGTTTGAGCGTACCTATGGATCAGTTAGAGTCAGGCATTGAAGATATCGCCGGTATTCGTATTATGTGCCAATTCGTAGAAGATACCGAAACACTTGCTGAACTCATCCGCAGCAGACAAGATATGAGTGTTGTCTACGAGAAGGATTATATTACGAATAAAAAGCCAAGCGGTTATCGAAGCTTTCATATAATTATTGAGTATCCCGTTCAAACCGGATTAGGCATGAAGAAAATTCTCGCAGAAGTGCAGATCCGGACGCTGGCTATGAATTTCTGGGCGACGATTGAGCATTCTTTGAATTATAAATATAAAGAGCAATTACCTGTTGAGGTTCGGGCAAGATTGAGTAAAGCAGCAGAGGCGGCTTATCTATTGGATCAGGAAATGTCTAGTATTCGAGGCGAGATTATGGCCTCCCAACGGATGTTTGAAGATAATTCAAATCTAATCAACCGTGTTCTGAGCAATATACAAGAATTATATTTCTATCATCGTGTACGAGAAGCCGCCCAATTTCAATTGCGCTTCAACGAAATTTGGGAGACGGAAGAAGGGCTCAGTGATTTATCTGCCGATATTGAGGCTGCCATTGCAAGGGCCAAAAAAGGAGATAATAGCTAATCTATGAGCGAATATGACCGATTGTATGTCGCTTTTCTGTACTATTTTAACGATCAGCGAGATTATTTCGAATGTCATGAGGTCATGGAGGAACTTTGGCTGGAAGAAGGCCGAAATCCGCTATATCAAGGCCTGCTGCAACTTGCAGTAGGCCTTTATCATCATTCGAATGGAAATGCGAGCGGTTCAATCAAACTGTTTAGCGCGGGATTAGATAAGCTGTCTCCTTACCCTGAACAAGTGCTAGGTATTGATCTTGGTCTCTTAGTGAAGGACAGTCAGGTATATTTGGAGAAGCTTCTGAGATTGAAAGAGGAGCCGTTTCTCCCTTATGATTTGGACATCACGATTCTTGATCAAGAGCTTATGGATCTTCTGGATGAGTTGAGGTTGGATCCACCGCGTAGTGATGATCACGATTGATATGAAAAAAGGACTTCTCACCAAATGGTGAAGAAGTCCTTTTGTGGCTGAGATTAATTAACTACATTAACCTTTATATTTTTGGAAAAAGGCTTTGAATACTTCTGGGGTATTGCCGACTGTAGATCCAGCTTCTGGAACTCCGCCAACAATGCTGTCAACTTTTACACCATTTTTGTAATATACAAGGGTTGGAGTTGATTCAATCCCGTACTTCTGCCAACCGTCTTTGAACTCTTCCAAATTAAACTGCTTAACGTCGATACCGAGTTCTTTCTGTATGGGAACTAGAACTGGTGTTGTTACTTTGCAATGTGGGCAAGTTGATGCATAAAAGTACTGGAAGAATGTTTCTTTGTTCTTCAATCTTGCATCCAAATCTTTTGGTAAAATCAAGTTCTGATAGTTGGGGTCGTTTAACTGTTTCACAGTCTCTGGATTTAACTTGGATGCGGCAACACCGTAGGGATTACCTGCATTCGCTTTATCCGAAGATTTGGTAGATTGCTGATTTACGAAGTATAACCCACCGAAAAGAATGACTACAATGCCTAAATAAATAAGCAGCTTCTTCATGCATGCACCTCTTTATTATGTCTACTTTCTACTATCTTCTATAAAAAGTATAGCATATCCTGTAGGATTTCGTAAAAAAATTGGCTGTTTCGTGACAACTCAGCTATAATACCGTTAAATTGAATTACATAACCGCCTGATCATAAGGATTATATATAGAAAGCGAAGATGTCGAATGGCGAAGCAGCTACCTCCCCTTTTTAGGGAGAAAATGATTGATTTACTGGGTGAAGAGGAATTTGAGCAATTTCTTGCTTCCTATGAGGAACCACGAGTATTCGGATTAAGGCTAAATACAGGGAAGGTGGAGCGCGCTGATTTCATTGAGATGAGCCCTTTCAACCTTAGTCAAATACCATGGGTGCCTGAGGGGTTTTATTATCAAGAAGGTGAACGTCCAGGCAAACATCCCTATTACCATGCTGGGCTTTACTACATTCAAGAGCCGAGTGCGATGGCACCAGTGGAGCTGCTAGGAGTAAAACCAGGGGAGCGCGTTCTTGATTTATGCGCAGCGCCTGGGGGGAAATCGACGCAAATTGCCGCGAAGCTGCAAGGCGAAGGTGTGCTCGTAGTGAACGATATCCATTCAGATCGGGTCAAAGCTTTGGTTAAAAATCTCGAACTGCTCGGTGTAAGAAATGCCGTTGTTTTGAATGAAAAGCCAGAACGCATGTTGGCCGTGTTCGAGGGCTATTTTGATAAAATATTAATTGATGCGCCTTGCTCGGGTGAAGGGATGTTCCGCAAGGAAGAAGAAATGATGGGACAGTGGGAGCGACATTCTGTTCAGGAGTTTGCCGCTATGCAGCGGGAATTGCTGGGACAAGCCGCGGTTATGTTAGCCCCAGGAGGCAGAATCGTGTACTCGACGTGTACATTCTCGCCGGAGGAAAATGAGGCGCAGATTGCGGAGTTTTTGGACAAGCATCCTGCTTTTGAAGTCGTGCCTATTGATGGATTCAGTCCAGGTAGGCCGGATTGGTTGCGGGAACCTTGGTGTGAGACTGATGCATATAGTTCAAGGGCAAAGGCTGCGGTGGCGGGGACGGCGAGGTTATGGCCGCATCGGTTGCGGGGTGAGGGGCATTTTGTTGCGGTTTTGGGGTTGAGTGTTGGGGGAAGTGCGGGTGTGGATGCAGGGGAAAGAGCAGGTGCAAAGGCGGGGGCTGCCGACTTTGTGGCGGCAGCTGGAAAGCGTAGCGGCCGTCAGGCGCTACGCGGGAAGGGCCGTGCTGAGGCACCGCCTAGCACGGGGGTGAGCTTGGAGCCGCTGGAGGCGTTCTCCGGTGAGCTGCTGCGCAGCGAGCCTTTCGCCCAGAGGCGGCTTGTCTGTTACGGCGAGCACGCGTATGCTTCGCCGGCGGGCTTGCCCGAGCTGCACGGACTGAAAGTCGTGCGGCCAGGCTGGTACATCGGCGCGCTGCACCGCGGCCGATTCGAACCGTCCCATGCGCTAGCCATGGGACTGCGTTTGCGCGAAGCCAAGCGAGCGCTGAGCTTGGCTTCGAGCGACGAGCGAGCCCTTCGGTACCTGAAGGGCGAGACGCTCGAAGTCGCGGAGAGCGAGATACTCCGCGATCCGGAAGAGACCAAGGCAGCCAAAGGCTACTGCCTGGTCTGCATTGACGACCATCCCGTCGGCTGGGGCAAGTGGCTCGACGGGATGCTGAAAAATGAATATCCGCCAGGTTGGAGGTGGACCTAACGGTCATGAAACAAACACAACGACTCGATAAAATACTCGCCCATGTTGGCGTTGGCACACGTTCTGAACTTAAGCGCCTCGCCAAAGAAGGCGCCATCTATGTAAACGGTGTAAAAGTAAAAGACAGCGGTATGCAAGTGAATCCGGAATCTGACAACATTACAGTGAACGGTGAAGTAGTCACTTACCGTGAGTTTGTTTATCTCATGATGAACAAACCACAGGGGGTTGTTTCGGCAACCGAAGATAATCGGGACCGCACGGTTGTTGATCTTTTGGACGAGGCCTATGCACCGTTCGAAGTGTTCCCTGTGGGACGATTAGATAAGGACACAGAGGGCTTTCTTTTGCTTACCAATGACGGTAAACTAGCCCATAACCTGCTCTCCCCGCGCAAGCATGTCCCCAAAACCTACTTCGCCAAAGTCGAGTGGGAGGTTACCGAGGCGGATCGCGAAGCATTTGCCCAAGGGGTTACTTTGGACGATGGATACGAGACGCAGCCAGGGATATTACAGATTTTAAAAACAGGAAATGAAGCCTCTGGAATCCCATCCGAAATTGAATTAACCATTATGGAAGGTAAGTTCCATCAGGTGAAACGAATGTTTCAAGCCGTTGGCAAGCAAGTTGTCTTTCTGAAAAGAATTTCAATGGGCCCACTTGCGCTGGATCCTGATTTGGACTTGGGTCAAGTGAGAGAATTGAGTGCGGATGAACTACAATTATTACGTAGTGCACATGAATTCCAAAAATAACGATATGCAAAAATACTAGAATATGGTATTTTAATAATTAGTTTATAGATGTGAGCGGAAGAACCGCCCAGGTATTGCTCTTTGAGAGCGATGTTTGGGTGGTTTTTGCTGTTTTTAGTGTAAATAGGTAGACATTTACAAATGTGAAATGGGATACTACCAATAATTGGATTTTAGCATTAAAGGGTAACTATTAAGAGAGGTATTTATATGCATTTTTAAAAAGGGGAGATTTATTTTGAAAAAATCTTTTATTCTACTTTCAACTGTATTTTTATTCACCGCTTGCCAGTCCTCAACTTCTGCTGCTGATTCACCGTTACCAACTCCGAGCGCGGTTACAGCGATGAAATTAAACGACGTTTCTGATCATTGGGCTAAGTCTGCAATAGAAGGTGCCGTTAAAAAAGGATATGTTGATGGATATGAGGACTTCACATTTAGGCCAGAGAATAATGTTTCTCGCGCTGAATTTGTCAAAATGGTCATAACCGCGATAAAAGAGCCTGTAAAAAGTGTTTCATCAGGATCGGATTGGTCATCTCCCTATGTAACTGCTGCCCTAAACAAAGGCATCCTTAGAGAATCGGATTTCTCTTTAGATAAAGTAAATGAACCAATTTCCCGTTTAGAAATGTCTCGTATTGCACTACGTGCCACTGATGCGTCTCTTCAGAATAAAGCAATCCAAATGGATAATGATTCAGTTATGTATAACGCCACACAAAAGGGACTTATCCAAGGTATGGCAAATGGGGCCTTAGAACCAGATAACTCGACTACACGTGCTCAGTCAGTGACTATAATTGAGCGTATACTTAAACTGAATCAAGGCGGGACGCTTGAAGTTGATAAATATGCAGTTGGAAATGCTGAACTAGAACTTAAACACACTAATATATTTACGGTAATGCCTCAAATATTCGGTGGGGAACAGATAGAAAAATGGAATCCTGCAAATCTTACACTTGAAACTGGTGATGGTCTGTACAAAGGAACCATGGATCAGATTGTGGCCATCGATCTTGAAGATCCGAATGATCCAAACTTATATCTACTCGGAGATATTAGTAAATTAAAATGGCATAATTTAATGAGCGTAAAAACTAGTAAATATGTAAAAGACGGATACATGAAAAGCTATGTACTTTATTTCAAGGGGCATGTTGATTACAACAAGGATCCATCCATCTATAAAGAGAAACCTCAGCCAAATTATGGACTATATGGATTTATAAATGGTGATCCGCAATTGATGATAGATGGGGAACTGAATACTCCTACCCATTTGTTTATTAATCAATTAGGCGATATACCTGCGATGATTATATCCAAAGATAAGAGTGTAACAGATACCCACGCTGGGTTATCTCTTAGTGCTCCGGCAATACCGCCTTCGCCAAACTATAATAAGAAGATTTTCTTTGGCTTGATCCCCAAAAAATAACCAAATGAATCTATAATACAAAATGGACACCCGTTATCAGATTAGGATAGTAGACTTAATGAGGAAGTTCACATGAGGGAATCATTTATAGTTGCGATAGGTCGCAACTCCCGATAAGGTCTGCCAACTGAAGCATCTCTTGAAAGAGATACAACGTGAATTGGTTGAAAAGATCGCCGCACTGCAGATACCGAAGAAGAGCTTGTGTTCGACACATCCTCGATAGTGAATAGAAAATGGTGATAAAAAATGCGCTGTAAAGTAAAGCATATAAGCATACTTATGCTAATACTGTTAACAATCCAGACAATACCGATTCAATATATTGATTTTATTTGGCCTTCTGCAAATGCAGCGACCCCAGATGAAACAAGGGACATGACATACACGGGAAACTCGCAAGCTGGGTTTCAAGCTGTATATAGCGATGCTAATAGTACAAATACAAATCCTTTTTCTGTAACAGCACCTGCTGGCAAAGTTATCAAAGAAATAGGTTTTTACATAAATGGGGAAACACAACCTGTAAAGAAAATAGATTCTGCTATAGGTCTAAAAAGTTGGGGTACATCAGGGATAAATTTTACAGGGATCCCTGTAGTTGTTGAATCCAAAGCAAATGATTCTGCTCAAGGGTATTTCGCGTGGTATCGTTATTCCCCAGGTAGTTCGGGAAAAACATTAGATTGGTATCAAGATGGAGCACTCGGCTGTGACACTCACTCAGGACGAGACTACACTGATAACGTTAATGGATCTATGATGCCCAAAAGTCCAAATTGCGTGGGAGCAGGTTTAACTCTAACAGCAAATAGAACAGAAGGTTATACGATAGTTGGTAGCGGAACTCCAATACCTTCAACGGTAGTTAATACTTCTGATATTACAGGTACAGCAACAATAATTAATGACTCTGTTCCAGGTCCTGAAGGAGTTCCTGATGGTGTAACTGTTGCAGCTAAAACGAATTATAATAGAACAGAAGGTATAACAGGAGATCCAGATCATTTTGTGGTTTTTTATAACCAAGACTTAAACTACGAATCTGACTTTGTGAAACAATTGGGATTACCTGGTGCAAAAGTAATGGTATATTATGCTGCTTTTACAGTTAATTTAAAATCCAAGACATATAAATACCCAGATCATATTGGGATTACTTATGAAACTGCAACTGGTCCTCCTAATTTGGGCAATATTTTCCTTGATGAAGAAGGACAATGTATTGAAGCAAACAAATCAACAAATTTCCACTTCTCATTTACAAATGCAGGTGGGACGGATGTTTCAACTTCATTTAATGTTAAAGTCTTGGTTGACGGGGCGATGTTTCAGACCTTAAATTACTCAGGTATCAACGCAGGTGAGAAAAAGACTGGCACGTTTACCAAGTCTTTTGCTGGAACTTCTCCCTACGCAATCGGTATCGTTATCGATACTGTATCCGGTGAGACAATAACCTCCGACAACAGCAAAACCATTATGGTTACACCCCAAGCTACCTGCGCAATAACCCCTCCAACAGAAGTAATTTCTGCCAATTTCAAAATTGAAAAACCCTCAATAGAATTCGGATCATATAACGGCATTATAGCAGATGCGATTTCCGTTACTGGCGGAAATGGATGTGGAGTTCAAGAGATCGCCTATACGGTCTCTCAAAATGGAAACTCAAAGGTGTATTCTTCTACCAGTGCTTTTTCATTCAATGTTGGCGGTCTACCACCAGACCCAGGTTGGATGTCAACGGGGTCTTCTGTCAGTGTCACACTGAAAGTTACATCTACATGTGGCGGACAAGCAGCGGCAGGACCGAAGACATTTCAAGTGACTGCACCAGCATCTTGCACATCATCAAATAACCCGCCAGTGGTACATGTGGGCTGGTTCCATGCATATGACTCTGCAGGGTTTACGCCTGAGAATATGTTCGCTGTAAATGATCGTGTTTGGTTACGAGTAATTCAAAAACCATCCATTTATCCAGGAGATCATGACGAACCATATGACCCTGATGGTGATCCTTACTTTCTTACATGGGATTTCTCAGGCAGCACTAGCTCTTGGGTAAAACAACTAGCAACCGATTACGGTTTATGGAATCACGAACCTGACGGATGGACTTATAATTTCAATGCCAACGTCCTTGGTAATCATAGTATAAAGGTAACTGCAACGGATAAATGCGGTAATCAGTCAGAAACTTCGGCAATCATGAGTGTTGTGCCTCCGAATCCAGTGCCAATTATTACGCTGCCACCTAAAGTAGTAGAAGGGCGTTCGTATACGCCTGCCATTGATGGATCAAGAAGTTATAGTCCTCTAAAACGATCCATTGTTAATTACAATTGGTATGGAACTGTTTTGCCAATCTACCCGAGCGCGGGGGATTACAATATTAAATTGGATGTTACAGATAGTGGTGGGTTAACTTCACTACAACCAGCAGTTTCCGTGTTACATGTGCTTGAAGACGTAGCCCCAATAGCAAGTTTAAGCTATGCCAATGTTGCGATCAGAGGCATTTCGATGAATTTTACAGATCAGTCGTATTCTCCTGATAATGATCCCATTATTGAACATACCGTAAAGTACATATGTGATAGAAACAACAACAGTTCGTATAGTGACGATACGTATATAGACGTCACTCTGGATGCTGCCGGAAAATTTGTTCTTAATCCTACACAAGTCGGGAAATGCAGCGTCAATATTCATATTAGAGAAGGTCTTGGACTCAAGAGGTCAACAGATAAAGATTTTCCATTCGAAGTTGTAAATATTATGCCAGAAGTCGATTACTCAGCTGTAGGTTTACAACCGCAACCAGCAAATATTATAACGGATGCTCCAACCTCAGCAGACCTTATGAGTCCAGCTTGGGGAGTAACCACACTAGCATCAACCAATGGTTATAAGAATTATGATATCAATGCTATTGATGGATCTTTGGAGACCTCTGGTGGTGGTACAACCGAGCCATACAAGGGGCTTACAGCCAATAACATTGTTACTTCAACTGTTAATCAAAGTGAGAGTTACTGTCCAAATTGTGGTAATACCAATTGGGGATTTTACGTGCCATTTGCATACACGCAAAACGAAAGGGTTGGCAAGCATCAGTGGGTTAACAGCGCTAGCGGATTTGGTGCTGTTGCTTTAAATGAGGACAGGCCAACTGATCCTTTTTCGCAACTTGATCTCATTGGTCCTACGTCGATCAATGTTGCAACAAATCAAATCTACGTAAGACAGGAACCTTATTATCGAAGTGTTGTAAATAATTTCGCATTTAAAGATAATCTCTACCGAATTACAGACTTAATCAACGCCCCAACAGGGGCTTGGTATGATTTAATGCGAAAGGCAACACCTTACTCTACAAACACACAATATGCACAAGGTACATATAGTTCAGGTGAAGGGCTCTACTTGGCTCCACCTAGTAGTTCTATACCACCACCACCTGGGTATACGGCTCCTGCACCAATAAACAACACTTCAATTCCAGTTATCGGTAATGGCAGCTATACAAAGATTCCCTCTTCTTTCAATAAAGATAGGTTAGGGAATTACTTTAAGGAAATTTGCGGCACCGAATACATGGACTCTTGTCGGTTAGTCAAGTTTAATACGAACGGACAAGTGTTATGGGACATCGATTTCGGAGACTATGCAAATAATCTAGGTACCATGTGGATAGTTAGTGCTATCTCCAAAGATAATTCAAAATTGATAGTATCTACGATGGTTGGGAATTATTTGCGTCATTTTAATTTCCTAGTAGATAATGCGACTGGATCAGTCATTAAAAGCTTTGTGTCAACCGATAGCTATTACCAGAACTTCGCTGTCCAAGATAATATAGATTTTTATTTGGGAGCCTATGATGACACAATCGCTTACGTACATCAAACACTTGTTGGTTCAAGTCCAATGGCTTATCAAATTTCTTGGAATTTAATATTTTATGACATGAAGACTGGAGTCTCGACAGACACTGGTCAAATTAAGAATTATAAGGCATATACTGCATATAATTACAGCTGTAATTGTGAGCCTAGTTATGACTACACCACTGTTATGTATGCAAAGCCAAAGGCGGTCGTTTCCGATGATGGGAAGATAATTATAGCGAATTACTTCTCTAATGTGTTGGTGTATGACATGCTAACGCATAACCTCATAGTTAATATTGCTAGAAAACATCCGAATGGAATGCCTGTTGATGATCCATACAACAATTATGGCGATACATCGAGTCAATCTACTTTAGGTACTATGCATTTAACAGAAGATGGGAAAGTCAAGATAGAATACATGAGTTATTGGGGAGGTGATGGTTGGGATAAAGGTTCCCGTGTATTGACTATCTCATCTGACCCAGATCTAGCCTCTACCTATTCTAGTTATGGCCAATTTACCAGTTCACGAACAATGGCCGAAGGAGATGTTTCCGAAAAGATTAAATTTAATACGAATACGTATAGCTATGGAAGTTCTGGATTTGCATTCAGAATCAAAGATAATCTAAATATGTATCGAACAGAACTTACACCATCCTCACTAAGTTTAGTAAAAATCGTTAATGGCATACCAACCGTTTTGCAGAAAATTACAAGAGATCAAACCATCGGTCAGTATTATGATCTTAAGACCCGAGTCCGCGGGAATCATATTGTGGTCTATATGGATGGGGTTCCGCTTATTGATGCCTATGATAACGAATTTACCGAAGGCAAATATGGACCTTATACCGAGGTTCCCTATGTTTCATTCAAGAATTTTAAAGCAACGATTTACGAAAGCGATACGCGTTTAGTAGCTAATCAGGCTATTGTAAATATGCTTATCACGTATAACACAAGTTATACAGATGTTGAGAATGATCCAGCTATTACGGATAAAGCAACGTGGACATTTACGAACATCTCACCGTATAAATTTTTAGATGCAGGCGATGGTGCTTCGGAACCGTTTGGAACGAACACGTATAACGGAGTTATCCTTCAAACGCCAAGTCCAAGTTTATCGAGAGTGGGATTATATAAAGTAGATTTCCAAGAACCCGATGATCCTGCTCCTGCTGGATTCAAGTATCCATCTCCTGTCTTTGCGATGTACCAGAAAATGTCTGATCCTGCTACACACACAATCGTTGTTCATCGTGTACCCATTGAACAGTTTGTAATATCAGAGAACCCCGATCACACCATTAATTGGGTTGAGACTGGTTATGATCCAGACAGATGGCTTAGCTCGACGAATTATTCAACCGAAGATACTGGTTTGGATTACAAAAATACGCGAGGTATATTTAACAACAGGTATAACTATACAACACCAAGTGGAGTCACCCGATTAGGAAAGCTCACACGACCTACTGAAACAGGTGTATATACCGTCAGAGCTGCTGTAGCAGACGAATATGGGGCCTGGAGCGATTGGGCAGAACAATCGATCAATATTACGATTCCGTTGCCAAATCTACCACCCGTAGTCTTGCTTACATTCCCTAATGGGACGCAAGCAAGTCCTAGTTACGTGAATACGCTGCAACCTACAATTACTTGGAATCAAACGGATCCGGATATAGGCACAACCTTTGCCGCTTTCCAAGTCGTAATCAAAGATGAGTCTGGCAATTTCGTTGTTGACAGTGGTATAAAACCACAAGGAACTTCTGCAACCGTACAGGAATGGATTACATCTCAAGCACTAGCTCAGGGACAAAAGTTCCAAGTACAAGTAAGGGCTTCGGATGGAACCGACTGGTCACCATGGTCGAACATTGGTTGGTTTATTACTAACTGTCCACCAGTCGCAACGATGACGCTCCCTATTGGAACTCAAGCTGTACCAACTTTATTCAATACACAGACACCAATCTTACAATGGAGTCAGACTGATCTAGACCCAGGAACAATATTTCAATATTTTCAAGTTCAAATTACGAATGAAGCTAATAACATCATGATCTTGGACTCGGGTCAACACTGGCAAGGGACGACCTCGACAACAGGGAGTTGGCAAGTCAATACAAATTTGCCTGCAGGACAAAAGTTAAGAGCTCGGGTTCGCATATTCGATGGATTTATTTGGTCCGACTACTCACCGCAAACATGGATGTACATCAATCGAGCGCCTATTGCCGATTTTAATTGGAGTCCAAAACCCGTCTGGGAAGGTGATGAGGTGAGAAGCATAAATACTTCAACCGATCCGGATGGCGATGAGCTTTCTTATTTTTGGACTATTGAAGGACCAGATGGGTTTACGAAGTCTTTTACAACAATTAACTTCACACAAAAATTTGCTGAGCCTGGCGAATACAAAGTGACGCTCTCGGTTAATGATGGGATTCTTACATCATCGGTGATCAAAATGATTACCGTGTTGCCCCTAACCATACGCTCTGATGTGACTTACACAGATCAATGGTTGATTGTGCATAGCCAGAAGGGACACCAAACACAGACAATACCCAAACAATTTTACTCTGGGGAAATTTTAAAAGTGAAAAGTCAAAGTGCTCCAGCCCCAGTGGAGGAAGTGATCGCTTGGATCGACACGATTGGTTTAGACGGTCAGACCCTATTTGTCTCGGAAAAGTTATTACCTCAATTAGATGATCACACCATGTTTAGTGGTGAGCTATTCGACAGCCAATTCCAATCTCTCAGGGAGGGGTTACCTCGAGGCGAACAAATCATTCATTTTCAGATGCGATATAGCAATGGCATTGTTAAAAAAGAAGATATACCAATTGAAATCATTGGGAATGCTCTGCAGTCTGTCGGTGTACATAGGGTGCAATAGAGTGGAGCGTTTATCTTTGATAACTGTCTTTTTCTTGTAAAAGCGATGAACTAGAAGTGCTCCTATGGTACAATTAGTCGATAAAAAGCGAACAAGGGAGAGAGAACACCTTGAACTATCGATTAATCGCATTGGATGTTGATGGAACACTTCTGAATGATGATCACGAATTAACGGATCAAACGATTGAAACCATTCAAGAGGTTCATGATCAAGGCTGTCATATTGTGCTTTGTACGGGGAGAGCACCTGTCAGTACGTTGCCTATTCTTGAGCAATTGGGCTTAGAAGGAACGATGATCACACACAATGGGGCAGTAACCGTTCATGCAGATGAGCGCGGGCAGTCGTTGGTGAACGAGTTTACATTTGAGTTATCTGAAATAGAGCCAATGTTGGCCTATGCCCGCCGAGACGGGATCCACTTTGATGTGTGTACCGCATTTAATATGTATATCGAACGTGTAGGGGAGTATGAGAAGATGATGTACAAGAAGTTTCTCATCAACCCTAAACTCGTGACTTCGGTCTCAGAGCTTGGCGTGCCGATCGTCAAATTTACGCTTTTTGCACAACCCGAGGTGTTGGATCGTGTTCAGCGCGATTGGGAGGAGCAGAAGCTTTACGGACATTTGCGGATGATTCGCAGCGGTGATTTGTTCATCGATGTGATGAGCCCATTAGCAAATAAGGGGAATGCTTTGAAGGCGTTGGCTGCTTCTTTAGAGATTGAATCCCCAGAGATTCTAGCAATTGGGAATTACTATAATGATCTAGAAATGATGGCATTTGCCGGGTTAGGGATCGCAGTTGAGAACTCGCCGAACGATGTGAAAGATGCCGCAGATGCCGTTACTTCTTCTAATAATGATGAAGGCGTACATCAAGCAATTCGGAAGTATTGTTTATAAAATAAAATTCAGATAAAACGCCTCGATATTTGAGGTTTTTTGTCGTTTCAGGGGTTTTTAGTACAAATTACCTATGGTAGAATGAGAGAAAGAATAATAGACGATGGTGGTGTGAGATGGGGAATAGTAAAGGATTCAGAGGAAAAGAGAAATTGATCGGAACGATTGCTGGTATTACAGCGATTGCTGCGCCATTAATTTTGGTTCCGGGACATCCTAGTTATGCTAAGCCAGGTGAGGAAATTGAAATTGAGCCAACAGATACGATACATACGATTGTATTGCCACAGAATGGTAAGAAATATATTGATCTAAGAGCACTTTACGGCGGATATTATTTGGATGTTATTTCATCAGGTACAAGTGCAGAAGGTAAGTTTACATTTGAGTATGATGGAATCTATGAAATAAATGCAAGTAATCTTGTTACTGGTACTTCTACTTTCACTGTGAAGAACAGCTATGAAGCACAGTCCATCATCGATACATTTGATGTTGTTGTGGTAGAAAATTCTGGAGATCCGGATGAATACGAATTTGACATTTATAATGCGAGTAAATTAATAACTCAAACTACACATACAAAAGATCAGGCTACTGAATTGCTTAAAAATATTAGCCCACAGACGGTTAAAAACACGGATCCGTTTTCTTACAATAATGGGAACACCGCGCCGTATCAGGTATATCCATCTTCTTCGCTGCTCCAAGGTGAAGTTGGAGTACCTATCGAGATCATGTCCATTCAGGATCAAATTAATACTTATTTTAAAGACGATGATGATGTAGAAGAAGGTGAGGGTGATTACATCTCACTAGTCTCGGTCGAGAGCAATGCGAAAATAAGTGTATCTCCGAAATACGAGGGTGAAGTCATTGTGGGAGAAGAAATAGTACCCCTCGTTGAAGGAGATGCTTTTCTTGATGTTGTAGTTACAGACCATCATGGCGGTTTCACGAAGGGACATATTCCTATTCATATTGACCCGTATAATTCACCTCCACTACTCAAAGCCAATAGTGTGATCGCTAATCATTTTGAAGCATGGAGTCAGGTACCTTCAACGCATGTCTTAAATCTATCGGAAAATTCTGAAATTGATCTAAAAGAGATTTTCTATGATCCTGAAAATGATCAAATGACGTATCAGGTATTTGTTGAATACAATGGAACACCTACGACACTAAATCTGGATTCATCAGGAACATTTACATGGGACACGTTGGATAGTTTATTGCATCAGAATGTGTTAAGAGTTAAGCAACTTATTGCCTTTGATGCTAATAATCCAAACGAAGAAACGATACTTAATGTTAATATTCAACTCTCATCGTATGAACCATTCCCTGCATCTTTAGATTTGTATAAATCGATAGGAGCAAATACGAGTAGTTATATTTTGGATTATACGAGTGAATATGGTTTTGGCGTAAATAATTCAACAATTACTAAAGCTGATATCCAAAATTCAACTTCTGTGACGGCTTCAGTTTATGAGACCCATTTTCTTAAATTTGATGTCAATGATACACCAAACAGTTCAATTTCTAAAATTAAAATATTGGCACATCAAAATGGTAATTCCAATGTCTTATACCAGGATGACTTTAACTTTAGAGTAATTTCATCGGAGTCGACACCAAATCCTTATGGGAAAGCAGCGATCAGTCCTCGTCCTTTATATCCATACTATAATAATGATGGATATGGAGGTAACAATTACTGGGCTGGAAATGCTATGTCGTATTTCAATAATGTAACCGTTACGCCTGAGGAGTTTACTAATTATTGGACGTTTGAGACATCAGCATCAGTAACTATGTACTTAACTAGCCAAGTACCTATAAGTACTTTGGTTACTTTTAAAATTGATCCGAATAATGGGAAGCGTGTTTTCCTTGTGCCATTCGTTCAACCGGCAGATGTATAAGTACCAGAAGGCTGATCATAACCACATTATCACCCTCATCCAATCCCAAAAACTCCAAGAAGCGGAAACCGAGCTCTTCCAAGCTATTCGCCAGAAGCCGCTCGAAGCACAGCTGTGGGTAATGCTAGGGGAAACGCTGCTCTTGCAACATCAAGCGGGTGCAGCGAAGCGGGTCTTCGACCGCGCTTGGCTACTGGATCCTCAAGCCAAGTGGGTTAATCACATCTACCAGCACATGCAGGAGATGCCGCTTGGCGAGCCGAGACCAGACATCGAGGATCTCTTGCATGTTCCCAAGGTGACGGTGACCGCGGCGATTTTATCGCATAACGAAGCTGCGAACATTGCGAAGTGTATCGTTGCCCTGCAAGGGGCTGTCGATGAAATCCTGCTTGTGGATTCATCGACGGATGATACACGCAGGATAGCTATGCAGTATCCGAAGGTAAGGGTTGTCCCGATCGTGTGGGAAGACAACTTTGGGGCCGCACGTAATATCGGTCTTCAGCATGTCCAAACGGACTGGGTCATCTGGATTGATGCCGATGAGGTCCTGATCGCGGAGGATGTTAATGCAATTCGAGAAGTTGCAGGAGTATTCAACCGGTTGAACACCGTACCAGCCCTCCATGTCTGGCATTTGAACCAGGTGAAGGGAACGATTCAGCATGATTTCTCGCAGGTGAGGATGTTCCCTGCACAAAGAGGACTTCGCTACTTTGGACGCATCCATGAACAAATAGGCACGGATAAAGGGATTTATCAGCTCGATACGTTTCGAAGAGCTGTTAAGATCCGATTAGATCATCACGGGTATGAACCAGCAGTCCTACAAAGCAAAGGTAAGCTAGAACGTAACCTTCGGTTGCTTAAGCTAATGATAGAGGAAGACCCCGGGAATCCAGGTCATTGGTTATTCTATGGTCGTGAATCGCTGGGGTTAGGACTCGAAGAGCAAGCACTAACCGCTCTACTTGAAGCCGAACGCTTAGGCCAACAGACTGCATTATTTGGCAGGATGCCTGAGATCTACCGACTTCTGATTCAAATCATGCTGCAACGCAAAAACTATACGGAAGCGGAAGCCTTCTGCCACAAAGCACTCGCGAAGTCTCCTGATTTCCCAGACGCGCATTACTTGCTCGCGCAAGTGCGCATGAGGCAAGCGGACGAGCTGCTGCGACAAGCGGAGGCGAGCATTAAGCAATCGCTGACTTGCTTACCGAATTACCGCGGCAGCGTGAGCGCCGATTACCACATTGGCGAATGGAAGGCGGCAACGTCGCTAGGCGAACTAGCCATGCGCTCGGGGAAGCTGGCTAGAGCGGAAGAGATTTTTCACAAGCTCAAGGACAAGCCAGGAGCTAAGGAAATCATCTCAGCGAAGCTCGCCTCGATTGAAACAGAGCGTCAGCGCTTGATACAATCGCAACAGCAACCACCCAAATAATAAAGACGATCACCATGCCTCAATGGGCTGGTGATCGTCTTTTTGTTTTTACATCAATTATTAAATAACGAATGCACTTGTGATAATGACAAGAAGGATAAAAAGAACTAATACCGCAGCTGCTGAGTTACCTACAACTCCTGACATGGACATTACCTCCTTTCGTGTTGAGTGTTATAAGATAAGATATGTAAGCTGGGGCACAAGTGTATAGACGAATATCCTGATTACTCATATTTTGGTCGATAATGGGCATGCTACAGAAGAATGACACAAGATCTGTAGAGGAGGCGAGTAAGTCGTGGCCGATATTATGCTAAGACCCGACCTGAAAACAGCAGGCGGCGAAGTCTGCGATATTATGTACAATGGGGAGTTTGTCGGTACGTTAACGCTAGTCTACAGGGAATCGGATCGTCTCAAAGGCGCGATTCATCTGGAGAAGCAATCCATTACGATTGTGAATAAGCAGGCAGTCTATGATTTTTCTCAGTCCTATATTCAAGATGTGATTGATGCGCTAGGCATTGTGGAGTGTGAGGTTACAGTTAGTTATAGTGATTATGATTTTGTGATCGCAACGGATCATGCGATTCAGCCGTCAACGTTTCAGGAGGATTTTATCGGAAGTGTAGATCTCCTGCATGATGATGAACTGGACTATTCGTGGTTAAGAGAAGATATTAGCTTGGATGATCGGGAGTCGGAACTGCCTACAGAACAGCAGGATATGTTGGAGGAGCGAAAGCAAGAAAAAGGATACGAGCTCGTTATTGTTAGCGAAAATAGGAGCAGTGTAGAGTACCAGGTGTATGACAAGGAGGCAGAGTTGATCGCTGAAGCAGTCTTGCACATTTACGGATCTGAGGTTATCGGAGACATTACTTGGAGATTTGATCCTTTTGATGAAGAAATGGATATTGTCACTGAACTGATGGTGGCGGACTTCAATGAAGAGCAAACGGATTCGTTCGTGTTTCACATGATCTATAATGGTGAAACGGTCGATACGGTGGAGTTAACACATATCGATATGCTGGATTTGGTCGAAGACATTCAATCTGAAGATGATATGTGGATACCAACAAGTGATGACTATTCCATTGTTTTGGTCAGAGACGATTTGGATACGTTATCTTATGAGATTTATCAGCAGTCCTATGGTGGATTACCGATCGGGACCGCAACGGTGGATATCAGCTCACGGCAGCTGACTGGGTTTATCGATTTCCGTGAGCCTGGCGACTCCGATGATCGGGAATTAATTGCGACGCTGCTGCTGGATGAGCTGGATAAGGAGAAGGAATACGAAACCTTCAATTTATCTATGCTTTATCGGAATAAGCTCATCGACGAAATTATGTTCGAAACGGAACAATTCCACTAATCAAAAGCGTACAAAAAAGGCATGATCTCTCATCCTAACATGAGAGTCATGCCTTTCATTCATTTATATTTAGAAGGAGTTGGAAACTGTGATTTGATCTAATGGAAAACGGCCAGCCGAACGTGCTGGAGTAGCAGCCAAACCAACGCTGATCAACATAACAGGCACATAACGAGCTGGAACGTTGAAAGCTTCTACGAATTTACCAGCATCATAGCCACCCATCGGGCAAGTATCATAGCCAAGTGCTTTCGCTGCAAGCATCAAGTTCATAGCTGCCAAGGAACCGTTACGAATCGCTTCATCACGAGCAACTTGTGGGTATTGGTAAGCACCTTCGATTTGTGCTACAAGTGTATCCATCACTGCTTGCGGAAGGAAGCCGCCAGCAACAGCAGGACCGAATACGGCTTGCGCATTTTTGTTAGCTTCGAGATCACCTAGAACAGCGATTACGACGGAGCTTTCAACGATTTGCTTTTGACCGTAAGCGATTGGAAGTAGTTTTTCTTTTTGTGCTTGGTCGTCAATAACAAGAAGCTTCCAATGTTGAAGGTTCCAAGAAGATGGTGCCAAGGAAGCGGAAGTCAAAATTTGCTCAAGATCAGCTTGTGGCATCGTGTGCCCAGCTTGATATTGTTTAACGGAATGACGGTCTTCAATCACTTTCAAAACTTCATTTTGTACTTGTGTGTTCATTACGGATCCCTCCAAGGATTAGAATAAGTTCTTTATATTGTTGTTCATCCATCCAAAAGCATGTGTGTAAGTAGTTGGTAATCGATCGATGAACTGTAAACAACTTTGTAACACATTACTGTAATCATAAATGTTATAGTTGTTGTTGTCAAGAGAGTCTTTCCCGTTGTCGTAAAATGTTGGATAATGGAAAAAGAAAGGGGTTGTTCCTCTTGAAATTAACGCAAAAAGAGTTGAATCATCTTGTTTTTTTGAGCGAAGTCGTATTGACAGGGAAAAAGAAAAGTCTAATGGACGAAACGCTGCAATGCTTACTTTATATTGTGAAATCTCTCGAAGAAGTAGAGCTTCCAGATTCAGTTGTTGGACAGATTGAGCGGTTGACTGCTTTAATTGAAGCTGACTTGCGTGAGGAGAATGAACGCATGCAAGAGATCCGCGGCCATCTGGATTGGATACAGAAGAAGGAGCGAAATTCTTCCATGCCAAGCTAGCAAGGTGACAAACTGTCTATTTATGATATAATGTAGAGTACTGTTTTTTTTGAATATACGAGGTGATAATAATGAGCTATGAAATCCCAAGAAATGTGCAAGAGTTGGGGCGCGACATCCAAGAGAACCAATTGAAATATCACCATAAATCCGTTTTGATTTCCAAAGAGTTTACGTTTGACAGTGCGCATCATCTGCATTGTTATGAGGGAAAATGTAAAAGTCTACATGGCCACACTTATAAGCTGCAAGTAATTATGCGGGGGAAAGTGGATAGCCGAGGGATCGCAATAGATTTTGGAGATATTAAACGAATAACGAAAGAACGCGTGATTGATCGGTTGGACCACCGCTATTTGAACGACGTACTCCCGCCGATGAATACGACTGCTGAGAATATGGTGGTTTGGATATACGAAGAAATTCACCAAGCACTGCTTGATGAACAGCTGTATCCCGCGATTACACTAGACGAGATTCGCCTATGGGAAACGCCGACTAGCTATGCAGCCATCACTCGCTCGATGATGGAGGAGGATGTGTAATGCGCGATATTCGCATTCCCATGGTCGAGATTTTCGAGACGGTTGAAGGGGAGGGAACCCGTGCCGGTTTCCCGACGATCTTCGTCCGTCTTTTTGGTTGCAACCTACGCTGCACATGGTGTGACACCACGTACAGCTACCCGCCAGCGGAAGCCGAGAACGTCATGACCATTGCTGAAATTATCAGCAAGGTCCAGACGTTCCGCTCCCGGCATATTTGCCTCACAGGCGGCGAGCCGCTTCTGTACGGCGACAAATCACTCGCGCTGATCGAAGCGCTCGCCGAGCTGGAGCAGGTCGATGACCTGCACATCGAAACGAATGGTGCAATTGACCTTGCACCGTTCGTAGCTGGGGTCACATCACCGAAAGTGCGCTATGTGATGGACTTCAAGCTGCCTGATTCAGGTGAAATGGATCAGATGATCTACAGCAATTTCGAGCTGCTGCGCGAGCAAGATGAGCTGAAGTTCGTAATCGGAAGCGATCTCGACTTCCGTACAGCAGTCAGCGTATTACAGAAGTATCCGACCAAAGCGCTGCCGATGTTCAGTCCCGTGTGGGAAACGATGCCGCCGCGCAAGCTGGTTGATCTGATGCTGGCTGAAGGACTATCGAAGGTAAAGCTGAATATGCAGCTGCATAAGATTATTTGGGACCCAGCGATGCGAGGCGTCTAGCCTGCATTGTACTTTCCATGCGTACAATGCCATTTTCAAATTATAAGGAAGAGGTACTGATGACCATGAGTGAAAATAAAAAAAGAGCGGTTATTATTCTCAGCGGCGGATTAGATAGTACGACTTGTATGGGACTAGCCCAGGAGGCTGGCTATGACTTATTTCCGATTTCTTTTGACTATGGACAGCGCCACAAGATCGAAATCGAGAATGCCAAGCAAGTTGCTGAGCATTATGGGGTAAGTTCGAGGCACAAAATCATCAAGTTGGATTTCCTGCGTGATTTCGGTGGCAGTGCGCTCACGGATGATTCCATTGATGTACCGAACGTGATGGACGGTGCTGAGCTTGAAGAAATCCCGGTAACCTATGTGCCAGGACGGAATCTATTATTTCTCTCCATTGCAACATCCTATGCAGAAGTAACGGGCTCTCAAGCTATTTATATCGGTGTGAATGCCCTAGATTACAGCGGATATCCGGATTGCCGTCCAGAATTCATTCATAAGGTGGAAGAGGTTATTGCTCTGGCTACTAAGGTGGGCGTGGAAGGTAAAGGCATCACGATTGAAACGCCGTTGATCAACTGGACGAAAGCGAAGATCGTAGAGGAAGGTTTGAAAATCGGCGTTCCTTATGAGCTGACAACGTCTTGCTATAATGGAAAAGCAGAAGCTTGTGGCCAGTGTGATAGCTGTCGTCTGCGCTTGAAAGGCTTTGAAGAAGCGGGCTCCAAGGATCCAATCCCTTATCTAGCATAGCTGAATGGTTGGAGAAAGGCGGTGCAAGCATGACCCGTATTATGGTTGTTGATGATGACGCGGATATCAGAGAATTGATTCGCGTTTATTTGGCAGGGGAAGGCCTAACGGTTGTGCAAGCCAGCAATGGGCGAGAGGCACTAAGCCTCATGGATACAACGCCAGCTGACTTAGTCGTGCTGGATGTCATGATGCCTTTGATGGATGGCTGGGAGCTGTGCCGCGAATTGCGCAAGAATTACCCAGAGCTCCCCTTGCTGATGGTCACCGCGAAAAGCGAGTCAGTACATAAAGTGAAGGGCTTCCAGCTCGGTACCGACGATTATTTAGTAAAGCCTTTTGATCCAGTAGAATTGGTGATGAGAGTCAAGGCACTGCTCAAGCGATACCGAATTCATTCTTCTCAGGTAATCCTCATCGGGGGGATGACCATTGATCGCACAACGTATGAAGTTCGCTATCTAGATCATCGTATTACGCTGCCGTTGAAGGAATTTGAGCTTTTATATAAATTCGCTAGCCATGTTGGTCAAATTTTCACCCGTACGCAGTTGATTGAGCAAATATGGGGGATGGATTATGAAGGCGATGAACGTACGGTGGATGTCCACATCAAACGGTTGCGGGAACGCTTTGAGCCATACTCGGAGGGCTTTCAAATTACAACGATTCGCGGATTAGGGTACAGGCTCGAGGTGAAGGTATGATCAAATCGCTTTATTTGCGCGTGGTTGTAACCTTTCTAGCGATCGTAGTGGTCAGTGTGCTTGTCGCTTTTCCTTTGGCCATGTACTTTTTTACGAATATGATTTCAACGCAATTTCAATCAGAGATGCTAGCTGTTGGACGTCAAATTGTCACTTTAAGCAATGAAGTGCAGCCGAAGAACTTGGATTCCTTTGTAGCCGGAAGCAATCGACTGAACGAAAGTTATTTATTTACTTTAATTGATTCTAGTGGCGAATCATTAGAGCAGATCCCTGTGGATGCCAAGGGGAGGCCGCGGATACAACCTTCCGAGGTTGCAGATGTTTTAAAGGGACATATTTATAAAAGCTTAGACTCTAGCGCACCATTACATGGGATTAACTCGATCAAAGTCGGCATGCCGCTAACCGTTGGTAATCAGAGCTATGCTTTATTCATACATACGAACTTCACAGATGCTGCACGCAACCAAATTCAGACCTTGATCGTATTTGTTCTAGCCATTGTCCTGATCGTGGGGAGCATGCTTATTCTGATCGCTTCGCGATATTTGGTGAATCCCTTGAAAAAGCTGACCCTAGCAACTGAGAAGCTGGCACGAGGCAATTTTAATGTCAATGTGAACGTGAATAACAAGGACGAGCTTGGCAAACTCGCAGAGAGCTTCAATCATATGGCTGGAGAGCTCAAGCAGCTTGAGTTAATGCGGCAGGATTTCGTCTCAAATGTCTCACATGAAATTCAATCACCGCTGACGTCCATTCGCGGCTTTTCCAAAGCTCTGCGTGATTCTGATATAGCAGAAAATGACCGTAACAAGTATTTAGAGATTATTGAGCGTGAGAGCGAACGCTTATCGCGTCTGAGTGACAATTTGCTGAAGCTGGCTTCGTTAGAGTCAGAACATCATCCTTTTCATCCTTCGATATATGATTTGGATGAGCAGCTGCGACGTATTGTTGTATTCTATGAGCCCCAATGGTCAGCGAAAGAATTGGATATGGATCTGGCCCTGCCTCGTGTGAAAATCTTCGCGGATGCGGATCAGCTAAGTCAAGTGTGGATGAATGTGATTGGCAATGCCATCAAATTCACACCTGCGGGAGGTCATATTTATATCAAGCTTGTTCCCTTGCGAGACCGGGTTCAAGTATGGATTCAAGATAATGGGATAGGCATTCCGGTAGACGAGCAGGGGCGTATTTTTGACCGATTCTATAAGGTTGATCAGGCGAGACAGCGCGATAGCGGCAGCGGCCTTGGACTTGCTATTGTTAGAAAAATCATTGATATGCATGATGGAACGATTGAGGTTCAAAGTGAGGAAGGCAAAGGTACGCTATTCCTAATTGTTTTACCGACAACCCATTCGCCAACTAAAAAGAGTTAAGAAGAAACTTGGGAATGTTCACCAAGTTTTTTTATTTTGTTCATATTGAGTTCATATTGAACCTGTATCTTTAACTCACAATCATTAGTTGAGGGGAGTACAGGAATGAATCGACTCACACATTTTTCGATGAAAAACGTTTCCGCGTTATTCATCATCATGATCATGCTTTTTGTAGGCGGCTTGTATTCAGCAACACAGCTTAAGGAAGAGAACATGCCTAACGTTTCCTTCCCTGTTGTGGCCGTTACAACGACCTACACGGGCGCGCCAAAAGACGTTATGGATGAAATTACGGTACCCATTGAGAAGAAGCTGGCGAATCTAGAAGATTTAGACTCCATGCAGTCCACTTCCAGCGATAATTTCTCCATGGTTATTATTTTCTTCAAGCAGAATGTCGATATCGACAAGAAGAAGCAGGCTGTACAGGATGCCCTGTCTACCGTTTCCTTACCTGCTACAGCAGGTGCGCCGAAAGCTTCAACCTTCGGTGCGGCATCGTTCCCTTCGAACTATTTAGTCGCATATGCGAACGAGGGAGTAAGCCAAACAGAGCTTGATAAAACGTTCAAAGATACGATTAAACCAGGGCTTGAAGGAATCAAAGGGATCGACCATATGGACATTATCGGTGCCAGGGATACTTCCCTCGATATCGAGCTAGATGCAGCGGCCCTTGATGTCTATGGATTGTCACCAGGAATGGTGAGCAATGCCATTAATACAGCTGCGACGAAAACGCCAATCGGTTCTGTTGAAATCGATGGGAATAGCAAAATGGCTAGAGTAACAGGCAACTTATCCAGCTTGTTTGATCTACAAAAAGTAGAGATTACAACGCCGAAGGGAACCATCGTTACATTGGATCAAGTTTCCAAAGTAAAGGCCATCACCGAATCGGATTTCAATGGGCGATTAGATGGCAAGCCAGCTATTGGTATGATTTTATATAAAGCTGGCAGTGCGAACGCGGTTGAATTCTCAGAAGAAATTGAGAAGAACATTTCGGATTGGAAAACAACCTTACCGAACATTACGTTCAAAAGCACCTTTGATAGTGCTGATCAAATCAAAGAATCGATCTCAGGACTTGTTCGTGAAGGTATTGTCGGTGCAGTCCTTGCATCACTTATGATTCTAGTCTTCTTACGCAATGTACGAATGACGTTAATCGTTCTAGTTTCGATTCCACTTTCCATTTTGATCACATTATTATTAATGTCGCAATTAGATCTGACACTCAACACGATGACGCTCGGTGGCATATTTATCGCCGTAGGACGGGTTGTCGATGATTCGATTGTTGTAATTGAGAATATTTATGCATCCTTGGAAAAAGCGCAGGAACGTAAAGAATCCGTAATTGCCTTAGCAACGAAGCAAGTTTCGATGGCGATTACGTCCTCGACCTTGGCAACCGTTGGGGTATTTGCTCCACTTGCTTTGGTAACTGGGGTTGTAGGTGGATTCTTCCGACCATTCGCTTTAACGATTGCATGTGCGCTTCTTTCTTCCCTAATCGTTGCGTTAACAGTTATTCCGATGCTTTCGAAATTACTCGTATTGCGCAGTAAACCAGGTAAGGTGCAGCATGATGAGTCGGCGCCGACGAAGATGACGATGTTCTATGAAAAAGCACTGACTTGGAGCTTGAAAAATAGAATTAAAACGTTACTCATCGCTTTAGTTATGCTAGTCGGAACGATGGCTGGAACGATACCTTTCTTATCCGTATCATTTTTACCTGCCTCAGCGGCATCTCATATCATGTATTTCCAATTAAAATTGCCATATTCCACGTCATTTGATGCAACAGATAGCAAAACGAAAGAAATTGAAACGGTCTTACTAGACCTGAAGGATTCGAATGGTGAGCCCGTATTTAAGTTTGTTGAAGCACTAGTAGGTTACGCAGGCAAGGATGATGAGCGAATCCCTTATGCGTCTCAGATTTTCCTTGAAGTCAATGAACATGTGGATCCGAAACAAGTTCAGGAGCAAACAACAGCTTATATTTTATCCGAGCTGCCGAATGGTTCTGAAGTTGAGCCTAAGTCCATGGAAGGTGATTTCGGGGTATCGAGTACAGACTTTGCCTACACCCTGCAAGGTGATGATCAGCTTCAATTAGAGAAAGCCGCAAGAATGGTTAAAGAGAAATTGAACACATTCCCTGAGCTTGCTGAAGTTGAAGATAATTTGAGTGATGCCAAAACAGAAATTGAAATTGCTGTTGATCAGAAAAAGGCTAGAGCCTATGGCTTAAGCGCTGCATCCGTTCGAGATGCGGCACGCACATGGATTCAAAAGCAAAATCTAGGCGATATGAAATTCGATAATATTGTATATACAACAACTGTTTCATTGGAAAAAACGGACAAAGATTCCCTAGAGAAGCTGGGCAATATTCCGTTAACGGCTCAGAATGGCTCGATCATTCTTTTGAAGGAAGTCGCTAAAATCAATGAAACGAAAGGCGCCGCCTCCCTTGCCAGAGAGAATCAGTCGCAGCTCGTGAAAGTTTCTGCCAAAATCAATTCAGACGATAAAACGGCTGTAAGTGCGAAGCTAAGTACGGCTCTGAAGGAGCTTGAGCTTCCTGAGGGTGTTACACCGAAAATTACTGGCGTATCCGAGGATGTTAACGAAAGCTTTACCCAGTTGTTCGTTGCTATGGCCGCTGCCATTTTCGTTGTCTACTTGATCATGGTACTGGCGTTCGGGAATGCAAGTGCACCATTTGCGATTCTATTCTCACTGCCTCTAGCTGTCATTGGCGGGCTCTTAGGACTCGTCATTGCTAGAGAACCATTAACCGTAACTTCCCTAATCGGGTTCCTCATGTTGATCGGTATCGTCGTCACGAATGCGATTGTATTGATCGACCGTGCACAACAGCTGCGTGAAGAAGGATATACCGTTCGTCATGCTCTTATTGAAGCGGGGAAAATAAGACTTCGTCCAATTATTATGACAGCTGGTGCTACCATTATGGCGTTAATGCCATTAGCACTCGGTATTTCAGCCGAAGGCGGTCTTATCGGTAAAGGTCTTGGTGTTGTTGTTATTGGCGGTTTGATTACCTCTACGCTCTTGACGCTAGTTGTTGTACCTATCATTTACGAGTTGATTGAGAGTATGAAAAACCGTGTTAGCCGTATATTTAATCGAAAAAAAAGCAACGAAAAAATGACAACGAGTTCGTTAGAGGTATAAGGAGGCACATCGATGATTAACGAAGGTTCACGAAGAGGACATAGCAAGTATCGCTGGATGGGGGTCATCACGCTGTTAACCGCAGCGACCGTACTGGCGACCGCCTGCTCAGCACCAGGAGCTAAGGATGCGGCAACTGTACAGTTAACGCCTAAAGCAGTTAAAACAGAAGCCATTAAGCTTCAGAAAATAAGTAATCCCATTGAGCAGGTTGCCGATGTTGCAGCCGGAACAACGCTCGATGTCATGTCGAAAGTGAATGGTGAAGTTACTGAAGTTCTGAAGAAACGAGGCGAATATGTAACGAAAGGCGATGTCCTCTTCGTTATTGATAACAAAGACGCCCTATCTGCTAAACGCAAGAGTGAGCTTCAAGTGAAAAGCGCACAGGATTCTTTACAACAAGCTAGAGATAGCAAAGTGAATAATCGGAAGGACTTGGCTGATAACGTAGCTCGCACGCAAACGGCGTTGAAGAACGCCCAGCAGGATTACAACAAAATTAGAAATGATTTTGAAGCGGGAGTTGCCGTACAACGTCAAGTGGATCAAGTAAAGCAAGCGTTGGATAACGCACAAATGAGCTTTGATTCTGCCCAGAATAAGCTAACCGCCTTCGATAATACGGATTCGATCTCTGCGATCGAAACCCAAGCTGCATCTGCGAGTCTTTCGTTAGAGGATGCAACGCGCTCTTTGGAGAATTATGAAGTTAAAGCTCCAGGCAGCGGTATTTTGACAGACTTCACTGTGGTGGTTGGACAAACGGCCTCAGCTGCGGCAGGTAAGGTTGGTCAAGTTCAGCAGATCGATCCGATTAAAATCAAAACGGAGCTCGCTGAGACGAACTATCAGCTTGTGAAAAATAAGAAAGAACTTGTGTACTATAGTCCGAATACCCCTGATAAGAAAGGAACAGCCAAGATTAGTTATTTAGCGCCAATCATGAGTGCTGCTTCCAAAACGTATACGTTGGAATTAGAAGTCCCGAATCCAGATCGTACAATTCAGCCAGGTGGACGCTACTTAGTACAACTGACAACGGAATCTGAGGAGAAAGTTGCTGTTGTACCTACACTGAGTATCATTCGTGAGGAATCCGATACGTTCGTATTCGTACAGCAAGGCGATCAATATATGAAACGAAAAGTGAAGCTTGGGCGCATTAATGGTGAGTTCCAGGAAGTGCTAGATGGCGTGAAGGAAGGCGAACAGTTGGTCGTCAGTGGCCAGAACACGTTGAAAGATGGCCAAAAGGTGAATAGCCCAGCTGCTTCTGCTGGGCCAACTGCAACTCCAGCTGCCAAGTAACATCTTTGAAATTCATAATGAGGGAGAAGTTATAGATGAAAAAAAGACCATGGAAATCTAGTTTGACAGCTATCATGCTGGGAGCAATGATCGCTCAAGGAGGTACCGCAGCATGGGCTGCGGAGCCTTCAACACCTACTGTAGCCGCTCCATCAGTGAATTATGGCTTAACTAAGGATATTCGGGCTGCTGTTAAAAGCGTGTCTGAAACACCTACAGCGACAGGCTCACAGCTTGCTGTAACGGTACGTTTGTACAATGGTGGCACGACGCTTAATCGTGTACCAGAGCACGAGCTTCGCGTTCAAACTTCCGGCGGGATCTCTTACACGCTGAAACCAAGTGCAAGCAATAAAGCATCGCTGCAGCCGAAGGAAATTGCGGAACTTGTCTATTTCGCTTCGATCGATTCGAAGGAAATCGGCACGATTCAAGGGCTTTCTTTCGTGAATGTGGATATGTATGCCTATCCGAAAGTGGAGACTACTCTGCTTACAATGCCAACTAATCAAGTCTGGTACGGAGGCACAGGCAGTGCAGCGCTTGAAAGCATCGCTAACGTACAATGGAATCAAGCCTTCACCATTCCTGGTGTGAACTCAGGGCTTACGTATGCAACCGTTGAAGCTTCGATCCAGAACTCGCAAACAGGTCGCGTAGCCGTGGTTACTGTGCTTGTGAACAATTCGGGAGCGGGTCGTGAAACAGTTCCTTCTTTCAGAATTGATGCGCAGTCCGAGACGAAGAATTACGAGGGAAAACGTACGGAAACAGCTCCAGTTGTTGTGGGCCCAGGGGAGAATACCTTAATCCATTACGCTATCCCTGTTGAGAATGGTGTGACACTAACGAATTTGCTAGTGCTCTCGACAGATACGTTTGTCTCGAAAGAGGGAGGACAACCTACGGAGCTTGCCACAGGTAAATTGGGTATCAATTGGCCAGTGGATGGAAGTCCAGCGGCAGCAACGTATACGATCGGTCAACCAATTCCATTCAATGCGTCTGCGAAATCAATTAATAAGTTAATGCAAGCGTCTTTGATGGAGCTTCATCTGCATGAGAATCCAGGTGAGGGGTATAAGACAGCTGTAGCGAAGTTCAAATTAACGAACACAAGCACAGCTCCAATCGCTACACCAGCGTTCCTATCGGAATTAGCTAATAAGCAAGGTGTTACGTATCAAGGTGCTCGTCAAACGACCGTGACGAACTTGATGAATCCTGGCTTAAGTTATGTTGTCAGCTATTCTTATATTGTTCCTCAGTCTGAGGATGGCGAAAGCTTCACTTTGAAAATATTAGATGGTCAGACTGCAGCTCCGTATACGACAACGATTGCCGCGTTGACTACGGATGTCCAGACTGAAGTATCAGATGCTACAATTTCTTTGTACCCGTTTGACTTGAAAATTAATGATATCTCGACCAGTATGCAAACTAGTCCACAGTTAACTTACACCTACAAGCTGAGAATGGACCTAAGCATCACCCAGCAGGAAAATGTGGTAGTTGACAACAACTTCTCGAAATTAAGATTTGAAGTGGTCGACCCTGCAGGACGTATTGTTGGCACGAAGGATGCATCTTTCGCTGGCCCTAATAAATTAGTTAATGGTGTCCAGACATTGGATGCAACGAATATCACAACAGATCAATTCAGCTATCCATTCACGATTAACGTGTACGAGACGGTTGAAACACAGAACGGCACAGCTAAGCGTTTGCTTAAAACTATTAAATAATTGTTTCATAACGAAGGGCAGTCTCTCTAGTAGAATTCATCTACTTGAGGGACTGCCCTTTCTTATATTCATTGATGTACTCTTGCTTTCACGGATTTCGCATAATCAGTAGGTGACATGCCGACAGTCTTCTTAAAGTCTCTAGAAAAATAATGGATGCTTGTATAGCCTAATAGGCTCGCAATTTCGGTGATGTTGTAAGGCCCTTCGCGCATATAAGTTTTGGCTTGTTCGATTTTGAGCGATTTGAAGGCTTCCATGACGCCCATCCCCTTCTGGGATAGGAATAGCTCCTTCATTCGGCTTTTACCTAGATGGAAGGCTTGACAGAGGTCATCTAGTGTAAATGAATCAGCAAGATGATCCTGCAAATAATCGATAATTTGCCCAACCAGATTTTGCTCATCTCTCTCTTTTTGCAAAGAGGATTGCTTTAATCTCTGAGCTTCCTTCATGGTTGCCCCAGCTTCTTGTTTACGGATGAGGGTGATGAGAAGAACCTCTAAATAAGCTTTGATGAGCTGTTCACTTGCAAACGGCGCTCCACCATGCCTTTCAAGCAGATGAACGGATGGAGAGTCGAAGGGAGGGAGAAAGGCATGAAACCCCTCTTGCATAATGATCGAGAGGATATTGCGTTCGCGATCACCGAGTGAAACAACTTTATTGGCAAGACGAGACATAGCTTCAGAATGACAAGCGAAGGCGATGACGATGAGATTTGGCGGCTTATGCGCGTGTCTGACATGAACGGTATGGAACTCCTCAGGCTTGTGAAAGATCATGTTGCCCTGCCCGAGGGTATGGATGACATCATCAGCTCGAACCTCGACTTCTCCCTTGTCCACGTAGAGAATTTCCCAGAAGTCATGCTGCTCCCCGTCGAATACAAAGCCTTTGGCATATTCAAAATAGTGAAAGGAAATGAGAGCTTCAATCGAAAGTGATTCCTGTAAATAAATTCTTGGGAAATCCATGCTGTCTGTCCTCTCTAGGGGGATTTTCTTCCCGATTATTTCTTATTTTAACATATTGAATTTCGCTAAAGTGCAAATAATTCGGCTTAATAGATAAATCTTATGTGACGGCCCTCTTTTATAATTAAGGAAAGAAGCGGAGGAGATAACAATGAAAAAAGGGATTAATATTTGGTCATTTCCAGGCTCCATGAGTGTAAAGGAATGCATCACAACTGCGAAAAAGGCCGGCTTTGACGGCATTGAGTTAGCTCTGAATGAAACGGGCGAGCTGAGTCTTGAAAGCACTGAAAGTGAAGTTCGTGCGTACCGTCAGCATGCCGATGATACAGGAATTGAAGTAAGCAGCTTAGCAACAGGCTTATTCTGGTCCTATTCGTTGACAAGCAGTCAGCCTCAAATACGTCAGAAGGCCAAAGATATCGTTAAGAAGCAGCTAGAGCATGCCGCGGCACTTGGTGTTGATACGATTCTAGTCGTGCCAGGCGCGGTAGGCGTTGATTTCATCCCTGATTCTGAAGTAGTACCGTATGATCAAGCCTATGATTACTCCTTAGAAGCGATTCAGGAGCTATCGGGAGTAGCCGAGTCCTTGAAGGTTTCGATTGGGATCGAGAATGTATGGAACAAATTCTTATTATCACCGCTGGAAATGCGAGATTTCATAGATAAAGTTAATTCCCCGTACGTTGGTGCCTATTTCGATGTAGGGAATGTGATTTTCTCAGGGTATCCGGAGCATTGGATTTCTATTTTGAGTCATCGTATCAAAAAAGTGCATTTCAAGGATTATCGCCGCGCAGCTGGCGGCTTACATGGGTTTGTTGACCTCCTTGCAGGTGATGTGAATTATCCGGAAGTGATGAAAGCACTTCAAACCATTGGGTATGAAGATTATGTGATCGCGGAAATGATTCCTGGCTATACGCATCATGGCGTGCAAATCGTATATAACACATCAGGTGCTATGGATGCAATTTTGGGGAGGAAGTAATCATGTTAAGAATCGGACTCGTTGGATTAGGTTTCATGGGAAGAACGCATCTGGAGAATTACGTTCGACTGGAAGCAGAAGGTCTTGCTATTAAAGTCGTAGCACTATGTGATATCGACCCAGAGAAGTTAGAAGGCAACGCGGTTGCCGGTAATATTGATACTGGTGATTCCGCGATCGATTTTAGTCTATATGCGAAGTATACAAGTGTGTCCGAGATGATCGAGAAAGAACAGTTGGATTACGTGGATCTTGCGCTCCCAACGTATCTGCACCGTGACATAACAATTGAATGCCTAAATAAAGGTCTTCACGTGCTGTGTGAGAAGCCAATGGCTTCGAATTCACAAGAGTGCGAAGAGATGATTGAGGCAGCCAAAGCGAATGGTAAGCAGCTGATGATCGGTCAGTGTCTACGTTTTTGGCCGGCTTATGTGTACTTGAAAGAAATTGTAGAGAAGGGGACTTTCGGCAAAGTGACAAGCGGTTATTTCTACCGGGGTGGCGCAACTCCGACTTGGGGACCTTGGCTAATCGACAAAGAGAAGAGCGGCGGAGCCTTATTGGATATGCATGTTCATGATATCGACATGGTCAACTGGCTGTTCGGTAAACCAGAATCGGTTTCTTGTTTGGCACGAAATGTGGTTCCGGGCAGCGGCTATGATGTTGTGTCTACGAACTATTTGTACGGAGACGGCAAAGTCATCAATGCGCAAGCGGACTGGACATTGGAAGGCGATTATGGCTTCGAAATGCTATACCGCGTTAACTTTGAGAAAGCTAATATGATTTTCAACGCGAGCGGTTTAAAAGTAAACCCGAATGACGCGCCTGGTTTCAACCCGGAGATTTCACCAGAGATGGGCTATTATCTGGAGCTGAAATATTTCGTGGAGACGCTTCTCTCAGGGCAAGCGGTGACGACAGCAACACCTGAAAGTACAATGGGCACGATCGATATTGCTGTGGCTGAGATGGCATCTGCAGACAAGCAGGGCGCTTGGGTACAGGTGAAATAAGAAAAACACACGCTAATCTCTACTTTTCACGATTTTCTTGCACGACGGAAGAATGGAATTTATTTTGCTAAGTGACAAGAATTTTGGTATCGTGAGTATATGAATGATTTAAAAGCGTGAAGCACACGCCGCTAGCTCCCTTTGTTGGAGCTAGCGGCGTTTTATTTTGTTTAGGAGGCGGTTGGCGTGTTTGAGAAGGAATATAAAAACTTTTGGCAGGAGCAAATTCGGAGTGCTAGCGGGCAGAGGCTGGAGATGCTGCAAAGGGATTTGACGGGAACAAAGTTACTTATGGAGGAGGTACTTCTGCCTGTTATGGGTTCATTCGAGGGATTGGTGCTAGAATACGAAATGATGAGTTTGTCAGGCGTGAAGATATATGGTGATGTATTTCATCCTAATCTGCGGATCGTGTTCGAGGAGGACAGCTTTGTAACCCACGCAGAGAAAATTACGAGAGACCGATTCTCATTCGAGAGGGCACGTGCACGTTCAGTTGCGATACTTGGGTACACTTACTTCCCATATAGCCGAGATGAGCTTGAGAAAAAACCGAGCTTCTGTCAAAGGAACCTATATGAATTGATTGGTAGAATTGGTAATGCGGAGGGTACTGGGTTGCACAAGTTGCCCGTTTACGAGCGGGAGGTCTTGCGCTTCTCTTTGTTTTGTAATAAACCTTTCCGATTGACTGATGTATGTGTGTGGCTTCAACTTAAGAGCGAGACTTGCAGAAAAGTATTGAGAGATTTGGAATCCAAAAGATTGATTGATTCAATCGGCGGTGGCTCGATGAGATGCCATAAATTCATGATTACTGAAAAGGCTGTTGCTCTCTTGCATCGTAACAACTAATGAGGTAGAGTTAGTCGAAAAAATCGACTAACTGGCTTGAGGAAGCGCCCCGCCAGGTAGAGTTAGTCGAAAAAATCGACTAACTGACTTGAGGAAGCGCCCCTCGAGGTGGAGTTAGTCGAAAAAATCGACTAACTGGCTTAAGGGAGCGCCCCGCGAGGTAGAGTTAGTCGAAAAAATCGACTAACTGGGTTGAGGAAGCGCCCCGCGAGGTGGAGTTACTCGAAAAATTCGAGTAACTGGGCCGTGACCTGGGAGTTAATTATTTTCATTTGACTGCAATCGCTTACGTATTCTATGCTAGTTGCATTTGCAATAACTAGAGGTGAATACGAATGAAAGACAAAGATTCAACAGCGTCTTGGCAAAAGCTTAGTCTATTCGCAGTCACTTGGCCGATTTTTATTGACTCCGTGCTACGTATGATGTTAGGAACAGCGGATGTGTTCATGCTAAGCCGAATCTCAGATGAAGTGACCGGAGCCGTAGGCTTGGCGAATGAGCTGATTATGTTCTGTATTCTAATGT
Source organism: Paenibacillus sp. J22P51 (assembly GCF_059692215.1). Lineage (NCBI taxonomy): Bacteria > Bacillati > Bacillota > Bacilli > Caryophanales > Paenibacillaceae > Paenibacillus > Paenibacillus sp. J22P51. Next base: position 657,286 of record NZ_JCAUAZ010000001.1, on the reverse strand, counting down.
TTGGATTTGTTGGTATTGGAACGAGTGTAGCCGTTGCGCAGCATCTAGGTGCAGGCCAGGTAAAGGAAGCCAGTCGAATTTCCGCGCTAGCGATTACCATAAACCTGATTTTTGGAGTCATCGTGAGTATTGCATTGGTCGTTTTTGGTGAGCCATTGATGCAGCTCATGCATTTGGCGCCTGAGCAAATTGGGATTGCCAAAACGTATTTGAATTTGATCTCGGCCTTTATTTGGATCGAAGCCCTGTCATATGCGATTTCTTCAGTATTGCGTTCCAACGGACAGACAAGAGACGTTATGTTCGTAACATTGGGAGTCAATGTGATCCACGTCTTGGGGAACTCGCTCTTGATTTTCGGTAACTTGGGATTCCCAGAATGGGGGGTAACAGGTGCGGCTGTTTCAACGATCGTAAGTCGATTGATTGGTCTCATTATCCTTGTTGTCATCCTATACCGCCGTCTACAAGTACCGATCCTGCTCAAGCACTATGTGAGCTTCAATTCTCGTATCGTTAAGCAAATCCTCAGCATCGGATTACCATCAGCTGGTGAGCATATTTCTTGGCAGTCACATTATTTGATGATCTTCAGCTTCATCAATATTATCGGGGCTACAGCGTTAAGCGCCCATGTATACGTGATGAATATCACCAATTATTTTATAGCTTTAGGCATGGCGATTGGGATGGGAACAGAAATTATAGTGGGACATATGGTTGGTGCGGGGGCTTTTCAAGCGGCGTATCATAAATTAATTAGAAGTTTAAAGTTTACTTTTGTATTAACTTTTGTTGTCGTCGGTATCTCCTCGATTTTCCGTAAAGAGCTGTTAGGGCTCTTCACAGATAATCCAGATATCATCGTGATGGGATCGACGATTCTACTTCTTTCTATCATTTTGGAACCAGGGCGAACCTTTAACTTAGTTGTCATCAATTCCTTGCGTGCCGCGGGTGATGCTAGATTCCCAGTCATGATGGGGGTTGTCTCCATGTGGGGGATTGCGGTACCACTATCCTATTGGCTAGGGATACATCTGGAGATGGGCCTACTCGGTGTATGGATTGCTTTTACAGTGGATGAGTGGACGAGGGGCTTGCTGATGTATCTGCGTTGGCGAAGCCGCGTATGGCAAAGTAAATCACTGGTTAGACCAAGCGGTGAATCAGTGCCCACACCGGTTTAATCTTAAAATGGAAGAAGCCTAAAACTCTCTTTGAGAGAGTCTTGGGCTTCTTTTGCATATGAAAAAGGGAGACATGAAGGATGTGGCTGGCGGCTGGTAATTATACTATATTCAGTTTCTTGTAAAAGAATTGGATGTTTGTAGGAAATAATAGAAAACGTGCTAGTGTCCCCCTGTATAAATGTGAATCGCATCTCTCAAAAACTCAGCCGTACCTGGTTGCTTCTCGTCATAATAAGCTTTGAACCGCTCATCATCCACATACATTTGGGCTAGCCCAGCATGAGCCTCTTTGCTATATTCATTCCAATAGTAGCAAAGCCATTGTCTGTGTAAATCTGCTGCTTTTTGAGCCAATTCACTGGCTGGATCACCTTGCTCGAAAGCCTCCGCTAACGTAGCGGTTACTTCTTCAGCCAAACGTGTAACTTCCTCGTGCTGATCTTGCGTCATGTTTTTTACCTTTTGATTGCTTTTATTCACTTGCTCATCGCCATATTTCTCGCGAATTTCTTTCCCGTATTTCTTCTCGTTATCATCTATCAGCTTTTGTTTGAAGCCTTCAAATTTCTGTTTATTGGACATGGTAAGTCTCCCTTCTTTAGAAGCAATGGTCTGCTCTACATTGGCAATGAGTACATCCAATTGCCGCCGCTTGTCAAGAAGCTGCTCACGATGGTCTCTCAGCGCACGGGTTCCGTCGAACGTAGGCGAAGTTATGATTTCTTTGATCTGTTCTAGCGGAATACCAAGCTCCCGGTAAAATAATATTTGCTGAAGTCGATCTACCTCCGCTTGCCCATAAATGCGATATCCGGATGAGTTGATTCTTGCCGGCATAAGAAGCTCAATCTCATCATAATAGCGAAGTGTACGGGTGCTGATTCCTGCCAACTTCCCCAAGTGCTGTACCGTGTATTCCATCTGCTCACCTCCTGACAACTTAACTGTAAAGCTTTACGCAGCGTTAATGTCAATACTTTTTTTTGCGGTTAGTAGGCCAGGTGAAGTGCATGATGTAGGTAATGAGCGCAATGAGCAGGATAAAAAGCAGGCTAACAAAAAAGCCTGGACGCGTAGTTGGGTGTAAAGATGCCCCTGTAATGGCACAGAGGATGAGTATAATACCAGCCCAACGTTTGTACATACGAGAAGGCGAGTGGGCTAATAAGCGACCTGAAGATAGCAAGATCAGTAACCAGATGAAGAGCAAAGTGAGACCTGCTGCAGTGGACATATAGGTATAAAGCTCCTGGGGTAAAAGCAGGGAAAGGACAACAGCCGCAGCCATTCCTCCGGTAGTTAAAGCAAGCGCAGGGTAAGGAATCTGTCTCTTTCCGCTTGTTGTCCGGGTAAAGATCAGCGGGGCATCATGATCCTTCGCTAGTGCGACCAGAATTGCAGTAACAGCGAATAAGGAAGCAACCATCGTGGAGAAAGCGGCAATAATGAGGATGGCGTTAAACACATGCGGAACATAGGGAAGCGGGTAGCTTTCCAAGCTAACCTGGAAGGGGCTTTTTTGGTCATGAAGGGCATGTAAAGGAAGTAGGGTTAGGACTAGGAAGAGGGAGACGATGTATAGGATAGCTAATAGGAGGAGCATCATGGAGCCAGCTTTGTGAGCTTCGCTCGATTTCTTTAGGCGCATAGCGAAAAGACCCATCATTTCTGTGCCGCCGAAGGCGTAGAAGGCATAGATGAGGGATGACCAAGAGCCCTTGAGCCCTGATGGCAAAAAGGTTTCGCCCGAGATCGGAAATGAAAGCGGATGAAGGCCACCCGAGATCCAGCCTATTACCGCGGCACCTGCAAGGAGGAGGAAGATCAAGAGCGCAGATACTTTGATGAGTGCGAAAATATGCTCCGATCGCTCGAACGCTCTAGCCCCGAGCAAGATAACACCAACACCGAGACCGGCATAGATCATAGCGAATAGCCACATGGGAATCGTGGGAAACCAGAATCGCGTAAACAGGGAGAGAGCGGCTAATTGACTCCCCATGATCATCAATTGGGAGCCCCAATAAATCCAGCCGCAGCTGAAACCGGCCCAGTGTCCATAAGCCAATTTGGCATAGGAGCGGAATGAGCCTTGCTGTGGATTCTCACCAATCATTTGAAGCAATGCGTCGAGTACGATATAAGTGCCTATTGCTGCTAAAATGAACAAAAAGAGCATCGAAGCGCCACCCATCGTTAGGCCGATACCGACTCCGAGAAAATAGCCAGTTCCTAACGTACAGGCGACGCCGAGCAGCGATAACTGCCACCAAGTCATTGTGCCGTTCTTCGTTGGGATTGCTTTTGTGGACATGCAGCCTCCTAAGCTGTTCAAAAGAGATTGACAACAGCCCATAGTATAGCTTGTCCATTGGTAAAATATACTTTTAGATGAGGTCCATCCGTACGAAAAGCTGCGATTCTCTTTCGATGACTTCATAGGGTTGAAGTCGCGCATTTGGGACATTATGGCACCGACCCGTGTGTACCTCAAAGGTCCAGCCATGCAGCGGACATTCAAGCTCGCCATTTTCTAGTTCAACTTCATAGCCGGCGTGGGGGCAACGACTGGAGAGCAACGTGTAGATACCATCCGCTTCCGTTAGGAAGAATCGCTTGCCATTTACTTTCACTTCGGACGGGTTTGCAGTAAACTGATCCTTAGAACCAATAAGGATTTCATTCATGGGAATGCTCCTTTTCAAAGGGATTTCTTGTGAGTACATAACCACATTATAAGCCAAAAGACAGCAAAGATCTCTATGTATCTGGCAAAAACAAAGGAGCACAATTCATATGAGCACATTATCACCATTAGCCGCAGCCTTTCGCCAAACCTCCTATCCAGTGGGTGGGCACGGTCGCAGACAGATTCAAATTTTAAAAGATGCCTTGGATGAGCTTGATGGTCATCTTGAGAGTGATAATTATGGAACAGGCGAAGGCATAGAGAGCTTTCAGGCGGAAATGGCTGCGTATCTAGGGAAGGAGAAGGCTGTATTTTTCCCGAGCGGGACCATGGCTCAGCAAATCGCCCTCCGTATTTGGTGTGATGAAAAAGGGATCCGTAAGGTGGCCTATCATCCGTTAAGCCATTTGGAAATCCATGAAGAGGATGGCCTGAAGGAACTGCATCAGATTGAATCGATATTACTAGGCGAGACGGATCGATTGATTCGCTTGGATGAGATTCTTGAGCTGAAAGAAGAAATAGCCTGTTTGTTGATCGAGCTGCCACAGCGTGAAATTGGCGGACAGTTGCCTCCGTATGAAGAGCTTGTTGCGATATCGGCGCATTGTCGTGCTAAGGGGATCAAGCTTCATCTGGATGGAGCGAGATTGTACGAGGTGCTTCCGTATTATCAGAAGTCTGCAGCAGAGTTATGTGCGCTCTTCGACAGTGTATATATCTCCTTCTACAAAGGGATCGGCGGGCTAGCAGGTGCTATTCTGGCTGGTGATGAGGCATTTACCGTGAAATCGAAAGTGTGGAAAAGGCGGCATGGCGGCGATTTGATCAGCCTCTATCCGTATTATCTAAGCGCCAGCTACTATTTCAAGCAGCGCGAATCCAAGATGGGGCAATACTATGAGGAAGCGTTGGAGCTCGCTGCGCTGTACAATAGCTGCCATCTTGTAAGTACGTTGCCGCAGGTACCCGTGACGAATATGTTCCACGTTCATATTGCGATGCCGAAAGAGAAGCTAGAGCCGCTCCTTGTCGCGTTGTACGAGGAGACGGGGGTAGGGTTGATCCATTATCTGCGAGAGTCGAGTGATGGGATTTGTTCGTTTGAGGTGAGCATAGGCGATGCTTACGCGAAGATTCCGAAGGATGATCTGAAGCGGACGTTTGTGCGTTTGGATGCGAGCTTGCAGGAGGTATAGCTGCTGGCAATGCGATAAGTAGTGGCGAATAGCGCCCCGAGGTTCCTCGTCTCTGTGAGATGTGGAACGTCAGGGCGCTATTTGGCATTTTTTGCGCAGAAACCAAAAGTTGCGGAACGTGGTTCCGCTATCTCGTGCAATTTGCATCAAAATGGCAACCTTGTAGCTCAATAGCGGACTGACGTTCCGCAAGTTGGAAGAAGGGGCAAATTTCCGGGAAATAGGGGAACGTCGTTCCATATCTAGTTCGATTTATACTCGTGGATGCGTGTCTGGCATGCTGATAGCCGCCAATCGTAACTTTGTACGCCACCAGATGTCCTTCCATGTCTGAAATCGCCATAAATCGTAACATTAGTCACCTCAGTTCGTCAGATTGTGGGTGTTGATGCAGGCGTACAATCGGTATACTTCAAAAAGTAAGCCCTTACATTTTGGGCTTTGACAATATTTCGGTTAACTAACTAGTTCGTAAATTAAAGAAGTTGAAAAAGAGCCTTTGGGCTCTTTTTTTCTTTAGGAGTAGTTAATTGCAGCAGCTCCGACGAAATAGATGGATTTCCTGTATCTAATTTGATCACTTCGGGGCTTATTTGACAAATAACTGGAATTCCTCCAGTTGTTATCTTCGAATTACGAGTCATTGAGTGAAAACGTGGGAATTAACTGTATATTTTCCATTTATTCTTAGGTAATCGATATTTCCACTCGAATTAACTGTACATTTTCCAGTTAAATGGAATCGCCCCCCACGACTCGGTCATCTGAGCATCCTACGTAAGATTTCCCCCTCCAATCGTAACATCATCACATTTTATCCATAACGCAAGTCGATGAATTCTTACGTTTGTTCCCTAAAGTTGAGGGTTTTATCGGTTTAGCCTAGAGACGATTCCCTGTAAAGTTAGAACTAAGGAAAGCCCTTACATCCGAGTGAAAGGGCTTTCGAAGAAAACATAAACCGAATGAGAGAGGGTTGTTTATCACTATGAAAAAGAAATTTACGAGCTTACTTACCGCAAGTATTGCGCTTGCTATGGTAGCGACAGGCTGTTCGAGCACAAAAGAAAGTGATACCAAAACAGCTGCTGCGACAACAGCTTCAGCGACAACGAAAGCGGGAGAGACCACCAAATCAGCGAGTCCCGTAGAGATTACCTTTTGGAATATGTTCGGCGGTGGCGAGGGGGATTTCGTAGATCAAATCGTTAAAGGCTATAACGATTCCCAAAAGGAAGTCATCGTGAAACAGCTGCGCCTAGAATCCAACGAGTACTATGCGAAGCTAAGCACGGCGCTGTCTTCTTCGAAAGGGCCTGATGTTGCCGTCGCTCACGTGGATCGGATTTCTCCTTTCGTCAAAGCCAAGCAAATTTTACCTCTGGATGGGCTTGCCAGCAAGGTTGGTTTTGATCTGAAACAAGTCTCAGATTCCAATATCAAAAGCGTGTCCTATGACGGAAAGCCGTACGCAGTACCGTTAGATACCCATTTCCATATGTTCTACTACAACAAGGATCTACTAAAGAAAGCTGAGCTGTTGAACGACGATGGAACGCCGAAGTTGGGGGATCTTACGCCAGATGGATTTAAGAAAACATTAGCGCAAATTCAAGCGAAAGTACCTGGTGTGCAGGCGTTAGCTGTTAATACACCTTATTTCCAAGAGCCATTCCTGAATTTGTACTATGAAGCAGGCGGCGACATCTTGAATGGTGATATGACGAAATCCGCGATCAACAATGAGAAAGCATTGAATGTCCTTAAGTTTTACATGGATCTATACAAGAACAAATACAGTGATTTGAACGATAAAACGCCTTGGGATTCATTCCACAGCGGTAAAGCTGCACTATGGTTCGGTGGGGTATGGGAAGCGGGACTCTTACTAAACGACAAGAACCTAAATGTAGGTGCGATGCCATTGCCTGCCATCTTCGGCAGCCAAACGCATTGGGGAAGCTCACATTTGCTTGTAGTTCCTTCCTATGTAACGACAGAGAAGCAAGAAGCTTCAGCGAAATTTATGAAGTACTTCTCTGAGGTTGGAGGCAAAACGTGGGGTCAGGCAGGACACGTACCAACGAACAGTGCTGTAACGACAAGTGACGAGTACAAGAAGCTTCCATATCGCAATTTCTTTATTGAAGCACAAAAAACAGTGAAATTTGCACCGAAAACAGATAAATACACAACGATCATTACAACGGTGTCGGAGTCGCTGCAAAACATTCTTTTCGGGAAACAAACGCCAGAAGAAGGCTTGAAAACGATGGATAAGCAGATCAATGATATTTTAAGTAACTAATTGTCCGATTGAATCGGGTGGAGCTTCTTAGAAAGCTATTGGGGCTCCACCCGAACTTATATAGAAAGTAACAAGGAGAAGAGACAATGGAGACTAAAGTGAGTGAGCGTGATCGGACTTGGGTCCTCCGCGATCGTAAACCGTTACGAATAGCCTTGGAAATGAAGGCATTGCTGTATGTGCTGCCGTTTCTGATCCCTTTTGCCATCTTCTATCTGTGGCCAGTGGGGCGAGGCGCTTGGATGAGTTTGCACGTATGGAACATTCAGGGGATGCAGCGATATGTTGGCTTTACGAATTATAAAAAGATTTTTACGGATAGCAATTTTTATCTCTATGTATGGCACTCGATTTACTTTGTTATCCTCTGTACACCGACCATTATCGTGCTTGGTCTAGGTTTAGCGCTGCTGATTAATCAAAATCTCCGCTTCCGAACGCTTATCCGTTCTATTTTTTTCCTGCCTTACGTGCTATCCGTCTCGGTTATCAGTTTCATCTGGCTTCGCCTTTTCGACTCGAAATATGGCCCGATTAACGCGTTCTTGAAACTTATTGGTTTACCTAGTGACATTCATTGGCTGACAGATAAACATTTTGCTTGGTGGGCGATTACCCTTGCAACCGATTGGTGGACAGTAGGTTTTGTAATGGTATTGTTCCTAGCTGGCTTACAAGAAATTCCCACGGATCATTATGAAGCTGCGAAAATAGATGGCGCTGGCGCTTGGAAGCAATTCATTCATATTACGCTTCCCGGACTGTCGAGAGTCATGCAAATACAAATATTTTATCAAATCATTTCGTGCTTAAAGCTGTTTGGGCAAGTGCAGATTATGACGGGCGGAGGTCCAGGGGACGCCACGAACACAATGATTCGCTACATCTACGTCACCGGGTTCAAAAAGGATATGTTCGGACTAGCTTCGGCCCAATCCATCGTATTCTGCATCCTCATGCTGCTCATCGCAGTGATTCAGTTTAAATTAACAGACAGAAAAGATTGACGGAGGTTGAACATGAAACAACTCACAATCAACATCATCGCCGTGGTGCTGGCGCTCCTATTTATTTTTCCACTGATTTGGATGCTGGTTGTATCCCTCAAACCGGATGGCGTAAACGTCATCTCCATTCAAGACTGGTTCAATTTCTCGAATTTGAATTTGAATAATTATACAAAGGTTATCCAAGATTCTCAGATTCTCAGATGGACGTGGAACAGCGCAGTAATCGGTGTACTGACAACGGTCATTTCACTCATCTTCAGCTCCTTAGCGGCCTTCTCCTTCTCGAAGCTGCCCTTCAAATCTAGAGGCGTGTTCTACGTTCTAATCGTTTCAGGTTTGTTAATCCCAACGGAAGCGATTTTGATTCCACTCTATGAAACGACACTTCATTTGAAGCTGATTGATAACATGTGGGCGATCATTCTACCTGGACTTACGAATCCAATTGGGATCCTGCTTCTGAAGCAGTTCATGGATGGCGTCCCGAAAGATTATATCGAGGCTGCGCAGATTGACGGTTGTAAAAACTTTGGACTCTGGTACCGAATCTGTCTTCCCCTAACTCGATCTGCGATGTTTTCTGTCGGTATTTTCTACTTCATCTTATCGTGGAACAATTTCTTATGGCCGTACCTGACGATTACGTCGCAAGAGAACATGATCTTATCAGCAGGACTACCGACGTTCTTGTCGAATAATATCATGTCCTTGAATATGATCATGGCAGCAAGTGCAATTGCGGCAATACCAACGATTCTGGTGTTCGCTGTGCTGCAGCGTCAAATTGTGCAAGGCGTGGCGATGTCCGGTATTAAAGGTTAATAATCTTGGATTTCTACGAGTCAGATTCTCTTCCCAGAAAGGGTTGTTCCAACTTTTGACCCAGACATCAGATGTTGTGACGAAACAGCGACACAAACGAATTCCTTCATGGATGTATACATGGACGAGCAGCATTCGCTATAAGTGGATGCTGTTGCTATTCCTCTTTTCTCTAACGCCCCTGCTTGCCTTGGGGTTTATTTCGTATTCGATATCGAAATCAACAATAAACAATAAAGTAACGGAATACTCGGAACAGCTCTTGAAACAGACAGCGGAGAATATCGACACTAGACTTGGGATCTACAAAGATTTGATGATGCAGGTTGTAAATAACAACGAAATTGTCACGATGCTGCGGACTTTGGATCGTACGGATCCCTCTCAATATGATCTGGATAGTCTATCCCTAACAACGAAGCTATCCACCATTATTGCGATTAATCAGGACTTACAGTCGATTTCATTCCTTTCACCGCACCATTTTATCAAGGGAATATACAGATGGAACGATCGCTCTGCCCCTAAAGTATCCCCATTCCTGCAGACCTTGGACGATGGGAGCAATTTTCGCTGGTTTTCCACGCGCTTGGGAACGTATGTCGATAGTCTGAACACGCAAAATGTTCACGTCTTTTCACTGGCCAAACAAATCTATAAGATGTCCGATGATAGTCCTGTTGGGATCATTGCTGTACTGGATATTCGCGAGGATGTGCTGAAAGAGATTGGTGCTCGAACGACCAAGAGTAATATGGATATTGAAAGTTTTGTGATTGATGGCAAGGGTCAGATCATTTCGTATCCGGATAGTCAATTTCTGGGGAAAAGTGTAAAAGAAGTGCTAGGCGAAGACGGCTTCACAGAGATGTTTCGTTTGGCTGCGGATGAATCGGTGTTTCCATTGAAATATCAAGGTGAACGACTGATCGTGAATTATAAAAAGCTGCATACCAACGACTGGATCGTCGTCAATGTGATTTCAGAGGCTTCGCTGTACAAAGATTCTAATCGGTTATTGCAAATTATTATCGTGATCGCTTTCATTTGCATCCTATTCTCCATCCTGACGGCTATGCTGCTGGCGAACTCGATTTCTAAGCCGATTCTGAAGATGATTCGATTGATGCGGCAAGTGATGTCGGGTGACCTGACCGTCCGCTTCAAAGCGAAACGGCGTAATGATGAATTCGATATTTTGGGCGAAAACTTTAATTACATGGTTACTCGGATAGACGGACTTTTGGAGACCGTATATGAGGAACAGAATCATAAACGCGTGGCGGAATTGAAGGCGTTACAAGCGCAAATTAACCCGCATTTCCTCTATAATACCCTGGATATTATTAAATGGACGGCACTTTTGCAGAAAGCTAATCACGCTGCCGAAATGGTCAGTCTGCTTTCCCGGTTATTGCGCATCAGCTTGGGGAAAGGTGAAGAAACGGTCACCATCGAAGAAGAAATCGAGCATGTTCAGTGTTATCTGGGTATTCAAAAATTCAGATTCAACTTTAATATCGATACGTTTGTTCATCTGGATGAGGAGGTCCGTTTGTACCGCACGCCGAAGCTGATCCTACAGCCTATCGTGGAGAATGCCATACTTCATGCATTTACAGATAGGGAAACAGGCGAAATTCATATTCGGTGCGGCGTTCATCCGGATGGCGGAATACGTTTCGAGGTCGTGGATAATGGCCGAGGCATGGATGCAAGCCTTGTTCAGAGCCTAAATAGGTATGAAGCGCCCTCCGTTGATAAAGTAAGCGGGATTGGCTTAGCAAATGTAGATGAACGAATTAAACTCATTTGTGGGAAGCCCTATGGTTTGGACATTCAAAGTGAACCTGGAGCAGGTACACACATTACGATCAGACTTCCAGAAATGAAGTAGGTGAAGATCATGTTTCGAGTTGTGATTGTGGAAGATGAGTATATCGTGAGGTTCGGAATTCGGTCCATGATTGATTGGGAAAAGTTAGGCTTAACCGTGAGCGGTGAGGCAGCCAATGGGCAAGAAGCGTTGGACCTGATCCGCGAAAACCCGCCTGATATTCTGATCACAGATATCAAAATGCCTGTTATGGATGGCATCACGCTAATTTCGGAAGTACGTAAATGTCATCCCCTTATGAAAATTGTCATTCTTAGCAACTTGGAGGATTTCCAATATGCGAAGGAAGCCATTCGTAATGGGGTTTCCGAATATATGATCAAATCGGATATGATGCCGCGTGACCTTGAGGGGACGCTGCTTCGTGTGAGAGATTCGATCAAAGCGGAGTCACCAAGCAGCGAGCAGAAGCTTTCGCTAAGTGACGCCAACCCAATCGTGAGAGAAAAACGGATGCTGGAGCTTCTAGAAGAGATGGACCCTGCCCACAGACAGCAAATCGTAATAAGCTTGAGGCTATCTGAGGTTAAATTACCCTTCTATGTCCTTCATATCGCGAAGAATATGTGGGCTCAGAGTGTGGAGGAGGGCCAAGCGTTAATTCGCAAAGCGATTGCTGAAGTATTGACGACTTCCTCGGAGGATGTCTATGAAGCTTTCCCAGATCGGCAAGGGGAAATGAACGTTTTTCTTTTTACAAGGAAGATGGCAACTATGGGCGTTGCTGAGTTGAAGTCATTGGCACAGTCCATACTTCACTATCTGAAGGACCAATATACGATGTCGTGTACGATAGGCATTAGTATGAGCACGTCCAGTTGGGCTGATCTCCACCAAGCCTACGAGCAAGCGATAGCTGCAGCGAAATATAAAATGTTCATAGGCAGTGAGCGAGCCATTCTGTATGGTGTTGATTATGTGCCTGTAACCAGTCAGCTGGCAGATAATATTAAAGTTAGCACAAATCATATCCATACGATGGTGTATGCCTTTCAAACCAAAGAGCTGCAAGCATACTTGGAAGATATTTTCGAACAGCTTACGGCACGCAAGGACTATGATCTCGTGGAAATTATTTCTTTGGAGCTGCTCATTCTTCTCACGACCCTATGGTCGGAGGTTGCAAGTGATCAGCAAAGCATTCTGCAACTAAAGAAGAAGTACTATGAGCAATTGTCCAAGTTAGAGACGATCCAGATGAGCAAGGTCTGGTTCTTGAACGCGTTTGAAGAACTTGCCCAGCATATGATTGGTGTGTATAACAGTGATCGCAATGGCATAATTAAAGCTGCGCAATATATCGGGCAATATTATCAACAAGAGATTTCACTTCAGTCCATTAGCAATCTGGTGCACTTAAGTAAAAACTATTTTGCCAACCTGTTCAAAAAGGAAATGGGCGAGAGCTTCCTGGAGTATCTGACGAGGATTCGCATCGAGAAAGCCAAGGTACTTCTGACAAGCGACCTTAAGACTGCGGATATTGGCCATTTGGTTGGTATTCCAGATCCCAAATATTTCTCCAAAGTATTTAAAAAAATTACGGGCTCGTCCCCATCGGAATATCGAAATCGAGTAAGGGAGGACAAATCAACCTAAGTATTCTCGTGCTGGCATGCAAGCGCTTACCGAGGAGCTAGTAGTTGATATGCTTTTGGATGAAGGGGGTATTAGAATGCTAGATAAAAAAAGAATGAAACAATGCGTTGGAATTGGATCTGTGCTCATACTCGTGCTAACGGGATGTACGATCCTGTCTACGGGTGACAAGCATGTAGCGGAAAATAAGAAAACAGTAGAGAGCGTGGAGACACGCGTGGAAATTTCGTTCTGGAATCCCTTCGGCGGTGGAGAAGGAGAGTTCGTGGAACGTATCGTGCAAAACTTCAATAACTCGCAGAAGGCCGTATATGTGAAGCAGCTTCGATTAGAATCCAACGAATATTATGTGAAACTGAGTACGGCTCTTTCCTCAGGAAAAGGTCCGGATGTGGCCGTCGCTCATGTAGACCGAATGTCACCTTTCGTTAAGGCAAAGCAAATTGTACCGCTGGACGGCTTGGCCAGAGAGATTGGATTTGACTTCAAAGACTTGGAGGAGAGCAACGTACAAAGTGTGAGCTTCCTGAATAAGCCGTATGCGATGCCGTTGGACACGCATTTTCACATGCTGTACTACAATAAAGCGATTCTGAAAAAAGCGGGTTTGTTAAATGACGATGACACGCCAAAGTTGAGCATGTCAACGCCGGAGGCATTTATCCTAATGCTGCAACAGATTCAAGCGAAAGTACCGAATGTTCAGCCATTTGCTGTGAATACGCCTTATTTCCAAGAACCATTCCTGAATATGTATGATCAAGCGGGTGGGGAATTATTGGATGGCAGCATGCTGAAATCGAACATCCATAATGATAAGGCACTCCGTGTTTTGAAGTTTTATCAACAACTCTATGCAAGCAAGCTCGCGGATGTTAACGATAAAACGCCATGGGATACGTTCCACAATGGCAAAGCCGCACTTTGGATGGGGGGTGTCTGGGAAGCGGGCTACCATCTAAATGAACCCTCTCTTCCCGTTGGTATCATGCCTCTTCCCGTTCTTTTTGGCAGTTCCATGCAGTGGGGGAGCTCGCATACACTTGTCATTCCGACATACGTATCCATGGAAAAACAACGCGCAGCCATGATATTTATGTCCTATTTCTCGAAAGTAGGGTCACTCTTATGGGGCCAAGCCGGACATGTACCTGCCAACCGAGCTGTTCTTCAGAGTCAAGAATACCTCCAGCTGCCCTACCGTAAGCTCTTCATCGAGGCACAGCATCACGTCAAATTTGCACCCCAAACAGATAAGTATGCGACAATCTTTACAACGCTCTCAGAAGAACTTCAAAGTATTGTCATGGGAGGGTTGGATCCGGATGAGGGGCTTGCCATACTAGAGAAAAAAATGAATAGTCTTCTGGCTAATTAGGCTTCACAAATGTCCTCTTTCGGAACTTTCCGGAAGGGGATTTTATATAGTCTGGAAGAATTTTAAATCGCAGAGGCACCTATGATAAAATAAACATATAAACGCAAAGGAGCTGAAATAAGTGAACATTATTTTCCATGGACAAAGCTGCGTCGAAATTCGATTGAAGGAACACACCTTGATTATTGACCCTTTCTTAACGGGTAATCCGCAAGCAACGGTCAAAGCGGAAGACATCAAGACGGATTACATCCTCGTTACACACGGCCATGGTGATCATGTTGGAGACACATTATCCATTGCGGAGCGTAATAACGCGACAGTGATTGCTCCTAATGATTTAGCCAGATATTTAGGCTCCCAAGGGGCTAAGACACATGGGATGGGAATCGGCGGCGCATTTGAGTTTCCTTTTGGCAGAGTGAAATTGACGCTAGCTCTGCATGATTCTTCTTATAATCCGCCAGGAACGAAAGAAAATATTTATACAGGCATGGCGAGCGGATTCTTGCTTATGGTAGAGGGGAAAACCATTTATCACGCAGGGGACACGGGGCTATTTAAAGATATGAAGCTGATCGGCAAATTGAACGAAATTGATCTAGCCTTCCTGCCGATAGGTGATAATTACACGATGGGACCGGATGATGCCGTGATTGCCGCGGAATATTTGAAGGCCAAAACCGTTGTGCCCATGCACTATAATACCTTCCCGGTGATCGAACAAGATCCAAACAAGTTTGTAGCAAGCTTGGCTGAGGAAGACATCAAAGGCTTAGTGATGGCGCCAGGTCAACAAATAACACTTTAAAAGTGCGTGAATACTTTTAAATGCGGAGGATTAACTTTCGGAGTTTTTGGTAGACTGTCGATCCTTCCAGAATAAGACGGTTAGCATGCGCTCGACCCATTCCTTGTCCTCGGCGGTCAACACGAAGCCATCAAACATTAACTCATTTTCACGAAGAAACCGCCGTAAGTTAACAGGATCGCTTTGGAATTGTTGGTTCGTGTGTGTGGATTCGAGATAACCGGCAATATCCATCAGCTCCGAATATGACGTATTAAGTCCTTCAGACAATTTCATCAAGACGTCGGGTGAAGGAATTCCGCGGTTTCCATTCTCCAACTGTGAAATATAGGCCGCGGATACACCGGAGCGATCAGCTAGCTCGCGAATTGTGAAGCCTTTCATTTTACGCATATCTCTTAATTTATCGTAGAAGTACATATCTGCTCACCCTCCCCATCTTAGTAAACATTAGTAAACGATTTAATACTAACAGTTTACTAAAGTAATTACAATCACCATGTTCATAGGGTATTTTTGGCATTCGGTGTCCACTAGTTTGATTACTAAAGTAAACTTTAGTGGTTGCATTAGTGAATGTGTGCGAGGTATACTTCTAATAGGACGAAGTGAGGATGGGGGTCTGAACGACAAAGATGCATATACGAATTATGGCCAAAACGGATACTTTCATCAAAGCGAGAGTGACGAAAGGTTACTCGCAACGAGAGCTAGCGCGGCACACAGGCTTAAGCCATGCGTACATAAGCTTGCTTGAGCGGTCGATTAAATCTGTGGGGCCCTCAACCGCTAAGCGACTAAGCGACGTGCTAGAGATCGAATTGGAGGAGCTTTTTCACATCAGTATTGCGTAAAAAGGAAGCCAATCCAATGTATGGGCGAGGATCACACTTAAGGTGTGGTCTTTTTTTTTCCTAAGTTTGCTAATTTGCTCTCCATATATGGAATGGGTTTATTACCGCAGCAATGAAAACCTATTTAAAATGGCTCGGACCTGGAATCCCAGGTCCGGCTTTGTCTATTCATTTATCTGCTGATCAGGTGCTTTCGCCAGGCTTCTAAAAGTGTCCTACTCATGAGGAGCATCATTAGTTTATACGCTTAGCGGCTTGAAGAAGGCGATACAGTACTTTAGCTGCAGCTTCACGAGTTGTTGCATGAGCTGGTTCGAAGTAGAAGCTTCCTTCAGACTCTACACCTTCCATAAGCCCAGCAGCTGTTACGATTTGAATGCTTTCTTGTGCATAATCGCTGAACTGTGCAGCGTCAGCATAGGAGCGAAGGACTGGCTTACTCGGTTTCTGCAGGTTGACTAATTTAAACGCTCTAGCAAGCATAACAGTCAAATCCTGACGAGTAATGGTGGCGTTCGGCATGAATTGGCCAGCCGAGCCTGTCACAAGTCCAGCATCATAAGCTGCCGTCACTGCGTCCGCAAACCAGTCGCTGCTGCTCACATCGCTGAATGGGATTAACGATGCTTGTTTTTGCAGTCCTAGTGCTCTTACAAGCATTGAAGCAAACTGAGCCCGAGTGACGTTGCTTTCTGGCGAGTACGTATGCTCCGAAGTGCCGTTCAGAATGAATTTGTCTGCAAGCGATTGGATTTGATCTTTCGCCCAAGACTTGTCGATATCGCCGAACGTCATATGTCGTTTTGCAGCTGCATAAGTTGAGAAGCCTGGTCGACTAATGGTTACAATGGAAGCACCGTTGCTTGCAGGTGTAATTTTGGCTGGTATAGGGTAGACCTTAACGCCGTTGAAGAACAAGGCACCAGCTGAGCTTGTATCAATGCCTTTTTCCACAAGGAAGGATCTTGTAAACACCTGATCAGCTTTCAGCTTAAGCGATGTTGCAACACCATTGCTCAAACTGCTTGCTTCGAAGGCATAAGGTGTTCCAAGGATAGAAGCATCTTCAACCTGCTTTGTGAATTCGGATTTACTGCCTTCATCCTTCTTGATCGTTATTACATAGTCTTCACCATCAGGTACTTGCTCAAGTGCAGAGAGAGGCGATGCAATGGATGCATCGTTCCAAGAGAAGGCGATCGAACTGCCCGCTGGAGCTTCTTTTAACAACTTCACCTGTGCAGCTGTTAATTTCAACTGTGCATCAGTTGAATCTTTGGAAGCTGCGCCGATGACAAAAACAGTTGGCGTTTGTTTCGCTTCAGTGAGCGCTTTTTGAAGGCTACTGTCTGTAATAGAAATGGATAATTGCGTTCCTTGCACGCTCGTTTCTGTCTTAATCGCGATGCTTGCTTGCCCTTCTGTGAGAGCTGCAGCTACTTCTTTGTTGTACGCAGCTTCATTTGGCAAAACAGGCCCAGGTCCTGAAGCAGGCGAATCATAAGGCGGGTTAGGTATTGGGCTAGGCTCGGTTCCAACAGATTCACCTTTTACGTAGAACGTTTTTAAGGCTATTCCTTGTTTAATCACTTCAAATTTTTCGTTATATTTAGTACCAAGTAACGCCAGCTTGTATCTGCCTTCAGGCAGTTGAGCATTTGCTTTATTGCCATCATTCGAATAGATGCCAATGTTATAGCTGCCATCAAATTCAGGGATAATAACATGCTCTGGTAGTGTGTTAAGTAGCTCCTTGTCTTCATCAAGGTCATAAATTTCAGAGATTATTCCTACAGTCTCACCATTCATATCTGTGATAAAAGCATATAAATGATTCATTTCCCCAGTTGGGAGTGAAGCTGTAATATCGATTGGTGAATCTTTCGTCACAGTTGGACTGCTTAATACCACGTTTTGAATAGGGAAGTCATTATTGGTGGACTCTTTGCCTATGTGAATAACGAATGGCAGATGCAGGGTCGGACGTCCTGTGCTTTCCAACACAACTTCACCCTCGTATACGCCATGCTTCGCTTCTGTAGTTTTCGGTTTGGCTGTTAGGTTAAAATCATAATTATCTCTTGCATTCAATGTGATTTGGTTGGAGGCAACACCTTCAAGACCAACTTCAATAGCACTGCTATCAGGAGTAGGGATAGGGATTGTATCACTTGGATCGGAAGTTACCTTATCATGCATGGTTACTCTTGTTGTATAAGTGACAGGCTTATCCGACAAGTTCTTGACGCGAAGAGGCTTCTTCTCTGTCACATTAGAGCTTGGATCTATCATACCGAAGCTCACACTGCTTGCTTCACTAGGAATAATAGTAGGATTCATCTGCTCGTCGTAAATTGTAATTTCGTCTAATGACTCTACAATGGCAGGTGTATCAATCGCGTTCATAACGTTTACCCGACCTGCTCCTTGCGAATAGACATCATAGAGTGTACCGTCCTTATCGCTAAGCGTTGTCGATGTATTAGCTAATGCTGCGCGAATGTCAGTTGGAGACCACTCAGGATGAGCTTGCTTGAGCAGCAAAGCAAGTCCTGCAACATGCGGGGAAGCCATACTTGTTCCGCTCAGCCTTGCATATGCTTTATCGTAGCTGACTCCATCGCCGTAGTATTTGCCATAGGCAGGTACGGATGAATAGATCATGACACCAGGAGCGCTCAAATCCGGCTTAATACTATAGTTGCCATCTGAATTGGGACCTCTGGAACTGAATTCTGCAATACGGTCGCCTGCAACGGTTGTTACCTCGAAGTCGTTGCTAACGTTGAACTGCAAGGTTCGATCGGGGTTCGTCAGCAGTTCTCTGGCTAGGGCGCGTCCCATCTTGCCGGGCATATCAAATGTCGGTATTAAATCGTAGCCGTCACCAAGGAATGCAGGAGGGCCAATAGGACCATCACGGAATTCAATGTGCTCTGACAGGTCCGCCTCATAAATATCAGGATGAATACTATTTCCGTTGAACAAGATCGCAGCCTTTGCACCATGTTTGGCAGCAATCTTAACTTTTTCATCAAAGGGAACGATTCCTCGGGAGATAAAGACAATTTTATCAGCTAAGTATGCAGGTTCAAGGCCTTCATAATCGTTTTCAACGCCCAGACCGACGTAGACGCCTTTAAAAGGGCCGTTTCCAAAAACGGTGCTAACATCCGTGTCTGTCTCCCAGCTAATAAGATTTAGTTTCTCTGCATAGGTTGCATAGGTTACAGATGTTACGGATGATGATACGGAACTGTTAACCGTTGCTGAAATAGGATGACTTGTGCTCGTAGCCGCAGCTACAGAAATAGCCAATTGCGAGGATGCTGGCGATCCCATGGAATAATAGTAATGCTCACCACTGCCGTCGTTACCATTCGCTACAACTGCAACGACTCCTGCCAATACAGCGTTATTAACCGCGATGGCGTCAGGCGAGTTAGGATCCTTCTCTGAACCGCTTCCTAGTGAAAGGTTGATCACATCCATGCCATCTTCGACGGCATGCTCAATACCGTCGATAACTTGTGCGGAGGTTCCGCCCTCTGGACCGAGAACCTTATAGGAATATAGCTTCGATTCATAGGCAACACCCTTCTGAACATTGACAGCTAAGGGATTAGAGCCTGTGCCGACAATGGTGCCGGATACATGAGTTCCGTGGTGAGATCCTCCAGAGCCATCTTGATTCGGTGCATCCTCGTACGGATCATCGTCTTTATTAATCGAATCATAGCCGCCTGCGACATAATTACCTTTGATATCCGGATGTAAATAATCGATTCCTGTATCGAGTACGCCTACTTTCAGGCCCTTTCCAGTAAAACCTTTTTTCCAGGCCTCAAGGACACCGATTTGCGCAAGAGGCACCTGATCAAAAGAAGACAGGCCTGCTGCGACTTGATAAGTTTCGGACTCTTCAATCGGATAGTAAATGGAATTTTTATGAATCGATTTCACATTCGCGAGTCTAGCAAGCTGTGGAATTTGATCAGCTCTAACGGTAATTTCCATACCATTAAGAACGGTATTGAACTGGTAGTTAATTGTGAAAGGGATTTTTTCTGAATGCGCA
This sequence comes from Paenibacillus sp. J22P51, assembly GCF_059692215.1. Lineage (NCBI taxonomy): Bacteria > Bacillati > Bacillota > Bacilli > Caryophanales > Paenibacillaceae > Paenibacillus > Paenibacillus sp. J22P51. The sequence goes on along the minus strand of NZ_JCAUAZ010000001.1, from coordinate 637,448 downwards.
CTTCTTAGAAAGGATTCCTGTTCAGCTTGCACGGCGAACTCGTTTGCTTCCGCAGCAAGTTTGCGGTTGCCAAGTCTAGCTGCATACCTGCTAACGGCTGCTGGCTGACTGCGCAGTTGAACAATAACATTGATCTCTTTAGTGGAAGATGTATCAATGTCATTTGCGATGTACGCTTGATCCGTATTCGCACTTATTCCGACCATACTTGAAGATTCCTGTAATAGACGCTTAATAGATTGCAGTCTATCGTTGTCAACGAAGGTCTTCACTCGTGAAGCGGCATTCACCGCAGGCATACTTTGAGCGACTAGGCCCCCTAATAAGACAGAGAGCGTCACGAGTGATAATGATTTTTTGAGAAGTGATTTGTTCACGTTCATTTACCCCATTTCAGATCAGAATAGTAGCAGCCTCGCATGCTAGTTTAAGTTCAATACGTCCAGGCCATCGATTGCAACAATGCTGTCAGTAGACTTGGCATTTGCTTCTCCTGCATGCACAATTTTAATTTTGTGAACGCCATTAGCTAGATCTCCTGAAGTGAAGACAGGTACTTGATATTGCAGTTTTTCACTATACAAATCAATAGGTTCGGATGTAACAGATCGTCCATCGATATAAATGTTCACTTTGCCACGGTTGCTGCCAGTGGTGGACCAAAGCGTAGCCCTTGTTCCAATAAAAGTAAATTCAACAGAACTGTTCGGTATTGTTGTGTAGGTCTGCACACCATCCGCATATCTCATGCCATAACGGGTTGTCCAAGGGCCAGAGTAGTTAGCAGAAGGATGAGTCGGCGAAACTAGACTAGTAAAGACAAATGCATCCACGTTGATGTCGCCTTTTTGATCTGTACTGCCTATCCTTTCAATACGGACGTTATGATGCCCATTAGGCAGTACATACTTGAACAACGATTGCCTCGATAAAGGAGTTTTGCTGTACAAATTAGCGTACCCCATTGGCAATCCGTCAATATAGACGACAGCTAGTCCTTGCTTGTCATCCTTGGTACCAATCCATTCAAATACGTTTCCTCTAAAACCGAATTCAACGTAACCCTCCCCGTTTAGCTGCTTCAAGCTTCCGTTGGAATAGGAAGAGCCTCTGAGCGTAGACCAGGAACCGTTGTAGACGAGCGATGGATCATTATCTTCGATTAATCCTGACGTATTTCCATAATGCACATCTAATGTGTAAGTTCCTTTTCCCTTATAAGCAAAAATATTAATGTAGTAAGTTCCAGTCTCGGTTGCTCTATAAGTAATAGATTCATCTGACGTGCCGGGAGTCTCGGAATAAGCTAAAGCCCCGTCCTTGCTTGCAACCGTCGCAGCAGAAGGGTCATACAGGATGAGATCGAAGTCAGATCCCTTGCTGCCTTTTAGAGAGAAGGTAACTTCCTCTCCAGCATGCATCTCAACGGAATACACATGATTGGGATCGTTTACGTTATCGAGGCTGTTAGAAATAGATGAATCAAGTAGCGACATGCCAGGAATATCTTTATTCCATAGCGCGCGATACGCACTAATCAATTTTCCACTAACCGTTTTGCTTTTTAATGAATCAAGGGATTTACCGCTGTTCACTACCCGTTGTTTGATCTCCTGGGCGCTCATGTCTGGATTCTGGCTAAGCACCAGTGCAGCAACACCTGCGGCATATGCGGCAGCGTTCGATGTTCCCTGAGAATAAAAATATTTGCCGTTGCTATTCCTCAGATTGACCTTGGTCATTTCGGGCTTATTGCTTATCACAGTGTCATAAAACAAGGAAAAATCACGTAGCTTGTATTCTTTGCCTTGATATATGGTGCCGGGTACACCCCATGTTTTGAATACATATCCACCTTCTTTGACGAGCGTAAGGCCTAAATCATTTTGTACAAAAGGAGAGGTTGGGATTTGGTCAATAGCATCTTGTCCGGTCAGCATTAAATGGCCTCCGCCATTGAGATAGCTGGATAAATTGGCTTGATCTTTATCGGTAATCAGTTTGTGGCCATCAGTAGTTCCTAAGTACCCAGTTGACCAGATGACGAGCCCGTAATCTTGCAATTTACTCAACGATGGGCCATCTTTTGTTTCATCCAGGGTCGTTACAAGATCATAGGTATACTTTGCTGAAGCAAGAAGTTCTTTATAAGTTTCCATGCTAGAATCATAAGCAAGTGGGCCAATTTCGCCGCCGTCTGAATAGCTTCGGAGGCTATCTTGAACTAGTAGAATTCTCGGATTAACACTTGATTTTAGAAAATCCATTGCCCGGTTAAACATATCTTGCCGCTCCACTGGATCAGGTACTTCCTCGAAGCCTATCCCATGATAGTAAGCTTTGTATTTGCCATTATCGATCTCGGCAGCATATCCTGCATTAACATCAGCTATTGTCGAAATGATGAGCTCTGATGGAGCTGCGACATCAACTGATGTTTGTCCGATAGCAGCGCCTAACGATGGATCACCAAGAATATTTACCCCAGTTACTGAAAGCATGTTCTGACTTGGATATGCAGCTGGATACATAGGGGTAATATCTGTATTCAGAGTTGCGTCATATTGATCTCCTGCTGCAGCAACAAACAACATGTTAGAGCTGTTAATAGCATCTTCAATCAGCTTGCTTCTATAGCCGTATAGAAGCCCAAGTGAGGCAATTTTGGCGCCATTCTTCTCAGCATATTTGATTCCATCTACAATATCTGTGTAGTAACCGCCGTTCTTAGAAACAACCTTAAGCGGCATGATGGTTACATTAGGAGCAACTCCGGCAATACCTTCTTTATTGTCCATGGAGGCGGCGATATGGCCGGCATTCATTGTGCCGTAGGAGTCATTGAGCCCGTCAATCGTGTCGAACAAGGAGTTATCGTCATAGGCGAAATCCCATCCATTCACATCGTCTTTAAATCCATTATTATCGTCGTCTTTGCCGTTATTCGGAATTTCCCCCTTATTTACCCATATCTGGCCTACTAAATCGGGAATATTGATTTTAACCCCGTTTCCTATAACCGCTACGATAACATCCTTACTTCCTTTGGTAATTTCCCAGGCTTCAGGCAAATCCATGTCGATATCTTTCTTACCGCCAGGCACTGTACCCTCATTTAAAACTTGTCCAGTGTTGTGGAGCCCCCATTGTTCATCGAACAGCGGGTCATTAGGTATATACTGGGAAGCAGCTGCAGAGTAAGATGATGCTTTATCTGTAGTTTCTACAGGACGGAACGTCTGCGGATTTATCGATGAGTACACCTTGTAATCAGGCTCTGCATAGAGAACATTCGGGTCCTTAAGAAGTTCTTCGATCACGCTGCTCACACTAGTGCCAGCTAAAAGATTCAACAACTCGGCATTGGTAACAGGAAGTTGGCGGGTGTCTGCAATTTGGCTTGAGAGAGATTTGGAAAGCCTCGAAGCAGATTTTGATTTGTATTTGACAATGACTCGGTCAGCAGCGTACTCAGCCTTTTCTGGCAGTATATTTGCGAAAACGGGCTGTTTACTAGAATCTTGCTGGGCAAGGTTCACTCTCGGTTCGTTTGGAATGCTTTCATCTAGGAGGGGGGGGGCAACAGTCCATTGGCTTTTTCTCGGATTCTCCTGCTTTGTTTCCATGGCTAAAGCAGATGTAATAGTTCCAAATGTTAGAATCATAGAAAAAAGGGCAAATACATACTTCTTGTTTTTCCTAGTCAAGCCTGGTCACTTCCTTTACTAATTTTAATTTGTCTAAACTTTCGAAATTATTTAAAAGTAACAGGTCCCCCCTCCAAATTTAATTTAAATTAACATCATGTAGTTTGTGTGTATTAATCGTTATTTTTTTACTAAAAGAAAATAAAGCATCTTCTCTTCTAGGAATTGTACACACTGAAGCTAACTGAGGGAGTACACAGGAAATACACATCCGTCAAATAAAATCAATTTTGAATATGCAAATTTACCATTAAATGAGTATGCTAAGCGGCGGTGAAGCGATGAGACATTTATGGACGCTAAGAGAATGGTTTCACAACCAAAGAATCAAAAAGAAAATCATGATCATTTTTATTCCGTTGGTTTCATTCCCCCTCATTGTGTTGGCTTATGCTTTCAATTACGTGTTTACAAATTCAGTTATTGAAAAAACAGTCGCAAATGTAGCAAGCGAATCGCAGTTGATTGTGACTCGGATTCAAGAGTCGATTCTGAATGCCGAAAACTGTGCGAATATTATGACAGTAAATATAAATAAAATTGTACCGGTCAATCAGAATGCGTTCCAGGATGAATTAACAGAAAAGAATCTGATTACCCAAGTTAATAATCAGCTGTATTTAGATTTGATGTTTTTCCCGGATATAGAGGCGGCAGCATTTCTTGATATGAACAACCAGCTGTATACGACAAATAATGTAATGGAAAAGGGGCTTCAAAAAGCTTTCCACAGTACGATCCTGGAACAAATCGACAAAACAAGCGGTGAGAACATTTGGTTTATTATGGAGGCTCGCGATTTTTTAACTACGAATACGGGTTCTCCTGTCCTAACCTTAGGGAAGAAAATCCTCAGTATTGACAACGGTGACCAACTCGGAACCTTAATCTTAATTATTAAGGAAAGCTCGTTTTCGGCTATTTATCGAAGCGGTGGTCAAAACCAAGGCCGAAACTATATGATCGTCGACTCCAGGGGGCTAGTTATCTCTTCCTTGGATAAACCCGATCTTATGAAGAAGCCAGCCATAAGCTCCGTAACAAATATTTGGTTACATGAAAAGCCGACGACAGATATTGTTACTTGGAAAGGCAAAAAGTTTTTAATTTCCAGCGTGCCGTTTGAAAAAATGAACTGGAAGCTTGTCAGTCAGATCCCCATCAGTGTTCTTACCGACGATTCACGTAAAGTTACCTGGCTTATTGTAGCTCTGGGAATTTTCGGGATTATATTCGCATTTTTTGGAGCGGAACAGCTTTCTAGAATTATCGCAAACCCATTGATTCGTTTGACGAAAACGATGCTGAAAGTCAAAGAAGGGGATTTATTTATCTTTTTTGATGTCAATACCTCAGATGAAATAGGGTATCTTGCCAGCGGTTTCAATAAAATGCTTGTGCAAATTCGTGAACTCATTGGGCAAGTGAGCAAAGAGCAGAAGCAAAAGCGCCATTATGAGCTTGCTTTATTTCAGTCGCAGATCAAACCGCATTTTTTATACAATACACTTGATCTGGTGTATGTACTTTGCTCCATGCAAAGGGTTACAGAAGCTAAGGATGCAACCAAAGCATTGGCTGATTTTTATCGGATTGCTTTAAGCAGCGGCAAAGAGGTTATTTCAATCGGCGATGAAATTGATAATGTCAGTAACTATTTAGCCATTCAAAGAATTCGTTATAGGGATGTTTTTGATTTTTCGTTGGAAGTGGACGAGCAGATACTGAATCATCAAATTCTGAAGCTAACGATTCAGCCTCTAGTAGAGAATGCTATTTATCATGGATTGAAGCCTAATGGCTCAGGCGGGAAGCTGCATATTAAGGGGAGCCGTCACGAAAATGAGATTCTGATTACCGTTTCGGATAATGGCGTTGGGATGGGTCCGGAAACACGAAATCAACTTCTGGATACGCAACTAAGAGATCCCTTGAACAAATCGTTCGGAATGTTAAATGTCCATGAACGGATTCAATTGTTTTTTGGCCATGAATATGGCATCTCCATACAGAGCCGGTTAGGGGAAGGTACGAGGATTGAAGTGAAACTTCCCAAAGATGTAAAGGGGGATAGTAGTCATGTTTAAGGTGCTGATTGTTGACGATGAACTCTTATTTCGCGAGTATTTGCGAACAATAATAGATTGGGAGACTTATGGATTTGTGATCTGCGGCGAAGCGAAAAATGGACAGGAAGCATTGCAAATCGCTAATGAAACATTTCCCGACCTTGCTTTAGTGGATATTAATATGCCGATCATGGATGGATTGACGCTTTCTAAACAATTAAAGCAGCGTTATCCGGATATTGCAGTCGTAATGGTGACAGGGCATGGAGAATTTGAATACGCACGCAATGCATTAAAAATTGGCGTAGAGGATTACATACTGAAACCATTCGATCTGGACGAATTGTTCTTGACCCTTGTTAAAATCAAAAATCAGATTCAAAAAATAGTCGAAAATAGAACAGTTCATCGAAAGCAGTCGGAGTGGCTGAAGGAGCAGTTTCTTTCTATGCTGATCAGCCAGGATATCACCTTAAATCATCATGAAATTACAGCAGAGCTTGAACAATTGGGTTTCTCCAGCGAATCCGATCGATATGTAATTATTGTCGCAGAGATCGATAACATATATCAACTTTGGAAGAACCATAAAGAAATATTGCTCTGGAAAAATACCATTTCGAATATTTTACATGAAATTCTTACTCTGGAAAGCTCATGCCTCGTTTTTTTCGGCCCGGAAGATCGTATCGTTTCATTGTGCCAGTTATCCTTGAATACCTATCATTTCTTGAATGAACCCAGTAGTTTGCAACGGTTGTGCGATATGGTGAAAAAACATTTTAAATTGACTGTCACCCTTGGTGTGGGAAGACCAAAACGTGGATTTAGCGGGATACGAGAATCGTATATGGAGGCTCTTGCTGCACTGCAAGGCAAAATAACTGTTGGGAACTGTCGAATAATTAGCTACAATGCTTCGGACACAAGGTACCAAGGATTTTACTCCAGTGTCATCAACGAAAAAATGATGCTGGCTTTGCGATTAAATGATTACACAGAAATCAGAAAGCATCTGGATGATGTATTTCAGTTTATTCGTAGTCAGAAGTTAACGGCTGAAATGACTTATACAATGGTGATCGGCTTGGCTTCCTTGTGCTTGTCACATATTGTGGCCAGCGGGTATGAAATTGCGACGGTGTTGGGAGCGGATTTTTCGCCTTATCAGGAAATTAAACGACAAGAAAATCTCGATAACACTTACACCTGGCTTGAAGAGATTTTTCACAAAACATTAAAATTGAATGCCGAAAAAAATAAGCTTTCTCGTTCAAAGCAAATTTTCGAAGAGACTAAACTGCTGATCGAGCAAAATTATCAAAATTCAAGTCTGAACGTGGAAGAAATCACGAAAATAGCTTTTATCAATGGCAGTTATCTACGGAAAATATTCAATAGAGAAGCAAACATGTCCATCTCCGACTATATTACCCATGTTCGTATGCAGCGAGCCAAGGAAATCATTCAAATGAAAAAAGCCAATATTGCAACAGTCTCAGAAATGGTGGGATATAACGATCCGGGCTACTTCAGCAAATGCTTCAAAAAATATTACGGACTTACTCCAAGTGAATATGAAAATCAAATCGGATGCTGAAACAGGCGCGATTATTACTGTATTTAGAAGCGATTCGTTCATTTAATGGGCTATATCGATGCTCTATAATGAATTCATGGTTCAATGTAAGCGCTATTATAACCTAAAATTATTATTGGGGGGCATTGGCAAAATGAAGATGTGGAAGAATTTAAGCAGCATTACACTCGCATCAATCATGACAGTTTCACTTACAGCGTGTGGATCGGAAACGAAGAATGACGCAAGCTCAAAAACACCTGCAGCAACAACTCCTGCTGCAACCGTAGCAGCAACTCCTGCTGCAACTGCAGCGGCAACTCCAGCAGATCCTGTTGTTAAGCTTAGCGTTTTTACCAATCATTTCGACGATGATACTTCCAAGCCTTACGATTACGCGGTCGCCGAGCTGAAAAAAGATATGCCGAACGTAGAAGTAACCTTGGTGCCCGGACTGCAAGATAACGGCCAGAAAATCAAAACGCAAATGGCGACAGGCGACTTGCCGGATATCATCGATATCGGTTGGGATATTATGCAGATCGGCGCCAAGTCGAACAATATTTTGACGTTGGATAACGCCCCGGAAACGGCTCAATTCAAAAAAGATTTGAACAAAGGCAACGAAGGCAAATTGATTGCGCCAGACGGTCACGTATACGGCTATCCATATGCAGGCACTGAATTTATCATCTTGTATTACAACAAGAAGCTGTTTGCGGATGCAGGCGTACAGGCGCCGATCAAAACGATCGATCAATTGAAGGATGCCGCTAAAAAATTCAATGCCAAGGGAATCATCCCGCTTGCGATCTTCTCGAAAGAAAAATGGATTGGCAACTCACTATTGCAAGGATTCATGACTCGCGAGGAGCCGAAAGGCTACGGTGCCCTCACTGGCGCAATGGAGACGCCGGCTGCCCTGAAGCTTGCCGCTAAGCAGGTGGAAGAGCTGACAGCCGCAGGATTGTTCGCGAAAAACGCGACCCAGACGAACTACGATCAAGCTTCCTCGCTGTTCTACCAAGGCAAGGCAGCCATGTTCGTCAATGGCCAATGGGAAATCGCCAGCTCGCAAAAAAATCTGGGCGACAACGTAGATTTCATGAACTTCCCGGCGAAAGACGAAGCTACCTATGAGAAAGCCAAGTTTGCTTTGAATGGAGCGGGTAATCCAGGGGGCTTCGCGGTTTCCGCAAAAACGAAAAACAAAGAAGTCGCAACGAAAGTAGCCGCGTACTTGGCGCACAAATATGCCGAGTATAAATACACGCAAACGGGCACGCCGATCGTATCGGTCAAGGTCGACAAGCCAATTACTGCGCAAGTGCCTGCTATGCTGACGCGTCTCGGAAAAGAAGTGCTTCCGAACACAACGAGCTTTGCGATTGTGCAGAGCGATACGAACGTTACTCTGGCTATCGACGATAACTCGCAGAACTTGATAGTGTCTGGATTTACTGCGGATCAATTCGTAACGAATCTCAATAAAACGCTGAAGAAATAAATCCCTTCAGTACCTTATGACTCACATCGACTGTAAGTCGGTGTGAGTTTTTTTAAAGAAAGGGAGCATGGAGATGAATCAATACCTAGGAAACAAACGGGTAATCTTAATCTTTTTATTACCGGCGCTTGTTCTATATAGCGTGATCGTGTTTTATCCAATTCTTCAGGCAGTTTACCGCAGTTTTTTTGAATGGGATGGCCTTAGCGAAGCGACTTTTATTGGCTTCAGAAATTATATCGATCTTGCCCAAGATTATTTATTGACCACTTCACTCCGGAATGGATTTTTATTCGCCCTTGTTCTGGTCGTTTTCCAAATCGGTCTAGGCACGATGTTGGCGCTTATATGCTCGGACACGACGGTGAAAGGCCGGAAGGTGCTGAAAACCGCTTATTTTATTCCCGTTGTGCTTTCGGTCACGGTCGTGTGCCAACTTTGGCTTTCCATGTATGACCCGGTTAACGGACTCATCAATAAATTGTTTCAAGCACTCGGGATGGATTACCGACAAGACTGGCTGAACTCACCAAGCATATCGATTATTGCGATTGCTTTTGTCAACGCTTGGCAATATATGGGGTTTCAGTTTGCCTTGCTCTATGCCGGTGTGAAATCCGTTCCTGAGCATTATACGGAAGCAGCTCGAATTGACGGGGCGAGTAAATGGAAGGCGCATTGGCACATCACGCTCCCGCTCATGAAGGAAACGTTCAAATTTTGTTATATTATTGCCATTACAGCGGGGATAGGTGCTTATGTGCAAATGGCAATTATGACGAATGGCGGCCCAGGCACGACAAACTATACGATTACGTTCATGATCATCCGGAACGCATTTTCGGGCAATCAATACGGGTATGCTTGTGCCATTTCGGTAGTGTTGATTGTCATTAGCCTAATCGTCACCATTATTATCAACAAAGTGTTTGATAGCAGAGAAACCGGATTGGAACAGGGGTAAAGGAGAGTCATCGTATGAACAAAATCGTCGGAATCGTCCTACAGTCCTTTTTATGGATCTATTTCGTGATTTCCGTATATCCGTTAATTTGGATGGTCTTCTATTCGTTGAAAAACAACGATGAAATCTTCGTAACCAATCCTTTCGGAATACCGACGCACTTCAGATTCGAGAATTACGTGAATGCCTGGAATAAATTCAGTGTCCCTACCTATATCGCCAATAGTGTAGTTGTCTCTACGATTACGACGATCTGTGTTATCCTCTTCGCCGTCATGTTTGCATATGCCATTGCCAGGCTTCGGTGGAAATTTCGAGAAGCGGTGCGGATTTACATGATTATCGGCATGTTTATTCCGATTCAGGTCATCATCATTCCCTTGGCGATTATCGTGAAAGATTTTCACTTGACGAATACGTACGGCGCTTTATTGATCCCTTACGTGGCGTTCGGGCTGCCGTTTGCATCGATGGTATTTTACGGCTTCTTACGAGGGATTCCGCAAGAGCTGGAAGAATCGGCTTGTATGGATGGCGCCTCGATTTATCTCGCTTTCTTTCGTATCATTGTGCCGATTCTCACTCCAGCAGTTGCAACCATTGCGATTCTTCAGTTTATGGGGACGTGGAATGAGTTTTTTTTGGCGTCGATCTTGATTACAAAAGAGCAATTAATGACCTTGCCGATTGGGCTCATCTACTTTCAAGGCCTTCATGCGACCGACTGGGGCGGAATGGGCGCTGTCATGACGATCGCGAGCTTGCCAATGGTCGTGTTATACCTGATTTTCACCGAACAAGTAGAAAGCGCTTTGACGGTCAGTTCTGCCGTGAAGGGTTGAATAGACAAATTCGCACTATCAGTAAGCTTGATTGGAGGCCCGTTATCTGGGTTCATATCAAAAATACGATAATAGGAGGCAATTTATGTCGAAAAGGTTTTTGGGAATGTTACTGAGTCTTATGCTCTTGACTCTCGTGTTCGCGTCGGGGTGGCCGGTCGGAAATCGGGTTTACGCAGATGAAGCTGGCATATATGAAGCTGAAGCAGCTGCAAATGCGCTCACCGGCAACGCATCCGTGAACGATTGCGGAGCGTGCTCGGGTGGAAAGAAGGTAGGCGGCCTTTACCAAGGCGCATCTTTAAAGATCAGCAATGTTACCGCTCCAGTCAGCGGAAATTTCAAGGTAACCGTTTATTATATTTCCGGGGATCCCCGTTCGGCGAATATTAGCGTCAACGACGGGGCTAAGGAATATGTCAATTTTCCGGCAACCGCGGATTGGCATACAGTCGGAAGCTACGATGTGACGTTAGCTTTGAAAGCCGGCAGCAATACGATCCTGTTCGACGATAACAACTGGTACGCACCTGATATCGATCGAATTGTCGTGGGAGGACTCGTAGGACAAAACCCGGCGGGTGGCGTCTACGAAGCCGAAGCGGCAGGGAACACGCTCACCGGTAACGCCTCCGTGAACGATTGCGGAGCGTGCTCGGGTGGAAAGAAGGTAGGCGGACTTTACCAAGGAGCATCTTTAAAGATCAGCAATGTTAGCGCTTCCGCCAGCGGAAACTACAAGGTAACCGTTTATTATATTTCTGGGGATCCCCGTTCTGCCAATATCAGCGTCAACGGCGGTTCAAAGGAATATGTTAATTTTCCGGCAACCGCGGATTGGAATACGATTGGAAGCTACGATGTGACGTTAGCTTTGAACGCCGGCAGCAATACAATTTTGTTAGACGACAACAACGGGTACGCCCCTGATATCGACCGAATCGTCGTGGGAGGACTGGATAGCGTCTTCGAAGCCGAAGCGTCAGGCAACACACTCAATGGAAACGCCTCCGTGGGTGGTTGCGGAGCATGCTCGGGTGGAAAGAAGGTAGGCAATCTTTACCAAGGATCCTCCTTGCGGTTTAACGATGTTACCGCTATCACGAGCGGAAATTACAAAGTAACGGTTTATTATATTTCCGGGGATACCCGTTCGGCTAATATCAGCGTTAACGGCGGGGCAAAAGAATATTTTAATTTTCCGGCAACTACAGATTGGAATACAGTCGGAAGCTACGATGTGATGTTACCTTTGAACGCCGGCAGTAATACGATCTTGATTGACGATAATAACTGGTATGCGCCTGACTTCGATCGAATCGTCGTGCATGCTGCAGATAACGGAACCGGGAATCCTGGAGACGATGAAGGTAATATCGGAAATCCGCTCAATCCCGTCAACTTTGGGACGATAACCGTTACCCCGTATACGGCAGGCATGCTGATTTCCAATGGACAGTACAGTGTTACCTATCATTCGGGGACCGGGTATACGGATTATCAATGGAATAACGGCCAGCAGCTAAAAGGTGTGTACGGAAAAATTAAGCTGAACGGCGAGGAATTGAATACGATAGATTACGAGTCTCATTCGCTCGCTATAGAGCAGATTACTCCGCTCAATGACCATTTCGGTACAGGGATTGAGGTTATCTTTACACATAGGAAGGAAGGAAAGCCGACACTTAGACAAGTGTATGATTTCTATGAAGGTAAGCATTATTTCCTCTCCAGGCTTGATGCGGTCAGCGGACAAACGATCAGCACCAACTATATGGCGCCGGCAGCTGTAAAACGGGCTGGAGGCGTGACGACCGGTCAAACGGCCGATAACCGTATATTAGTTGTACCGTTTGATAACGACATGTGGATTCGCTATGCAGCCCAGACACTGAACCGTACCGATACCAGTTATGAAGTCACGGCGATTTACGACAATGCGTCACGTCAGGGGCTGATTCTCGGATCTGTCACGCATGACCATTGGAAAACGGGCATCGGTTGGAGCGGGTTGAATAATCAACTCAATCAGTTGACCGTATATGGGGGAGCGTCCTCCAGTATTACCCACGATTCGCAGCCGCATGGCAGCTTGACTGGAAAAGAGCTTTCCTCTCCGACCATTCTAATTGGCGGTTATGCCGATTATCGCGAAGGGTTAGAAGAGTATGGGCGTGCAAATGCTATTATCGCCCCAGCAAGAAAGTTGGACAGCGCATTACCGCAAGGCGTGCCGGTAGGATGGAATAGCTGGGGAGGAATAGGTTGGACCTTAACTTATCAGGACATTATAGATACTTCGAACTATTTTAAACATCATCTGCCTATTTTTAATAATAACGGCGCCGTTTATATCAATACGGATGCTCACGGGGTTCAATTGACGGAGGAACAAAAGGAACAGGCGATTGCCGTCATTCACGCCAACGGCCAGCAAGCGGGCGGTTACTGGGCTCCGTTCGCTTTCTGGGGAGACAATTTGAATCAGCCGGTTGAAGGCACGAATAACCAGTATACATACTTGGATATTCTGCTTAGGGATAGTTCCGGCAATCTGCTGCCGAAACTAGACGGTGCATATGCGATCGATGTGACACATCCGGGTGCGAAACGAATGTTCGCTTTTAATATAGAGCACTTCAAACAAATTGGTTATTCTTATTTGAAGATGGATTTTCTTTCGCATGGGGCATTGGAAGGCAAGCATGCGGATCCTAACTTCACGACGGGTATCCAAGCATATAATGAAGGCATGCGATATATCAATGAGGTATTGGATGGCAAGCTTTTCGTAAGCGAGTCGATTGCACCGCTCTTCCCGTCTCAATACGCGAATAGCAGACGCATCGCTACCGATACGTTCGGTTCGATCCACGATTCCGAATACGAGCTCAACGCGTTGACCTACGGTTGGTGGCAGAATGCGACGATCTATAATTTTACAGACCCGGATCATATCGCGCTCACTCGCGCAGGTTCCTTGACGGAAGCGCGCAGCCGCTTGAATTCAGCGGTCATTTCCGGTACGGTGCTCTTGGATGGGGATAATGTCAATAATCCGATAGCACAAGAGTATATGTCAAAGCTGTATTCGAATCCGAAAGTCATTCAGCTCGCATTGAAAGGGAAAGCATTTAGACCGGTCGAAGGAAATACATGGGGGAATGCGGCTGATACATTCGTGTTGAAGGATGGCAATGATCATTATTTGGCCGTCTTTAACTATAGCGGTAACGCATCAGCTATGAAGACATTAGATCTTGCGCGTGCCGGACTTCCGTCCGGAATAACTTATAGCCTTGAGGATTTGTGGACTGGCGATGTTTCCGATGTAAGCGGAACGAAGGAGCTTATGCTTCAGCCTGCCGAATCCAAACTGTTCAAGCTTACGAAGGAGACTGCTCCGACGGCGACGGTCAGTTACAGCCAAACCGGTCCGACAAACCAGAATGTGACGGCAACGATCACGCCAAGTAAAGCGGTAACCATTACCAATAACGGCGGCTCGCCCAACTACACTTTCACAGCAAACGGCAGCTTCACCTTTGAGTTTGTGGACGCAGCCGGTTATACCGGGAGCGCGGTGGCGACCGTAAGCAATATCGACCGAGTCGCGCCAACGCTCCATCTCTTGAGCGATAAGCCTATATTAGAGGGAAATAACCATAAAATGGTGACGGTCACCATTAGCGTTTATGCGGATGGAACCGGCTCCGATATCGCATCTGTCGTGCTTACCTCGATAACATCGAATGAGCCTGATAATGGTCTTGGTGACGGCGATACGGTGAATGACATACAGGATGCAGCAATCGGAACATACGACACATCGTTCAGCCTCCGCGCGGAGCGATCTGGTAACGGCAATGGCAGAATTTATACGATCACGTATACGGCCATCGATCTGGCTGGAAACATAACAGTCGCGTCCACTCAGGTGGCTGTTCCTAAAAAGAAGGACAAATGAATGTAAGAACAACGGCAGCTCTCCAGTGGAGGGCTGCCGTTTATAAATCAAAGGATACTTCCGCATCCACAAGGACGCGGAGGTATTCTTGTACATCCCGACTCGGCACGCCTTTCCTCCGTGATGGCGTCGACGATCCAGTCGTCCGCGGAGTCCGGTTTTTTATTTACAAGAAATTAATATTCCGCATTAATGTGACCTAGCAACATAAGCGCACTTTAACCCGTCTATGAATTTGTCACATTTAACACCAGTAAGAGGTACTCTATGTGAACAGTATGTTAGTAGCGTAGGTTATCTCTTGAGAATGAAAGTGAGGTCGTTGAACATGAATAAAAACATCCTTTTAGTTGAGGATGATATACGAATGAGAGAGATCGTAGTAGACTATTTTTCGAAAGAAGATTTTCGAGTTATTGTAGCTGAGAATGGTAGAGAAGCGATGGAGCTTTTTGAAATAGAGGCAATAGATTTGATCTTACTAGACATTATGATACCAGAGCTAGATGGTTGGTCGGTATGTAAAAGGTTAAGGAAAATTTCGGACGTACCTATCATCATGTTAACAGCGCGAGCAGAAGAAGAGGACAAATTAATGGGATATGACCTGGGTGCAGATGACTATGTAACCAAGCCCTTTAGCCCAAGGGTATTGGTAGCCAAGGCCAAAACACTTCTAAAAAGGGCGGAGGGCTCAATCGGTCAAACGGATGGTTTTATTGCGTACAAAGGCATAGAAATAAACAGACTCTCCCGTACCGCAAAGATGGACAATGAAAAAATCGATCTTGCACCAAAGGAATACGAGCTGCTAGTTTATTTAATGGAGAACAAAGGGATTGTATTAACAAGAGAAAGCATTATGAGCAGGGTTTGGGGCTACGACTTTATTGGTGATTTAAGAGCTGTTGATACCCATATTAAGAAGCTTAGGAACAAGCTTAAGGATAAATCAATCTACATCACCACCGTAATAGGATCTGGCTATAAGTTCGAGGTAAATAGGTGATAAAACGAAGCGTTACTTTTAAACTATTTATTATTACTCTGTTATCTTATTCCTTGTTCTTAGGTATCTTCATGGTAGGACAGACTCTATTCTATAAAAGCTTTTATTTATATATGAAAAAATCCAATTTAGAAAATAGTATTGAGAAATTCAGCATGATGTATGAACATGAAAAATGGGATAGCGAAGCTAGTACTCGAAACGTTAACAAATTTGCTGTCCAAAACAATTCTCAGATCGCTATATTGGATGAAAATGAGGACATAAAGTTTAGTCCTTCTTATGGAATCGTTGTGGAAACGATGGATAAGACGAGACTAAAGATTCTCCTAAACAATATTGTTTACCTGGAGGGCTTTCAAAACTTAAAGCTCACTATGGGTTCGCAAATAGAGGTAGAGGGTATTTTTCATGATAAGCTAAATCAAATCATTTACCTTTCTAGTATAAAAAATGATACTGATAAGTGGAGAAATTCTAATTTAGAGATGGCTAATGACACAACAGGTGCTCTAATTGAAGGTACTTTAACAAGCGCAAGTCAAACAGAAATGAGTGAGTTGCTTTCTCTTAAGAAAATTAGCGGGAAAATAATTGCTTTGGATATCCCAACTCAAATTTCACAAATGGGCAGTTACAGCAGAGGATTGTTGGGGTCATCGATTGACTATTGGAAGGGACTCCAACTGCTGAATAAAATTAAAATAGAGCCTGGAAAAACCAATCAGTTTCACTATACGAACCCTTCAAATGGCATGGATAATATCGTGTTTGTTAGGCCTGTAAGCAAAGAAAATGGAACTTCGCCGGAATATGTATTTGCGATAACTTCACTTCAGCCTGTTGGAGAAGCTGTTGATGTGATAAAAGATTACTATTTTTATGCGTTTCTAGTTGCTTTATTATTTATTGCAGTGATGGCTTTACTTTTTTCCAAAATCCTCTCGAAGCCATTCATTAAGATGAATCAAGTTGCTACCAGAATGGCGAATTTGGATTTTTCGGAAGAGGTTCCTGTAAAATCTATGGACGAATTTGGAAATATGGCGATTAGCTTAAATCGTTTATCTAAAAATCTCGGTACTAGTCTAAATGAATTGAAGATTGCCAATGAACAGCTCCAACGTGATATCGAAAAAGAAAAACTGCTTGAAGTTATGCGCAAAGAATTCGTGGCCAGTGTCTCTCATGAACTTAAAACACCTCTGGGAATCATCAAGGGATTTGCCGAAGGGGTTAAGGATCATATAGCGGAGCATAAAAGAGAGCATTACATTGATGTAATACTTGATGAGATTGATAATATGAATGAATTGGTGCTGGATTTACTGGACTTGGCCGAGCTTGAATCCAAATCTTACAAGTTGGATTTGGGTTGCTTTCCTATCTTGGATCTTATTCATAATGTGAAAGATAGGTTTACCAACCCAATTAACGAGAAAAAGCTAGAATTAAAGCTTGAAAATAAAGGAGAAGATCTTAAAGTCTTTGGGGATTTAAGAAGACTGGAGCAGGTTGTAACAAACATTTTGAGTAATGCGATCAGACATACCTATTACGAAGGATTTATTGAAATAAATGTGCAACAAATACAAAATTCAGTTTGTATCTCTGTGGAAAATAGCGGAAAGCAAATTGGAGATGACGATCTACAATTAATCTGGGATCGATTCTACAGGGCAGAAAAATCACGAGATCGGAAAACAGGGGGCACCGGACTCGGCTTATCCATCGTAAAGAATATACTTGAGATGCACGGAAGTGAGTTTGGTGTTGAAAATACAAAGCATGGTGTTCGGTTCTATTTCACTTTGACAAGTCCTTCATTTACCTCTTTAGACTTGCAGAAGTAAGTAAATCTGGTCTTCGGATAACTATCCCAAATTTATTATATCTACTCTGCACGCTTTCTCTATGCAGCCATTGGAGATTTTCGCTCCCATTGAAGCAACAGTTTGGGACTTATAAGAAAGCCGCGAGTCATATTATATGTTATTTTTACATGTTTTTCGCACTGAATGGGTAAAACAAGAAGGATTTCTTTCAATTTTCGCTCAGTACAGGTTAGAAGTGAAACCCCACAAAGCGTGCAAACATTACAGAAATCTTTGATGGTACTGCCGGATTCAAAGGACAAGGTGGCATTTATTACCGGAGCAAGACCGGTATTGGACGGGCAGCTGCCGTGCTGTTGGGGCAACAAGGAATGAAAGTATGCCTTGTGGATTTGAACGACAACCGACTAAATACGCTTCAACGCCATCTGCCCGGGGTCAATTAAGACCAAAGAGTCACTACTGTAACTTTCCCATTTGTCACCAAAAAAAATTATTGGTTGACAAAATGTTTTGAAATTGTTGTCAATATAGTAAATAGATAATAAAATTCCCCACTTGCATTTACGGGCATATGAGACTAATATAGTTTTCAACACCGAAAACTTAAGGTGATAATGATGATGGTGGTGAGAAAATAGCCATAGATATTAACATCCCAGCAATATGCAATTGTACGAAGTTAAGACGAGCTCAACGCCATATTACACGACTATATGATACCTGTTTGGCAGAATCGGGGGCAGGGCTTAAAGCAACGCAATACTCCATACTAGGGTTTCTTAAGAATGAAGGGCCAAAGGCTATGATGGAGCTCGCTCATCTGATAACTATGGATCGTGCTACGATTGGACACAATCTCAGGCCGCTTGAGCGGGATAGTTTAGTGGAGATTAAGGTGAGTGAGTCGGATCGGCGTGCACGTATCGTTTCTATAACCGATGAAGGTCTGCACCGGCTTGAAATCGGAAGACCTGGATGGGCTAAGGCTCAAAATGAATTTGAAAAGCAGTTCGGCACTGAACATGCAAAGTCATTGAGGGATATGATGGATGACATCATTAACCTTTCTTTTTCTAACGAATGAACATTTGATGAATATCGACGGTTACATACATCGTCGATTTATTATAACCAATACGGGCATATGAGACTAATTATATTTTATATTTGTTCCTCTATTGAAGGACATACTAATTCAAACAGAAACCAAGAAAGTCGCGGCGATCATGTTAGGAAATGAGTAAAGGAGAGTTTGCATACGGAAAATGCTTTTAGTTGTTGCCGAAGCCGGAAGAACGACCGCGTGTCATCTCAGCATTTTATTTGTGCGCCTACGCCGGATTTGTTGTTCCTCCGGTTGCGGTAGGCTTGCTGACACAATTTTTTGATTTAGATGTGTCACTGGTCATTATTAATTTGTTTGCCGTAATGACTGTTATCTATATGTTGGTTTATTCCTTTTCGTTCCAGCGCTTTTATGCGAAACGAAACTAAAGCATACAGGAGAGAAGGCATATTATGAAAAGCTATAGTAAAAAAGCAGCAGCGGTATATCCAATGTTAATTGCGAGTATGCTTATGTTCTCAGCATGTACATCAACTGAAAAACCAGCAGCCAGCGCAGCTGCTCCAATAGTTAGCACTACGCCTAGTCCAGTAGTTGAACCTTCATCAACGCCTTCAGCTGTACCTAGTGCAACTCCTAGTGGCAACATCCATGTAAAACCAGTATCATCAGAAACAACTTCCGTTACTAAGCAAATTAAAGATATGCTTGAACTAGCGAAGATAGGTAGGGTGGCTGGCATAGAGTTTGCTGCAGAAACAAGATTCTTCGAAGATGTGGAGAAAGCATGGGGGACTGCGGATCATAAAGAAGCGGTGGGAAGCGGAATATATGCGAACTACACCAAGAAAAATGCAGTCATTGGTTTCAATAAGGGAGATCAAATCATTGATATACGTTCCAGCGATCCAAAGCTGCAAACACTAACATTGAATCAAATTGAACAAGCGATAGGAAAGCCAGTGGATACGAAGGTAAACGGAGATGACATGATTTATGTTTATAAAGCATCCGATGTGTTTCAACTTAAATTTATAATTCCCAAATCAAGCGGAAAAGTGCATCACATTTCTGTTTTTGATACCAAGCACTCAGTTAATAACATGGCTGGCTAAACAATAAATCAAAGGGGTGAACCCCTTTGATTTTTTTGTGTACGCTCAAGCATCCGGTTGTTGTATTGTCTTTAATTTCTTTTGTGAGATTTTGCTGCGAATCAAATAAAGGATAAATAATAGGGGGATATAACCATAAATAAAATAGAACCCAATCTCAACAACATTTTTTCCTAACCAGTCAATCTTAACGCGATCGTTGAATGGAAGAGAGGTCAGGAAGAGTGCAATAAGGATAAGGATTAGTGAGAATGTGGGTTTAAAATTCGTAACTCTTTTAATAATCCTTGTACAACTCCAAATGGAGAGACAAAGCATAGGGATAATAATCAGAAGCCAGATGCATATGAAAATAAATTCAATTCTTGCAATAAGTGAAAACTCAATGACTTTGATCATGACCAAGGTTGGCCAGTAGGTATGCCATAATAGCCCCTGACTAAAATATAAAATGGTTACAAAAACTAGTACGGAGTACTTGAGTGTGACTAAAAATAAACCGAGATGAGCCCATTTTACATTTTTCTCGGGGGCTTTGATAAATGGAAAATAAATGAGTAAACTTTCGAATCCCATAAACATGATGCCTGAGTTTTTAGAAGACGTGAACAAATCATTTAGAGAATAATTAAACAAAGGCAATACATTAATAAAGTGTCCATATTTAATATTGAAGTACAATAACAATGGCAGCAGAGAAGAGAAAATGACCCCAAAAAAGCAATAGCCCGCTAATACACGGAATCCTCCAGAGACGATGTAATAGATAATACAAATGAGTAGGAAGGCAAGAATCCACGTTCTAAGGGTTGGAAACATCCAAATTTGTATGATTTCAATGTAGCCGCGAAAGACCGTTAAAGCTAATATAAAATAGTATCCGACCATAACTAAGGAAACCGCACTCCCTAGGAATTTACCAAAAAGGATGCGATGTAAGTCGATGACATCTTTGGCTGGATTGCCGAGCATCTTAAATATCATCCAAATAATGACATGAAGGCTTAACCCCATTATAAGAACCGAGATCCAAGCATCGTTGCCTGCATATACAAAAATAAAATGTTGAAAATTTAAGGTGCCAACCCCGACAAAAGAAGCATGGATGAGGAAAAATACAAAGAAACCGGAGATTAAGTAGTTTTCCTTTACCACATTCTGCACTAATGCCCAACTCCCAATGATAATATTCTAACTTCTGTCTGAACATCAAATTTTATGTTTGGGTAAATTTGAGCAGTAAATTTCTGCTCATTCCAATCCCTTTGGCGAGTACTATGAAGATTACCTATCCCAATTGGATCGACAAGATTCTTTTGGAAATCTTCCAGCATGGCTTTAATTTCGGCTGTTAATTTATTTTCGATTTGTTTCTTTAAATCAAGCATATCGTTGTTGTTTTCAAAAATATTTAAGGTTGTTGGATACTCTCCAAGGTTAATATCTAGCTTAAGTGAAACTGAGGCTTTTTCATTTTCTACGATCATTTTTTTTTTGAGTAAATAATTTTAAATTGAATTTGTTCGTCTTGATCATTCTTGAAGTTATATGTGCTTGATTGGATGTCGATTTTATCATCTTTAAGGAGTTTAATAAATAAACCTATTTCATTTGTCAGCAGAAGCTTTAATTTATCACCATGAAAAACACCTACACCATCCATTTGCAAAATATCTTTGGGGCCTTTAATCAAAATGGGCAAAAAAACATCTTGTCCTTTTCCAAAGTATTGATCAAGAAATATATGGCCATTTGAGGAAGGTGTATTCCCGTTCTCCATATTTTGTTTGATCAGATTTGACAAATAGATGGGTGGATGTTTTAAAGTTTCAGCTAAGATATCACTAGGCTGATCTGTTGTTATTACAAGCGTAGCACGATTACTAATAAGGGGATCTCGCACAATGGTGCTAGCAAGCTCTGAAATGCCTTTTCTTGCTAATTTTTCACTAATTACTAATGTCCGTAATTGACCGACTGCAATAGGGTGATCCGATTGCGAAGTGAAAGGTGTAAGTATCTCATTAAACGATTTAACTTCTCCATGGAGCAAAAACAATCCCTTACTCTTTTCATATGCACGATAAGTACCGCTAACCTTTAATGTATCTCCTTGCAAGTCGCAGCCAATACTTTGTATGATTTTAATCCGATCTATGATCTGTTCTTTTGCGCATCCGGATAGTATGAAGCAAAAGAAAAGGAGAGTGACATATCTTTTCATTGATACTAATTCCCTTACTTAGAAATTTATTCGTTATTGTATTCATTACTAGTATCTTTTGAGTTACTTACCGTATACCTTTTCTGCTTGAGAGGGCGCAAAAAACTTGGTCGATTAGAAGTAAGGCTTAACGAAGATCGAATAAAACTATCTGTGAAATTACGCGGACGAAATGGGTACAAAGGAACTAGGTAGGGAGTACCTAAAGATTTTAATCGCAACAAATGGCCTAAAAGGATCACTATCCCAATCGTAATCCCTAACAACCCCCATGCTGCCGCCAAGAAAATCAATGGAAACCTTAAAAAACGGATCGTATTAGCCATTTTGAAAATAGGGGTGGCAAATGAAGGGAGGGCAGAAAGTGAGACAATGATAATTAAGATGTTGCTAGTGAGCGCGGCTTGCACGGCTGCTGTACCGAGTACAATACCGCCAACGATCCCCAACGTTTGTCCGACTTTCGTAGGTAATCTGGCCCCAGCTTCGCGTAACATCTCGACTGTAAATTCCATAAGCAATACTTCAAGAAAGGGTGCAAAGGGAACGTTTGTTCTTGATTCGATGATCGGGCCTAGAAGAGATTGCGGTATGACGGAATAATGAAAGGTTAATATGGCTACATAGGAGGGAGATGCAAGAATAGAAAAGATAACTCCCAAATACCTTATGCACCTAAAGAAAGAACCCAAAATCCATGGCAGATAATAATCTTCCGGTGAGACGAAAAAATCAAATAATGTGGTAGGTCCGGCAATGAAATATGGAGACCCACCGCTTAATATGACCACTTGGCCGTTTAACACACTATATTTAGCCCTGTCTACGCGTTCCGAAGAAATAAATAAAGGAAATGGTGAATTTGCATTATCCGCTATGATCTGGTCAAGAATAGAACTATCAAATAACACGTCAAAATTAGCATCTACTATTCTTTGTCTTACTGTATTTATATGCTGGGGGTTGCAAACATCATCCATATAAACAATCGCTACTCTTGTTTGTGAAGTTGTACCTACGATGTACTCCTCAAATCGTAAATTCTTAGAGATAAGCTCTTTACGTAGTAAATTTAGATTGGTATCGAGATCTTCGACAAAACCGACTTTCGGGCCAATGACACTGTATTCGTTATCGGCTTCATTATTACTCCGATACCCGCGTTTTAGATCCGCAATATTAATTAAAAGCCCTTCATTCAAATCAGGTTCCAGCTGAACATAAATGAAGCCTTTTATCAAACATTGTAAAACCTCGTCCACATTGGATGAGAACGTGATATTCTCTAGCGGAATCAAATTTTTTAAAGCATGAAGATGATTAATTTCTGTTTCTGAGATTTGAATCCGGTGCAATAATTCGTGGTTAATAAGTTCCTGATCTACAATGGCTTTGTAATATGTAAAGTGAATCCGTTTATCCTGGATAGTATGCACGGATTGCACAAAATCATTCGATTTGATGGTATCTTTCAAAACCGTGTAAATATTTTCTGGAATTGGAAACACACCTCTCAGTAATAATTACACCTTATTATGAGCATGGATATGTATTACTATACCCAATCCATGTTTGAGCAAGGAGGGAGTCTTCAATTTCATTAAGGAGAGGAGATACTATTGAAGATTTGGTCCGCAGGGTATGACTTAATTGGTCTTGAGAAGTTTGTGACGCAGCATTCACCGCCGCGATGACGTCACGCCCCTCGATCGGTCATACAAGGATTGGGCTGTTGAATACGACGTTTTCAGCAAGCAACTCTCTCACCTGTGCGGGATTTGATTCTGGCTGGATGGCTCAATTGACTGGCAAGCTGACCATTCCAGATGAATACTGAACCAGCTCAGCACAGGTAAGCGTCGGCTAATCAATTACTTGAACGTTGATATTGCGATGATTACATCTTCCCCTCGATCATTATAGGCTCCAAAGACAGTTCACTTCTTAGGCGCTAGTGAGCTGGGCTTGAATTAATATCATCGCCGCGTCATAAAAATTGTTGCTATCATTTTCAGGTTTGAAGAGATAGGTATCCACGACAGCACCACTGTACAGCATTTCCAACTGAGCTGCCAATGCTTCAGGATTTCTGGCCCCAGCTTTGCGTGCAATTTGTGCGATCACACCTTCTTTTTCCATGCGGCACTTCAAAGCCGCCTGGTGTCCAGAATGCGTGGCATCGGGGAACTCAAGCAGCGTATTCGTAAAGGGACATCCACGAAAATCTTGTTTCCTTATGCCCTCCGACAACCTTTTAACTAACTGATATAACTGTTCGACAGGCTCATCCGGGTTCTGCTTTTTTATTTCTTCGAGTCTAGTTAGCATTCGATGATGACGAAGTTCCAGAAATGCAACTACAAGGTCATCCTTTGTTGCAAAGTTACGGTAAAAACTGGCTTTGGCAACCCCGGACACAGCAATAATCCGATCTATTCCTACAGCACGTATTCCTTCGGAGTAAAATAATTTGGAAGCAACTTGTAAAATCCGTACTTTAGCGGATTCTTTTTGCATGTTAGCAACCTTCTCCCTCTTAGTATATTCTAGTGTGTTGACACGAGACAGATCTGTCTGTATCATGTGTACATGAATAGATACAGACCTGTCTCTTTCATTCTATTGAAGAGTTCAGAGGCTGTCAATTTTTGAAACAAATATCGATGGGTGGGGGAACTACACAATAAGATCTTCAAGGTAGGAAAAAGGAGAAGAATCACTTATCTTATGATTCTTAATTTATATTACTTTTACAAAGGAGACCTGATATGAAAAGAATGCTTTGGATTGTTCTTATGATGTCCTGCGGAGCGACTTATATTTCATCGTTGTTCCCTCTGTATGGGAAGAATTATCAAATGAGCAGTCTGGAAATCACTATTTTGTTTGCTATTTATGCTGCTATCTTATTGCCGACTCTGCTGATCGTGGGAGCCAAAGGGAGCTCCTGGGGTTTGAAAAGGGTGCTTCGAATAAGTATATGGATTTCTATCGCGTCGACACTGCTCTTTATCGCGAGCCAAAACGTCTGGATGCTCTATGCAGCAAGGATATTGGAAGGCATAGCTTATGGCGCCTTTACAGGTACAGCTACTGCTTTTTTATTAAAACAAACCTCAACCAATAAAATGGGTACTGCACTCAAGTTCTCAGGCGTAGCTGTAAATGTTGGTTTCGGCATGGGCCCGGCCATTTCCGGCTTAGTCGTGCAATATGTGCATATTCAGCCACTTCGGATGCCATTTTGGTTTTTACTCTTCATGCTATTGAGTTCCTTGGTATTGCTGGAAATGTTACCGAAGCTCGAAGGTGCACAGAAACCGGCAAGTGCTAAGATTTCGCTCGGAGTTCCCGACAATATTCGTTTCCATTTCTGGTCATTTATCGGACTTCCGGCGTTTACTTTTTTCATGTTAGGCGGAATTGTGTTATCTTTGATTCCATCTTTCGTCAAAACCGTCATTCACTCTTCCAATCTCTCTACAGCAGGATTGTTAATGTTCATGCTGTTAGGCGTGGCTGCCTTGATGCAGTTCTTTCCTTGGGTGCAAAATCCCGTTGCACGGATGCGCATAGGCATCGTATTTCTGGCGATTGGGCCGTGGATCATTGTCTCTTCGGGGCAGACAGGGAATCTATTTTTGCTCTGTGCTGGCATGCTCATTCAAGGAATCGGTGCCGGATGGACGTTTCAAGCTTCTTTAAGGTTTGCCGGTCAATTGCCGAAACCGGAAGAACGTCCGCGAGTTATTTCTGCATTTTACTTATGCGCTTATGCTGGATTCATTATTCCTCCTATCGGCGTCGGTGTTTTAACGCAGTTCTTTAGTTTGAACTTTTCATTGGTTCTGTTAAATTCTTTTGCTGCTCTGGTCGTTATCTATATTTTGATTTATTCAGTCAAATTTAAAAAATATTATACAAAACTTACGCCACAATAAGTGGACTATCTTACACAAAGGAGTGCTTCGGTCATGCAATTGGATGATTTATACCGCAGAGTAATTATGGATCATTATAAAAATCCACGCAATCGCGGGCAACTCGATCCCGAAGCGGTGGTGACGATCAATCTCAATAACCCAACCTGCGGCGATAAAATTTCGCTGCAAATGCAAATTGAGGACAACGTTGTTAGGAACGTGAAATATTTTGGCGAAGGCTGCTCGATCAGCCTGTCCTCCGCTTCGATGATGACAGATGCCATCAAAGGCAAAACACTTCAAGAAGCGCTCAAAACTGCTGAGAACTTTTCAAGCCTGATGAAAGGCGAGCACTCCGTGTTTGAATACGAGGATATCGAAGCATTGTCTGGCGTCACCAAATTCCCAGCCAGAATCAAATGCGCAACCCTTGCCTGGAACGCAATGCGCAAAGGGGTAGAGCAGATGCAAAAGACAGGGGAGTAGGGCAACCCCATTAATTACCAATCTACTGCACGCATTCTCTACGCCGCCCCTGGAGGTTTTCACTCCCATGTCTCAACGGGTCTGAGCCCTTTTATTGAATCCATCCGGTACTCCGTGCTTTCTTATATTTTAATTAAAATGTTGGCGGGACCCTAAATAGGACTTATATAATTTTTTTCGTTAAGTTGAGCGAAGGCTACCGACTGTTTCGGTAGCCTTCGCTCATAGTTCATTAGATTATTAGGCGTATTGAAATGGCGACCATGAGTATGGTGATGACGAATTCGGAGTTCCAATCGATGCATTCGTACAATGTTCATGTGAAGAAGATGAAGAAAATGAGGTCCATTATGAAATTGTGCAGCAAGCTGGGCGGTTCAAACATCATATTGTTTAACTGGGTTACAAAAATACCTTCGTTCGGGCCCGGGTTATTTCGAAACATTTTCGCTTCTTCCACTATAACCTCGTCCGCATCCGTACCAAGTACCTGAATCGTTTCTTCAATGAATGATGCTAGTAGCATAGAACTCGGATCGTTATTGGAATCCGTTTGAACCCCTGGCGGCGCAATTTCCAGGACTTTCACCGATGTGTCTTTTTACATGTACCTCTGCAGCACTTTGCAGGCCGGAAAAAAGGGAATATGAAAAACACGGAGGAAGCACTTCCGCAGATTATCACCTTTTTGAAGCAAAAAGGATATTCCTTAGTAACGGTGCCAGAGCTTATTTCTAAAAGAAACCTTAAGAGAGGCTTGTTGACTCAATTTCCCCTAACAGCATCAAAGTAAAATCGCCCTATATGTCTAAGTTCACCGTATCATTCTAAAGGCGAATTCTATCGTTGGATATGCCTCTCTATTTACTTAGAACAATTTACAATGTCTTCATACATAGTTAATTGTCTTCAAACAATTCATCAGTAGAATAATGTTATAAGAAATTTTAAATTACTAGTCGGAGATGTGGGAACCTTCCCACATGAAAAGAGGTGTTTTATTTATTGAATTACACGATCAAAGACATTGCAAATATTTCGGGGGTATCGAAGTCAACCGTTTCACGCGTGATATCCAATACAGGCTATGTAGGTTCGGATGCTCGTGAAAAAGTGCTCCTTGCCATTGAGAAACTGCAGTATAAACCCAATGCTATAGCCCGTGCCATGGTTTCCCGCCACACCAAAAATATCGGCGTTATTATTTACCGACAGCATCATCCGATTGCCTCCCATCCATTTTATGGGAAAATATTGGATGCTATACTGGAAAAGGCATCGGAATTAGGGTACTCGATATTTGTCATGACGGATAAAGAAATAACTAGCAGGTCAGCGGATTTTTTGCTAGAGAAACGGGTGGATGGGCTTATACTGATAAGCCGGCTGAATCAGGAATTGGTTTATTATTTTAAGAACTCACAAATTCCGTTTGTTATGGTTAACGGGACATCCGATGACATTGACGTGATTCACCTCGTCAATGATGATGAGCAAGGCGGAGAGCTGGCAGCAGAACACATGCTGTCTATCGGACTGACAAGAATTGCCGTCATAGCCGGACCTCAGGAGCACCGCAGTCACTTTTTAAGGTTACAAGGCTTTCGGAAGACATATAACCAAAACGGTATTGAATTAGATGAAAATCAAATTTACTACGCTGATTCCTCGCAATTTGAAGAAGGTTACAAAGCTTTTCAAACTTTATGGGAACGTTCCCATAATTTCCAAGCCATTTTTGCAACAAACGACATGATTGCACTGGGAGCAATAAAGGCCATTTACGAAAAAGGGCTGCTAGTCCCCAAAGACATTGAAGTCGTAGGGTTTGACGATATTGATTATGCGGCGATGTCCAATCCATCTTTAACTACCGTTCACAGCGCCAAAACAAGAATGGGCCATGAGGCGGTATTGATGCTAGACGAATGTATACATGGACATACCAGACAGACCAAAATGCAAGTGTTTTCTGCTGTACTTAAAATCAGAAATTCTACAAAAGCAAAAATATTGGAGGATTAATCATAAATAAATCTTTTCATCTGAAAGAAGTGAATTCCTTATGCGTTGGTATTTAAAAGGGCTAGGTCCTCGTAAAATTATTGAATTTATCGTTCTTGTAGTATTTATTATCTTCTTCTTAGGACCTCTGCTGAATTTGGCCATTTTGGCCTTCACCGGCACATGGAACTATCCAGATGTACTTCCGCACCAATGGTCTTTGAAATGGTGGACGTTTGTACTCCATCAGGAGGATATCGCTAAATCGATTGGATTGTCGTTTCTTATTGCTTCGATCGTGACTGCATTGTCTATTGTACTCTGTATTCCGGCCGCCTACGCGTTCGCCCGAATCCGTTTCCCGCTCAGCCGCTTCTTCCTGTTTTCCTTTCTGCTCACGCACGCATTTCCGAAAATGGGGCTGTATGTGTCGATTGCGGTTCTGTTCTACAAGCTTGGTTTAATGAACACTTTGGTAGGCGTCGTATTGATTCATATGATTAACGTGCTCATGTTCATGACCTGGATTCCGACGGCCGCGTTCCGTAACGTTCATGCTGCCCAAGAAGAGTCAGCTAGGGATGTGGGAGCAAGTCCATTTCGAGTATTTCGCAGCATCACGCTTCCAATGGCAATGCCGGGCATTATTGTAGCTTCGATCTTTACGTTTTTGAATTCGCTCGATGAGGCGCAAGGCACATTCCTGGTTGGCATCCCTCATTATAAAACGATGCCGGTCGTCATGTATTCGATCATCGCCGACTATCCTGCATATGCCGGAGCTGTATTCTCGATCATTTTAACGGCGCCAACGATCATTCTGCTGCTCGTCGCGCAGCGATTCGTCAGCGCGGATATTATGTCCAGCGGATTTCAAATCAAATGACAGCGACAACGGATCAGATAAAAAAGGTGGTTAATATGGATATTCAACTTTCAGTACAAAAACTGACAAAACGCTATAAAACCGGAGAAGGTGTATCCGAGATCTCGCTCGATGTTCTTAAAGGCGAGTTGATCACGCTGCTTGGTCCGTCCGGCTGCGGCAAAACGACGGTGCTGCGCAGCATAGGCGGGTTTCTCGACCCGGATTCAGGCGACATTCTCATTGAAGGCAAAAGCGTTCTGCAGGCTCCTCCGGAAAAACGCCCGACTTCAATGGTATTCCAGGGCTATAATCTTTGGCCGCATATGACCGTTTACGAAAATTTGGCGTTCGGCTTAAAATTACGAAAAATGAAGAAGGCCGAAATCGATCAAGCGATATCCGAAGTGCTGAAGCTCGTCCGATTGCCTGGGTCGGAGCACAAATATCCGTCTCAGCTTTCCGGCGGTCAACAGCAGCGGATCGCAGTTGCCAGATCGCTGCTGTTGAAACCCGCCGTTCTGCTGCTGGATGAGCCCTTCTCCGCACTCGACGCCAAACTTCGGCACGAGATGAGAGAAGAATTGCGTGAAATCCAGGCCATTGCAGGTCTGACCATGGTGTTTGTCACCCATGATCAGGAGGAGGCGCTGTCGATCTCTGATCGCATCGTCGTCATGAACCATGGACACATCGAGCAAATTGCGTCGCCGCAGCATATTTATGATGAGCCCAATTCGCTCTTCGTCGCGCAATTTATCGGTAAAATGAATTTTGTTAAGGGGGTAGTAGCAGGCGATCGGGTGAGCGTTGGGCAACAGTCATTCCCGAATTACAAACAGCTTTCCGGAAATGTGAAACTGGCAATTCGTCCTGAAGATGTAATCGTAAATGGCAATGAAGGACAAGGCCTTTCAGGAACGATCAAGCAGATTATGGTACTGGGGCATTATGCTGAAGTATCAATTCATTTGAGGGATCACGGAACTATTCGAGCCTTTCAACCGCGTCATAACGTCAAAGAACTTCATACTGGCCAAGAAGTAAATGTAATCTTTGCAAAAGTAATAGCTTTTCCGGAATCCTAACTATTATTAAGGAGGAATTTATCCATGTTTAACAAGAAAACCGCCATTATGCTTACGACTCTATTCACCATCACCGGTACTGTATTAGCAGGCTGCGGCATGAAAGAGACCCCTGCAAGCTCCAAGCCTGCTGCACAGCCTGTAGAAATTTCGCTTTATGTGACAAGCTCGCAAAACGTTAAGGATTTCTGGAATGCAGTCATTCCTAAATTCGAGAAACAAGTACCGGATGTGAAAGTAAATTTGGTATTCACTGCATCCGGCACAGGATCCCAACCGACATATGACCGCATTCTTGCTGCCAAGCAAGCGAATAAAGGCTCAGGCGATATCGATATCCTTGAAGACTCCTTGGCAGCTGTGACGCGCGGCCAAAAAGACGGTCTTTGGGAGACAGTAAGCACCGATAAAATTTCGAACTTGGGCAAGGTTGATCCTTCGACGATGAAAGATATTTCCAATATGGCTGTTCCATATCGTTCATCCGCTGTCGTGTTGGCTTATAACAGCGACAAAGTAAAAAAACCTCCGGCCAACTTGGACGAATTGTACGCTTGGATCAAAGCGAATCCGCAAAAATTCGCTTATAACGACCCGTCCACCGGCGGTTCCGGCAGCTCTTTTGTAACGACGTCAATTTATAAATCATTGCCGACTGAAGCGATTCACAGTTCCGATCCAAGCATTCTGAAGCAATGGGACCAAGGTTTTGCGATGCTGAAGGATCTCGGAAAATATGTGTACGGCAAAGGCATATATCCGAAGAAAAATCAAGGAACGCTTGATTTGCTCACTAGCGGAGAAGTTGACATGATTCCGGCATGGTCCGATATGGTTCTCGATCAAACCGCTAAAGGCCAACTGCCAAAATCGACAAAAATGACGCAAATTACGCCAGGGTTTAACGGAGGACCTGCCTATTTGATGGTACCTCAGCTTTCCACGAAAAAAGAGGCTGTATATAAATTCCTGAACTACGTCATGTCTCCGGAAGCACAAGCCGTCGTCGTCGATAACTTGCACGGCTTCCCGGGCATCCAGCTTTCAAGTATGCCGCAAGACGTTCAAGACGCTTTCAAAGGTGCTGCAGCAGGATTCCGTTCTTTCAATATCGGCGAACTGGACAAAGAGATAAATAAACGTTGGCAAAGTGAAGTTGCTGCCCAATGAGCAAACAGGTAAAAATGGGGTTATTGGGATTACTTATGGTAATCCCCTCTTTTTTATTGCTGTTCGTCACCGTTGTCATTCCGATTGTCATTTCGTTTAAGGAAAGCTTAACCAACAAGGCCGGCGGCTACGATTTGTCCAATTATCAATATTTATTTACAAATAAGCTGATGCGGTCAAACATCATTTTCACACTGGAAGTTACGATCATTTCCGTCATTCTCGTGCTGATCATCAGCTATGCGCTGGCCGTATATATGAGATTCAATACCGGAGTATTGGCTGGCTTGATTCGCAAAACGTACATGATTCCCATCTTTATTCCGTCCGTTATCGCTACGTACGGTTTAATCCAGCTGCTGGGCAACCATGGTTGGATCGCCCGCATTTTGGAGACGGCGCATGCGGGACCGCTGCCGCGCATCATTTTCGATATGAAAGGGATCATTATCGCCCAATTGTGGTTTAATATTCCGTTTACGACCATGCTGCTCGGTTCCGCCTTATCCGGAGTCCCGAACTCGGTTATCGAAAGCGCGAAGGACGTTGGAGCCGGCGGCTTGCGAATCTTTTTCCGATTTGTGCTGCCTCTTACCTTTAAAACCACGCTCGTTGCGGTCACCTTTGCATTTATGGGCGTTCTCGGTTCGTTTACGGCTCCCTTTCTGCTTGGACCCAACGCACCGCAAATGCTGGGTGTATCGATGGAGCAGATTTTCAACGTATTCCAGGAAAGACAACTGGCTGCAGCGACTGCTTTCTTTACGTTCCTGCTATGCTCCGTGATGGGGTATTTTTATATCCGGAGCATGATTAAAGAAGAGAACGCGAAACTATCATGAGACGAATCATACTTGATGTACATGGGCTAGTGACGCCTGATATATCCGGTGACGGGCTTCTATGGCTTCAAGCAGAGTTGTGGGGAACGGTTCGCGGCGTTCACGCACTGATAGCTTTTACGAACGCTATTTACTTTGATCGGTGAAAGGAGGTTCATACGAATGACCTATCCATTTCCACTTATTACTGCCCACAGCGGAAGTATGAATACGATTGATAACACCTTGATGTCCGTTGAAATCGGGCTCAAGCTCGGAGCGGACATCGTTGAAGAAGACGTGCGAGTAACGAAGGACGGTATTCCGGTACTGGCCCATGATGATGTTTGGAATATATCGGACAATCGAAAGTGCCATATTTCTCAAATGACCTACAAAGAGCTAAGCGAGCTGCAGTTTCAAGTCTCCCATGAAAATTACAGTGAAACCACTCGCCTGTTCAAGCTGGAAGAGATGCTGCCCCTGATCCACGCTTCCGGCAAAATCGCGAATTTGGACCTGAAAGTCGATGAAAGCATCGAACCTGTGGCTGCTTTGGTGAAAAAACATAATCTCTTGGATCAAGTTTTTTTGTCAGGTTGCGAGAAAGATCGGGCGATGAAGGCTCAGAGATCGAATCCGGAAATACGAAAACTGCTTAATGTCGATGCACGTCTTTTTTTATCATTGGAATACAAGAATTTGGTAGAGCAAATTTGTCAGGACGCGCTGACCGCTGCTTGCTTTGGCATCAATATTGCTTACAAGTTTGTTCGCCCGGAACTGCTGGATTATACCACATCCAAAGGACTGCCAGTTTACGTTTGGACTGTGAATGAAGAACACTTGATGAAGCAGTATGCAGATATGGGAGTTGCTTCGATTACGACTAGGAATGTTAAGGCGCTGGTTCAATTAAAACAAAGTATGCTAGTTGAAAAAGGATGAATGAATGATGAATCAAGCAAGTGAACAAACCTTACTACAGTCAGCAATAGCGTATGCCAAACAAGCAGGGGATCTTATTCGCGGGCGAGTGGGCAATTTAGGAGACATTCAGGAGAAAAAGAACGGTTCCGATTTAGTAACTAAAGTGGATATGCTCAGCGAATCATTATTGCGGAATCATATTTTAAAGGATTACAGCGACCATTGGATTTTGTCGGAAGAAGATAACGGTACGGTGAATTCCTATGAAGCCTTGCAGAAAAAGGGATCAGGCTTAGGCTGGATTATTGATCCGATCGATGGGACCACCAATTTTATCCACGGAATTCCCCATTTTGCCGTATCGATAGGCATTGTTCAGGATCAGGAGCCTTTCATCGGTGTCGTTTATAACCCGTTGACGGATGAATTATTCCATGCCAGAAAACATTTTGGAGCTTTCCGCAACGGTGAGCCCATCC
This sequence comes from Paenibacillus sp. J22P51, assembly GCF_059692215.1. NCBI lineage: Bacteria > Bacillati > Bacillota > Bacilli > Caryophanales > Paenibacillaceae > Paenibacillus > Paenibacillus sp. J22P51. The sequence goes on along the minus strand of NZ_JCAUAZ010000001.1, from coordinate 603,795 downwards.
AAGCGGGAAAAGAAAAACGATTAGGCGAATCTTTGCTTGCCGCAGGCTTCCAGGCTGAGGAATGGGGACCTAATTCTGTTCTTTTGAAGCAGATGGACAAGCTGGCGGGAAACTGCCGCAATCTGCGGATGAACGGGGCAGCCAGTCTCGATTTGTGCTGGGTCGCCATGGGGAGGTTGACCGGCTTCTGGCATAGTGGTCTACATCCCTGGGATAATGCGGCGGGAGTGTTGATTGTTCGTGAAGCAGGAGGTCAAGTAACCGACAATCACGGTAATCCGTATCAGCTGCATCATGACACACTGGTTGCTTCAAACGGAAAGATTCATTCTGAATTTCTATCCGGGATAGAGCTTTAAGGGGTTTCCCTGTTGAAAAATTTTGAACTTTCAAGATACAAAAGCACAATCAATAGAACCCAGTCTAACTGTGGAAGGACAAGCACATATGGATAACCAGAAACTCATCACTCAGTTCCGAAATCTTACACGTAACACGAAATGGGAGCAAAAAGATAAGATTGATCTACAATTTAACAACTATCACTCACAAGGAATGGTTCGAATCGGGGACCTCTTTTATTTGTCCTCGGTTGAACTTATCGAAAAGCCAGTAAAATATGACCAGCCCCAGCACGGTTATGACCGTACTCATGGAAAGGGAATCGGTCACCTGTTTGTTATTGATAAACAGGGGAAGCTTGTGAATGATATGCCCTTGGGTGAAGGGAACATCTATCACCCAGGCGGTATTGATTTCGATGGTAATCATATATGGGTACCTGTCGCCGAATACCGACCCAACAGCCAATCTATTGTTTACAAAGTAGATCCTAAGACTATGAAAGCAGAAGAATCGTTCCGAGTCCATGATCATATCGGAGGATTGGTCCGTGACGGTCAAAATGGAAAGCTTATTGGTAACAGCTGGGGTTCGCGCAAGTTCTATGAATGGAACCAAAATGGGCAGCAGCTGCTTATAAAAGAAAACTCGAGTCACTTTGTGGATTATCAAGATGGTCATTATGTAGGCGAAGGGAAAATGATTTTGAGCGGTATCTCTGAGCTGGTCAATCCTGCAAGTCGTAATTCCAAGCCGTACGAGCTGGGTGGATTAGCCTTGATAGACACGAAAACGTTGGATATGATTCATGAAGTACCCATCACTGAGTTTTCTCAGCAAGGACACGTAATTACCCGTAATCCGGTGTTCGTGGAGAACGCCGGTCAAGAGCTGCGTCTTTATGCTGTACCGGATGACGACCATGGGTCTATTCTGATATATGAAACAAGTAATTTGAATAGTAAACTATAATCTTGCAGTAGGACATCTGGCTCTGGTGACAACAATTAAAACTGTTCAAAGATATCCATGATATGTGGTTTGATTATTCTGTCAAACCAAACAATTTATTGATTAATTCAACTTCAGACAGGGCAGACGAATGATTGCATTCGACCTGCCATTTTTCTTATCATATGCATTTTGACGCTTTACGAAAAGAGATGATTGGAGTTTATAGACCTTCTTCACCCAGCCATAGTAGAAGTATTGACAGATTTTATCCATTTTCATCCTCTGTGGTGCAGCGCTGGTCTTGCGCTGCATGAACGGCTAACGGGGGGAGGATTGTTGAGAATCAGTGTTGAATTACTCCTTATATATGGCTAACGTTACCCATTCGATGATGGAAATTGGCGGTGGTAAGTTAAAATTATGTATACACCCATTATGACCACCAAATTTTTTATCCCCCCGCCGCGACCGAAAGCGGTTCTCCGCCGGCGATTGACCGATAGGCTGAGCAAGGGTTTTCATCGCAAATTGACCCTTATCTCTGCACCTGCGGGCTATGGCAAAACTACATTAGTTTGTGAATGGCTCGCAGACTGCGGGCGGCATGCGGCATGGCTGTCGCTCGAAGAAGGGGACAATGAACTTCACCGTTTTTTAACCTGTATGATCTCCTCTCTACAAACACTTGCGGAGAATATAGGACAAGACGTACTTGCTGTGCTTCAATCTCCTCAACCGCTGCCGATCGAGTCGATTCTGACAGCTCTTCTTAATGAAATTGCGGCCATTCCAGCTCCTTTCTTACTCGTCCTTGACGATTATCACTCGGCGAGTTCTAAGCCGGTCGACGATGCTGTGTCCTTTCTGCTTGACCATCTACCCACGCAGATGCACGTTGTCATGACGACCCGCGAGGATCCACGCATTCCGCTGGCTCGATTGCGGGTTCGTGACCAATTGACCGAGTTGCGCGCAGCCGACATGAGATTTACTCTATACGAAGCAGAAGGATTTCTGAACAGAGTAATGGGCCTAAATCTGTCCATGGATAAAATAGCTGCGTTGGAATCACGCACTGAAGGTTGGGTTGCGGGCCTGCACTTGGCTGCGCTCTCCATACAGGGAGATCACGGTGATGATCAATTCATTCAGTCTTTCACCGGAGGACATCATTTCGTGCTGGATTATCTAGTGGAAGAAGTCCTGCAACGGCAACCCGAAGCAATACAGACCTTTTTACTGTGCACATCGATTCTCGACAGCCTGTGCGGTTCTCTTTGCGATGAAGTTATGCTCGATCCCACGATTTCCGGTAAGGAAACCTTAATCTATCTTGAACGCAAGAACTTGTTCGTCATTCCCTTGGACAATGAACGACGTTGGTATCGTTATCACCATTTGTTTGCCGATTTACTCCGCAGACGGCTGCAGGAAAGTCTGGACGGGAGCAATATCGCGGAATTGCATAAACGAGCAAGTGTCTGGTATGAAGACAATGACCTCGAGATAGAATCGTTTCGCCATGCCGTGGAATCCTGTGACATCGAGCGCGCCGCACGACTGCTTGAAGGGGAAGGGATGCCGCTGCATCTTCGGGGGGCTACGGGCACTACATTGAACTGGTTAGAGTCGATACCTGCCGTGGAACTAGACGCTAGACCCGCGTTATGGGTGATGTATGGTTCAGCTCTACTGATTGCGGGCAAGCCGACGGGTGTTGAACACAAACTTCGAGCGGCAGAGGCTGCTCTGAAAGGCGTGGAACAGGACGTCAGCATCAGAAACCTGATCGGACTGATTGCTGCGACCCGGGCTACATTGGCATCGTTGACGATGGCCGGTAATCCTGATGGTGCCGATCTAGAATTACAGGTAGCCGAAGCGGCCATGCGAAGCACGGAGCCAGAAGACAAGACCGATGAAATTGTCGGACTCATTGCCCCTGCAAGGGATACTTGGATTGGCGGTAAATACGAGATAGACAACGTTATTGCCCAGTCACGCCGTGCATTGGAGTATTTGCGTCCGGATAATCTCCCTATTCGGACGGCAGCCGCTTGGATGCTGGGTGTCGCATGCCAACGGCTAGGAGACCATGCCGGAGCTCGTGAGGCCTATAACGAAACCATCTCGAACAGCCAAACGATGGGTCATCAATTGATGGCTATAATGGCCATTATCGGACTAGGTCAAATACAGGAAGCGGAAAATCAGCCCGATTTGGCTGCGCAAAGTTACCAAAGAGCTCAGCGGCTGGCCGGCGATCTGCCGCTTCCGGCACTCCGTGAAGCGCAACTCGGTCTCGAGCGTGTACGCTTGGTCCTGGAACACGGAATGAAGGAACGCCTGTTCGAGCCGCTCAGCCAACGCGAAATCGAGGTGCTTGGGCTCATCGCCAAGGGACTCTCGAACCGGGAGATTGGCGAGAAACTCTTCTTGGCCTTAGACACGGTCAAGGGGCACAATCGCAGGATTTTCGAAAAATTACAGGTGCAAAGACGCACGGAAGCGATCGCCCGTGCCAGTGAGCTGAATTTGTTCCCGAACAACCATAAACCACACTAAAGTGTCTACAGTCCCCAGTCCTCTTCAAGGTATACTGCTTTTAAAAAGAGCCAAGAGGAGATAAACATGATAAAGATTGCAAGATTGATAGGGGTATTGTTTCTGGTGGCGACGGGTGCATTCATGATAGGCAACGGGCTTCTGGATCCAGTTCTACATCGGCCGGATTTTCTCGCCGGTTTGTATCAGGACCGAACAAACGTGTTTGTTGGATTGTTTTTGGAGTTCATAAACGCTGTGGCGGTTGTTGGGGTTGCCATGCTTCTTTATCCCATTTTAAAGAAGCATAACGAAGCGTTTGCGCTGGGGTACTTCGGCTCTCGGATCATCGAATCTTCTTTGCTCATCATAAGTTTAATGGGCCCACTTGTACTCATCGTGCTGAGCAAAGATTTCATTGCCGCAGGAACTGCCGGTGATTCTTACTTTCAAACAATAGGTAATTTAGCAGTAGAAGCTCATTTTATGTTCTTTGAGATGGCCATGACCGTGCTGAGCTTGGGCAGCTTATTATTTTGTTATATCCTCTATCGATCGAAGTTGGTTCCACGATTTTTGTCCGTCATCGGTTTTATCGGCTATGTGGCATTGTTGGCAAGCAGCTGTCTGGCGATCACCGGCCAAGATATCGGACCCGTTTTGTATATTCCAGGAGCGATATTCGAAATCATTTTTCCCGTTTGGCTTATGGTTAAAGGATTTGATCTGCAATCGGAGGAATCCTGAAGCTTATGCACACGGGATGAAGATTACATTTGGAACGGTCTTTTAACTTCGTTGAACTCTAACGATGAACGATAGTTAAATAAAACAGCGACAGTCTAAGACTTTATTTTCTAGTCCAAGGCTGTCGCTGCTTCGATTTTCGGGGTCAGTCTAATACCTAAGCTTTCCATTAGTTAAAATAAGTGTGCAAAAATACGCGATCTCCTAAGGGATAATAATCTGTCTTTTTTAAATTCCATCTTATCATTCGAAACCCATTAAAAGGAAGACTCGACAACTTCCTAATCAATCATACTAGGATCAAATCCTTTTAAGGGGATGTGTCCATGTATAAGATATTTTTAAAATTCAAGTCGATTGTAGCTTTCCTTATTTTAACAACACTTACTAGTTGTCAGTCTTCAACAAATCAAGCCATACATGTTTCTCAGCCTGTTATGTCTATTTCCCAAGGGCTCAAACATGCCTATTTAACCTTTGATGATGGGCCGTCTGAGAATACAGAACGAATCTTACATATTTTACGCAAATATGGCATCCATGCAACATTTTTTGTGATCGGAGATTCATCTACCGAAGGAAAACGGTTATATCGACTTATCCATGCAGAGGGTCATGTTATTGGCAACCATACCTATACACATAATTATCATTCACTTTACGCATCAGTTCGGGCTTTCTCCGAAGATACAGAGCGACTTGAAAAACTGTTGGAGCAAACAATCGGTGTAAGGCCAACCTTGCTCCGTTATCCGGGTGGATCCAATAATCAAGTTAGCCGACATTTTGGGGGCAGAGGTATCATGCCTCGTATTATTCATGAAATGAGCAGAGAGGGCTACAATTATATGGATTGGAACGTGAGCTCCACAGATGCAGCCAGGACTGTTCAGCCAAAGAATGAAATCATCGATGCCGTACTAAGTGCTTGTAAAAATAAAAAAGAAGCAATCATCTTAATGCATGATGTAAAAGTAAAAAGGACAACGGTTGAAGCTCTACCTACCATTATTGAAGGTTTACTTAAGCAAGGTTTTCAATTTAATGTGCTAGGTAAGGATTCATTCCATTATCATTTTGAGTGAAGCTTACTCATTCTTATGATTATGTTCCGCAAGGTAACCTGGATTATCATAAGCACCACCCGGATCAATGTGTGTCACACCTTCCCAAATGTTCGGCACTTCAACCTGATCAGGATGTTCAAAAATAAGGAGACCTGATGGCAGTCTTCTTTCACCATAGCGGCTCGATGGGTGGGTGATAAGATCACCCCCGACTACCATTTCAGAGGAAGCACCACCGTCTAGGAAACCGGCATTGATGCATTCTTCTTTCAGCAAAAGATCCTGAACATCTTTTAGTGAAGCTCCAATGCTCTTGGTTTGACGACCGTCAATAACGACAATGACAATGACACCATCTGCGCGTTGATCGATAGCTGTCCGCGGGTTAAGGCCAAAAAAGGCAACCACGGGGCTGCCTTTTACCATTTTATCCGCTTGATTAATTGAATGATTTCTTCTTGTTCCTCTCTGCTAATCTGCCAAGTGCGGATCTCAGTTACTATTTTCTCCAAATTGGTATAACCTTTGGCTAATCCATTTAAGCGTGCAGCTAAGGTCGCGTTCGTCAGTTCTTCATCGGTTGGAAAGAGGGTTCTCAGCTTGTCTATCGCATCTGGAAACCGTTTCAAATAATATTTCTGATGTCTATCCTCGGCAGGATAAAAACCGGTATAAGGAGCAACCTCGGAGTCCAATATTTCATTTCCTTGTTCCTCGCTGTATTGCATGACTTCTCGAATTACACGTTGCTGTATCGGGTCGCGATATAATACCAAAGATCTGTACTGCCGACCTTTGTAATCATTGATATTTACAGGTTTATGGGAGCTCCAGAATACATCTAGAATGGACTCCAAATTCACGATGCTTGAATCGTAATCTACTTCGACTGTCTCCGTGTGATCTCCAATAAGTCGGTAAGTCGGATTATCTGTAGTTCCTCCAGCAAAGCCTACTCGCGTTCTCGAGACACCTGTTAGTTGTCCAAACAAAGCGTCAGGGCTCCAGAAGCAACCCATACCAACTGTTATCGTTTGGTAGTCGCTATGACTCATCTCGGTCACCTCCATAATGATCATATCATGCTTCGCACTTCAGGGTAGCGTAGAACCTCCCTTATAAAATAACTTTAAAAAGGAGGCGGTTATATGGCAAAACATTTTGCCGGATAAGACTCGACTTATGTAGAGCCTTTATCAACGTTATTTTTAGGATACTTGTGAGGCTAACGAACAAGGAGTAATTTTGCGAATAAATTGCTTGTGTTGATTGCAAAAGATGACAGGTATCGGTCTTGAAAGAAAAGCAAAAGCCCCCGTCAAGGGGCTTTTGGCTGTTCGGATCGTATCATCCGATTTCGGGCGCTACCGATCATCCATAGCAGTAGCGGGATACCGACTAGGAAAATCGGGAAGGCGAGATCGTTCCAGAAGAGGGGGAGAGTCACTTGGGATTCGTCTACGTTTCTTGGGTACAGGGCGACGGCGAAGACGAGAATGCCGATGATCCAAAGCATGTTCCGCCATTTCTGGACATGAAACAATTGAGCCGTTCCATAGCTCGTCATGAATATGTATAGGCATACTTTGATGAAAATGCTGAAGCTCGTACCGACGACCAGCAAAATATCGAGGTTTTGAATAAATTCCATAAAGGAAATGTATTGACTGACGGTATATACGGGGTATTGCAGTTTGGCAGGAACGGTGTTGCCCAGCATCATCAACACGTCGGCGACGCCGTTCAAAAGGATGAACCCGGCGATTCCAACCCCCCACAAAGCGGAGGGTAGCGCCTTCCTTTTATCCGCAAGAAAGGCGACCAGCATTACGATCATAAACGATTCGCTCATGAAAGAAGCCGCTGGTACGCTCCCTTTTAATACCTGCATCCAGCCCGCGGTGGGCATAAGCGGAAGCAGACGCTCGGGGTGTAAATCTTTAATACTTAGGAACCTAAACAATAGGATGTTAAAGACGAGAATAGGTCCGATGACTTCGCTGCAACGTCCGACGATATGGATGCCTCCGTGCACCGCGTATATAATGACTAACAACATGAACAGGACGATAACCCATAAAGGAGTCGCCGAGAACAAGGCTAAATGAACGAAATCCGCATATTGGCGCAGGATGATGCCTGCTACGGCAATCCACAGAAGCAGGTACGCGAAGATGATCGTCTTGCCCAACCATTTGCCTAAAATTTTCGGGACGTATTCGATGAACGTTTCTTCTGGATAGAGAAGGCTTAGCTTGGTCGCGATATAGGTAACCAGTAAGGACACCACACCAGCCAAAAGCAATGCCATCGGTGCGCCTTGTTTGGCTTCATTGAACGTCGGGCCGATCGTTAACATTAAAGTCATACCAATCTCCATTGAAAACAATAGCCAAAACAATTGATATTTCGTCAGCTTCATTTCAAGCTCCTTACGGTTTATTCTTTGTGGGGAGTCTGCCCATGGAGTCCAATTCTTCTGATCTTCACGTCCGAACGAACGGTAATTTTTGCATCAGAAAAGGCTTGCTCCCATCGGGAATTCAAATCTGCCCACTCTCCGGGATGCTGTCGATTGATCGATTGTCCGAAATGGAACACATCGACTTTGAACTGCTTTTGCGCTTTTTGAATCACGTTCAAAGTGGCTGTCTCGACATGGCGGTTCAACTCGGCTTCATATTTTCGCAGATGATCGATATTTCGAGGATCTAATGTCGTATTGCTCTCCAGAACGCTGGCATTGCCTTTCAATTCGACGTCAATTTCCACTCGGCCGCCTTCGACTTTGGTCTGCACCTTGCATCCCGGTTGTTTGATAGTGACGCTGAACGCTCCTTTTCCGTTCGACATGGACGTCGTGATCTGTAAGGTTTCCGTTTCACCAACTACCCATAACCGATAAGCGGATTCCAACCGATCATAATAGCCGGCCAATTGCTGCTTACGGTTAAGAATCGCGCGACCGTAAATATGAAACGTTTTTTTTCGGAGTTTCGCATCATTTTGGATTTCGACGGCAGGAAGTGTTGAACCGCTTCCTTCAACGTTTTGCTCTACTAATAATTCCAATAACGAATTGCCGGTTTGCTTGCCGATAATTCGCCTTAATTTTGAAAGGGCAATAACGGGCATATTCTCGAGCGGATAGGACATTTGCATAAACTCGAGGGCGGTCCCCCCTTTCACGACCCAAATATCCGATTTGAGCCGGCTGTCGGGATCCCGGGTCGTCGAGTCTATTAGGTTCGAGATGCCGTCCTTCGCCATCACTTCTCCTAAGTAGATGTTGTGGCGATGCCCACGGGTTATTCTTCGCGACAACTTGATCTGCAAGTCTACGAGGCAGTCAGACACAGTCTTTCCGATCCCAGTCTCGATAAAGTATGTTTTTTTCTCTCCGCCGCTTGCTTCTCCGGATTTCGTCGGAATCATGAATTGTCCGATCAACAATAATTTTCCGTCCTCGAGCCAATCGACACCGGAACCCAACTCGAATGCTCGATCGTTCAATTCGCGGCGATCCCAGCATCCGGTTAACAAAAGCAGGATAAGGATGGCCGCCAGCAAGCCAGGTCGTTTGCTTCGCATATTACCTCCGTGTAGGCCTTCTGATAATCGAGAACTTAAATGAAATCATTTTCCGCCAGGGAGCGCGAATGATAACGTCCTTGATTTGGTCCGGTTGGAATGGTGCGATAGGAGTTAAATAAGGGACACCGAACGACTCCAACTTGGCCATGTGGATCAAGATGAGAATCGCCCCCATGGCGATTCCGAACAAGCCAAGTGCTCCCGAAATAAGAAGAAGCGGAAACCGAAGAATGCGGAACGCGATGCTCATGTTGTAACGGGGGATGGCAAAGGACGCGATCCCGGTTATCGAGACGATAATGACCATCGGCGCAGACACGATTCCCGCCTGGACCGCGGCTTCCCCGATGACCAGGGCGCCGACGATGCTTACAGCGGACCCGACGGCTTTCGGCAGGCGTACTCCCGCTTCGCGCAAGCCTTCGAACATAAACTCCATCAAAAAGGCTTCGATGACGCCCGGAAACGGAACGCCTTCGCGAGCCGACGTGATGCTCAGTAAAAAGTTCGTCGGAAGCAGCTGCGGATGGAAAGTTGTAATCGCTACATACATGGAAGGCAGGAACAAGGACATGGAGAACAGAATAAACCGGGTCCACTTAACCAGTGTGGCATATAGAAACCGCTCGTAATAATCCTCGACGGCTTGAAATGCCGTCCAGAACGTCATCGGAACGAGCAGGGCTTGAGGCGAGCCGTCAGTCAAAATCGCGACCTTCCCTTCCATCAGGTTGGCCGACACGATATCGGGGCGCTCGGTATTCATGACTTGAGGGAAAGGGCTGAATGATTTGTCTTCAATGAATTCTTCGATATATCCGGAATCCAGCACAATATCCATTCGAATGCCGGACATCCGTTGTTTGACGAGCTCGACTAAGTCCGAACGCGCTTGTCCCTCCACGTAAGCGATGACGACTTTCGTCTTGGAAAACGTACCGAGAACAACAGGTTCAAGCTTTAGTTTTGGCGTTTGAATTCTTCGGCGAATGAGACTCGTATTGGTTTGAAGTGTCTCGGTAAAGCTCTCTCTGGGCCCACGAATGGCCACCTCGGAGGCCGGCTCTTCGACTCCCCGGTGCTCCCAGCCGGACGTTTCCAAAAGAATCGCTTCCGGTTCACCATCGACGAATACAGCAAGGAATGCTCCCAAGATTGATTCGGTGATTTCCTGCAACCGGCTTTCGTTTCGGATTGGCCGCACGACCGCAAAATGCTCTTTCAAGATCGGATAGTCGACCGTTTCTTTGTCGCCCGCGCCGGTTTTCTCCACTAGCCATGATTGAAACAATGGCGATTTGAATACGTTCTTATCGATCATTCCGTCGACGTAGACCATGAGAATTGCACATTCGTCCGACAAATCGACACGTTGAAAGACGATGTCGAAACAATGCTCGAATATTTGCCGAAGCAACACTTCATTCTCGGCCAAGTCGGCGCTGATCGTTTCCCGGGGATAGGAAACGGGACTCCGCGAGGATATCAAGATCATTCATCTCCCGAACTTTTTCCTTTATTATCCTTTGGATGGCTCTTTTTTATGCAAGAAGAGAGAAATACGGAAATGTGAACCGTTTAGTCCAAGGCCGCGATCGTGGGATTCGTGCAAATTCGTCCTGAGCATAAAAATGGAAGCGTCTTGTCAAACTAATTTCAATTAGCGACAACTTTATTGTAAATAATTGAGCTAAAACGAGAGGGTACCCGTTACATTGGCTCGACACAAATTCAACAAAATATTAGGTTTATGGAAAACCGCAAAACGGCTGCCGCGTAGCAGCCGTTATTTCGTTATCGGGCAGCATATCTATAATAAGGAATGAAATTACCGAAATGTGACTACTTAATTTAAGATTAAAGCCCAACAAACCCGAATCGTAGTGAAATCAAGAATATACTGCTCATATTATGGCAAAATAATAAAAACAATAAGGAGAGATTCCCTTGAAAAGAACGATAGCTGATTCCATCGTGGAATCCCTTCTGAACGCCGGCGTGAAGCGAATTTACGGCATTATCGGCGATTCGCTTAATGCCTTGCTCGATGCGATCCGTCGTTCCGGAAAAATAGAATGGATCCATGTCCGCCACGAAGAGGTTGCAGCGTTTGCGGCTGGCGCGGATGCCACCCTCAGCGGAGGAATCGCCGTTTGTGCGGGTAGCAGCGGACCTGGTAATTTACATCTCATTAACGGATTATACGATTGCCATCGAAACCGGGTGCCAGTACTTGCGATTGCCGCTCATATTCCGAGCAGTGAAATTGGCAGCGGCTTTTTTCAAGAGACTCGTCCGGACATGTTGTTTCAGGAATGCAGCTTCTTTTGTGAAGTCGTAACCGGACCGAGGCAAATACCTCGAGCGGTTACGATGGCGATGCAAACCGCGACGGCAAGGTCTGGAGTGTCTGTCTTAGTTCTTCCTGGTGATGTAGCCGCTTTCGAATACGACGAAAGCCCGGTTCCAGAACGCGTCATCCATTTAACCCAGCCAATTGTCTGCCCTTCTACAGACGAATTGAAGACGCTTGCCGACTACTTAGACAAAGGCAAGAGGATCACCTTGCTGTGCGGTGCTGGCTGCTCGGGAGCTCATGCTTCGCTCATGAAGCTGTGCGAGAAACTCCAATCCCCGATGGTCATAGCGCTGCGAGGAAAAGAATATCTGGAATATGACAACCCGTATTCCGTCGGATTAACCGGCCTCATCGGATATTCATCAGGATACCACGCTATGATGGAATGCGATGTCTTACTCATGCTGGGTACCGATTTTCCATACCGGCAATTTTATCCGCAAGAAGCGACCATCCTTCAGGTTGATTTGGATTCCTCCCGACTAGGCCGGCGAACGCCGCTCGCATACGGGGTGTGCGGAGACGTAAAGACGACGGTCGACATGCTGTTACCCCTTTTAATGGAACCGCACTCCCCTGATCACCTGCAGCACTTTGCAGCACATTATGCCAAAGTCCGCGAGGAACTGGACAACCTTGCAGCTCCTGGTCGAGCTCCTATTCATCCGCAATTCCTGATGAAGGTAATCAGCGATCTCGCAGATGAGGATGCCGTTTTGACTTGCGATGTTGGGACGCCGACTGTGTGGGCTGCCCGATACTTGAGCATGAATGGAAAAAGAAGGCTACTTGGCTCGTTTAACCACGGGACAATGGCGAACGCCATGCCCCAGGCGATTGGGGCGCAGGTTGCGCAACCGGGACGCCAGGTCATATCGCTGTCTGGGGACGGGGGACTCACTATGCTGCTCGGAGATCTATTGACCCTTCGTCAGCATAAGCTCCCGATCAAGATCGTTGTCTTTAATAATGGCGCGCTTGGATTCGTGGAATTAGAAATGAAAGCAGCTGGCTTTTTAGAATTCGGAACGGAACTCGACAATCCAAACTTTGCGGCACTTGCTCAAGCCATGGGAATCGAAGGAATTCGCGTCGAGGATCCGAATGACTTGGAAAGCGCCGTTCGCCGAGCCCTCGAACACAGCGGTCCGGTAGTGCTGGATGTCGTAGTCAATCGTCAGGAGCTGGCGATGCCGCCGAAAATCAACCTCGAGCAGGCTCGCGGATTTACGATGTGGATGCTGAAAGCCGTTTTGAACGGGCAAGGCAACGAAGTCATCGAACTGGCGAAAACCAATCTCCTTCGGTAATAAATAGGAGTACTTGGACTCCTACAACTGACTGGTCACACTGCCTAAGTCGCAAGTTTAAAATAGCCCCCATCTGATTGCCAGATGAGGGCTATTACGCTTACGTTAATACAAAAAGAATTACAGCCGGTTACATCGCAATTATCTCTAGTATGTATCGAAATTTATTCGATTTGGTGCCTATGTCCGATTAATGAGGTAGAGAACTTTGAGCAATCGGCAGCTCTTTAAACTACGGGCAGAATATCGGAGCAGGGATTGAAACTTTCACTTTCGAAAAACGCACAAAATTGTAAGAATTTTCAAAGGCAGGTGAATAAGTGAGCATAGAATTTGATGAATTACAGATGGAGATTTCAAGACAACTTGAAAATGTATATGCCTCTTTACCAGAAATTATTGAAAAAGCAAAGCAAGACACAACTGTTATAAATCATGACATGGCTATTGCTGTAAGTGGTATTCAGTCCAGTGCGCTTGTTCTCCTAAAAGTCATGTTTCAATACGATAAATCCATTAATAACCGCTTAGGAATATTAGAAAAGCAAATAAACAACGGAGCATGATAGTTGATTCACTAACGGAGAACTATAGCTCAATAAACATCAGGAGAAGGCGCCGAAATCATTGATCGGCAGCCTTCTCAGCTAACGGGCAGCATACTTACAATAAGTGTGACGCCAAATTATGGAGAAGCTAATTGGCGCGTTTGAATACTGAAATTCATGATTAACGAATATCCCCGTTAATTAAATAAATACGCAAAAGCTACAATCGCTACTGAAGCATTGAAAAAGAAATCTAACAATTTCCAAGTGCTCACTGAACTTACGGCTCTATAAGCAGAAATAACAAAAATGATGAGCACCGCAATTTGAATCAAGAAATGGGAGATATAGACATGCACGGTGATCTCCTCCTTATATCAAATGTTATAAGGCAGTCTATTCAAGTTGGTTTAAATATGTTTGTACGGGCTTTTACTAGTATTAAGTAATTTGAGGATGGTTTCTATGAAAGAGGTAATCGCTGGCCGGATATCCGTTATAGCTAACTGGAATTGTTATTTAAATAAGTTCATGGAGCAGACGCCATTGCGGCAGCTGGTCCATTTCTCATTAAGTTAAAGGCAGAAGAACGTGGTGATAGCTTGTGTTAAAGCTACCACTTTTTTTAGCTGTTTGGGAGTGATACACAACTATCAATGCCTTTGAAGGGAGAACGATAGCTTCACAATGACAAGTTTAAAAGGAGTTGTGTATTTTATGCAAAAAGCAATAATTGTTAGTTACTTGACCGAGAAAAAGAATAATTTAGAGGAACTAAATGAATTGTTAACTCAGGGATGGAAAGTAGTTAGTCAAAGTTCTATGGGAGGCGGAGGAATTAATACGGTCTATTCCCTCGTAAGTAGTTGAGTTAATATGGAAACGGGACTAAAGTTACTACATACATGAATAACAATTACTTCTGGAGGATTTTAGTGAGGAAGGTAGCTTATTTTTGCTTCATGTTTGTACTTTTAATATTTTTAGTTGCTTGTGAGAAAGTAGTTCATACCAAAAAAAATGTAGATTGTAACTCTGTTGAGCCGCCAAATACTTTAAACTCTACAGTTCCAGTGTGGGAAATAAGACCCAATATGCTGCTTTACGAAGCCAAGCAGAACAAACCGTTATCTATTGTTTCTTATGAGGTAATTTTAAAAAATCTTGGTACGGAGGCGGCAAGAAACATACATGTATACATCGGAAACCAACTGTTTGGTTGGGAACGTATGAACTTTGATTCTAAATCAGAATTGGCATGTTCAGAATTACAGACTAATCAATTCAATATTTGGGTATGGTCACATGGTAGGGACACTCACCTTGACCCGTCATGGCGCTCTACGATGGAACAAACTGCACAGTTGCGTTTCGTGTGGGAGGACTCCAAAGGATGGCATCAGGTTCAAGGACATTTGCCAAATCAGTATTACAGCCAAAGTTTCATGGCAAAGGATTTAAGCCCTTTATCCGAATAGTGTAAACAATAAGCCGTTAGTTCAAAAGTCTGCCACCAGAAATGGGTTGCACAAGGGTTTGAAGTCATATTCGAACAAACTTGAAATTACTTGGCTAGACTGTAAGCCAATACAAATCGGTGAAACGGAAGCCTCGGGGGAATTACTCCGAGGCTTATTCAATTGCCTCTAACATGCGGCAACCGTGTTGAACTATTCCGGTTACAGGGCGGACCGAGCCTATAGACTCACCACTTCTTAGGCGCTAGTGAGCTGGGCTTGAATCAATATCATCGCCGCGTCATAAAAATTGTTGCTATCATATTCAGGTTTGCGGATATAGGTATCCGCGATAGCACCACTGTACAGCATTTCCAACTGAGCTGCCAATGCTTCAGGATTTCTGGCCCCAGCTTTGCGTGCAATTTGTGCGATCACACCTTCTTTTTCGATGCGGCACTTCAAAGCCGCCTGGTGTCCGGGATGCATGGTATCGGGGAACTCAAGCAGCGTATTCGTAAAGGGACATCCACGAAAATTTGGTTTCCTTATGCCCTCCGACAACCTGTTAACTAAGTGATATAACTGTTTGACAGGCTCATCCGGGTACTGCTTTTTGGTTTCTTCGAGCCTAGTTAGCATTCGATGATGACGAAGTTCCAGAAATGTCACTACAAGGTCATCCTTTGTTGCAAAGTTTCGGTAAAAGCTGGCTTTGGCAACCCCGGACTCAGCAATAATCCGATCTATTCCTACAGCACGTATTCCTTCGGAGTAAAATAATTCGGAGGCAACTTGTAAAATCCGTTCTTTAGCGGATTCTTTTTGCATGTTAGCAACCTTCTCCCTCTTAGTTTTATTTTCTAGAGTGTTGACACGGAACAGATCTGTCTGTATCATGTGAACATGAGTGATACAGACCTGTCTCTTTCATTCTAATGAAGAGTTCAGAGGCTGTCAATTTTTGAATCTAATATCGATTGGTGGGGAAACTATACAAAAGATCTTTAAGGTAGGAAAAAGAAGAAGAATCACTTATCTTATGATTCTTAATTCATATTACTTTTACAAGGAGAACTGATATGAAAAGAATGCTTTGGGTTGTTCTTATGATGTCCTGCGGAGCGACTTATATTTCATCGTTGTTCCCTGTATATGGGAAGAATTATCAAATGAGCAGCCTGGAAATCACTATTTTGTTTGCTGTTTATGCTGCTATCTTATTTCCGACTCTGCTGATCGTGGGAGCCAAAGGGAGCTCCTGGGGTTTGAAGAGGGTGCTTCGAATAAGTATATGGATTTCTATCGCGTCGACACTGCTCTTTATCGCGAGCCAAAACGTCTGGATGCTCTATGCAGCAAGGATATTGGAAGGCATCGCATATGGCGCCTTTACAGGTACAGCTACTGCTTTTTTATTAAAACAAACCTCACCCAATAAAATGGGTACTGCACTCAAGTTCTCAGGCGTAGCTGTAAATTTTGGTTTCGGCATGGGCCCGGCCATATCCGGTTTAGTCGTGCAATATGTGCATATTCAGCCACTTCGGATGCCATTTTGGTTTTTACTCTTCATGCTATTGAGTTCCTTGGTAATGCTGGAAATGTTACCGAAGCTCGAAGATGCACAGAAACCGGCAAGTGCTAAGATTTCGCTCGGTGTTCCCGACAATATTCGTTTCCATTTCTGGTCATTTATCGGACTTCCGCCGTTTACAATGTTCATGTTAGGCGGAATTGTGTTATCTTTGATTCCATCTTTCGTAAGAAACGTCATTCACTCTTCCAATCTCTCTACAGCAGGATTGTTAATGTTCATGCTGTTAGGCGTGGCTGCCTTGATGCCGTTATTTCCTTGGGTGCAAAATCCCGTTGCACGGATGCGCATAGGCATCGTATTTCTGGCGATTGGGCCGTGGATCATTGTCTCATCGGGACAGACAGGGAATCTATTCTTGCTCTGTGCTGGCATGCTCATTCAAGGAATCGGTGCCGGATGGACGTTTCAAGCTTCTTTA
This sequence comes from Paenibacillus sp. J22P51, assembly GCF_059692215.1. Taxonomy (NCBI): domain Bacteria; kingdom Bacillati; phylum Bacillota; class Bacilli; order Caryophanales; family Paenibacillaceae; genus Paenibacillus; species Paenibacillus sp. J22P51. Next base: position 586,855 of record NZ_JCAUAZ010000001.1, on the reverse strand, counting down.
AGGTTTGCCGGTCAGTTGCCGAAACCGGAAGAACGTCCGCGAGTTATTTCTGCATTTTATTTATGCGCTTATGCTGGATTCATTATTCCTCCTATCGGAGTCGGCGTTTTAACACAGTTCTTTAGTTTGAACTTCTCATTGGTTCTGTTAAATTCTTTTGCTGCTCTGGTCGTTATCTATATTTTGATTTATTCAGTCAAATTTAAAAAATATTATACAAAACTTACATCACAATAAGTGGACTTATCTTATACAAAGGAGTGCTTCGGTCATGCAATTGGATGATTTATACCGCAGAGTGATTATTGATCATTATAAAAATCCACGCAATCGCGGGCAACTCGATCCCGAAGCGGCGGTGACGATCAACCTCAATAACCCAACCTGCGGCGATAAAATTTCGCTTCAAATGCAAATTGAGGACAACGTTGTTAGGAACGTGAAATATTTTGGCGAAGGCTGCTCGATCAGCCTGTCCTCCGCTTCGATGATGACAGATGCCATCAAAGGCAGGACGCTTCAAGAAGCGCTCAAAACGGCTGAGAACTTTTCAAGCCTTATGAAAGGCGAGCACCCAGTGTTTGAATACGAGGAAATCGAAGCATTGTCTGGCGTCACCAAATTCCCAGCCAGAATCAAATGCGCAACCCTTGCCTGGAACGCACTGCGCAAAGGGGTGGAGCAGATACAAAAGAACGGATAAGAGGCGCGTATTTTGACTTGAAACAAAGAATGAATTTAACACTGAATCGGAATTTGACTGAACATGAGAACCAATTGCTACGGGGGCGAAAAAGCGGCATATGGATTCCACAATTGAATTAACGAGGAACAAGAGCTCAAAGGATGTTGACTGCCTCGCATTCATTACCTTCATGACATTAGGTATTCGTATTGCGCTTAATCAGAACGATAGTTAAAATAGGCTGACAACCGCGGCAACTTTCTTTATGAGTCAATCAGATCTTAAACTTTGGTTCAATATATGTAACGACATTGAAATCTTATTTTCATGTGACATTAATGATTCAAGCTTATAATAAAAGTCGACCCCCCTTTAAAATATAAAACTTAGACCCGCAGCCCGACGCTGTGGGTCTCTTTTTGCTATTGAACTATGGGCAGGAACAGGGAGAAACGCTTGAAGAAGCTGACCTTTTAATAGTGTCAGGTCAGGAATCAAATTAGTTGGAGGATATGAACCTTTTACAAAAGTAAACATCACTAACGAACTCTATTTTCCACTTTCACCTCACTACCTTTGAAAAAGTCCTTTAAGTAACTAACGAACTTTATTTTCATGAATCAATCAATTAAAAAAGCGAACCTACCGTGGTACAATAGGTTACTATACTATCGCAGTGTTTTTAGGATTCTGAGGGGGCATGACTGATGGATATTAAAAAAATTATAGTGACCGGACGGATGTACAAAGACCTAGAGAAGCTAGCCTTGCTGGATACTAAGAGGGAGTATATGTTTCTTCCAGAGGCGGAGGTAAGCCCGAATCACTTCGAATGGGCTGATGGTTATGTGGCATTTAAACCGACGGAGTCGTTTCATTTCGGTAGGTTGCAGTGGGTTCATGCGCTTGGAGCTGGCGTTGATGCATTCTTATTTAATCGTGAATGGAAAAAGGATGTATTATTAACACGGACTGTCGGCAGCTTTGGACGAAAAATAGGTGAATATTGCTTAAGTTATATTCTTGCCGATGTACAGCGTCATGAAAATTTTCAACAGTATCAGACCGAACGACGATGGCTGCCTTCACAGCAGAAGCTTCTGCAGCAGCTGAACATCGTCATTTTTGGTACTGGAACGATTGGCGAGGAAGTGGCAAGGATGCTTAGAACATTCGGTGTAACCGTATACGGAGTATCTCGCAGCGGCGCATCGAACAGTCATTTTAATAGGGTTCTTCCGATTACCGAGGTGCACGCGTTGTTAACACAGGCCGACTGGGTTATTAACACGCTCCCATTAACACCATCCACCGAACGATTATTCGAAATGCGCTTACTTTCCTGCATGCACGGTGCAGGCTTTATTAATGTGGGCCGGGGAGCTTCGGTGGATGAAAACGCACTGATTGAGGCAATTGAACGAGGTCAGGTGCGCAGAGCTGTACTTGATGTATTTATAGAAGAACCTCTGCCCGCACAATCGCCGATGTGGGATCATCCGAACGTAGTCATTACCCCGCATATTTCTGCCGTTACCGGGCTGGATGAAGCGATGGACGGCTTGCTCGCAGTGCTAAGAGAAATTGATATCGGACAAGAACGAATTAGCCATTCGGTAGACGTAAACAGAGGATATTAGATCAGATTATTCGGAGGCGATTAGTAATCACTTGTTAGGATGAACTAAGGAACAACGCCAGCAAGCTCTTGACCGAGGTGTATATCAGTATTACCTGCACCTGCTAGCCACAATTATTCTGCTGATACTGGCTGTAATTGGAAGAGTGCGTCAAGTGAGAATGTATAATTAATCTCTTATATTAAAAGGTTGCGTTCGTTACATTAACCAGAGAACGATAGTGAAGGAGCATGCAGTGATGCAGCTCCTTCTTTTCATTAAAGTAACGGGCAGCATCCCTTGTTATAAATTTCAATGTGATTTTCATCAACTCATTAACTTTTTTGATTCTAAATAAAGGACCTGAATAAACTTTTTTGTGTTTTGCCGGATTAAGCCGAGAGCAGAAGGGTCATCATTTTCTAGTACTTTCATTTTTTTTCGGATATCACTCAGGTCAAAAAACTTTGTAGAGTACTGTTCAAACTTGGGATTCGAATAATCGATCAATCCAAGGGATGACAAGTGGGTTAGTGCTTGATTTACGGCTCGTCGCACCCGTTGTTCGGCCGCTTTGATCTCTTTTTTCAAGTCGATAGTCGAAGCGGAGGGGCCTAATTTTTTCAAGGCAATTTGATGGTATATTTCATGAAGCTGCGGAAAGCCCTGTTCTTGTGAGTGATCGGCCTCATAACGGTATAAATAATCAAGCATCTCCAGCAAGTCTTTACTGCCGGCTTCCCCAATCAGTCCCAGATCTGATAACATATAGTTTCCACATGTAATGATATTTTTTTCAATGGAAGAAGGCTCTTTCACCGTTAATTCGCCGCTGAAGCCGACAGCACGGAGAGATTTTTGAATATTTCGAAAGGATTGGTGGATGAGCAGCAATTCAGAAACCTTTCTAATAACGGCAATAACTTCCAAACGGTTTATGGGCTTGGTGATATAATATTCAATTCCGCAGGCATACGCCTGGATGATCATTTCCTTCGACTCCACTTGGGAAATCATAATGATTTTCCCTTCAAAGCTCCCGGATAGTTTGCGAACGGTCTCAATGCCGTCACGAACGGGCATTAGTAAATCGATAAGCATGATGTCTACTTGCTTGAGTTCGAGCAAAGTAATATCAACATGCGCCCCGTCAGGAGCTTCGCCTACCACACTTCCTAAATCCTCATCTTCGATAATTTGTTCCAGCATGGAACGGATAGCCGGATCGTCATCGATAATAAAAAAACGCATTGCGCTACTCTTCCTTTCCTATTTGGCTAATCGGCAATGTGATGGTGAAAACAGTACCTGCGCCTTCGGTGTTGTCTTGAACCTTTACGTTTCCAAGCAAACGCTCTGTTTCCTGTTTCACATAAACCAGACCGATTCCCGTTGACGGATTACCAGCTTTATCGAACTTGCTCGTATAGCCGGGCATGAAGATTTTCTCTCGATACTTCGGCGCAATACCTGGGCCATTATCGGCGACACTGAATACAATAACATCTTTTTCTCGTTTAACCCATATTCGGATAATGCCCTGTTCCTCAAACGATTCTACAGCATTAACAACTAAGTTATTGAACAAAGACAAAACTGTATACACATGACATAAAGGAAAGTTTCCTTCGGTTTGCAGCGTGAATTCGATCTTCTTACCAAGTGACTGGGCATATTTCTGATTGGAGCGCAGAACGATATCGGCCAATTCTTCCACCGGCATATAATCGCTGTCGTGCGAAATCAGGCTGGATAGACCCGCATATATCCGTTGATTGTCCTTTTTTATCTCATGAACCTCACCGGCGATCCGGAGAGCTTTTTGTGCTAGATCTTCATGAAATACATGCTGTAAATCAGTTAACGATCGATACAGTTCGTAGCTGTCACGGGCGATATTTTCTGCGTTATGCATCGTTTTCTTCAATTGAATGGTTTCCTCGTAAAGCTCAGAAATAAAGATGAGCATCTTCTCGTTTTCTTTACGCTTCTGATCTTCGGCTGCTTTCGACTGCCTCAATTTGACCAAATTGAAAAAACCAAGAACGAAAAAACTTCGAAAAAATGCTATGAGAACAATCTGATTCCAGGTTGCAAAAGTGGCCGTTTGCTCTGTTGCCGAATAACGCAGCAAAAGCTCTACCAACGTCGCGGCGATTTCACAAGCCACACCAAGTGCTCCAACCAGAAGTGGTCGGTGATGACGACGGTTCATTCGAACTGCCGCGAAGGCAATCGCATAAGTCAAATAGTAAAAGAATGCCGGAAAATGATGCTGAAAAGCGGCTCCCCAGTTCCAATGCGGTTCGAGTGCCAACTCAAGCCCCGTGCGAAAGATCGTAACCGAGCTGCCGACAAGTAATCCAGAGATAAGCGGCGAGGGATAACGGATCCAGAGTAGGAATAGAAAAAAGGCAGGTGTGCCCAAACTTACACGAAAATCAGTTTGAAACGGGTGAAAATTCAATTCGCCCGCGATCGGAACCGAAATGACCATTAGTATTAATAGAAGCCATTTTTCTTTCAATGCAGTTTTCCAGCCTCCTTTCTTAACATACTCCTTCATTATTCCAAAAACCAGATGAATAATTCGACGAAGGATGGACCAAAGAATTTTTTCTCACTATGTAGATTCATATAGATTGATGTAGATTCCCCATACAATAAACTCATTCAAGACATTTTAAATTTATATGCAAAAGAAAGCGCTTTACATTTTTGGGAAAAGGGGAATTATTATGAAAAAATTTGGCTTGGCTTTTCAAATCTTGCTTGGACTACTATTAGGAGTTATCGTCGGGGCCATTTTTTATGGGAACCCAACTATCGAAAGTTACTTGAAGCCAGCGGGAGACATTTTCATTCGTTTGATTAAAATGATCGTCGTTCCCATTGTCGTTTCCTCTCTCATTGTCGGAGTAGCGGGAGTAGGAGATATTAAAAAGCTAGGAAGACTTGGCGGGAAAACGCTTCTATATTTTGAAATCGTGACGACGATTGCTATTATTTTCGGCCTGGTCATTGCGAATATCTTTCAGCCTGGAGCTGGAATCAATATGGCTGGACTAGCTAAATCGGATATTACGAAATATGTTGAAGCGACCGAAAAGGTGACCAGTCACAGCTTCGCCGACACATTTGTCAATATTGTTCCCAAAAACATTTTCGAATCATTAGTAGCCGGTGACATGCTGGCCATCATTTTCTTCTCTGTATTATTTGGTTTGGGCGTTGCCGCGATTGGTGACAAAGGAAAGCCGGTTTTATCATTTTTTCAGGGCGTTGCCGATTCGATGTTCTGGGTGACGAACCAAATTATGAAATTTGCGCCAATCGGTGTATTCGGATTGATTGGCATAACCGTTTCCAAATTCGGTGTCGGTTCTTTGATTCCTTTGGGGAAATTGGTGCTTGCCGTGTACGTCGGTATGTTCCTATTTGTAGTTATCGTGCTTGGTTTGATTGCGAAGCTTTGCGGTACCAGCCTATTGGCGATTATTCGCATATTAAAAGATGAACTCATTCTGGCTTTCTCAACAGCAAGCTCCGAAACAGCACTTCCTAAGATGATGGAAAAGATGGAGAAGTTCGGCGTACCAAAAGCAATCACGTCATTTGTCGTCCCTATTGGATATTCGTTTAATTTGGACGGGTCCACGTTATATCAAGCGATAGCCGCATTATTTATTGCACAAATGTATGGGATCCATATGCCGATTAGCTCTCAAATCATGCTGGTGCTTGTCTTGATGCTCACTTCAAAGGGAATTGCTGGCGTGCCAGGCGCTTCGTTTGTCGTCCTGCTTGCCACACTCGGAACTGTCGGGATTCCGCTCGAAGGTCTAGCTTTTATCGCAGGTATTGATCGTATTCTGGATATGGCCCGGACAGTAGTCAATGTTATCGGCAATTCTATGGCCGCGGTGGTCATGGCGAAATGGGAAGGCCAGTACGACAAGAACAAAGGAAAGAAATATTTAGAGTCCGTCAAGCAGGCTGCGTAAGACAATACCGAGGGGGAAACAACCATGACAACAGCTGGACAAAGAGTGGAAAAAGATTTTCTTGGCTCTAAGGAAGTGCCGTCCGATGCCTATTATGGCATTCAAACACTGCGTGCAGTAGAAAATTTCCCAATTACCGGCTACCGTATTCACGAAGAATTGATACGTGCGATGGCGACCGTTAAACATGCGGCTGCTGCAGCGAACATGGAAATTAGGCAGTTGAATCCACAGATTGGGCAGGCAGTTGTGCAAGCGGCACAGGAAATTATGGACGGTAAATGGCATGATCAATTTATCGTCGATCCAATACAAGGCGGAGCAGGTACGTCCATCAACATGAATGCCAATGAGGTCATCGCCAACCGGGCGATCGAGATTCTCGGGGGAATTAAAGGCGATTATTTTAAAGTAAGTCCCAATTCGCATGTGAATATGGCCCAATCGACCAACGATGCTTTTCCGACGGCGATTCATATTGCAACACTTTCATTAATTGAGAAGCTGCTAGTGACGATGGAGGAGATGCTCACCGCATTTCGTAAAAAAGCCGTGCAATTCGACGGGGTTATCAAAATGGGGCGGACGCATCTTCAGGATGGCGTGCCGATCCGACTCGGGCAGGAATTTGAGGCCTACAGCAGAGTACTCGAGCGCGATATAAAGAGGATCAAGCAAACCCGCGGCCATCTGTACGAAGTCAACATGGGGGCAACAGCCGTCGGAACCGGCCTGAATGCCGATCCCCGCTACATTAAGAGGGTTGTGGAATTGCTCGCTGAGCTCAGCGGGCTGCCGCTTACCAATGCTGATCACCTGGTGGACGCAACTCAAAATACAGATGCCTATACCGAAGTGTCAGCAGCATTGAAAGTTTGCATGATCAACATGTCTAAGATTGCAAATGACTTACGATTGCTCGCCTCCGGACCGCGTACTGGGCTCGGGGAGCTAAATCTGCCTGCACGGCAACCCGGTTCGTCGATTATGCCAGGCAAGGTCAATCCGGTCATGGCTGAGGTCGTCAATCAGGTAGCGTTCCAGGTTATCGGGAATGACCATACGATTTGTCTTGCCTCCGAAGCGGGGCAGCTCGAGCTTAATGTGATGGAGCCTGTGCTTGTGTTCAATTTGCTTCAATCGCTCAGTATGATGAATCAAGCCTTCAAAGTTTTCCGTATACATTGTTTGGAAGATATCGAAGCAAACGTAGAGCGCTGCAAAGAGTATGTGGAGAAAAGTGTTGGGGTCATTACCGCGCTCAACCCGCATCTGGGCTATGAAGTCGTAGCAAGGATCGCGCGTGAAGCTATTCTAACGGGGCGTCCAGTTCGGGAGCTATGCCTTTTATATAATGTCTTAACGGAAGAGGAGCTCCAAATTATTCTCGATCCTTATGAAATGACGAACCCAGGTATCGCAGGATCGGAGCTATTGGGCAGGAACTAAAAAGGAACAGTACTTATATGATATTTCGGCTTCAAATGTCGGATATTAATGTAGTAGTGAACAGTATCGGTGCAGCGGGCATCGCACTTCTCTTAGCGTGGATTAGCCGTGACTACTTATGACTCGGACTGAAAAGAGCAGCAATGTTTGGATAACACAACGAAGGGAATTGATGAGTTTGGAAGGCATGTTGCAGCAGTTGAAAATAGGTAAAATAAGAAATAATTTGCCCGTATCCCAGCTGGTCGAAATTGCATTAGAACGGAAGGAAGGGGTTCTTGCTTCCTCAGGAGCCTTACAAGTAAACACAGGGAAATATACCGGACGTTCCCCAAAAGATAAGTTCATTGTCCAAGAACCTTCCGTAGTGGAACACATTGATTGGGGGGCTGTGAATCAACCCATCTCACAGCTTCAGTTCGAGCGGCTCTACCAAAAAGCACAAGACTATATGTCGGATAAGGATTTGTTTGTATTCGACGGCTATGCCGGTGCGGACTCGGAGTACAGGTTACCCATTCGCTTCGTGAATGAATATGCGTGGCATAATTTATTTGTCCAGCAGCTTTTTGTTCGTCCAACACAGGAAGAATTGCAAACCCATTGTGCAGAGTTCACCGTGATCGCATTGCCGGGCTTAAAAGCTGATCCGGAAGTGGACGGTACGCGCTCTGAAACGTTTATCTGCCTTTCCTTTGAAAGGAAATTGGTTCTTATCGGAGGGACCGAGTACGCAGGAGAGATGAAAAAATCGATTTTTAGCGTTCTGAATTATTTGCTCCCTTTCCGGGACGTTTTTCCGATGCATTGTTCAGCTAATGTGGGCGAGAAAGACGATGTTGCTTTATTCTTCGGGTTATCCGGAACAGGAAAAACGACGCTTTCCGCTGATACAAGCCGCCGCTTGATTGGTGACGATGAACATGGTTGGACCGATCAAGGGGTCTATAACTTTGAAGGCGGATGTTATGCCAAATGTGCGAATCTATCCGAAGAAAAGGAACCTCAAATTTGGCAGGCTATACGTTATGGTTCGGTATTAGAAAATGTCGTTCTGGATCCAGAGACAGGCAGAGCGGACTATAACGATACTCGGACGACTGAAAATACGCGAGCCGCTTATCCAATTGATATAATTCCTGGTGCAGTCATCCCAGGGAAGGCGGGTCATCCGAACGTCATCATTTTCTTAACAGCGGATGCTTTCGGCGTGCTGCCTCCTATTTCGAAGCTGACGAAGGAACAGGCGATGTATCACTTTTTGTCAGGGTATACTTCGAAGTTGGCAGGAACCGAAAGAGGAGTAACGGAACCTGAGGCGACATTTTCCGCTTGCTTTGGAGCGCCTTTCCTTCCGCTCCATCCAACTGTGTATGCAAGACAACTTGGAGATAAAATTGATGAGCACCAAGTTAAAGTGTATTTGGTTAATACTGGGTGGTCCGGCGGTCCCTACGGTGTAGGAAAGAGGATGAACTTAACTTTCACCCGTGCGATGGTAACCGCTGCTTTGAATGGAAGTATCGAGCAAGCAACGTTTACGGCCGATCCGATCTTTGGAGTACTCTGCCCCGACTTTGTTGAGGGTGTTCCAAGCAATATTCTTGTTCCCCGTCATACTTGGCAGGATCAAGATGCGTATAAGAAGGCCGCTCTGGATTTGGCTGAACAGTTTACGCGCAATTTTGAGAAATTTTCCAATATGGAAAAAGAAAATATTACTTTATTAACTAATGGAAAACAATAGTTGAACAAATGAAGGGCTGCCGCGTGGCAGCCCTTCGTAAAAAAGGAAGTCAATCCAATCTATGGGCGAGGATCACACTTAAGGTGTGGTCTTTTTTTTTACCTAAATTTGCTACTATGCTCTCCATACCTAAAAAAATAGCGGGAATACGAATATTGTTGTTATAATATCGTCAAAGGATCGATCAATGATAAATAAACAAAGGGGTAAATGAGATGCTATCCTGGATTCGAAGTATAGTAGGGATTAATCGTAGCTTCAGGGTAAAGCTTATTCTCAGTTTATCCGTCATTATTTTATTAGCGTTTTGCTTGACGGGTTATTTAACTTATCGCTATAACTTAACGCTGTTTGAAGAAGAAATCAGTAAGCAGTTCACCAGCACGAATGATGAAGCACTGGCGAAGTTGGATCTCAAGGTGCAAGAGGTTGTTCGAGTTTCACAGACAGTGGTGTTTAATCCAGCCATAGAAAAGGTAATTTCTCGCCTTAATTTGAATGAAGACTCCGATGCCTTTAATCGCTATTATGATAGAAAGCTAATCGAGGATCAGATTTATCAACTCAAATCGGATGCTCCTTATATTACGGGGATGTATTTATACGACTTGACGGGGAAACCATCGTATTTCAGCTATACGACCTCCGCGATTAATGTGCCAGATGAGAAGGTGTACAAGGTGATTCGCGATAAGCTTAGCGACACTTCTGGTGATCTTGTGTGGATTAGCGTACCGATGGCTTCCTCTATTGAGCCAAGTGGGTTTAGAAATACAATTATTGTGTCAAGGTTTATGAAAAATAGTAATTTAACGACATATGGCGTACTTGTCATGGCTTTTGATGAATCCTTCTTCTCAGGTTCTCTCAAGGAACTGACGAAGGCAGGGCAGGGTATTGTTTATCTGTTTAATAAAAATAACGAGCTGCTATTTACGAATTCTCCCGTACAAGTTGATCAATTAGAACTGCTGCGAAATATGAATCATACGCAGCTATTGGAGAATCATTTGTATGTACAGAAACAATCTGAAGTGACTAATTTCAAACTAGTTAGTGGCACCTCGCTAACGGAGATTCAATCGCGGAGCCGAGATTTATTCAAGATGATCGTTTACTCTGGTTTGATTAGCATTCTGCTTGCTAGTGTATTAATTGTACTTTCCACGGGGATTTTTCTTCGTCCGCTCAAGGATTTACTGTTAGGTCTGCGCAAGGTGAGGTCTGGTGATTTTGATACACGTATCGAAGTCCGAACCCATGATGAATTGGCTTATATGGGGGAGAGCTTCAACGCAATGGCCGAGCAGGTCGGACGCTTAATTAAGGAAGTGTATTTGACGCAGTTAAGTGAGAAAGAGGCAGAGCTTAAAGCGCTGCAAGCCCAATTAAATCCCCACTTTCTGCACAATATGTTCAATGAAATTTATTGGAAGCTCTATTTGCAAGATGAAACAGAAACGGCAGCATTAATCGCTGCGATATCGGAAATGCTGAAATACTCGCTGATGCCTGTCCGAACACTGACTACAGTGAAAGAAGAGTTCCAGCAGGTTCGTAACTATTTGAAAATACAGAAAGAACTGTTCGAAACGGATTTGGAGACCATCATTCAAGTTGATGATGATGTTGCGGACGTTCAGGTAATGCGGTCGCTGCTCCAACCTTTAGTAGAAAATGTGTTTATGCATGCTTTTCGCAATATGGTGTCCCATAAGGTATTGCTCATCAAAGCAAGCAGCCGCGATGAATTTCTAGAAATTGATGTAACAGATAATGGCTGTGGGATGAATGAGAAGGCGATTTCTCAAATCTTGGGGGTTCAAGGTTCTTCATTGCCCCATCGTTCGGATGGACGAGAAAGTCTGGGTGTACGGAGTGTTGTGAGAAGGATCGAGCTGGTGTATGGAGCACCGTTCCGATTGGAAATTACAAGCATGCTGGGAAGTGGGACAACGATGCGTCTTATTTTGCCTCTTCTTCCTAATAACGAGAAAGGAGAACACTAGGATGAGAAGCGGACGAGTATTGATTGTAGAAGATCAATTGAATTTTCGAAAAGGACTTATTAAGATGCTGCAGGGTGGAGGCTTGGGCTGGCAAGTGGTCGGTGAGGCTGGCAATGGGCAGGATGCCTTGGCGATGTTAGAGGAGCTTCAGCCTGATTTGGTCCTTACGGATATTCGCATGCCCATCATGGATGGTATCGAATTCGTAGGACATTTACGTAAGAATTATCCCGATATGATTGTGATCATTCTGACAGGATACAAAAACTTCGAGTATGCGCAAGCAGCTGTTCGGCTGGGTGCGTTGGATATTCTAATTAAGCCATGCACCGAAGACGATGTACGCCAGATTATGAATAAAGCCTCCGAACGGTTTTATGAGCAATATGCGCACCAGCAGAAGCAGCACATGCAAGTGCAGCTGCAGCAAGACCAGGAGCTGCGCGCGGTATTGCTGGACCTCCCTTATGAGATGAGCACGCTAGCAAGGATAAACGGCGCATTGGCCGGTAAAGAATTATGGCTGCTGCACATGAATAATGAAGATTTGGCGCAAAAAGCGAATGGCAAAAGAGACATGAGCTTGTTTCAATTTGCTTTCTCCAATATTGTCGAAGAGCTGATGAAGAGAGCAGGACTGGATGCGCGGCTCTTATTAGTGGAACATGACACCTTCCTATTGGTGACGGGACTGCATCAGGTTGAAGAGAGTCTGCAAGATGCCATTCCAACGGCTTCCTTTGAATATTTGAAGATTCGCGCAGGTATGATATCCATGGGAATTGCTCCTTCGGCTAGTGAATTGGCAGAATTATATCTATTGACGAAGGGGGCGGTCTCCGACCCGATTGGCCTTCCAGCCGTGAGTGGAGGTGAGGCGGGATCCGGTGTTATGCTCTCACTGAATCAAGCGAAGGTTCGAGAGATGGAAGTTGGGCTCGTGTCGGCCATTCTCGTCGGTCAAGAGGATAGCTTACATGTCCTGTTGAATCGTGTCCTCGAGGACTTAAGAATCACTTCGCCGGAGGAAATGCGAATTGGCGCGTTGTCACTTTCAATTGCACTGCATGGGACCATACAGAAGCAATTCAATCCGGAGGATAACAACGCGTTAGCTAGACTTCCGAATGAAATGCCGCAGATTCATTGGACCACCAAGGAGGTAATGGATTGGGCGGCTGAGCAAGTGAAGCACTTCCTGCTCCAATTCAATCTGTGGCAAGCTTCCAAAAGTGATAATGTCATCGAGAGAGCCATTAAATACATCGAGGAACATTACAATGAGGAATGCCGATTGACGGATGTCGCGACGCATATTCATTTAAACCCAAGCTACTTCAGTGTCGTATTTAAGAAGGCTACTGGCGAAAGCTTTACACGCTTCGTTACCCGTGTTCGAATGGATAAGGCGGCATTGCTGCTTCGGAATACAGATATGAAAATATTTGAAATTGCCTGTGCCATTGGCTTTGACGAGCCAAACTATTTTACGAATGTTTTCAAACAGCAGTTCCAGATGTCGCCCAAGGAGTACAGGAGTGGCAAGACAACGCCTTAAGGGGACTTTTCTCTGAGGAATAACGAATTGAAAAAAGGCATTGCGAGTAAAAAGAAAATGTTGTATGATCGGATTAAGCGCTTAACCCTTAAAATGGGTGAGCGTTTAAAAATGAAAGATTAAGCGCTTAACCTCTGGTTGGAAGGGAGATTTACATGCGTACAATTCGACTTACAATGGCACAAGCACTACTTCGCTTTCTGGATCAACAGTACATTTCCATCGATGGACTTGAGACTAAATTCGTTAAAGGTGTCATGGGGATTTTTGGACATGGCAATGTAACTGGGATTGGAGAAGCGTTGGAGTATAGCGCAGGTGACCTTACGTATATACAAGGCAAGAATGAGCAGGGAATGGTCCACGCTGCAACCGCTTACGCTAAGCAAAAGAACCGTCAGCAAATCTATGCCTGCACAACCTCAATTGGGCCAGGCGCACTAAACATGGTGACGGCAGCAGCGACTGCGACTGTTAACCGTATTCCGGTTCTACTGCTGCCGGGAGATAATTTTTCTTCCAGACAGCCAGACCCTGTGCTGCAGCAGCTTGAGTACGTTGGCGATTACACAGTATCAGCAACGGACCCTTTCAAAGCAGTGAGCAAATACTGGGATCGGATCGTTCGTCCAGAACAATTGATTACAGCAGCTACACAAGCGATGCGAGTGTTAATGGATCCAGCCGAAACTGGGGCAGTCACGCTAGCCCTGCCGCAAGATGTTCAGGCAGAGGCCTACGATTATCCGGAAGCCTTTTTCGATAAGAAAGTTCACTATATGGATCGCCGCCCAGCGGCGAAGGAAGCTATCAAACGAGCAACAGCGTTATTCGTCGGCAAGAAGCGCCCGTTAATTATTGCTGGCGGTGGCGTTCTTTATGCGGAAGCGACGAACGAGCTAGCGGAGTTTGCAGAAGCATTCGGCATTCCCGTGGCAGAAACGCAAGCAGGGAAAAGCTCGTTGCCTTGGAATCATGTGATGCACGTCGGCGCAATTGGCGTGACAGGAGCATTGGCGGCGAACAAGCTGGCGAAACAAGCGGATTTGATCATCGGCGTGGGGACGCGGTATTCCGACTTTACCACCGCATCCAAATCAGCCTTTGCGAATGACGATGTGCAATTCATTAATATCAATATCAGCGGCTTCGATTCTTCGAAGCTAGGCGGTATCTCCATTACCGCTGATGCGAAAGAAGCGCTCAACTTACTGCGCGAAGCATTGACATCACAAGAGTATGCCTGCGGCTACGAAAAAGGTTACATAGCTGCTTTGAAAGATGAATGGGACCGTGAAGTGGACCGCTTATACCAAGCGGAATGTGCAGAGGGCTTTGCTCAAACACACGCGCTTGGTGTGATCAATGAAACGATTGACCCTTCCTCGGTTGTTGTTTGCGCTGCGGGAAGTTTACCTGGCGATTTACACCGTTTATGGCGTTCAACAGAACCCAAAACGTACCATATGGAATACGGCTTCTCTTGTATGGGATATGAAGTAAGCGGTGCCTTTGGAGCTGCATTAGCAGAACCGAAACGTGAGGTCTATGCAATTGTCGGAGATGGCAGCTACTTAATGCTTCACTCGGAATTAGTGACAAGCTTGCAAGAGGGTCAGAAATTCACAATCCTGCTGTTCGATAATCACGGCTTCCAATGCATTCATAATCTGCAGCGCAGTCAAGGAAGCGAAGGCTTCGGGAATGAATTCCGTTATCGGGAAGCGGGTACTCGAAAGCTGACAGGTGGCTATATGCCGATTGATTTCGCAGCACATGCGCGCAGCTTGGGAGCGAAGTCGTACAAAGCGAGCAATCCGGAAGAGCTCAAGTCCGCACTGCTTCAGGCGAGTAAAGAAACGGTGACGACCTTAATCGAAATTCCTGTCGTACCTGGAACGAACACAGGCGGCTATGAGTCCTGGTGGCAGGTTGGCGTACCTGAGGTTTCGGAGAGTGCCAAAGTGCTGGCAGCACATGAAGAAATGAAGAAAAACATTCAAGCGGCTAAACCCATCTAACGAAGAAAAGGTGATCTCACAATGGAAGAACTTCCGTTTAAGCTAGGCATTCATCCTATTAATTGGGTGGGAGAGGACGTCAAGGAACATGGCGCTGATACCACATTTGAACAGATCGTTGATGATATTCAGAAGCTAGGATTGACTGGAACAGAGATGGGGCGTAAATATCCGACTGATATTGACGAACTGAAGAAAGAGCTATCGGAACGGGGCATTAGTCTTGTGTCCCAATGGAAATCCGTCCTGTTCTCAGATCCTGCCTATAGAGAGCAAGAACTGGAGGCTTACCGCAAGCATGCGCAATTTCTAAAAGAAATGGGCAGCACGGTGATCTCTACCGCGGAAGTCGGGGGTTCGCTCCATTTTGACCCACGCCGCACACCGAATGAGAAAGAAGTGCTTCGCCTCGATGAAGCAGGCTGGCAGAGCTTAGCTGAAGGGCTGAATCGCGCTGGAGCTATCGCCCAAGAGTATGGTCTGAAGCTGACCTATCACCATCATGGTGGAACCGTTGTTGAATCACCGGAAGAAATCGATCGATTGATGGAGCTGACTGATCCTTCCTTGGTCTACCTGCTATTTGATACAGGACACACCTACTACGGCGGTGGAGATCCGTTGACCGTATTGCGCAAACATTACAACCGAATTGCTTATATCCATTTGAAAGACATTCGTCAAGTCGTACTTGATGAAGCACGCGCCGAGCAAGTTGATTTCGTAACCTGTATCCGCAAAGGTGTGTTTACAGTACCTGGGGATGGATGCCTTGATTTTGCACCGATTTTCAAAGAATTATTGGCTCGTGAATATACAGGATGGGCGATGCTCGAAGGCGAGCAAGACCCAGCAACACATAATCCTTACGAATATGCGAAAAATGCACTGAACTATATCCATTCATTACTAATTAAAGAAAGCAGGTAATAGGGCCATGACCTATGTGACTTTTCCGCAAGCGAAATCACTTGATTTTGTAGCAATCGGCAGATTATGTATCGATTTGAATGCGAATGAAATTCATCGTCCAATGGAAGAGACGATGACGTTCACGAAGTATGTTGGCGGGTCGCCAGCGAACATTACGATCGGCATGTCCCGTTTAGGAATGAAAACAGCTTTTATCGGCAAAATCGCTAATGATCAAATGGGTCGTTTCATTGCTACCTATTTGGAGCGTAACGCGATTGACACAAGCAATGTAGTAACAGATCGCACAGGCGCTGTGACAGGTCTAGCTTTTACCGAGATCAAAAGTCCGACAGATTGCAGTATCCTGATGTATCGCGATAACGTGGCTGATTTGAAGTTAACGCCTGATGAGGTTCAGGAATCCCTGATCGCAGGTGCGAAAGTATTGTTGATTTCCGGTACGGCTCTAGCTCAAAGTCCATCACGTGAAGCGGTGTTTCAAGCACTGAATTATGCGAAGAAGCATGGGGCAGTCATCGTATTTGATTTAGATTATCGTCCATACACATGGACATCGCCGGAAGAGACGGCTGTGTACTATAATCTAGCTGCTGAGAAATGCGATATCATTCTGGGTACTCGCGAAGAGTTCGATATGATGGAGAAATTTGAACATAATCCGGAAAAGGATGATCATATCACAGCTGCAAAATGGTTTGACTATTCAGCGAAGATTGTCATTATCAAGCATGGAAAAGATGGTTCTATCGCCTATACACCAGATGGTGTCGGTCATCGCGCGAAGAGCTTTCCAGCGAAGGTAGTTAAGACATTTGGAGCTGGTGATTCTTATGCTGCAGGATTTATCTATGGGGTTATGCAAGGTTGGACACTGGAGAAAAGTATGGAATACGGAAGCGCTGCTGCATGTATCGTAATTTCCAGCCATAGCTGCTCGGATGCCATGCCAACTGCTGCAGCAGTGGATGATTATATTGAACGTTGCAATCGCGGTGAAATTACGGCCTCGTAATAACTACTAAACATTAAAGGAGCAATAGATATGACACAGACATTGAAAAACTGGATTGGCGGCGAATGGGTCGCATCATCCTCAGCACAAACGGAGCCTGTTTATAATCCTGCAACAGAAGAGATTCTAGCTTATATTCCAATTTCCACAAAAGAAGAAGTAGATCAAGCGGTTCGTAATTCACAAGAAGCCTTTCAATCATGGAGCCGCACACCTGTACCGAAGAGAGCACGCGTATTATTCAAATACCAACAGCTCCTAGTTGATCACTGGGAAGAGCTTGCTCGCATCGTTACCAAAGAAAACGGCAAAAGCTACACGGAAGCTTATGGTGAAGTGCTTCGTGGTATCGAGTGTGTTGAGTTCGCCGCTGGTGCACCTACACTCATGATGGGCAAACAGCTTCCGGATATTGCTTCCAATCTTGAATCCGGTATGTATCGTTATCCAATCGGTGTTATCGGTGGAATCACGCCGTTCAACTTCCCGATGATGGTGCCTTGCTGGATGTTCCCGCTTGCGATTGCTTGCGGCAATACATTCGTATTGAAGCCATCGGAGCGTACACCTCACTTGGCTAATCGTTTGGCGGAATTGTTCCACGAAGCTGGTTTACCAGCGGGTGTTCTTAACATTGTTCATGGGGCACATGATGTGGTTAATGGTCTTCTTGAGCACAAAGATATTAAAGCTATTTCGTTCGTTGGTTCCCAGCCAGTAGCTGAGTATGTATACAAAACAGCTGCAGCTAACGGGAAACGCGTTCAAGCTCTTGCAGGCGCGAAAAATCACTCCATCGTCATGCCAGATGCGAATTTATCCATTGCGGTGAAGGAAATCACGAACGCTGCTTTCGGTTCTGCGGGCGAGCGCTGTATGGCATGCTCCGTCGTGGTAGCGGTTGGCGACGTAGCGGATACACTTGTAAGCAAGCTGCTTGAAGCGGCTGATGCGATTACGATTGGTAACGGAAATGATGAAGGTGTGTTCTTAGGTCCTGTTATTCGTGGCTCGCACAAGGAACGTACATTGAAATATATTGAAATTGGTGAAAATGAAGGCGCCATTATGGTTCGCGATGGTCGTAAAGACACTGTGATTGGTGGAGCTGGCTACTTCGTCGGACCAACGATTTTCGATCAAGTGCAATGCGAGATGAAAATTTGGGAAGATGAAATTTTTGCTCCCGTGCTTTCCATCGTTCGTGTTGAAACACTCGAGGAAGCCATTGAGCTTTCCAACCGTTCCGAGTTCGCGAACGGCGCATGCCTCTTCACGCAAGACGGCAGCAATGTACGTCAATTCCGTGAAAACATTGAAGCTGGTATGCTTGGCGTAAATCTAGGTGTACCTGCGCCTATGGCATTCTTCCCATTCTCTGGCTGGAAAAAATCATTCTACGGCGATTTGCACGCTAACGGTACAGATGGCGTGGAATTCTATACACGTAAAAAGATGGTAACGGCTCGCTGGTAACAGCGAGTTTCTTCCAGAAAGGAGAGAAGTTCATGGCTTTGGTCTCGATGAAAGATATGCTGCAGACGGCGTTAGAAGGTAAATATGCCGTTGGGCAATTTAATTTGAATAATCTTGAATTCACACAGGCGATCTTACAAGCGGCACAACTCGAACAAGCACCCGTGATTCTTGGTGTTAGTGAGGCTTACATCCCCTATATGGGTGGACTGCCTTGCATCGCAGGCATGGTGAAAGCATTGATCGAGCATTATGGCATTACAGTGCCAGTTGCCCTTCATTTGGACCATGGCAGCTCATATGAAGTATGTATCAAAGCGATTCACGCTGGCTTTACCTCGGTGATGATCGATGCTTCTCATCATTCGCTTGAGCATAATATCGAAGTTACGCGTCAAGTGACGCAAGCTGCGCATGTGCTTGGTGTTTCCGTGGAGTCAGAGCTAGGTCGAATCACAGGACGTGAAGATGATCTGGTTGTGGATGATGCAGATGGAATGTATGCGGTAGCTGATGACTGTATGAAAATGGTTCAGGAAACTGGCATCGATTGCTTAGCCCCTGCGCTTGGATCAGTTCACGGTCCTTATCGTGGACAGCCTAAGCTCGGTTTTGACCGGATGGCTGAAATCAGAGAACTGACGGGACTGCCGCTCGTGCTTCATGGGGGAAGCGGTCTGCCAGATGACGAAATTCGTCAAGCGATTGCGTGCGGTACAGCCAAAATCAATGTAAATACAGACAATCAGATCGCTTGTACAGCGACGATTCGTACTTTTTTGAATGACCATCCAGATGCCTATGATCCTAGGAATTATTTAATTCCAGCTCGGGAAGCCATCATTGCATCAGTGAGAGCCAAAATCCAGTTATTCGGAAGTGCAGGTAAAGCGGGAGGGAACGTAGGATGAAAAAGATCAGAATCGGTATTATCGGCACAGGCCGTATTGGTAAAATCCACGCAGACAATCTATTGCGGACGCCGCAAGTTGAAATTGTCGCGGTGAGTGATTTGTTTGCAGGTCCTGAATTAGAAGAATGGGCAGCTGCCCGCAACATCGCTATGGTTACAAAAGATAGCAACGAACTTATTAATCATCCAGATATCGATGCCATTTTCATTTGTTCTTCTACAGATACACACGTGCCTTTGATTCAACAAGCAGCGCGTGCGGGTAAACATATTTTCTGCGAAAAACCGATCTCTATGGATATAACGAAAACAGAATCAGCGATTGATGAAGTTAAAAAAGCAGGCGTGAAGCTGCAAATTGGTTTTAATCGTCGATTTGATCATAATTTCAAGCGTGTGCAAGAAGTGGTGCAAGGCGGGGGGATCGGCGATCCTCACATCATTAAAATTACTTCACGCGACCCGAATCCGCCTCATATCGATTATGTAAAGGTTTCTGGCGGCATCTTCATGGACATGATGATTCATGATTTTGATATGGCTCGATTCGTTTCAGGCAGCGAGGTTGAAGAAGTTTATGCGGTTGGGAATGTGCTGATCAACCCGGATTTTGCCCAACACGGCGATGTGGATACAGCGGTTGTGACGCTGCGATTCGCAAATGGCGCGCTTGGTGTGATTGATAACAGCCGTCAAGCTGTTTATGGCTATGACCAGCGTGTTGAAGTTTTTGGCTCCAAGGGCAGTGTCGTAGTTGCGAATGATCATCCGAATACAGCTGTGATTTCCACGGCTGACTCTATTGTGAGTGATAAACCTCTGCATTTCTTCCTCGAGCGCTATCAAGCGGCTTACGTTGAAGAAACGCAAATGTTCATTGATGCAATTTTGAATGATAAGTGTGTGCCTGTTAGTGGTGATGACGGCGTTCAAGCAGAACGGATCGCATTAGCTGCGAAGCTATCATCCCGATTGGGTCGGCCGGTGAAGGTGAGCGAGGCATTGGAGCTGCTTACACAAACCTCAATATCCTAGTAAGGGGAGGGACGAAACCATGTCCAAATTGATTGTAACGCCGGCAACTTCCCCGAATGCGGAAGGCAGCATCTTACAAGTGACGCCGGAATCGGCAGGCTGGCAATATGTTGGTTTTGAAGTTGTTAGGTTGGCTGAAGGAGAAACCTTGAGACGTGATACCGCTGATCAAGAAGTTTGCCTCGTTTTATTGAGTGGGAAAGCCGATGTTCGTACAAAAGAAGAGCAATGGCAGGGGATTGGCCAGCGCATGAGCGTGTTTGAGCAAATTCCTCCCTATTCTGTCTATGTTGCGAATAACGATAGCTACGAAGTGACTGCTGTTACCCCCCTAGAGATCGCTGTATGCGCTGCACCTGGTGCTGGGAATCATCGTACGCGGTTAATTGCTCCTGCGCAAGTAGGTGTGGAAACGCGCGGCTATGGTAATATCGAGCGTTTCATCCATAATATATTACCTGAAAGCGAGCCAGCGGATAGCCTGCTAGTTGTTGAAGTGTTTACACCGAATGGTCATTGGTCCAGTTATCCGCCGCACAAGCATGATCGTGACGCGCTTCCAGACGAATCCTTATTGGAAGAAACCTATTATTTCCGCGTTCAGCCCGAGCATGGCTTTGCCGTTCAAAGAGTGTACACGGATGATCGGTCACTGGATGAGACGTTAATTGTCAAAAATGGCGAAGCTGTGCTAGTGCCGCGCGGCTACCATCCGGTATCTGCACCTCCGGGCTATGATGTGTACTATTTGAATGTCATGGCTGGACCTACGCGGACATGGAAATTCCATAATGATCCAGACCATGCTTGGATCATGACCAAGCCAAGCGAGAAGTAAGTCGGTTGCAAGTTCCCGATAGCCCCGTCATAATGGGGGAATAACTGTATTCTTCAAGAAAAATGGGGTAGTAGGATGAAGGCAACCATTTACGATGTGGCAAGAGAAGCCGGTGTGTCGATTGCGGCGGTTTCCCAAGTCATGAACGGTAAAGGGAAAATAAGTGAAGAACGGCGCACTGAAATTCTGAAAGTGATGGAGAAGCTCAATTATCAGCCTAGTGTTATCGCTTCTGCACTTACGGGGAAAAAGACATATACGCTAGGACTGCTAGTCCCTGATATATCTAATCCGTTCTTTGCAGAGATCGCAAGAGCTGTTGAGGATCAAGGTCACAATTTGGGATACAGTCTTGTCATATGCAGCACAGATAATAAAGACGAACGCGTAGAACGTTACTTGTCCTTACTCCAACAGAAAAGTGTGGACGGCATGATTATCGGTACGGGGATGGACAATAAGGATATGTTCACTCCACTCATGGAGCGTGCGATTCCCGTTGTCATGATTGCCAGAGAGATGCCGGATTTCGCTGTGCATACCGTCGTTGTAGACGATTTTGTTGGAGGCACACTAGCCGCTAAGCATCTATTGGAGTTAGGTCATACACGGATGGCGATACTTGCGGAGCACGCCAAAGTTACCAGTAGCCGTGAACGGGTCAGGGGCTTCATTACCACATTGGAGGAAGCCGATATTCAGCTGCCTGAAGCACGAGTGCGTCATTGTCGATACACGGTTGAGGACGGTAAACGTGAAGCAATTGAACTTCTTGAGAAGCCTGTTGCCGAAAGACCTACAGCACTTTTCTGTTGTAATGATATGCTCGCGATTGGCGCCTTGCAGGCTGCGAAGCAATTAAAGCTTCGTGTTCCCGAGGATATATCTGTCATAGGATTCGATAATACAATTCTAGCTTCTGTGACAGATCCACCGCTAACAACTATCGCACAGCCGATTGAGCCTATGGGTAAGCAAGTAGTTGATCTGCTTATTCTGGAGCTGAAGAAGAAATCGCAAGCCAAGCAACGCATCGTGATGCGCCCGGAACTCGTCATCAGGCAATCCACAGCTGCTCCGGCAAGGTGATGTTTATTGAAGCGAAGACTGCTTCCCTTTTGGGGAGGCAGTTTTTTATCTTATAATTAGAAAGTTTAGGATTACGTTTCCGAAAACGTTAGTCCCTGCCACTCATATTTATGTTTCCACTGAATTGGATGCTGATTGTATCCCTCAAAAATTTGTTACTATTCTCCATCATGAAAATAGCTTAATATTGTGCAAATACATCGTATTAATAGACATATCCATTCGCATTTCCGCATTTTACAATAGGTAGGTAAATCATGAGGAGTAAATTTTATTAATAAAAAAGTAATTGAAGGGTTGAGGCGAAATGAGGCTTTTATATCAAAGTCCGGCAAAGGAATGGACTGATGCGCTACCAATTGGCAACGGTCGAATTGGTGCCATGATTTTCGGCGGAATCGAAGTAGAAAAAATTCAACTAAATGAAGATACGCTCTGGTCGGGGGGGCCGAAAAATTGGAATAACCCTCGTGCCAAAGAAGTGCTGCCGGAGGTGCGTCGTCTCTTGGAGGAAGGCAGATATGCGGATGCCGACCGAATGTGTAAGGAGATGTTGGGGCCATACACGCAATCATATTTGCCGTTAGGCGATCTCTCCATTGTATTTGAGCATGGGGACATCGCGCATTCGTATCGCCGAGAGCTGGATTTGCAGGAAGGGGTAACCCGCGTCGAGTACCAGGTCGGTAATGTTTTGTACACGCGAGAGATGTTCGCTTCCTATCCCAGTCAGGTTATCGCTGTGCGTCTGCATTCCAGTCAAGTCGGATCGCTAAATTTTACCGCGCGTCTGGATAGCCAACTGCGTGTTAGTATGGTCCATGAGAACGGTCAATGGATCATTCGTGGAAAGGCGCCGGTGCAGGTGGCGCCAAGCTATTATCGTGTTGACCAACCGATTGTATACGAAGATCAAGAGGACGGAGAGGCGATGTCTTTCGAAGGTCGGATCGCGGTTGTTTCGGACGACGGTTATATGCATGCAGACCAAGCCGGTTTGCATGTTCGTGGAGCCACGAGTGTGACGCTTTACTTCAGTGCGGCTACGAGCTTTAATGGCTTTAATCGTTCTCCAGGCAGAGAGGGCAAGGATCCGGGAGCGATCACGAAAGCTTACCTAGCAGAGGCGATGCAGCATTCTTATCGCGAGCTTCGCGATGATCATGTCAACGACTATCGCAGCTTGTTCGATAGAGTCAGCATTCATCTGGGGAAGACCATCAGCCCTGCAGATCTGCCGACAGATAAACGGATTTCTGAGTTTGGTGCTCAGGATCCGGGCTTAGTAGAACTATTATTTCAGTATGGCCGGTATTTGATGATCGCCAGCTCACGCGAGGGTACGCAGCCAGCTAACCTGCAGGGGATTTGGAATAAAGAGACACGGCCACCGTGGAGCAGCAATTATACATTGAACATCAATACCGAGATGAACTATTGGCTCGCAGAAACCTGCAATCTACCTGAATGCCATCAGCCGCTGATCGAATTTATCGAAAATTTGTCAGTTAATGGAAAGATGACCGCGGAGATCAATTACGGTGCTCGCGGATGGACGGCGCATCACAACTCAGACATTTGGGCTCAAAGCGCACCCGTAGGCGATTATGGACACGGCGACCCGGTTTGGGCATACTGGCCAATGGGCGGCGTCTGGCTTTGCCAGCATCTGTGGGAACATTACGCGTTTGGCAGAGATAAGGCGTATCTTAGCGAGAAGGCGTATCCGATCATGAAGGAAGCCGCTCTGTTTTGTTTGGATTGGCTGATTCAGGATCAGGATGGATATCTTGTCACAGCCCCTTCCACGTCGCCGGAACATAAATTTGTCGCTAGCGACGGTAAGAAAGCTTCTGTAAGCGCAGCATCGACGATGGACTTATCATTGATCTGGGATTTGTTTACGAATTGCCTCGAAGCGGCTGAAATTCTTCGTGTAGATGAGGCTTTCAGGTCCGAGCTCAAGTTGGCGAGAAGTAGGCTGCTCCCTCTGCAAATTGGACGACACGGCCAGCTTCAGGAATGGTATCGGGATTTCGAGGAAGAGGACTTGAATCACCGTCACGTCTCTCATTTGTTCGGGGTGTATCCGGGCCGCCAAATTAATGAGGAGGTCACGCCTGATTTGTTAGCGGCGGCGCGAACGACTTTAGAGCGGCGCGGGGACGAGGGGACGGGCTGGAGTCTCGGCTGGAAAATAGGATTATGGGCCCGTCTCCAAGACGGCGATCGCGCGCTTCGGCTAATCTCCAACATGTTGCAACTCGTGAAGACGGACAACTGGAGACCGCAGAAGGGCGGCGTTTACGCTAATATGTTTGGTGCGCACCCGCCTTTCCAAATCGACGGCAATTTTGCCGCTACAGCCAGCATATCGGAATTGCTGCTGCAGTCGCATAAAGGGTTTCTGCACTTGCTGCCAGCGCTTCCCGAAACGTGGACTTCCGGCACTGTGACCGGGTTGCGAGCGCGCGGAGGGTTCACGGTCAGTCTGCGGTGGGACAGCGGCAGTCTGAGCGAAGCGGGGATCGTTTCTTTGAACGGCGAACTGTGTACGGTTTATTCTCAAATGCCGGTGCAGGTTTTGGATGAGGACGGCCGACAAGTTACTATTAATTCATTGGAACACTCAGGTTGCATTACGTTCGCAACATTTGCTGGATCTAGGTACAAGATCGTACCCCAATCGGGTTCCAACGATTGAGAATAGTTACTATTATTAAAGCAGTTTGTCTGAGGTTTACATGCTTGAGGTAAAGGCGAACTCCCCTAAGAGGTATCGGGGGAGTTCGCCTTTTGTGCGCTTGGCAGCGCGAGGACAAATTCTAAAGCAGGTTTGTGAGACTTTTATGTGGGAAAATCAGTTAGTAATAACCCAATGAATTTATAGTTTCTTCTATAATATTTTAAGGGTTTTTCCTATGAAAACTTATATTATAGGTTTATATCATTGAAGTGAGGAGTGAAGCAAACATGAATGGGAATATTATTAAAACTCCTGACATCCAGCTTAACAAAAGCGAACTAGATGCCTTGCGATTAAAACGACGAAGAAGGCTGAAACAGAACATTCCTTTGTTTATCATGCTGGTTCCTGTAATTGCTTACTATATTCTATTCAAATACTGGCCTATGGGCGGACTTGTTATCGCTTTCAAAAACTATAACTTCGCAGACGGAATTTTAAACAGTCCTTGGGTGGGACTGAAGAACTTCAAGATTTTATTCTCTAGCTCCAATACGCTCCAAATTATGTGGAATACGTTTTGGTTGAGTTTTCTGAGTTTGATCTTTGGATTCCCAATGCCGATATTCCTTGCTATTTTGCTGAATGAGGTTAGGAAATCTTGGTTTAAACGATGGGTACAAACGATCGTTTATCTCCCTCATTTTTTTTCTTGGGTTATTGTTTCCGGAATTGTCTTATCTCTATTCGCAACGGATTACGGTTCGATTAATAAGGTGCTTGCCTTATTCGGTATTGAACCAATTAACTTCCTCTACGAGTCCCAATCATGGTTAGCCATTTTCGTGGGATCGGGAATTTGGAAAGAAATGGGATTCAGCACCATCATTTACTTAGCAGCACTAACGACCATTGACCCCTCGCTTTACGAATCGGCTGCCATGGATGGGGCTGCAAAGTGGCGGCAAATGTGGCACGTAACGATTCCAGGCATTCGGCACACGATCATCTTATTGCTCATCTTAGCGATGGGTAAGATTATGGAAGTAGGATTTGACCAAGTATATAACCTACAGAACGCTGGGGTTTCGGATGTGTCGGAAGTTATAAGTACTTATATTTATAAAATTGGTTTGGGCAATGCACAGTTTAGTTTAACAACAGCAATGGGATTTTTTGAATCTATCATTAGTTGTAGTCTAGTACTTATAGCTAATCGGATCGCGAAGAAATTCGATCAAGCTCTCTTCTAGAATCATGTATACATCAAGTTCAACATCGGTGGAAGGAGGATTTGTATGAAAGCGACAAACGGAGAAAAAATATTTTATGCAATCAATTATTTAGTACTCGGATTAATCGCCTTAACTTGCGTTCTGCCATTTATTCATATCATAGCCCTGTCGCTAAGTGAGCGATCGGCAGTTGAATCGGGTCATGTCTTCTTCTGGCCTGTGGGATTAGAGCTAACAGCATATAAAATTTTCTTCCTCGCCAGCCCGGCTTGGAGTGCTTTTAAAAATAGTGTGATCATCACGGTGGTTGGTGTGGGGTTAAGTTTATTAGGTACCATATTAGCTGCGTATCCGTTATCAAGATCTTATTTGATAGGTAGACGCTATCTGGTTCTGGGCATGGTGTTCACCATGCTGTTCTCGGGAGGGTTGATTCCCACATATCTCGTGATTAAGAACATGCACCTAATTGACTCCTACTGGGCTTTATGGCTTTCCGGATTCATCAGTACTTACAACATGCTTCTTATGAAAAGTTATTTCGAGAATATCCCATATGAAGTGCAGGAAGCTGCACGGATTGATGGATGTAACGATACTTCGCTACTTATTCGTATCATCTTGCCTCTATCGCTTCCGATGTTGGCTACGCTCGCTTTGTTCTATGGGATTGGCTTCTGGAATTCGTTTATGAACGTTCTCATGTACATCAATAAAAGTGAGATGATGAACTTAACTGTTGTTGTCCAAGGGATGCTGTCGAAGAATGATTTGTTGAACTCTCCTACGCTTAATTTGGAGGAACAAGCATCCGTTGCAACGGAGATGGTGAAAGCTGTCGGTGTTGTTGTCATGGTTGTACCAATGCTGGTAGTATATCCATTCTTGCAAAAATATTTTGTCAAGGGCGTTATGCTAGGCTCGGTTAAAGGGTAATGAAACAGGTGTTCCCGTTTTTCAAAACGTTATTATAAAATTTGTAGGGGGAAAATGCACATGAAAAACAAGAAACTCGTGCTTGGAATGTCAGTAGGCGTAGTCGCATTAGGTGCAACATTAGTTGGTTGCAGCAACGACAAGAAAGAAGTAGCATCATCATCAACAAAGCCTGCCGCTGAAGCACCAGCTAAACGCGGAGAAGTTTCGGTCTCCATCTATGATCGTGGAGGCGTACCGGCTTCGGAAGGCACTTATGAAGAGAATCGTTGGACCAAGTTCATTAACCAAAGTGGACCAGAGAATGTGAAGTTCGTCCCAATTCTTCGAAGCGATTCTACGAAAAAAATGAACGTTCTGTTTGCTTCCGGTTCCGCTCCGGATATTATCAATGAGTATAATACTCCGTTTAGAGGCAGTTTGTACGATCAAAAACAATTAATGCCGATTGACAACATCTTGAAATATATGCCTGAATACCAGAAATTATTGACCCAATATCCGCAATTGAAAAAAGTGGGAACAAAACCAGATGGCAAGCTTTACGAGATTGGTAAGGTAAAAGAAGCGACCCCTGCGCATGTACTTTACATTCGTACCGATTGGTTGAAAAAGCTGAATCTAAATATGCCGACAACAACGGACGAATTATATAATGTGGCGAAAGCGTTTGTAGAACAAGATCCGGATGGCAATGGCAAGAAAGATACGTACGGCATGAATATGAGTACGTATTCGGAGCAAGCCATTAATGAGATATTCGGCGAAAGTTCTTCATTAACTTTGCTGGCTTGGGATATTAAGGACGGCAAAGTTGTCCGTGCGTGGGACAAAGAACAGGCGTCCCTCACGTTTAAGAAGAAACTTTATGATGGTGGCATTATCGATAAAGACTATATCAATGATAAAGACGGCAATAAGGCGAAACAGGACTTTCTTAATGGTAAAATCGGAATTTATGTCCAATTTTCTGGCAGTATCGGTGGTCTAGACTTACCTACATTGAAGAAAAATGTACCAGGAGTGGAAATTGCTCCATTAGGCTATCCAAAATCACCGATGGGAACATTCACTGGCGCCATCGATAATCCGATTCAGATGACAACTGTTGTGAACGCAAAAGCGAAGGATCCAGAAGCAGTTGGTCGCTATCTTGACTTTATGATGAAGCCGGACAATGCTCGGAAAATGATCTTCGGAGAAGAAGGAACTCACTGGAAGAAAGCAGCAAACGGTTGCCCGCAAGTCATAAATGCAGATAAGTCGAAAAATGAGGTTTCTTACGCACTAGACTATGCAATGTTCTTCTCATCAGGAGTAGACAAATGTAACTATACCTTGAGTGGGATTAGTAATCCTGATGTGAAGCCTGATGATAAGATTAACATGGAAATGTATAAAGTTGTCCAACAGATTTACTTCGATCCAGCAAGAGAGTATCCAGGGATTACGCTAGGGGATCATATGCCAGTGTATCCTGCTGATCTTCAAGTCATTAATACAACAATTCTTAAAGAGAAGAATGATCTCTTCGTTAAAGCCATCCTTAGCGGTGCTAAATACACGCCAGAGCAAGCAGTTACCGACGCAAAAGCGGCTTGGGATAAAGCAAACGGCAAACAGCTTGAAGATTTCATGAACAAATGGTATGCAGAGAATAAAAATACAGCTTTCCTAGCTAAAGATGCGAAAGAAATCGTAAAACAACAAATGGAGTTTGTGAAGTAATAGTACCTTTGAGAAGCTGGATATCGATTACGGTTGCCTGCGTATGCAGGTAGCTCATCGACATCCAGCATCTTCTTTAAATACGTAGATAATAGCTTTACATCATGGGAGGAACTTACAGTGAACAAAGTAAAAGTAGCCATCATCGGATGTGGCGGAATTGCAACAGGGAAACATTTGCCTAGTTTGAGCAAAATTGAGCAAGTCGAAATTATCGGTTTTTTTGATATTTTTCCTGCAAGTGCACATAAAGCAGCAGAGAAGTTTGGCGCACCTGGAGCCAAGGTATATGACGATTACCGCGAATTACTCGCAGATCCAACAATTGATGTCGTTCACGTTTGTACACCTAATGATACACATGCAGAAATCTCAATTGCTGCTTTGGAAGCAGGCAAGCATGTGATGTGTGAAAAACCGATGGCCAAAACAGCGGCAGATGCACGCCGTATGGTAGAAGTAGCAAAACGTACAGGTAAGAAACTAACGATTGGCTATAACAATCGTTTCCGTGCAGACAGTCAACATTTGAAACGAGTTATTGAAGATGGCGATTTAGGTGAAATTTATTTTGCAAAAGCGCACGCTATTCGCAGACGTGGCGTTCCCACATGGGGAGTTTTCTTGGATGAAGAGAAACAAGGCGGCGGGCCGCTGATCGATATTGGTACACATGCGCTCGATCTAACGCTATGGTTAATGAATAACTATGAACCTAAGGTGGTGCTCGGCACCGCTTATCATAAACTTTCACGTAAGGAAAATGCGGCAAACTCTTGGGGTCCTTGGGATCCAGCGAAATTTAAAGTGGAAGACTCCGCCTTTGCCATGATCGTCATGAAGAATGGCGCAACGATTATGGTGGAAGCGAGCTGGGCACTGAATACCCTGGATACCAAAGAAGCGAAAACGACGCTTTGCGGTACCGAAGGCGGAGCCGATATGCAGGATGGCTTACGCATTAATGGCGAAAAGCATAGCCGCCTCTATGTGAATCAAATGCAGTTTGAGGCGAAAGGCGCTGATTTCTACGAAGGTAAGAAAGAAACGATGCAAGATAAAGAAATTCGTTTGTGGATCAATGCCATTATCAATGATACAGAGCCAGTCGTAACACCAGAACAATCCTGTGTCGTTTCGGAAATTCTTGAAGCTATTTATGAATCGAATAGAACCGGTAAAGCTGTCTATTTCGACTAATTCCTATGAAAAGAGGCAGTTGAATCATGATTAAAGTAGCGATGTTGAGCTTTTGGCACGTCCATGCCAAAGATTATGCACGTCTAGCTGCCGAACACGCAGAGACCGAAATTGTAGCGGTTTGGGATGAAGACCAGCAACGAGGACGAGAAAAGGCCGAGGAACTCGGGGTCATCTTTTACGCAAACTTAGATGCGCTTTTGAGCAATCCTGAAATTGATGCTGTTATCGTGGGTACACCGACGAATAGACACCATGAAGTTATTATTGCAGCTGCTAAAGCGGGTAAGCATATATTCACGGAAAAAGTCGTGGCTACCACCACGAAAGAATGCCGGGAAATACTTGCCGTCGTTGAGGAAACAGGAGTCAAGCTAACGGTATCTTTACCGCGTCTGTACATGGGCTTTACACAAGCAGCGCTAACTTATATCCGTGAAGGTTATCTGGGCACTTTAACAACGGTTCGTATTCGACTTGCTCATAATGGAGCGCTGCGAACAGAGAAAAATCCAGATGGTGCACTCCCATCCCACTTCTTTAACTTAGAACAAACCGGTGGAGGAGCCCTCATGGATCTAGGTTGTCATCCAATGTACTTGGCCCGGTTATTTCTCGGCTTACCGGAAAGTGTTAGTGCCAGCTTCGGCTATATAACTGGGCGTGAGGTTGAAGATAGTGCAGTGGCTACTTTGCGTTATCCTAACGGTGCATTAGGTATTGTTGAAGCTGGTTTTGTGAACAGCTATTCACAGTTTGATATTGAAGTCCAGGGAACAGAGGGTAACCTTATGTATTCCCGAACGGATGATAAATTACGCATTCGCAGTTCCAAAATGACAGGTGAAGCGGCAACAGGCTGGCAAGTCGTAACTGATTTACCTAAACTGCCGTCTGCCTTCGAGCAATGGGTATCCCATATTCAGCATGGAACGACTGCCACAGAGAACATTGAGCTCGCCTTTGATTTAACTCAATTGATGGAAGCATCGACCCTTTCAGCACGTTATGGTGCTGCTATTAAACTGATTGACCTTTCAGAATAACACAGTTTCCCCAAGGAAAGGCCAGAGCATCCCCTTCAATGAAGTAAGGGAATTCTGACCTTTCTTTCATACATGTAGAACATAGCTTATGCTTACGATGCGAGTTTTTCTAGCGAAAAACTTTTAGGAGGAAGAGACATGATCGATAAAGGGGAGTATTCCTTTTCAACTTGTTGGAATATCAAGAAGCATACCGTAGGACGGGGTATGATTGAGGAAATTAAAGAGCTTGGCTTTCGCAATGTCGAGCTTAACTATAATGTGACTGAAGAGATGATGACAACGATTGAGCCCATGATTGAGAAAGGCGAAATCGGCGTCTCCAGCGTGCACAACGTTTTTCCATTCATCAATGATAAGGATTATGATACGGACTCCGTCATGTTGGGCTTCGATGATGAAGCGAAGCGTAAGCGTTCCGTGGAGCTGCTCATCAGGTCTATGGAATATGCAAACCGCTATGGAGCCAAAGCCGTGGTCGTACATCCAGGTGAAGTACCTTTTGACTATAACATTGATATAGATTTGAAGAAGCTCTATAGAGATCACGGAAAGGATTCTCCGGAGTATCAGAAACTTTGGAGTGTCATGATCGAAAGACGGGATCGCTTGAGCCCGCTGTATACACAAAGGATTCAAGAAAGCTTGGAGATAGTAAGCGAGCATGCAGCCAAAAAAGGCTGGAATGTCGCTATCGGAATTGAAACTCGCTCCAGATCGTATCAGATGCCTTCCTTGATGGAAGCCAAGACGATCTGCGAAAACCTGGCAGGCAGCCCAGTGTACTTATGGTACGATATCGGCCACGCGATGATGATGGATAGAATGGGTCTGTACGATAATCTCAAAGAACTGCAAGAAGTGAAGAAATATATCTATGGTGTTCATATCCATGAAACGCTGGAACTTGCCGACCACTGGTGTCCTTATGTTCACAGTAAAGATTTGCACTATTTCGATCATTTCCTTGAAGCCATTGATTATGCCAAAGTTAAAGTATATGAGCTGAAAGCGCTGTGTGAGCCTAATGAGATTCATGAAAGTCACAACCTCATCACCAGTAAAATTGCAGCTATGAAAGGGTAGGTGACCTACGTGGACGCTATTTATAATCGCTTAGTAACCCTGAATGATGAACTGACCGAAGCTACACTCTTAAAGCAAATTCTTGATCCTCAATCCAAATATTACGGTGGCATTCAGGATGAAACGGGCATTGCCCGAGCTAATCACATGAGCACGCCGCGTATGATCGCTGGGTGGACGTCTGCTTTAGTAAATCCAGATTCTCGTTACTATCATGATAACTTTCTTTTGAACGCGTTGGAGAAAGCTGTTGCTTTCATGCTGAACAGACAGCACGCAGACGGTACGATTTCACTGGGTTCAACGAATTATAATTCTCCTCCTGATACGGCGTTCGTAATAGGTGGTGTCACACAGATATACCAACTGCTTAACAAACATGACTGGGCAGAAGTGGCTCCTGTTGCAGATAAGCTGAAACTATTCCTAGAGCGCACGATTCCAGCCATGTTGACTGGCGGTTGTCATACACCGAATCATCGTTGGGTCATTACCGCTGCACTTTGTTTACTGTATGAGATTTTTCCGCTGCCTGAGCTTTTGGCACGAGCGGAAGACTGGCTGGCTGAAGGCTTGGACATTACCGAGGATGGTGAATGGACAGAGCGCAGCAATGGGATTTACAACGCGGTTAGCGATATAGCGCTCTATCATACGGGTCGTTTGATGAACCGTCCTGAATTACTCGAATGTGTACGTAGCAATCTACGTATGATGATGTACTTAATTCACCCGTCAGGCGAAGTTGTCACGGATTACTCAGGTCGACAAGATTTCGGTCAGACGGCTACTATGGCGAACTACTTTCCGGTTTACCGCTTAATGGCGGCGCATGATAAGGACCCTATATTTGCCGCTATGGCCGATTATGCAGGATCCTTCATCACAGGCTTCCATGAAGGCGTGAACAACCATCCTCTGATGAATATGCTTGTGTACCCGGAAGCGGATATTTCTCAGTTGGAACGAGCACCGCTGCTTGATCGTTATGTGAAAGTATTAAATGCACAGCATCCGATCAAGGAACATTTGCAACAAATTGATGCAGTAGGGCATCACATGCAAATCCAGCATAGCAGTATGCACCTCACTTTCGGAGCTCCGCTGGTTCGTATCCGTGACCTGGATCAAAGTGTAACGATCATGTCGCAGACGCCGTCTTTCTTCTCTCTTCGTCACGGGAAAGCAAGGCTGCTGGGTATTAAACTGTCAACTTCGTTCTCGCCAGGCATTGTGAAGTTCGCGGATCTGACAGCGAATGAAGGCGTATATAAGCTTGAAACGGTCCTGGAAAAAGGTTACAACGGCCCTATCCCGCGTCATTTGCTGCCTGAGTCATTGGAAGGCTCGACGCTCAGCCCTTGGTATTTGCTGCCGCATCAGCATCGCCCTATGACTCATCTTCAGAAGCTCGCGCTGCAAGCGGAAATCATGCAATCTGGAGATTCCGAATGGACAATCCGCGTATCTTCAGACGAGCGTGAAGATGTCTTTACGCAGTTGACCTTCATTTTTGGTAACGAGGGTACGATTCATGGCGATGATTTGCTCGCAGGTGAAGAAGGCAAGTTCTTCCTCAAAAGCGGTGCAATGAAGTATGAGGTCGAAGGGGATGTTATGGAAATTTCATCTGGCGCCTATGAACATTTCCTGCCAATCGTTCGTGAAGATCAGCATCCATCCGGATGTCAATATGTTCATGTCAACTTGGTTACACCTTATGATCGGACATTCAAGATCCGTCTACTGTAGAAAGGAAGTTTGTTATGACGATCTATTTTAATGAACAAGAGAGTATACAAACCCGTTTAGGGAATGACGATAAACGAACATTGAAAGTACTTGCTGATCGCTACATTGGTGCTAATCCTCCTGTACCTTTTGCGTTTCGAGCTTTTAGCCGAGCAGGTATTCTGCAAAATGGAAAAGGGATGTTTGATCTCGATTTGGGTCGCAGATTTCCTGAGGCAAAGCCTGGTCAATTTTCGTATGCGTATGCCTTAGTGTGGAGCGATGGCGAACGTAATTTGGATGTATTACTCAATTGCTTGGGTCCGATTCAGTTTTATTTCAACGATGAATTGACGTATCGTTCCAATGTCATTGACGAGATCAAGCAGGATGCCACTGTGAAGTTAAATGTGGACTTCGTGAAAGGCTGGAATCGTCTCTTCATCAAAGCGAATCATACCGCCGCTGGTTTCGGCTGCTTATTCGGTTCCGATGAAGCCAAGGTTCGCATTCTGAATGTGCTAGCGCCGTTTACAGAACGTCAAGGACAAGCGGGTTGGGTATTTTCTAAGCCAGTTGACATCGATATTTTCGAGGGGCGTTCCTTACCAGATGCGATGTCCTCAGAGACGAATAACGGTTTGAGTTGGCTGCCGACCTTAGAGTGGAACGAGGTTGAGAACTCGAAACCTGCCTGCGAGCGACTATATGGTATCCAGCCAGGTAAGCAGGCTTATGCGTGGACGAAGCTGAACAAGGTTAGCGCCCAGCAAGAAGCTGTCTTACTGCGTGGGCATGCAGCGGGTTCACTAACCATGTGGCTGGATGGCAAGCAGATTCTTGAGCATGCAGAAGAAGGCAGTTTTCAGGTAGAGGTTCCGCTATCCTATGGTCAACATGATCTTGTAATCCGGAGTGTTTGCGAAGATATCACGTGGGGCTATATGTTACAGGCGCAATTCGGAGGCGAGGCTGTCACATTAAGCGCGCCGTTGCAAGTACATGGCTCAGCAGATCCTTGGTTGTACCTAGGACCTCTGGACGCCAATGTTTCCTTAACATACGAAGATTTGGTGCGAACAGATCGCGTGTATGCGATGGACATCAATTCCGAAGCGAAGACCTACTGGCGCTTGGATCGTCCCGACACGTGGATTCGTCCTTACTATGAGAATGCCATGCTGAGCAATAAATGGACAGTTGGCAATGTAACGAATTATGCGCGTTGGGATTACCCGCTCGGCGTTACGATTTATGGACTGTTGCAAACAGGCCGTTTATTAGAGCGTTCTGACATTACCCAATATGCACTGGATCATGTTCAAAGCTGTACCGATATGTTCGCGTATTCCCTATGGGATCGTGAGCAGTATGGCTTCCCAGCGATCAATCAACAATTGGTTATGATGAAAATGCTGGATAACTGTGGCTCATTCGGCTCTGCGATGCTAGAGGCGTATCAGGAAGAGAAGGATCAAGGATTCATGGTCATTGCGGATCGTATTGCACATTTCATCCAGCATGGCTTGGAACGCAAGGAAGATGGCGCTTTTTATCGGATATGTCAGGATGAATATTCGGAAAATACGATGTGGGCTGATGATCTCTACATGAGCACACCGTTCCTGTGCCGCTATGCGAAAATAACTGGAATTAGTGAAGCGCTTGATGAAGCGGCGAAGCAGTTTCTGCTATTTCGCAAGTATTTGTATATGCCGGAAGAACGCATTATGTCGCACGTATTCGACTTTAAATATGGCATGCCAACGGGAATACCTTGGGGGCGTGGCAATGGGTGGACACTCTTCTCGTTGACAGAGGTGTTGGAAGCATTGCCAGCTACGCATGAAGCGCGGCCAGAGCTAATCGACTTCTTTAATGATCTGTGCGGGGGTTATGCAGATCTTCAAGCAGATAGCGGCCTTTGGCATCAAGTGTTAAACGATCCAGATGCTTATGAAGAAGCTTCGTGTACAGCGATGTTCGCCTATGCATTTGCGCGAGGTGTACGTTTTGGCTGGCTCAAGGAGCCGCAGCGGTTCATTGGAGCGGCATTGAAGGCGTGGGACGGTCTGACCAGAATCGCAATCGATGCGCAAGGGAACGTGCACGGTGTATGCAGCGGTTCTAGGTATGCGTTTACGGCAGATTATTATAAGAAGGATCTGCTTACCGTCAAGAATGACAATCATGGGGTTGGCATTATGATGCTTGCAGGTTCAGAAGTTGTGAAGTTGAACCAATGGCTCGCAGAACCGATTGAGGTTACGCAATGGTAATTGCTGCGAGTAGTGTATGGCAAATCAGTCACTTGGATCTCATCATTCGAATGGTATTGGCGGTCGTCCTAGGTGGTTTGATCGGTCTTGAGCGGGAATGGAACAATCATGCGGCGGGCTTTCGAACGCACATTTTAGTCTGTTTAGGTTCCGCGACCATCATGCTGCTGTCGGTGTACGGATTTTCCGATTTTGTGAATGAACCAAATGTCCGTATAGATCCCTCTCGGTTGGCTGCACAGGTTGTCAGCGGTATTGGTTTTCTGGGTGCTGGCGCCATATTACGAAATGGCAGTGTTATTAAAGGATTGACGACCGCCGCATCCGTGTGGCTGGTCGCCGCAATTGGTCTAAGCGTCGGTGCAGGTTTTATTACCGGAGCGATAGTCTGTACATGTTTAGTACTCATCAGTCTGTACGTCTTGAATAAATTGGAGAAACACATCCTTAGGCACCGTCGTACACATGAAGTGGAAATTATGATTAATGAACAACCTGGCTTCCTGAGTTCCCTGACCTCTCGCTTTGGGGAACAGGGTATACAGGTGACGAATCTCAAAATGATGCCAGACAGTGCTCCCTCACATGTAGCCGAGAAGGCTGGGAGTATCCCAGTGATGCATTTGGTGTTTAGCTTAAGATGTCGAAAGTATGAGAAGCTGATCACGGCATATGAGCATATTTCGGCTATGGATATTGTCGTCAGTATAGAAGCTAACAACTTCGTCTTTCATAAACAAGCGGCTTAAGTAAAATCCCGCTCTAGTCATGCGGCTAGAGCGGGATTCTTCAAGATAAAGCGCAGATATGTCTAGGAGTCCGCTAATTTATTCCACCGAAGGAGCATGAGCGAGTGTGTATGTATTCAGCTATTTTACAGAAAATGAAGAGAAATTATTTCTGGCTAAGAGTGAAGACGGATACCAATGGCGTGTAATGAACGGTGGAGTCCCTGTCTGGGAGTCACCGATTGGTACAGGGCAGCTGCGCGATCCCTTCATTCTGCAAGATGCTGAAGGCAAGTTCCACCTCCTGTGGACGGATGGTTGGAAGAGCAAAAGTTTAGGCTATGCATGGTCCCAAGATCTTGTCCAATGGCAGGATGCCAAGCTTATTCCCGTCATGGAGCATCTGCCTGAGACTCAGAATGCGTGGGCTCCGGAAGCTTTCTACGATAACGTCAAGAAGGCATACCGGATTATATGGTCCTCGACGATTGGAGCAGGAGCGAGAAATCATCGAATCTGGTCTGTGACAACGACGGATTTTAAGGTTTTCTCGGAAGCGCAGCTCTTTTTTGATCCAGGCTACAACGTCATCGATGCTACACTTACAGATCTTGATGATCATTATCTCATGTTGTTTAAAGATGAACGCGGACTGAACGGGAAGGGAACAGCGAACAAAGCGATTCGTTCCTGCATCGTGGCAAAAGAGTCGAGTGATACTCCAACAGTGACAGGTATATCCGAGTTAATAACTCCAGCGCTAACGGAGGGACCGACGCTATATCCTGTGGAGAGGGATGGGAGCAGGGAATGGATTCTACTCGTAGACGGATTCCAGGAGCATTATTATGGGGCCTTCCGCTCGAATGAACTCAGCACGTGGGACGATATTTCGGACCAGGTGCATGTGCCCAAGGGAGCTAGGCATGGTTCGGTGTTGAAGCTATGCAATAGTCATATTGACCTGACGTGAATCGTCAAATGTAAAGCCAAGCAATGGTTGCCCATCGCTTGGCTTTTTGTACCAGGATAATTGCCAAGCGGCTAGTTGCGAGAATGAGAATTGGATGGATAATTTGACTAATTGAGGCGCGGGAGTGGTGTTAGGGGTTTAGTTAGTCGAAGAAATCGACTAACTTGGGGCGCGTCGGTGACTCTAAGGGGCAAGTTAGTCGAAGAAACCGACTAACTTGGGCGCGACAGCGGCTCTAAGGGGCGAGTTAGTCGAAGAAATCGACTAATTCGGGCGCGACAGCGGCTCTAAGGGTTGAGTTAGTCGAAGAAATCGACTAATTCGGGCGCGTCGGCGGTTCTAGTGGGTGAGTTAGTCGAAGAAACCGACTAACTCGGGCTTGACAGTGGCTCTAAGTGGAGAGTTAGTCGAAGATATCGACTAACTTGATCGTGACAGTGGCTCTAAGTGGAGAGTTAGTCGAAGATATCGACTAACTTGGGGCAATGGATTAAAGAGGTCGAGCTGGACTCGCCTAGAGCAATCAAAATCCCCCCAATCGCTACCTTTATCTATCACTTAATATCAATTTGAATTAAACTAAGTGAAGCGATCGGATTAATGGAGTTAAATTTAGATGATTACCGCAGTTATAATTTCGAATAGGCCATCAGAGTGAAAATGTTTATTCCATTTTGAAGTAAAGTGAAGTATAATTGACTTACCATACAAATGGACAAAGGAGGAATCCATGTGCGAAAGCAACAACTACATCATTGTTTGGATATATTCTGGACATTTCTCAAAATCGGACCTTCCACGTTTGGCGGGGGATATGCGATGATTCCCGTCATTGAAAGAGAAGTGGTAGAAAAACGAGCATGGTTTGCTAAAGAAGAAGTATCCGATATCGTGGCAATAGCAAGCTCGGCGCCCGGCGGAATTGGCGTTAATGCATCAGCCTTTATCGGCTATCGCAAGGCAGGCATACCTGGAGCAGCGGCAGCCGTCATCGGCATAGCTCTCCCGACCTTTCTGATCGCTTTAGCAATCAGCATTTTCTTGATGTTCATGCAGTCTGAACCGAAGGTTGTGGCCGCATTCAAAGGCATTCATGGCGCCATTATCGGTCTCATCGTGTTGGCTGCGTACAACATGGCGCGCTCGGCTATTTTTGATAAAACAACGCTCGTAACGGCAGTTGGAACCGTAGCGGTCCTATTGCTGCTTCCAATTAATCCACTCTTTATAATTCTCATTGGTTTGTTTATCGGATTTGTTTTTGTCAAAGTGAAAGAAACGTTCGGATTCCAAATTAGATTGGAAAAGGACAAAGCACCTGTGCACACGTCCTACAACGGCTATACCTACTACGATTACTATATCGCGGATGGTATATAAGAGAGGTGGGGATGTAGATGTTGTGGGAGCTTTTTATTACGTTTTTGAAAATAGGATTCATGTCTTTCGGCGGCGGTTATGCGATGATTCCCATCATTCAACACGAAGTTGAACAGCATGACTGGATGTCTACTGAGCTTTTTGAGCAAAGTGTGGCCGTGGCCGGGATGGCTCCAGGTCCCATAGCTACCAATATAGCAACTCTGATTGGCTATCGAGCAGATGGGATTCTAGGCGCTGTATTTTCAACAATTGGCATGGTTCTACCGTCACTAGTTATTGTTCTTATTATTTCTTCTTTTTTTTATAAAATAGTTCAAAGCCGAGCGGTACACACGACATTTTATGGTCTGAGACCGGTCGTAACGGGGTTAATCGTCTACGCGGCTATTCATTTTGGTTTTTCGGACCGTATGCAAAATATCTTTACATGGCAGGTGTTATTCACCGTTTTGATCGCCGCTGGCGTATTTGTCGTTGTACACAAGTACAAATGGCATCCACTAGCAACGATTGTGTTGTCGGCGCTGGTCGGAATTGCTATATTTAGTTAATAGCATGCAATCTGATAGAACGAAAGTGAGAGGACGCCAGTTATGGAAACGAATAAACCAACCTGCTGTTCCGCCAGCCGTGCGTCATCCGAGCAGCCATCGACTCATTCAGATGTGTCAATATCAGTAGAGATACCTACGGCGGCGGGTTCAAAAGGCAAAGAAGGCATGGTGCTGATTCCTGGTGGTAAATTCCTTATGGGAACTGACGACCGAGAAGGCTTCCCAGCTGATGGTGAGGGGCCAGTACGTGAGATTACCTTAAAGCCTTACTATATAGACCCTTGCGCCGTAACGAATGCGGATTTCAAGCAATTTGTTGATGCTACGAGTTACAAAACGGAGGCGGAGTCCTTCGGTTGGTCGTTCGTTTTTCATTTGTTCGTGTCCGAAGCGACGGCGAAGCGTGTACAGAATACTGTACAGCAAACTCCGTGGTGGTGGGTGGTTGAGGGAGCAGATTGGCTGCACCCCGAAGGGCCAGACTCGCATGTAGAGGACCGCTGGGATCACCCGGTTATTCATGTTTCATGGTCGGATGCGATGGCCTATTGCAAATGGGCTGGCAAACGACTTCCAACGGAAGCCGAATGGGAATTTGCCGCGCGTGGAGGACTATCTCAGAAGCGCTACCCCTGGGGGGACGAGCTTAAGCCAGGCGGACGACATATGTGTAACATTTGGCAGGGCAAGTTTCCGGACAAAAACAACCAAAGTGATGGCTACGCGGGCACTGCGCCTGTCCAAGCATTCGAGCCGAATGCTTATGGCTTGTATAACGTATCAGGCAACGTGTGGGAATGGTGCTCTGACTGGTTCAGCCCGAACTACCATGTGAAGGGCAAAAGGGACAACCCGATTGGCCCTCCATCTGGAGATACGCGAGTCCTTCGCGGCGGTTCGTACTTGTGCCACCGTTCGTACTGCAATCGCTATCGCGTCGCAGCACGCAGTAAAAACACACCTGACAGCTCAACAGGCAATATCGGATTCCGCTGTGCGGCGGATGTAGAGTAGCGTGTAGGATTAAGCTGTAGTCATATAAAAGCCTCCTTTTCCGTTGGAAAGGGGGGCTTTTTGCATGTACCATCAAGGCACGGTTCGGATAAGGTGGGAGATAAAAAAGACAGATTAGAGTGATTTCGTGACAGTTCTGTGACTGTAAAGTAATCCCAAAATGCGATTATACTATATAATGTAAGCGCTAACATAAAGCTCATTTTGAAAGGAGTGTTGTTTATGAAAATCAGCAGAACGGGTCCAATCAAGCGTCTAAAAGCGCTGTCAATCTGTTTGTGCACATTGACTGTATTCGGTAGTTGTCTTATGTCAACAAAAGTGGTGAACGCTGCTGCCCAGGATAACAACGTCATGTGGAGTGGTTTATTTCATGACCAAGGACCTGTTTTTGACAATAATCTGGAGCCAACGAGTACACAGAGCGTAACTTTGAAGTTCCGTACGTTCGTCAACGACATCACATCCGCTAATATTCGTTACTTTGATTCGTCGGACAGTACATATCATTGGGTTGCCATGTCAAAAGTATCCAACGACGCCACAGGGATCTACGAATTTTGGCAGGGAACCGTGCCTGCTAGTAGTTCGACCAAACATTATCATTTTCAGATCAATGATGGTTCCAAAACAGTGTGGTACGATGCCAAGGGACCATCGGATACCGAATCTACCAATCGAGATTTCTTTATTATTCCCAATTTTAAGACACCTGATTGGATGAAGAATGGTGTTATGTACCAGATATTCCCGGATCGTTTCTATAACGGAGACACGACGAATGATGTACAAACAGGCACTAATCAGTATAATGGTAATCTTGCTGAGAAGAAGACATGGGGGAGCAGTGTTACTGCGGGGGCTGGTTATAGCAATAATCTGGTGTTCTTCGGTGGGGATTTGAGCGGAATCAATCAAAAACTCAGCTATATCAAGCAAACGCTTGGCGCTAATATCGTTTATATGAACCCCATCTTTCAAGCTCCAACCAATCATAAATACGATACAGAGGACTATTATTCGGTAGATCCTGCATTCGGAACGAATGCTCTCCTGCAAACGCTCATCTCTAACATCCACAGCTCAGCGAACGGCCCCCAGGGGTATGTGGTATTAGATGGTGTTTTCAACCATACCGGCGATACGAACCAATGGTTCGATAAGTATAACAAATGGCCGACACTGGGAGCTTATGAGTCACAATCGAGTACTTGGTCCAATTATTATAATTTCCAAACTTGGCCGACCACTTTCTCCACTTTCCTCACATCTTCTCGATTACCGAAATTGAATTTTGGCTCGACAGGTTCGGCCGTTCGCAATGCTTTATATAATAATAGCAATTCTGTTGCCAAAACCTATCTAGGGGCACCATACAGTATCGACGGATGGCGATTAGATGCTCCTCAATATGCCGATAAAGATGGAGGGAATGGAAATAATTCCACTAATCATACGATTTGGAAGGAATTCCGCAGCGCAGTAAAATCAATAAATCCTAACGCTAATATCTTAGGAGAATACTGGGGGAATGCGTCATCTTGGACTGCGGACGGCGATCAGTGGGATGGAGCTACGAATTTTGATGGGTTTACTCAACCAGTATCTCAATGGATAACGGGGAAAGATTACAGCAATAATACAGCATCCATTCCAACCTCTCAGTTCGACAGTTGGCTGCTAGGCACCCGTGCCAATTACCCAACCAATGTGCAGCAGGTGATGAGCAACCATTTGGGCAATCATGACATTACCCGATTCGGAACGAGGGCAGGAGGAGATATCTGGAAAACATATCTGGCGTTGTTTTTCCAAATGACGTATGTAGGGACACCAACTATTTATTACGGGGATGAGTATGGCATGCAGGGTGGTGCTGATCCTGACAATCGTCGTACGTTTGATTGGTCACAAGGCACGACTTCTAATGCGGCCGTTTCCTTAACGCAACAATTAATTGGAATTCGTAATCAGTATCCTGCCTTAAGAACGGGTTCTTTTATGACATTGTTGACGGATGATTCTGCTAAAATGTATTCTTTTGGTCGATTTGACAATACGAATCGGATTGCCGTTGCATTAAACAACGATTCTGCTCGAAAATCAGTTACGATTCCAGTCTCGAAACTTAGTGTTGTGGATGGAAGTACAATGACAGATCTAATTACAGGAACGCAATACACTGTTCAAAATGGTTCCGTAATCGTCTCTGTGAATGGACATTACGGTGCGATCCTCGCGCAATAAGTGTTTCAACCTAGTTCTCAATGACAGTTTTGTGTGATTATTCACCAGTTCTGTGTCTAGAAAATGGGCTCATTTTGGCTTAGTATTATAGTTGTAGTTAGGGTGGTTAATGAAAAAAGAAAACGACAATTTGGAAAATGATCATAACGTGAGAGGTGATGACTGATCCATTTGTTAATATCGAAAAAACTATTTTTTATAAACTGCCTTTAATGTAAGCGTGTTCAAATCCTGTTAGGTGCAATTCATGAATCTAATTCTTAATCATTTATTAAATTTAGGGGGTACACGAATTGACGAAAACCAGCGTACGTTTGGTACAAACATTGGCAGTAACCTCATTACTATCTGCATCACTAATTGGTTGTTCTTCTGCCGAGAAAGCGGCTTCCTCAACAAAAGCTCCAATGGACTTGAGCGTTATGTTTTACACATCAGCTAATATCCAGATTACGCCTAACGATAATGATGCTATCAAATTTTTAGAAAAAAAGTTTAACGTTAAGCTGACTATTATGGACACCCCAATCAATGATTACACGACAAAGCAAAACACAATTGTTGCTTCTGGCAGCATACCTGATGTGATGGTTTGGAACGCATTTCCCGATGCAGCGTTAAGCGGGTATTTAAAGCAAGGTGCATTTATGCAATTAGATAAATATATTGAAAAAGCGCCTAATTTGAAAAAATACCCACAAATGATTTGGGACAATGTGAAAGTAGACGGGCATTTCTATATGATACCGAGAGTGAGGCCGATTGTGCGTACAGGCGTCCTTATTCGTAAAGATTGGTTGGATAAACTTAATCTGCCTATTCCGAAAACGACAGATGACTTGGCCAAAGTCGCAATTGCGTTCACCAAAAATGATCCTGACGGCGACGGTAAAGAAGATACATATGGGATTGCCACGGATCCCAAACTATCCAATTTGAATCCACTGTTTGCAGCGTTCGGAACAGGAAACGGTTGGCTGAAACAAACAGACGGAACACTAGTAAACTCATTTGTTACACCAGGAATGAATCAGTCGCTTCAATTTTTACGTAATTTATACGCACAAGGAGCGCTAAGTAAAGACTTCCCAGTTCAGCAAGGAAACACTAGAAAAGAATTGCAGAGTGGGAAAGCGGGAATCCTCCTTGAAAGCTATATCATTGACTACGCCCAAGACATTGCCGCACTGAAGAAAGTAGATCCCAAGGCA
Source organism: Paenibacillus sp. J22P51 (assembly GCF_059692215.1). Taxonomy (NCBI): domain Bacteria; kingdom Bacillati; phylum Bacillota; class Bacilli; order Caryophanales; family Paenibacillaceae; genus Paenibacillus; species Paenibacillus sp. J22P51. Next base: position 542,427 of record NZ_JCAUAZ010000001.1, on the reverse strand, counting down.
GAACTTATCTATATCGATCCTCCTGTAGGACCTACTGGAACTAGCGGATACTTTGCAGGTAGCGGCAACGCTGCTGGATGGGTCATACCAGCAACTGCCAAACCTGAAAAAGTTGAAAAGATATTGGAGATTATGAACTGGGAAGCCAGTGATGAAGGCTACCATTTCAATAAATACGGTATAGATGGTATCCACAACACTAAGAATGCGGACGGTACGTTTACTACGAATGAGAAGTACATTAAGGATGACCTTAAAGAACTGATTATGGTTTCACCATATGACGTCTATAGCTATTCCGATAGCGGTGCGCCTTTGGAAGTCCAAAAGGTTCAACGAGATGCCCTTGATAAGGTTAAAGATAAGGGAATTGCCCCACCTATTACATCCTACATTTCGCCAACTCAAATACAGAAGAACGAAGAAATCAACAATAAGCTTAGGTATGATTACTTCACAAGAATTATTACGGGGCAGTTGCCAGCTAATGCTTTCGATGAGTTTGTCGCTAAATGGAAATCCGGTGGAGGCGACCAAATCACGAAGGAAACAAATGAGTTCTATAAATCGCAGGGGAATAAATAACGCTAAGTTAGCATCCTTTTCTGTTTCTCTTGCCGCCTAATGTGCGGCAAGAGAACTAGTATCATTGGGGGACGAAACCTATGAAGCCAATTTCAGGGCAATCCAGCTTGAATCAAGTGATAACGAATAAAACAACGAAACGGAGATTTACCTCCTTGTTTCAGGATTGGGATCTTTATCTGCTCGCTCTTCCTGGGATATTATTTTTTGTTCTATTCAAATACCTGCCGATGTGGGGAATTCTCATTTCATTTCAAGATTATAGTCCCTTTTTGGGGTTTTGGAAAAGTGATTGGGTAGGCTTGAAACAATTCAAGGAACTTTTTGCTTATGATCATTTTTGGGATTTGATGAGAAACACATTGTTGATTAGTTTTTATCAGCTTATCTTTTTCTTTCCAGTTCCAATCATTATTGCCTTAATGTTGCACGAAGTAAGTAAAACAGTCTTTAAGAAGCTGATACAGACAGTCATTTATCTACCTCACTTTATTTCTTGGGTTGTTATAGCCTCGATAACTTTTGTCTTGTTATCTGGCGGGGGAGTTGTCAATCATATCATTGAAGCGATGGGCGGCAAAACCATCAATTTCTTGTCTGAACCGGCCATCTTTCGAACCTTGATTGTTTCACAAGATATTTGGAAAGAAGCGGGCTGGGGGACTATCATTTATTTAGCGGCACTTGCAGGTGTCGATCCGCAAATGTATGAAGCAGCCGTCATGGACGGAGCGAACCGTTGGAAACAGTTATGGCATATTACACTCCCTGCGATTCGCAGCACGATTATCATTTTGTTCCTCTTGCGTCTAGGTCATATCATGGATGTTGGGTTTGAGCAAATTTTCCTTATGTTAAACAGTTTAGTGCGGAATGTGGGAGATGTTTTTGAAACTTTTGTGTATCAAAAGGGATTAGTCGAAGGACAATTAAGCTTCTCCACAGCTGTTGGACTTTTTAAATCAATTATCAGCCTAGTTGTTGTAGCTGTTGCGAATTGGTTGGTTAAAAAGGCTGGCGAAGATGGAGTTTATTGAACTGGGAAGGATAAGGAGGAGTACAGCATGATTCGAAATAGAGGGGTAGGCAGTCGGATTTTTGATAGTGCAAACTATCTCATATTATTCTTTGTAGCGCTAGTAACCTTTATTCCCTTTTATTATGTCATTGTCGCATCAGTATCACCAATCAAACAGGTACTTACTGAAAGCATTATTTTATGGCCGGAGAAGTTTACCTTTACGTCATACCATATGATTCTTACTACCCCGTCGTTTGTAAGAGCATTATTATTTACGATCTTTATTACTGTAGTAGGGACAGCCATTAATATGCTGTTTACCTCAACATTAGGCTACTCCTTATCAAAGAAGCGTTTTCGTGCTCGCAGGACTATTTTGATGTTAATCGTGTTTTCGATGATGTTTAGCGGTGGTCTTATCCCAACTTATCTAGTCGTTAAACAATTGGGAATGATCAATAGCTTTTGGGCTTTAATGTTACCTGGCGCCATCTCTGCGTTTAATCTGATAGTTTTGAAAAATTTTTTTGCAAGTATTCCAGAAGCGCTCGAAGACTCGGCGAGAATTGACGGCTGCAGCAACTTTGGCATTTTTATCCGAATCGCATTACCCTTGTCTCTGCCTGCACTTGCGTCATTTACGCTATTTTATGCAGTTGGAAATTGGAATCAATTTTTCGCGGCAATTATGTATATGAATAATTCTCGTTATTGGACGCTGCAGGTTGTTCTAAGGCAGCTTGTCATTATTGGCGACTCCACAGGCTACGGTCAGGTCCTTGATGATGCAAGTAAAACTGCGTTTCCTGAAACATTGAAATATGCTGCTATTGTGGTCGCCACATTGCCCATTTTGATGGTGTATCCATTTCTGCAAAAATATTTTGTTAAAGGGGTACTCATGGGTTCGGTAAAAGAATAGGAAGAACAAAAACAACAGATTGGTAGGATCCACAGGAGGGAAGCATATGTTTAAGTTGGGCTTGATGGGATGCGGAGTTGTTGCAAATTATGGGCATATTCCCTCGATAATAAATTCGTCAAAATTAGAATTGGTTGCTATTTATGAACCTGTTGTTTCCCGAAAAGAAGAGCTGCAGAAGAAACATAATGTGCAAGTATTTAGCGACGTAGAACCTTTTTTTGAATCAGGAATAGATGCGGTCGTTATTACATCTCCAGCACCCTTTCATTATCAAAATGTACGCGATGCCGCACGTTATGGAAAGCATGTTCTATGCGAGAAACCATTGGCTATGGATGATAAAGAAGCGGCAGAGATGATCAGGATTATGGAAGAAGCGGGTTTAATGTTGTTTACAGCCTTCGATTATAGATTTAGCCCAATCGCCCAAAAAATTAAAACAATCGTTGAAAATAAAACCATAGGTGATATTCGATCACTGAGGTTAAGCTATATTTGGAATAATCATGGTAAATATGTAAATCATGATCAAGAAGCTCAACAATTAAACGTAAGACGCGCAAATCGAATGATAGAAGGCGGACCCATGGTTGACTGTGGTGTGCATCAGATAGACCTTGCAAGATGGTGGCTAAATTCCGATGTGCAACTTCAGCATTCTGAGGGAGCATGGGTGGACGAGTATGAAGCTCCAGATCATATGTATCTCCATATGACGCATGAGAATGAAGTCCATACGATGTTAGAAATTAGTTATTCCTATTGTTTTACAGCCAAAGAGCCTGTTTCACATTTTATTTATGAACTCATTGGAACGGATGGCGTTATCAGATACGATCGTGAAGCTAAGCTCTTTGAGATGCGAACCTCGACGGGCACAACGCGTTTCCCATTTACTAGAGAAAAGAATTTTAATGGGATGTACGATGCTTTTGCTATATCATTAGAAACCGGTTTAACCGGTGATATGCCCACTGGACTCGACGGGCTCATCGCAACACGCATCGCTAGAACGGCAACAAATGAACTCATTCAGAAACATGACACTATTCGAAAAATTTAGTGTAAAAGCGCACAAAATGGGTCTGCATGGGTCACATTCTCATAGAGCAATCAAATATTTAATGAGAAGGAGATTGTTATGGGATTTGATGTAAAACAATTTGGAGCCATTGGCGATGGCAAAACGTTAGATCATGAAGCCATCCAATCAGCCATTGATGCATGCAGTCAGCTTGGTGGTGGCATGGTTGTTATTCCACTGGGAACTTATCTATGCGGAACAATTCACATGCGTTCAAATGTATGTGTTCATTTGGAGATGGGAGCGGTTATTCTTGGGGCTGATGATCCCTTGCTATATCCTGAAATTTGCAAGACACCATACGGAAATTTACCTGGTCAGATTCAAGCTTTGCTCTGGGCCGATAACGTGGAGAACATAGCGATCATCGGACAAGGAACCATTGATGGCGGTGGTGCGAGTCCACTGTCTCCCTCAGAAGCTGCAGGAGTGAATTTTCGTCCGGCTCTGGTCTTTTTCCGTGACTGTAAAAATGTGAAGTTTCTGGATATTAACTTGCAGTATTCTTGTTTTTGGACATTACATTTGCTGAGGTGTGAGGATGTAATGGTTAGAGGGGTTACAATTCTTACTAATATGGATCGTATTAATACGGACGGTATTGATCCTGACGGTTGTAAAAACGTCATCATTAGCGATTGTAACATGAAGACTGGTGATGATTGCATCGTGATAAAGAGCACAGAGGGAGACGTATGCGAAAATATTGTTGTAACTAATTGTATACTTAGCTCCCGTCATGCTGCCTTGAAAATTGGTACGGAAGCAATCGGACCGATCAGAAATATAACGTTCACCAACTGTATGATACATAATACAAATGTTGCGCTTGCACTTTACATGAAGGATGGAAGCATCTATGAAAATATGGTGTTCAGCAACATGGTTATAGAAGCGTATAATGAATTCCCAATTCTGATAGATATTTCTCCGCGATATTATAGAGAACCCAAGCTTGGCTATATTCGAAATATTACCTTTGATAATATAATTATGACGACTCAAGGGCGATGTTATATCGAAGGGGTGCCTGGGCAGGCTATTGAGAATGTTCAATTTCGTAATATAACTTGGAATATCACCGGTTCTCATGACATGACGAATCCCATCAAGCCTCAGGGAGCCCGTCGCGTTGAGATCGATCCATTGCGAGTTAATTACGCCATACATCCTTACCAATTCATAGCTGTGCATGTGGATGGTTTGCTCTTAAGTGATATTCGGATTCGAAGCGGGCATCAGGTAAGTCATCCGGGAAGAGGGACTTTGTACGGAGATCATGTCACCAACTTGGCGCTGGAACGCATAGATTCACGGGTCGTACCAGAGGGAATGGAACCGGTCATTATACTTTCATGAAAATAAGGTGGGTAAATAAAAAGTGTTTTTCCATTTTCGGAAGAACACTTTTATTGTAGTTATGTAGGAGTGAGAAAACTAGACCAAAATAGGTTTTTGTATTCGTTTTTTTCGGAATTCTGAAGGCGTAAACGCATTATAACGCTTGAAAATACGGATGAACTGATTGACATTAGGAAATCCGGATTGAACGCCTACATCTGCAATACTAAGTGTTTCAGTGAGCAACAAATGCTCGGCCTTTTTGATTCGCCTTAAATGAAGATAGTCGACAAACGACATTCCAATACATTGTTGAAAGTATTTAATGAAATAATGATATTCTAAATGCACGAGATGAAGTACATCATGAATCCGAATAGGATTCACATATTGAGATTCAACATAATCTAATACAGGTTTTAGACGTTGCCAATCTGCAGGTGATATGGGAGATGAAGAGGGGGCATGGCGAATGAATAGGGAAAGCAGCTGTTTGAAGGCGCCGCTTATCGCCAACTCGTAGCCTGGTTCCATCTGGCTTGCTTCTTGGTATATTTGGACTAATAATTGAAACATTGCCTCTTTGACGGGTTTGTTGATAGATAGAACCTCGTTAACACGATCCAACGGTTCAGACAATTCCAACAAAATAGGTGAGAAGTCTTTGGTGTACTGATCTAATTGAGCTAATATATCTAGCTGAAGTACAATTTGTTTAACTAGCGTATGTCTTCGGGTGCGATGTAACCGGGACGATCCGATAATCAACAAGTCTTGACCTTGTAACTCATAAATTGTATCAACGGTTTCAACTTGCATCGAACCTTCTAATAACAAAATGATTTCTACCTCTTTATGATAATGCCAAGTGTTCCAAGGTAAAGAAGAAATGGGTTCCATCGTAATGTCCCATATCTTGTAACGCAGCAGTGGATGATGATAATTGACATGTTCATTTCTTATGTTTTCTTCCACATTTCTGCCTCCCTCGGGTTTCTATTTAAGTACGTGTATAGCTATCAAAATAATGAATGGATGAAATTAAGTAAGCGTTAACATAATTATTTTATCATACTTTGAGTCCATATACGTAAAAAGCTCACATGTAGGAAGGTCATTCTACATGTGAGCTTTTTTTTCACTTTTAAGAACAAATACTTCGCCGAGATATTTAGGTCGAAACGCAACGGACTGAGGATAGCCCTCGTTTTTGAGTGTCTCATCACTCATCACTCCTCGCCCCTCGCTTTCCGATTCGCGAGTAGCAAAAATACGAACGAAATGGCGATGATCGCACCCGCCCAGCACCAAGCAAGCGTGTGATTACCTGCCTCGACCGCAATGTAGATGGCGGTGGGTAAGGTTTGGGTGCGATGCGGAATATTCCCCGCGATCATCAGTGTGGCGCCGAATTCGCCGAGGCCACGCGCAAAGCCGAGGATGTACGCCGAGCGTACGGAACGCCAAGCCAGTGGCAGCGTAATGTAGGCTAGCACCTGCCACTCGTTAGCTCCTGCGGAGCGAGCGGCGTTCTCTAGATCTGATGTGACCGAGGCGAAGCCGGTCTTCATCGTTTGATAAACGAGGGGAAAAGCGACAACGATCGATGCGATCACCGCAGCCCCCCAAGTGAAAATGATCGATTGATGGAACCATGTGTCCATCACGGTGCCGATCCAACTCTTTTTGCCAAGCAGCACGAGCAGAATGAAACCGACAACAGTTGGCGGCAGTACCAATGGCAGCATAAAAGCAGTTTCGATCAAGGACTTTCCGCGAAAACTCTGTCGATTCATTTGCCATGCCGCATACCCACCAAGAAGGAGTACGAAGATGCTGGCAACCAAGGCAACCTTTAGCGAGAGTAAGATGGGTGAAGCAAACTCACTCCATGTGATGTTGTCCATAGCTATTGTGGAATCGTGAAGCCAAATTTCACGAATACGTCCTGTGCGTCTTTGCTCTTCAGATACGTGTAGAATTCAGAAGCTTCTTTGCTGTGTTTGCTCGCTTTGACTATGCCTGCAGGATATTCAATCGGTTTGTACGATTTAGGATCAACAGTGAGGGCGACCTTCACTTTCGTAGAGGTTAAGGCATCCGTTTTATACACAAAACCTGCCTCAGCATTCCCTGACTCCACATAGGTGAGGACTTGACGGACATCTTTGCCTTGCACGATTTTGGCTTGCAGCGGGTCCCATAGCTTAGCGTTTGTTAATGCTTCTTTCGCATAGCTGCCAGCAGGAACAGTCTGGGGTTCGCCAACAGCGATATGAGTGACGCCGGCGGCAGATAGATCTTCAAGCTTTTGCACATTCAATTTGCCATCTGCGGGAACGATGACCACCAAGCCATTGAGCAGCAAATTACTTTGCTGTGAAGCATCGATCAACGATTTATCGACGAGTTCTTTCATGTTTTTGCTTGCCGCAGACAGGAAGACATCAGCAGGTGCGCCTTGCTCAATTTGCTGCTGCAGGGCGCCGGAAGCACCGAAATTAAACTGAAGTTTAATGTGTATATGTTTCTTTTCATAGTTGGTTTGAATTTCTTTCATGGCATCCGTCAAGCTTGCAGCTGCAGATATGGTTAGCTCTACATGGGTCTGTTCGACTTGCTTGGAACACCCTGATAATACAATCGATACGAGAATAAGAAGAAAAAACATAGAACGAAACATCACTTTTTTCAGCACAATAACCCCTCCAGGACTAAATTATCTATCTATTTTGATATAAGTAATATGATTTAGATATAAATGATTATAGTTGAACGTCGCCATTTCGTAAATAACTAAAGTTTGAATTACACAGAAGTTGCGCTTATGATAGAAGAAGACATTCCATGCATGGAGGAAAATGATGACAACGGACATCTCGTATACAACGGAAGACATCGCCAAGCTTTTGAAAATCTCCAAGCTGACGGTCTATGATTTGATCAAAAAAGGTGATCTCCCCGCCTACCGAGTTGGCAAGCAAATGCGAGTAGATGCGGCCGATCTGGAGGCATATAAAGCACGAGCCAAAAGTGGGAGAGGGCATGCGGTCAAGTCCGAGCCCATAGAAACAGCCCCAACCCAACATGTCCCAAGTAATTCCATGTCTCAACAATCGCTCGTCATTACTGGACAGGATGTTAGTTTGGACATTTTAGCGAAGCATATTGAGAAAAAAGCCCCGCAAATCAGACCACTTCGCTCCTACGTAGGAAGCTTGGACAGCCTAGTTGCCATGTATAAGGGAGAATCGGACATCGTGAGCACGCATTTATTGGACGGAGATACCGGTGAATATAACATTCCCTATATACGGAAATTACTGATCGGATCCTCTTATGTCGTCATTAATCTCGTCTCACGGGCTGCAGGCTTATATGTTCAAAAGGGGAACCCCAAGCAGCTTCATGGCTGGGCGGATCTCCAGCAACCCGGCCTGCTGCTTGCCAATCGTGAGAAAGGTTCGGGGGCTCGCGTTCTCCTCGATGAGCAGCTCAGGCTGCACGGTATCCCTTATCATCAGATGAAGGGTTATGAACAGGAAGAATCCAACCACATGGGAGTCGCGGGCAAAGTTGCGCTTGGTGAAGCGGATTACGGGGTTGGGATAGAGAAAGCAGCTTATATGGTCGGCGGCGTTGATTTCATTCCGCTCATTCAAGAGCGGGTTGATCTTGTTATGCTCAAGAAGCCTGAGAATCTCGCATGGATCGAGGGAGTCAAACAGGTGCTGCAATCGGAGGCTTTCCATCATGAGCTGCGACCAATTCAAGGCTACGATATATCGCAAACTGGGCATGTTTTATTTGAAACATAAGGGGGAATTTACGTGGCCAAAAAGCTGGGCATCAGCTTGTTAATTCTATCGACAATCGCTTTCTTAAGTGCTTTTACAATTCCATTTTTCGTACATACGGGAGGCGGTATGGCAAGGTGGATTACGGGGCTGCTTATTTTCAGCGAGGTTACATTCTGGACGGGTGGCATCCTACTAGGCAAAGAGGTTGCCAAAAAATATAGAAGCTACCTTAACCCGAAAAACTGGAAGCGTAAGAATGTGCCAGACAATCCAGATAAGGTGTCCATTAAACAAGACGAGATATGAAAAAGCAGTATTCCTCAACAGGAATGCTGCTTTTTTTATCATGAGGCAGTCACCGTACTCCTCAGCTCCTTGCGGAAAATCTCAACGAGCTTCCCATCGCTTGCCTTATACATTGCGGAATCGGCGTTGCCATTTAAGGTATCTCTCAGGATGATTGGGAGATGTTTTTTTCTTTTGCTCACTTTTCGGGTATACTAACAGGTGCAGAAGAGAAAGGGGCGTTACGATGTTTACAATTACAACTTACACAGTGGAATTGGTCAGGGATCCTTTTGGGATTTTGACAGGGCAACGATATGAATTTATCATCGATATTGAAGTTGAAGAAGATGATGAGCTATATTCCGAGAGCGGCTTATATATCAGAGCAATTTACAATGTGACCGAAGAAACGTCAGCACTTATGAAATATGAGCTATACGAGAAAACCACGGAACTATATCTGGATTTCGATCTAGAGGACGATGAAGTCGCGGTTGTGGAAGCGTTCTGTAAAGAGCATTATTTAGAAGGTAATGAATAGGGAAGAGGAGCGCTTTTGCTCCTCTTTTTTGTTTGCGGCAGGGAAATTCCTTGAGAATCCAATGCTTGCGGCGAATAGATGGATTATTTACAGTTAATTCTTCTGAAATACCGTGAAATCAATGAATAAATGGATTTTATACAGTAAATTTTAGGGATTTTCGCCAAAATGAGCATATATGGGAGAATTAACTACATAATTTCCATCGAATTTTCGGGGAGTTTTCTCCGGAATAGCTGTATATTTTCCAGTTATTTCTTGTTGATCTGCTCAGAATCAGCTACTCTGCCAAGCCCAACTCTTCAGCTACTCCAGAAAACGCCAAATATAGCGAAAAACCTGCACGAGGGCAGGTTTCGCATTTCACTCACTTTTCAATTGTAACAGTTACCTTTATTACCCTTGCAGTATAGTCTCAATGCTGCTAAGCACATCATCCGTCAACCGAATGCCGCTTGCATTGCAATTCTCAACAACTTGCTCCGGCCGGCTAGCGCCAACAAGGGCGCTTGCTACGTTGTTTTGACGTAGAATCCAAGCGATCGCTAGCTGGGATACTTTGATGCCTAATTCATCCGCAATGCCGGATAATTGAGCAACTTTATGAAGAGAAACTTCGTTGAGCTGCTTTTCATCCCAGTTTTTGCTGCTTGCACGGCTATCTGCGGCGATTGGCTGCCCTGCACGGTATTTGCCTGTTAGAAGGCCCTGTGCGAGAGGAGAGAACACAACTTGGCCGAAGCCTTTTGTTTCGCCGAGCGGGATGATATCTTTTTCAATGTAACGATTAAACATATTGTAAACAGGCTGATTCACGATCAGCTTATCAAGTAGCAGCTTATCAGCGAGAGCGTAGGCTTCCACAATTTGTGCCGGCGTCCATTCACTAACACCAATGTAGAGCACTTTGCCTTGGGTAACAAGATCGTCAAGAGCACGAAGGGTTTCTTCCAGCGGCGTTTCTGTATCAAAACGGTGACAATAATAGATGTCAATGTAGTCCGCATTTAAGCGTCGTAGACTTGCTTCGGCCTGTTCTCTAATATGTTTGCGAGAGAGTCCGCGATCGTTGGGGCCTTCGCCCATTTTACCAAAAACTTTCGTTGCTAGAACGTATGATTCCCGAGGATAAGCGGATAGGACTTTGCCCATCACCTGCTCGGCTTCACCGCGTTCATACACATTGGCTGTATCGAAAAAGTTAACACCTAGATCATAAGCTTGCTCAATGGAACGCACAGCAGGGTCTTCCCCTACATAACCGCCATAGGTAAGCCAACTGCCTAGACTAATTTCACTCACTTTGAGACCGCTATTACCGAGCTTACGATATTGCATTGTGTATTGCCTCCTGCTTTAACATAATATTTGTACGGGAATGTATGTACATGTCTATTATAAAGAATTAATCAGCATGACGTAAGAACTGAAAAGCAGGTAAGTTACTTACCTCCAGGTGCGGGACCTGATGTACCAGCAAATTAGGCGAATTTTACAACCTTATTCTTTCCTGTTGTTTTGGCACGATACATCGCTTCATCTGCTTGTTTAATAAGCTCTTCGGCGCTCAAACCATTCTTATATTTGCTATAACCGATACTTGCGGTTACGATGGTTTCTTTCTCGATTCGACTGCGAATTCGTTCAGCAAAAGCGTCCATTTTCACGCTGGGATCGGAAACCATGATAACCATTTCTTCACCGCCGTAACGGCCGGCAATCCCGCATTCATCCGCTTCGTCCTTCATAATTTGCGCCACTTGCTTAAGAACATTGTCCCCCATCTGATGTCCCTGCGTATCGTTCAATTTCTTGAAATTATCGATATCACTGAACAAAACATAGACAGGTATATGACGCTGCACGTGTTGTGTAACGCGATTGTAGAAAAATTTGCGATTATAAAGCCGTGTAAGACCGTCTGTAATAGAAGAATTATAGATGGCTTGCATGAGCTCAACGACACGTTCAAAGAGAATCATAAACAAGAGAAAATAATAAATGATGGGCAGTAAATTGGCAGCGAAGGTCAGCACGGGCTGAGCACTCTCATACATATAGGTATTCAGAAGATGAACCGACTGAAAGAAGAAGTAAATCGTCAACGCCAGTTGGTATTTCATTTGCTGACCTATGTAGGGCGGAATCATATAGAAGCAGAGAAAGATAAGCACGAATACGTAAAGCTCTAGACCAATATCTTGCAGAAGTCGAACCTGATTCTCTGTTCCGCTATACATAGTTGGTACAATGAAATGGAGCGTAGAAACGACAAAGCCCATGATGATTAAGCCGTAGAAAAATATATACTGCTTGCGGTTCGTGCGATTATATAATTGATAAATCCCCATATTTATAAGTACAAATGAAATAATTTTGAGCATATGCTGCAAATAACCTGTGATACTTGTATCGATACTGTAAAGTGTTAAATATAATTGAAGCAAACAATGGAGACCGACAAAAATGAGCGATATCGTCATGGACATATACGCTTTTTTGCGTCGGTCTAGAAACAAACGAAGCGATATGACAAACATGAGAGCAACCATGACAAAGATCATCGCTTGCGACATAAATGAGGCTAATTCTCCGTAAAACAGATCCATGACGTTCATATGTTCCTCCAAGAAGACTTATTTTTGTAGGTAGACTCTATTATAAAGGAAAATGTGGTGGAGGGATAGAACATTTGTGCTGTTATGGTTGTGTTCTCTTTTCTATTCGTCCGACACAAGTTACAATAAGAAGGTAAGCTCAAGGATTTGGGAGAGGGGCTCATGCAATGAACATATTGCAAGCATTGTTTTTCCCCCCGGAACAACCGGGTGGGGTGTCATCCATGGTTCCCTATATTTTGGAACGATTTAATAAAAAAGGTTGGGAAATGGAACTATTTTCGCTGCCTAAGCGGATTCGCGGCAAAGGGACTGAAGACGTGAGTTTCGCTACTTTCGATTGGAGAAAGTATGCCGGAAACCCGATCATCGATAAATACATTCAGACCTATAAAGATTATGTATGGTGGACGAAGCTCAGAATTTCGAAGAAATTTGATATTATACATGCCCATCATCCCATTGCTGCACTGGTTATGAAACAGGTTTTTCCAGATACACCCGTGATTCTGACGATCCATTCCAGCTTTGAGCGAGAGCTTATTCTCAATGGACGCATTGCTGAGAATGGGGTCGAGCATCAATTTCTTACCCAGATCTATGGGGAGCTGGAAGCGAAGGTAGATCAGATTATTACGGTTTCTAATTCGTTTAAGCAGTACATGGCTGAATACGTGCAGGATAGTGAACGCATTGGGGTCATTCCTAATGGCTTTGATGAGAAGCGATTCCGACCAATTTCACATGAAAATCAAGTGACACAATTCATCACAGTCTGCCGTTTAGTGCCCGCCAAAGGCTTGGATACGCTGCTTATTGCCTGCGGCGAGCTGAAAAAGCGCGGTCATCCCTTTGTTCTACATATTATTGGCGATGGTCCAAGTCGTGAAGAGCTGGAGAAATTAGCGATCGAGCAAAATATTTATGAAGATACCATTTTTTATGGGTATATGCTCCATCCGGAAGAATTCATGCCATTCTTCGACGTGTTCGTTCTGCCATCTCGTGCAGAGGCCTTCGGGTCCGTGTTCGCTGAAGCAGCACTGTGCTGGCTAGCACTGATCGGTACGAATGTTGGCGGGATTGCGGAGCAAATCGAGCATGGTCACAACGGTTTGTTAGTTCCTGTAGGGGATGCTATGGCGCTGAGCCATGCACTGGAGAAAGTCGTTATTGACCCTAGCTTCCGCTATAATCTAGCGCGTGCGGCTTGGGAAAAAGCGAAAAAAACCTACTCGTTGAATCGTGTTCTTCGCCAATTGAAAAGTGTTTATGAACGCTATCAAGTAACGGAGCAAGCAGGTCCACAGGAATAATAGTTCACTAAGGAAGGCGTTAGAGCCATGAAACGACTGCGGTTTATACATGCTGCCGATTTGCACTTAGATAGCCCATTTAAAGGCATGTCGGCGCTTCCTGAGCGGGTTCGAGAGCGAGTTCGCGAATCGACGTTCGAAGCGTTGAAGAAGCTTGTGGCGCTTGCCATACAAGAACGAGTGGATTTTGTGGTGATTAGCGGGGATGTCTATGATGTGTCGGATCGTTCACTGCGTGCGCAAATTCGCTTTCAAAAAGCTGTGGAACAATTAGCCGCTGGAGGCATTCCAGCTTATATCATACACGGTAATCATGACCCCGAGGATGGACGTGCTGCGAAGCTGGTTTGGCCGGCAGACGTTCATTTTTTTGCGTCTGAGAAGGTGGAGACCTTCCAGGTAGTGAAGCCAGATCGCGGCATGATTGCCGAGATTCATGGGATTTCGTATGGGAGCTCAGCGGTAACGGAGAATCTTGCCTTACAATTTAACAGAGGACAAGCACACGTGTGCCAGATCGGTCTTTTACATACGAATGTTGATGGAGACCCGCATCACGATAACTATGCGCCATGTAGTAAACAGGATTTATTGGATGCGGGTATGCATTATTGGGCTCTCGGCCATGTGCATACAAGAGATATTTTGAACGAACAGCCAGCCATTGTGTACCCAGGAAACATCCAAGGCCGAAGTATTCGGGAAACGGGACCCCGCGGCTGTTATTTGGTAGACATTGATGAAAATGGTCGTGCAGAGCTTGTTTTTCATGCATTAGACACGGTTCGTTGGTTTCAAGAAAAACTATCTGTGACCCATATTCGGGCGGAGCAGGTATTGAAAGATCGTTTTGGAGAGCTTTTGGATCGGCTGCGTCAAGAAGGCGAAGGCCGAGATGTGATTGTGCGTATTGTCTTGGAAGGTCGCAGCGAGATTCATGAACGGCTGCGTAAAGGACGTGCCCTACAAGAGTTGATGGATGAATTGAGAGAAGAAGAGTTGGAGCGCAGCTGCTTCGTGTGGATCGAATCGATCGAGGATCGAACGGCAAGTGAGCTTGATCTGTCAGTTATACTGGAAGAGAAGAGCTTCTTAGGTGATCTGTTAAGGTTTGCAGCAACACTGCAAAGTGACGAGGCCTCTCTGGATAGCTTCGCAAGAGAGGCACTTGCTGCGCTGCAGGGATTGCCGCAATCCGCTGGGAATCCAGCGGCTGCAACGCCAGATCAGCTGCGCGATTGGCTGCGTTCCGCGGAAGTACTTGTCGCGGATCTACTTACCGCGGATGGAGGGAACGCTGGATGAGAATCATAGCCATCCAAGTCGATGGTTTTGGCAGCTTGCGTGATCGTCACCTGACTATGGACAGTAATCTGGCCGTTATCTATGGCGCCAACGAAGCGGGCAAGAGCACGCTCATGGGATTCGTCCGCGCGGTGCTGTTCGGCTTCCCAACGCGAACGAATCGCGTGGAGCGCTACGAGCCGCTGGGCGGCGGCGCCCACGGGGGCGCCCTAACCCTGCTCGATGAGCAGGGTCAGCGCATCCGCGTCGAGCGCTACGACGCGCCCGCCACAGGCGGCAAACGAGCCTCTGCGGGGCTCGTGAAGGTCACGCTCGCCGATGGCACCACCGGCGGCGAAGACCTGCTGAACACGCTGCTAGGCGGCCTCTCGGCCGACCTCTATCGCAGCTTGTTCGCTTTTGGTTTAACCGAGCTGCAGGAGCTTCGCACCCTGCAGACGGACGAGCTCAGCGGCTATCTGTATAGCGCTGGGCTTGGTGTAAGCGGTTCGGCCATCATGGAGGCCGAACGCAAGCTGACGGCGCAGGCCGACGGCCTGTACAGACCCCGCGGACGCAATCAGGAGATGAACCGTCTCCTGAAGGAGCTCGAGGGTCTGGAGCAGTCGCTGCGCCGCAGCCGTGATGGAGCAGCCGACTACGATCGGCTGCAGGAAGAGCGCCGCGCCGCGGAGGCGCGCGCTGCTGCCCTGGAGGGGCAGCAGGAGGCGCTGCGCGCGGAGCTGCACAAGCTCGGGCTGGCCGGCAAGGCGCGCAGCGGATGGCTCCGCTTGCGGCAGATCGGCCGCGAGCTGGAGGGCCTGCCTGCCCGGCCGGGCTTCCCGGAGCAGGCCACAGCAAGGCTGGAGGCGCTTGAGGCCGAGCAGGAGCGCCTGCAAGCGGAGCGCGACAAGCTGCAGCTGCGGCTGCAGAGCTTGCGCAGAGAGCTTGCTGCGCTCCGGGTGGAGCCGAAGGTGCTCGCGTATCAAGTCGAGCTGAACCACTTGCTGGAGCAATCGGCTAGCTACGAGGAGAATAAACGCCAGATCGAGCAGCTTCAGGTAGAGCTTGCGCACCAACGTGTGCAAGTGGATAGACTGTTATCCAACTTGGATGTGCAATGGGATGAAACTGATGTCTCCTCGTTCGCTGTAACGATTTCACTTCGTGAACAGATACGTACGTATAAAGAGCAGTTCCGAAATAGATCAGAAACTGAGCTGCGAATGCAGACAGAGCTGGAGAGCTTACAGGCACAGGTTTCTCGCGGACAAGAGCAGGTAGCGGGGCTAGAAGCAGCATGTAGAGGCATTCAAACGGTCGATGGGACGCTTGACTCCGATCCAACTTCGTTCTTGCAGAAGCTGGCTTCTGATTATGCGCGTTGGCAGCTAGTAACAAGTCAATTCGCACATCACCAAGAGCGTCAAGCTGAGCAAAAGCTGCACCTCCAGGGCCTCGAAGAAGTTGCTAAGGCTGGGAGAGATTCTGCTCGTACATTGCGTCAACGCATGGTGATGGCAGCAGGTCTATTAGCACTCATCACACCGTTCATATTCGTCTGGCAGGGCCAATGGCTTGCAGCCGTATGCACTTTCCTTATCTTTGCTTGTGTTTCTTGTTATATCTGGTTTACGGGTCGCCAAACGCATGGAAGCAGAGCATCCCGCGTGACACCCCCCGCTATAGCGCAAGATCATCGCTTGGAGCAGGAGCTACAGCAGCTGGAAGGCCATATTCAAGAGCAAATACAGCATTACCAGCGCCAGCAGCTGCAACAGGTGAGCTATCAAGAAGCTGCTGCATCGGCGGAATTTAAGAGCTTTGATCGAAGCCCAAATAATCCGAATGTGTCGCTTCAAGCACTTCAACCTCATCTGGATGCTTGGTTCCGTGAAGCGGAGAAGAATAAGCATCAGCATAGCGAACAGCTCCGTAAGATGGAGAAATTAAAGGATGCTAGGGAGAATCTACACACACTTGGACAGCATTATGAACACCGACACCAGTATGCAGAGGAAGTCCATGCGGAGACTATAAAGCTTCAATCTGTCTGGCAAGAATGGTTGCAAGAATTAGGGTTAGGCGCACATTTGTCCACAGATGCCTTGTTAGAAACGATTCAGATCATCGAGCAGGCACAAGAGGGACTGCGTCAACTTCACAAAATGGCCTCCAAGCTAGACATGTTAAATGAAAACGTCCATACATATGAAGAAAAGGTAAGTAAGCTGCTTGATTTGCCACCTTCCAGTCAGGATGCTTTGTTTGCTTTGAAGCGCTGGAAAGAAGATGAGCAGCGGCAGTTAGTACTTATCGCGGAACAAAAGCAGAACGAGCATTTGCACGAAGAAGCTGAACAAGAACTCTTGCTAGTTGACCAACATGCGGATCGGACACAAGTGCGTCTTCAACAGCTCTTAGAGGAAGGATCTGCTTTAGACGGTGAGCACCTGCGAATATTGGAACGGGAGCAGCTAGAACGCAGAAGGCTCGAAGACGAAAGAACGGTGCTGGAAGCCGCCCTTGAATCGTTATTAAGCCTTACTTTAATGGCGGGCATTATGGAGTTGTTGGAATCACAGGGAGAAGAAGATGTAACGCTGTTAACCGTCTCTCTTCAACAGAAGCTGACGGAAACGATCTCCCAGACGAATGAGCTCAGAGAGGGCGTTGGAAAGCTTACGGGTCAGATCGAGAAGCTGGAGCAGGGGGCGGAAGCAGCGAATCAACGCTTGCAGGTGGAATCGATTCGAACATCGCTATCTCAGCACGTGAATCAGTATGCGATTGCATCATTCGCAGCTCTCTTACTCAAGAAAGCTCGCGATGTATATGAACAGGAACGACAACCTGGTGTACTGCTGCAGGCTTCATCTTATTTTGCAAAGATGACGAATGGCGCGTTCGTGGCCGTCAAAGCACCCTTTGGCGAGCAACGATTGCTTGCTGTAAGAGCTAACGGACAGACAGTAGATACGAACCAGCTAAGTCGTGGAACCGCCGAGCAGCTGTACTTATCTATGCGTTTTGCTCTTGCCCAGGAGTATGGCGGGAAAGCGATTTTACCGTTGGTTTTGGACGATATTCTCGTGAATTTCGATGAGGAACGGATGGAAAGCTGTTTACGCGTTCTAGCGGACTTGAGTAAGCGCCATCAGGTGCTGCTATTTACATGTCATGGTCATGTGCGCGATGCGGCTGCCAGAGTCATTCCTGGTCACCTTTATATTCACCTATAGCAGCAAATGGATGGGAGGCAAACACGTGGAAGGAAACGAAAAGAGGAAGGATCACCGAGAAATTTCCTATCAGGTCGGATGGAAAAAAGGTAAGATCCAGTGGAATGAGGGAGCGACTGACGCGTTTCGAGCTCACAAGGGAGAATCTGATGAGGGTACGGTCGAAAGGAAGCGTCTACAGCTGCTGTGGTTTCCTGCGATGAAGCTTCCTCATGTGATGTTGCTTCCACTGCTTTATGCCATTCCGGTCATTAGCTTTGGCTGTACGTTGCTACTCATCTACGGCTTGCGTCAGCACTAGCCTCAGGAAGAAGAAGGGAGGGTCCCGACATGAACTTATTTTTAGCTATAATAGGTGCGGTAGTTGGACTTTTTGTAACAGGAGCTGGTATCTATACCGCATGGACGGTACAACAGCTCTGGCGGCAGCAAGCTGCTTCGCCCAGAGCAGTAAGCCAAGTGGAGATTGCGGTTACGTATTTCTCCAGATGGACGATTATTGATTATTCCGTTGTTGGTTTATTTATCATAGGACTTTTATTACTGGTAGCAGAGCTTGTAGCCGTTGGACGCGCTCATACAGAAAGTGCTAATTTCCATTGGGCGTATTTGCTAACTGGTATTATCATTTCCGCAATGGGCATGCTGTTGTTGTTCATCCGTTTGATCGTCGTGCTCAGCTTCCCTCCAGGGAGTACCCTACAACGTACTTCGGCGGTTGCGCCAGATCATCAACACGAGCCAAACGACACTAATCACGCCAAATAGCGGATATAAAGCGGATAATAATGTTTTAAAACCAATGTGACTGATCGCATAGCTGAGAAGTAAGATGCCGATGAGAAGTACCTTCGGGTGAACCTTGATACGTTGCTGAAGCTGCATGGATAACCCATAAGCATCGCCGATGAAGGTCGTGAAAATCTCGCCATAAATAACGAGCAAATAAGCGACTTGCGGGAGATAGCCTAATCTCGTCATGATATTTCCCATCGGAATTTCAAATTGTGCGATTCCGGGCATTTGTGCGGATAAGGCATAGTGTGCAGCTAACAGCAGCATGCCAATACCGGCCCCTCCAAGCAATCCACCCCAAAAGAGTACGGAACGATCGCGAATCGCGCCACCCATCGGAACTAGTACCGCCTGTGCCATAGCCAAATTAAATGCCGTATAGAGAAATGGTGCAAACCAGATTTGAGCCAGATGATCATCGCTTGTGATCCGCAGCCAGTTGTTAGAAGCAGGCGAGTTCCAGGTATAGGCAACAATGACGAAGCTGAACAACAGCATAATGGGAACAACAATGGTGTTAACGGTCATGATGGCTTTGATCCCGCGTGTCAAAATGATATAGGCCAGTACAAGTGTGACGAGGAGTCCTGTTGTGTAGGAGAGATGGAGCTGTTCTTCGAAAACAGTGCCAGCACCTGCAAGCATGACGGTAGTTATGCCAAAAAGTACAACCATCATAAACAAACTGATCCATTTTCCGACTTTGTCTCCAAAAAGAACCTTATTCAAATCCTCATAGGATTCTGCTTTCAAGTCATGTGCCATAAGCATAAGTTGAATGCCTATCCAAATGAAAATCAGGGTGGATAATGCGATCGTTAAAGTTGCTAGCGAGCCATAGCGAGTGAAGAATTGAAGGATTTCCTGTCCGGATGCAAAACCAGCTCCAACGACGGTTCCGATGTAGGTGAAGGCGACACGGACAATCTGTGCACCATTTCGCATATATTGCCTCGCTTTCTTTCGTTTGATATAGTACAAGGTATGTTTGTGTGTAAGCTTGCATGACTGGAACTTAGGGCAAGCCCCTGCAATGTCCTATTACACGAAGCTGGGCAGTTGAAGGTTTAACTCGGGAGTGTGTTGGTAGTGAAGGAAGTTCTGTTTGATTTTATTAGCCATTATGGCTATGTTGCCTTATATCTCTTGTTATCCGCTGGTATGGTTGGCGTACCGATTCCTGATGAAACACTGATGGTGTTCATCGGCTCATTGACCACGCAGGGTGGCCCCTTTGAATTCGGCCCAACATTAGCCGTTATTTATGCAGGGACAATGACAGGGATGACGGTTAGCTATATAATCGGTCATCGTGTGGGGAAGCCCTTTCTCAATCGGTATGGCAAATGGGTGAAGTTGACCCCGAGCCGAATCGAGAGAGCGGAAGGCTGGTTTAAGAAGTACGGGCTGTGGACGGTGTTCTTCGGTTATTTCGTACCGGGCGTTCGTCACTTTACTTGTTATTTGTGTGGCGTAAGCGGTGTGAAGTTTTATAAATATATTTTGTATGCGGGCACGGGAGCGCTGCTCTGGTGTACAACCTTTCTGACCCTGGGCCGATTTATTGGCGATAATTGGGAAGAATTTTTACATTTGATGCATACCTATATGGGAATTTCACTCTTCGTACTGGTCATTCTTACTGCCATCGGCGTGCTGATCTACCTTCGTTTTCGGAAACATCACATTGTTATACTGAAACGAAAATCCAAAAAAAGACCATGAGATTCAACCTCTAGGGGTGAATTCATGGTCATTTTTAGGTTTTGGAACTCAAGGAGATCTAACGGACATAAGAGTCGCAATAGGGGCCAATTGTGAGGATTTTCCTAATCTAACGGACATAGAGGCTGTTATTCTAATGGAAACTGGCGATATTGGGGTTTTCAAACTAGAATAACGGCTATGATGTCCGTTAGCTACTGAAAAGCGTATATCCGACGGAAATAACGTCCACTATGTCCGTTAGCAGTGGTTAGTGGATCCTTGTGTGAGACGGAGAGCATTAGCGTTCCTGTCATACAAGAAAAAGCAGAGGATCCATGGTGGATTCTCTGCTTTTTATCATTACGATCCGTTACGAATTTGCAAAAAGCTTAATGGATTGAATCGTATTGTCATGCGGATCAATATCGATCTTGAGCAAGGTGCCTTGCGCTTTATAAGATAACACATAGGTTGAGTTCGTATCAGGCTTGCCTAGGATGGCAATCGCATCTTGTACGCTCTGACCTAATCGCAGTCCATGCAAACCAGGGTCAATATCTATGGAGTGGACATCTACGAATTCAAGATTTCCTTTGCTATTAAAACCAACGGAAAAGTCGGTGAAGTCGTACACTTCCAGGTTATCTTCTTCCATGACGAATTGCTTCTTCACTTTGCCAAAACGCTCCAGTACTGCCGCTTTCGCAGTTCCAAGCTTTAATCCCATCAAGGTGGGCTTTTCTTGTTGGTAAGCATCCTCTGCTTTGACCTTCGGTTTGGCAGTTGGCTTCGGACTCGTGAAGGATTGGGTGTGGGAGAGATCCCCTTGATCGACTTTGGTAATGCCGGCAACTTGCGCTTCATGCTTTATGCTATCGTCAACCGCAGGTGTGGCAGTCGGGGCCGTGACAACGATTGAAGGCGCAGGTTCTTGCTGCGGCTGGGATGGTGTATACGTTGTTGATACGTCTATGGTAGCCTTTGGAGCAGGAGCAGATGATTCTTGGCATCCAGCCACCAAGAATGATGCAATTGCAACAGGCATACAGCCTACAAGGATGGGTCTAATTAGGTTGTTCATTGCCATCTTTCCTTTCCTCCGAGGAGTAGTTGAAGTGAAAAATATAAGTAAGATTAATGATACTGTTTTATCGAAGGTTTTCAATGCATCTTCTTGCCCAAATGTGAGCAATTCTAGAACGAATTCCATTTGAATGAAATCCTCTTATATATATAGACACTCTAGAAGCCCAAAAAGTTTCAGTGTTTTTTGTTATTTTCGAAATGGACTTGAAACAGGCAGGAGCAATATGGTAACTTACTCATAATAGACAGCTATAGGGGGCCGATTTCATGGAGTTATTAAAAAAGCGGATCTTAGAGGTTGGCATCGTTGCTTCGGATCAAGTACTTAAACTAGATGCTATTTTGAACCATCAGGTAGATCCTGTTCTCATTATGGAGATGGGGAAAGAATTTGCAAGATTGTTTAGAGAAACGAAGCCAGACAAAGTGTTAACGGTGGAATCATCTGGTATTCCTATTGCTTATACAACGGCTTTGCAACTTGGTGTTCCTATGGTATTTGCTCGCCGCAAGAAAACATTGACAATGGATCAAGATACGTATAGCGAACGCGTTCCGTCTTTTACCAAAGGAATTGTTACGGATATTATGGTATCATCACATTTGCTTACAAAAGGTGAACGTATCCTGCTGATCGACGATTTTATTGCGAATGGGGACGCAGCACGCGGCTTAATTCGAATTGTGGAGAAAGCCGAAGCAGAGCTCGTTGGTGTTGGAATTGTTGTTGAGAAATCTTTTCAAAATGGCGGAAAATCCATTCGCGAACGCGGAATTCGCGTAGAGTCACTCGCTCGTATAGCTTCACTTGCAAACGGGCAGATCACTTTTGACTGATTTTACATTTAGGGTATGGCTTCCCTGAAACCGATTTATCCATTATAATGATTACAAGGTAAGAGAGGAGGCTGACATCTATGGGTATCGAAAATGGTTCCATTGACTATTTTATGACAAAGCTTGGGGAAGCAAAGACTCACTTTGAACGTGCGCTTGATTGTAAACATACAGAGTTTGATGACCTGTATCCGTATATGATTGAACACCCTCAATTTTTCTGGTATAAGCGCTATGTGGCCTGGTCCGAGTTGTTAACGATCGTGAAGCTTTGTACGGAGCTAACAATCGAGTGGGAGCAGCAGTTCTCTGTTGCACAATCGGATTATATTAAGAAACGTGTGATGTCAAGCAAAGTCCTTGATTTCTGGTTTGAAACGAATGATTCGAAAGAGCATGTAAGCTAATAAATCCCATATATGAAAAAAGGCCAATGAATTCCAAATGGATTCTTGGCCTTTTTTATTTGTATCTATATTTCAAATAATTCAAATGCCATTTTCCAAAACGTTCATCGTTTCGATATGCCTCTTGGTCTGTTCAGAACCTAATCGGTGCAGTGTGCGATACACTTCCGTTAAATAGTAATCATATTCCTGATTCGTTTCATTCGAGTAGTATACTTTCCAAGGGAGCCAAGAGGTCGCGTAGCTGCCCTGAGAAGAATTGTCGGTTTCTTCAAAAAGCTCTTGCAGCTTGGCGATGTCATCCTCCGTTGCAGATATTTCAAATTCGTAATCAAGTGCTGTGCTGTCTTCGAGTACTTCTCCCGTGCCTACATTGATGTAGTACGTTCTCTTCTCCATTGTAATGTCCTCCCTTTCGGTAGGCATGAGATTGCCTGTGCCTTGTCGCGTGTCTCGTCCTCGTTAAGGTAACCGAAGATGAATGGATTTATGTAAAGTTTCACCGAATCGCGAATTGGTGTATGCTTAGGAAGAATAGTTGATTTGCGATACTTATAATGGAGGTGCTAAATAGATGATTTCGGAAGAACAATTGGATCAATATCGCGTAGATAGCACACTGCTGCGGGTGATTAGAGATGTCAGTCCCGCGAACGATGTGCGTGGTATTGTTGTAGCTTGGGATGATGAGACGGTTCTTATTCGCAAAAAAAA
Source organism: Paenibacillus sp. J22P51 (assembly GCF_059692215.1). Lineage (NCBI taxonomy): Bacteria > Bacillati > Bacillota > Bacilli > Caryophanales > Paenibacillaceae > Paenibacillus > Paenibacillus sp. J22P51. The sequence goes on along the minus strand of NZ_JCAUAZ010000001.1, from coordinate 518,836 downwards.
CCGTAGAGTCGTAAAGCTTGCCCGTGGATACGTGTATCAGCCTTATGAGAACGAAAGGCCACCAGCGTTCATGCTGCCTCAGGAAACGATAGCGCCGGATGATCTGTCCGATGATGCAGAGTGAGAGTACTTCCGCGATTAGTTTAATTGCTGGTGTAGGGATGAGACAGGTACAATCGCCGCACGGACGTTACTTGCAGATCACAAGTGAAACCCCATTGCGAACGCTGAATTCTTCTCCATGGGGCGGTGGATTTGGATCTCATCGTGTTTTGATGAATCGCCAAGTGGACAAGACCTACAATGAGATCGACCCTTTGGTTGAGATGGAGGCTTTCATCGCAAGGGAAGGGCTTGAACCTCAAGATACGGCTGGCATGCTCACCGCGGCGTGGGTAAAGGATGTTGGATTCAAGGAGCTTACTTGGCCGATAGAGGACGAGCGTAGTGAGCAGTCTGTAGACGCGGTAAATGAGGAGGAATCGCTTCGTGTTGCCGCTTGGGTGACCGTTGGGCTCGGGAATAAAGCACGAGCAGGTGCGATACTGCCAGCTACCTCGCTCTACCCTGGTACGATTAACACCATCATCGTCATTGAAGGTAATTTGACGGATGCGGCCATGGTGAATGCGGTAATTACCGCTACCGAAGCCAAAGCTGCCGCGCTTCAAGAGTTGAACACCATGATCAATGGTCAAATAGCAACAGGTACGTCAACAGATGCGGTGTTGATTGCCGCGACGGGCAGAGGATCGACGTACCGATACGCTGGTACAGCGACAACTGTGGGCTATCTTATTGGCAGAACAGTTTATGAAGCTATTCTGTCATCCGGACAGTTGTATGAACTTGAAATGAGCAAACGCGCTGCTGCAGCTTCAACAGGAACGATAGGATGATGTTGAGCCGAACAGCGTAGTAAAAGACCTCCTATCCATCTCTGGAAGGGAGGTCTTATGCGATTTATCTACGTTCTGCGGTATACGCCGTAAGCGAGTCCAATCGCAAGGGCGTCGATGTCAGAGATATCTTCATCATCTTCGCTTGTGAAGTTCGGATCGTGGACGATAGCTTGTGCCTCGCCCTCGGTTAAATGACGCTGATTGCCGGTGTACTTTGGCTCCAGTGCTTTGATTTCTTCCTCATCCATAGCTCATGCCTCCTTTGTGAATAGGGTTAGAATCAGGTCGGAGAATTATACACAAGAGGCAAAAGTTTCATTGACGAGCTTTCGCGTCACATGGTATATTATTTTTTGTAAACGCGATCATGGCGGAATTGGCAGACGCGCACGGTTCAGGTCCGTGTGGGCTTACCCCCGTGGAGGTTCGAGTCCTCTTGATCGCATACCTGAAACACCCTTTTCTGAGATATCAGAAAAGGGTGTTTTTGTGTCAAACCGCTGCCCTGTAGCGATTTTCATGAAATGCAGGTATAATACATAGCATAGATTGTACATCTTTATTTACTAAAGGAGCTGAATTTTTCATGGATAGAACAGTTTCGATAACACAATCCGGAAGCTTTGCGCATGTGCTTCAAACGTTTGCCATCTCACTGTTGGTTTCATTTATCGGGACTTTGATCGGCGCGATGGTAGTACCGCCATCCATGGTCATGCTCTTCGTTATTGCCGAGGTTGTCATGCTGGTAGCCGCCATCGTCATCCGAATTCGCGGCAAGCATATTGGCTATGGCTTTCTCTACGCATTTACAGCCATTTCTGGCGTGACGCTATATCCTGTTATCATGGCTTATGGCGGCCAGCTTGGGGCTAGCGTGGTTTCAGGTGCTTTCTTCGCAACGGCAGCGATTTTTGGGTCATTGGCCTTCTACGCACACCGTTCACAGCGCGATTTTAGTTTCTTAGGCGGATTCTTGTTTGCAGGAACGATTGGACTTGTGCTGATGAGTGTGCTTGGCATGTTCCTACATTTCGGTTCCCTGATGAATTTGGTATGGTCCATGGTTGGGATTCTGATCTTCAGCGGTTGGGTGCTGTATGATGTAGCCCAGTATCGCAATGGTGTCGAGCCACAAGCTGTGCCGCTCGCTGCGCTGAATATTTATCTTGATTTTATTAACTTGTTCCTATACATTTTGCGGTTTATCGCTTCAATTGCAGGAATCAACAGAAACTAAACGTGCGGTCAACGCATGAAAAAAAAGCACGATGGCTCCAATCCACGGGAATGTGGGGGAGTCCATCGTGCTTTTTTTGCTGAGAGGCTAGAGCTTGAATGGCAGCTTTTTCGTATGAAAGAAAGGAATATCTCCTCGAAAGCTTCGATTGATTTCCAGAAGGGTATGGATTAACTGGGTCAGATCTGTATGATTCATGCGAATTGTGAATGGAGCTAAAGTATTGTCTGTTTTTATGCGGATCTCAAGCCTAAGATTTACTTCATCCATATAAATGTCAAGCTGCTCGGTTGCAAGCATTAGTTCCCACATTCAAACCAACACCTCTTTCTCTCTCTAGTTACTCTAGCTTATGTGGGTTGGACGAGATTAGAAGTAGAAACAACGAACCGGATGGATGCTTTTTATGGAAATAAGCACGATTTCAGCTCATGCCTCATACAATTTAATGATCCTAATAGAAAGAGGTGAGAAGACCTATGGCAACTTGCAGCACATGGACGTATAAAGGGATTTCGCCTTCGGTATTCAGAGCGTTGCAGCAGGTGGGCAGGAGGCAAGGATTTGCTATTCCTAACACAGCATCAGGCAAATTTACAATTTCAGTGGTCAGCATGAATGTTGGCTTCCAATATGCCTGGGATACGAATGCACAAACCTTATTGTTGCAGTGTGATAATAAGCCAATGCTGTTAGGCTGCGGCACGATTAAATCCTTCGCAGATAAAATTATTGCAGAGAGCGGCGGCAGGCCAGGATGAACGCCTGTGTGTAGGCGGTCAGCCACCTGTCTTTGCGAAGTTTAAAGCCTTATTGCTCTGGTTAGAATAAGGGTAAAAGGCAGGTGGACGTATGGCAAAAAGCGATGATCTGGTGAAGTACATAACACAACAAGTCGTCACCTATATTGACACGCCGAAGGAAGTTCGAAAGCAAGCCAAAGCGTCGATCAAACAACAACGCGAAGGCTGGCAAACACGCTGGTTTGGGATGCTGCCGTTGGCTGCGCGGATGATGTTCGGACGGACGAAATCGAGAAAATGAGTTGCGGAACGTGAGGACGCTATTTGACTCGAAATCTCCGTTTTTCAAGAGATACGGAACGTGAGGGCGCTATTTTTGTGAAAATCGCTCGATTCAACGTTTGTGAGTGAAAATAGCGGAACCACGTTCCGTAATTATTGAAAGTGGCACGTTTTCCAACAAATAGCGGAACCACGTTCCGTATGAAGACCCGTAGTAATCCGAACCGATGTAGTTCCACTTAATCGAGTAAAGGGTTAATACACCAAAAAGGCAAACCAGAAAATACTGGTTTGCCTTTTGTTTTTCAACCTAAGGATAAATCTCCCCTAGACCAAGAGATGCATCTAATAGCACATAACGCGGGCCTTCATGCTCCAATACAAGATAGTTATCCCCATGTACCCATTGTTGATAACCGAGTACGGCTAACGGCATCGTCACCTGATCATCGTACAGTTCAGTGACGTAGGTGAGCGTGCCCTGCTGCTCCAGAGCAATCTGAAGCTCAGGCAAGGATGTGACAGGCAGCGGGGTGCCTTCAATCCATGGCAGTTGCTCATATGGATCAAATGCGGGACGTACGAAAGTTTGCGAACCCTGCGATAAATCAGTCGCGGTGACTATGGCATCTGTCATTCGAGGCGTTGGATCTTCCGTGAGCGGAAGCAATTCGCCCGATTTGGCATCGAGATAATAGGTCTCATCATCCAGCGCTATTTTCCAAACAGAAGTAAGGGTATCCATATATAAGCGGTCTTCAATGATCGTTTCATTTTGCACAAAATCGTCGTATAAGGTTGTAGAAGGAATGAGTTCCTGTTGTATCAAGGAGCGATACAACGTGGCCAAGCTAAATAGCGGAGATTTGCCTGTCCCATATTCGGTCAATCGGAACCCGCCGCTATCTACGGCATGAACAATCATATAGCCCACCTCTTGCCCTTGATCAGTCAAGATGATGACCCATCCATGGGTGCCAGGTCCGAGCGGATAGCTGTTCCAACGTGCTTGCTGCCAGCCTTCAAAGCCGGCCTCCTTCGCTAGTGTGGATTGCCACTTACTGATTGTTGAACCGAATGATGACGTACTCGTCAAGTCAGGCTTTGAGGTTGCTGTTGCTTTGCTTGGTTCTTTTACTTGGGCCTGCGTATGGCTTGTCCCTTCTAAGTTGTCGACGGCCGAGGTGTGTAAGGGCATGAAGCCAATACTGCACAAAATAATACAAGTGGCTGTCCAAGTGGTCCACGACTTCATCTTCGTTCACCTGCCTCTCGCTAACCTCTTAGTGTATGTGACTATTGTAATTCTTATGCTTTGAAAAGAATGTTAGAACCTGTTGCGTGTTATTTGCGAGGTTTTAGCGACTTGCGTCAGTTTCTGGATGATAATCGACTCGCATTGAGGTGAAACAAACCGCCATTAATGACGGATACAGCGATCCGTGGCTTATGTTGCCAATCGATTTCCTCCAGCCGATTCCGACACTGGATTTCGATTTCGTCTCTTTTGTCGGGTTCTGCTGCCAGCAAAAGCCCGTTGTAATAGCCTTCCACACGATCGATTTCACTACGGTGCTGAGCATTCGCTTCATCGGCCCATCGGTGGTCGTAGGTACTGATTTTGCGCTCAAGCGTCATCTCTAAGGCATTGATCGCCTTCGGAATTGAAATCGTATCCGGTAAGATGTGACTATTGGCAGGGAGCTTCGGTGAAAGACTTTTGGTTAACATATGCTTGTGAAAATGCTCACGAATTTCCCCGCTATTGAGCTGAATCGCTAAGGAATGAATTTCAGTCCGCTTCCGGTCGCAGAGAAGCTCAACCTTGTAGTTCACACAGAGCCACGTATTATAAACGAGGGAAGCGTGATGCGTCGCCCCCGTCGGGAAGGGCTCTTCGAATAAGTGTATGAATCGCCCGCGTTCGCGAACGATGCCAAAGATCTGGTCAAGTCGTCGGCTGCCGAAGGTTACGTCATCTTGTGGAACTCGCGTGGTGATGGTCGTCGGAACAAAGCCGAAATAACGGCCGAGAATGCTATCCGGCGCACTACCCGCTAGTGGATTCGCAGCAGCTCCGCTTGAACCCGATGGTCCGTAGCCGGTTGAGGGAGGACTTTGGACTGCGGTAGCAGCAGCTTTCGGCTTCGCTTCAAGCTTCATTTGCTCCGGGTCGATCACGAATTTATAGGTCATCGTTTCTGCTGCTGCACCTGTCCGCTCAATGAAGCTCCAATAGTAAGGACGGCCGGTCATTTCCCGATCTGCTTCGGGAGAGAGCTTAGCCGTAACATAGGCAGGCGTTTTCTCCAGTATCGTGCAGTCGTAAGCTTCCAGAAAGCGCATCACGAACGAGTGAATGTTTCGTTTATTCATGGGCCAACCTCCACGCTCTGGGATCCGCCTACGGCATCAAGGATATCTTGGAACTTGGCGCCATACTGCGGATTTTGCTCGATCTCCTGCCGCACCTCGCTGATGGAATGCCCAAGCTCATCGATTTTTCGGCGGATTTCCTCGCCTGAGCCAGCTTCCATCACCATGCGGAAGAGGGATGTTTCAAGCGAGCCGCGTTTCTCGATTTTCTCCAGAATCGTATCTAGCTGCCCGATGACCAATTCGAACATATTGATTTTCTCGTGCAATAACGAGAGGATATGTTCTTCAATGGTATTCCTTGTGGATAAGTTGTAGATGTTAACGTCATGGGTTTGCCCGAGTCGATGGACACGGCCGATCCGTTGTTCCACGCGCATAGGGTTCCATGGCAGATCGAAGTTGATCATGTTGTGGCAAAATTGGAGATTGATCCCCTCGCCACCCGCCTCGGTTGCAATCAGTACTTGAACGCGATTGCGGAATAGATCCATCATCCAGTCTTTTTTGCCCCGATTCATGCCTCCGCGATAGGGGACAGCTGTAATCTTGCGTTCTTTGAGGTAGTTCAATAAATATTCTTGGGAAGCTCGATACTCGGTGAAAATGATCACTTTATCGTTGATATCTTGTATGAGGCGCATCGTTGTTTCGGCTTTGCTATTCGACTTGATGCTGCGAATAAGCTCAACTAGCTCCCATATCTTAGGACGTATCGGCGAGTCTTCGGCTGTCTTTTTAAATAAATTCACCAACGTAATAAACACAGCATCTCGAGAGCTGCACACCTCACGTTGGAGGGTAATCATGGATAGCATCGAGCTGAGATCGCCGCCACTCTCGGAATAGCGAGATCGCACGAAATTCGTGACGCCATCATAGAGCGCTTGCTCGTCATCTGAGAGGGTGAGGGGGATATTCCGCACAATACGTTTCGTATAGTGAACGCCTCCATCGCCTCGACGGTTGCGGATCATCACCTTGGACAGCTCCTGCTGCAGCTGAATTTCATTCTTCGGCGTACGCTTACCAACAACAAAGTTGGACTTGAAGCTGTTCTGACCGCCTAGCTGGCCTGGCTTTAGCAAGGTGATCAGGTTGTAGAGCTCTTTGAGATCGTTCTGCACAGGCGTAGCTGTGAGGAGCAGGCAGTATTTTTTGCGCAGCTCGTTGACGAAGGTGTAGTTGGTCGTTTTTTTATTCTTAAGCTTGTGCGCTTCATCGACGATGAGCATATCGTATTCAAGGCCCATCACAATTTCGCGGTGCGGGTCCCTTTTCGCAGTATCCATCGAGGCTACGATAATGTCGGCTTGCTGCCACATATAAGCCTTCTTATGCGCAACGGCGGGGATGCCGAATTTGGTATTCAATTCCCGAACCCATTGCAGGACAAGGGAAGCGGGTACAAGGATGAGCGTTTTGCGGACAAGCCCGCGGATCATGTATTCTTTTAAAATTAAACCGGCTTCAATCGTTTTCCCGAGTCCAACCTCGTCGGCTAGAATGGCGCGTCCACGCATCTCATTCAACACTCGCTTAGCCGTATCAATCTGATGCGCCATTGGCTCTAGAGTCCCCAAATGCGCGAGGCATTGCATATTATCAAACGTAGAAATAAGCCCCGACTCTTCCGATTCGTAGGCAAGCTGATAGAGGGTCCAGTCGTCCCAAGGACCTCCTCCACGTACACGATTGTCCAGCTCGGTAAACCAGTCCCTCTCAAAATGCATATCCAGCTGTTTATGAATGGGGCGAATGTTCTCTTGCTGATCATGTTGACGCATGGCTGTGCCCTCCTAAACGTTCTGATTTTGCGTTGGCCCTTGCAAACGTCGAATACATGTTAGTATGTCCAGAGAAGAATCTTTCATAACTTTTCCCATGTAAGAGTTTTACTATGGCTGCTTGGCTCGGAGGTCGAATGAGGAACATGAATATGCTATGATAGAGGTTGGTTTATGGAAAAAGGTGACGCTGTACAGGAAAGGATGACGAATTGAGATGACAGCTTGGCGATTTATACATACAGGAGATCGTTCTCCTGCTGAAAATATGGCTTTAGATGAAGCGATTCTAACCGCTCATAGTGAAGGCAAGGTTCCTCCGACAGTGCGTTTCTATGGATGGAATCCAGCAACCTTATCAATCGGTTATTTTCAAAAGGCCGCAGAAGTGGATCAGGAAGCGGTGGCGAGCGAAGGTATCGGATTTGTTAGACGCCCCACTGGCGGAAGAGCTGTGCTGCATGATAAAGAGCTGACGTACAGTATCATCGTGGCTGAGGATTACCCGGGCATTCCGCGCAATGTAACGGAAGCTTATCGCGTGTTAAGCGAGGGGCTGCTGCAAGGATTTCGAGCGCTAGGACTTGAAGCGGAGATGGTGCAGCTGGCGAGCGATGAGGAAAAAGAGAAATATGCGTCCGCAGGTTCTGCGGCTTGCTTCGATTCACCATCGTGGTACGAGCTGGTTGTTGAAGGTCGCAAAGTGGCAGGTAGCGCGCAGGTTCGGCAGAAAAATGTCGTGCTGCAGCACGGCTCTATCCTGCTTGACATGGATACGGATCAATTATTTCGGATGCTGCGCTTTTCCAATGAGAAGGTGGCAGATCGCATGAAACAGAGCTTCCTTAAGAAAGCGGTGGCGATTAATGAATTGCTGCGGGCGCAAGGGAAGAAGGAAGTCACGCTGGGGGAAGTGGAGGAAGCGTTTCGACGTGAAATTGCGCTAGGACTTGGTGTTGAACTCGTAGAGTCGTCCTTGACGGACTATGAGGTTGAACTTACGGAGCGATTAGTGAACGAGAAATATGGGACGGATGAGTGGAATTTAAGGCGTTAATTGAAGAGATGATTATAGAACGCAACGCCCCAACTAGAATTGGAAGAAATTTACACAGTGTAAGAAAAATAGGGCAGTCCTAGAAACCATGAAAGATGGCTTCTGGGACTGCCCTTTTGTGTTTATCCGAGTACCACTCGGTCATCTGCTAGCTTATTGCCGCTGATCTGCTCAAACTCACCGAGCAGCTGCGCTACCGTGAGGTCCTTCTTCCGTTCCTCGCTTACATCGAGGATGATACGGCCCTTGTCCATCATGATCAGGCGATTGCCAAGACGAATCGCTTGCTCCATATTGTGCGTGACCATGAGCGTGGTTAGCTTCATTTCTCGCACGATTTCCTCGGTCAATCGTGTGATCAGCTCAGCTCGCGCAGGATCCAAGGCTGCGGTGTGCTCATCAAGCAGCAGAATCTGCGGCTTGGTGAACGTCGCCATCAGCAAGCTGAGAGCTTGACGCTCTCCGCCGGAGAGCAGTCCGACCTTCGCGCGCAGTCGGCCTTCCAGGCCGATGCCTAGGCGCTGCAGCTGTTCCAGGAACAGCGCGCGCTTACGCGCGTTGACGCCGAAGCTCAGCCCGCGCTTCTTGCCGCGGGCATAAGCCATGGCGAGATTCTCCTCGATGGTCATTCGAGGAGCCGTCCCCGCCATGGGGTCTTGAAAGACGCGGCCGATCCAGCGGCTGCGCTCGTACTCAGGCAGATGGTGGATCACCTCACCATCGATGCGCACTTCGCCAGCATCCGGCGTCATAACGCCGGAGATGATGTTCATCAGCGTCGATTTACCGGCGCCGTTACTCCCAATGACCGTGACGAAGTCACCGGGCTTCAGGGTTAAGTTAATGCCGATTAGCGCGATTTTCTCATCCGCTGAACCGGGGTTAAATAGCTTAGAAACATTCGAGAGCTGAAGCATTATCGCTCACCTCCATTGTTCAATTGCATCGCGCGAGCGATGAGCTCAGCGGAACGCCGCTTAGCCGTCGCTTTTTGCTTAATGGCTCGCTGCACCGAAGGCAGTACGAGCGCGATAATAACGATGATCGCGGTAATTAACTTCAAGTCGGAAGCTTTAAGCCACTCCACTCTAAGGGCTAAAGCGACCACAATCCGGTACACAATGGAACCAAGCACAGCAGCTAATGTCGCCTGAAACACCGTTCTAGCGCCAAAAATCGCTTCACCAATAATGACAGAAGCTAGTCCAACGACGATCATACCGATACCCATCGATATGTCAGCAAAGCCCGACTGCTGTGCGATGAGTCCTCCGGATAACGCCACTAACCCGTTCGACAAGCTCAAGCCTAGAATCGTTGTATTGTCTGTATTTGCGCCAAAACTGCGAATCATTCGCGCATTGTCTCCTGTTGCTCTGAGGGAAAGTCCCAGATCAGTATGCAGGAAAGCATCAAGCAATAATTTGAACACAATCACAATGATGAGCACAACCGCAATTGGCGACATTGAGGTGAACAAAGTATCTGCACCTAGTAACGAAATGTTCGGCTTGCCCATAATGCGCATATTAATCGAATACAAGGCAATCATCATGAGAATTCCGGAGAGAAGCCCATTAATTTTACCTTTTGTATGAAGCAGTCCCGTACAAGCTCCAGCGATAAGCCCGCCTGCAAAAGCGGCTAAACAAGCCAGCAAAGGCGAGTAGCCATGCGCAATCAGAATCGCTGCAATGGCACCGCCTGTTGTAAAGCTTCCATCCACCGTTAGATCCGGGAAATCGAGAATTCGAAACGTAATATAAACACCAAGCGCCATCAACGCATAGAGAAGACCTAGCTCGAAGGCACCATTGATTGAAGCCAACATAATCATTTTCCTCCTTACTTTGTGAAAAAAAGGGGCGAACGAAAGCGACGTTCACCCCTTGTGTGTCTTTCATTCTTCTTACTGAATAATGTTTTTCTCTTTATCTTTTACTGCAGCTTTCATAGCATCCGTTACTTCGATGCCTTGAGCTTTGGCTGCTTTCAAGTTGAGGATGAGATCCATTTTGTCAGGCACAGTTACTTTCATGTCTGCCGGTTTTTTACCATTCTTGAGAATGTCGACAGCCATTTGACCTACTTGGTAGCCATGATCATAATATTTGAAGCCAACTGTTGCGAATGCTCCTTTTTCCACGGTATCGCGGTCACTGGAGAAGAAAGGGATTTTCTTTTCGTTTGCGACTTGAATGATACCATCCACACCGCTAACTACTGTGTTATCCAATGTAATCAAGAAAGCATCTGCACGGCCAACAAGGGATTGCGCAGCTTGTTTTACTTCAGATGTATTCGTTACTGGCGCTTTAACGAGTTTAATTCCGTGCTTGGATAAAGATTGCTCGGCATTTTTGGCCATAATAACCGCATTTGGTTCCCCTTCATTGATGACAAGGCCAACCGTCTTCACCTTTGGCATGTTTGCAGCAACGAAGTCCATCAATTGGGCAACGGCCATAGGGTTTGTGTCTGAAGCGCCGGATACATTACCGCCTGGCTTGTCCACATTGGTCACGATTTTCGCTGCAAGCGGGTCAGTTACAGCTGCGAAAAGAATCGGAGCCTTCTTCACTTGCTGTACAATTGCTTGTGCGGATGGTGTTGCAATACCCAACACGAGATCGTTGTCTGCTGAAGCAATTTTTTGAGCGATGGATAAGTTATTAGGTTGATCGCCTTGCGCATTGTTGAAGTCAACTTTCAAATTCGTTCCTTCTACGATACCAGCATCTTTCAACGCAGCCAAGAAGCCTTGACGTGTGGCATCCAAAGACGGATGCTCAACAATTTGTGAAATGGCGATTTTGTACGTTTTTGATGCGGCTGCTGAGGCTGCCGGAGTTGCTGAAGCCGTACCTCCTGCTGCCGGTGTTGGATCAGCCTTTTGTCCACAACCTGCTACGACCATAAGTGCTGCTGATAATACGAATGATACGAGTGCTTTCTTTTTCAACATTATTACCCCTCTCGAAGTTCCTAGTTGCTGCTTGGACGCATTGCTCTCGCACCACTTTAACGCTTTTGTTCAGCAAAGTATAAGGATACGGAGCGTCCAGGCTCTTTTATAATTAACCATAGTTTAAATGGCTGAGTAGGTTCCGTCAATTGTTTTATAAGTATTTGTGATATTTTTGTAAACATCGTCGTGAAAATGAAAGAGGACATCCCTCACAACCATGCGAGATGGCCGAGGGCTGCCCGTTTGACGTTGAAAATGGGGGGCTTCCTTCTAGTTAAGGAAGGTTCTTTCAAATTCGGCTTGAAGCTTCTGGGTAATTGGCCCAGGTGTACCTGTACCGATGGCTTGACCATCGATTTGTAAGAGCGGTGTGATTTCCACGGTCGTACCTGTGATGAAAGCTTCATCCGCTTGCAGCAGCTGCTCAGTAGTGAAGGTTTCTTCTTTAATAGGAAGATTGAGTGAATGCGCTATGCGCAATACGACAGCTCGAGTAATGCCGTGTAGAATTAGATGATTGGCCGGATGGGTGTAAAGAATTTCATCCTTGACGATCATCAGATTCGAGGCACTGCATTCTGTCACCGTTCCTTCACGATGCAGCACGACTTCTTGCACGCCATGATCAAGCGCAGCTTGCTTTGCAAGGACATTGGGGAGCAGATTCAGCGTTTTGAGATCGCATCTTAGCCAGCGAATATCCAGTTGTGTGATGGCTTTGATGCCATTTTGAATCGTAGCTAGCGGACGTTTTACTTCTGAACAGTATGCCAGCAGAATCGGGTCAGCCTGAGCAGGGAAGGGATGAGCACGTGGCGCCTCTCCTCGGGTGATTTGCAAATAAACTGTGCCTTCGATGAGGTTATTATGCTGGATAAGCTTGCTCAGAATGTCTATGATTTCATCACTCGTATACGGTAAAGGTAAGCGAACTTCGCTGGCAGTTCTTTGGAGACGTTGCATATGGGCGTCAGTTTCATAGAGGTGTCCATTGTAGACGCGAAAAACCTCATATATCCCATCACCGAAATAATACCCGCGATCGTCGGGCGAAATCAGTACGTCCTTTTTATGTACGAATTCATTTTTATAAAAATACATGTGGGTGCGCTCCTTTGAAAAAAATATTAATGGAACATATGTTCTAAAAAATGGCTTCATGTGGTATCCTACTTATAGGTTAACAAAGGAAGAGTTGCGCGTCAAAGCTAGCAAATTTGGTTTTAGATTAGGAATTCGTATTTTTAGGACTTTTGCCAATGGTTGAACCATATCTTGTGTAGTATAATGTTTTGGTAATACCAGATATTGTGAATTGTAGGCTATCATTTCTTGCAGTTCGTATCTTAATTGCAGCTGAAAATGCAGTTTATTGGGAGGCTTATGAATCATGGGGAAAGTTTACGAGAGTAAGAAATTGGATGGTTTGAGTGAGAAAATCTTTTTGGATCGGTACGCACTAAAAAATGCGGATACGAGCCACGCAAAAGTAGGGGACACGGTCCTTGTTCTAACGAAGGATGATCCCAAATTCCCTGCCAAAGAGGTTGGCGAAATTATTAGTCGTGATGGTAATATCGTGAAAGTTCGAACTCGCAGTGGGGAAACAGTTGAATCTGCAGTTGAGAAGCTAACGTTAAATATGGAGAAAACGCCGGAAGAAATGTGGGATCGCTTGGCAGGCGCTATGGCATCTGTTGAGAAAACACCGGAAAAGCGTCAAGAATGGACGGATAAATTCAGATACATTCTGAATGACTGGAAGCTTGTACCAGGGGGGCGTATTGCTGCTGGTGCTGATGCAAGTGATGAATTAACGCTATTTAACTGTTACGTTATTCCTTCACCGAAGGATAGTCGTGGTGGCATTATGAGCACGTTGAGTGAAATGACGGAAATTATGTCGCGTGGTGGCGGCGTAGGGATTAACCTATCGTCCCTTCGTCCGAGACGTTCCGTTGTTAAGGGAGTAAACGGGTCTTCTAGCGGTGCTGTTTCTTGGGGTGGGCTTTTTAGCTATACAACTGGCCTGATCGAGCAAGGGGGAAGTCGTCGTGGCGCATTGATGCTGATGATCAATGATTGGCATCCTGATTTGGAGGATTTCATTACTGTGAAGTCCACGATGGGGCAAATTACGAACGCGAACCTATCCGTGTGCGTAAGCAACGGCTTCATGAAAGCTGTGAAGGAGGATTTGGAGTGGGAACTTGTTTTCCCAGATACGACAGATCCTGAGTACAATGAGTTATGGGACGGCAATTTAGATGCTTGGAAAAAGTTGGGCAAGGCTGTTAAGCCATATCGTACTGTACGTGCTCGGGAAGTATGGCACTCGATCATTGAATCCGCTTGGAAATCAGCTGAGCCTGGTGTTGTCTTCTTGGAATATTACAATCAAATGTCCAACAGTTGGTATTTCAATCCTATTATTTGTACGAATCCATGTGGGGAACAGGGGCTTCCAGCTTGGGGCGTTTGCAACCTGTCTGCAATCAATCTTTCTAAGTTCTATGATGCCGAGAACCACGATGTTGATTGGAAAGAATTGGCTACAGTCGTACGCTATTCCACGCGTTTTCTTGATAATGTCATTGATAAAACACCTTATCATTTTGAAGAGAATCGGGCGAATCAACAAAACGAACGTCGTGTAGGTCTTGGTACTATGGGACTTGCTGAACTGATGATCCTATTGAAAATTCGTTACGGCAGTCCAGAATCATTAGCATTCTTGGATAAGATTTATGGTTTCATGGCCAGAGAAGCTTATCTTGCTTCAGCTGAGATTGCGGGTGAGAAGGGATCCTTCCAAGCTTTCATTGAAGATAAATTTATGGAAAGCGGCTTTATGAAGAAGATGACCAGCGTCTATCCGGAAGTTGGCGAAGCGATTCGTCAGCATGGGATGCGTAACGTCACTGTGATTACACAGGCGCCAACGGGAAGTACAGGGACGATGGTTGGCACATCGACGGGAATCGAGCCATACTTTGCATTCGAATACTATCGTCAGAGCCGTCTTGGTTTCGATAAACAATATGTGCCGATTGCGCAGAATTGGAAGGATGCGAATCCAGATCAGGAACTGCCGGATTACTTCGTTACATCGATGAGCTTGTCCGCCGAAGATCATATTCGTGCGCAAGCAGCGATTCAAACTTGGGTAGACAGCTCGATTTCGAAGACGGCTAATTGTCCTGCTGATTTCACCGTTGAAGAAACGAAGCGACTCTATGAACTGGCGTATGATCTAGGCTGTAAAGGTGTGACCATCTATCGCGATGGAAGTCGTGATGTCCAGGTGTTGAGCACGAGCTCGGATAAGAAGGATGAAGTGAAAGTTGAGGCTCAGCCGGAAGTAGCTCCAGTAGCTGTCGCGGCAGAGGCTGTTGTGGAAAAGGAAAGCTTCGCTTCTATTTCTGGCAAACTAGCAGTGAACGTGGACGCCAAGACGGAACAAGTCTTCGATAAGCAATACAAGCGCCGTCCGCAAATTCTGCGTGGCGCGACTTATAAAGTGAATACCCCATTCGGTATGGCGTATATCACCATCAATGATATGAATGGAACGCCAAGTGAGATTTTCCTTAACGTAGGAAAAGCAGGGTCTGACGTATTCGCGATGTCCGAAGCACTCGGTCGCGTGTGCTCTCTGTTCTTGCGTTATGGCGATCACGGTGACAAAGTGAAGCTGCTCGTGAAGCACTTGAAAGGCATTGGCGGCTCCGGCGCTATTGGTTTCGGTAACAACCGCGTTGAGTCAATCGCGGACGCGGTTGCCAAAGCGCTCGAGCAGCACGACGAAGTGATGAGCGAGCCAGACGACGCGCGGAACTACGTGACCGCGACGAGTGAAGTGATTGAGGCTGCGCCAGCGACAGCGGCAGGCGGTGCAGGGTCTCATGGGCACGCAGCTCCGAGCGCGGCGAAGGACCTGTGCACGTCTTGTGGATCTGCTTCGCTGGTGAACAGCGAAGGGTGTAAGAATTGTATCAACTGCGGCTATAGCAGATGTTCGTAGGAGAGAGCCAGGGCGGGGTGCCCTGGCTCCTCCTTATTTTTGTTTTTTCAAAAAGTGTAGGTTCTCATAAAGTTTAAGATTCGATCGTTAAGTTTAAGATTCGATCGTTAAGTTTGAGACAATGATCAAAAAGTTTATGATGGAAAACACACCGATTATGCTATGCGATTAGATAATTATCACAAAGTGTAAGACAACGAGTTTGATTAATTATACTGTAGTAATATAGGTCGCAAAGGACGTGAATCAGAGTGAAGCAATTGTAACTATTGGGTCGGGTGATTTCGGTGTTGATATTGAAGAAATACGTGGTGATGGGTTGTATCTTGGGCAAATAAAATGTTATGCAGACTATAACCCAGTGTCTTTTGACCCGATTGCGATTATTCACTCGCAAATGATAAAACAAAATGCTAAAGGTGGTTATGTAATTACCACAAGCACTTTTACCCCAAATGCAAGGGCTTATGCAGAGGGATTAAATATAAGACTAATTGAAGGGCGAGAATTAATTGATTTGTGGGTGAGAAGTTTGGAGCATAAAAATGCTTCATCAAAATTCATTTTCAATCCTTCTATTGCTTGAATTAAAAGGGAGTCCGCCTAAGCAAGAGTGGACTCCCTTTTAATTATCAGCATGCGTTAATCAAACCGTTCTTTACAAATTGATGTTTGTAATGATCGTTCGACTAGCATTCTTTAAACCACGAATGAATCTAAACGGTGTCCACCTTTTAGTAGCACGCCATAAATACTTACCTCGTTCTTAGGAATTGACAAGTTTCCTTCGAATATTTCTCACCATTACTGTCAGTAACGATTTTATTATCGTGAGTTTGTATGAGAATATTGCTTCCCATCAGTTCTCTATTTAAAAAGATTGAAATGGGTTGATGGAATACGCGCATCCGTTCAAAATCTGAGTGTTCGATGAGTTGCCGTTGTTTTGCCATGTTGCGCTCCTCTAAAGAAAAATGATATGCACTATTATTACATATATAGGGTGTTATTTACAGACGTTTTTGTATTGTGTTGATAATATTGAAATCACTCCATATAATATAAGAACTAATGTTCTTATTCGGTGGTGAAGCAAACTTGGACTCAACTCAGAAATTAACTGCTACGGATGTTTCACAATATTTAAGCGATAGTTTTGGATTGGAAATAAGTCCTGATGATCTATTACGAAAATATCCATGGCACAGGATTGTTTGGTATCACTTTTTTGCATTGGCATATTACAAAAAAGGTGATTTCTATGAAAGTTGGGATGATGTGCCTGATCCAATTGAAGGCATGACGGCATATATCATCTCCTTGGAGGTATTGGATCGATTTCAGTATAGAAAAGGAGTGTGGTATGATCTCGGATCTGCCACAGCGGATTGTTGGAAGGAATAATGAATATTAACTTTACGTTATATTATTGTATTGCAATCTTGCACTCTTACGGATGGAAAGTGTTAAGTAAAATAATAATAATTAAATATTATTTTCATCTGGAATTAATAAATCACACTTATAATAAAAGCCACCCCCCCTTTAAAATATAACTTAGACCCTCAGCCCGTTGCTGAGGGTCTCTCTTTGTTAATTAAACGAACAACACATAAGCGGTTCAAAATCTGTATCATAATTAATGCCTAAATATGAGACACACATTGTTGAAATTATGGCATACCTTCTATTGTTATTCAAAGTAAAATATCAGAATGAGTCATTAACTATTCGAACATTATCCTAAACCCCCATAGTTTCTTCCCTTAACAATTTACCTAAGTCTGAAGTTCTTTTATGAATAGCAGTTTTGATTTTTAAATCTGGTACATCTTCATAATCTAAGTCTAAAATGGCAAGTTCATTTTTATATTTTTCAGTAATCAAATATCTTTTTGAAACATAATGGTAAGTTCTTTTTATAGTGTTGGCAACTTGAATTCGATTTTCCCTGATTTCTTTACTTGAAATTCGTAATAAATTAGTCTGTGGCAATACAGCTAATATAATTGCCTCCCTCTCTGCATCAGTATATGTTTGATTTTCATGCTGCTTCCCATCTAACTCGATATAAAGTATCGGGTGATTATTTAGATATAAAACTTGGTCTAATCTGAATAGCCCTGTACTATCATCAAGTGGTCTTTCTAAAAGATCTTCATTTACAACATCTTTAAGTAGCGGATTAACCATAGGGCTTAATCCGATTTTTACAACTTCATTAAACACTATAGCTTCTAAGTCGCTTTCAACCTTTTCGTGCCAATTATCGAAACTATTTATAAACATTCCCACTTCTTCTATAGAAGTGAGTAAGCAAAGTGGGTGTTTACGAAACTTATTAAATATCATTGAATGGTACTCTTCATTTTCTATCTCTGTATTGTCTTCGTATGTGATCGAATTAACCCTATGATTTTTCCAGTATACAGTCAAACTAACCGCTCCCTTAGAATGATTTTTTATAGACCATTTTTAATTATACATTGTTCTGTTAACTGGAAACTATAGCTAAATAAACAATGATAGTAAGGGAAGCGCAGCAAAGCCTTTTGAATTTATTTCAGTTGAAGGACGTTGGGAAAATCAATCAAATCGAGTTGAAGCAGAGAAAACGGTTGATATAGTCTTGGATATCCTTCAGAAAGATGTGAGCAAACCAACACTTGGAATCATCACTTTTAACAAGAAGCAAGCTGACCTTATCAATGATGTTTTGGAAGAAAGGATTGCAAGTAATCCCGAAGTTCAAATATTAATTGAAGCAGCGAAAGCTCGTAAGAATGGAGAAGAAAATGTCGGTCTCTTTGTGAAAAACATTGAAAATGTTCAAGGGGATGAACGAGATGTTATTTTGTTCTCAATTGGTTATGCAAAAGACATTTCTGGTAAAATGGTTAGTCAATTTGGACCATTAGCAAGGGATGGAGGGGAAAACCGACTAAATGTTGCAATTTCCCGTGCTAAAATCAAAGTTTACATTGTATGTTCATTTGAACCGAGCGAATGGACGAGAGTTGAAACTTATGCAAAGGGTGTAAGATTATTCAAACGTTATCTGGAGTACGGTAAAGCTATTTCTGATGGTAACTTTGAACTTGCTCAATCGATTCTAAACGGTCTTATTGATGCGACTAACGTTCAAGAATTTAGTAACCAATTGATTTTCGATAGTGTGTTTGAGGAAGAGGTTTGCCAGGCTTTGCGAGCATGTGGTTATGAAGTTCACACTCAAGTTGGTTTTTCAGGTTATCGGATTGATTTAGCGATATTAGATCCCATGACTAAAGAGAGATACATTTTAGGTGTTGAATGTGATGGGGCAGCGTATCATTCCTCGAAAGTTGCTCGTGAAAGGGATTTGTATAGACAAAGGTTCCTAGAGAGTAGGAAAATACACAGGATATGGAGTCGTAATTGGTGGTTATCTAAAAATAAAGAGATTGAAAAAATTCAAGCTCATATTACTCGATTATCCAATTTAAATACTTAAAAAAGAGGTGAGTTCAATGGGGAAAAGTATAAAGAAATTAGTATTGCTTTGTAGTTTGTTTTTATTATTTACATTGAGTTATAGCCATATTACGAATGCCGAAAGCACATTAATTGAAGATCCTACCCTGGAAATAGCATCATCAAACAGCGTTGGCCAGATGTCAAAGTGATCATACTGACCACGTTTCAGGATACCGATAATGCAGCGGAAGCGATCTCGCTCGGAGCTGAGGGATATCTGCTGAAAAGCGTCCAGCCTAAGCATTTTTTTCATGTGATTAAATTTGATCCCAGAGCTGAAGATGATATTGAGAATGATGTTTAGCTGTTTAAAAACTCAGCAAAATTGTTGATGGACAAGGATATCAGAGCACTATCGACAAACAAGGAAGCGGGGAAAGAAACGATGGAATGGATGTTAGAAGATGTTGAAAAAGCTCTTCTGTTATCACCAAATTCATTTTTCATTCCTTCTCTAAATGAACGAAATGTGCAAAAAAAGGAGGACCTTATAAGGCTAAATTTCATTATTAATAATCCAGAAGAAGACAGAGTCCAAGGGGGGTACTTGCTTCCGGCGGTGTGCTGTCGCTTCGCATTTACTTACCGACGGACGTCGGAAGCCCTGAAGATATCAGTTACGGCTCCAGGGAGCATTCGATTATTGAGAATAGGCTTCTCATTTAAAAAGAAAATGGGATGTAACCCAAGCGAGTACCGTTTGCGGATACGTGGCAATTGAATCGTCTGAAAGATAAGGCTACCGCAAAGGTAGCCTTTTTAATCAACAAACGGGAGTATAGCAAATTCATTCCAAACGATAACCCTGCTCACCTTTGCTAACTAACCTTCTTATATTCATCGATTGCTCATTTTCCACATGGAACAATACCACTGTAATAGCATTTTACACACATATGCTTACTTCATATGTAGAAATTGGAACTATCCTAGAAAATAATATCTTTAATAAAATATTAGCAAATGTATACTTACTTTTGACGGATGATCTGGATTGTCTCACAGGAATATGTTTGTGTGTTTGATTGTAAGCGCAATCATTAAGTGTGAATTTTGATTAAGAGGAGCTGAGAAAATGTTATCAAAACAGATTGTAAAGAAGTCACGTAAAATGATGACAAGTATGCTTATCGCTATTCTGGGAATATCATTATTCGTTCCCATCCTGCCGCAAACAACTGTAAAGGCGGCGTCATCTCCCGTAGTTCCGTTGCTATTCTCTCCACCAGAAGATATTGGTCCAATGGTCACCTCACCTAAAGCGTCAGATGCTGTTTTTGGTGTAGAGGATGGCAAACAGGTTATGTACACAACCGTAACAGGTGATCCGGGATTATTTAGCGTAGTGGATATGAAAAATTACAGCTTGATCCGCACGGTTCCGTTACCGCAAGGAGGAAGTTCAAACAGTAATGTGATCGATTCTATAGGGCAAGTATATCTGGGTTCAAACAATGGACTATACCGATACTCCCCTGTCACTAAACAAGTAGAGAGACTAGCAGGCATTGCAGGTGCAAGTGAACTATACGGACTCACAGTTGATGAACATGACAATATTTACGGAGGTACATTTCCGACAGGCAGTATTTTTAAATATGAAGCTACCTTAAACAAGCTCACCGTTTTTGATCGGCTTTCAGCGGGCAAGGATTATATAAGAGCGGTAGCTTACTATAATGGGTATCTATATGCAGGCACTGGAGCCGTCGGTGAATTGTATAAAGTAAACCCGAATGACGGCAGTAAAGTACTCATTCCGTTTCCAAACGTTCCCAAGTATACAGAAGAAAAAGTTATGCAACTTTATTCGTTTAGTATCGTGCGAAATTATATGTTTATTCTATTGAGTTCACAGAGATTGCTCATTTATGATTTGGATGCTCAAGCTTGGCTGCCCGAGTGGTCATCGGTGGAAGATCTCGATAGATATTATCGAGGGATGCACGTCTCACCAGAGCTGGATGGAAAAGTGTATTTAGGCATGGAAGGGAAAATTCAGATATTCGATCTGGAAACGCGAGAAATTACACCGACCAATCTTGAGTTCTCTACGTACCTTCGCCAACCGGGATGGGTTGAGATGAATGATCCTGAACTTCCAGGTAAATCCCTTGTTACGGTTTTAACGAATGGAGGGATTTCCGCATTGAACTTTACGAGCAATATTGTAAAAACTTTTGAACCCGTTGTACCTGGAACACCCGTATCTATACAATCCTTGGAGTTAGGTCCTGAAGGCTTGTTATACAGTTCTGGTTATCTGGGTTCTTACGGAGCACGTTACAACATTGAGACCGGTAACAAAGAGTTGTTCAGTATGGGGCAGGCTGAGGGAATGGCTCCATATGGCAACAAAATGATGTTTGGCGTATACCCGGCTAGTTTTATACATGAGCTAGATACAACTCTTCCACTTGAACGGAATCTGAATCCGAAGATCATTCATCAGATAGGTGAGCAACAAGATCGTCCATTCGTGATGGTAACGGGTGATGAGTTGTTATTCAATGGAACCATCCCGAAACTGGGTGAATTAGGTGGTGCTCTTACGATCTACGACGGTTCGACCTGGGAAACTTATCGAAATGTCGTACAGAACCAGAGTATCATGGGACTTGCGTACCGAAAGGGTGCGGTCAAAGGCGAGGGATTACTATATGGATCTACCTCGGTATGGGGTGGCTTAGGAATAGAACCAAGCGAGACAGAAGCAAAAATGTTTGTTTGGGATGTTAAAACCAAGAAAGTAATAAAAGAATTTACTCCAGCTATTCAGCAGGCAGGCGGAGTAAAGCCAAAGGCGATAGGCGGATTGTCGTTCGGTCCGGATGGATTATTATGGGGGGCTGCCTACGGTACCCTGTTCGCAATGAATCCAGATACTTATGAAATCGTTAAACAGAAAGAGATTCATTCAACCAATTGGGTATTCGGTCACTATTGGGTTCCGGTGAAACTGCGTTGGGACAAAGATGGCTTCTTGTACACGACTCTCGGCAGCACCGTAACGGTTGTGGATCCCAAAACAATGGCATATGTAACCATTCCTGGAACCAAGACCAACCTCATGGTCGTAGGAAATGATGGAAACATTTACTACAATGAAGCAGCCATTTTGAAAAAAATTACTGTAACTCCAGGTAATCCACCAACTTACAATGATGTGAAAATTCCTATTGTGAACGGCAACTTCGAGGAAGTCAATCAAAATGGAACAATTCCTGGCTGGGAACAGCATGCATCCAGAACGAGTGTTGCTAATTATGAAGTTACGAATGAGAAGTTTAACGAAGGTACACGCAGCTTGAAGATCACGGATACTTCGATTGAAGCAGAAACGGGTGTTATTTCTATTCCGTTCCCAGTCACTCCGGGTCTGCCGTATACGGGGAAAGCTGACATTCACCTGAACAGCGGGCGAACTATTTTCTCAATGAACTATTACGATTCGGACGGCAAGGAAATCAAAGTAACCCCAGCACCGGCGAATTACTTCTCATCTCCAAACGGGCAATGGGCCCATGCAGAATTTAGCTCGATAGCTCCAGAAGGCGCGGTGACAGGTAGACTCGTCTTATTCTGCTCGCTAACTTGGGTAGGAACAGCCTATTTTGACGATGTGAAAGTATTTAAGAAGATGGTAACGGAAACTCCACCAGCGGGTCCTATAACACAAGAGCTGGATGTAACGAATGCCGGCTTTGAGCAGTCACTGAATGCGAACGGTACGATCCCGGGCTGGTCTATCCGCAAGCCAGAGACTCACGTTGGCAAGCAAGCCGCTATTGAAGTTTCAACGGATCAGGCGAAGAGCGGGAGCAACAGCCTGCGGCTGTTTGATAATGAGACTGCTCTGGAGGTAGCGGTAGATTCTGGATTAGTTCCCGTGATTGGAGGGAGAACGTATACTTCATCCATGGATGTATTCCGTACCAGTAATCCTCCAGGCCGCTCTTCCAATCGTCCTATTCTACAAGTTCGTTACCATGATGTAACGGGTAAAGAGATGGCAGTCGTTGGGGGGGTTACGATGAGCAAGGAAGTAACGACAACGATCAATCAATGGGATAACGTGTCTCTTACGACTCCAGCGCCTGCTGGTGCAAAATTTATTCGATTGATCATGGTTGGAGCTGCATCTTTTGTTGCATCCGTCTATATGGACAACGCATCTGTAGCTACTGTAGTTTCCCCTGAGGAAAGAACAGTACTTACTATGAGAGAAGAACCGCTTTCGAATGCAGTGGGGGGGGCGGATATAACATTCAAAGTGGCCGCAACTAACGGTTCGACAATTGTCGTTAAAGAGGGAGACCTTATAGTAGCACAAACGATCGGAGCGGGTGAGGATACACCAGTAACCGTGACGATTCCAGCTCCAGCAGCAGGTGCACATACCTTTAAAGTTTATGCCCATATAACCGGTCTCGGTAAAAGCACAGTTATTGAATTACCTCCTGTAATTGTGCAGTCAGATGTAACAACTCCAACGATTACTATATACGGGTTGGCAGAGGGTGAAGATTATACAGACACTGTTAGTCCGACTGTAACTGTATCCGATCAAGGCAGCGGATTGAAACAGTTGTCTGTAAAACTAGATGGAGAACCGTGGACGGAAGGTTCTGCAATAACAGCAGCTGGCAATCATACATTTACTGTTACGGCCGTGGACAAAGCAGGTAATATTGCTACGAATGAAACACATTTTAGCTTATATTCCAGCACAGTTCTTACCGTCGATAACGCTATAGGAGTATACAGCGACATTACTCCGCTTAAAGCCAAGTTAGTGGATAGAAGCGGTGCCCCTATAGTCGAAGAAACAATCACGTTCCAAGTGAACGGAGAGGTTGTGGGAACGGCACAAACAGATGCGCAAGGGCAGGCAACTGCAATGTACACTGTGGCAATCGGTACAACTAACTCTAGCAACTGGTATAACGACATCAGTGCTGTGCATATGCAGAATGATAGCAAATTCCTGCGTGGTGCAAGTAACACAGCACTATTAACAGTGAATAAGGAAAATGCAGCAGTAGCCTATACGGGTAACCGACAGGCAGTTGAGTCACATCCTCATCTCCTGGCTGCACAAGTGCAGCAGGAGCAGGATGGAAGTCTTGGCAAGCTTGGGGGATTGCCGATACGGTTCATGATTCAGTCCATTGGGATGGACGGTTCAAGAACGCCTGTTGTAGTGCCGGGTCTTCAGGAAATATATACAACCGACAATCAAGGTAATGTATCCGCCAATGTGGTGTTGCCTGCAGGGTTGTACGATATTCGTACGGAGCTTGCGGAGAACGGGAACTATATGAACGCGTCTACGGTTACCGATTTGTCAGTAAGTAATCAGACCGACAAAGAAGTGAAGATTAATGGCTTTATCCATTTACCGACTGACAATCTGTTTGGGCGCATTGGCAACAAACTACACTTAGATGTAAAGCTGAGCGGCGATAATAAAGATAAATGGAGAATGCACGTTGAGCCGAATGGTTATGATGTGGATATGGCATCTGTGGATTGGGCAATTGTCTCTGAAGATAACGCGTATCTGCAAGGCAAGAAGACGATTGACGGGGAAAATTATACTGTACGGTTGATAGTAGCGAAGGCTGCAAAAAAACAAAAAGAAGTAGTGTCCATCCAGTTATGGAAGGGAAATGAACCTATTGGAAGTCCTCTGATTAATCTAACAGCGGAGCTATCTGGAGAAATTAAAATCGGAAAGTAATTTTTTGCGAGAAGTTAAATGCTAAATAGCTACTAAAAAAGAGCGGGATACTTGGTAAAAACAAGCATCCTGCTCTTTTTTGTGTACCAGCAGCTCTTTAATCCACAACTGTTCCAGATATCGGGGATTATTTCTGAAATACCATAAGATTTTCTCCCTAATCATAAGATTAAGATATTAAAAAAGCGTTTCCATTCCAATTAAAATAAGAATATACGAATAAAACTTGTTCAGGAAAGGATGGCGCGTATGCAATTACAAGTGGAGGTTGCACCGAATCCATGGCCCGTCAAAAAAGGGAATAGGGTTTTTGTGGATATTATGAAGGATTGGGATTTGTACCTTTTGCTCGTGCCGGGACTGTTGTTTCTGGCCATCTTTAAGTACACCCCAATGTATGGGTTGATTATATCCTTCAAGGATTTCAATATTTTCAATGGGATTTCCGAGAGTCCATGGGTCGGGCTTAAGCATTTTAAGCGGCTGTTCGTCAATGACCAGTTCCTCAGTGTATTATCGAATACCTTGATTATTAGTGTGATGAAACTCATCTTTCTGTTCCCGGCTCCTATCATCTTGGCCATTCTTTTGAATGAGGTTCGGAAGATGGCTTTTAAAAGAATTGTACAATCTGTCATTTACCTTCCCCATTTTATCTCATGGGTCATTGTGGGAGGTTTGTTCATCAATATGTTCTCAGTCAATGGTGGCATTATTAATGCCGCTATCGTTAAGCTCGGCGGTGATCCCATCCCGTTCTTCATGCACGCCGGATATTTCAGGCCACTACTCGTATTGTCAGAGGGTTGGAGAGAGGTGGGGTGGGGAACTATTATCTATCTTGCCGCAATTGCCGGGGTTGATCCGCAGTTATATGAAGCTGCAAAAATGGACGGGGCTAATAAACTCAAGCAGATGCTCCATGTGACTATGCCAGGCCTGATCCCCACGATCACGTTAATGTTTATCCTTAAAATGGGTCAACTACTGGAAGCTGGTACAGAACAAATTCTAGTGATGTACAATCCCGTGGTGTATAGTGTTGCAGACACGATTGGGACGTATGTTTACCGTGTAGGGATAGGAACATCTGACTACAGCTTTTCGACTGCTGTCGGGTTTTTCGAATCGGTAACTGCCTTCCTCCTTGTGATTCTTGGTAACACCTTATGCAAAAAATATTTGGGAAGGAGCATCTGGTGATGGCAAAAGCGCCTTCGATCAAAGCATCTACAGGTGAGCGTATCTTCTATATCAGCAACTACCTGTTCTTCATCCTATTAGGCATGGCCACGCTATTCCCATTCCTAAACGTGCTCGCTAAATCCTTCAGCAGCGAAGCGGCAGTCATCTCTGGACTGGTCACAATCTTCCCCGTAGATTTCCAAATCGGAACGTACGAATTGGTTCTTGGGAACAGTCAATTTATGAACAGCTTCCGGATAACCATATTTATTACAGTAACCTATACAGCACTCTCGCTCATTATGACCACGATGGCGGCTTATCCGCTCTCTAAGCCCGGGCTTAAAGGAAGAAAGGCTATCCTGCTGCTGTACGTGTTCACTATGCTTTTCCATGGAGGGTTGATACCCAATTATCTACTTATGCAAAATTTGGGTCTGATCAACTCAATATGGTCACTGATTTTACCGGGTATGATCCAAGTTTTTTATATGCTGTTGATCAAGAATTACTTCGAAGGTTTGCCGGATAGTCTAGAGGAATCGGCCAAATTGGATGGAGCCTCCAACATGAGAATTCTTTGGAGCATTGTGCTCCCGTTGTCGATGCCAGTGTTAGCGACTGTTGCTCTCTTCTATGCGGTTCTGATCTGGAACAGTTACTTTAACGCCATGGTTTACATTAGCCGTCCGGACTTAAAACCAATGCAGTTGTATCTCAAGGAATTGATCGCAGCCACCAATGATGTGCTTGGCCAGTCGGGAATGATCGACATCAGCAAGGATCTTAACCGAAGTCCGGAGGCTGTTCAAGCCGCATCTATCATTACGGCTACCGTTCCAATCTTGGCTGTATACCCATTCCTGCAAAAATATTTCGTAAAGGGTGTACTTGTAGGATCAGTAAAAGGTTGATTTTTTTAATAAAGTGTAAATCATTAACTAATTTGATAAAATAGATGGATATGAGGGAGTGCCTGATAGGGGCACCCCCTTTGCCTGTTCCGCAGACATCATACGACGACATAACAGGAAAGGAAAGAGGCCAGTTATGCTAAAAGTGCTGATTGTAGATGACGAAGAGATTACCCGGGAGGGTCTTACATCTTGTATCCCTTGGAAAGAGCTGGGGATGGAAGTTGTGGCGGAAGCAGAGGATGGCCTTGAAGGGCTCGAGGCAGCTGTGAGGCTCCAGCCGGATATCGCCTTGTGCGATATTAGAATGCCCCATCTCGATGGGATTGGATTGGCTAAAGGAATTAAAGTCAAGGTGCCAGGCTGTAAGATCATATTTCTAAGCGGATATTCGGACGTAGAATATTTGAGATCTGCGATTCAACTTCAAGCCATTGATTATGTGGAAAAGCCTGTTGACTTGGATAAGCTTCAGGAGGTATTGGTTAAAACAGCGGAGGCTTGCAGACAAGAGCGTTTGAATCGAGAGCGGCTGGAGGACATGGAACAGCAAATGATTAAGTCTAGGCCATTCTTAACAGGGAAGGCCTTACAAGCCTTACTTGCAGGCACCGGTTCAGTTATAGAGTTGGAGAAAGAATGGCTTGCCGTCCACGCTATCGGTACCAACGATGCTCGCTATGTATGCTGCAAGATTATGGGTGAAGACCGCAGGATGAACATGACTCTAATAGGGAAACTCGAAGAAATGTTTCGTGCTTACGGGTTAGAAGGCTTGTGTTGCGAATATGATCACCTACTTGCTGCAGTATTTAAATTGACGGATGGGAAGGAAAATGAAACCATCGTCTTGATGATGAATTCGTTATCGATATTTGCTCGGAATGTGCTTCATACCCGACTTTCCATAGGTGTAGGAGGAACGGTAGGGAGCTTTGAAGCTATTATGGACTCGGTGCAGCAAGCTTCAGAGGCGCTTCAGTTTAGCTTCTATAGGGGTTGGAATTCGACAATTCTTCATGAGCGTACAGGTCGGGGCGCGAAGCCGAAGCTTATTCATGAGAAGATCACCTTTCTCCGATTCGAGAAGCATCTCCAACGTCAGGAATTTGAGTTTGCGTCCGAACTGCTACAGGAAGTAGTTCGCGAGCTGAGAAGGTTGGAATCACCTTCAATTGAAGCGATTCGCAAACGACTTTTTAAATTGTATATCATCCTATCCAAAGTGTTTTTGGAAGCAATCACAGAGCAGGATAACGCTGAATTATGGGAATTATTTGCAAATGGACAGCTCGAGTCGATAGCCCATTTTCTCCAAGGCCAATTAGAAGAGATTCGAGATGGGTTAGCTCATCTCGGGACTCAGCCAGACAAGGCAGTCATACGCGAAGCTGTAGCTTTCATTCATAATCATTATCATGAAGAATTATCCATCGATATGATATCCAAGCAAGTTTTTTTAACACCGACCTACTTTTGTCTGATTTTCAAAAAAGAGCTAGGGATTGCTGTTAATGAGTACATTACGCAAGTCAGGATAGAGAAGGCCAAGCAATTGGTTAAGGATAGAAGCCTAAAGTTATACGAGATTGCTCTGAAGGTCGGATATTCAGATCCGAATTATTTTGCAAAGGTATTCCGCAAGCTTACAGGCTTCAAGCCTTCTGAGTATAGGGAAGTTGCGCCATGAAACTTAATAAAATGCTTCGGGCGGGATATTTACGGAACCTGAGAATTAAGTATAAACTCCTTCTCTCATACATGCTGCTGATATCTATCACCATTGCAGCCGTTACATGGTTCTCCTATAATAAGACGACTAAAATGATAGAGCGGCAGGTCGCAGAATCAACGCATCGAGCTTTCGAGCAGGCTAACGAATTCATTTCTTATAAGCTTAATAATGTGAAGGATGTCTCTAGCATGCTGTTTATGAATAAAGAGCTGCTGCAAATTTTGCTGAAGTCCCCTAACAACTATCCTTTGGTCGACCAGATAGACGATTACAACCGGCTCCTGGATATGATCCGTTCAGCTCAAAACAGCAGAGAAATTTTCAGTATCCGTTTGTTTGTTAACGATTCGGGAATATTCGCCAAGGAAAATAGCACGATTTTTAATATGAAGAATTTCAAGGATAACTGGTGGTTTAAGCTGGTGCTGGAGCAAAATGGTGGTCTTTACTGCCGCTCTACGTATAACCATGACTATCAGGATCAGAGGGGTTCTCAACACATTATCTCTTGTATGCGCACCCTGCAAACGCAAGGCTTCTTTGGGGACGTCCTTGGTCTCGTCTCTTTAGATATTCTAGAGGATAGTATCTATCGCATCATCAAGCAAACGGAAATCACGGATGGTGGAGAGGTATACTTGGTTGATCGTGAAGGAAATGTCATCTCGGGTTTGGACAGAAATACGATCGGTCAAAGTTTGTCTTCAACGATATATTTCCAGGAGATTATGAAGACGAGCGGAGACAGAGGCTATCAGAACCTAGAGGTTAATGGTAAAGCATCCCTCGTTACTTACAAGAAGGTGGAAGGGACGGATTGGCAGCTTATAGCGATTATTCCACATAAGGAAATAATGCAATACAGCGACCAAATAGCCAGCTATATGTTGTTACTGTTTATCTTGTCAATAATTAGCGCGACTATAATGGCCTTCTTCATGTCTGGAGGGATTACAAGAAGAATCAGCCTTCTCATCAAGCAGATGAAGAGGATCGAAGTGGAAAAGTGGGACATGCATATTCCCGTGGATAGTAAGGATGAGATAGGTATTCTACAGTTAAATTTCAACCGGATGACGGACAATATCAAGCGTCTTATCATGGAGAAATATGAGGAAGAGGTCCGAAAGAAGAATGCCGAGCTTAAAGCTTTGCAAGCTCAGATTAACCCACACTTCTTATACAATACTCTGGATATGATTCATTGGTTGGCAATGAAGCATAAGGCCCAGGACATCAGCTACCTTGTTGGAGGATTGGCAAAGTTTTTCCGATTAAGTTTGAGTAAGGGGAAGGATGTGATCTCCATTGAAGATGAGCTAGCTCATGTTCAAATTTATCTAGATATTCAAAACAAAAGGTTTTCTGGCAGTATTGAAGTATCCGTAGAGGTGGAGCAACAGATCCTGGAGATGACGACAGTGAAGCTTGTGCTTCAACCAATTGTGGAAAATGCTATTCTACATGGAATTCGGGAGAAGGCAAACAAAAAGGGTCTGATTCGAATCTCTGGTCAAATTTGCTCAGATCTGATTCTATTTACCGTGGAAGATGACGGGGTTGGAATGACGGAGGAAAAGATGAAAAGACTGCTTTCAGGTGACCAAGGTGGAGGCTATGGTATCAAGAACGTCAATGAGAAGCTCAAACTTTATTTCGGGGATTCATTTGGATTGTCTTATGAAAGCGAAGTGGGTCAAGGTACGAAGGTGACGATTCGATTCCCTGCCATGAAACATCCATCAGAAGGCGTATCCTGACAACATAGTCAGCATCTTCTGACAAATACCTAAGAATGGACCAGTGGTATAGTGAACGAAGAGAGGTTATTTCCTCTCAAGTATTCGTATCCGGGGGAGTTTAGATGAAGAAACTAATTTCCATGTCAATATGTGTTTCGTTAGCTGTTACAGTACTAGCTGGCTGTGGTGCTAATAATGGAAGCTCAGGTACTGGGGCAACAGGGACAAGCCCAAGCGCATCTGCCAAGGTGGATGCTCCTAAACCCGAGCTAAGACAGCTTGGTTTCCAACGAAACTTTGACACTAATCAAGATCCTGTTGCGAAGATGTTGGAGGAAAAGACGGGGTACAAGGTAAAATATGAAACACTGCCCTTGGAAAATCCTGACGACAAGCTGAACCTGCTGATGGCAAATAAAGAGCCTTACGATATTCTTAAACTATCTGCTTCCCAGTATCGGAAGCTGGCCACTCAAGGGGCACTTGAACCTTTAGACGATCTCCTGAAGAACTATGGACAGACACTTGCGAAGATTAATACGCCGGAGTCCTTCGAAGCGGCCAAGGTTGATGGTAAGATCTACGGGATTCCTGAAAGACATCCAAGAGGCTTTGTTGGCAGCTCGCTAGCGATACGCCAAGATGTCCTTGATGAACTAGGTATGAAGGTGCCAACAAGTCTTGATGAATTTTATCAGCTACTGAAGACTATCAAAGAGAAGAAAAAGGACATGATTCCGTTTGCGGGATTTGAGAGTGTGATCACAGAAATCTCCGGCGCCTTTGGCATTGCGACACAGTGGATAGAGAAGGATGGAAAGCTGGTTAACCGCCTTGACGATCCGGGGATGAAGGAATACCTGGCGTTTATGAGTAAGCTTTACAGCGAGGGGCTGTTGGATCCGGAATGGCCTGTGAACAAGGCAGCAACCGTACAACAGAAATTCTCTAGCGGCAAAGCAGCAGTCATTCCTTACGGCTGGGGAATGGCCCCGGCAGTAACAACAGCGACATTGAAAAACTTCCCTGCAGCTAAGATCACGCTCATACCGGGACTTAAGGGCAAGGACGGAACACAAGCTCAAATGATTCAAGGTGGAGGAATCAGCTGGTATATTGCTATACCTAAGGTTTCTAAAAACAAGCAAGAGGCAATGAAATACATGGATTTAAAGGTTCAACCTGAGTTGTTCCAAAATTTATCTATCGGTGAGGAAGGCGTTCATTTCAAGAAAGAGGACGGGAAGATGTTCCCTATTCTTCCGAAATTTAATGATGACCGCGGCAACGCGGATTGGTTCTTAACCTCTACGAATCCGGAAGTGTTCAAAGATCTGTGGCTTCTGAGGGTGCGTAAGGATCCGGTCCTGTATGCAACCTTCGAGGAAATTCAGAAGCAGATGTCCTTTGGCAAGAATGATCCTTTAATTTTCGCGCCACCGCTTCCTCTACTCGGTACAAATATCCAAAAACTCACTAAATCCGAGAATGACTACATTATCAAAGTTTTCGCAGGAGCGGAAAAGTTAGACAGCTACGATAACTTCTTGAAGCAGTGGAAGTCTGATGGCGGCAGCGAAGTGATTAAGGAACTAACAGATTGGTACGCAACATCTAAAAAATAAATAAATTCGGAATGGGGCAGTCCCCGGAGCGCATGCATTTGCGGTTCGGGGGCTGCCCCTTTTTGCAAGAGGAACCAGGAAAGTTGAGAGTGGGTTGTCTGGAACTGAAGAAACCGATTTCACAATACCGTAAGATTTTCTTGTTTATCATAAGATTGCATCATTTCAATAGAGCCCGGTTTTTACGAAAATAAGAGATAGATCAGAGTGAGCCATCACCTATGTAAAGTCATGAGGGAGGGAACAAAATGGCATACCAGTTGTTTACAGTTCGGCATAACAAGACCTTACCGGAAGCAGCATGGTTGAAGAAACCTTTTATTTACGATTTTTTCACCCTCCATCAAGTTGGGGAGCGTCGGTTATTTCGAGATACAGTCGGGTTTCAAGGTCCTCATGAGGATTGGTTTTGGGATATAGGGTATGTGACTGAGGGATCAGGTGTTATCTCTATGCATGGTAGCGTATACCAGATTCGGAAAGGTGACTGCTTGGTTAGAATGCCGGGTCATACTTGCATGATCTCCTCAAAAGATACAGATGAGCTGCAGATCTGTTACATCCGGGTTGAGCTTCATGATTCAGAGAGCGGTGAGCATCCTTTCGCTTGTATGAATAGCATGTTACTGGAGAAGAAAGATCCGGTTCGCAAGGCCCACTGGGGGTTAGCGGACTTATTCGATCAATTACTTAGAGAGATTCGGTACGAAAATCGTCACCTGCTGTTGATGACGGGAAGCTATGTAAATCAGATATTGGTAGCGACATATCGCAATTACTTGGGACAAGTTGAGCGTAATATCGATAAGCCTGAGCATATCTCTCCAGCCATTGGGGGCAAAAGGGAACTTGCTGAGCTTGCGGTTCAATATATGAATGAACGAGTTTTGGAGCTGAAAGATCTTAGTAAGGTTGCTGATGCGCTTGGCTACAGCTATTCTTATCTATCCCATGTATTTAGAGAAGAGATGGGAACCAGTCTTCAGGCATACTGCTCGAAGAGACGGATATTAACAGCTATCCAGTTTCTCCATGATGAGGGTAACACAGTAACCCGCGTGGCTGAATTACTATGCTATCAATCGATCCACTCGTTCAGCAAGGCTTTCAAAAAGCAGACAGGGCAATCGCCTTCTGAATATCAGCTTCGATATGCGAATGGGAAAAAAAAGCAAGTTTAAATGAAACCGTTTACCTTCAAGATTCGGCACTAATCTGCAGGGAAAGTATGTAAAACAAGCAAGAAGTGAAGGAGAGCAAAAGGAATGTGGAGGCAAACAGAGATAGTCGGAATGTTGGCAAGAATGAGTTTGGAGGAGAAGGTAGGACAGTTGTTCACTCTGACCAACCGAGGGACTGAGCTTTCTGAGCGGACAAGGCGATTGGTAGTGGAACGCAAGATTGGGGGGATTTTTCTGGATATGGACAGCTTGGTTGATCCAGAGCAGGTTCGAACCCTAACAAATGGGCTTCAACATGCCGCTTTAGGGGCAGGGCGGGGCATTCCCCTATTCATCTCCGCGGATTATATAGCAGGAGCAGGCTGCAAGCTTCAGGGCGGGGCCGTTCATTTTCCGAAAAATAAAGCGCTTGGGGTGTCGAAAGACGTGCATCTTGCTTATGAATCGGGACGAATAACGGCCGAGGAATCATTAGCTATGGGAGTTAACTTCAACTACAGTCCGGTGGTGGACATCAATAACAATCCGGATAACCCGGTCATCGGGACCCACTCCTTCGGGGAAGATCGTGACCTAGTTGCTGAACTGGCATGTTCTGTTATCGAAGGGTACCAAGACCACGGTTTGATTGCGACGGCAAAGCATTTCCCCGGGCATGGAGACACGAATGTAGATTCACACTTGGCGTTACCTGTGCTTTCTTTCCAGTCTGAAAGACTAGAAAGCTTCGAGCTTGCTCCCTTCCGAGAGGCCATTCGCGCGGGGGTAGACGCTGTCATGGTGGGCCATATCGCTGTTCCTGCTTGGGACGCCTCCCTTCGTCCTGCTTCTCTGTCGAGGGAGATTACAACGGGGTGGTTGCGAAATAAACTAGGTTTCCAGGGACTAATCGTAACAGACGGCCTATCCATGAAAGGGGTAACAGCCAACTATTCCTTGCCAGATGCATGTATCCTTGCTATTGAAGCGGGAGCTGATATCCTGCTCGCGACAGGGGAAACCCCTGATGAGGAAGACGCTATGGTGGAAGCAGTGATTAATGCTGTAAAAATAGGGCGTATCTCGATAGAGAGAATCGAGAAATCCGTTGCCCGCATTTTGGAGGCTAAACAGAAATATGACCTGAATCGTGAGAAGATGGAGTCAAAGCTGATAACAGATGCTGAGCGTTTTGTGGCGAACCCCCACCATGAAGAAGTCAGCCTTAAGCTGGCCAAGAAGGCGGTTACACCTGTCCATGGCATGAAACCAATCTTCACTGCCCAGCGAGACCGTACGAAGGACTGGTGTTTATTGTGGGATCGGCAGACTGAGCTTTTTCGTAACCAACTGTGTATGGATGAGGTCTTTGCCATGGAAAAGAGAATGGAGAGTTACGAGGATATAGTAGAAACGATGAATTCATGTGGATCGGGACCTTTACTTATCTCTCTCACTTACAATAAATTAATGAATTCTGAGGTGTTATCCGAGGTCAATCGAATTGCTAGAGAGAGGAAGAACGTGATTCTCGTTCACTTCGGTTCTAATTATGACCTGCAGCATCTTCCAGATGTACCTACGCTCTTGATGTACGATCGAGCACCTTCTTTACAGCAAGCTGCAGTTGACTACTTAATGGGTAAGGAGCTGGGAATATGAGAAATGAAATTAAGGCAGACATTGTCATTATCGGTGGAGGAACAGGGGGCTGCGCAGCAGCACTTGCGGCAGCACGTGCCGGCAAGAAGGTCATTATGACGGAGGAGACAGACTGGATTGGTGGTCAACTAACGAATCAGGCAGTACCTCCTGATGAGCATCCGTGGGTGGAACAGTTTGGCTGTACAGCTACGTATAGGGAGTTTAGGAACCGAATCCGTGATTATTATAAGCGTAATTTCCCTATAGCGGCGGGTTCATCTTCAGCTGTGCTCTTCAACCCAGGAAATGCTATAGTCAGCAGCATCGCTCATGAACCCAGAGCAGCATTGGCAGTCCTTAGGGATATGTTGGCCCCTTATGTGCATAGTGGGCGGCTGGAAATTCTCGTGGGGCATCTCCCAATTCACGTGGAAACGGAAGGAGACCGCATTACAGCCGTCCATGTGAGAGAGCTGATCAAAGGTGGAGAGATTATTCTCCAAGCCCCTTTTTTCTTGGATGCTACAGAAACAGGTGAGCTCCTGCCATTAAGTGGAACTGAATACGTAACAGGGGCTGAATCCGTAGAACAGACAGGAGAGCCACATGCTTTATCGGGGGCACCCGATCCTATGGATATGCAAGCTTTCACTTATTGCTATGCAGTGGACCATATAGAAGGTCAGGACTTTACCATTGCAAAGCCAGAGCAATACGACTTTTGGCGGGGCTATCAAGCTGATTTCTGGCCGGATCGCCAGTTAAGCTGGATGGGTCTAGTCCCGCATACCTTGGAGCCTATCCGATACAGTTTTTTTCCGGATGGAAAGTCGTTCTCCTTATGGAAGTATAGAAGAATCATTGACAAAATGAATTTCGCCGAAGGCACTTTCGACAGTGACGTGACGTTGGTTAATTGGCCGCAGAATGACTATTGGCTAGGTTCGATCATTGATGTTTCTGAAGAGGAACGGGCAAAGCACCTTCACGGCGCCAAACAACTTAGCCTTTCTTTACTCTATTGGATGCAGACAGAGGCTCCGCGCCCGGATGGCGGGCAAGGGTATCCTGGGCTTAGACTTCGGAAAGATGTAGTGGGAACTGAGGATGGCTTAGCCAAATCCCCTTATATCAGGGAATCCAGGCGGATTCGAGCGGAGACGACTGTTCTGGAGCAGCATCTAAGCCCAGCTTTCAGAGGAACAGGGGGCGCGGAGATCTACAAGGATTCTGTTGGAGTTGGCTGTTATCGAATCGATCTTCATCCGAGTACGGGTCTGCGCTCTTATATCGATGTTTCCAGCTATCCTTTCCACATTCCCTTGGGAGCTCTGCTGCCGATTCGAATGCGGAACCTGCTGGCAGCAGGCAAAAATATAGGGACGACTCATATAACGAATGGCTGCTACAGACTGCATCCCGTTGAATGGAATATCGGAGAGGCAGCAGGGTGGTTGGCGGCGTATGCTTTGGACCGGGGTCTAGAGCCGCATCAAGTTCGCAGCCAAGAGAAAGAACTGGCCGCTTTCCAAGAACTGCTGAAGAAAGCGGGAGTAGAGCTAGCTTGGCCTTCCATTCATTCAGTGTGACTTATCAGGTTCAATTTACCGTCTTGGCGGGTATATAGAATTTTTATTTAAATGGAAGGAGGCTTTCTATGAAAATTGCAATTTGTTCCAAACATCCTCTCGATTATATCCCGTGTCAAGGTGCTGAATTGTTCCCGTGGGCGGAACTAGAATCCATAAATATCGAGGAATACGGTGCGCTAATGCTTATCGGATCATCCCGTATAGACGAGCCTTCGGTTATTCCCGCTTTTATAGTGTCCCGCCTATGGCGTTATGTGGATGACGGAGGTTTGCTGTTTGCGGAGCTGGTAGAGGCTTTTGATTTCCCCAATTCCAGGCTGCTCGGGTGGAAACAGGATTTTCCCAAGACTCGCAGAACCCTCGAAAAATTAAAAGTAGTTCGAGCAAACGAGAAGTCAGTGGTCGAACAAGGCGCGCTGCTGGAATGGAATGGAGCTTATGCAATGGGCTTCCCTATGCCAGACGAACCGAATAATTCTTGGCTGGAGTTTGGCACGTTTCACGGGACTCACTTTGCGGAAGAGCAAGTGTCATCCGCTGCGCATCCCGGTTTATCCATAAGACGTTTAGGTGCCGGCAAGATAGTGCACTGCTCATTCTCTCTCTATTCCAGTGAGATGAAGGAAGCATTTAGGCCTTATTATCGTTGGAAAAGGATCATAGAGGCATTGGCAGAAGAGACTAAGCTCCCTTTGAGCGTTTGGCCGCAAGTCATCAAGACTTCAAATGGGACTTCTCCGAACGAGGCCGTGGAAGCCAGCAACAGATGGTTTGCTGCATCCGGCATTCTGCCTGAATTGGACGGGAGCGCAGGTGTACTCGAGAACATTCATTCCGTAACGGGCGCCCTCTCTATGGACCGCAGACCCGACTGTACGGCGCATGCGGCTCTGTTCTTCTATTTGTATGGTACGTGGAAGAAGGATCCTAGCTCACTAGAAAAATCTCATCAAATGTTGAATTACTTGTTTGAGAACAGGTATCAGGACCTGGAGAAGGGCTCTCCATCCTATGGTTTTTTTAAGTGGTACGATTTTCCTGGACATTACCCAGAACAGATGTTCACAGACGATAATGCCTGGGTATGTTTCGTCCTACTCTATTTACACAGAAAAACCGGCAGATCTGTTTATCTTGAGCGGGGACTGCCACTTGCTGAAGCTCTTCTATCCACCCAGGATCAGAATGGGGTCAGACCTAACGTATTAATCCGCAGCCAAATAGTGGAATTAGGCCGCGCTGGAATTGAGGATCAACCTCCCAGCTTAAATCCACATTTTGAAAGCATTGCACATGCCGCATTCATCCAAGCTTACTTGGTGACAGGAAAACAGGAATACGTAGATACAGCGTTAAAAGGAAGCTTGTACTTGGCCTCTCGGATGAATGATCTCTCTTTCATGTATAGCCGAACTTCGGGGTACAGCAGATTTGTACTACCTCTCGGGTTTTTAGGACGATTCGATGAGAGCGGGGAGACACTTTCCACACTGGAGCGAATAGTCGAATATCTACTTTCTCATCAGAGTCGTCTTGGAGGGATCGAAGAAGCAGACAATCCGGATCCGGACAGGTTCGGGAAGGAAGATGCCGGCGTATTCATCCATAATGGGGAAGGTATTGCCGACCAGCTGTACACAAATAATTTTCTCTTGATGAACATGTGGGAGGCTTGGAAGGCGACTGGGCATACCCGATATAAGAGGCTATATGACGATTTGTCTTCTTATATATGTCACATTCAAATTAACAGTGAGGATGCCCGTTATCATGGAGGGTGGATGCGCGCTTATGATTTGAAAATCGATGAATACTTCGGCAACAACGGAGATACGGGTTGGGGGCCCTATTGCATGGAAAGCGGCTGGACCCAGGCAATCACCTCGTCGGGATTATTATTAGGACTTTTGAATGAGTCACTCTTTGATTGATGACTTAGAGGAGAGAAGAGAATGAAACTGACCAGTATGATTACTAAAGGTGGACTTGTGGTATCCTGCCAGGCCTTACAGCACGAACCGCTATATGGTTCTCAGCATATGGCGGTTATGGCGAAGGCTGCTTTTGAAGGGGGAGCTCAGGGAATCCGAGCTAACAGTCCTGAAGACATAAGAGCAATTCGTCAGGCTGTAGACCTGCCTATCATGGGACTATGGAAGAAAGATTATGAAGGCTTCGACATCTACATTACACCGACTGTTGCCGATGCAGTCGCCGTCTATGAGGCAGGTGCAAATATTGTAGCCTTGGACGCCACTTCGCGTCCCAGACCAGATGGACTTGATCTGTCCCAAGTGATCCAAGAGCTGAAGAAGTTGGGAATCCCTGTAATGGCGGATATTTCTACCTATGAAGAAGGAGTGAATGCAGCCAAATGGGGAGCGGACTACGTGTCAACAACTCTTTCTGGCTATACCCCTTACAGCAAGACCGCTCTTCCGAATTTGGATTTAGTGAAACGATTGTCGCAGACGCTGGAAGTTCCTACAGTGGCTGAGGGTGGGGTATCGACACCGCAGGAAGCCAAATTAGCACTGGATTATGGCGCCCATTTCGTCGTGGTTGGGTCGGCAATTACTCGTCCTCAGTGGATTACTGCGCAATATTTTTCCGCGATGCAGGAAGGCAGTTGACGTATGACGGAGAATTCAGCTCATTTTATTGGTGTTGATTTGGGGGGGACCTCTATAAAAGGAGGTCTGTTGACCTTAGACGGAATAGTTAAATCCGAAATCGTCAAACGTACGCCGGCGGAGGAAGGCCAGGAAGGCATTCTTCGAGAGCTTTTTACACTAATCGAGGAATTGTTGTTAGAAGTCTCCGCCAGCGAGCATGTGAGGGCAATTGGAATCGGTTCTGCAGGTAGAATTGATCCTGTGGCTGGATCCGTTCTATATGCGACAAACAATCTTCCAGGGTGGACGGGGACCCCTTTGAAGGATTTGTTAGAAGGTCGCTTTGGACTCCCTGCTTTTGTCGATAATGATGTGAATGTTGCAGCCATCGGAGAGACTTGGATGGGTTTGAGAGACACCGTCATGACTGGTTCCATTATGTTTATTTCCCTTGGGACGGGCGTCGGCGGTGCTATCGTACATAAGGGGGAAATTATTCATGGAGCAAATGGAGGTGCGGGCGAGGTTGGCCATATCCTGCTCGTACCGGGAGGACATCCTTGCAATTGCGGTCAGAATGGCTGTCTAGAGCAGTATGCTTCCGGAACAGCTCTCAACCGGATAGCAAGGAGTATCGATCCCGAATGGAATAGTCACATTCTTCTAGAGCAGTGTATGGAAGGGGAACCACGGGCAATCCGAGCAGTTGAAGGCTTTGCTGCTGATCTAGCTGCCGGTATCATTAGTATTCGCAATATGATGGACCCCCACAAGTTTATTATGGGGGGGGGGATGGTCGAATCCCACGATGTTTGGTGGGACTATTTGAGGGCAAAACTGGATGCCCTATCAGGGCAGCAGACGGTAGTGGAAGTGGCCCAGTTGGGTAATCGGGCCGGACTAATCGGAGCCGCCAAATTGGCAATGGATGAAATAGCAAGGATAAGCGGGACTAGGAAATAAAGCGAATATGACCATTTTCTACAGTATTATGATTTTCCACACGCTACAAACCCACTATGTATAAGCTTTTTTTGAAAATAGGAGGGTATGCGTATGAAAAATAAAAAGCATCTGAAAACGTATTGTTTACGTCGATTGAAAGCGCTTTTACACTAATCTTACACAGCACGGTGTTACATTGGCTTATGTATTGGGCAAGTAGCTGTTTGCTGTTAGTCTCAGAAATTAAAGGGAGGAAGAAAAAAATGAAAAGAAAGAAAGTTGCATTACTCTCATCACTATCGCTGGTTGCTTTGCTTGTCGCTGGATGTGGCAGCGATAATCCCAAGGATACTACCGCTTCAGCTTCAGCGACATCAGCACCGGCATCCGCAGCACCAACTCCGAATTATGGCGATACTGGAGGAATAAAGCTTCCTATTGTCGATAAGCCGACTACGCTAACTTGGATGCTCGTAAGCGAAAACCCGAATTTAGCCGACTCATTGGTCGTTAAAGAGATCGAAAAACGAACTGGCATTAAACTGGACATTCAAGCCTATTCACCGGGTACCTACAAAGACAAGTTGAAGGTTGTTGTTGCATCTGGGAAGCTTCCCGATATTTTCCACGGACAGACTTTACCCGAGGTTAATAAGATGGGTGGACAAGGAGCTCTTGCACCTATCAATCAATACTTGAAGGACCTTCCGAACTTCAAAAAGCTTTATGTCGATGACAAAGAAAACAATTGGATCATGAAATCATGGTCTGACGACAAAAATAACTTGTATGCTTGGCCGATCTACGGCTTGAATCGTGATGTCAATCACGGCTTCCTTTACCGCAAAGATATTTTCGACAAAGTCGGTATTAAGGAATGGACCAATACAGAGGAATTTTATCAAGCGCTCAAAAAGCTGAAGGAAGCCTACCCACAATCCTATCCATTAGCTTCCAAGACCAAGGAACTCATTTTCCGTGATTGGTCCTACGGCTGGGGAATTGGCGGATCCGCCACACCTGCTTATTATGATGAAAAAACCAAATCTTGGAAGCTTGCCATGATACAGCCTGAGTACAAGAATATGATTGATTTTATGAAAAAGCTGTATAACGAAGGTCTCTTGGATCCTGAGTTTATGACCGATACTGATGCTTCCTGGACGGCGAAAATGACCACAAGCGATAAATCGTTCGTCACTTTTGACTGGATTGGCAGATTAGATGCTTTCGCGAACCAAGTAAAAGCACAGAATCCAACATATAACCTGCGTTACGCGAATCCAGTTGGACCTACAGGAAACATTAGAACGCTGCCGAAGATCGATATTAACTTCGGAATCGTTGTTCCCAACAACCCTAATAAGGAAGCAGCTTTAAAGCTGCTTGATTACTTGACCAGTCCTTCCGGTTCCTCGCTTGTTACAATGGGTATTGAGGGTGAGACCTTCAAGATGGAGAACGGCAAAGCTGTATATCCGGAACTGAAGGATGTAGCCAATGTGGATATCAAAGCGCTGGAGAAGAAATACGGCTTATGGCTAGAAGGCATGTACCTTCGTCCTGATAAGCGCAGCGTATACTACAGCTTTACCGAGAAAGAGAAGGAAGCTCAAGATAAAATAGTGAGTGCTAAGAAGTTTGAGCCTGCAGATCCTATATTGAAGTTTACCGATGAGGAAACTAAGATCATAGCTGAGACTAAGGCTGGGCTTGAGAAGGCGGCCAACGAATTTAGCTCCAAGTACGTCATGAAAAAAGAGTTTGGGGATGCTCAGTGGACTGAATGGCAGCAAAACGCCGAGAAATTAGGCGCATCCAAGATTATCAATGCTTACAACGCGGCGCAAAAACGTTATGACGAAGCGAAATAATACAGTAAATTAATGATGTAGGAAGCGGCACCCGGGTGGAGAACTATCCGGGTGCTCTATCCTTACGATAGGAGGAAATCCCATGCAAGCGACAACACAACCAGAGATTTCGCAGCGTAAAAGTAACCGCATACCTAGTTCTCGACTCAGCTCCACTTGGCGTCATATCAAGCGTGATCGTCAGCTTCTAATTTTATTTATTCCTTGTATCGTCTTCTTCA
This sequence comes from Paenibacillus sp. J22P51, assembly GCF_059692215.1. Classification (NCBI taxonomy): domain Bacteria; kingdom Bacillati; phylum Bacillota; class Bacilli; order Caryophanales; family Paenibacillaceae; genus Paenibacillus; species Paenibacillus sp. J22P51. Next base: position 476,946 of record NZ_JCAUAZ010000001.1, on the reverse strand, counting down.
TTCTATTTAGATATGGCCCTCTCTACGGCTTAATTATCGCTTTTAAGGACTACAGTGTGTATCAAGGGATTCTGGGTAGTGAGTGGGTCGGGTTGAAGCACTTCCGACATTTTTTTGACAGTCCGGATTTCTTTCTGTTATTTAAAAACACACTGCTGCTCGGGATGTTTACCCTGCTTTGGGCATTTCCTTTTCCAATTATTTTTGCCGTATTGTTAAATGAAGTTCGAAATGCAAGGTTCAAAAAAACGGTGCAGACATTCAGTTACCTGCCGGCTTTTTTGTCGGTCGTGATCGTCAGCAGCATGATTATCGACTTTCTTTCACCGAATAATGGGCTTTTGAATACAGTCATTAAATCACTAGGCTTCGAGGGAATCTATTTCTTAGTTGCACCGGAATGGTTTCGGACCATCTATGTTTCCACTGAAATCTGGCAGCACATGGGCTACGAGGCGATCATCTATTTGGCGGCAATTGCCAGTATTGATCCAACCATTTACGAAGCCGGTAAGGTGGACGGGGCCTCGCGCTTTCAAATGATGCGCTATATCACTATTCCAAGCATCATGCCTACCATCCTCATTTTGTTCATTATCAAAACCGGGTCGATGTTTCGAATCGGTTATGAGAAGGTGCTCTTGCTTTACAACCCTTTGACATATGAGGTCGGCGATGTGTTTTCGACTTATGTGTATCGAAAGGGACTGCTGGAAACCAACTATAGCTATGCCGCTGCGGTAGGGATTTTTGAAGCGATTATTGCCCTCCTGATGCTGTTGTTTTCCAACATTGTGAGCAAAAAGGCCGGAGGGAAAGGGCTATGGTAAAAAGCAAAGCATTTCAAAATAAATGGACGCTGTTCGATACCATTCTTACCTTGATCATGTGTTTTATAGCCTTAGTAACGGTTTACCCGGTTATTTATATCGTGGCCATCTCGTTTAGTGATACAGCGAGTATTGTGCAGAACCAGGTTTTCCTATGGCCAAAGGGATTTAATTTGGACGCGTACAAGGAGATTCTGTCAAGCCCCAAAATTCCCAGAGCTTATATGAATACGATCCTTTATACAGGGGTTGGTACGGCCATCAACTTAATCATGACGGCAGTTGCCGCTTATCCTTTATCAAGGTCCGGCTTCTTCGGCAGAAAATACTTTATGATAGCTATCGTGCTGACTATGTTCTTAAACGGAGGTATGATTCCGACTTTTCTTATCGTGCAGAAACTTCATCTTATTGATTCCATCTGGGCGCTTGTCATCCCAAATGCAATTTGGACGATTGAGCTTCTGATCTTGAAAAGCTTCTACGAATCAATGTCGAGCTCGCTTCGTGAATCGGCTGTCATCGACGGTGCTTCCGAATACCGGATTCTTTACAGCATTATTATTCCATTATCCAAGCCGGCACTTGCTTCCATTGGATTATTTTATTTCATGGGGCATTGGAACAGCTTTTTTCTTCCGATGATTTATTTGAATGATGTGAAAATGTATCCTTTGCAAGTCGTATTGCGTGACATGCTGTTCTTTGACATGTCGAGAGAAACAGGTTTGATTGATCAAGTGGCACTTGCACCTCAGGCCGTGAAAAATGCGACTATTTTTGTCTCTATGATACCGGTTCTCTTGATTTATCCGTTTGCCCAGAAGTATTTTGCCAAAGGAATTATGCTCGGTTCAGAGAAGGGATAAGCCCCGCAACATAGAAACTACCTAGTTGGGGGGGGCATGGATGGAAAAAATGAAAATGATTGCCAATAAGGGATTTCTACGAATTTTTACCGCGCTTATTTTGATGGTAATCCTTATGTTTATATCTAATTATTTGGTTTATAAAAACTCACTCACTAGCGTTTATAACCAAGTCAGTGAAAACAACAAGCTGGTTGTCAAGAACATGATCCGCTCCTTTGACGACAGCTTCAAAGATATCAACGACATTATTTATGCGATTCAGCAGCTGCCTTATCATTCCTGGGATAAGGGCGATGACGGGATCCTCAACATGCACGAAGTGTATCTATCTCAGAAAGACATTCGTTCGCTAGGTTCCTCCATTGATTATATCGAAGAAGTTGTCGTATTTACTAATAATTCCAATCTTGCCATAACTAAAGCAGGTACGATACATATGCAAGACCTTTTTCGGCAAAAGTACAGCAACAAAACATATAACGCCGATTATTGGAAATCCACTGCTGGAACTACGCATCCGCTTCGGGTGTTTCCAGCCGAGAGGTACTCGGAGATAGGGGCTACCGGGGCCGGGGATACCATCAGGAAGCTTCTTGTCGTTCTGGGAAGTAATCAATTGTCTAATCAGAATGTTTTGGTTTTTTTAAATACGGATAAGCTGCTGGAGCATGTCAATCAAATGGCCATGATGCAGGGAACTTCACTGATTGTCATGGACCAAAATCGGAACGTGATCCTGAACACGGAGGAGAAATGGGATCTCGTTGAAATTCTGAATGATCTTAATGTCGGAGAGGGTCCTGAAGCAACGCTGAAGAAAAAGAATTACGAATACAATCTTTTTAAATCGGACTATAACGACTTTATGTATATTAACAAGGCTCCCTACAAATTTACGAATATGAAATCAGTGGGGGATGCTAATCTACAAATTATCATCATTGCCATCTTGTGCGCTGTCCTACTTTCCGCTCTGCTCAGCATGTACTTGTATAAGCCGGTGCGAAATATTCTCAAGCTAGTAGGGGGATGGGATCAAGGAAGAGCGGACTTTCGGAACATTTTTACGGGGATTGCCAAAATTCAGCAAGAGAACGAATCCTTCAAAACCCAGATAGATGTCATTTACTCAGAAATGCGTAAAGGCGCTTTCCTGAATGCACTAGGGGATGGTTACCATTTAAGGGAAACCGAGCAGCGACTGCAGCGTTATTTTGCTGAATTTTTTCAGAATAAATATTTTATTATAGCCGCTATTCATCTCCATCCCAATTCGGGTAAAGTGGCATTTAACATCGAAGAACATACCCAAGCTATTCAGAACGGTCTACGTGAGCAACCGGGAAAGGCGATTGTTTTTCATCAATCAAATCTGAGGTTTGTGGTGTTGATAGGAATTGGGCAGCAGGCCGAGCGCGAGCTAGCTGTTAAACAACTACGCGCTTATGTGCTGCAGGAGAAGACAGAGTCGTGGAAAGATTGCTTCGTCTTGACTGCGGTCAGCCGACTTTATCCATCTTTAACGGAGAACTGCCATAAGGCATATCAGGATTTATCACATTGCCTTGTTTATCGAAACATCCATTCGGCGGATCCAATTATCGACTATGATTCTATCCGATTTACGTGGAAGGTTTATTATCCTCTTGATGAGATTGAGAAATCTTCCAACTTTCTTGTAAGCGGCAATGTTGCCGAATGTATTAGGATTATCAATGAGATCTTTGCTTTAAATATAGAACGGAGAATTCACCATTACCAGTTGGTGCCGGTTGCGAAAACGATGTTTTACTATTTACTGAAGCATCTTGAAATGAGCAATATCGAAACGAAAGCCATCCTTGCGTTGGAATTGGAATTTAATACGCAAGTGGAAGCCGCCTACCATTATGAGGGTATTCAAAGCACCCTAATCCAAGCGGTTAAGGTCATTGCAGACAAGATCAAGAACGGACAAAGAAGCAAGCTGAATCCTACTTTCGTTGCCCAGTATATAGAAGAGCATTATATGAGCAATTTACATTTGGACCACATGGCCGAAAAAATGGAGACATCTCCGAAGTATTTCTCCAATTATTTCAAGAAAACATTCGGGGTCAACTTTGTTGATTATTTGAACAAGGTAAGGTTGTCACATGCCAAGGAATTGTTGAAGAACACCGAAATGCCGGTCTCCGAGATCGGTGGAAAAACCGGCTATTTGAATTCCTCTACATTTACCAGCACATTCAAGAAATATTTCGGTTCCTCGCCGAGCGAATATCGCAAGAGCACCTCAATTGACCAATTCCTACCTGGGAGGAAAAAATGATGAAAGCTATCGTCGCTAGAGAAGGATCCATCGTAAAGATCGACGTAGAAGAGCCCGAGCTTCTTGCTGGGCATGTCCTCATTCGTACCGAATATTCCGCTATCAGTCCCGGTACGGAATTGACTATGGCAAACAGATCAAAGGACATACCAGTCGGACTAGGCTACAGCGCCGTAGGCATAATAGAAAAAGTGGGCAAAGCTGTGACTGCTCTGCATCCGGGTCAAAGGGTCGCTTGTTATGGCGGCCCCTATGTTCGGCATGCGGAGCTGCTGGCTGTGCCGGTTAACCTGACTGCGGTTGTACCCGAACATGTCAGTCCGGAAGAAGCAGCCTTCGCTGGACTTGGAGCCATTGCCATTCATGCTTTACGGACGGCTGATCTGAGATTTGGAGAGTCAGCGGTCGTTATCGGTCTAGGCATACTGGGGAATATTACCGCTCAAATTGCGGCTGCCGCTGCTTTTCCCACCCTTGGTTATGACTTGAATGCCGAGCGTGTGGCGTTCCTTAGGCAGTGCGGAGTAAGCCGTGCTTATGAAAAGCAAGAGGACTTGGAAGTAGGTCTCGCGGAAGCTACAGGAGGGAGTGGCGCAGACAGTGTCCTCTTATGTGCAAGCGGGAACGGTGAAGAACTTTTGAATAGTTCGTTTAATTGGATTCGTGATCGTGGGAAGGTGGTGGTTGTCGGGGATTTAACCACTGAATTCTCAAGAGGAAAGATGTTTGGGAAAGAAGCTCAGGTGCTCATATCTCGGGCGGGAGGCCCCGGCCGTTATGACACCCAGTATGAACGGGAAAATATGGACTATCCATTAGGTTATGTACGTTGGACGGAGGGCCGTAACACAAGGGAATACATACGGCTGCTCGCTGAGAATCGCATCTGTATTCGGCCGCTAATTAGCGGCATATATCCGATTGACCGTGTAGAGGAGGCCTATGAAAGCTACTTGACGCCATCAACGATGGGGACGTTGATTCGGTACGGATCAGGTGGCTAAAAGGCGAAAAAGGCGTGTTGGAGCGCTCCCATTATAGGAGATAAAGATGAAACACACACTGGAATCAATTGCAGATTTTTAGCGGGAGTTTCAAGAGGCACTGTTTCTCGAGTAATCAACGATCAACCGGGAGTAAAACTGAAAGTGCGGAAGAAAGTGCTGGAGATTATTGAACAGACCGGTTATGTTCCTCATCCGCAAGCAAGAAGTTTGGCCGGAGGCAAGACAGGTAATCTCGGGGTTCTGGTATTTGGGCCGAAACCGGATTTTTTGACGCATCATATCTTCTATGAGGCTCTTCAGGGCTTTCAATTTGAATCAGAGTTTGAACGTGTCTATTACGTACAATCAAAACAACTTAAATATTCCATATAGCAAACTAACTGGCAGAATAGTTCAACAAGAATGCCAGCATGCCTGCATTGGAAAATATCACAGAACGAGAACCGTTAAGAAGATGGTTCTCGTTCTGTGTTTGTGCAAGCTTATTTTCGCACATTCGTCAAAGGTTGAATATGAAGCTCATATGTAACGTTAAATTTCACGTTCGCCCAGAGAGTAGACCATTCATCCTCGCTCATGGGCTTCGAAAAAGGACCTAGTGTAAGAGTACCTATTTCCAGAGGGTCCACTTCCGACTTTTGCATTTTCTTTAGCAGCTCTGTTGTTTGTTTTTCGAAAAGCGATTTTATCTGTTGATGAATAACCGCTAATTGATCAAGGTTGTCTATATCTCCCTTTCCACGGTACTCTTCAATTCGACCTTTGAGCTCGACGTTTAGAGATAATGTTGAGTAGTCGAGATTTAATTTCATCTTTGTCTCGGAAGTGACATGCCCCATCGTTATTGATAACTCTGGGATGGTAAGGACTTTAAGGTGATGATTATGATCAATCAGTTGGAATATTTGTTCATTTCTCTTATTAATGTTCGTTTGCAGTTTATCGTTTTTGAAGAAGGCAGTTCCTTCGTAGAAAAAATGTTCTTTATCGACCTTGAAAATAGGTGCGACTGGATCGGAGTATGGTGAATAGTACCTTTTCATAAATTGATGTAGATTTACAATAGTCATATCTCCTTGTTTCTTATTTTCATAGTGTTTAAGCAAACGATAAAGTAAATAGCCGGGAATGTCTTGTGTTTTTATTTGATTTTTAATGAAATCATCAAAGCTTCCATTGACGATGACGATATAAAGGCGTTGAGAAATATCAGGGTCCGTAAATAAAGTGTTCATAAGTGATGTAATGCCTTTTTTCGCCAGTTCTTGTTCAATAAATACCATACGAAGTTGTCCCGATTTTATTTCCCGATAATAGCTTAAATTAAAATCCTTTCCTCCCTCCTTCAATAGATCGACTTCTTGGGTAAGCATTTTTTTTGGTTCAGAATATATGGGTGGTACCAGTGTGCTTATTCTTAGCTTCCCTTCTGCACCCTCAGTAATCGACCACCAAATCACAGGGGAGATTTCTTCGATCTGATTGTTATCTACAAATGGGGAGCATCCAATCATCCATAGCATACTGCTCATTATGACGAGGGACATCGTATGTTTAAACAGCCTCAATGCTAGATAAGCCCCTTTCGTTTGCAAGCAATCAGAAGGAAGGTTGGGATGAACAAGTAGGTAAATGCCCGTAACCAAATCTGTAGGTTCATCAAAGGGTTCTGTTCAGTTTCATCAAACCACTTGTCTAGAATAATCGTACTTATTAAAATCATGATCCAACAGGTTATAAAACCAATTCGATTGCTCTGTTCGTTTAATCTTCCTGAAACTATTCGAATAGCCCCGTAGAACCATAAGAAATAAAGGGAAATGGCCCACACATAATAAAACATTTGCAGGCAAATTAAAATGATATCAATTCGCTCAAAAACAGGAGTTTGCAGATAACGAATAAGGTCCGTTACCGGAAATCTGCTTTTGTTCAAGTATTGGGAACTAAAAAATAATAAGGAAACAACAAACATAATCAAATACTCAAAGACAGACGCGGTATTAGCAAATGTCAAATATTTCAACATCTTTTGTTTTTGGTTTAACCACGGCCCAATAAAGACCAAGTACTCCGGTCCCGAGAACGCTTGCCAGATGAATAAAAGATTCTTCCAGGAGACTGTCGACCAGTCTGCGGGGATCAAGGGATATAAATCGTGAAGTGACGCCATCGATGGGAAGAAGAAAGGAATAAAACATAAAATCATCCAAGCGGAACCAAAAAAGGCAATAACGACAAAGCGTATCGCATTCGTCATTCCTCGAGAGGCCGCGTACAAACAAATCCCAAAGAGAAATAAAATCAACCACAAAGGATTCATGGAAGGGAAGATGATACTATTAATCACTTCCACAGTCCCCAGTGTACTTACATATATTTTAGCAAAAATGAAAAACAGACCAACGAAGGCCAAAACACGAACCGTCCGCTTTCCAAATAGTTGAACGAATCCTTGATATCCTTTGGTGGAAATGTCTGATGAAAACCATTTTGCAATCAAGATCATATTCAATTGTGATAAAATCCCCACGGCAATTAATGCCCAAATCATATAGGGATAAACCAATTTGGAAGGAGTGACTAAGACGAAATATAGCATTTGACTTCGGTTGACCATGAAAAAGACATAGATCCCGCCAAACGTGGCCGTTCTCTCATATAAGGAAGATGCCTTCACATTATTTTCTCCTTTGACTGGTTCGCCATTTCTGTAGGGTATGTAAATATTCAGGACGTTCCTTCATCCAATGGAAAGGACCCCGAATGAAAAGATCTAACCAATCCCTCCAGTAAAGAGGAGCTAAGGGGGCAAAATAAGGTTGTTTCAAAGATGTGATACTATTCAAATGGACAAGAATAACAATTATCCCGAATACTATCCCTAACATTCCGATATAGTTGGCAAGGAAAAGGAAAGCGAATTGAAGCAGTGTGTTTGATTTGGTCACGAGATAATTAGGGACTAGAAACGAAGCGATAGCCGTAACACCTACTAAAACAATTAATATTTTGCTTGCAAAACCGGCTTCAACGGAAGCTTGTCCTACGACAATGCCACCGATCACGCCTAGTACTTGACCCGACTTTGTGGGCATCCTAAGACTTGCTTCTTTGATGATCTCCAGGGTAAGCAGCATTAAAAATGCTTCCCAAAATGGCGTAAACGGCAATTTGGTTCTAGATTCTAATAATACAAAAAGAACTTGCATCGGGAGCATCTGATAATGATGCGTGGCTAACGCAACATAGATCGGGACTAATATTAACGAAAGTACATAGCTTACATATCGCAGCAGCCGCAAAAAACTGGCAACCAGCCAGCGATTAATGTAATCCTCTGGAGATTGAAATAGATGAAAAAATGTGATGGGAGCCGTTAACGCAAATGGTGTATTGGCTACTAAAAAAGTAATTTTTCCCATCGATAAAGTGAAAGCGCATAGATCCGGGCGGTCGCTTTGTTGAAATTGCGGGAATATACTATGATAATGATCTTCCATGAATGCCGCAACATGGGACGAATCCATAAAAACATCAAAATCAATGGTAGATAGTTTACTTCTTGCAATGGAAATAAATTCGGGATTGGTCACCCCTTCCATATACATCATGACAACCTCTGTTTTACTTACAGAACCGACAGAAAACCTTTCTGATTTTAAAGATGTCGATGGAAGCCGTCTGCGAATCAATGTCACATTTTGATCGATTTGCTCACTGAAGCTGTCCTTGGGTCCAAATATAATGGTTTCGGTTTCCGATGTTTCGATGGCGCGAGTCAATGGATTTGGAAGAAGTGCTGCCCACCACTGATTCTTCATAGGTTCATAGAGAAGGATGGATCCCGTTAATAGTTTCTGCTGACCTTCCTCCATCGTGACAATTCTGGATACCTTAGCTGTGGCTATGCATTCATTTATTTCTTTAAGATCACAGTGGAGCAGCGGTTCGATAACGGATTCATTTAAGCGTTCTTGGTCAATTAATGTTCTTATGTAGAGAAACATCACCATTTGATCATTATTGGTCCTGCGTTCGATGATTTCTGCATCGTCCATGTTGGCCAAAATTTGTCTAAATGAATCTATCGTTAGGACGGTATTCTGAGGTTCAGGTTTCTCAAAATGGTGTCCAATCTTAAGCTTCTTCCAAAACATAAACACCATCCTTACAAAGTGGGTAGTAAAAATTGAAAATATTGGTTATGCCTTTATAATTTATCCATGACTGGATCATTTATACCCTTAGGGTTCGTCTGTATGAGAATTGTTTCATGAGGTGCATGCGGATACATCAGTATTAAGTCTACAGGGTTTAACAAGTCATAGGATAAACTTTTCAAAAAATATACACGAAAAAGCAGAGCTGCTTGTAGGGATTAACAACTTATACAAAAAATTATGCTTGAAGCTAAAGGGTTTTCTTGGAGGGTTAGAGAAAGATAGGGCAACCAGAGGTAATAGAAGTGTTGGGATTATTTGAAAATGCCGGGTAGTTAATCTAACGAAGAACTATAGCTTAATTAACAAAAGGGCTGCCGCGTGATATTATCCCCTTATGGTAGACAACGAAAAAAGATCATCTGTTATGATGAACTTATGTTGTTTACTGGAGGGGGTTTTTTGAGTTCGGAAAAAAGAAAGAACAAGGTATATTCAGAGGAGATTAAAGCGGAAGTGGTCAGACTTCATTTAGAGGAGGGGATTAACCCCTACCGAACTGCGGAAGTGTTTGACATTCGAAGCAAAACGCAGGTACAAAAGTGGATTAAAAAGCATCTGGAGGGTCCTATAGAGGACAAACGGGAGAAAACAGCTTGGAGAAAAGGAAAGCCAAGAACTTGAATTATCGTAATGGGATACTTGGTCATGTTAAATTGGATATTATCTATTGTATCGATAGAGAAATATCTGGTTACACAAACTACTTGACGTTACCAAAACCAAAGAAGTGTTAAATAGATTGCCTTAAAAATAATACGTGAGAATAATTTAAAACAAAACACCCGGTAGCTTTTTTTTAAATTAGCTACTGGGTGTTTTGTTTTTATTTAGAGCTGTGAAATGAAAATATTTGGTTAATGTATACAATACATTTATTCTTTGCGGATAGTCTCATGAATTATGAAAATATCATTTAGAAAATTCAGCAGTTTGTAGGCTATCGTCCTTAAATGTATTTGTTAGAAAGGTTGTGAATATTTATGCATACAATGAATAACTACAAATTTACTATTACAAATAATTTTGAAACAGTGGGCTCAAATTGTATTATATAGAATTTTTTATAAATGTATTTTGAAACAAAACAAACGGAGCGCCGCGGGTTTGCGGGCTCCGTTTTATAGTTATTTATGAAACATCACACTCCTCCTTGTAAATGTTTCAAATTTTGTTGTAGTTTTTGTTTCAAAAAGTGAACATGCATAAAAATGTATAAGTATACATCCTGTTTTATTCATTGAAAAGTAAGGCTAGAGATTCCTTATCTCTGGCCTTTTTGTGTTTAAATTACATTAAGTTTCTGAATTCGGACCGTCCCCCTATATGCCTAAGCTGCCATATACCAATCAGACTGTAATCGATCTGTGGGACGTTTGTTTATGGATGTCACGATATCTAAAAGACAGGTTTCCGGCTTGGATCGAGTAACTCATACTTGTGGAAGGTGTTCCAACAAAGGAACGCCTTCTTTTTTCTTTGTTAATGTATCTAAAAAAACTAAACCGTTTTTTCATATCATTCCAAAGAATCTTAGATTTTTAACAAGTGAAACGTAGGGTATAGTAAGTATCAGAACCGGTTCAAGCTTGTGACATATCGTAGACAACAATTAGGAGGGGTTTCTTTTGAAAAGAATGTCGACAGTACTTGTTTCCATGGGGTTGGTTGCATCCATGGCGCTTACGGGTTGTGCTAGTAATAATGCAAGCGATTCCACGCCTGCTTCTCAGGCAACACAGGCCCCAAAAACGGAAACACCAGCAGCTAAGCAAGAGAAGGTTAAAGTAAGAATGGCTTACTGGAATAAAGAAGAAAGCATAAAAACACTGCTTGATTTGGTCAAGCAAAAGCTTCCTAATGTTGAATTGGAATATCAATTTATTGATAACAAACAGTATGACAATATCATTTCTACACAGCTGGCTGCACAATCTGGACCTGACATTGTTTCTGTAAGTCCTTCAAACAGTGCGAAGTATGCAAAACTGGGTTATTTGACGGAGCTTTCCTCACTAGCGGACCGCTATAATGATGCAGGAAAAAATGTGTACTCTGTAGACGGTAAATTGTATGCGTTACCAGGCATTAGTTGGTTTGAGGGAATTTTCTATAATAAAGATATTTTTGCTAAATACGGTTTGAAGCCGCCGACAACGTTTGAAGAAGAACTGCAACTCCATGAAACTTTGAAGAAAAATGGGGTTAAGCCGCAAGCGATGGGTGCGAAATCATGGGAACCGATGATGAAATCCTCAATGGGTTTTGTGATGAATGACTTCCTTTCCAAACCAGAAAATAAAACGTTCGATTTCCAATATGGTCAAGGGCAAAAAACGTTGGAAGGCAGCTGGAATAGTGCGGTTGAGAAGTGGTCGGAACTCATCAAACGCGGTTACATTACCTCGGATATGCTAGGCGTAGACTACGATCAGGCGTTGGATGAATTTGCAACGGGCAAAGCAGCAATGTGGGAGTCCGGACCTTGGGCGATGGAAACGATTAAAAAGAAAAATCCGAACTTGAAAGTAGATATGTTCCCATTCTACGGATCCCAACCTGGAGCTGGCTGGCTCATCGGAGGTCCTGGAGTAGGCTTTGCAGCAAATAGCAAGTCCAAAAACTTGGATGCGGTTAAACAAGTCCTTAATCTTATTTCAACGCCTGAGGGACAAAAAGCGTTCTGGCAAGACAACCAAGGCGGCAGCAGTTATTTAAAAGGTGTTGAGTTCGAAATGCCAGCTGAATATCAAGGTGTCAAGGCTACTTTCCAAGCAGGCAACGTGTATGCGCCTTGGAACAATTGGGGAGATACGGCAGGGGCAATTATTGAAGACTACGGCAAGCATCTCCAAGAACTGCTAGGCGGCAAAAGTGATATCAGCCAAGCTTTGAAGGCAACGGATAAGAAGACGGCCGAATTAGTTAAAAAGTAACGAATAGCAAGTGTATTAAAGAAAACCTTGGCAGTTTTTGGTGGCAGAACGTGCTGCTAAGAGCTGCCGAGTGTTTATAAGAGAGGTTGAGAAGCGTGCGAATGAAGCTGCTGCGTCGTGAACTGAATTATTTTTCCTTAATAGTGCCTGCGCTTCTGTTTTATCTATTGTTTGCAGTGTATCCGTTTGTTTCCATGTTTTACTACAGTGTAACCGATTACTCCGTTTCCAAGATGACAAATTTAAGCTTCGTAGGCTTCAAAAATTATAAAGCTTTGTTACAAAACGACCTTCTGATTGCAGGCTTTAAAAACTCATTGATTTATGCGGCACTCATGACAGTTTTCCAAACTGCTTTCGGTTTAGTGCTTGCTGTGTTTCTGGATCGTAAACTTGTGACCCGTAATATCCTTCGTTCGGTCTTCTTTCTGCCAGCGGTGTTCAGTCCGCTCATTATTGGGTTCTTGTGGAATTATTTGATGTCCACCTCAGATTTTGGCTTGATTAATAAGGGGATAACAGCGCTAGGCTTCTCGAAAATTAATTTCCTGGGAGATGCCGATCTTGCCCTCTATTCGGTTGTCCTGACGCAGTTATGGCAGTGGACAGGATGGGCCATGGTCATTTTCCTAGCGAACCTGCAAAACATTCCTAAGGATTTGTATGAAGCGGCTAGTATAGACGGCGCATCAACGTCTACGCAGTTCTGGAGGATCACACTCCCACTAATGCAACCATCGGTCAATGTAGTTGCTGTTACGGCGATGATCGGCGGACTCAAAGTATTCGATATTATTCTTGCCCTTACGGACGGCGGGCCGGGTAATGCAACGCAGACGATTATGACGGCTTATATGAAGACGTCTTTCAATGAAGGCTTTTATAGTAAAGGTGCAGCATCAGGTGTTGTGTTTTTCCTCGTCGTGATGGTGATTACAGTCGCAATGACCCGCGTTCTTGGGAAGTGGAGGGATCGCATCCAATGAGATTCAATGTTGTATGGAAGAAGCATGCTGTCCAATTATCAATGGAAACGATAATGATCTTGATTGCCGCATTGTTTTTTATCCCTGTATATTATTTGATTGTTACCACATTCAAAGCACCGGATGAAGCGACTTTACATCCGTTAGCTTTACCGAGCAGCTTACAGTTTGACAACTATGTCGTCGCTTGGAAAGCGATGAAGTATCCGCAGGTGTTCCTGAATACGTTGTTCATTACGGGTACTTCTGTAGTCGGCATTATCGTTGTCTCTTCGATGGCGGCTTATAGTTTGGCCCGAAGAACACATCTGTTGAACACCATTATTTTCTACTTGTTCTTAGCGGGCATGATGGTTCCGTTTCAGATGGGTTTGGTCAGCTTGTACAAATTGATCAATAAACTTGGGCTTATGGACCATCTCTTCGCTGTCGTACTGGTGAATATCGCCAATAATAGTGTCATTGCCATATTTCTGTTTTACAGTTTCATAAGCTCATCCGTACCTATTGAGCTGGAAGAGGCAGCTTTTATGGATGGATGTTCGGTTCACGGCGTATTCTGGCGCGTTGCATTTCCATTGCTGACGCCGGTTATTGCCAGCGTTGCGATTATTACAACGTTGAACGTGTGGAATGATTTTATGAACCCGCTGCTCTTCCTTCAGTCCAGAGAGAATAATGTCATTTTGCTCGAGGTATTCCGAAATATCGGTCAATTTTCTGTGGATTGGACCAGTTTGTTCCCGATGCTGCTGTTGGGAGTGGCACCGTTACTCTTGTTCTATCTATTCATGCAGAAGTACATGATTAAAGGTGTTGCCGCTGGAGCTTTAAAGGGATAGTTGTGGGGGAGGAAACGAAATGAGTTTATCTGCTGTTGAAACTCTGATTGTCAGAGTGGCGGGTCATAAGACGGCTTCTCAAATTCAGTTAGAATGGCTGTCAGGTGAGGAAGCGGACGTATTTGAAATTACGGATAGTCGAGAGGGTATTCTGATTAAGGGATCCTCGGAGAGTGCTTTGACTTCGGGCTTTCATTGGTACTTAAAGCATGTGTGCAACTTTCATTGGTCATGGTGCGGCAGCAATCGTCATATTCCGGAACAACTGCCGCGGGTTGGAGAGCCGATTAGGCAGGTAACGCCTTATAAATATCGATATAACTTGAATTATTGTACGTATTCCTATTCCATGCCATTCTGGGATTGGGAGCGCTGGGAGCAAGAGCTTGACTGGATGGCACTGAACGGCATCAACTTGGTGCTGAGCTTAATTGGACAGGAAGAGGTATGGCGCAGAACGTTAATTCAGATGGGATATACGGATCATGAAGTCTCCGATTTTATATGCGGACCTGCATTCTTCTCTTGGCAATGGATGCAAAATATGACCTCGTGGGGCGGTCCGCTGCCAGATTGGTGGTATGAAGATCGAACCGATCTTGCGAATAAGATTCACGCCCGGATGCAAGAACTTGGCATATTTCCGATCCTACAAGGATACAGCGGTATGGTGCCGAGAGACTTCAAGCTCAAATTTCCTGGATCTTCACCGGTAGAACAAGGCAAATGGTGTTTCTTTGATCGCCCGTCCTTGTTGTTACCAAGTGATCCTATGTACAAGCTAGTTGCGGATACGTTTTACGATGTACAGAAGAAGGTGTTTGGCGAAGGGATTCATTACTACAGCATGGATCCATTCCATGAAGGCGGCAATACAGAGGGCATCGATCTGGCCAGTTATGCAGTTCAAGTGCAGCAAACGATGCTGCAGCATGATCCGAAGGCGGTATGGGTATTCCAAGCTTGGGAAGGAAATCCGAAACGTGGCATTTTGGAAGCCGTTGATCCTGCACATGCGATGGTTCTTGATCTTTGGTGTGAGTCAAAGCCAGCTTGGAAAACCACGGAGGCTTTCTACGGCAACCGCTGGGTATGGTGTATGATTCAAAATTACGGGGGTAAAAATGGATTATTCGGCAATCTGAAGACGATTGCGCATGAGCCGCTAGCTGCTATGAATCATGGAGCAGCGGGTAATATGATAGGAATCGGTATGGCAATGGAGGGCATAAATACGAATCCGGTTATGTACGATCTCCTCACGGACATGATTTGGCGTCAGGAGGAACCGGAACTTGATGATTGGTTAGCGCATTACATGATGAGAAGATATGGAAAGGCGCCTGCTGCAGCGAGACAGGCTTGGATGCTATTGAAGAGCAGCGTGTACGACTGCGAAATCGAGCAGCAAGGAGCCGTAGAGTCGCTCATTTGTGCAAGACCTTCCCTGGAGATCATGAACGTTTCCAATTGGGGGCCAACGGGGTATCCTTATCAGGTAGAAGATGTACGCCAAGCAGCACTAGCATTGTATGCGTGCTACGACGAATGCAGTCATGCTGACGGCTATCTCTATGATCTTGTTGATGTGACCCGTCAAGCGCTGGCAGACTTGTCTCGCACGTTGCACGGTCAGATGGTTGAAGCGTATCGGCTAAGGGATCTCGTAGCTTTCGATGCTTGTGCAGTTCGATTCTTGGGACTGATCGACGCGCAGGAGCGGCTGCTTCGTACACGTCCAGAGTTCAAACTGAGCGAGTGGTTGAATTCTGCACGGGCCATGGGGCGCACCTCGGAGGAGAAGGACTGGTTCGAATGGAATGCGCGCACACTGATCACGGTGTGGGGGCCTGAATCTTCGGCCCAAGTGCTTCGAGACTATTCGCATCGGGAATGGTCTGGTTTAATCGAAAGCTTTTATAAGCCACGCTGGCAGATGTTTATCGAATCGCTTCGAACGTCATTAGAGACAGGTGAAGCGCCTGTGATGATCGACTGGTATGACTGGGAACAGCAATGGACACGAAGGACGGATGTAAACCATGACGAAGAGGAATACGTCCTGTCTGGAATCATTGAAGATATCTTTGCTCAATATTTGCATGACAGCAACAGTTTTCAATCGTAAGATTGAAAACTGTTTTCCGTTTCTATTGTTCATTTGCTAAAATGGGAGCAGGAGGGATATCGCATGTATAAAATCTTAATTGCAGATGATGACAAAATCGAACGTGACGGTATTAAGTTCCTCTTGGACAAGCACGCTTTTCCTTTAGTAATCATGGAAGCCAAGCATGGAAGAGCTGCAGTGGATATTCTTAAGGAGCAGCGTATGGATATCCTGCTCACCGATATTAAAATGCCTTTCATGGACGGTCTACAGCTGAGCAAAGCGGCAAGGGAGCTGCAACCACATCTCAAAATTATTATTTTGAGCGGACATGGTGAATTTGAATATGCGAAGACTGCGATTTCATTAAAGGTTACCGAATATATGCTTAAACCCGTAGAGCCTGACAATTTCTATAGTGTTCTTGCTGCGGTCATTCTACAATTAGATGAGGAACGAACTGCGCAGCTTTTGCAGCAAGAATGGCAGCAAGCCTATGAAGCAGGACTAATGTACCGTCAAGGGAAGGACATTCAACTGGTTTATGAGAATCCGATGGATGATGCTGATCTAGACTCGCGGAAACGTGCCGTTGAAGATGTGCTGCGAATTATCGATAAGGAGTTCGACCAAGATTTAAGTCTGGAGTATCTGTCCAAGAGAGTACATTTATCTTCTAGCTACCTCAGCCATACCTTTAAGAAAGCGATCGGAATCAGCGTTGTTAAATATATCAATCAATTTCGTCTGGAGAAAGCCAAAGGCTTACTCGATCAAAGTAACTATAAAATCAATGATGTGTACAAAATGGTCGGATTTTCCGATATGTCCTATTTCGGTATGTCATTCAAACAATATTATGGCGTGACACCGACACAATACAGAGAAAAGGTGCGATCGACGTGAAGCCGCTTATCGCCTTTTTCAGCAATCGCAGTGTTCGTCAAAAGCTGATTATTACCTACCTTTTCGTCGTCATCATCCCGATCTTGGCGCTCGGCACCTACACCTATCAATCTTCTAAAGGGTATTTAAAAAAACAAATTATGATTGGCATGAATAACACTGTCAGTCAAACCGCGCTTAATCTGAATCAAAACATGGAGAGAATCGGACATTTCATTTCTTTCATGGCCTTTAATCCCATAGTAAAACGTGTCACTGGCTATGAGCTGCCGGATATGTTTAGCTACACCAAAGAACTGAATGAAAACATTGAGCCTACCATTTGGTACTACATTAATATTGAACGAGAGTTAAAGGAAATCTTTTTTTACTCCGACTATGCAAGTACGCAAATTGGGAATTTCGTGTATCCGAGCCAAACGGTTCGCGATGCGAAGTGGTACGAAGCGGCCAAGAAAGCGAACAAAACACAATGGTATTATGATCATGAGAAGCAGGTCCTTTATGCGACACACAGTATTCTGAAAAGTGATAACAGTACATTCGCCGGCGCCTTATATGTCAAAATTGATTATGAATTGCTATTCGAGAAGTTCAATCAGGTTTTTGACGGGCCGTACGGGATATTAATTACCGACAGCGAACGAAACGTCGTATACGCAGCGGGGGAAGCCGAGACGCTGACTACATCTGCGAGACAATCGTTTGTCAGTCAACCTGAGGGACAGTTTCGGATGCACGGCAATGAATATATGATATCGAGAAGCCTTCTGTCCAATTCGGATTGGACCGTTACTTATTTTATGCCGACAGCAGGAATTATTGTAGATACTTATGATATCTTAAAAGCGACCGCTTCCATTATCCTGTTATGTGTCATCGTGTTAATCTTCATGATTTGGATGTTTTCGCGTACCCTTGTTCAGCCTATTCTCGCATTGAAGAAGAAGATTAGTATCGTCGAGAATGGCAATTTCGATGTTCCTATTATCGCAAATGGAAGGGATGAGATTAGCGATTTGACACGCAGCTTTGCCGATATGGTCAAGAAGGTTCAAGATTCGATTCAAGAAACCGTTCAAGCCAGAATACTGGAGAAGGAAGCAGAAATGAAGGCGCTACAAGCGCAAATTTCACCGCATTTTCTATATAACACGTTGTCCATCATTAACTGGAAAGCTATTCAAATTAACGCTGGAGACATTAGCAAAGTAGCAAATGCGCTGTCCAAGTTTTATCGAACAAGCTTGAATAAAGGGAAGCATTTGATCCGTATTCAAGATGAAATTAGCAACATACAGGCGTATTTGGACATTCAATTGATCATGCACGACCACGAGTTCGATGTAGTTTACGAAATTGACGAAGCGACGAAGCACTACGAAACGGTGAATTTTATTTTGCAGCCTATAGTGGAGAACGCCATTATTCACGGGATCGACGAGAAGGAAGAAGGAAGGGGCCAACTCCTTATTCGAGCGACAGTGGAGGCGGACAACATTCATTTCATCGTGCGTGATAATGGCAAAGGAATGGAGGCGTCCCAGCAAGCTGGCTTGTTGCAATCAGGCGGCTATGGACTGCGTAATGTGCAGCAACGAATAGAGCTCTATTGTGGCCAGGAATATGGTATCACGATTGAAAGTGAAATTGGAGTTGGAACAACTGTTCATGTCAGGATTCCATTGATTCAAGAGTAACTCAGCGAAAGTTTTGCAGCGCATCAACCCGTTCGTGAGCTTGCTTTTTTGCTCGATACGCCATTTACGACAATTAATTCGCCGGTGGTCATTCTGGACGATCAAGATTCACCTTTTTTCAAACAGTTTAAAGGAACAATAACGGATAAAACGAAAGAATTGAACGATTTTGTAATATCATTAAAAGTAAGCAGCAAAATCATCGCACGACAACAGTTGAACGAAACTCCGGATATTACGATTAAGGTAAACATGAATATATATGCAACTGAACAGAAAAGGACGCATTCTCCTATCGGAGTTCGCGTCCTTTTATTTTATTTGATACATGTCTTGATTAAATATTCCTATATTCGCCAGGAGTAATTTGGTGGTCACAATGTTCATGGACTTACTCATTTCTCCGAGTGTATCGATAACGGAGTGGATAATTTCTAAACTCATCAAGGAAAATAAAGTTCGTTAGTGGGTGTTCACTTTTGTGAATACCTACTTTTTTATTATTTGAGGTTTGTTATTAGTAATTAGTATTAGTTAATCAGGATACCGTGAAAAAATAGGTTATGTTGGCGTTCATCCATTGTGTACAAACAGGCTCAAAACTACACCATTTCATAAGTGGTTACATGACAATTACCCAATAGATTTGGTAACAGGTCACGGTGATGGTGATGATTAAGAGTTCGGATCCCGGTATTTTGAGCTGTATTGCTTTTTATATTGAAAAGGTGATACACCTACATTCTTCTTAAAGATTTTGCAAAAATGCGAGGTATTAGTTAACCCTAGCTTCGCAGCGATTTCCTGTATCTGCAAGTTGGTATTCAACAGCCATTTACGCGCTAGATTCATTCTTCGAATTCCAATATATTCCCGAATGGAACAACCGATTTCCTGTTGAAATAATGTAGATATATAGTTCGAGTGAAGATGGAGTGCGTTTGATAGATCCTCCATTCTCCATTCTTCTGCAATGCGACTCTCGATCCATTCCAATGCACGTTCAATATGAGAGCTTCCTCTAGCCTGCACTTGAACATTTCCGTCTTTTAATGGTTGACAATGCTGGAGCCAGTGCACCATCGCCGATACCGTCGCCGTACAAAACTCCATTTTCAAATTCCATGTCTCTGAGGCATCTCCGATCATGATATTAATCAGTCGTATACCTTGAATTAATGGGTGATTCTCGTGCAGCTCCGTCAAGAATGGCATTGGAACAGGTGAATCGAGAAGGCTTCGTAAATAACGATCCGCATGCGGGAAGGTTGTAAGAAGGGAGCGTAATGCTAACGGCTCGAACAATAAATAAGACCGAACACAGCCTTCGCGATGAAAGCGCATACGATGGAGCTGAAAAGGTTGAAATATATACAACGTACCTGGTATTAGCTCTATCTGAGACCCTTCACATATTAAGTTACCTGAGCCTTCATGTATATAAAAGAGTTCGAGTCCTTGATGGGAATGGAAAATATCGTCCTGGTAATCAATGTTTCTCCGATAGGCGGCTTGAAATGGGAATTGGTTCAGTCCAAAGTGTTGAATATGCTTGGGTCTAATTTGAAAAGTCAATTATGATACCTCCCTATGCGTGCAATGATCTGAGAAACGCGTCATTTTACCTCATATCAGGATCACTTCTATTTGTATTATAGCATTATTATATTGAGTGTAAGGATTATTGTTATTTAAAGTAATCAGGGAGGATTTTATTATGGAAACGCCACAAACGCATGAAGAACAATTTGAAATCGATATTGATCGTACAGAGCTTCCGAAAGATATTACCGCGTGCGGAGGGAAACTGCTGCGTCCCGTAGAGACGAACCGCCGTTTGTTAACGCTCTTTTGGCTGGAGTTTGAATTATCAAGGCTGACAATGGGATGGGTTCCCTGTTTCCCGGACTGGGATATTAAAGGAGAACTGATGCGTATGTCTTAT
Organism: Paenibacillus sp. J22P51; assembly: GCF_059692215.1. Lineage (NCBI taxonomy): Bacteria > Bacillati > Bacillota > Bacilli > Caryophanales > Paenibacillaceae > Paenibacillus > Paenibacillus sp. J22P51. The sequence continues at coordinate 456,278 of NZ_JCAUAZ010000001.1, read as the reverse complement.
TTGCACACGCTGCATATGAAAGCAATTATGGATCGTGTGCAAGAATTGCCGGGACCAGGGCTCAACGATAGATCTCGAACACCGGTTGTTATTCGCGAAGGATTTGAAGTGCTTTCTCTTGCACCGGGCCTTGCAGAATTTGCTCAAACCTATGGATTGTTACTTAGTGCTGTTTATGGCTTATACGACAAGCTACGGCAAGATATGGACTCGATCCTAGATGCACCTTCGTTCGATGCGTTGCGATCCGCGGAAGCGAATCGCCAGCAACTTGTCGAATGGGCAAAAGCGTATATACGGAAAGAGGAAGCGTCCGAAATCAATATAGAACGTTTCGAGAGATGGAATACGTATTGCAAAAAAAATATTGCCATTATGCTTTCGAACACAGAATCCAAAGAGGTGATTTGGATAAATCCACCTAGCGACCAGTCAATGGGTCCCGTTCCGATTATTGCGGCCCCAGATAAACGATTTCCACTGTTTCAAGGGGAAGGGAATTTGCTTCGTCATCCGAGCAGCCCGGTTAATGACAGCGTAAAGCAGATGGTTTACATTAACGCAACTGAAATGACATCTGCGGAATCGTTGGCTTATTTATATTACGGTGTTCAAGGCATGCCGATCAATTTTTACCTAGACGTTGCCCGACATACGTGGGACGAAGCCCGGCATAGCCAGATGGGTGTCAGGCGTTTGCGGCAATGGGGCTACGAGACGGAGCAGTTTTTTTGGGCCGGGACGCAGTCACTTACAAAAGATAATTTAAATACCGTTTTCCCCGAATTTTATGCAGGTCTAACTATGATTGCTGAACCTTGCTCATTTTTTAAGAAACGCAAATCAATTGATGCGTTCTGGAAGTTTGGTGATGCGGAATCGGCCATTCAGTCGGAGTTCGATATCGCCGATGAAAGGATGCATGTAGATTTTGGTCAGAAGTGGGGAGCGAAGCTCTTCGAGCATATGAACGACTTTCAAACTGCTCAATCGGTGCAGGAAAAAGTTCGTGCTCGTCGGCTTCAAACGCTTGGCATAGAGGATGAAGAGATCGCACACTTGCTGAAGCATTTCCCAGAAATGTGCGGTTTTACAACAAAGGAGCTCGTATATGACAAATACTAATAAAGTGCCTTTCTCGACAATTCCTAGAAGCGTTGAAGAGGTATCGCGTTTAGGCTTCGGCGCGATGGGACTTTCTGGTATGTTCGGGACTCCACAATTTGAAGTTCGGATTTTGAATACAGAGATTGAATGATGAATTGGAAAAATGAACAAGCTGGAGAAATGACACTTAGTCAGTGTTGTTTCTCTTTTTTTGTAAGTATGGATAGTTTTCTTTAAATCGTACAGTTGTTAAAACAAGAAAATGGAATTGAACAGTAGTGGAATTGGGCGCGAGGCGAGATAATCAATTTACGAAGCTTAGATTAGTTTAGGAAACTTGTCTATAAAATATGGACATTGGTCCATAACAATCCCATTATCCCATAGAGGCGTAAACAAGAATAATCGTATGATATCGTATTATAAGATATAATTTAGAAAGGACAGTAAATATCGTCAGACAGTCTTACAGAATTAGGAGTGTGTGTCTAGGTGATCAAGAGCATTTGGCAGAAGAGAAGAAGTGTTATCATAACATGGCTCTTGTCATACTTGGCGGTCTTGTTACTGCCGATCTTGATAAGCGTATTTGTATATCAAGAATCTAATAATGCCCTTGAAGGTGAAATTCACAGAGCCAATGAAGCGTTGTTGAAACAGGTTCGAGAAAACATAGATAAGGAATTTGCTAATATTACAAGATTAAATTCAGAGATCACCTGGAACACCAAAATTCAAGATCTCATGTTTACGGATAAAATGGCAAAAAATGATTATCAATTCTCACTGTTTCAAATCGTTCAGGATTTGAAAGTGTTCAGAACTTCATATGCTCAAGTTACTAATTACTATGTCTATTACTTACCAGGTGATGTCGTTCTATTGCCAGGGCTAGTACGAAGTAGCAAGGACATGTATGAAGAAAACTATAAGAGTCCTGAACTTAGCTACGATGCTTGGATGGCTTTGTTAACTCAAAATAAGCGTGCTGTTTTTATTCCATTGACATATAGGAGCGAAACGGGAAGTATTCATCCGTCTATTACCTATATGAGTCACCTTTCTTCTAGCGAAGATGCGAAGCCAGAAGGAACGGTTGTCATCTATATAGACAGTAAGAAATTATTGGATGCTGTTCAAAACGTGCAATTGTTTAACGGTGGTGAGGTGCTGCTGCTGAATCAAGATAATCAGATTCTGTTGTCCAGTAAGGGAACCAGTCATTTTCCAGCTTTTAAGAATCATGCTTTTACAGAAGAATATGGCTCTTTTCATGAGACATACAACGGTCAGGATTCTGAGATCTATCATATCAACTCTACTATCCCTGGCCTCAAATATGTGACAATTGTGCCTAGCAATTTAGTATTGCAAAAAGCAAATAAAATAAGAAACTATACATTTATCAGCATTGCCTTAAGTATTCTTGGGGGGAGTTTGTTGGCGTATTTCTTTTTGAGAAGAAACTATACGCCCGTTTCACGACTAATACATTCTTTTGCCGATGAATCTTATGGAAAATTGGCTACTGGACATAATGAGTTTCAATTTATTCAACACATGATCTCGAATACGTTAAGTGAAAAAGAACAGGTAAAGGTTCGCCTTACGCAGCAAAATTATTTATTACGATCTAATTTTATGACCAGGCTGTTAAAGGGGAGGTTAGACAATCAGATATCGATTGAGGATTCACTAACAACTTACGAGATGCACTTTGTTAGTGAACAATTTGCGGTCCTTTTGTTTTATGTAGAAGCCAATGATTTGTTTTTTGAAAGTATAAAAGGAGAACACGGCGGTGCCGATAAGCTGAAGTTGCTCCAATTTATTGTGACAAACGTTGTCGAGGAAATGATAAATTCCAAGCATATTGGCTATATGACGGAGATTGATGACATGTTAGCCTGCCTCGTCAATCTCAGAAGCATGGAAGAAGGATCTCCTGAACTTCGTGAGATTGCATGCGAAGCGCAACAGTTTTTAAAAGATAAATTTAAAATAGATCTAACGATTTCGATCAGCAATGTGCATACTTCGCTTGCCAGCATAACGAGCGCTTATAAAGAGTCTGTTGATGTGATGGAATATAAGCTTATATTGGGCGATAAGGATATTATTTCTTTCGATGAGATTCAAAGGGAAGCTCTTGCCGAAATCCCGCACGGCTACTATTATCCACTTCAACTTGAGCAGCATCTTATTAATTTCATGAAGGTTGGAGATTATGATAAAGCCAATGAAACCTTGGATGACATCATTGAAAGGAATTTAAAAATGAATCCGATCTCATTGTCGCTTACTCGCTGCTTGATGTTTGACCTAGTTAGCACAATGGTGAAAGCGCTACATGAAATTGGTGACATGCTGGATGTTTCACATGTAGTGAGTGTAGAGGAGATCGAAAAACTTACAAAGTGCGAGACCATTCAAGATGTACATCTGCAGTTGACACAAATGTTGAAGGACGTTTGCGACATTACGTTTGATAAAAGGAAATTAAATCAACTTCAATCGAGACAAAATGACTTAAGTGAGTTGTCGCAGGATATTATAAGTTATATTCAGCATCAATTTGATGATGTGAATTTAAATATTACCATGATCGGTCAGCAATTTCAGATGAGACCCACCTACTTATCTAAATTATTTAAAGAGCAGACCGGTGAGGGGCTACTTGATTTTATTAATAAGGTCCGTATTGAGAAAGCTAAAGAATTATTAACCAATCATAAGCTTACCATGAATGAAATTTCTAGCATGGTTGGATTTAATGAAATAAACAATTTTATTCGAATATTTAAAAAGCATGAGGGCACTACGCCTGGGAAATACAGGGAAACGTATGTTAAATAAAGGGGAGAGGTCGTTATAAAGGCCTTCTCCCTTTATTTTTGCCACGGATAGCGAAAAAAGTAGATGAAATTGCACGAAAAGTTGATCGTGATTCATTTTTTGTTGATGCTTTTGCAGGTTCTTTTTATATTTTTTTCGTAGCCGCTTAGTCATAATGAAGATGCAAGCAGGGAAAACAAACGAAATATAAACAATTATTCAGGAGGGTTAAAAAATGAAAAAGAAAATGAAATTAGTTTCAACAATCGTATCTATAGCTGTACTGAGTACGACGTTGATCGCTTGCGGCAAACAACAAGATAAGCAAGAAGCATCTCCATCCGCTTCTACTTCAACACAATCAACTGCAGTGACTTATCCACTTAAGTCAGATGTAAAGCTTTCTTATTGGACAGATGCGTATAGTCCAATGCTGCAACTCAAGCCAAGCATACAAGATATTCCTTTTTATCAAGAATGGCAAAAGAAAACGGGACTGAATATTAATTTCCAAGGTCCTGCTGCTAATCAAACAAAAGAACAATTAAATGTTATGTTAGCATCAGGTGAATTGCCAGATATGATCGAATATACTTGGCTGGACTATCCAGGTGGTCCTGAAAAGGCGATCAAAGATGGCGCCATTTTGAAATTGAATGATGTTATCGATAAATTTGCTCCGAATTTAAAGAAATATTTGAAAGATCACCCTGAAATCGACAAAATGGTAAAAACAGATTCTGGCTCCTATTTTGCTTTTCCGTTTGTCCGTGGTGATGAATACTTAGCTGTTTACCAAGGCCCCATCTTAAGAAAAGATTATTTGGATGAATTAGGCCTGCAAGTGCCGACTACCATTGATGAGTGGTACACTGTTCTGAAAACATTGAAGGAGAAAAAAGGACTAGAAGCGCCATTATCGTTCCTTGGTACACCTCGACCGCTCGCCGGAGTTAATGAAGGGGCATTTATTGGTGCTTACGGTATTAATAACTCCTTCTTTGTGGACAACGGTAAAGTGAAATACGGGCCTGCTCAACCTGCATATAAAGATTACTTAACAACAATGCGTAAATGGTATGCAGAAGGTTTGCTCGATAAAAATATATCAACTGTGGATGGAAAAGCGCTGGATACGAATATTACATCTGGCAAATCTGGGGCAACTATCGGCAATGCAGGTGGGGGAATCGGCAAATGGATTGGAGCTGTAGCTGGCAAGGATGCGAAGTTCGATTTAGTGGGGGCTCCGTATCCAGTTCTGAAAAAAGGCGATAAGCCAATGTTCGGGCAAAAAGACTTCCCATTCGTGAATGGTGGAATGGTTGCTATTACGGGGAAAAGTAAAAATGTGGAACTTGCTGCGAAATTTCTTGATTACGGTTACAGTGAAGCTGGTCATAACTTCTTCAACTTCGGTACCGAAGGTGTTAGCTACACGATGGTTAACGGAAAACCAACGTATTCAGATTTGATTATGAAAAATCCTGAAAAACTTACTATCGCGCAAGCTATGTTGTTAAATATTAAAGGAAATTCAAGTGGACCTTTCGTTCAAGATAAAGGTTATGCGGAACAATACAACCAACTGAAACAGCAAAAAGATGCGATATCGACCTGGCAAAATACAGACATCATGAAATATAAAATGCCTCTAGTTTCGCCTACACCGGAAGAAAGTTCGGAATTTGCTAAAATAATGAATCAAATCAATACCTTGGTGGATGAAACAACGCTCAAAATTATTTTAGGCGCGGATCCTATAGATAGCTTTGATAAATACTTAGAAAAATTAAAGTCGTTGAATGTTGACCGGGCCATCGCTATACAACAAGCTGCATTGGAACGTTATAACAATCGTAAATAGTTATGCGAAAGAATAGGGGAACGTTAGTTTCCCCTATTTCTCTTCAAACAAACCGAAAGCAGGGAATTCTATGGAAAACGGACTTTCCAAAAGTTATTTGCAACCCAAAATAAAAAAGAGAACACTGAAAAATATACTCGCTCAAGACTTTCTTCTAAACAAATCGCTTTATCTTATGATGCTTCCAGTTATTGCTTTTTATGTGGTTTTTCATTATTTGCCTATGTATGGAGCAATTATTGCCTTTAAGGACTATGTTCCTATTAAAGGTATAGCGGATAGCGAGTGGGTAGGATTTCAAAACTTTCAAAATTTTCTGAGTGGATTTTATTTTTGGCGCATACTCAAGAACACAGTAATTATTAGTGCTTATTCTATATTTTTTGAGTTCCCGGCGCCTATTCTACTTGCTCTACTGCTTAATGAGTTGAAAAATAAAACGTTTAGAAAAGTTGTACAGTCGGTTTCCTACATGCCGTACTTTATATCCATGGTCGTCATCTGCGGTATAATTACAGATTTCACAAATAGCGGCGGCGTAATCAACTCCATCGTTACTCATTTCGGCGGAGATGGTCAAGCTATGCTGCAGAAGCCTGAGTTATTCCGTCCTATTTACATCTTGTCTGAGATATGGCAAAAGGTAGGATGGGAGTCCATTATTTATGTAGCTGCTTTAATGGGTATTGATCAGGAGCAGTATGAGGCGGCAAGGATGGATGGGGCAAGTCGTTGGAAACAGATGCTTTACGTTACATTGCCTGGCCTTGCTCCTACTATTACGATTATGTTCATTTTACGCATGGGTAATTTGCTCAATGTCGGATTTGAGAAAGTGATTCTACTGTATACTCCGATTACGTATAGCACTGCGGATATCATATCGTCATTCGTGTATCGCAGCGGTTTATTGGAATTTGACTGGGGATTCAGTACAGCAGTTGGCCTGTTCAATTCCGTTATTAACTTGATCTTACTCATTCTTGCAAATCAAATCAGCCGTAAAGTTAGTCAAAACGGATTGTGGTAAAGAGGTGTCATACATGCAGAAGCCTAGTTTGTCAGAAAAAATATTTGATATCGTTCTCGTTCTCATTATGTTGATGTTTATTGCTATTACAATATACCCATTAGTATACGTTGCATTAGCTTCTATTAGTGAAGCAAGCCAGTTGATTGCACATAATGGTTTTCTTTACAAATCGTTAGGGTTTAATCTTGATGCGTATAAGCGTGTATTCACTAATCATCATATTCTAACCGGTTATGTAAACACAATCATTGTTGTAGTTGGTGGAACATCTGTGAGCTTACTCCTCACTTCACTTGGCGCTTATGTGTTGTCACGGAAAAACGTATTCTGGAATCGTGTATTTATCTTTATTATTTTATTTACCATGTTTTTCACTGGTGGTCTAATTCCCCTATATTTAATTGTAAAAGGGGTAGGACTTTATAATTCTTTATTTGCGGTAACTCTTCCATTTGCGATTAATACATTTAATTTAATAATTATGAGAACTTCATTCAGTGCGATACCAGAAAGTTTAGAGGAATCAGCCAAAATTGACGGAGCGAATCATTTTATTATTTTGTTCAGAATTATCATTCCGTTATCCATGCCAGTCATTGCTGTGATGATCTTGTATTATGCCGTGGAAAGGTGGAACGGCTGGTTTTATGCATCCATCTTTATACAAAACAGAACATTATTCCCATTACAATTAGTGTTGCGTGAAATATTACTTTCCAATTCGACAGATGGTATGTCAAGCGGAAGCGATTTGGCTGAGGGACTTCAAATTGCGGAAACAATTAAATATGCCACTATTATGGTAGCTACTTTGCCTGTTCTACTGATCTACCCGGCTATTCAGAAGTACTTTGTTAAAGGCGCTATGGTGGGAGCGTTAAAAGGATAGTAATGTAATTCGATAACAGTGCAGTGGATTGATGAATGGATTGATTTTGGCCAGGAATCTGAATAGGGATTTGTTCAGTCAAATGAACAATCCCATTTTCAATATAATTTTGTTACCGTGAACACTTCGTCATTTGAGAGGGGCAAAAGAAATGAGTAAAACTGAAGAGCAAATTTACAATCAAGAGGAAAGGCAAGAGGTATATCAAGGAATTCATGACTACACAGCTGAATCCGAGTGGATTAAACCAGATAATCAGCTTCTTTTGGAACAACTAGAATGGTTCAAGGATCAAAAGATTGGATTCATGATTCATTGGGGTCCTTACTCTCAACTTGGTCTTGATGCATCTTGGTCTCTAAGCGATGAAGATGCGGTGTGGTCCAGGGAGAACATCGATTGGGAGGATAACGAGGATTCGTTTAGAGATCAGTATTTTAATTTGAATCGAACATTTAATCCGATACGATTTCAACCTGAGTTATGGGCAGAATTGGCACACGAAAGCGGGTTCAAATATCTAATTTTTACTACGAAGCATCATGACGGCTTTTGCATGTGGGATACAAGGACGACAGAATATCGAATTACAGGCTCGGAAACCCCATTCCATACTCATCGATATGCGAATATTGTCAAGCATGTATTCGATGCGTTTCGCGAAAAGGGTATGGCGATTGCAGCTTACTTTTCCAAAGCGGACTGGCACTCCCCCTATTATTGGGCACCTGGAATGGAAAGTAGTCGATCAACTTGGCGTGGACCGTCCTATGATCCGAAACAGTATCCATGGTTATGGGAGAAGTTTGTCAAGTTCACGCATGAGCAAATTGAGGAACTGACGACCAATTACGGCAGAATCGATGTCCTATGGCTAGATGCTGGTTGGGTAAGTGCCAAAAAATACGGTCAAGATATTCGTATCGGCGAGGCAATTGAAAAAGCGCGCGAGCATCAACCATGGATGCTAGCTGCAGATCGAACGGTTGGCGGACTCTATGAAAATTTTATAACACCTGAACAATTAACTCCTGACAAACCACTGAATGTTCCATGGGAAAGCTGCATAACGCTGGGAAAATCATGGGGATACCAATTTGAAGATCATAAGAACTACATGTCCACACGTCAGATTGTCCACACGCTTCTTGAAATAGTAGCCAAAGGTGGAAATCTAGCTCTAAATGTAGGGGTTCAACCTGATGGAAGAATACCGGAGGATGCTGTTCATCGGATGAAGGAGCTGGGCGCGTGGCTGAAAACATATGGTGAGGCAATCTATGGCACAAGAATATGCGCGCCTTATTATATGGAGAACTGCGCATTTACTGTAAAAGCAGAGACAGTATATTGTACTTATTTGTATGATTCGAAAGACGCGCAGGTTAAGGACGTGATTAGTATTCCTTATAAGGAACGAATATCGAACGTTGAGTTGGTTGGAACCAATGAGAAGCTTAATTTCAAAGAAACGGATAATGGTTTGAGCGTATGGCTTCCGAGCTCTGAAATCACAGAAGAGGCACCAATCGCACATGTATTTCGAATAATGAAGTGACAAATTTATAATTACGATATTTGAGGTGATTGTAACATGCTACCTATCAAAGCAGGGTTTCCTAATTATTTCATTCGGAGTGGTTTAAAGAGAATAGTGGATAAGCTAGAAAACAGTCGTATAGCGAACATCGCTTTCATTGGGGGATCTGTGACGTTAGGATCTAGATCTTCAGAACAAGAGCAAACAAGTTACCGGGCACTGACGTACCGATATTTTGAGCGTCGCTTTCCCGATGTAGCAATCAAGTTCATCAATGCAGCAATTGGCGGAACCGATTCTACTTACGGTGCATTTCGGTTCGAGGACCATATCATCAAACTTGGGGCTGTCGATCTTTTATTCATAGAGTTTGCGGTAAACGATGCTGGAAACCGGAACGAGTCCATCCGGGCAATGGAGGGAATCGTACGCCATACCAAAAGATTCAATCCCCATGTGGACATTTGTTTCCTTTATACAGCCAATCAATCTGGCTCCGAAAGCTATTCGGCGAATGGTAGATTTCAGGAAAACATTTATAAACATGAAGAGGTTGCCGAATATTACCAACTTCCTTCCATAAACATGGCTGCTGACATCTATAGCAGAATCGAATCGGGAGATCTGAAATGGGAAGATTTCAGTGCGGATACTGTACATCCGAACGACTACGGACACGCCATATATGCCCAGTCACTCGAAGTTTTCTTGGATGAGGCGATTTGTACAGACAAAGTGAAATCAAATGATAAAATGGAGCTTCCTTTGCCGATGGATCCATTTTGTTACGAGTCAGGCAAGCAATTAGATCCTCTTACGACCAAGATTAGCTCTGGTTGGCAAATGATCGATGGCTGGACTACCGAGAAAACTTGCAATTGGACGCCACCAGCAGATATCTTCATGGCGGAGACCCCTGGCTCTGAATTTATGTTCCGTTTCACTGGAATTGCAGTCGGCATTTCTATGCTGGCTGGTATGGACACCGGAGATATCGAGGTTTCAATTGACGGTGAATCATTTCGTCAGATATCGCTATTTGACAAATACTGTCCGATGTTCTATAGACCGAAGACCGTTATGTTTGCCGATGAGCTTGAATGTGGGGAGCATATTGTAAAAGTTCGAATATCTACAGAAAAGCACGAACAAAGTGAAGGCCATGCAGTCAGAATTTTGAAGCTGCTTGTGAATGGAGAGCTATGACAAAGATAAAGAGGCAACGTGGTATCCAAGGCATTAAAGTTCATGGATTAGATGTTATTTTACCAAGAAAAATATACATTCTAAAAGGTGATACCCTTAATAAGGAACAATTGAATCTGTTTTTCAAAAATTTAATCTTAGCTAACTCGTCTTATGATTATAAAAATATAATCATTGACGTAATCGGGAGCTATGGGAGACAGTATGACGGATTTTGGAGAATGGAATCAGATAGTTCAGCATCAGGGTACTCAGTGCCAAGCACTCCGTTCACTTTAATCATAAATGTTATGGATAGAGCCTTAAAGACCGTATTTACAAAAGCCTGCACGGTGGAGTTAGTTGATAAATCTAATTCTACAGCGGTACGTCTATTAGCAATCGGTGACAGCATTACAAGGGATGGCTCCTATTTGAGGCAATTCTTAAAATTAAGTAATAGTAGTACTCAAGGTACAAGAACTTATGATACTATGGATGATCCTGTTAATCGCGAAGGACGGGGTGGTTGGACACTAAGGAATTATATGTCTAACATCGGAACGACAGCAGGTGATAGTCCATTTGTTTTCCCTACTACGGTTAGTGGAAGTGCCTACAAGGGTAACACGGATTTTTGGAAGAAAGTCTGTTATACAAATTCTAACGATTACGATTATCAAGGATTCCAAAAGATCGCAAGAGGTTGGAACCGTTCGAGTTACCTCTACGATGCAAATGGTTATTATACAGAGCCTAGTGTTGGTGATGTTATGGTTGACCCTTCGAAATCAGAAGGACAGCAATGGGTTCAATGGAATGGAAGCCAGTGGGCGGTAATGACCCCGCAACCTAGTACATTTGGGGTCGATTTTTCGAAATACATCCAAAGATTTTCTGCTGCTTTCCCTGATGGTACGCCTACTCATGTCTCTATTTTACTCGGGGCAAATGACTTCCAATTAACAACAGGTGTAACTGATATCGATGTATTTATTTCTAATTTGAACACGTTAATAAATTCGATCCATGCTTATAATAGTGAAATCAAAGTGATTATTAATTTACCAACGCTTGGAGCAGGTCAAGATGCTTGGGGTATTCAATTAGGATCAGGTGCAATCCAAGAAAATTATGACCGAAATATGAAGCTGGAAGCACAGAGGCTACTGTCCGAGTTTGATACCGATACGGCAATTTCGAAACATATTTATATTTGTCCAATGGGGCAATGCTTAGATACTGTATATGGGTTCGATTACACAATTGAAAACGCGAACATTTATTCAACCGTGCAAGTGACCCGTTTTAACAATTGGGTTCATCCGAATACTACCGTGGGACATAAACAAATGGGAGATGCACTTATAGCATTAGTTCAGAAGACTAGATAGTGAACAAATGACTTTCTTTATCATTACTCAATTACGATGACGTACAGGCGAATGTCTATGACTTCGCCTGGTTTATTTGGGGCTCAGCACAACGGAGATTATGAAGAGAACAGGAGAAATGACACTCAGACAGTGTTGTTTCTCTTTTTTTGATTTTGGACAGTTTTCTTTAAATCGTACAGTCGTTAATACAAGAAAATGGAATCGAACAGTGGTGGAATTGGGTGCGAGGCGAGATAATCAATATTAATCGCTTACATTTTTGATGGGAGAGTTATGAATATGCAGACGTTACGTATTTTGGAGCTGTGGTGGGAGAAATGCGGTTCCCTCCTTAAAGTGAATGAGGGGCTAGTAAGTCATGGCGGGCCGGGTCATACGATTGAAGCTTCCAAGGTTCAGGAAGCGCACGAAGGCCGTAGCACTGCCAACTATTACGCAATCGGCACCGCGAGTGGCATGCTAAGTGAAGCAGAAGGATCGACAATTTTGAAAGCTCTATCAGAGCTGCAGATCACCGACGAGTCAAGTCCGTATTACGGAGCTTTTCGCTGGTATCGAGAAGAGACGCAGGTCAACGATTCGAATGCGGCTTTTTTCACTCTTTTTCCGCTCGTCGTATTGCGACTTTGTTTGAATGAACGCATCCCCGCAGCGCATCGTGAGCAGCTCGATCTCATGTTTGAACGGGGTGCAGCTTGGTTTGAGCACGAGCTCAAGATGCCGATTTTATATTATACGAACAAGATTGTAAGCGATGGCGCAGTATTGCTGGCCATTTCACACATATGCGGGTTGGAGAAATACAAGCAAGCAGCAACGGACTTTTTTAAACGCTGGCTTACTTATACGGCTGAGCGCGGATGGGGCTGGGGTGAGAATGCAAGTCTAATTTATACCAGTGTAACCTTGAGTTCGCTCAAGCTTGCCTGCTTGTCCTTGCCCGAGGAAAATGATGGGCTTCTGAAAGAACTGCAGGATGTAATGGGTGGCTTGCTCGATTACTTTCAATTTCATGGCGGATATGAGTTCGTACCAACGATACGTAGCTACAACGTAGAAGGAAAAATCAAAATAAACAGTTTTTTCTGGTGGATAACTGGCATTGAAAGCAAGCAATCCCCGGAAGAGATGAAAAATGAGGATCTTGCGGGTGGGTTAAACTTTCTGCTGTTTGAAAAGGAGCTGCAGACGGATAAACCCATTGTTGAACTGCCGGTTCCACGCAACCGAACCGAACGAATTATGGATTCGAGCTATGCGAACACCTGGATTGGCGTTACTGGCCGAATTGGCAGCGTTGATAGATTCCCGGTCATCGCTGGATCCTATCAATGGCCGACTTGGGGTCTGGCTTGGCAATCGTATCCGGTATCGCTGGCGGTGGAAGGGCACCAGATCTCCTACCTGCGCTGGTATGCCCATGACGGTGAGAATGTAAGAATGCATCCGGCTGCTTTCCAAAAGGCGTATCTAGGACCAGCGCTGTTCAAGGAATCGTGGTACCCAGATACCCAGCTCAGGTCGGTTCAGCAGAACCATGCTCTATTGGTTGTGCGCAGCATGAGCCGAATTCATAACGAGGCAAGCGAGCTTGCCGATGAGTGGGTTGTGCCTCGCTGGTCAGGCGAGATGCAGACGGCTCTGGGCGCAGACGGCCGAGCATGGACCATCCTGCAATATCCACATTCGGCAGTTTTAATCGCACCGCTGCAGGGCATTTCATATGGCGAGACTGCTCGCCAAGCACCTGTGATTCATCCCGTTCTGGACGGCGATATACTCCGATTAAGACAGATGTTCTACGCAGGAGAAACGAAGCTGCTGCAGCAGGCAAGGTTGGAAGCTGGCTGGGCGATTTACTATGCTGAAGGTATAAGCAGTTTATGTGAAGCCACAGCAGTTGTAGCTCGATTAAGCCTTGTAGAGGCATCTTATAAAGACGGAGAAGTTCCACGAGAAAGCTATATGGAAATCAGACATACAACGTTGTTTGAAGGAGACACGAAGCTGGCAGAGCTGGTTGTTGATCCCCATAAAATAGAATGCGGTGAAGCGTAAGGAACGGAACGATGGAGCATAACAAAATGGAGACGCACGCACTTATTGAAAAAGCACCCGATGAGGGTGCTTTTCTTTTTAGATGACGAATGAATCGCCTTCATATCAACAGTGACAGCTTCATGATGGTTTCGTTTCATCGTTTCATCAAGTAAACCTCCGTTAAAAGATTCGGAGCTCCGTTCGATACTGGGATGGATTTTTTCCAACTGTGCGGGTAAAGCTTTTCGAAAAACTGTGTACGCTTGCAAAACCGAAATGTTCAGCGATTTCAGTTATGGACATTTGGGTATTACGCAGCAACTCTTTGGCTTCATTCATTCTGCACCAATTCCAATACTCCTTGGGAGTAAATCCAGTTCCCGACTTGAATAGGGAGAAAAACTGACTTCGATTTAACCCCGTCACTATTTGCCAATCCATTAAATGTGCACCATCACGACCAAAGCGATCCTCCCTTAATAGTTTTATCACTTTGGCGATACGCGGATCTGTAAAATCTACTTCATTCCGAATTCCCTCTAATACTTCATCCAGGAAAATGAGAAAGTGTCCCTGGAATTTTAATACCTGCATATCATTACTGTGATTTATCACCTCAAAGATCGATTGGAGACGATTAAACCTCTCCGTCCATGTTTTCGTGATCGTGGGTTTTGTGCAGACCAGCAGCTCTAAATGAATCGGGGGGTGGAGCAACTCTGGCCGGAATTCGTCTCCAGGATCGCAGTAATAGTCCAAAATATTAGAAAGCTCGGTTTCTGGACGACGGGACCATTCGAAGTAAACAAATTTAAATGTTAACGGATGTTTAAAGTCAAGCAGCCAAGTGTGCTGTTTACCATGTTCGATATAAATCTGCATCCCAGGAACCAAGTCATAGGTTTTTTCTTCTATGATTAATTGACCCTTTCCACTCTCAATATAATACAGAGATGGAACATAGCAGATTCTTGGGCCATATACGTGCTTCTTCTGCTTTGATGTATCAAATATACCGGAATATCGGAGAAAGGGTGAAACTAGAGTTTCTTCCTCTGCTAACGCCATGTACGTACCCCTTTCATCGATCAATCCACTCCAATTGGTTATGAACTTATTGGACTTTCGGATAACAATCGGAATATAGATCGAATACCATTACGATGTATTATTTTATAATACGTATAGGATTTACAATGTCAAGAGAATAGGATGAGGGGTTCCAATGTCCAAAAAACCGTTTACTTTATTTATTATTCAGCACTCCCATATTGATATCGGGTACACAGAGCGCCAAGAAGTGATTACGGAATATCAGAAACAATTTATTAATCAAGCGGTCAACATGGCGCTATCACCTGCACAGCAAACGCGAGATGAGAATTCTCGGTTCAAATTTATGTGCGAAGGATTCTGGGCTGTAGAGCAGTACTTAAAAAAATACGGCGAGGATGGAAAAAAACGCTTGGTAGAAGCGCTTAAAAATGGTTCCTTGGAATTAAGCGCAACTTACTTACATATGAGTGAGCTTCTCGATGAAGGGCACCAGCATGATTTATTTAATCCAGCAATAGAGTTCGCGCGACAAGAAGGCGTACCTCTGCATAGTGCTATGTCATGCGATGTAACTGGCTTTTCTTGGGGAATGGCGGATGCCCTATATGACGCTGGTATTAAGTATTTATCCACGCACATTAACAGTCATCACGCCAGTATCCCTTTCGGCAAACCAAATGTTCCGTTCTATTGGGAATCGCCTAAAGGAAACAGCGTCCTGGTATGGAGCGGATTAACCTACCATAAAGCGAATTTGCTTGGTCTTATTCCCGGATATAACTTAATAGGCGATCCCATGATTTCAGGATTCGAGTACGATGGGGGGCCTGGACGTTATGAAGACGTGCAGGATATCTCCTATGCGGAGCAAGTCCTTTTCAAGCTTGTCGATGGGCTCCAGAAGTCAGGCTATGAATATAACTTCTTACCAGTAAATGCAGGCGCTTTATACACCGACAATAATCCCCCAACCGATGATTACTGTGAATTAATCAAGCAATGGAACGATAAACATGGGGACGAAATTTTAGTTCGTACGGCAAACTTAACGGAATTCTTCCAATATCTCCAACAGGAAGTGACCGAAATACCGGTCTATCGAGGAGATTGGAACGATTGGTGGACAGACGGGACGATCTCTACGGCTCTCGAAACGACCCTTTTTCGTAACGGTCAGCGCATGAAGCGAATAGCTGAAAGACTGGACCCGGATGGAAAATATGTTTCGGCAGAGGAATGGAAACCTGTAACCGATGCGTTGATTCTATATGCCGAGCACACTTGGGGGCACTCTGCTTCTTTGGCAAAGGCAAGCGACTTCCGAGTCCAGCAGCTGCTTGCACGCAAAATCAAGTACGCCACCCTAGCAGATGAGCTAGCATGTTCCGCATTGGACGAAGTGCTTTATGGGAGAGGACAGAGCGAATTTACCGCACGCAGATCGTTTACCTATAAAGTCATCAACCCGTCTTTGCAGAAGAAAAGCTCGGTTGCCTATTTGTCATTGGATTATTGGGAAGATCCTATTTTTAATCACCAGCTGCTTGTTGTAGACGCTGAGGGACGCGAGTATGAATTCGATCGTGTGAGAAACTCGCTTCGCGGGCAGGAACTGGCTGTTATTCTGGAATTAGGGCCATTAGAAGAAAAAAAATTATCGATTATTCAGAACACGATGGAGAAGCCTGCTGATACTTCGACTAAGCAAACGAAAGCTTCAGACCGATTCGAAAATACGCATATGCTAGTGGAATGGTGTGAGAAGAAAGGCATTCATCGAATCCTCCATAAGCCAACCGGAAAATCTTTATTAAGCGAAGGGGCCGAAGGCTTAGCTTCCCCGGTATACCAGATTTTCGAAGGCGCGAATCGCGCAGAGCCCGCGGGCTTCGGCTATTCGGCGCGCAAGATTCCGAACGATCAGATTTTCCGAGGTGAGTTGAAGGCGGTAACGAACACGTCCAATACGCTTCACTATGAAATTTGGGAATTTGAGTACCAAGTCAGAGGTGCGCATTCGTATGTAGCGGAATTTAAGTTTTACCGCGAACTCTCACGATTCGATGTCTCCATCAAATTGAATAAAGAGAATATTCTTGACCCGGACGGGATGTATGTCGCGTTTCCGTTCCACACGGAGGAAGGCGTATGGCATCTCGATAAGGCGGGGGCTGTCGTCCGCCCTGGAATGGATCGACTGCCGGGAACGTGTATCGATTATTTCACAGTTCAAGCTGGTGCAGTCTTGGCAGGGAAAGAAGTCGGAGTCGCTTTGAGTACCTTGGATGCGCCGATGGTTCACATCGGAAAGCTTCGTTTATGGGATTATGCGGACCACATCGATCCTACTGGTACACTCTATTCATGGTTAACCAACAATAAATGGGAAACGAATTTTAAAGCTTCATGCGGAGGTATGTATGAATTCCGGTACACGGTCGCTATCGATTCGGGTTACTGCGAACCGGCAACGGCTATTCTAGCCTGTCAGGAAAATCAGTTTGACTTCATAGCCATCCGTACTTAAATAGTATTATCCAGCTTCATAGGGAGGACTTTTTGTGCAAACAAGAAAAAAATGGAAAATATATGCGATACATCATTCTCATACAGACATTGGTTATACGGAACGACAAGAGAAAATTGAACAATTTCATGTGGATTATATAAAGCAAGCAGTTGCGATTTCGAATGCTGCTCATAGTGGGCTTCAAAACGATTGGACTGGTTACAAATGGACCTGCGAAACGTTCTGGGCGGTAGAGCGCTTTCTAGAGCAATCGACAGAAGAAGAACGGGAGCAATTTGTTACCGTTTTACGTAGAGGCGATATCGAACTGTCGGGTACTTATCTGAACTTGGGCGAACTTGCGGATTACGAATTGTTAAGAAAAATGCTGTTAAAAGCGGGGGATTATGCCCGTGAAATCAAGCTCGACTCACCGGTCAAATCAGCCATGACAGCTGACATTACTGGATACAGCTGGGGGTACTCGCAAGCGATGGCGGATGCCGGCATCGAAAACCTGCTATCTTGCGTACATACGCATCACAGCATGTTCCCGATTGGTCGGAAGCAGTTTCCATTCTATTGGGAGACGCCTAATGGAGATCAGATCCTCGTATGGAACGGCGAGCATTATATGTTCGGCAATGATTTAGGGTTAAATCCGGATGCTGTTCTGTCCTACACCATTAATGAAGATGAGCACTTCGTATGGGGGATTTCGGACAATCATTGGAAATTAGCGGAGGATCGTATTACCCGGTATATCAACCAGCTGGAGAAGGAGCAATATCCATACGATTTCCTATTGGTCAACGTCATGGGACTCTTAAACGACAATGCGTCACCTAATCCAAAAATTATTACCTTTATTAAAGAGTGGAACGAGAAATACGGCGATCAAGTTGAAATAGAAATGACGACGTTAAACCAGTATTTCGATCTTGTACGCGCTCAGTCATTCGACATTCCGGTATACCGCGGCGATTGGCCAGACTATTGGAGTGATGGAGCAAGTTCTACACCCATGCATACACAAATTTTCCGCGATGCTCAACGAATGCTGGGTGTTGTTCGTAAGTTGGAGCCTAATGTGGACATGCTGCAAGGTGAGCGGATCCGTGAAGCAGAGCATCAGTTGATGATGTTCGCCGAGCATACATGGGGCTATCATTCTTCCATTAAAGAACCGTGGCACATGATGGTACAGCAGCTTGGTGTTCGAAAAGAAGCCTATGCGGCCAACGCCAGTCGATCCGTTTACACGGCCCTGGATGAGGTGTTGAAGCAGCAAGGTGAGGTCATGCTTCGTCATGATCGAAAGTTATCTTATCGAGTAGTTAATCCATACGACTATCCAATCGAAGATATAGCTCACTTCTACCTCGACAGCTATTCAGAGCTGGATCGGTTTAAGGAAGGATTAGAAGTTGTAGAAGAGAGTACCGGGCGCGTAATTCCACATCAACTAGAAAGAGTGAGCAGAGGTAACCAAATCGAGATCGTGGCGAAATTGGAAGCCAAGGAAACAAAGTCATATTTTATACGTCATGCCCAGGAAGCAAAGCTGAAGACAACAAGAAGTACCTACCTAATTGGTCAGGATCGCGTTTATGATGTAAAGGACCTGATTAATTTGGATGAGATATCATCAAAGCCACAGATCCTATTCGCAGAGCACTATGTGGAGACCTCCTTTGTTCGGATTGCATGGGCAGAAAGTGATGGCATCATTTCTTGGTACGACAAAAGTAACGGCAAGGAATGGATCGCTTCCAACAGACTTGCAGGTGCATTCACACCCATTTACGAAAAGACGCCAGTAAGCGAAATCAGTCAAATGGTCAAAGTTAGAAGCACCATGGGCAGAAACCGAAAAGGGCTTGATGTTCAAAGATCCATTGGAAAGCTTGCAGGCGTTAAAAAGATTACCGAAGGTGACGTTTATGGCATTGTTGAGTTGACGTTTACGGTTGAAGGGATGAGCTACTATTCGGTTTTCTTGAAGGTTTATAAGGAGATTGCCCGAGTGGACGTCTCTGTTCGGATTCATAAGGATAGTGTTTGGGAGCCCGAAAATGTGTTTATTTCCCTGCCATTTGCACAGGAAGGAAGCGAGCTATGGCTAGATAAGCCAGGAGTCCCAATTCGTCCAGGCAAGGATCAACTTCCAGGGACTTTAATCGATTATTACTGTATTCAGGAAGGATTCACCTTATTGTCCCCTGGGGGCAGTTTGGTTGTGGCAACGCCGGATACGCCATTGTTACAAACCGGATCAATTATGCATCAGCCACGAATTCTCAATGGACAACAGGATGAGGAAATCAAGGAACCGCTCTATTCATGGCCTCTTTCAAACTATTGGGAGACGAATTTTAAAGCGACCTTAGGTGGCTTTTATGAATTCCGGTATTTCATTCAGCTTGGTGAGAATTGGGAAACGCCTGAACGACCTATCCAGATTTGCCATGCCATAAACACAGGAACTGTTGCGTATCGTACGACATAAAGATTGGAATTTCTGAACGTTTGAAGAAGGGTTACGACTGCTCTGCAGGCGTGATCCTTCTGTTGTTTAATTTACTGCTTCTGTTTGACGGTTGTTTTTTCAGCTGGCACGGGCAAGATTATGAAGCCTCGGGAGTTATGGCAGAAAATTATAAAATATGACAACGAGCTCTGACACTTACTTCTTGTTGAATTTATCTATAAATCTTCTTGGTGTTATTTCCATAATCTCGGAAAAGACTCTCGTAAAATAATGAACGTTTTCAAAACCTGTTTCCTCCGAGATTTGTTTAATCGATTTTTTCGTCGAAGTAAGCAGGAGGGTAGCTTGTCTTACACGTTCCTTTCGAACATAATCCGTAAAAGATTGTCCTAGCTCTTCTTTAAATACACGTGAAAAATGGCGTCCTGATAGGTGCAAAAAATTGGCTACTTCGACTAATGATAAGCTTGGGTTTGCAAGGTTATCGCGTATATACAATTTGGATTGGGAAATGACCATTCTAGCTCCAAGCTTCTCTCTCTTTCGTTTCTTTGCATCTTGTTGTTCGATGTTGTCAGTGAAAATGTGAGTAAAAGAGGTTAACAATGCGCAGGAAAGTGCTAGTACACTCTCTTGAAAAAGCGGGCCTTCTTGAAAGGATTGCTGCAGCAGCGCTTCCCAAATGCGGATGGCAGGTAGGTTAGAGCCATCAGGAATGAAGAAGTTGTTTGTTTTGCTCAGTCGACTGAACATCTCCACTGCCGCGGAGGATGACTCATTGGCTACGATTTCAAATGCGACAAAAATAAAGAAAAATGAGCTGGCAGTATGAATGTTGTGTTTTGTATAAGGCCTAGTTAAGAACATACTGTTTTTTTGTAGCGTATAGTCGGCGCCAGATTCCGTATAAGTCGCATTGCCATCAAGTACATAACAGATTTCAAAGAACGAATGTTGATGGATGGGTGGATGGACATGATCGCGAATCCCTCCCCAGTAATGGACGCGAAAAACGGCATCTTTACTTTGCAATGTATGCGCCATCAAATTTAAATTGACTGTTCCATCGACGTAAATAGACTGAGGTAAAGTCATCTTTCTCAAACCATCCTAACTGAATTAATGTCCTTAAAGTATAAAAAAGTAGTCAGCATATTGCAAATACATTTGGTGTTCCGAATCTTATGATTATTGATATGAAAGCGATGTCTTTCGAATTGGCATGTGAGAACATGACAAGTCATTGGAGGAGAAGGAAATGTCAAAAATCAAAGAAATTCTCGTATATCACCACAGTCATTTGGATATTGGCTATACCCATACACAGCCTATGCTTATGGAGCTACAAAACACATATATCGATCAGGTTCTTGATCTTTGTGAGCAAACCCAGCACGATGCAGAAGAAAACAGATTCTACTGGACTTGCGAAGCTACCTTGCCAGTGATGAGATGGTTGGAAACAACTAGCAGCAGCCAAGTGGAACGATTCAGCAAGTTCCTAAACAATGGTCAAATTTGTATCTCGGCTTTAAGCATGCACACAAGTCCGTTATGTAACGCGGAGCAATTGGCGCGATTGCTTTATCCAGTTAAAGAGCTGCGAGACAAATTTCATGTACCGATCCGTACTGCGATTAATCATGATATTAACGGTCAGCCTTGGACGATTGCACAGGCCATGCTGGATGCGGGAGTCGAACTGTATACAACAGGAATTAACATCCATTTAGGCGGTCTTCCTTTAGAGAGACCAAGAGCATTCAAGTGGGTTGCGCCTGACGGTCGAGAATTGCTTACATTTAATGGCGAGCATTATTCACTGTTTACGCAATGGTGCCAATTGGAAGAGGAAAGCACCGAGCTCATGAAAAAGGGACTTGATCGTTATATGTCTCGGATTGAACGTGATGGTTATCCTTATGATTTCATCTATTTATCGGCAACGAATGTACCGCATTACGATAATACGCCTCCGGACCAAACATTGCTCGCCATGATTCGCAAATGGAATGCGGAAGGACACGAGCAGCGAATGAGAATGGTGACGCCTGAAATGCTGCTGCAAAGGTTAAAAGAGCAGCCGGCAGAAACGATTCAAACTTATCGGGGTGATTGGACGGATTTCTGGAATTTTGGAGCCGCAAGTTCCGCCGTAGAAACTAGATTAAATCGTCGAAGTAAAGTTAGTTTGAAGAATGCTGAGTTCCTTTCGGCTGTCCAACATAACAACTTCTCAGGCAATCGTCACCTCTTTCAAGAGGCATGGGATCAAGCGCAACTGTATGATGAGCATACCTGGGGAGCCAACATTTCCACTACGCATCCTGACGAAATGTTTACGAAAATTCAATGGATGCACAAGGCGCATTTTGCTTATAAGGCAAATAGTCTGTCAGGTTACGTGCTAAATCAGCAGTTGGAAGAGCTTGCAGGCAATCCGCTCCAGTCTGGACCGCCTCAGGGAGTCATGTTAGTGAATCCGACACACGTCGAGCAGGTATGCGACCTGCATATTCCAGATTATTATCTACACGGAGACAGACATACTTCTGCCGCAAGATTCTCTTATATCCAGAATAATTACGATATCGATTGGAAGACACCTTCGTATGGTTTGATTAAGATGCCTCCATTTAGCTATAAGGTGCTTCCGCTGCCCGCACCAATTACTGTGGAAGAGACTGCAAGCAATATCGACATAACGGATAACTCAATTGATACGCCTTATTATCGCATTACGTTTGACAAAGAAATCGGCAGAATCCACGAGTTGATAGACAAATCAACCGGCTGGCAAATGATCGATCAAAGCAGCGAATGGACATTGTTCCAATTCGTTCATGAGTCTCCTGATCCTTTAAGAAATAAGCTGGATCGGACAACCATTCACGACCGCGTGCTGGATGATTGCAATAACAATATTAGCTGTTGGAATAATGAATGGGAAGCGGTGCGAAGAGGAGCCGATAAATTAATTTCTTTCCAAGTTGAAAGGCATTCCTCCGGCGTTACCTTAACAATGGAGTGGACAGCTCCTGGAGTTAAGCGTTTAGAGCAAAGGATGACTTTCTTTGCCAACCGTCCGGATATTGAATTGTCCGCTGCCATTGATAAGCTTGATATCCGTGAGCCTGAATCCATCTATTTTGCGTTCCCTCTTCAATTAAAGGAGAACTGGAAATCGGTATTTGACAGTGCGGGCACCTTCGCAGCCTTAGACGAAGATCAGCTTCCAACGGTTTGTAAAGAGTGGGTAACCGTTGATCAAACCGTTTCCATATATGATGACAAGCATGGCATCACATTGGCTTGTCCGGATGCGCCATTAGTGCAGATTGGTGATTTCCATTTTGGTAAAGAACAGAAATCGATCCAGCGGAATGAGAATCCAATTCTATTAGCATGGCCGCTCAACAATTACTGGGATACTAACTTTAGAGCGAGTCAGCCTGGTCTCATCGAAGTGAGATACGTGTTATCGACATTTCATAAATTTGAAGCTGAAGAAGTGATGAAAAAAGGGGTAGAAGCGTCCCAACCGGTGCAAATTTTCCCGGTCATGCATGGCTCCGCTGAAAAAGAAGGTCAACTTTTGGAAGTAACGGGCAACGGCGTTGTACCAACGTATATCAAACCGGCAATGGATGATGACGGATTCATTATTCGTTTGAGAAACTTGAAAGACGTTCCATCCGAAGCTAAAGTGAAAATTCCAGGATTTGAGATTGCTCGGTCATTTAAGACTAATATTTTGGAAGAAAATGAACAAGAGCTTGCAATTACTAACGGTGAGCTGAATGTAACGATCGGTGCAAGACAGTGGTTCCACATTCGTGTTATTAGGACTTTTTGAGTGGTGATCCTACAGCCGCGGTCAATAAAAATGAGTGGAAAAGCAACATCATAGTGAACGCAGAGGGAACTGATAGCTATTATCGGTTCCCTTGCGTTTTGTGTGTACATGAAGTCCAACGCGGCTTGGTATGATAAGGATGTCGCTGACGATCTTGATGCTGACCGTGTTTGTGAGAATTTTATAGCCATGTGCATGCCATGATTGTATAATGAAACTCGACAATTCTGCTCTGCATGATGGCGGGCTAGTACATGATGGGTTAAGGGGAGAATGCATGACATGTTTAAATGGAGTATCAGTCGGACGTTCGTTAACATCGTAGTATTGCTTTCACTGCTGCTCCTAGTCGTGCTTGGGGGGTTCTCAATTACTGCATTCAAAAGTTTTGAGGGCATCGTTAAGCAGCGGACCTATGAAGAGAATAGCAAGGAGCTGCGCATTATCAGTAATACGATCAAGCGAATGAATGAGGATGTGAGGGCGTTTACGTTCCGCCAGCTAGACGATCCTGCTCTTGCCGTATTATTTGAGAAGAAGCAACTCGATTATTTCGAAATGTTCAGGTACATGGAGTTAATCAGTAAATCGTTTGAAATCAATCCTATCTTTCACTCGGATACGCTCTACAGCGGAACAACAGGAAATTACTATTCGACGCTTGGTTCCATGGTACAGAAGGATACTTTCTTTGTGAACGCGGTTCAAAATTACAGGAACACGGCAGTCTTGACACCGATACCCAGAGTGCTTCCCCTAGAGGCTTATAATACTAGTGCAACAGTGTTTACGTATTTTTATTTTCAAACTGACAGTGACAACAAATTATCCAAAGCGCTCGGCGTCAATATTGACGCAGCTTGGTTATGCGACACCTTAAGTAAGCTTAAGGGTCAGAATAATAAAGCTTATATAATTGATAAAACGAGCCGTACACTCATTGACGATTCCAAGCAAATTCGCAATCTGGATGTACTCAACACCGAACTGGTTCACAAAATTATGGAGACGAATCAAGAAGCCGGCAGCTTTGAGACCGGAGCGAAAAAAGATCAAAAAATCATTACTTATCTCTGGATGCCCGAAACCAACTGGGTGCTTGTGGTGGAAGAATCCAATGAGTTTCTATACCAATCGCTGCAATTCGTGCGTAAAGTCGTGCTGCAGATTACGCTGGGCATAGCGCTTTTTGCCCTCGCCGCTGCAGGCTTCATCGCTTATCGCATCTACCTCCCCTTCGGCCGAGTGTTTCGCGAAGTCATTGGGCCTAGGGGCAAAGATGAGAATAAGGGGCCGCTCATTGACGAGGTCAAGCTTCTTTCGGATGTGTTTCAAAAAAATAAAGGCTTGCTGAATGACTATAACAGCTATAAACAGTCAGCGGACACGATTTTGCTGGAAAACTATATTAAAGCGGTGTTGATGGAGAATAACTCCATTGCTAATCAGCTGACCGGCGAATTTTCTTCTGTGTTCGGCAATATGCTCGATCGCGAAATGATGCTGATTCTGCTGAAGATTGATCGGCGGGAGCAGTTCGAGACCATGGACGCCGACCGCAAAAAGGCTTATCGGTTTATTATGATGAATGTAGCCGAGGAGGTTCTTGATTGTGGCCAAACGGCAAAGGCCATCTATATCGGGGAAGGGCAGTTTATTTTGCTTGTCTTCCTTCCAGATGGAAGGCCCGACATCTCCTGGGATGAGAAAATTAGATTGCTGCAAAACACAGTGAAAGGGTATACAGGCATTACTCTCTCCGCCTTCCTAGGCGGTTATGTACAAGGTGTCGAAGCGCTCATTCATTCGTACCGTACGGCATCACTTTTGCTGAAATATAGTGTGATCTACAGTCGTGAAGCGATTCTGGATCCTGCTGTGTTGGATCTTCATGAGCAAATGACGGTTACCTATGACGAGAAGCTGGAAGAACGAATTTTGGAGTCGATTCGCGCAGGAGATGGTGATGAAGCCAAATCGCTGTTCGATCAGTTCATTGAAGTGTCGTCCAAAGGAGACATCGAAAGTTTCATGCTTTCTATTACACGCTTTTCCTTGGCGCTGGGCAAGGCGTTCGATATACTGAATAAAACAAGAATTGAGAAAATTCAAATCTCCATGAAAGATTTTTATATGCGGATGGCTGCCTTTGAATCCATTGATGATCTCAAGAGCAAATTTTATGCGGATATTATGAAAATTGCGGATCAGAAGCCGCTTGTGGAAACGCGTCACGATGCTTTGGTTGAATCGATTAAACGCTACGTTCAAGTTCATTTTACAGAAGATCTGAGCTTGAAAGGTATCGCGGTAGAATTCAAGCTTTCCCAAGGCTATCTGGGTACCATCTTTAAAGAATCGGTTGGTTGGTCTGTCATGGACTTTATTCATAATGTTCGACTGGACAAGTCAGCCGAGTTGCTGCTTGCGACGGAGCTCAGCATCACCGAGATTATGGAGAGAACCGGCTTCAACAATGAAAGCAGCTTCTATAAACTGTTTAAACGCAGGTTCGGCACCACGCCTAAAGCCTATCGCGTAGACATAGAAATCATGAACAAACTGGAGAAATGACACTCAAAAGGTGTTGTTTTTCTTTTTTTTGTGGGAATAGACAGTTTTCTTGAAATCGTACAGTCGTTAAAACAAGAATATGGAATTGAACAGTAGTAGGATTGAGCGCATGACGAGATAATCAATTTGCAGAACTACAGCATAGAAGACGAGGAGGAGGTGTAACAAATGAAAACGACCGCAATATCCAAAACGGTGCCGAACGTGAAGAAGGTGTCTCGCAAGAGTGCCCTGCGAAAAAATGTAGACTTTACGTTGTTGGCGCTTCCGGCATTGGTACTTCTTCTTGTATTTAATTTTATACCGATGCCTGGCGCTGTACTTGCCTTTAAAAACTACAATTTTGTCGACGGTATTTTTGGCAGCCCCTGGATCGGACTTAAAAACTTTACGTTTATTTTTTCAACGTCCGATGCCGTGTTAGCACTCAAAAACACGCTTGTCTACAACGCCGTTTTTATTATTACGGGAATTGGCGGAAGTGTCCTGCTGGCGATTCTGTTAAATGAAGTAGTGAGCAGGAAAATATTGAAAGTGTATCAAACCGCCATATTTTTGCCGTATTTTCTTTCTTGGACGATTGTTACTTATATTGTGGTTGCCCTGCTGGATAACAGTAAAGGACTAGTGAACATCATTTTGCATGAGTTGGGATTTTCTGGAGTTGAATGGTATTTTGAACCGCAATACTGGTTCTGGATTCATGTTATTTTACACTTCTGGAAAACGATGGGCTATGCTGTGTTGCTGAATTACGCTTACATCTTATCTATAGATCCCGCGTATTATGAAGCGGCTTCCATCGACGGAGCGAGTAGGTTTCAGATGGCGTTGAAAATTACAGTTCCAGCTTTGCGGCCCATTATTCTGATCAATTTTCTCGGTGCGTTGGGTCGAATTTTCAATGCGGATTTCGGGCAATTCTTCCTGGTACCTTTGGAATCACCGTCGCTGCTGAGTGTCTCGTCAGTTCTGGATACCTATGTATACAGCGCGTTGCGCGGGGCGGCAGATTTAGGAATGGGCGCTGCAGCAGGTTTATTTCAATCGATCGCCGGATTCGTACTCGTATTGGGTGCCAACTTTTTCATCCGGTACAGATATGGCCGGGACAGGGCCATGTTCTAGAAAGGGGAAAAGAGAATGGAAACAGCAGTAAAAAAGCGTGGACTACGCCTAAACAACTGGATTACACACATCGTATTTACACTTCTGGCGTTAAGTTGCATCATACCAATGCTGCTGGTGGTGGTGATCTCCGTCAGCGATGCGAAAAGTATCGTGGAACGTGGGTACAGTCTGTTCCCAAGCATCTGGAGTTCAGCCGCGTTTCGATTTATTTTCCAATCGCCTAAGCTTATTCTTACCTCCTATGGCACGACGTTGTTCGTCACGGTTGTCGGAACTGTTGTAGGATTGCTGTTAACGGCGATGATCGCTTATTCACTTTCCCGTAAGGAGTATAAGCTTGCTGGCGTAATCGGCTTTCTGGTATTCTTCTCGATGCTGTTCAATGCGGGATTGATTCCAAGTTATATTGTTTATACTAAATATTATTTTCTTAAGGACACCTACTGGATTCTCATTCTTCCGGGTCTCATCTCCGCATGGAATATCATCCTGCTGCGCACATTTTTCTTCGATTTGCCGCAGGAAGTGCTGGAGTCGGCGAGTATCGACGGATGCAGTGAAATGCGCATTTTCTGGCAAATCGTTCTCCCGATGTCCAAGCCGGCGCTCGCAACAATTGGCCTGATGATGACGCTTGGTTACTGGAACGAGTGGACCCGTTCGATGATCTACATTGATACAGAGAGCAAATTTATGCTGCAGTTCTTGCTGTATAAAATTTTGCAAAATGCCGAAATCATGATGAAAGACGCACAAAATGGGTTAACCCTCGGGTCTCAAGAATTCCCTTCCGACAGCGCGAAAATGGCGATGGCCGTCATTGCAGCAGGTCCGATGATGTTCGTATTCCCTTTCTTTCAAAAATATTTTGTCAGAGGCATTACAGCTGGAGCAGTCAAAGGGTAATTGTAACCATTTGACTTCGAAAGCCGATATCATAAAAAAATCAGGGGAGTTGTTCAGGATGAGAATGTTGAAAACACTGACGATAATGACAGTAGTAATGGTAGCGGCAACTAGTTTGGCGGGTTGTGCAAAAGATAGTAAGAGTGAGGCGACGACTACACCGTCTTCGTCTACTAAAGTCGCAGCGACGCCGACTACAGCAGCGCTAGAGCCGGTTAAGCTCAAGTGGGTGCTTCGCATTCCAGCACAAAAAGAGAGCGAAACGGTATTGGCCGAGATTAATAAGATTTTGAAAGACAAGATTAATGCTACGCTCGAGATTCAGTTTATTGAGGCTGCAGCTTATGCGGAGAAAACAAAGCTGATGATCGCCGCAGGAGAGAATTTCGATATCATGTTTACATCCCCAGGCTACGCGTTTTATGAGAACGTTGCCAAAGGCGCCTTCCTTCCGATGGACGAATTGCTGACGAAATATGCGCCAAAAGCAAATGCTCAAGTTCCAGCCTACTTCTGGAACGCGATGAAAGTTAACAATAAAGTGTACGGTTTCCCTAACTACCAAATCGCAGCTCGTCAGTCCGTCGTTACTTTCAGGAAAGATATTGTCGATAAATATGCCATCGACGTCAACGCAATTAAGAAAATGGAAGATCTGGAACCTACTTTAGCCAAATTGAAGGCCAGCGAAGGCGCAGACAAATTTATTTTTCAGCCCCTTGGTCTTGGTCTCACCGGTATTGATGCCATGAATTATTTGAAAATGGAAACGTTAGGCACAGAGGGATCGCCAGGAGCGATTGAAGCCTCAGGCTCCGATTTAAAAGTCGTCAATCAATACGAACAACCGTCGTTCGTAAACTTCGTGAAATTGATGAAAACTTGGGCGGACAAAGGCTATATCAATAAAGATTTGGCTTTGGTGAAAGACGCAACTGAACTTAACAAAAGCGGCAAAATTCTTCTTGGTGGGTTGACGACTTACAAACCTGGCGTAGAAGCCGAAATGAAAGCTCGCAATGGTTACGACCCTGCGTTTGCGACTTTGACAGAGCCATTCGTTACCACAAGTTCTGTAACGGGCACCATGCAGGCGATCAGCCGCACCTCCAAAAATCCAGAGCGTGCTATGATGTTCTTAGAGCTTATGAATACCGATAAGCAACTTTACAACATGGTCACCTATGGACTTGAAGGTAAGCAATACAAGAAAACGGGAGATAATTCAATCGAATTGATTCCGGATTCCGGATATGCCACGAATGTTCCGTGGATGCTTGGGAACACGTTGAACGCTTATCTGTTGCCAGGTGTTGCTGCGGATATCCCACAGAAGACAGATCAATTAAACAAGAGCGCGAAAGCTTCGAAAATCATTGGTTTCTCATTCGATGCAGAGCCAGTTAAAGCGGAGATTGCACAGGCTAAAACCGTTACAGATAAGTATATTCTTAGCTTGTCTTACGGCATGACAGATGTAGACACTATGCTGGCTACGATGAATAAAGAGTTGAAAGCGGCAGGTATGGATAAAATCATCGCTGAGAAGCAGAAGCAGTTAGACGCTTGGGCAGCAGCAAATAAGAAGTAAGCGAGCAGTTTAAATAATAATAAATTAAGCGGCCTTTGTCCTGGGTTCCATGGGCAGAGGCCGTTTAAATGACGGGAATCGTTTCTATGAAAATTCGCCCAAATAAATGCTTACAAACATCATTTCGACTGGAATCTTGTAACCGTTTGCATAATTTGACTTATTCCTATGAAGGAGATTGAAATTATGAAAAGACTGCTTTCGAGCATTATGGCGATTATATTGGCAGTATATGTAAGTATCCCACTTGCTTTCGCAACAAATGAGGCTTCCGTTGTTACCACAAATTCGGTTTCAGGAACTTCAATTTATGTTTCTCCAAGTGGAAATGACAGTAATCCTGGAACATTTGACCTGCCACTTAAAACCGTTACTGCTGCCCGCAACAAGGTCAGAACCATGAATGACAACATGAGCAGTGACATTACTGTTTACTTGCGAGCTGGGACATACTACCAAGACCAGACCTTAACATTTACGAAAGAAGATTCTGCGACAAATGGATTCACAATCAGTTATACGCCTTTTAATAACGAGTCTGTTACCATCAGCGGCGGACGTGAACTGACTGGTTGGACGCTTTTTGATGCTGGAAAGGGCATCTATAAAGCAACGTTTGGCAGCCCTGTTGATACTCGTGAGCTTTATGTTAATGGCAATGTGGCTACGCGCGCCCGTAGTGTTGGAGGTCTTCAAGGAGGCGCTTCAGATAAAGCAAAAGGTGCTTATACCACTGATATGAGCATGCTTACTTGGAAGAATCAAAGCAGTATAGAGCTTGTCTTCTTTGCTTTGTGGACATCACCCCGTACGATCGTGGATCACATTTCGGTTGACCCCAATAATGCATCAAGACTATTACTAACCATGTCTCAACCAAACTGGAATAACGCCACCAATAAAGGCGCTTCCTCCGCAAGCGGCGCTCCGAAGTGGATTGAAAATGCTTATGAACTCCTTGATTCTCCTGGTGAATGGTACTTAGACAAAACAGGAGCGATCGGCGGAGATGCCTATTCCTTCTATTACAAGCCACTTAATGGCGAAGATATATCCACCGCGAAAGTAGTTGTTCCTGTTCTTGAAACCCTCATGAAGATTGAGAGTGACAATATTGATCAACCAGTTAGAGATATTAAATTCGAAGGTATAACATTTAGTGATGCCACATGGTTAAGACCCAATACATTCGGTATCGCAGATGCGCAGAATAACTACACACGTGAAGACGGTGACAGAGCAACGGGAGGAAATATTTATCTCAACGCAACTCAGCACATCGTTTTCGACTCCTGTGAATTTAAGCAATTCGGAAATGCAGCTGTTTACATGCATCAAGGAAACAAAGACAATTTAATTGTCGGCAGCCATTTTTATAATATTGGCGCACAAGCCATTCAAATCGGTGATGTTAACTTAAAAGACCCTAAAAACTTCTATCTACCGCACACCGCATGGGCTGGAAACCCTGCATATCCGTCTTATACATCGGCAGCGTGGGACTTTAGATATGTTCAGTCCAATAACGATATTATCAACAACACCATTCATGATATTGGACTTCAATACTTTTCTGCTGCAGCAATTGGCGCTGCTACAATCACGGAAACCGATGTTTCTCATAACGAAATCTTTAATATCCCCTATGCAGGTTTGCACATGGGATACGGTTGGGGAATGTGGTCAAACTTAACTGGTTCCCCAATGGGCAACAACAGATATCAGTACAACTACATTCATGACTGCATGGAAGTATTAATCGATGCAGGCGCGATCTATACCCTTGGCAGTCAGTCTCAGGACAGCGGTGCTGGTGGTTGGGCTAAACCGACAATCATAAGCGACAACTATATATTGGACCAAAAGAAAGAGTATGGTTCGCTTTATTTCGATGAAGGCTCCAACTACTATGATGTGTATAATAACGTAGTGCAAAATACACCGAGATTTCTACTTGTTAAAAATGTACAAAATAAAATCCATAACAACTACTCAAACCAAACGATTATCTCAAACAACCCTGATATAAACGAACCTGGCTTAGCGTATGTACAGGATAACACCTATGTAACAGGCTCTAATTATCCACCAGAGGCACTTGAGATTATGAAAAATGCCGGCGTGCAGGAAAACTACAGACACAGTCGTTTTGATTGCCCGCTTGTCCATGGTGAGCTACGTGTATCGGATTCTGCAGATAAAGACTATCCTTTGGCCATTAAAACTTCTAAGCTAGCTGATGTAAAAAACGACGACTACGTTCAACTCTATATCGAGGGCAGCGGTCTGGCTGGCAAGCAGATTTCGGTAAAATGGAACGCTCAAGTCATTTCTGGAACGGCTGACTCTCAAGGCAAGGTATATTTAGGTTTGCCCAAACAGGTTCAGGAGACACCAGAACTGTTAACGGATGATGGACTTACTGTATACAGTAACCTTCCGAAAAAGCTTGATAAATCAGTTATTGGAAAGCTGACCTATTCGATAGGCTGGGAAAAGGTTATTAGTGGTGTCAAGCATCCTCTGATTTCTACGCCATGGTCCTATTATGTACTATATGACGCGTATAAAATGGATTTGAATAAGTATGAATTTGGACAGGTAACACAAAGTTCAAACAATCCGGACAACGCGACAATAACTATCGATGCTTCAAAAGCAAAAATCGAGGTCGTTGACGATGGAACCGGAACCGGTGAAAAGGCACTTAAACTGAGCAAAACCGCTGCCGCATCTGTTAACACAGGCTTTAAGGTACCTGTTTCAACGAATCCTAGTGATCTGATTGAGGTCAGCGCAGATGTAAAACAGCCAAATTCAGAAATCTTAGCATATACTTTAAATCCAATCAGTGGCGCGAATCAAATGGCTCAAGCTTTTCATAATTTAGGACAGATTGCCTATTATCCAGTTGGCTCGGGTACACTATCCAATGTATTGCCGTATCCAGTAAACGAATGGCACAATCTCAAGATCATTATGAATACGCAAAAACAGACATACGATATCTATGTGAATGGGTTAATGTATGCCGAGGGTCTCGCTTTTTCAACAGCTGTCAATATGAATACTTTAACAGATATTAGCATTGGGCAAGCTAGATTTGCTACTACTCCTACTACTGCTACAAGTTTTTACATTAAGAATATCGTTGTAAGAACATCCGCTCCAGCACGAGCTAACAAGGCGCAGCTTCAAGCAAAAATTACAACGGCGCAGTCACTCGTTTCGACCGATTATACGGCTGGAACTTGGGCAAATGTAACGAGTGCTCTTGCAAATGCACAGAATGTGAATAGCAATCCAAACGCAACACAGATCGAAGTCGATTCTGCTACTGCAACGCTTACTAACGCAATAAACGGACTCGTCATAGCATCGACTGTTGTTGATAAAACCGAACTTGAAACTGCGATTACAACTGCAGTTTCATTTCAGAAGACAAACTGGAAGGGTAATTATGTGCTCGCATCTTGGGATGCCTTCACAAATGCCCTAACCAGTGCAAAGAATGTTGATAAAAATGCAAGTGCAAGACAGTCGGATGTAAATAGCGCTTTGGCAAACCTACAAAGCGCACAGTCAAGTCTTGTATTAACAGCTACTCCATATACCGGGTTTGAACTTAATTTGAAGAAATATCAGCTTGGAGCGGTAACATCAACCCCAAACACAAACAATCCAGACGGTGCGACCATTTCTTCCACTACAAGCGACAAAATTTCGATTGTTGAAGAAACTACTGGTGGACTACGCAATATTAAGTTTACAAAAGCTTCGGCAGGTACTTCTACAGGCACAAGTATTGATTTCCCGATGGATATCTCAGGTAATAAAATCGAGGTTAGCTTTAATGCTAAGGCATCTGCCAATTCGTCGTTTGTTGCCTATAATACAATTCTTAGTGGAACGTACCAATTAGCTCAGACTAATTTTAATAATACGTCAAAATTTGCATACTTTAAGCCTGGCGCTGGCACTCAAACGGATACAACAAAAACCTATGCCGCCAACACTTGGTATAACATTAGGATGATTATTGATACTGTCAACAAAAAATTCGATTCTTATGTTGATGGTCAACAGATAATCAGCAATGCAGATTATCCAACTAGTGGATTTACTGGAAATAATATTACCAAGGTATCTTTGCTGCTAAATAGATTTTCAACAGCTACAAAAGATTACTACGTTAAAGATCTAAAAGTAAAAACTTCTTCAGTTCAGTATGCCGATAAGGTCGTTTTCCAACAGTCGCTTGATACTGCTTTGGCGACACACTCTCAGGCGGATTACACCCCTGAAACATGGGCGCCGTTCAATCAGGCTTTAATTGATGCAACCAGCCTGACAAGCCTTACTAATATTCCGCAAGCAGATGCGGGTCTCGCTTTACAAAAACTCGACATTGCAACAAGCGAACTCGTGCGTATCACAAATATGCAAACACTTGATGGTCTGATTACAGATTCGGCGAACTACAGTTCAAGCAGCTATACCCCAGCAAGCTGGGCGCCATTCCAAAGTGCAATCGATAATGTAAATGCTGTAAGAAGCAACTATGTACAGGCTGATGCAGTAGCTGCGGTTCAAACGTATAACACCGCAAAGGCAGGACTTGTGCTTTTGGCAAACAAAACGGCTCTACAAACCGCAATTTCAGTTTTAGGGACATTGATTCCTTCTGACTACACGACGGCTAGCTGGACAGCTTATCAAAATGCTGTAACGAATGGACAAAGTGTCAATGCTAACAGTAACGCATTGCAATCCGAAGTAGATGCTGCGACAGCAGCAATAAATACTGCGAAGGCAGGTCTTCTACGTTTAGCTAACAAGACTGCACTGCTTGCGGCGATTTCAGATGCATCAACTTTAACAGCTAGCAACTACACCACCTCCAGTTGGGCCATGTATCAGACTGCTATATCCAACGGGATGGTTGTTGCTAATAACCCGTCTGCAACACAAGCTGAAGCTGATGCCAAAGTAACAGCAATCAATAACACGAAAGTGGCACTTGTACCAGCTTCTGACAAGACTGCGCTAATAACTGCACTTAATGCGATTCCTGTGCTCACACAAAGTGACTACACCCCTGCAAGCTGGGAGGCATTTGCAACAGCCAAAGCGTATGCAACTACTGTCAAGAACGATGGAGATGCCAAACCTGCTGTAATCACTTTCAAAGTTTCGGAACTAAATAGAACCAAAAACGCACTTTTGCTTGTTGCTAATAGGACTTCCCTACAAGTATCAATTAGCAGTGGAGAAGCACTCTTAAATAATCGATACACCCATGTTACACTTTTACCGTTCCAGAAAGCTCTGGCGGATGCAAAGTATGTTAACAGAAACTTAGATGCAGTACAGCAAAAAGTAGATAATGCTAAAGTGTCTCTTGATAACTCAATTCTATCTCTTGTGGATATTACTGCTTTAAGTGCTGCGATTGATTCGACGAAATCACTCATACAAACCGACTACACAGCAACAAGTTGGGCGGCTTTCCAAACAGCGCTTGATAATGCAAATGCCGTTCTTAATGACGCAATTGCTACTCAGGCTGATGTAGATAGTAAGATGTCCGATCTTACTGCTGCACAATATGCACTTGTACAACAGGACAGGACACCACCTGTGACGACGGACAATGCTCCAACAGATTGGGTAAATTATGACGTATCTGTATCGCTGACGGCAACCGATGCGGACTCCGGTGTAGCAAACACATTCTATACACTAGATGGTGCAACTGCACAAAGTGGCAATGTCGTGTCCATTCAAGGCGACGGATCGCATGTTCTCACTTATTGGAGTGTGGATAAGAAAGGGAATATCGAAAAACAACATACAGTGACGATCAACATTGATAAGACTGCACCTATTACCTCTGGAGCTGTCACAGGAACGGCCGGAGCAGGCGACTGGTATACATCGGACGTAACGGTTTCGCTCCAAGCAATGGATGCTGCTTCCGGTGTCGCCTCGACCGAATATGCAATAACCGTTGTGCAGAGCGTATACGGCATGCAATCGACAAACGGCTTCGTCCCATACGCTTCACCGATTGTGCTTAGCGACGGGATTTATCAAATTCAATATCGCTCGACGGATCAAGCAGGGAATGTGGAAGCAGTAAAATCTATTACCGTCAAGTCCGATAAGGAGGTGCCGGTTACATCTGGAGCTGTCACAGGAACGGCCGGAACTGGCGACTGGTATACATCGGACGTAACGGTTTCGCTCTCTGATGTTACAGGCAGCGCTTCGACCGAATATGCGATAACCGGCGCTCAATCGACAAACGGCTTCGTTCTGTATACTTTGCCTTTTGTACTTGGCGAAGGGATTTATGAAGTGCAATATCGTTCGACGGATCAAGCAGGGAATGTAGAGGCAGTTAAATCTTTAACCATCAAGTCCGATAAAACGGCACCGACGTTCACGGTATCGGCGAACGGTAGTCCACTGACGGAAGCAGCCACATTCAACGATAGTCAATCGGTTAAGTTTGATTTGCAAAGCGCGGACAACCTATCCGGTGTTGCTTCTGAGTCCGTAACGGTGGATGGAAAGCCTTATACGCCAGGAACAGTTTTGATTTGGGCCGGTCAGCTCGGTGACCATCTCATTCAAGTTACCGTAAAGGATCAAGCAGGCAACTCGAGAACATGGAAGTCGAGCGTAACCGTGACGACAAACGTCAATTCCATGCAGACCTTATTGACGGCATTCACTGATAACGGCAGTGTGAACGGACCGATGCAGACTCAGCTTTCCAGCAGCTTGACGCAAGCTCAGGACCAGCTGGCAAAAGGACATAAAGATCAAGCGGTTAAACATATGCAGGATGTTCTTAAGCATATGGACCTAGCACCGCAAGGGTCAATATCCAACAATGCAAAGCAAGTTTTCACGACAGATGCGATTACAGTAATTGCTTCTTGGAAGAAATAAATAGGAAAAGTCCATAAAAACAAGTAAGACAAGATTTAATAGAAAGCCACAAGGCGACTCATCATCGTGTTGTGGCTTTTGAAATAACATTACTTTATCTAAATATGTTAGATGGGTCAGAATCAATTATCGATTTCTTCAGAACAACTTACGATGAATGTACCGGCTGATCTCCTCAAGCAACTGGCTGATAAGTCTGCGGATCCGAAGGATAGTAAAATTGTTGTCAAAGTAGAACCATTGAATGATATTGAGTCTCAAGATTTGTTTGCGAAAGGCAAGATTTCCAAGCAAGAGCAAGTGAAGACTGGCGGTCAAGTGTTTGATTTAAAATTGTTGCTTGTCTCGCAGACGGGGCTGAAAGAAATTAACCGAATTCAACAAACCGATTACAATTCGTTTAAAAGTAAGTCCTACAGCTAAACCGAATTTAAGCGGCATTTACTACATTGGCGATAACAGCAAACTTGAATTTATTGGCGGAAAATATGGCACTTATCCTGACTATTTCTTGGACAAACTGGAGAAATGACACGCAAACGGTGTTGTTTCTCTTTTTTTTGTGAATATAGACACTTTTCTTTAAATCGTACAGTCATTACAACAAGAAAATGGAATTGAATAGTGGTGAAATTGGGGGCTAGACGAGATAATTAGTTTGCAGAGTTGCAGCAAAGAAAACGAGGAGAAGGTATATTCGGAGGCCAGCGCTATGAGAAATATACAAAATCCAATTCTAAGGGGCTTTAATCCAGACCCTTCCATTGTGAGGGTAGGCAGCGATTATTATATTGCAACCTCCACATTCGAGTGGTTTCCAGGTGTACAAATCCATCATTCAAAAGATCTGGTCCATTGGAAGTTGATCGCGCATCCATTAAATCGGATTTCACAGCTCGATATGAAAGGAACTCAGAGTTCGGGCGGGGTGTGGGCGCCGTGTCTGAGCTATAACAATGGGATTTTCTATCTCATTTATACGAATGTGAGAACCGATAATGGCGCTTACAAAGATACGCATAATTATCTTGTAACGACGGACGATATAACCGGTGAATGGTCAGAGCCCGTGTATTTGAATAGTACGGGCTTTGATCCTTCCCTTTTTCATGATGAGGATGGTCGTAAGTGGCTGGTGAATATGGTGTTCGATCATCGGAGAGGAAGGAACCGTTTTGGCGGTATCCTTCTGCAAGAATATTCAGTGGAAGAGCAATGTCTCTTCGGTCCTGTTCATAACATTTTCAAAGGTACTTCACTAGGGTTTACGGAAGGAGCGCATTTGTTCAAACGGAACGGCTACTATTATCTGCTTACAGCGGAAGGCGGCACGGGCTTGAATCATGCCGTAACGATGGCTCGTTCTCGCGAATTAACCGGACCGTATGAGGTTGATCCGCAAAATCCGATCCTAACTTCACGATTTGACCCTAGGCTGGAGCTGCAAAAGGCCGGTCACGGTGATCTCGTGGAAACTCCTGATGGTGAATGGTATATGGTGCATTTATGCGGAAGACCAATTCCGAATAGCGGCAGATGCACGTTGGGCAGGGAGACGTCGATTCAGAAAATGGTTTGGACGGAAGATCACTGGCTGAGGTTAGAAGCCGGAGGGAACGAACCACAGGTGCTTGTACCTGCGCCTGATCTGCCTGAGCATGTGTGGGAATCCGAACCGAGCAGAGACGATTTTGATCATGAGGCCCTAAACCTTCACTTTCAAACCTTACGGATCCCGCTTGGAGAGGAAACCTTGTCATTGAAGGAGCGCCCCGGCTATTTACGATTGAAGGGCAAGGAATCTATAAGCTCGAAGCATCATCAGGCTCTGGTGGCGCGGCGTCAGCAGTCTTTTGCCTATACAGCTTCCGTATGTCTGGAATTCGATCCGGAATCCTATCGACAGGCTGCTGGACTGATTTGCCTGTATGATATTCAGAATTATTTCTACTTGTACGTTTCCCGCGACGAGGAGCAAGGCAAATGCCTGGGCATTCTGCATAGCGATAACAACCAGCTCGTCTATCCGCTTCTGCAAGATATTAGCATAGAAGGGTGTAACCGCTGCTATCTGCGAGTTCTCGTGGAATACAATAAACTGCAGTTTTATTATTCGAAGGATGATAAAGAATGGTTCGCAATTGGCCCTGTCATGGATGCCAGCAAGTTGTCGGACGAATATTGCAATGAAGGACGTTATACCGGCGCTTTTGTAGGGATGTGCTGCCAGGATCTCTCGGGTAAAAATGGTTACGCGGATTTCGATTATTTCGAATATGTAGAAAATCAGTAGAAGAGAAATGAACCGGATTGGAGATGATGACCTCAATATGCACACGCAAACAGAACAGATTTGGCAGTCGATGTGGGAGCAATATGGCAGCAAGCTGAAGATAGAGGACGGTCTAGTGAACACTGGCAAGCCAGGACATACGGCCGAAGCTTCCAAGGCGCAAGAGGCGCATTGCGGTAGAACAACTGCAGCTTATTATGTTGTGGGTACAGCTATAGGCGTGCTGGATGAGAAGCAAGGCTTGCAAATTCTTCAAGCACTTGCAGAATTGCAATTTACCGACAAGCAGGATCCGCATTATGGAGCCTTTCGCTGGTATCGGGAAGAGACGCGGGTCAACGATTCGAATGCCGCTTTCTTTATTCTCATGCCGCTTGTCGTGCTAAGGCTTTACTTGGAAGAACGTGTGCCTGCGGCTCATCGGGAGCTTCTGGATCAAATGATGGATCACGGTGCAGCCTGGTTCGAGCATGAGTTAAAGGATCCGATCTTCTATTATACGAACAAAATCGTGAGCGACGGCGCGCTGTTGCTGGCGATTGCGCGTATTCGCAGCTTGCCGCATTACGCTCAAGCAGGCATAGCTTTCTTCGAGCAATGGCTCGATTATACGCATCGAAGAGGATGGGGCTGGGGAGAGAATATCAGCCTGATTTATATTCAGATCACCTTGAATGCATTGCGCATTGCAAGTGTTTCCTTGCAAGCTGATAACCCCGAATTACAGGAGAGAATTCAATCAGTGATGGAAGGCTTAGTGGATTATGTTCGTTTCCATGAGGGCTTCGAATTTGTTCCTGCGATCCGCAGCTATAATACGCAAGGCGAGCTGCATCCGAGCAGCTTGATGTGGAGAATCGCTGGGATGGGAATGCCATCCTCGATGGAAGCGGAGACAGGCGGGAGTCTATGGAACGGTCTGTCCTATCTGTTGTTCGAGGAGGAGCTGCAGAAGGAGAGCGAGGTCTCGAAGCTGCCGTCTCCACGAAGTCGCGCAGAACGAATCATGGATTCGAGCTATGCCAACACTTGGATCGGCGTTACTGGCCGACTTGGAAGTGTGAACCGGTTCCCGGTTATCGCTGGATCTTATCAATGGCCGACCTGGGGTCTGGCTTGGCAATCATATCCGGTATCGTTGGCAGTGGAAGGGCACCAGGTCTCCTACCTGCGCTGGTATACGCATGATGGAGAACGTGAAAGAATCCATCCGGCTGATTACCAGAAGGCGTATTTAGGACCAGCGTTATTCAAGGAATCGTGGTACCCCGATACCCAGCTCAGGTCGACTCAGCAGAACCACGCGGTATTAGTTATGCGCAGCATGAGCCGAGTTCATAACGAAGCAAGCGAGCTTGCCGATGAGTGGGTTGTGCATCGCTGGTCAGGGGAAGTGAACACAGTTGCTGGAGCTGATGGACGCCAATGGACCATCCTCCAATATCCGCATTCGGCCGTACTGATCGCACCACTTCAAGGCATTGCTTATGGCGAGACTGCTCGCCAAGTACCCGTGATTCATCCCGTTCTGTCTGGGGATACGCTCCGCTTAAGGCAGATGTTATATGCAGCTGAAACGAAGCTGTTACAGCAGGCAAGGTTGGAAGTAGGTTGGGCGATATATTATGCAGATGGCGTTAATAGCATAAGTAAAGCAACGGCAGTTGCAGCTCGATTAAAGCTTGTAGAGGCTTCTTATAAAGACGGAGAAGTTCCACGAGACAGTTACATGGAAATCAGAAGTACAACGTTATTTGAAGGAGACACGAAGCTGGCAGAGCTTGTAGTCGACCCCCATAAAATTGAAAGCGGTGAAGCGTAATGCATACAACGATCGAACTTAACAAAATGGAAACCCACGCAATCATTGAGAAAGTAATTGGGCAGCTCAAGCATTTACAAGGCGGCGCTGTAGAAGAAACGTGCCCGATCGGTATTATTTCCATGGAGAACTGGGAGTGGCCGCAGGGTGTGGGGTTATTCTCCCTTTACTTATATTATCGCAAGACAACCAGACAGGACATCAAGCAGTATTTGATCGACTGGTTTGATCGCAGAATTGCCGAAGGGTTGCCTTCCAAAAATGTCAATACCATGTGTCCAATGCTGACGCTAAGCTTTCTTGCCGAAGAAACGGGGCGCGACGATTACATGGCGCTCTGCCGTGAATGGGCTGAATATGCGGTGAAGGAAATGCCAAGAACGGAAGAAGGCGGCATTCAGCACGTTGTCTCGGGTCAGTTGAATGAAGGAGAAGTCTGGGACGATACGTTATACATGACCGTGCTGTTCGTTTGCCGCATGGGTCTGCTGCTGAATGAGGAATCATTTATCGACGAAAGCGTGTATCAATTCCTGATGCATCTCAAATATTTGACCGACCGCCGCACGGGACTGCTGTTCCACGGCTGGACCTTTAACGGCCGTCATCACTTTGCCGATGCGCTGTGGGCGCGCGGTAATTCCTGGTACACGGCAGGGCTCGTCGATTATCTGGAAATGGTGGAGCTTCCAAAGCCGGTTGAACGTCTGCTGCTCTCCGCGCTGGAACAGCAAGCGGCGAAGCTTGCCGAGCTGCAAGCCGCAGACGGCATGTGGCACACGCTTCTCGACGATCCAAACTCCTATACGGAAACATCGGCCACGGCTGCTTTTGCCTACGGCATCTTGAAAGCAGTAAGAAAGGGCTACCTGCCTGAGTCCTACAGAGCAGTGGGCTCCAAAGCGTATGCCGCAGTTGTTTCCCAAATTGATGCCGAAGGCGTCGTGAACGGCGTTTCCTACGGCACAGGAATGGGGCGCACGCTTCAGGAATATCGTGACATTCCAATTTGCCCGATGCCTTACGGTCAATCCATGACGCTGCTTATGCTGACTGAGGGATTGGAACATTAAAGCAGACGTTAATCCCGCGCTTGCGTCTGTTAATGGATAGAGGAAGGTGTATACATGGAAAAGGCATATTATGACTTACAAGGACAAAAGGAGAGAGCAGACCTGATTCTAGGTCTGCTCGTCCGCTATCATTTGCACGATTTCAATGCGGATGGCCAGTATACAGGCATGGAGCCAATCGGTGGAATCAGGGAGAAATTATGGTTTGCTTACGCTTTTCTGGCTGAGGGATCGGAGCGCGCCTGCCTGATCGGAAACGCCATTATTGAGTTAAGCCAATATCAACATTGCCATTTTTCTCCTAAGATCGCGATACAAATTATTATGAAATGCGATAGGATGCTAACCGACGGAGCAAGAAGTAGGCTGTACGCATATGTGGAGGAATCCATCGACGAATGTGCCTTGGAAGAGATGGACTTTGTTGGCGTCAATGACAATTTTCCTTGTATGAGCACCTTCACGACGCTGCTCGGTGGCAAGCTTCTTTCGCGCCCTGATATGATCGAAATTGGCATCAAACGCTTGCATCAATTAAAACAAATGCTTACTCGCAGGGGCTTTGTCAGCGAATTTAACAGCCCTACTTATACGGTGATTCAGCTTGAAACATTGGCGGATATAGCAAATTTAGTGGACGATGCGGAGTTAAGAGAAATTGCCTTGCAATGCGAGGAACGCATCTGGGCAGATCAATTCTCCCGCTGGCATCCCTCTACTTCTCAAATAGCAGGACCCTATTCTCGTGCTTACACGGCTGATTCCACAGGACATACACAGCAAGCAGCGATCTATACGGTACTTGGCGATCTGATGCCTGTCAATCCTTACAATACATTATTTGCTTCCAAAGATGGCGTGGAGGGATTTGAGATCCATCACAATATGGCGTTTCAACATATGGCTGTTGCAAGTATTGTGAATACGGCCTTCCATTGCCCGGTAGAGATTGTTGAGCATGCTTTGAACAAGTCTTATCCATACGAAGTTACGGGTACAGTGGAATTCTCTTCCTCTTCGGATGAACACGCATGGGAATCTCCTCAGGACCCGGTATTAGCGGATGACATGGTCGAATATCCAGCCGGTGTTGGCAGCAATACAACCTATATGACGGAAGATTACGCGCTGGGTACATCGACGCATGAGTTTCATAACGGGGTGCAGACCGACTCTTTTCACTTGCTGCTGCGCCGTAATTCTCATGCACAGCCTTCGCTGCGCAACGCCCGAGCGGTATACGCCAAGTTTACCGTGAATGAGAAAAAGCCCGGACAGACGAATACGTATGAACGGATGTCATGTACTTCGCCGGAGTATTCGTTGTGGGATGAAGGACGAAAGCTGGCTTTCCAGCACAAGCAGACAGCAATGGTTCTTTATAAGCCGAAACGCTTTGGCCGATTGCAGGTGACGAGCCTGAAGCTAACCGTCCTTATGCCATGCAAATACAGCGAGCCTGACGAAATCTGGCTGGGGGATCGGAAGCTGGAAGATTTGACGGGAGAAAATCTGGAGCCTTGTCCAGTCTATGTCAAAGACGGCGCTGTTTATATGGTGTTTCATCCGCTGTTGCTTACCAATCATGGCAGAGAGGCTGCTGTCCGAGTAGAAAGAGTGAATGGTTATCTGGCGTTGTCCTTCTACAACTATGAAGGCGACGCCCGGGATTTCGATCCGAAAACATTTGTGTTAACGGGCAACGGTTTCGTCATTCAAGTTTCGAGCGAAGACGAGTCTGGGGGCTTTGAAGCGTTTCGTGAGAGGACTAGTCAAGCACGGATTGAAGATAAAAACTTGTCAAGCCCGCACTCTCGCCGTACAGTGCTGAGACGTACTACGTACCAGTCAGAAGGTGTAACACTTGCTTGTGAATATAGCCCGATTAGCGAAGGAATCCGCTATATGGAGGTGAACGGCCAGGCGCTTGCGAATGAGAAGCTTGCCATTACCGGGTACGATGTGAGCCGACTGCCATTTATGTAATCAGTTGAAAAATTCGAAGAACAAAGGAGTTTTATACATGCATGCTTTGAAGACGATTGCTAATCTTGAAGCTGGCAAAAGCCAGTGTATCGTTACTTATGGAACTAGCTTGACCGATGGAGCAGCCTGGGTGGAGGATATGAATGCTCAGCTACAGGAACGTTATCCTGGACTTGCTACAGTCATCAACAGCGCGAAAGCCGCCATGTGGTCACAATGGGCGATCGACAACTTGTCGGAAAAGGTGCTCGCTCATAAGCCCGATATGGTTTTTATCGAATTTGCCATTAACGACGCTTATTTGCCGTATGAAACGACTATTGATCAATGCAGAACCCGTTTGGAATCTATGATTAACCAAATTCTTGAAATTAATTCTGTCTGTGAAATCGTACTGATGACCATGAATCCTCCAGTAGGAGTTTCGCTGGATTCAAGACCTGTTTTTAATGATTACTACGATGTATACCGTTTGGTTGCCAAGGAACGGAATTTGCCTTTGATCGATCTTTATGAACAATGGAATGCGATTTTACAGCACAATCCGGAACAGTTTCATCAATGGGTACCGGATAGCATTCATCCGATTCCTGAAGGCAGTCTGGCCGTGACGGCAAAAGGGGTCCGTGAATTGTTATTCAAGTAGATTGCTTTTTCCTGAATTGGCC
Source organism: Paenibacillus sp. J22P51 (assembly GCF_059692215.1). Taxonomy (NCBI): domain Bacteria; kingdom Bacillati; phylum Bacillota; class Bacilli; order Caryophanales; family Paenibacillaceae; genus Paenibacillus; species Paenibacillus sp. J22P51. The sequence goes on along the minus strand of NZ_JCAUAZ010000001.1, from coordinate 411,469 downwards.
TGGCGTCATCCTCGTTATTTTCTTAAATGTATTCGTGAAATGAGGCACATCGGTGAAGCCGCAAAACTGTGTGATATCCTCCATCGTGTAATCGCCTTGCTTGAGCAGTTCCTGGGCATGCTGGATCCTTAAATGCAAAAAATATTGATGCGGGGAAACACCGAATTTGTTTTTGAAAAGTGCGGAAAAGCGCGACGGAGACAGTCGCGCTCGCTTCGCCATGTCTTGAAGCGATAACGGCTCGGAAAGATGAATAGAGAAGTACGATGTAATCCAGTTCAAGGATTGTGGTTTGTGCGAGTGGTCATCTTGCTGAAGATCACTAAATTGTTTCAGAAGTCCGATGATCAATTCCTCGAGCAAATGATTAGCTTCCAGCTGGCTGATGACATCGCCGTTTTGCCAAAGTCCAATCATTTTTAACAAGGATTCTTTATAGCTGGAAATGTGCTGGAGTCGAAACTTAACAGGAATCGAGATATTCGCAAAGTCGTTCAGACGCGGCTGTAAAAGATGCTGGTATTCAGTTAGATCAATCAGTCCTGGCTTCGTAGCGAAACTATGCTCCCGCTGTGCCTGAAAAAAAAGATCGAAATGTGCAAACGGTGTAATCGTACGAGTAATTCCTTTTAAAGAACACAATACATCAGGTTGAATGAGACAAAAATCGCCCTCCACACATTCATAGATTACACCGTCGATTTCAAATTCGCAGATGCCTTCCTGTATATAGATCAGTAAGTAATCGAGTAGTTTCCGGTTTGGGACGGTCCACCCAGGCTGCCTGATAGCATAGTCAGATTCTCGGATATAGGGAACGATTGGTTGTTCTTTGATCAGATCAAGGAATGTATGTTTCATGATAGGATCTCCTTTTTGCTAGTGAGTATAAGAAGATTTTACAAGAAATCAGTAAGGTTTCACAATGCCTTTTCAGCATGATTCCTTTATAATTAAGATAATTCTTGAAGTTAAGAAATGGAGGATTAACGTTGACTAGAGTAAATAATAACAATTTAGGGTTGATCCCTCTTGCAGGTGTTTGCAGTTATGAAGACGCTTGCAAGGTCGGCTATGACATCGATCATAACGTGAATTTACTAAGAAGATATCTGTATTCCGAATCGCAATTGACTAAAATTTTTGCAGCACATATTTCCAATACCCCAGAGTGGGAAGTGAAGGGTGCTTTCGGATTGCACATTTGGCTTGATGCTGAGCATAGTGCCGCACTTCGGAAAAGGGTTACCGAGATGAGGGAACCGCCTTTGCATTTGGATAAAGTTCCCGATGCGCAGCTCGAGGCATTCTTTGGCGAAGTGATACGCGCAGAAACTACGTTGGAGCTACTGGTGGGCATTTATCGTGTAGCTAAACGGGATTTGGTACGTTCCTTGAAAAAACATATATTGGAAACTAATCCGCTAGTTGATCAGCCAACCTGTCGTGCCTTGAAGTTGATTTTAGTGGAAGAGGAAGAGATGGTTCCATGGGGAGAAGCGGCTATTCAAGCACTGATCCGTACGGAAGAAGATCAGCAGGCCGCATTAAAGTGGCAAATGCATCTCGAGTCCTTCCTATATGCTGCTGGAGGCATTTCTGGAGATTTGACGAAGCCAGCAGATTGGCAATTATCAGTTCCACGATCAGATGGGCAGCCATTTGAAATGAAAGTGGAGCCTCGTCGTGATGCGAGATTTACAGATAGCTATAATTCAACAGCTAATTTCGATCACTATTATTTTGATGAAAATCGTCCTGCTGACGAAAGAACGTATGCACTCCTCTTTAAACGTCTCCGTGAGATGGACGTACCCGAGTGGATGGGTCCCATTATTTATAAAACGACTGGGAAGCCATGGGAATACTATCAAGACTTAAGTAGACAATTATGGGACGAGGCTAGGCATTCGATGATGGGTGAAGTAGGGCTATACCAGGATGCTGTTGAGTTTTACAAGTACCCAGTAGAATTTTTAACAACAATGGCATTGAACAATACAGCAACGCCACTAGAAGCGCATCTTGTTCTTTGGTACATTGAGCAGGGGTTAATGCCGAAAGATACCGGGAAACATTTTGAATGGGCGGTCGCCAAAGAATCGGATAACGATCTTGCCAAAACGTTTCAGGATTACGACTGGGCGGATGAGGTCTTGCATGCGCAAATCGGCAGGAAATGGTTAGTTCCTGAATTCAAAGATATGGGGGAACTTAAACAGCAAGCGGAAAGCGTCATGAATCGGAACCTAGCAGAGAAAGTTAGATTGAGCCAGAGATCTGAGCAGAAAGAATGGTGGCCAGATTTTCTTGCGGAAATTCGTGCAGGAAGAGAAAGAACTCGCGGAGGGGTGATTGCCTAATGAATTTACAGGATAAAGTATGTGTGGTCACAGGCGCTGCCAGAGGGATTGGCTTCTCTTTAGCAAAACAGCTTCATGCTGCAGGAGCGAAGGTAATGCTGACCGATGCGGATGAGAAAGCATTAGATGAAGCTGTAGCATTGCTTGCTTCCGATCGTGTTAGCGGGGTGAAGGCGGATGTGCGTTCAGAGTCCGATATTGCAGCATTGACGGAGAAGACTGAGGCTCAACTAGGTCCAATTGCCGTTTGGATTAATAATGCAGGTGTCGCCAGACATAAGCTGATCACCGAATATACGGAAGCTGATATCGACTGGATGATGGACGTTAATTATAAAGGCACAATTCTTGGCTGCAAGTATGCGCTTCGTAGTATGCAAGAGCAACGTGCAGGCCATATTATCAATATCATTTCAACAGCGGGATTAACTGGAGTGCCTACGGAATCCGTCTATTGTGGTACGAAATTCGCTGTTCGAGGATTTACGCAAGCACTTCAAGAGGAAGCTGCGCAATTTAACATTCGAGTTTCAGGTATTTACCCTGGGGGTGTCAATACGGGTTTCTGGGATATCGCGCGCGAGCAAAAATCTCCTGTTGAGAAATATTTGACACCTGACGATGTGGCAAGCGCCATTGTCTCCGTCATTCAAATGGACGATAACTGTGTCACACATGAGATTGTGCTCCGTTCGATGAAAGATGCCAATTTTACCTTGCAGGAATTAAATCAATGAAGCTGCGATTATATTCCGATATCATTCAATCTGAATCGTTAGGCTCACGTCGTGTCTACCGACTCTTAATGCCAGAACCGCGTCCAGTCGGTCGACTGCCCTTATTGATTTTACTGCATGGGGTACATGGTTCCGAGATTGATTGGACGGAACAAGGTCACGTCATGCAAACGATGCAAGATTTGCTTGATGAGAAGGAACTGGAGCCGATGGCGGTTCTTATGCCGTCGGATGGATTGACAACCATCGGAACTGGGTATTTGAATTGGGATAGCGGAGGACCACATCGTTATGAAGATTATTTGTTGGAAGAATTGATTCCGCATATTGAAGAGAAGTGGAATGTAGGCGGAAGCAGAACAACAAGGGCGATCAGCGGGTTGTCGATGGGCGGATATGCATCTATTCGGATGGCTATGTCTCATTCGGAGCAATTTGCCTCTGCATCCAGCTTAAGCGGATTTTTCCATGTTATCGAGCTTGGCGAACTGATTGGTTCCGAAGATTACTCGCACATTTTTCAAGCAGATGGGAATCGAACGGAGGAGGTATCCCCCTTAACCATGTCCATTCCTCCCTCTAAGGACCTTCCTAAGCTTAAATTTGATTGCGGTGTAGAAGATCGTTATATTCAAATGAATAGGCAGTTGCATGAACGGTTGGCAGGGTTGGATATTCCTCATTTATACGAAGAGCATCTAGGTGCTCATACCTGGGATTATTGGCGAGAGCATATTAAAGAACATTTGATTTTTCATTCCAATGCGATGAAAGAGTCCTCTTCTTGAGGTCTCTTTTTTTAGTTTAATAATTAGATTGATTTACAGACGAAATCGCCAATCCGGAGATTTTTTTATTTCCAAAATAAATAGTTTGATGTTATAACATTTGTTATAATAGAAAAAAAGAACATGAGTTCGTTTTTGTGTGGTTTTGCATTTTAAAACCGACATATTTAAGAATTAACTTAATAAACGACATTTCAAGTTACAATTCACACTCTTCTCTTCTTTTTATTATTTTTTTTAGATAAATCCTCAAAATTGTTGAGAAATCTATATTTATGAACTAACATACAGAAAGTGTTCGGAAATAAAACTTCTTAGGAGTTGACTGACGGATCATGATTAAGAAAGAAATCGCACATATTCGCAAGCAATTTAAATTGGATCACGAAATGCTGACTATTTCCGAGATTTTAAATGTGTATATCATGAAGCAAAGCAACGAGATCTACCATTACGAGCGTCAACCGTTCGTCTTATTGGACAGGGAGAAGCAGGAATTATATATGGCCAATTTCAAAAAACTGTTGACCGGCGAATTAGATCAGAAGATGTTCGAGTTAAAGTTTCAGGAGGAAGCGGAGCAACCTACACAGGTGCTTCTCCATCAAGGTTTGGTGACGGGTGATTCGGAAGAATGGCAAGATCTGATGCTCTTGTTAGTAGAGAAAATGTTGGTGGATACTAACTACGAACAGGATACGGTGATTACTTTCGTCCGCGGACAATATTCCCGACCAACCAAGGCGAGGAACGAAGAAGCCGAGGTGAGTGAAAAGGATGAAATGTTCGCGAATCTGTTCATTTTGTGCAGCGTGAATTCCACGGAACAACAGCGGAAAACGCTCATGTTTGATTATGTTGAGAGGGAATTTAAGTATAATTTCTTCGTAGATCCGATCATCAAATTGAACTTACCGGAGCAAGGTTTTTTCTATCCTAGCGTGACGGACAACTATTCTAACATGAATCGCATTTTGTATTGCGCGGGGAAAGCGAATGAACCGAATCTGCATTTCATCGAGCAAGTCTTAAATGCCGAGAAGACCGTGACGGCGCTGGAAGAGAGAGCCATTTTTGATGACATCGTGAAGGAAGTGGCAGGCGAACAACTTGATGCCGCTACGATCGCACATGTGTACGAGGAAATTCATCGGATCATCGAGTCCAATGAGGAGGAAGAGCCCCCGAAGCTGGATTATAAAGATGTGGAACGTATGCTGACGGTGAGCGGCGTGGAGGACGTGACGAAGGAAAAGGTGGAACGAGCGTTTCAAACAATCGTCGACGACAAAAACTATGAAATTAAAGCGAGCAGCGTCATTCCGAAGTTCACTTCGAAATCGATTAAGATTGATACAAAAGTAGCTACGATTACAGTCAGTCCGCAAGATTTAAAGTTCGTGAGACAGGTGAATTATCACGGAAAACGATGTATCTTGATCGAGGTTGACGAAGACGTCATTATCGAAGGATTTACGCTCAGTACGGAGACGTTGTAGCTTATAGTTTTATTGGTTTGGAATTCATGTATATTTATGCATGCCCGGTTAAAAAGTTAACATATTTTTTCTATCGAATTCTGCAACAAATACTCATTTTAGCCGATGGCTAGTTTAGAATCTAATCATTTATGAAACAAAAAAACGGAGCACCGCGGGTTTGCGGGCTCCGTTTTCTAATTAATTATGGAATATCACTTTTCTTCTTCTTTTTTTAATATAACTTATTAAGGATAGATTCCGTGGTTTTCCAAGCATCCGCTCCTGAACTATTTTCAGATAAATATAGCGTAAGGCTTATAGTTATTAATTCAATGATATAGAGAATGGAGACTTTACTTTTTAAGTCGTTCTCAAAAACAGAAACATCCTTACTTAAACAGACAAGACGAGTATCGGCTACCTCGGTGATCGGTGATCGGCCATGACCGGTGATACAAATCGTATGAGCTCCACTGGATCGAGCTTTTTTTAATGCCTCAACAACGTCAGTGGTGCTACCAATCTGGGAAATGCCAATTGCGACATCTTTTGTATTTAAATGCGCAGCGCTAATCAGTTGGAGGTGAACATCGATATGTGCATCAGCCATAAATCCCATGCCGAGTAGTTTCATTTTTAATAAAACAGCTAGGGGACCAGATTCGCCTAGTCCGAAGATGATAATTTTTCTGGCTTGCATAATCTTTATAACGGAATTCTGCAGCTCTTCTAAATCGAGTACTTTCAGCGTTTCCTGTAGATTGCTTATGCTTATATGGGCAAGCCTTTGTGGAAGGTTCATTTTGCCCTCATTCGTATCGGGTCTTATCCCACTATCCATGTCTCTGGCAAGTTTGATTTTTAGTTCTTGATAACCCCTTAAGCCAATAGATTTGCAAAAACGAGTGATCGTCGACTGTGCCACCTCAAGTTCGTCTGCGACTTGTGTAACGGAGGAATAGATGACTTTGCTGGGGAACTCCATGACAAAGGCAGCGATTCTCTGCTCTGTTGAAGAAAGGTGAGCATAGGAACTGTTCAGCTTAGATTTAATGGTAAATTCGCTAGCATCTTCGTTTGTGTTATTTTCTAATCGCATGCAGGGTTCTCCTTTGAACTATGATAATCAGCTTAACTCGACCAATATCATAAGTATACAATGAATTGGCAAATTGCGAAAACGAATCGATTTCACAACAGTATCCATCAATATCCTCTGTCATTTGTCGAAAAAATAATTATTGCAAATCATAAAATATCGATAAAATAATTATTTACAATTCAAATATTCGCGATTATAATCAACTCATAAGGCACATTAGAGAGAGGAGTTTAGGGAAATTATTGTGGAGAAATTACAAGATGTCCATATGCCAGATTTGGATCAAACTATAAATTCTAAGCTAAACAGCTCCTATGCGCACTTGTCTGTTACAGAACAAAGAATTGGTGAGTTTGTCATGAAATATCCAGAGAAAGTGATGTATTACTCAGTGACTCAAATAGCTGATGAACTTGGCGTTGCACAATCGACGGTTACCCGTTTTTGCAGGTCAATTGGATTAAGAGGCTATCAGGAATTAAAAATTAAGTTGGCAAGGGATATGGATAGTGGTATTCGGAATGAAGCCACCGATGGCAAGATGAATCTTCCACAAAGACTTGCTCACATCAATATCAACAATATCCAAGAAACGTTAAAGATTATTGATCTTGAGGAATTGCAAAAAGCAATCGTAAAAATGATGCAGGCTCACAAAATAATTATTTACGGTTTAGGTGAATCGGGCCCAATCGCTGAGCTACTTAAGATGAAGTTAATAGGGTTAGGCTTATCGGTGGATGCACATATGGATGTACATTTGCAATTAATTAGTGCAGCTCATCTAACTAGTGATGATGTGGCAATTGGCATATCCCAAATGGGTAGCACGAAAGATGTAGTTCTTGCTTTGAAAAAGGCGAGATCCAGTGGTGCATTAACAATCTGCATTACAGGACATGGCCGTTCTCCAATAACAGAAGTTTCTGATATTCGCCTAGTTTGTTTAGGTAAAGGAATTTCGGTGCGTGAGAATGATTTAAAAAGTAAGGCTTCTATCTTATTCTTAATTGAATTGATTGCCATCAGCATTTCCCTATACATGTCTGAAAAAGGCAATAGTTTGGAGCCCTCGAAAACGACTGAATCCATTTTAGATAAACTGTTTTGATACTTGGAGGGAAGCACATTGATTGAACAAATTAAAGGACGTCTAATCGTTTCATGTCAAGCATGGGTAGATACCCCGTTTTATGGACCTCATTATATGAGAGCTATGGCGGAAAGTGCTCAAATGGCAGGGGCAGGAGGGATTCGGGCAAACAGCCCAGAAGATATTCAGGAAATAAAAAAAACAGTTAAGCTGCCCATGATTGGTATACATAAGCTGCCTGACAAACGAGGCATTAAAATTATTACACCAGATTTTGAAAGTGCTAGAGCATTGGTAGAAGCGGGGGCTGACATCATCGCTATTGACGCAACCAATCAAGGTCGACCAGATGAAAGTGAGCTAGAGCGGCTGATTCAAGAGATCAAAACTAAATTAAAGGTACCCGTTATGGCTGACATTTCTAATGTAGAGGAGGCTGTTCGTGCCGAACGGTTTGGAGCAGACCTTGTGGGTACAACCATGTCTGGTTACACTTCCTATACAGAGAAGACAGAAGGACCTAATTTAGCATTAATTGAAAACTTGAAACGAACGGTTCGAGTTCCAGTTGTTGGAGAAGGCCGATTTTCACAGCCTCATGAAGTGAAAGAAGCCTTGAATCAAGGTGCACATTGTATAGTGATAGGAACAGCAATAACAGCACCATGGGAAATAGCAGCTAGGTTTGTGCGTGCGATCCAATAATGTTGGAGATGATTCTTGATGATGTTTCTTGGTATAGATGGAGGGCAAACCTCAACAAAAGTCTGCTTTTTTGATCTCAATACCCGTGAAATTGTTATTGAAAAGGGTCTCCCCATCGACCATATGTTAACAACAGACGGACAAGAAATTGCTAGAAAAGGAATACAAGAATCTATTCAATCCTTGCTAGATAAATTGAACCGTGACGTTCACGTAGACGTAGCTGTAATAAGCATTAGCGGCTTGCGAGTAGAACATACGGAGCTGATCAAAAGTTGGGTTTCTGCCTGTATGGAGGTTCGTTCATTTATTATAGTAGGCGATGTAATTGCGAATATAAGCGGTGCTTCTGCTGGTGAAAATGACGGCATTCTCGTCATTGCAGGAGGGGGGAGTATTGCCTATTACGCTCATAACGCAATTGATTATACAGCTGGTGGATTTGGACATATTCTCGGAGATGAAGGAAGCGCTTACAGGATTGGTCTTGATGCTCTCCAAGCCGGTATACGCTGCTGGGAAAATAGAGGAGCGTTCACGGTATTGTATCAACAACTATTAGACCATTTTGAGCGAAGTAATTATTGGGATATAAAAACGATGCTGCATGGGGATCAAATCAAACGTAATGATATTGCCAATTTGGCAGTTATCGTGAACGAGGCTGCAACACAAGGAGATACGGTATCGCAGCATATTCTGCATAAGGCAGGTGTGGATCTCGGTGAGCTAGCTATTTCGGTCATAGAAAGTTTAGAACGAGCTAATATCTCGAGTGTGAGTAAGATTTATCCAACCGGTGGGGTATTTAGTTCTGAAGCTTGGGTAATTCCAGCTTTTGAACAAACGATTCATAAGAGATTTCCTGCGTATAGGATCACCAAGCCGGTTTTTTCACCGCTATTGGGTACGTTGATCATAGCAGCAGAAAGTGTAGGGATGAAACAAAAATTACTAGATAAATTGGAGGAATGACATGACTATCGGCGCAAATTTAGTCATCGATACGATTCTAGACATCGTTCAAACATTTAGAAGCACACAGATGGAGCCCCTGCAGAAAGCCTCTAAGCTTCTTAGTAAAAGCTTGTTGGATGGCGGCGTGATCCATGTATTTGGTGCAGGCCATTCACGTACCTTTGGTATGGAAATGTGCGGTCGTGCAGGCGGTTTGGTGCCTTTAAATCTAATAGGGCTTGAAGATATCTCACGAATCGATAATCGAATAGGAATTAACCTTGTAGATTTAGAACGGGAACCGAAAACGGCACATGATTTATTGGATTTGCATGATGTTAGAAAAGAAGATTCGATTATCATCGTCTCTAATTCAGGGCGTAACGGTGCTCCCAATGAGCTCGCTATAGAAAGTAAGCGAAGAGGTCTCTCCGTAATAGCGGTCACTTCATTATTGCATTCCACTCATTCGGATAGTCGTCATCCAAGCGGTAAAAAACTGTTTGAATTAGCCGACATTGTTATTGATAACTGCTGCCCTTATGGAGATGTTCTTCTCGAGATTCCTGGAATTAGCGAAAAAACAGGTTCTGCTTCCACGGTAGTTGGGATTTTTATCGCCCAAGCGCTTACTGTCGAGATTATAGCTGAATATGTACAAGAAGAAATTATACCGCCAGTGTATATCAGTGCAAACGTTGATGGCGGGGATGAGCACAACCGCAAGCTGCAACAAAAGTATGAGCACCGCAATATTACCTACTAAGAATATGGAGGGCTAAGTCCATGAATGTATTCACTGGTAAAGAATTGAAATGGGGATCTCTTACGCTTGTTGGTTTGATGGCTACTACACTGCTTGCAGGATGTAGCTCGAAAGTCGAACCTACCAAAGAAGTTGCTTCTACACAAGCACCGGTGGCAACAGCAGCAGCAACCGCAACCCCAGAAGTAAAGAAAGATCCAGTTAAAATCGTGTTCTGGCATTATTTAACGGATCGCAAGGATATATTGACAGAGATGTCGAAGGAGTTCACGGCTCAAACCGGTATTCAGGTCGATATCCAATTGTTTGGTGGAGACGGTTTTAAAGAGAAAACCATTGCAGCTGCTCAAACGAATTCATTACCTGATATTTTAACATTGGCTGGTGGACCTGGTGATCTGGCTAAATTTATCGAAACGAAAAGCGTCATGGAGTTAGGTAAAGAATCAACGGACATAGTAGGTAAATTTCCAGAAAATATTCTTAAAACGTATTCCTATAAAGAAGGTAATACGTATAAAGTGAAAGATTTTGGTACATATGCACTTCCGATGGATACGAATAATATGCAGTTTATGTACAATAAAGACTTATTTGCTAAAGCTGGAATCACCGCACCTCCAAAAACATGGACTGAATTCTTAGCCGCTGTAGATAAGCTGAATGCGCAAGGTATCGCACCATTTGCCACCGGACTTGGATCATGGGTGGGTACATCCATGACAGAGCCATTTATGTATGCGCTGCTTGGTGAAGAAAAATTAAAAGCAACAAAGCAAGGATTAGAGCCAATGGTCGGCTCCGCTTGGGAAAAAGTACTTGGCATCTATGCCGATTTAGCCAAGCATAAAGCGTTTGCACCTGGTATTTCGACCATGGATCTGCCAAAAGCAGAGCAATTGTTTGCTAATGGTCAAGTTGCGATGATATTTGATGGATCATGGGCTATCGGTGCTTTCAATCAAACCAATGCTGCATTCAAAAATTATGATGCTTTCTTGCCACCTAAACTAGATGGCGCTGTAGGTGACATTAAAATTCCTGGTGGTGTCGGAGTACCTCTCGTGGTAAGCCAAGGAACGAAACACAAAGAAGAAACCTTGAAATTCATGAAGTTTCTATTGGCCAAAGAGCAGCAGCAGAAGTATTCAGCAAGCAGCTTCAATCTGCCTGCTAACAAAGAAGCTACAGCTGCAGGCGGTAATCTTCCTGATGCATTAGTCCACTTTGCACAAGGAATGACAAGTGTCTATGATTCGCCGATTGGTTTTCTAGGCGATACGGAGACTGTCATGCAGAAAGGGATTCAGCTAATTGTATTAGGGCAATCAACACCGGAGAAAGTTGTGAAGCAAATGGAAGATGCAACGAAAAAAGGTAAGGCAGCAGTTAAATAAATAGGATTGTATGCAAGGCTTAAGGGAATCGACTTAAGCCTTGCCTATTTATAAAGTAAATGGATGCTCACGAAAAGGAGGGTACCATGCACCATGCGTAATCCAATCACAAACAACAGAGCAATGACGAAATGGGCGAACCTTTTTTACGTGGCTCCTGCGGTTGCTTTGTTTTTATTATTCTCATTATTTCCGCTGTTTCGGACCTTTCAGTATAGCTTTACCGATGCAAATGGTGTCAATCCCAACGTAAATTATATTGGATTTACGAATTACATTAACGCAATCACAGATCCTGTGTGGTGGCATGCGATTGGTAATGGGTTGTTTTTTGCAGGGATGGCGCTTGTCTTCATGAATTCAATTGCTTTGCTCTTATCCGTAGCTGTTCATTCTGGCATACGAGGCAATAAGATCTATCGCGTACTTTTTTATATCCCGCCTATCTTGTCAGGCATTGTTGTGGGTTATGTATGGAAATGGATTTATGAACCGACAGGGCTTCTGAATAGTCTATTAACTTCTATTGGTCTGGAAAGCTGGACGCATAGCTGGATTGCAGAAACCGGAACAGCGCTTACCGCAGTATCGGTCACTTCCATGTGGCAGGGGGTCGGCGGTTCGTTTATCTTATTTTTAGCTGGATTACAGGGTGTGCCCAAGGATTTGTATGAGGCAGCAGATTTAGATGGTGCAAGCAGATTACAGAAGCTGATACATATTACCATCCCTTCATTAAGAAGGGTGTATACGATGGTTAATATCCTAACTATTCTTGGAGCGATGGAAATTTTCAACCAAGTCTTTGCCATGACATTAGGAGGTCCGGGCTATACAACGGAAGTGCCCGCTATTCGAATTTATAGAGAAGCTTTTAAAAACTCCAATTTTGGCTTGGCCAGCGCATTTTCAGTCATATTTGGAGCTATGCTTTTTATTATTTCATACATCCAGCTCAAGCTATCGCAAAGAAAAGAATAATCGATGAGGATCGGAGTGAATGCAATGGAAATCAGAGCTGCGCAAACGAATAAACAAAGCGTGGGAGCGAAAATGATCATCCACCTTTTACTATTGGTCTGGTCGGTTATTTCTTTATTTCCGATCATCTGGATGTTATCAACGTCATTAAAAGAAAAGAATGAAATCTATACGAATGCAAGCCTTATTCCTCGTAATGCCTTTAACTTTAAAAATTATATTGAAGCTTGGAATTATGGCGGGTTTAAACTCTATGTTCTAAACAGCTTGTTTTATACAACGGTTGTCGTTGTTGGTGTAGTTCTAATTGCTTCGCTTGCAGCCTATGCGATATCCAGATTGGAAATGGTAGGAAAAAAGCCGATTTATTTCGTTTTTATGGGGACTATGATGATTCCTGTTCCAGGAGCCTTTATTTCCTTATTTATTGTCGTTAGTAACCTAGGACTTGCGAATACGCGATTGGGATATATGTTGCCTTTAATAGCGATAAGTTTACCGATCTCGATTTTTATTCTCAAATCCTTCTTTGATGAATTGCCCAAAGAAATTGAAGAATCGGCCATTATCGATGGGGCTAGAAGCTTTCAAATTTATTATAAAATTATGATCCCACTTGCCCGGCCGGCCATTGCAACCATTGTCATCCTGAATATGCTTTCCGTCTGGAATGAGTTTTTACTTGCGTTGGTTATGTTCTCTAACAATAAATTAATGCCTATTCAAATGGGGTTATCGGTGTTCGTGGGGCAATATACCACACAATATGAGCTGCTTATGGCGGCAATGTCCATTATGGTCATACCCGTTATTCTGGTCTATGTATTGATGCAAAAGCAGTTTATTCAAGGGATTACATCAGGTGCAATCAAAGGATAAATAAGGTAAATTATCGAAGATGAGGGGGGATTTTTTATGAGAAAAGTCATACTTCTGTTTGCGCTCGCCTTTTTTGGGGTTGTGGGATGGTCGGCTGTTTGTGAGGCTGAGGTCAATTATTCAGAAATCATAGAGATTGAATCAAATTGGATTGCTTCCTTACAGGAGCCTTCTGGAGCGATTGTCATGACTCGGGATAAAACATTCCAGTATCAAGGCGTGGAATCCTACAAGGTGGAACCGTACTTTGCTAATTTGTCAGTTATCGGAATGCTGGATCATGCAACGGATGCTAATTTAAAGGTCAGTCAAAAATGGATCGAGTGGTATTTCAATCATTTGAATTCACCGGATTATAATGGGCTGAACGGTACGATTTATGTGTATTACGTTGATAAAGCTACAAGAAAACAATATACAAGCTCAAACTACTATGATTCTACGGATTCTTATGCGGGTACTTTCCTTACGTTATTGGAGAAATATATGCGTGAAGGCGGAGATAAAAAAGTTCTGACATCGAACAAAGCAAAAATTAAACAAATTGCAGATGCCATGCTGGCAACGATGGATCTGAATGGGCTAACGCTGGCAAAGCCGGACTATGCAATTAAATATTTGATGGATAACTCTGAAGTCTATGAAGGGCTGCGAAGTGCGGCATGGCTTACGAGACATATATTAAATGATGAGACTTTGGCACAAGCTTATGAAGCTAAGCAACTTGCTAACTTCAATGGAGTGGGGACACTCTGGGATCGTGTTGCGAACAATTATAAGGCTTACGAGGGTGCAGGTACGACAAATTGGAATATTTTTTATCCAGATGCTACGGCGCAAATGTTTCCGATATGGAATGGCATTCTCTCTCCGTCAAACCAAAGAGCCTTAGATATTTATGCCGGATTAAATCAATATCACCCTGGTTGGCCGTATTTGATTAAATCGGATGATTTCCCTTGGAGTATCCTTGCTTACACAGCCGCATTAATGGGAGATAAGGATAGAGTTGATACGTTCTTGCAGAAGATTAAAACCGACTATATCGATCAAAATCACAAGTGGGTTTGGTATAACATGGAGGCTGGATTTACAATTCGAGCTGCGAAGACGATGCGGGATCAAACGAATCTGGCAATAAACAAACCCGTAAGTGATTCAGGGAATCTCAAGAAATTCTCACCTTCCCCTGTGAATGATGTTAATTTAACGACAAGCTGGAAGGGATCTAAGAAACCGGACGCTCTGATCATAGATTTAGGGAGTACTCAATTAATTAACCATGTGGCATTGAATTGGGGGTCAACTTTTGCAGATCAATACAAGATCTTGGTTTCATTGAATACCAATGCATTCTCTACTGTGTATGAAACGGCTGACGGAAATGGGAAGACAGATGATATTCGCTTTGCAGATGTGCAGGCGAGATATGTAAAAATTGAATTGGCCCATTCTGAAGACAAAACTGCGCTGAATGAAGTGGAAATTTATCATGAGATCTACCATGCGCCGCCTAATCCCAAACTTAATTTAGCCTTGAACAAAACGGCGACAGCATCATCTGACATTGAAAACGCATCTAAGTCTATTGATGGAAATGCTGCAACAAGATGGTCAAGCAACGCAGCCGACAATGAATGGTATAAGCTTGATCTCGGAGAAATCAAGGCCGTCAATAAAGTTACCATAGATTGGGAAGCAGCCTATGACAAGGCATATACCATAGAAACATCCACAGATAATGTAAATTTCAGCGTGGCTTATACAACGACAGCGGGAGATGGCGGTACGGACGTGCTTCGATTTGCCACAAGAGAGGCTAGGTATATTCGGGTGGTCTGTACGACTCGAGCCACACCTTATGGCAGCTCATTTTGGGAGCTTGGCGTTTACAACGATACGTCCAATCCATCTGAACTCACCAATTTGGCTTTGATGAAGAATACAACAGCGTCAACGCAAGCGGAATTCAGCAACTGGTCTGTAGATGGGAATTTAAGCAGTCGTTGGGCTAGTGATCCTCTGGATCATCAATGGTATCAAATCGATCTAGGTTCTGTCCAAAGCATGAATCAAGTAAAGATTGATTGGGAGGCAGCGTATGCTTCTGCCTATAGCATTGAAGTGTCAAAGGATGGGGTCACCTATACAACTGTGTACTCGACAGTGGCAGGGACGGGCGGATCCAATCTCATTGTTTTTCCTCTAGTCGATGCGAGATATGTGCGAATTGTATGCACAACGCGTGCAACTCCTTATGGCAGTTCGTTTTGGGAGGCGAGTGTATATAAGGATGTATCCAATCTGTTTATGTCACCTAATTTAGCCTTGAATAAATCAGCTACTGCTTCAACAAACTCTGAAATTGCCTATCGATCCATTGATGGAGATCCGAATAGCCGATGGGGAAGCGACGCTCTGGACGATCAGTGGTACACAATTGATTTAGGTTCCGAGCAAACGATGAATCGGGTTACGTTAGACTGGGAAGTAGCTTACGCTTCCGGTTATGCGATTCAAGTATCGGCAGATGATGTGAATTACAGCACTGTTTATTCAACAACTACAGGTGATGGTGGCATTGACACAGTCACGTTCGATACAACTCACGCAAGATATGTGAAAATATTATGTACGACACGCGGAACACCTTGGGGAAGTTCTTTCTGGGAGATTGGCGTCTTTAACGATAATTAATAGTTTGCAATAATCATGAATTAAGGGAGAGTGTTCTTTGATGTTTAAAAAGACAATCGCTTTTTTAATGGTATTGCTTCTTAGTGTTAGTGCATCTTCCATTTCCTTCGCTCAAGTAGATTATTCAGGTATGATTGAAAGTGAATCCAATTGGATAGCTGGTTTGCAGCAACCTTCGGGAGCTATTGTCGTTTCCAAAACAAATACGTTTCCTTGGCCGCTGCCATCTGGGCCCGCTAGCTATAAAATAGAGCCTTATTTTGCCAACTTAGCTGTAATCGGTATGCTGGAAAACCCTTCAGCCGCAAATATCCTGGTAGCGAAAAACTGGATTAATTGGTATTTTAACCATCTGAACCAACCAGATTATAACGGAATCAATGGTTCGATCTATGTCTATTATGCAAATGCGAGTACAGGTGTTGAAACTTCCTCAGGAGGATATGATTCTACAGATTCTTACGGGACTACTTTTGCAACTTTGTTGAAGAAATATGTTGAGGTAAGCGGAGATAGTACATTACTTATTAACAATAAAGCTAAGATTGAGATGGCAGTGGATGGATCTATAGCGACTTTCCAAGCCGATGGATTGACCTATTCAAAGCCCGACTATCAAATTAAGTTTTTAATGGATAATGTCGAGGTGAATGAAGGATTAGCTAGTATGGCATGGCTGGAAAATAACGTGTTAGGGGATCTGGCGAAAGGAACTTACTATTCTGGGAAGAAAAGTTCAAATACGACCGGAATCGAATCCTTATGGAATACGGGAAATAATAATTATAACAGTTCAGCGGGTCAGCCTTCGAACTGGGGTGTGTTCTATGCAGATGCAACAGCGCAGGTTTTTCCGATTTGGACGGGAGTTATTCTACCAACCAGTGCACGAGCGATCAGTCTATATGGGAGCTTGAACAGTAATTACCCAGGCTGGCCAAATCTAAGTACACCTGATGCATTTCCATGGGCTATCTTGGCTTATTCAGGAAGTTTGATGTCAGACTCCACACGGGTTAATACCTTTCTTAACAGTATCAGGGATTCCTATATTACGACTGGTCATCAGTGGCCTTACTACAACATGGAAGCTGGATTTTCCATTCGGGCTGCCAAAAAAATCAGAGATAAAGATAACTTAGCGCTCTCACAAACAATCACAGCTTCTTCGAGCTCAGGCACTGCGCCCAATGCCAATAACGGAAATTTAAATGATAGCTGGACAGGAGCTACCACGAATAATGAATGGATTCAAGCTAATCTTGGAACAAGCAAGGCGATGAATCGAATGGTGATCAAATGGGGGAATACCTATGCAACGCAGTATAAGATCCAAGTTTCGGACGACGGAACCACGTACACGGATGCTTATACGGAAACAGCGGGCAATGGCGGAACAGATGACATCTCGTTTACAGCTGTGACAAAAAAATATGTGAAGTTGTTATTCACTGCAAAAAGTGCAGCAAGTGGTGTAAATATGAAAGAGTTTGAACTATACAATGCAGCAGCCGAAGCACCTATCAATCTAGCATTAAATCGAACAGCAACCGCCTCCAGCTTTCCAGCAGATGTGCAGAAGTCTGTGGATGGCAACTTAAGTACACGTTGGGGTAGTGCATCCTTGAACAATGAATGGTATCAAATTGATCTCGGAGCTGCAAAGACCATTGATAAGGTTGTTGTCAATTGGGAGGCTGCTTACGACACGGCATATACCATTCAAACCTCAACGGATAATGTCAATTTCACATCCCAGTTTACAACAACTGCCGGTGATGGTGGTATTGACACCATAACATTTTCCCCTACGACTGCTAGATACGTGAAGATCCTGCTAACGACTCGAGCAACACCATATGGAAGCTCCTTCTGGGAATTTGAAGTTTACAACACGGGGGGTGGTACACCACCACCAACACCACTTGTAGATAATCTTACGGATTGGTCCAGTTCATTTTCTCATAGTGCGAACATGATATTAGACTCTACGAGTCCAGAGTATTTTGAAGGCGATACTTCACGAGCTTCTCGGAATACAACAGGCACAGGAACGATTGTTTATAACAAAACGGGTCTAACATCGTTCAGTGCAAAAATTTATGAGTTTGGTGCAGATTTGACCAAGGTGAAGTTTTATTCTTCTCCGGATGCCACGACATGGACGTTGATCAGCTCGACGCACGATACGTTGGTTGCCACTCAAAGTAATTGGTATAGAACGAATTTCACGAATACTGGAACGATTCCTGTCGGTACGAATTATTTAAAGGTTGAGTTAACAAGTACATTTGCTCCGTATGATACAGAGCTTTCACAGATTACGATCAATTAAGGGTATTATTGTACCTACCGATTATTGATGATATTATTTTTCTTATGCATATTTATACAAAAATAAATGTGTGCACAATTTGCTATTCTAAAGAATTCTGGAACAATCCATCATTTTCGCCGTTGAGTACTTCAAATTCTATCGAATTATGAAACAAAATAAACGGAGCGCCGCGGGTTTGCGGGCTCCGTTTTCTAATTAATTATGGAATATCACATCTCTTCTTCTTCTTCTTCTTCTTTTTTTCTTTTTATTATTATTATTTTTAGATAAATCCTCAAAAATGTTGAGAAATCTATATTTATGAACTAACATACAGGAAGTGTTCGGAAATAAAGGGAAGTAACGGTGGAAGCCCTTTACAATTGTTCAGTGCCATAGTTTATTCTAGTAAGGCTAATCTACTTCTTAGGAGTTGACTGACGGATCATGATTAAGAAAGAAATCGCACATATTCGCAAGCAATTTAAATTGGATCACGAAATGCTTACTATTTCCGAGATTTTAAATGTGTATATCATGAAGCAAAGCAACGAGATCTACCATTACGAGCGTCAACCGTTCGTCCTATTGGACAGGGAGAAGCAGGAATTATATATGGCCAATTTCAAAAAACTGTTGACCGGCGAATTAGATCAGAAGATGTTCGAGTTAAAGTTTCAGGAGGAAGCGGAGCAACCTACACAGGTGCTTCTCCATCAAGGTTTGGTGACGGGTGATTCGGAAGAATGGCAAGATCTGATGCTCTTGTTAGTGGAGAAAATGTTGGTAGATACTAACTACGAACAGGATACGGTGATTACTTTCGTCCGCGGACAATATTCCCGACCAACCAAGGCGAGGAACGAAGAAGCCGAGGTGAGCGAGAAGGATGAAATGTTCGCGAATCTGTTCATTTTGTGCAGCGTGAATTCCACGGAACAACAGCGGAAAACGCTCATGTTTGATTATGTTGAGAGGGAATTTAAGTATAATGTCTTCGTAGATCCGATCATCAAATTGAACTTACCGGAGCAAGGTTTTTTCTATCCTAGCGTGACGGACAACTATTCTAACATGAATCGCATTTTGTATTGCGCGGGGAAAGCGAATGAACCGAATCTGCATTTCATCGAGCAAGTCTTAAATGCCGAGAAGACCGTGACGGCGCTGGAAGAGAGAGCCATTTTTGATGACATCGTGAAGGAAGTGGCAGGCGAACAACTTGATGCCGCTACGATCGCACATGTGTACGAGGAAATTCATCGGATCATCGAGTCCAACGAGGAGGAAGAGCCCCCGAAGCTGGATTATAAAGATGTGGAACGTATGCTGACGGTGAGCGGCGTGGAGGACGTGACGAAGGAAAAGGTGGAACGAGCGTTCCAAACAGTCATCGACGACAAAAACTATGAAATTAAAGCGAGCAGCGTCATTCCGAAGTTCACTTCGAAATCGATTAAGATTGATACAAAAGTAGCCACGATTTCGGTCAGTCCGCAAGATTTAAAGTTCGTGAGACAGGTGAATTATCATGGAAAACGATGTATCTTGATCGAGGTTGACGAAGACGTCATTATCGAAGGATTTACGCTCAGTACGGAGACGTTGTAGCGTATAGTTTTATTCGTTTGGAATTCATGTATATTTATGCATGCCCGGTTAAAAAGTCAACATATTTTTTCTATCGAATTCTGCAACAAACACTCATTTTAGCCGATGGCTAGTTTAGAATCTAATCAATTCTGAAACAACAAAAACGGAGCCACGCGGGTTTGCGGGCTCCGTTTTCTAATTAATTATGGAATATCATACTCTCTTCTTTTTTTCTTTTTTTGAGCGTAAATTTTAGAATTGTTCCATAATTCCTTAGACGAGTTGTTACAGAAATCCTTAGAAAATAATTTTCGAATTAAGGATAAAAAGATCAGCTTTTTTTATTTATTACAGTAGTACTAATATAGCTTCATAAACCTGATAATTAATATTATTATTAAGCTATATTTTTAATTGAATACATTTGCTTTTACTAACGGCAGGATCGAAAAGAATGAGGTGCATGTAATGCTCAAAACCATTATCGTCGATGATGAAAAGCTTGTTCGAAAAGGAATCATTTCTATTTTTCCATGGGAGCAATATGAAATTGAAATTATAGGCGAAGCGGGGAACGGAGAACTCGCTCTTGAAATGCTGCAGGAACATGCAGTAGATCTTATTTTTGTTGATTTGACAATGCCTATTATGGGTGGTCTTGAATTGATGAAAAAGGTTGGAGAGCGTTTTCCCGATACTTGGATGGTTGTGCTTACCTGCCATCAGGACTTTACCTATATTCAGGAAGCCCTGCGACTTGGTGCCATTGATTATATAATCAAGACACAGCTTGACGATGAAAAGATTGAAGATGCTCTCGAACGAATTACCAGCCGAATCATCAAGGAAAAGTATAGTCGAATTCCCTCGCAAAGCAGCGTAAGTAATGAAAATGAAATTTGCGGTCATGTGCTCGTTGGCGAGGACAAATCCGAACAGTTCCCTTTAGAATGTATAGAACCTGAATTGGTAAACAAGATAGACAACGGTATGTGGTTCATCACTTCCATGAAACATGGCGACGCATTCGTTCAAGCCCAATCTTGTATATCTTGGCAAAATAAATCGATCTGGCTAGATGTTGAGGGAAGAAATCCGCAATCGATTCCATTTTTTTATGATCGACTTCGAGTGATAGTGCCATTAATTCAATTTTATCATTTCGAGCCCGGCCAAAAGATAGGAAAGCTTTCTTTGAACACGATAAATGAGTTTCGTTTGAATTCTGATGAAGAGTTGCGGTTGGTGGAAGATCAGTGGTTCGATATGCGCTGGATTAATGACGATGAACATTTTGACGCTGTGCTCAATAAAATGGTACAAGCTATGTACGAGCCAAATAGAGTACAGAACTTGATGAATAGATTAATGACCCCTTGGCTTGAAATCGTGCAGAACGAACCGTTTCAAAAGCACTTACAAACCAACAATCAATTTATACTTTGGACGGTTTGGGTAGATTGGTTGAAAGAGACTAGAACAGCCATCCGGAATGAAATGAAGCGACATTCGTATGGGGCGGAAATCGTTGTTAACCTGGTGAAAGCGATTCGCCATATCCAAGCTACAGACGACTACTCCTTTAGCCGGGATGAATTGGCAGCCAAGTATTTAATGAGTGGGAGCTACTTCAGTCAAATCTTTAAAGAAACGGTGAGGAAGCCCTATGGAGAATATTTGAAAGAAATACGACTGCGCAAAGCTGTCGATTATTTACTCGAAACGAATCTCCCTATTTATCAAATCGCCGATCAAACCGGTTTTCAGGATGAAAAATATTTCAGTAAAGTATTTCGTCATCAATATGGGATCAATCCAAACGATTATCGTAAACAACGGATCTCAATAAGTGAGGAAAAAGCATGAATCGATTTAGCCTCCTTACGCCTACCTATACCTTAAAATCACGTATGATCATCATCTTATTGTTAAGTACATTGATTCCCTTATTACTATTAGGTGCAGTTTCCGTTGTCTCCTTTAAAAAAAGTACCAACAAAAAAATCGAATCGGGTTTGTTTAATGTGTTGAAGCTGACAAGCTCTAGCCTGCAAAGCACGCTCAACAATATGGATTACGCTTCGTTACAGCTTACGAATGAAGGCAGCGTGGGGCAAAAGTTATTAACTTATTTGTCGATGGACAGCAGTTATCAAAAATTAGAGCTTAGTCAGGCCATACAAAGTAATCTGAACCTGGTAAACTTTACAAACCCTGATCTCGGTGTAATTTTGTACCGCTTGTCCAAAGAGAACGAAATTCCGTTTCAAAATTTGGTGATTCGCCCTGATGCTGATTTCTCGAATCTTCCTTTACTAGCGAAGTGGAAGGGCGGTGTTTTTTCAGGACCGCATCGCACACTTTATCGATATGGGGATAACCAGGTTTTTTCGTTGCTGAGGCCGGTCTATAATCCGAACAATTTTGATGAATCGAATCAAGCCTACATTTATATCGAGACGAATCTGAAATTGTTCGAGAATATTTTGAACAAGCAGCAGTATGGAATGCCCGCATCCAATGTTCTGATCAATGATGAAGGCATAATTGTTTACAGCGATGCAGCGGAATCCTTTAAACCCGGAATGCGTATTGAAGTTGAACAATCAACAGGTACGTTTAAGACCGTCAAAGCTAATACATATATTTTCGGACAACGTAATGAACAAGGCTGGAGTCTGCTCGCGGTCATCAATAAAAAGGATTATGAGAATGAGTTCTATGCATGGCTTGTAAGATTCGCTTTAATCGTGTGCACAAGTTTGTTATTCAGCTTAATGTTTGCTTACCTATTATGGGGTATGGTGTATCGTCCTTTAAAGAGAGTGGGCAAGCAAATCGACCTGCTGGCGGATGAGCGATTCGATTCTACAGTTGCTTATACGAACATCGCTGAATTTGATGCGCTGACGCGCAAATCATTTCAAATGAGAAATCGAATCCAAGAATTGATCACCGACGTTGAACACCGTGAAACGAATAAGCGTAAGCTGGAGGTTGAAAAACTGCTCTACCAGATTAATCCCCATTTCATTCACAATACACTGAATACGATTCAATGGCTGGCCAAAATGAACGGACAAACCGAAATCGACCGGCTTGTTTCCGTTTTCACCCGTGTACTTAATTACAACCTTGGGAAAAAGGGGGAAATCGTGCCGCTCAAGGTTGAACTTGAGGCCTTACAAGACTATGTAACTTTACAGAGGATTCGTTATGATTATGATTTTCAAGTTTTATCTGAGATTGATGAAGGATTGCAGGAAATCGAAATTCCACGATTTATTCTTCAACCCATTGTGGAGAATGCGATTTATCATGGTCTTCATGATGAAAACGGAAAGATCACAGTCAGCATCCGAAGGAACGACGAACATACCATGCACGTTGAGGTTAAGGATAATGGGAGAGGAATGACCACAGAAGAAATTTCAAGAGTGATTATGGAAGAAAAAAATCCATTAAAGGAATCAGGATTAGGCATCGGACTCGACTATGTCAAACGGATGATGCAAACGTATTACGGTGATCATAGTAGTTTTACTATTGAAAGCTCAAAAGGACATGGTACTGTTGTAACATTAACCATGCCACTACGAAAGCCAAAGTATGAAAATGGTCAGAACGAGTAAGAAAACGGTCTAAACGATTCCAGTGTTTTATTGAAAAGACGAATTTCCTCCTGAGAACACCGCAATTCTCTCACGGATCATTTCCGCTTACTGCTATGCTTAAGCTGTAGTTCAGATTTATTCAGGGGGGGCAAAAGTAAATGTCAAAGAGAAGGTCCGTATTAGTCTTGGCTTCATTAATGTTAATTGTTAGCGCTTGCAGCGAGACGAAGAGTGAGGTTGCGCCTTCTAGTTCAGCAGCGCCTAGCAAAGCTTCGACCGCGCCTAGTGGAGCTTCAGCAGGTCCATACGTCAAGTACGATCAGCCTGTTACCCTCAATCTCGCTAAAGCATATGTCACCAAAGATTTAAAGCTTCCTAATGGCGATACAGTAGGAAACAATGAGTATCTTCGTTACGTGGAGAAGAAACTTAATGTTAAGGTGAACTTAGCTTGGCAAGTAGAGACCCCAGAAGCCTATGATCAAAAGATAGGCGTGTCGATCGCAGGCCGTGATTTACCGGACGCATTTCTCGTAAACGAGTCGCAATTGAAGCAGCTTGTAGCGGCCAACCTCATTGAAGATCTTACAAATGTTTATAAAGACAATGCGAATGATTATATCAAAGGGCTATATAAATCCTATGATAACCGCGTTCTGGGACGGGCAACGTTTAATGGAAAGCTAATGGCGCTTCCTAATACTCAGATCGGCCAGCAATTTAACATAACCTGGATCCGCCAAGATTGGTTAGACAAATATGGATTGAAGGCGCCTCAATCGCTCGACGATTTGGTAAATATCGCGAAAACGTTCATTGATAAGAATGCAAGTGGTAAAGGGACAATTGGCTTTACAGGTATTCCGACGCTTGCGGGCTGGAATGCGACACACGGCTTCGACCCAATTTTTGGTGCGATGAATGCTTACAAGGGTCAATGGCTCAAGGATGCTTCCGGCAAGGTCGTATACAGCTCAACATTGCCTGAGATGAAAACGGCGTTAGGCAAGCTGCATGATCTTTATGCTCAGGGCATTATTGACAAGGAATTTGCACTGCGTAAAGATCCGAACGAACTAGTGGCCAACAACAAGGTAGGCATTGTTTTTGGTCCATGGTGGAGCCCGTATTGGCCGCTGCCGGATTCCTTGAAGAATGATCCCTCGGCGGAATGGAAGCCTTTCCTTGCACCGTTTGATGCTAAAGGTAAATTTAACACCCCGGATCAAGATCCAACCAGCAGTTTCCTTGTTGTACGCAAAGGATATGCGCATCCGGAAGCGGTTGTTAGGACGCTGAACGTGGAGTACGACGGAATTAGACAATTCGATCCGGGAGCGAAGGACATTTACAAGGATGTGCAGGGAGTCGGCGCTATGTGGGGATTGTGGCCGTTTACATTGCAAGTCGGTCCTGAAGATACGGTGTACCAATACGCTGCGGATATTACAAAGGCTATAGATTCCAAAAATCCGTCTTCTTTAAATGCGGAATTGAAATCTATGTATGACGATGTGATGAAAAATAAGGAAAACCCCAAAAAGGACCTAAATGTATGGAGTAATGCAATTGCAAGGACAGATGGCTCCATTTTGATGGGCTCCGATAAAATCAACATGGTCCGGAACGTATTTTTCGGAAAAACAAAATCCATGGATCAGAAGTGGGCGACTTTGTTAAAGCTTGAAAATGAAACCTTCCTAAAGATTATTATGGGTGAAGCACCGCTGGATAGCTTTGATTCTTTCGTCTCTCAATGGAACAGTATCGGCGGTAAGGATATCATTAATGAAGTTACACAAGAAATGAACCGCTAATACATGAAAGTCAGGGGAGCGCCAGCCTGCAGCTTGGCGCTTCTCCTATATTCAGAATCGATTGGAGGTTTGGGTATGAGGTCGAGCAAATGGCTCATCACCTATCACTTAATGCTGCTGCCGGGAATGGTCTTCCTCATCCTGTTCAGCCTGATCCCAATGTTTGGGGCTGTCATTGCGTTCCAAAATTTTATTCCAGGCATTCCGATATTCAAGCAAGAGTGGATCGGCCTCGATAATTTCAAGTTCATGCTTCAGATCCCGGACAGCCGAATTGTATTTCTAAACACCATTATTATAGCTTCCATGAAAATAATAGCAGGGCTCATTGTGCCAGTCACCTTCGCGCTGATCTTAAATGAGGTGCGAACTCGATGGTTTAAGCGATGGGTGCAAACGGTGGTATATTTGCCGCATTTTATTTCTTGGGTCATTTTGTCGGGGATTTTGACCACCATGCTTTCCTTGGACGGGATTATTAATCGTATATTTAGTCTGTTTGGTATGGATCCTATTCTTTTTTTGGCCAGCAACAGTTGGTTTCGTTACATTATCGTCGGGAGTGACGTTTGGAAGGAATTTGGCTTCAGCGCTATTGTGTATTTGGCGGCACTAGCGGGAATTAACCCCGCCTTGTATGAAGCGGCGGAAATCGATGGTGCCGGTAGGTTAAGCAAGCTTAGACACATAACGCTTCCTGGTATTATGTCAACGATCATTTTGTTATCTACGCTAAGCTTAGGAAATATCTTAAATGCTGGCTTCGACCAAGTGTTTAACTTATATAATCCGCTAGTGTACAGCTCCGGTGACATTATCGATACCTACGTTTACCGGGTGGGGCTCGTTAATTTCCAGTATGGCTTGGCGACTTCCGTCGGTTTATTGAAATCAGTCGTTGCCATCTTGTTGATCGCACTATCCTATAAGCTGGCGAGCAAATTTGCCAATTATCGAATCTTTTAGGAGGGCGGGGGAGGAAATTTATGGTTCAGTCTAAAACGTGGCTTAGCCGAAGCGCGGATTTAAGTAATTATTTGATATTGATACTCATTTTTTGTATGTCATTATTTCCACTTTGGTATACACTGGCGCTCTCCTTTAGCGATAAATCCGCTGCGAATGCGGGAATCGTGTCCGTATGGCCGGTAGGATTCAATTTGTCTTCTTATCAGATCATCTTGCAAGATCATAAATTTTTTCAAGCTTTTCTTGTGTCAGTGAAGCGAGTTGCGATCGGCGGAGCGATCAACTTTTTATTAACGGTCCTGATGGCGTATCCATTGTCAAAAGAATCGAATAGGTTTCCCGGGCGAAACATGTATATGTGGTTCCTGGTGTTTTGTATGCTTTTTTCAGGCGGACTCAT
The DNA here is from genome assembly GCF_059692215.1 of Paenibacillus sp. J22P51. Taxonomy (NCBI): domain Bacteria; kingdom Bacillati; phylum Bacillota; class Bacilli; order Caryophanales; family Paenibacillaceae; genus Paenibacillus; species Paenibacillus sp. J22P51. Next base: position 384,813 of record NZ_JCAUAZ010000001.1, on the reverse strand, counting down.
CCCTCTTTATATAACCGTAGCAGAGCTGCATCTGCTGAATTCCATTTGGGCGCTAGTATTACCCGGGGCCGTTCCGATTTTTAACGTCATTCTGATCATGAATTTTTTCAGGAATTTGCCTAAAGAGCTTTCAGAGGCAGCCGTTGTAGATGGAGCAGGACCCATTAATACGCTCTTACGAATTTTTATTCCGATATCGCTTCCTGCCTTGGCAACAGTGACACTTTTCAGCATTGTCGGACACTGGAACTCCTTTTTTGACGGATTGATTTTTATGAATAAGCCGGAAAACTATCCGCTTCAGACGTATATTCAGCAGTTAGTGGTACGGATCGATCCGCAATTGCTAAGCACTTTAACCACCGAGGAATTAATAAAATTATTTAAAGCTTCGGATAAAACGCTCAATTCCGCCAAGCTTATTGTGACGATGCTCCCTTTGTTGGTGATCTATCCATTTTTGCAAAAATATTTTATTCACGGGATCGTGCTCGGTTCTGTAAAAGAATGAAGGAAGGTCAAATTTATGACTACCGTTAAAAAAGTACACGTTATTTTCAAAACGCATTTGGATATCGGGTTTACCGATCTTGCGGCTAATGTCGTTGACAAGTACATGAGTATGTTTATTCCGCAAGCCTTATCATTGTCTGAACAAATGGCACGAGAAGACGGACGGTCGAAATTTATTTGGACAGTTGGGTCTTGGTTGATCGAGGAATATATGCAATCCGCATCGGAAGAGCAGCGGATCCATATGGAGAATGCAATCAGCAGAGGAGAAATTGCCTGGCACGGTCTTCCTTTTACGACCCATACGGAATTGATGGATAAAACACTGCTTGAATATGGCCTGTCGATCTCCAGGAAGTTGGATCAACGATTTGGGAAAAAGACCATTGCCGCGAAAATGACGGATGTCCCTGGACATACGATCGGCATCGTGCCTATATTGGCAAGTTACGGAATTCGTTATTTGCATGTGGGAGTAAATCCTTCCAGCAAGCCTCCGTGCGTCCCGCAAGCGTTTGTTTGGAAGGCAAGCGACGGCTCCGAGCTGATCGTGAACTATGCCGGTGATTATGGTCAAGCTCTGGAAGTGGAGGGACTTGAGGATGTGCTCTATTTTGCCCACACAGGTGATAATAGCGGTCCTTCATCCATAGAAGAAATAGAGAGGCTGTACAGCCGATTGCAAACGGAATACCCAGGTGCGGAAATTGCCGCGTCAACACTGGATGCATTCGCCGAAAAGCTGCTGGCATGCAAGCATGTGCTTCCGGTCGTCAGTGAGGAAATCGGTGATTCGTGGATCCATGGCACGGCTTCCGATCCGCTTAAAGTGGCACGCTATCGGGAACTGCTTAGATTAAGGGATAAATGGGTGGGTTTGGGTTCACTAGATCCAAATGGCGAAAGTTACGGCAAGTTTTGCAATCGTCTCATGTTAATTCCTGAGCATACTTGGGGGTTGGACGAGAAAACCTATTTGGCGGATTACGTAAATTACTCTGCAGCGGACTTTTCGGCGGCAAGATCGAAGGATCAAATTAGGAATGAAGCGATTCAAGGTCCGTATGATGCGTTTAATCAAATTGGGCGAAGGGAGCGCAGCTATCGTCACTTTGAAAGCTCGTGGGAGGAGCAGCGCGCATATCTGGATCAGGCGGTGTCAGCGCTTAGTTCGGAGTTGCAAATCGAAGCAAAGAAAGTGTTAGACAGCCTGAACCCTGTACGTTCGTATCATTCGAATGACGCCGAAACCATTGCAAATCTTGAAATGAACCGATGCTATACTTTGGGAAAATTCCGCGTTAGCTTCGCTTCCGATGGTTCGATCGATCAACTGATTGATATAAATGGGAAAGAATGGGCAAATGATGAAAATAGGTTGGCTATCTACCGATATGAAACGTTTGGTAAAGAAAACTACGACCGCTATTTTAAGGAATATACGATAAACATGAAACAGCATTATTATTGGGCAATTCCCGATCACGGCAAGCCCGGTATTGAATATGCAGAGCCTGTTCCAGAACATAAGCAGTACTGTCCGATTCTAAGAAGCCTTCAATTGGAAAGGCAAGCGGACGCCGACAAAGTTTGGGCTCAATTGGTGATGCCTTCCGATGCTTGCAAGCATTATGGGGCACCACATCAGCTGGAGATCGTATACACGTTCCATCATAACGATTTTAACATCGATGTCGAGTTGAACTGGATGGATAAACCGGCATGCCGTTTGCCGGAAGCAAGCTGGTTCTCGTTTGTCCCTTGCGTTGATAGTACGAACATCTGGACGATGGATAAACTGGGTACACGGATTTCGCCGTTATCGGTAGTAAAGAGCGGCAACCGGAATATGCATGCTGTGAATACAGGACTTTATTATGAGGGCGCGGATGGGAGCCTCATAATCGAGACGTTGGATGCTCCTATCGTATGTCCAGGTGAAAGAAGATTGCTTCAATTCAACAATACGTTCGCTCCTCTTGAAGGTGGATTTCATTTTAATTTGCATAACAACGTATGGGGAACCAATTTTCGCATGTGGTTCGAGGAAGATATGAAATACCGCTTCCGATTACGGTTCAAGTCTCGCTAATGAAGAGCTAACATGCAACAAGCCGACTTGTTACCGTGGCTCCAAAAGAAAACAGTATCACAATCCCTAAGGTTGTGATACTGTTTTCGCTCTTTACTACTTTTGAATGCAGCCTAAACTGGCGCCTTTGGCAAAAAATCGCATGATGTTTTTTTCAACCGTTGGATCCGGTATTAATGCCGGTGCTTGGTGCGGTTTAATTCGCGCATCAAGCACAACATTATCGCAAGCCCAATGCTTATTCACATAAAAACTGTTCACGCCATATATATCATGGGAAGGATTGCTACGTGTGAATGTAGCCCAAACAAAGTTGTTAATGGTCTCACTCATAAAATGGCTGTCATCGCATACGATGATCAATGGACAAGCAGGTAGTGGGCCCTTTGCTCCAATAGCCTCGCATAAATCTTTCATCTCAACATGTGTATCGCCGTAACTTTTAAATTCAGAAAGTTGAATCGCGACGATTCCCGGCATTACCAAACGCGCATGTTGGACCCCCGGTATTTCATTGAAAACGCCAGGAACCTCTAGGCATAAATCCCTTTTTTTATCTCCAACTGCTGCGAATACAACCTTACTGCCGCTATTCAAACCTGTACCAGAGTAATCTAGGGTATCGATAGTCGTATTGGTATAAAAATGAAGGTCCCGATGAAGGTCTATTCGAGCCAAAATGTAAGTTAAGAAATGCTCTACATCATGAGAATCCAAAGGCTGGCTATCTTCTGCTGTGATGAATAAATACTTAGCTAAGCTAACTTGTCCCGTCCCTAAAATTCGATTAGCTATCGTGAGTAGCTCTGCCGGCTGCTTGACTTGTTGATAGGGCGTGTAACGTTCGCTGCCAATCGCAAAGAGCAAGGGGTGTACGCCCGCAGCATCTACGGCATGAACTTCTTTAACACCTGGAATTTCTTGCTTGATTGCATCGCCTGTGAGTTCATGAATTAATGCCCCGAACGCCGTATCCTCTTGAGGGGGCCTGCCCACGACAGTAAATGGAAAGATCGCATTCTTCTTGGCATATACTTTGTGGACTCTCATGAGAGGAAAAGGATGCGTAAGGCTGTAGTAGCCCAAATGATCGCCGAAAGGGCCCTCCGGCTTGGTTTCACCAGGATATATTTCTCCTGTGATAACAAAATCAGCATCATGACTAATACAATGGCCATCAATATAGCTGTAGCGGAAGCGGCGCCCTGAGAGCAAGCCCGCAAAGGTAATCTCACTCATGCCTTCCGGCAAGGGCATAACCGCTGATAACGTATGCGCCGGAGGCCCGCCAATAAAACAGCTTACTTTTAAAGGGGCTCCTTGCTTAGTTGCCTTTGCCTGGTGGACTCCGATGCCGCGATGAATCTGATAATGCAAGCCGACCTCTTTATTTAATTCATACTCGTTCCCGCTCAGTTGAATCCGATACATCCCCAGATTGGAATTCATAATTCCTGGTTTCTCCGGATCTTCCGAATACACTTGAGGCAGGGTGACGAATGCACCGCCATCCTCTGGCCAGTGCTTGATGAGTGGGAGGTCAGCAATGCTGATTTCCTCAAAAGCAGCCGGCAGACCACCGGTTATTTTGATCGGCAGTGCTTTCCAGGCAGCAAGCCCCGTACCGATATGTTTAAGTGGGCTTTTCATTGCCTTCATGGGATCACTTCGCAAAGAGATTACGTTTTTCACGCTATCCCAAGTATCTCGAAATATAAATTTGCTGCGCTCTACTGTACCGAAAAGGTTGGATACCGCCCGAAACTTCGAACCTTTAACATTCTCGAATAATAAGGCCCGGCCACCGGCTTCATGAACTTTCATATGAATGGCTGCCATTTCAAGCTCAGGATCAACTTCTTCATGAATGCGAACCAAATGTCCGTTCTTTTCTAAATCAACTAAGCATTCTTCTAAATTTCGATAGATCATTATTTTGCTCCAATCGGATAGCTATTCCCCAAAAGGTCTATGTAATATTGTCATTCTACAACAATTGCCAAAAATAAAAAACTCCTCACATCGATGGCATCCTTTTTTTCTGTAAAATTTCCTCAATGGAATAGAAAAAGCACACCAATTGTAGTAGGCGTGCTCACTATTGGTAATAAATTTAATTACTTACTGAGTAGGATTTAACTCAAGCTTAAAGGACCAGAACCGAAATAGAGAATCATTAATGATGCACCCATAAGAGAAAGGTTCTTAAAAAAATGAACTGACTGAATTTGTTTTTGATCATTTGGCAATCCCCAAAAACGGTGGACGATAAAAGTTGTCGGTATTAGAAAAATAATGAGAAGAATTGCACCGATTTTTGAATAAAAGCCAAGTGCAACACTCAAACCGCCAACAAGAGCAAAGAGACTCATAGCAGCAGCTGACAATTGGGGAAAAGGAGCTTTGGTTTTCTTCGCCATCTCTACTGTGTGAGTAAAACCTTTAATATGATTAAATCCTGCAGATATAAAAATAATTGAAAATAATATTCTTCCAATTAAAATTACAAAATCCATAACTATCATCCTTTCGTGTTTCCCTCATGTTTAGTTTATTACAGCAGTTTCTATCGCTTCCTTCATAATAAATCTAACTCCTGTTGCATATGGAACAGTAGTTGTATAAATTAGATTATAGACATTACTTCACCGCCACTCAACCAACATAATCTTAATATTGTTGTATAAGCCACATTTTATCTAAACTGTCTAAAAATTTTTTCTGGAATGGAGTTATCTTTGATGGAGGGCAATAAAGACCTACGTATAATTCGAACAAGGAAATTCATTGTTGATTCCTTTTTACAACTTTTGATGAAAAAGGGTTTCAACAGTATCAAAATCAGTGATATTACATCACAAGCTATGATTAATCGGGCAACCTTTTATCACCATTTCGTTGATAAATATGATTTGCTTGAAAAAGTGGTTAAAGAAGAATTATTGGTGAATGTTCTTCAGGAAATTTCAAATAATGAAGAGTTTAATGAAGAAATGCTTAAAAGTGTATTTTTATCCATAACTAAATTTCACTTGAGTTTATCTGAACGCTGTCAGCGGAGTTACGATGATATGAGTGTGAATGTAGAAGCCATAATAAAAAAAGAACTTGAACATATTATTTATCAATTACTGTTAAAAAAGGATCAGGGTGAAGATAACGAAAAGCTAAGAATTGTCGCAACCATGCTAAGTTGGATGATTTACGCAGCTGCAGTTGATTGGAAGCAGAACAGCAGTAAATCACCAGAGGATTATTTTGATTATGCAATCTTGTCTATTAGGCAATTATTAGGGAATGGAACAGCTTATCATTCGAATGCAAATGAAAAAAAAGGGCAGTTTGCTTAATGCAGCTGCCCTTTTTTAATACTATCTCCGAAGTCTGCTTCGTTACAGCACCGTGCATAGTCATTCCATTTGCTGGAAACAATAGGGTTACACGTTACTTGAAGGGGCAGGATTCATGGGCAATTTCGTTCAGGAAATGAAATCCACATTCGCCGAGCATGATGATTTTTTCATTCACGAAGAGCAATTTGATCATACGGTACTTTTTCTTATAGGATTTAATTCGCTCATCAATTTTTCCAAGTCCAATTTATACGTTCGGCAAATGGCGCAATTGTCTGATTCCGTTGATGAACTATTTACGAACCTCAGTGATCAGCTTGATGTTGATGCTAAACAAATCATAAAGGCCGTTCTAGAAGGCAAATTAGTCATCTTAACAGGAGACGATCAACGTAACGCCATTGTGGAACCCGTCCCCCAGAATCTGAGGAGAAGCATTGATGAGCCCAAAAATGAAAGCCCTGTTCAAGGTCCTTTGGACGCCTTTGGTGAGGATATCGATATTAACATAGGGCTGATCCGAATGAGACTGGGCACTGAGCGTCTGATCCATAGCTCATATCAAGTCGGAGAGCTGCCAAAGCGAAGAATATCCATGCTTTATCTTAAAGGAAAAGCTCCGGATGATCTTATTGAAAAAATAGACCAGAAGTTGAAACAAGCTCACTCAGATATTGAAACGATAAATGACCTGAATAATCTTTTTGGTGCCCACAAATTTGTACCTGTCAATCATTTCTCCATAACTGAACTTCCGGTGCAAGTCGTCTATTCGTTAAAACGGAACAGAGTCGTTCTCTTTTTGGACAATACTCCCTACGCCTTTGTTCTTCCGCATCTGTTCTGGGATATGTTGTCCACTGCAAACGATCGCAATTTCCATGTCAGTTTCACATATATGATTCGAACCCTCAGGGGATTGGGGATATTGTGCAATCTCATCCTTCCCGCTTTTTATGTTGCCATAACGTCAGTCAATCCTGAAATATTAAAAATAGACCTCCTCTTGTTTGTCGCAGAAAGCAGAGAAGGCATTCCGCTAACACCCTTATTTGAAACCCTTGCTATGGTCATATTAGTTGATTTAGTGACTGAAGCGATTATCAGACTCCCCAAAACCGTAGGACCGACCGTTACGATGGTTGGAGGAGTCATACTTGGCCAAGGGGTAGTTGAAGCGAAATTAGTCAGTAGTTTATTGGTCATTGTCATCACCGCAATGTTGATTTCAGGTTCAGCAATCGTTGGAGTTCAAAACGCGTTGTACATTCGTACGTTAAAATACTTTATTTTAATTACGGCATCCGTTTTCGGCATACTGGGTATATGTACCGGATTATTATTTGTATGCATAATTCTGGCAAGTTTAAAGACATGCGATATTCCGTATATGGCATTTCGGATAACGGAAAAGGGGGATGCCAAGTGAACCATAGGGTACAACTTGCATTATTGGTTTGTGTCGCGAGCGGGGGCTTCGTTTATTTGCTGTATCCCAATCTCGTATATTCGTCGACGGAAGGCGGTCATTGGGTAGTGATTCTTTGTGCAGGATTGCTGCAAATGGTTTTTATGCTGATCTACAAAAAAGGATTGGATTATTTTCCGAAAAAGGATCTTATTGATATATTTAGGCAAATGGGAAAGTGGGTTGCATTCATCATTCTTGTCCCTTATGCATTCATTCTGACATCGATGGTTGGATTCGCTCTTCGCGCCCATAGCGAAGAAATCATTGCGATTTTTTTGAATCGAACACCTTACTGGGCGGTATTGGCCCTGTTTGTTTTTATATCCGCTTTTGCAGCAATAAAAGGCTTGGAAACGATTCTGCGTGCTTCTGTAATTGTTTTCATCATCACTAGTTTATTGATCATGTTAAACACTTTTACTGTGATGGTAAACTTTGATTTTCACAACGCTTCGCCAGTTTGGCCTTCATCTCTCCGTTTCTTATGGAACACAAAGTTTTACTATTATCTTACGGGATTTTCACCGTTATTATTTTTAGGATTCGTGCCTTCCGAAAACAATATGAAATACGGCCACCTGTTCGGGGTATGGACCTATGTGACGCTCTTCATACTAGTATCTGTGTATGTTCCGCTTTTCATATTTGGACAAGAGACGATTATCACGCTTCGTTATAAGTTAGAAGAGGCGGCGGATACCGTTGACTTGAGATGGTTTATATTCAGCCGGCAAACGATGTTCATTGGTATTTCATTAATTGCGTTCACGATCTTTTTGAATGCCCTTACGCTATGGCAGGCCGGACAACTCATGCAGAAAACGTTCAATTGGCAAAGAACCAAACGTTCTTATTGGATCATCGCTTTCTCTCTAATCGCATTTCTTATGGGAGTATATGTCCCCAACCTGGACTTGGTTATAAAATTTATAGAGATGAATGCAGGTGTTCACGCTTTGTTAACCATAATCATTCCATTGACCATTTTAATCTATGGCATCTCTAGTCGAAGAAGGATGGCAGGTTATGAAAAGCAATAATCGTTTCAAACTTTTCATTGTACTTACGTCTTTAATCTTTCTTTGCGGTTGTTGGGATATTAAAGAAATCAATCTGCGTACCCCTCCTTTGCTCCTTGGCATAGCCAAGGGAAACGATGATGAATACAGAGTGACACTGTATGTTCCCGTAACGCAAAGAGGCAAAACAGAATCAAGAATTGTAACGGAAAAAGGCAATTCCATTTCCAATATTCTTCGACAAATGCGGACAAACTCTGATGATGCCCTTGATTACTCACAAGTACAATTACTTGTCATCCAAAACAACTTGGCAAAGAACGAAGAGGAATTTGGTAAACTTGTTCGACTTTCAATGGAGATGGAGCAACTGCCTTCCAAATCGTTGGTTGCCATTACAGATGACGATATTGAGAAAATGTTGTCGAATATTAAGAAAGTAGCGGGTGTTCATGCAACCTCTATCAATGACTTTTTTTATAAAGGGGAGTGGGCACCGGAGGTTTCGAGTACGCGCATTTGGGAATTGTATCGGGGTTTGAATTCCTATACGAATGATACAAACGTTCCGATCGTCTCTTCCGGCAAAGATACAGTATTACGCTTCGAGGGTGCCGCTATTTTGAAAAAAGGGAAAATAGTGGAGCGGATCAATCCGGAGGAAACTCTATTGGTGAATTTGTTTCATCACCGCAAAGCAATAGGCGAGATTAAGAGCCTGGGCTCTGCCGACATAATCGTAAAAAACAGCTCATTGCACATCAAGTCGTCAATGAAAAAGGATGAACCGTTGGTGTCATGCGATTTGAAATTAATAATACAAGTTAGGGAAAGAAAAGAGGGCGTGACGGATAAACAGATCCAAGAACAACTCGAAAAGCTGATCGAAAAGCAGTTTAATAAGATGTTTGAAAAAGCCCAAGAAAACAAATCAGATATTCTTGGGTTTGGCCAACATTTCCGCAATCGGATTCCATATCAGGAATTAAAAAACTGGAGAGAAGAATATTACCCAAAGCTAAAAGTGTATTTTCAGGTCCATGTAAGCCATTTGTAATTTTCAAAAGCGCCGCCTTATCATCATGAGAAGCGCCAATGAAACAATTGGTACGACGAAAAACTATCGTTGAAGTGCTGCCGCGAGGCAGCTCTTTATACACTTTTGGGAAGTAATCGACAATGGGAAGATAACGCTATAGCTATTTTTCTGCATCAAAAAAGCTATAAAATAGTTGAAATCGCCATAGTTTTATAAGTATCAATATATTAACATAATTATGTAAGCGCTTTCTTTTCTATACTGAATTAATCTGAATTTGAGGATAGGCATATCTAAAAGGGGGTATTTTATGATACTACTAAAGAGAAAAGCCACAGCCGGTTTACTGATTTTCTTTATGACTTCTATCATAGCCCATCCTCACGCAAGTCGTGCAGCAGATACTGTGATTGCTGTTCAAACCAAGCAGCTCAGTGACAGAATAGTTGACTATCAAATTAATGTGAGCTTGAATACGAACCAGAATTCGATTGAAGGCAATGAAAAGGTAACTTGGATAAACAAGGGCGAACTTGAGGTCTCTGATCTTTTTTTTCACTTATATCCAAATGCATTTAAATCGAAGAACAGCACCTATATGAAAGAACGAGAAATGGAACTCCCTTGGAAGAAGGAAAATCAAGGTCAAATGGATATTATATCCATAAAAGATGAGAGTACGGATGTACTCGTGGAGGATTATCAATTTGTTTCTCCCGATGATGGAAACGAAAAGGATCAAACGGTTCTGAAAGTTCATTTGAATCGTCCTATTTTACCGGGTGATCATATTACGCTGTCGATTGATTTTAAGGTTGAGCTCCCACTGATTCATCGGAGAATGGGACATATGGATAATTTTTATATGGCGGGGCAATGGTTTCCCAAACTTGCGGTGTATGAGCCCAGAGGGATGAGAGGAAATAGCATAGAAGGATGGAACGCTCATCAATATCATTGGACCTCTGAATTCTATGCTGATTTTGGTGCTTACGATGTGAAGATTGTTGTCCCCGACAATTATGTAGTCGCTGCTACCTCAACGAGCCAACCGGAAATAGCTGCCTTAAAAAACAAGAAGAAAGAATACCATTTCATTGCTAATGATGTACATGATTTTGCATGGGCTGCATCTCCAGACTTGGAGGAAAGTGATCTTGTTCTGGATGTTCCGAATTCTTCCCCCATTACCATTAAACTGTTTACAACTTCTGAAGCTTTGAAAAATAAACATCGCTATTTGTCAGCCGCGAGCAAGGCTCTCCTTAATTATAGTAACTGGTATGGCCCTTATCCTTATCCGTTATTTACTATAGTAGTACCACCATCTAACGCCCCTAGTGCAGGCTCCATGGAGTATCCAACCTTAATAACCGTTAAACAGAGCAGTCAGGATGATCGCAATTATCATCTTGAACATGTAGTCGCACATGAAACAGCCCACCAATATTGGTATGGTATGGTAGCTAACAATGAATTTGAGGAAGCTTGGCTGGATGAAGGGTTTGCTTCGTATTCCGAGAATAAGGTCATGAAGAAAGAGTATGGGATGACACTTCAATATACAATATCTCCGAGTTCTCCCATACATGCCTTGCAGCAATCTTGGAACTTCCGATCTATGAAAGAGTATGAGGATAATGTGTACTTCCGGGGTAAGGAGTTCTTGGATAAGGCTGAACGTAAACTGGGAGAAGCCAAAATGCTTGAGGTGATGAAAGCGTATTTTGATCTATGGAAGTTCAAACATCCGGGAACAGAAAGCTTTCAGCAAACATTAGAAAAGGTAACAGGTGAGAGCTGGGCATTGGCCATCAATCAGGAGTTGGGTGTTAAAATGAAAACGATTTCGCAGTCGGTATTTTTCACATATTTACTTAAAATAATGATCTTTTTAAAATGGTGATATATAAAAGTGCTTAAATCAAAATTGAAGATGTAACGAATCGGAGTAGGCCCATGCATTTGCGCATGGGTCTACTCGATTTTGGGGAATATGATTTTTCACTCACATGCTTTGAATGAGTCCTCTTCTTGAGGGCTTATTTATTTAGCGTATAATAGAGAAAAGTGCAAAATCCATGTATCGGAAGGGAACTTCATGGCAGTCAAATCAGATTACAAAAAGATGAGCCGTATTTTAAATGAAACCGCAGTTGAGTTGCGCGGAGAAGATTTAAGTTTTAAGGTGCAATATTGGGGGGCTATGCCGGAACACTTTGATAACCCATTACATCGACATTCCTTTTTTGAGGTTTGTTATGTTCTGGCAGGAGAGGGAAGCTATTTGGAGTCTGATGAAGAATATCCACTCAGTCCGGGAACATTATTCTGTTCAAGACCTGGTAAATGGCATCAAATAAAAAGCGAGGCAGGGATCGAACTCTATTATGTCGCGTTTGAAGTAGATAACTCTCGGTCATCGGAAGAGTCATTAAATCGTTATTTACAAATGATGGATATAAATAAAATTGTTATGCCCATGGCAGACGAAACGGTAGCCGCTCAAACTTGGCGGATGTTGTTCACGCTGTGCATGCAGGATCGTTCGATGACAAAAGAATTGATTCGCAGTTTTGCTTACACGCTACTTGTTTCTTTTTGTAGTGAATTTACAGAGGTTGTCGAAAGCGAAGAGTTGCCGGAACACCAACAAATTTCTTCCTATTATTTACAGCGGGCGAAGCTTTTCATCGAGGACAATTTAGCTTCTTCATTAAGTATTCCTCTGTTGTCAGCCTATCTAAATGTATCAGAGCGACATTTATCACGACTATTTGCCATGAAAGTCGGGCAAACGCTTTCGCATTATGTGCAAGAGAGAAGAGTTAGGAAGTCTATGGAGCTTCTTCTCGAGACGGATTGGACTATAAGCCGTATCGCCCAAGAAACTGGGTTTGAATCGGTACATTATTATACAAGAGTTTTTACCCGTAAAACAGGCGTGGCTCCAGGGAAGTTTCGCAAATCCCAATTGTCAGAAATACCCTTTAGTTAGTTTAGAATGTCCGTCTAGTGCAAAGTTATGTCCTGTTACTTCAAAGACAGTGGGTCCTTGAACCTTTATCATTAAGAAAGCGCTAACACATTGATAAACAAGGAGGCAAAACAGTGTCTAATGCATATACGAAAAGAGATTATTCTCTCACAGGACCAGAAAACAAACGAGCACAGGAAAAAGGCTTAGTAGCAGCTGATTGGTACTCGAGTCCGATTCCGCGTCAGCGTCTTAAAGAGCTCATGAAGCGTAAGGATGGTCCCGCAATCCGTGATACGATCATCATGTTTGCATGGCTCATAGGTACGGGTATGCTTGCCTATTATTCGTGGGGAACATGGTGGGCACTACCGGCTTTTGCTTTATATGGAATTAGTTATGCTTCTACTGCTGACTCAAGATGGCATGAATGCGGTCATGGCACAGCATTCAAGACAGCATGGATGAATGATGCCCTTTATCAAATTGCCTCTTTCATGGACTTAAGACCACCAACCCCTTGGCGTTGGAGTCATGCTCGTCATCACACGGACACTTATATTGTCGGCCGTGATCCGGAAATTGCCATGACGAGACCCCCTGTTTGGCGGATTATTTTTGGAGAAATCGTACATATTTATGGTGGCTCAAGAGATCTAAAAAGTATTATCATGCACTGCTTCGGGAAGTTGACGGATTCCGAAAAAGATTACGTTCCAAAGTCTGAATTCAAAAAAGCGGTTTGGATTTCACGTGTCTGGGTGTTGATCTTACTAGGCTTCATTATCTGGTCCGTTCAGATTGGGAGTATTCTACCGCTCATGTTTGTGGGTCTTCCGACCTTCTATGGCCCGATTCTCCTTTTATTAGTGGGTCTAGCCCAGCATTTAGGTCTGCATGAAGATGTGCTGGATCATCGCTTAAACACACGTACCATTTATTTGAATCCTTTCTTTAGATTCCTCTACTGGAATATGAATTATCACATAGAGCATCACATGTTTCCAATGGTTCCCTATCACGCATTACCTGCCTTGCACAAAGAATTGATGTTTGATTATCCAACACCAAGTCCTAGCCTATGGGCAGCTCTCAAAGAAGTTATTTCAGCACTCATTAAACAGAAGAATGATCCGCACTATGTGGTTGATCGCCCTCTGCCTAGTACAGCTAATCCGTATTATTATGGTGTACACGCTGAAAAGGCAGTGCCTTCGCAAGTGAGTAACGAGCCAAAAGCAATGATTAACTAAATCATGAGAGGAAGATGAGAACATGGCAGGAAACAAAGCAGTTGTCTACAGTAAACCCGGTAGCGTTGAGGTACGTAATACGGATTTTCCAGAATTGGTACTTCGAGATGGTCCAGGTGTCAATCCATTAAACGTAGGACGAAAATGCGAGCATGGTGTCATTCTGAAAGTAGTAACGACGAACATTTGCGGCAGCGATCAGCATATGGTTAGAGGTCGGACAACTGCGCCGTCAGGTCTCATCTTAGGACATGAAATAACGGGCGAAGTCATTGAAGTAGGACGCGATGTTGAATTTATTAAAAAGGGAGATTTGGTCTCCGTTCCCTTCAATATTGCTTGTGGCCGTTGCCGCAGCTGTAAAGAACGGAATACGAATGTATGCTTAAACGTTAATCCGGATCGTCCTGGATCCGCCTATGGTTATGTAGATATGGGTGGCTGGGTCGGGGGACAATCGGAATATGTGATGGTTCCCTACGCGGATTTTCAATTGCTGAAGTTCCCTGACAAAGAGAAAGCCATGGAAAAAATTCTTGATTTAACGATGCTTTCCGACATTTTCCCAACGGGTTATCATGGTGCCGTTAGTGCAGGCGTTCGTCCAGGTTCAACGGTATACGTCGCGGGTGCTGGTCCAGTTGGTCTTGCGGCAGCTCACTCTGCACAGCTGCTTGGTGCAGCGGTTGTTATCGTTGGTGATTTGAATGCAGAGCGACTAGCCCAAGCGAAAAGCTTTGGTTGCGAAACGGTTAATCTTCGTGAAAATAGCGATTTGGCGGGACAAATTGATCAAATTTTGGGTTCACCGGAAGTGGACTCTGCTATTGACTGCGTAGGCTTTGAAGCGCATGGTCATGGTAAAGCTCATGGCGAAGCGCCAGCTACGGTATTGAATTCAATTATGGAAGTTACCCGTGCAGGTGGCAGCTTGGGTATACCAGGTCTTTACGTAACTGGCGATCCAGGTGCTGTGGATGAAGATTCTAAAATTGGTACATTGAAGATTCGCTTCGGTCTTGGATGGGCGAAGTCGCATACCTTCGTAACGGGGCAAACGCCAGTCATGAAATACAATAGAGACTTAATGATGGCGATTCTCAGCGGTAGAGCTCAAATTGCCAAAGCGGTGAATGCTACACTCATTTCATTAGATGCTGCACCGCAAGCGTATCAAGATTTTGACCGCGGAGTTTCCAGGAAATTTGTTATTGATCCACACGGTCTTGTTAAATAAACCTACACTTACTTACTTGGAGGATCGTATGCAGCATTTAGAGGGTTGGGTTGAAGCTTGTGAAGTTGATGATATTGATGAGGAAGATGTCATACGATTCGATCATGGAGATCGCACCTTTGCTATTTATCGGACAGCGAAAAGCAAGTTTTATGCAACCGATGGGTATTGCACCCATGAGAAGTTTCACTTAGCAGAAGGGCTAGTGATGGGCAATACCATCGAGTGTCCCAAGCATAATGGTCGATTTGATTATACAACGGGTGAAGCGAAGCGTACGCCGGTATGCGAAGCTTTAAAGACTTATCCTGTAAAGATTGAAGAAGATAAGATCTTCATCAAGATAGACTGAGGAGAGAATAGAAGATGGCTGATTTAGGAATGGTTATTGTTGGTGCAGGTGAAGCCGGTGCGCGAGCAGCTGTGGAGCTCCGAACGGAAGGTTGGAGTGGGCCGATCACACTAATAGGAAAAGAAAAGCTGGCACCTTATGAACGACCGCCGCTTTCCAAAAGCTCATTGGTGAGTGAAGACGAGCCATCCCCAATGACTATTCTTGACGAAGCTAAGCAATCGCACCACAACATTCAGTTAATTACGGATAGCTCGGTTGTTAAGATTGATCGGGATCGACATTTAACAGAACTTAACAATGGTCAGCAAATAAGATACGAGAGGCTCTTGCTTGCTACAGGGGCTTCTCCTCGAAGTTTGAATATGGAAGGATCCGATACCACGGATTTATTATATCTCCGGACATTTGCAGACTCACTTGTACTCCGTACAAGATTTCAATCAGGAAAGCACATTGCTGTCATTGGGGCTGGCTTTATTGGACTTGAAGTAGCGGCAAGCGCAAGGGAAAAAGGTTGTAAGGTTACTGTTATTGAAGTTGGACCTCGTATTCTGATGCGAGGAGTTCCAGAGGAAATTGCGAACATTGTAGAGGCACGTCATCGTAAAGCAGGTGTCGAGTTTAAACTTGGGGTAGGCATGGAACGCATCGAAAAAAGCCAGGATGGACATTCGATTACGCTGGCCGATGGAACTGTCATCCATTGCGATACGGTTGTCGTAGGAATCGGTGCCATTCCTGAAACATCGTTAGCTGCACAAAGCGGACTTACGATTGAAAATGGCATATGGACGGATGAGAGACTCGCAACGAGTGACTCGGATATTTTTGCGGCAGGTGACTGCTGTTCGTTCCCGCATAGTCTATACGGAGGCAAACGAATTCGTCTTGAAGCTTGGCGTAATGCACAAGATCAGGGAACGCTTGCAGCGCATAACATGCTAGGTGCTTCTAAAGCTTATCTAGATATCCCATGGTTCTGGTCAGATCAATATGATCTTACCTTACAAGTCACTGGATTGCCGGATTGTGGTGTAAAGACCGTGGTCAGAAATTTGAGTGAGTCCGACAAGTTCTTCTTCCATCTGTCAGGCGAGGATCAATTGGTTGCGGCAAGTGCCGTGGGTCTAAACTCGAAAATTGCCAAGGATATTCGTCTTGCGGAAATGCTTATCCACAAACAAGCGGTACTCGATCCTAAAGCCTTAGAAAATCCAGAAGTAAAATTAAAGGGGCTATTGAAATGAGTCGTTGGAACCGAATTAATGATGGAACCCTAAATCCACCTAGACTAGATGTCCAACAAGCGATATGGGCAATGATAGGGCTGGGAGAGAACGGCAAGGAATGGTCATTGGAGCAAAAGTTCGAGAAAATCGCCGAGGCGGGATTTAAGGGTGTTAGTTATTTGATGCCTTCTCCAGAAGATATGGATACCTGGCACCGTTTACTTGACCGATACAATTTGAGTTTTAGTGCGATTGCGTTTCCCACCAAGCCACAAGATTTGATTGATATCATTAAGCAGGCAAAACAATTTGGCAGAGTTCAATATATCAACTCGCAGGTTATGGACTCCTTCGTCATTGATAAAGAAGCGATTCATTTACTTGATGGCTTGTTAAAAGTATCTGAGGAATCTCGGATACCACACTTTATTGAGACACATAGAGGGACTGTCACGCAAGATTTGATCCGTACTGCAGGATATATTGAGGCTCTACCTGAGCTCCGATTGATGATCGATTTATCGCATTATGTCGTTGCTGGTGAAATATTAGGCACAAGTGATAAAGTGGAAAGCTATTTCGATAAGGTTCTAGAACGTTCTGCAGGTATGCATGCTCGTGTCTCCAGTGGGGAACAAGTTCAGGTTGATGTAGGTGTGGATGGCGATCATCCTATGGTAGAGCATTTTACTCGATGGTGGCGTAAAGGGATGGTACATTGGCTTAGGCAAGCGAAACCTGGGGATTTGTTCCCATTTTGCACAGAGCTTGGGCCGCCGAAATATTACGGGATCACTCGCCGAGATGAGCATGGACAAGAACATGAAGTCTCGGATCGCTGGCAGCAAGCGTTACTATTTAAGCGAATTATCGAAGAGCAGTGGAAGAAGGCGCAAGACGAGCGCTGATATTTGTTAGATAGAAGGCTGCCAATCATTCGGCAGCTTCTCAGTATAGTGAATAAGCACATAAATTTCGCCGCGATGCTTTATTACGCGCCTTGTCCAATTCATGTCGGACTAGGCGTGTTTTATGATGTTGTCGTAACGAAACAAGCTCATCTAAAAGGCTTATCAAGAAGTATTTGTTTGCGGTGTAGAGCCGCGGCAGATCGAGATGGGCCGAATCGTACCGTGGAGATGCACTTTAGCCAGAGCGACTGGTTCATCGAAGTAGAAGAGGTAACGACGGTTTCTCATTATGGGGTAGAGAGTAAAAAGGGGTATTATAGTTACTCCGGCGGTTCAGGTTTGCCCGTGAGGCTGCAGATGCAGCCTGTTGGCGGCCTCAGAGGTGCAAGCGAGTGTTACGAAAAAAGCGGGGCATAACGCCCCGCTTTTTCATTTGGTGAAAAGGTCAGAGGAGATCACCCTCTGTTTATTCCGATACTCGGATGGTGTAACACCCGTTAATTTCTTAAACACTTTTGAAAAATGATTCTGATAGTCAAAGCCGACTGCGATGGCAATTTCATTGATCGACTTTTGAGAGTCAATCAACAGTCGCTTGCTTTCGGCTATGCGAATTTCATTCAAATTATCGCAAAAAGACATCCCTGTTTCCATTTTGATCTTATTCGATATATAGGAAGGATGCTTTCCGAATTTATCCGCCACGTCTTTTAATGTGATTTTTTCGAAAAAATGTAAATTCATATAGTGAATGATATCTCTTACTAATGCCGAGTACTGTGGATTTGCAAATTGTTTGACGGCAGCGGTAAATTGTAAAATCATCTCTTTCATGAGCAGTACAATTTCAGCTCTTGTACCAAGGTTCTCCGCTCGTGAGATAAATTTGTAGGCAAGCGTTCTAGCATATTCATTTTCTACGCCGCATTCTATCGCAATTTGGCAAACGATCGCACAGGTGGAAATGAAATGATTTTTGGCGGAACGAAGGACGTCGCCGCTCGCAAGCTCAAATCGTTTGACGCTCTCTTGGAAGCTGGTCAAGGTGTCAAGGTGATTTTGAACGATGAAGACGTCGCCAGTCTGCATTTTTTCTTTTAACCGTTTGTATTCCTCAAGCGTAATATGCAAAGCTTCTTGCTCGTAGTAGAGATTGACCAGAGAAACCTCAGGGCTTACATGGGGCGAAGGTGTATGTGTTATGCTGTACCTTTTTGGAAGCGGAATGCAATGTTCTTCATCTTTGACGAACAGCCAGTAGAATAATCGGCCCAGATATTCGAGCTCTTTTCTGTTTTTGGAAGGGATCAGCTTATCGAATGTACTCTCAGGGGATGCGAGTCCAATAGGCCCTAAAATGAGGATGAGCTTTTCGTTTTCAGTCAGAACCGATAGGGCATGAAACAAACACGAATCAGGTGTCCAAAACGTGAAGTATGGATGATCAACATTAGACATTTCCTCGACCATCTCTTTCATGATGAGCAGTGTCTTGGAAAGCAACTTTTGTCTTTCCGGGTGGATACATGCAAACAGAAGCTGCCCATCGTTATCGACTCCAAGGACATCAATCCCGTGCAAATAATGAAAGCATCTCGCTTTCTCCTCAGCGGATCTCATACGAACCCTCCACAAACTTAACTTTATATCTATAATATTAACATTCGCTCAATTTAAAAATTAATTATGCCAAAATATGTATTTTATTGTGCTTTGGCAAATTAAGGAGCGCCTTGTCCAATTAATGTCGGACTAGGCGTCTTTTATTTCAAAGAAAACTAATTATATTTCTATTTCTATAATCTTAATATTTCATCAATTTCGAAATTTAAATGGAGGTATAATTCACAGCAAATAAGATCTCAATGATCAAGAGGGGAGAAGCGCCTCGACGTTAAAGTAAAAATCTGAACGCGTGGATCGAGAGGAGTTCTTGCTCATATCCGTTAGATACGCAGTAAAGATCGTCGGGACGAAACACTGGGTCGGTATCCTGCCGGATGGCGCGATTGTCGAGCTTATGAAAAACCACAAACGTACATTATGGACGAAAGAATATCGGGGGGCGTAAATCATGATGAAACTTTATACTATCGAGTTTACTGTCGGAGGAGTTGTTCACGGCTTTACCGTGAGAGCTAGAAACAAGATCGAAGCGGTCGCCGCCGGGTTCTCCAAGCTGCGCGGCTGGCGCGAAAAGGACAGGGTCAACGAGATCCGGATCATGGAGGATAACGGAAATCCGGAAGCTACTGCAGAGGATTACAAATTCAATTACAATTAGACCAAAGTAAATTAGAGCAGGAACAAGTCAGGAAGCTAATCACGAAAGAATTCTGCAGGACGTTAATTAATGCGGAGCTGGGTGACGTTATACCTTGATTACCATATTATGAAAGCTATCATTAAATTGAAGAAAGGGCCCGATTATGAATAGTCATTACTTCTGCATACAATGTGAAAAAATACATCTAAAAGAGTTTTCTTCCGTAAAAGAAATTGTTTTCATTTCGGGCTACCATTTTTATAAAAACAATTTGTATAATGCAGGTTTTTGTAATAAACATCAATCCATACCTCTTAGATTAGGTCAAATTTCCAACTCAGAAGGATGTGGAAGTCACAATAAGTAGGCTAATGTACAGTCAAATGGTTATTCACCTACATATCCTGAAGTACGATTGAATTTAGAAAAATATATGCTTTAATAATGGAGCGTGTTTCAGTCATGTTTAGACCGCAAATGGATTTTGAAGGAACCTATAGACAACCACCACAATCTCCCCCGCCGGCAAGTGTTCCGCCAAAACCTGATGTTTCTTATGCCATTGATTGTATATTTGAATACACCTATTTTTGGCTAAGAAATGGAGAACAATTTTGGTTTTATCCGATTTATGTAGGGCATGAGGGAGTCGCAGGTTACAGATGGAGTGGAGCATTTTGGTATTTTTACGGAATCGATTCGAGATTCATTGATGCCGTTGCGTGTCCTCCGATTCCTACGCTTTACTGAACAAAGTTCCATTCTTTTCAAAGAAGCCGGGAGAGACCTGATCAAGGTGATTCTCCCGGCTTCTTTCCCTTACCCCAAAATCTCAACCTTTGCGTCGGAGATGTTTAATAGGAATAGGACCCTCTCGGCATTGGCATGCAAATAAAGGCATACCATCCGAACATATGGAAGTCTTTAAATTGGCGCAAAGACTATCCGCAAATGTCGATCGTTCCGCATTTCGACGTGCAGATCCTGAACGCGGATGCCGAATAACTTAGAGGGGGATTTCTTAGCGCCCGCCGTAAGAAAAATTGCATCGAAGATTAACTGATGTAGAAGCTGGGCCTGATGGTCCAGCTTTTTTGTATAATGAGAGTTTTGTGGAAATATTCGGCGGGTTACGTCAATTATGAAGGAGAGCTGCTAAGTCAGCTCTATTTTTCTATATGTGCTAACGATTTGTATATCGTCAAACCTAACGAAATGGTGATGATCTAATCATTTATCCATTGCGTGGAGAATAGGTGTCGTCTATGTTTGGTTACATGGCGGACGAATCAAGCAAAGTCATTTCCTATTCGGGAACTTTGCGATTAGCCTTATACCTGTTCTATCCGGGGCCTCGGTACAGGCGGACTAATAAAACAATATAAGGAGGGCGATTGCCTCATGAAGCAGACGGCATCAGTCAACATAACACATGAAGCGCGTCCCGGTACAAGCGGACAGAGAAGCTTTTTACGTGATTGTTGGCGTCATAAGTATTTGTACTTAATGGTGCTGCCAGGTTTTTTGATTGTGCTTGTATTTGCATATTTTCCAATGTATGGCGTGCTGATCGCATTCAAAGATTACAACGTGGCCAAAGGCATATGGGGAAGCGAGTGGGTCGGATTCAAATATTTCAAAGAATTTCTGAGCAATCCGATGGCGCTGCGAACCATCAAAAATACGCTATTGCTCGGGATTTACGGACTCGTATTCGGGTTTCCGGCACCGATCATCCTAGCGCTGTTGTTAAATGAAATTAGGGTGTTGGCTTTTAGAAAATTCTTGCAAACGGTTTCATACATCCCGCATTTCATCTCCACCGTTATCATCATCGGGATGATTAAGGAGTTTACGTCACTTGATGGCTTGTTTAATTCGATTACCGGGTTGTTTGGCATGGAGCCGATCAACTTTCTGACAGAGCCTTCTTATTTCCGGACGCTGTTCGTCGGTTCCGGCATTTGGCAGGGAATTGGCTGGGGGACGATTCTATACTTGGCTGCGCTCAGCAATGCCGATCCGACCTTGTACGATGTTGCATCGATCGACGGAGCGAACCGCTGGCAGAAGATTAAACACATTTCCATTCCGGTCATTATGCCGACGACAATTATTTTATTCATTTTGTCCGTAGGCAGCATCCTAGGCACCGATTTCATGAAGGTGTTGCTCATGTACAACCCCAGCACATACGAAAAAGCCGACGTCATCGGCACGTATGTTTACCGGATAGGTTTGGAAGGGGGACGTTTCGAGTACGCCGCTGCCGTTGGATTGATGCTTTCCGTGGTGTCGTTCTTGTTTGTCCTGACGACGAATCGCATGTCCCGTATATATTCGGAAACTAGCTTATGGTAGGGAGGTGAGACGTGTGCATTACAAACAAAAGTTTGGCTTGTTTGACGCAGCTAATTACAGTTTTATGATGCTGCTTGTGGTGGTTACGGTTTATCCGCTGCTCAATGTTATTGCGATTTCGTTCAGCAACGCGGATTTTATTTCGCTAGGGCAAGTTTCGTGGTACCCGAAAGGGTTCAATGTCAAAGGGTATGAGATCATTTTCGACAACCCGATGCTCTATATCAGTTACAAAAATACGGTGCTGTACGCTGTAATAGGCACTATATTGACGCTTTTCTTGACGTCGATGATGGCTTACCCGCTCACGGTTTCCGATTTTCGATTGAAAAAGGCCCTGACCATTTTTCTAGCCGTTACGATGTTTTTCAGCGGCGGGATGATCCCGACTTATTTGATCATGAAAGAGCTGCACTTGCTCAATACGTTCTGGGTCATGGTTGTTCCCGGCTGTATCAGCGCGTATAACGTCATCATTTTTCGAACGTTTTTTCAAAATATCCCGTCCGAGCTTCGAGAGTCTGCTTATATGGACGGTGCGACGGATTTGACCGTGCTTTTCCGCATCTATTTACCACTTTCCAAGGCGCTGCTCGCTACCTTCGCGCTATTTACAATCGTCGCACATTGGAATGAATGGTTTAATGCACTTATTTATTTGAAAGATGAGAACAAGTATCCTTTGCAAATGTTTTTGCGCAGCATCATTTTTACCCAACAAGAAGGACAGAGCGGGCATGTCAGGGATATGATTCAGAACCGTCAAATCAACCCGAAAAATATTCAGATGGCGGCGATCGTTGTTACAATGGCCCCGATTCTGTGCATGTATCCGTTCGTGCAAAAATATTTCATAAAGGGCGTTATGCTCGGCTCGATCAAAGGGTAACTGGTGGTCTTACAGGCATTTTTACGATCTCACGATCGTGAAAAGCCTTAAGTTATAGATCAATTTTCATCCAATCAAAGGGGGAAGACATGTGAAAAAATCAATGACAATGTTAGTATCGACAATCCTTGTAGTGACTTCTGTTTTGACTGGTTGTGTAAGCGATTCTGGTAAAGAGGGAACGACACCGTCACCTTCAACAAGCGATTCTGGCGGCAAGGCCGTCACTGATGCAAAGGAACTGAAGCTGAAGGTCGTTATCCCGCATTTTGGCGGTGATCCGACGGGGACGCTCGTGCAGCAGGAGTATGAGAAGGAAATCGAGAAGTACCTAGGAGCCAAAGCGACAATTGAGTGGACGCGTATTCCTTGGGGCGAGTACAAAGAGAAGACACAAGTGATGCTCACAAGCGGCGACATTCCGGATATCATGCTTGTTCGCAGTCAGGATAACATCATTAAATATGGCGAGCAGGGCTTGTTCTTGGATCTCTCCAAGTACATGGACAAAATGCCCAATTATAAGCAATTCATCACAGCGACGGACAATAACGAGCAATATTTGATGAACAAAAACAAGCAACTGTTTGCGTTCTACGATGGCTTCTCGAATCCGTCGAATATCGAGCCCAGTCAATACGCAGCGGCATATCGCCTTGATATTTTCGAGAAAAACAATATCAAGGTTCCGACTACGCTGGACGAAATGTACGATGCAGCCAAAAAGTTGAAAGCGCTCTACCCAGACTCCTATCCGGTTGCGCAAAGCGAACAATATTTAGGTTACGACGGCATTTTGAATGCGAATCATACGAACGGTGGTATTTACTGGAACGGCAAACAGTACGTATACGGACCGACGGAAGAAGCTTATAAGGAGGCATTGATTTTCCTGAATAAGCTGTATACGGAGAAGCTGCTCGATCCGGCATTCTGGTCGGATGAGATGGATCAGGCGAAACCGAAGGCGTCGACCGGCAAATCGTTTATTTACCCGCTCATCTGGTCCGGTTATGTGGCCGATTTGAATGCCAATAAAGAAGCCGGTGTAAAATGGGCTCTTTCAATGAACGCCGATAACTCGAAATACGGGAAATCATGGAAATACGGAAGCGACCCGAAAGGGAAAGGGCTGAATAATGGCTATGGCCTCGTTATTTCGGCAAAAGCCAAAAACCCGGAGCAGCTTGTGAAGCTTGTTGATTATCAATACAACGACAAAATGATCGATCTCTTAATGTGGGGTATTGAAGGCAAATCATACGAATTGAAGGATGGAAAGAAACAGTACTTGCCGGCATTGAAAAGCTCAGCAGACTTCGTAGGCGAACTGGCGAAAATGGGCGTATCAGCATCGATGCGCACGCGTCCAGGCATCGTGTTTACGCCACAGGAGCGGATTGCCGTTTATACCTCGGTTCCGGATGTGCTCTTCTATAACAACGGCAAAGCGCAGATGGAAAACTATTATATGGCGTCTGACAAATATGGCGGCAGAGAATCAATCGCTCCGATGGACCGCGAACCGAAGATCCTGCTGACGAAGGATGATAACGACCGCATCGCCAATACGATGACGCCAGTCACAACGTATGTCAATGAATCAGCCGTTAAATTCATTAAGGGCGAGACGAGCTTCGCTGACTGGGACAAATTCCAGGCGACGATCAAGAAAATGGGCGACTACGAGTCGATTCTGAAGCTGAAGAACGAAAAGGTCAAAAAATAATCGAAAGCTAAAGCAGGTCAACCTCCTTCCTCGCGTGAGAACGCTGGGAAGGAGTTGTCTGCATATTCGGGGAGGTAAATAGGATGAGCCAGCATGATTTGATCTTCAATCAGCCGATTGAAAGATGGGACGAGGCGCTGCCGTTAGGCAATGGATTGACGGGATGCCTGCTGTGGGGAAACGGGGAGCCGCTTCGATTCAGCTTGGACCGTGGGGATTTGTGGGATTTGCGACTGGCGCCGGAAGTGATGGACGCCGGGTTCACCTATGCGGAAATGATCGCATGCGTGCGACGTGGCGACCAGGAAGGGCTGCTCAGTCGCTTCGACAGCATCTATGAGAAATATCCGTACCCGACAAAGCTCCCGGCCGGTCGGCTGGAGCTGCGTTTCGGGAAGCCGGCGGATCGCGTGTTGAGCCGTCTCTCAATCCGTGAGGCATGCGCGCATGTTGTAATGGCTTTTGGTGATCGTACCGTTCACGTGGAAAGCTACCTGCATGCAGTGAACGGCCTCGGCTATATTAAAATTGGAGGCGCTCCTTTCGAGAATGAACGGCTGGACATCGTACCACCGGATTACGCAGGTACGCTGCTGGATGATACTGCAAATCCCGTTTTCCATACGAGTCTAACCCGGCTCGGCTATCCGGCCGCCACGGTGCACGAGGAAGGAGATGTACGCTGGTTTTATCAGCGGACATGCCAAGAACTCGAGTATGCCATCGTCGTCGCTGAACGACAAGCGGCAAGTGGCGAATGGGAAGCGGTCTATACGATCGCTGCTAACCATGACGGCGAGCAGTGGCTCGAGGATGCCAAACAGAAGGTTACCAATGCGCTGGATGCTGGATTTAACGTTGCATTCCTTGAACATTGCACCTGGTGGAAACGCTATTGGGGTAAGAGCAGGATCGCTTTGCCGGACGCGGAAGCGGAGAAGATGTGGTACTTGAACAATTACCTGTTCGCATCCTGCTCGCGCAAAGGTTCTCCACCGATGCCGCTGCAAGGGGTGTGGACGGCGGACGAAGGCCTGCTCCCCCCATGGAAAGGTGACTACCATCACGACTTGAATACGCAGCTCAGCTACTGGCACTATTTGAAAGCGAATCACCTGGAAGAAGGGGAAAGCTTCCTTGACTTCTTGTGGGATTTGCGGCCGGAGGCGAAGCGGTTCGCGCAAAGCTTCTTCGATGCTCCGGGTATCAATCTTCCATCTGTTATGACGCTCGCCGGCGGTGCGATGGGCGGATGGCCGATGTATAGTTTGAGCATAACGAACCACATTTGGGTGTGTCAGGCGTTCGACCATTACTGGCTGTATACGGGCGACGGCGATTTCTTGCGCGACAAAGCGTATGTGTACTTCAAGGAAACGGCGGACTGCGTGCAGCGCTGGCTGACGCTGGGAGAAGACGGTAAGCTGCGGCTGCCGGTATCGAGCTCGCCGGAGATTCACGACAATTCGCTCAAAGCATGGCTGGAGCCGATCAGCAACTACGACTTGGCGCTTCTTATTTATTTGTTCAGGCGTTTGCGCGATATGGCAGAAAGACTCGCTTACCCCGCAGAGGTAGAAAGATGGGCTGATGTGCTTGGCAAGCTCCCGGAGCTTGCCGTGAACGAGCGTAATGTGCTGATGGTCAATCCGGAAGAGTGCCTCATGGAAAGCCACCGGCATATGTCTCATATGATGGCCATTTATCCGTTGCAGCTGCTTGACCGACGTGGTTCTGAGCGGGATCGCAAGATTACCGATGCGACGATCGCTAACTTGGAGGTACTCGGCAAGGGCCAATGGGTCGGCTATTCGTTCGCTTGGGCGGCCGCCATGTACGCGCAGCAGGGCAACGGCGAAGCGGCGATTTATCATCTGCAGCAAATGTGGCACTACACGTGCTCACCGAACGGGTTTCATCTGAATGGCGATTATAAAAAAGCAGGCGTCTGCATGTTTCATTACCGACCGTTTACGCTCGAAGGCAACTTTGCCGCTATTTGTGCGCTCCAGGAAATGCTGCTGCATACGGATAGCGAGACGATCCGAGCGTTTCCGGCGATTCCCCATGAATGGGCGGCAAAGGACGTCGAGTTCCACGATTTTCGCGGGGAAATGGGCGTACTCGTCTCGGCGCGATTAAGTGCGAACCGGCTCGATTATATTGAACTGCATGCCGAACGCGACGGTTTCTTCCGTGTGCAGAACGATTTCGCGAGCGAAAGAGTACAAATTCGGATCCGCGAAAAGACGGAGGAGCGCGTTTGCGGAATGAAAGACATTTTGACAATCTCTATGCAAGCAGGGGAGACCTGCATGCTTACCGTGGTGTAAGATTTACTTCATGATGCGGGGCAATGTCGGCAAGTCTGAACATGACTTGCCGACATGCCTGCACTAATACAGCTTGACAATTCGAAATGGAATTAACTAACTTTTGGAAGATCATGTATTCATGTTATAATCGTTTCACCGAGAATATTGAATGCGCTTCCAAATTTTCGCGCTTTCATGTTTTCAGGACAGTTTTCGTTTCAGGAGGGAACATACATGAGACGACTGATAAAATCATTTCCGCGCAAGGGTACACCAGGTATGAATAAAAGGACGCTGATCACGATTTTTCTTCGTTTTTTCGTTCTGACCGTGCTGCTCATGGTATCGTCAATCATGATTGCAACTTATTCGAATTATAGGATGATCGACGATGCAAAGGAAGCGAACCACAATTATTTGCGTGTCGTTTCTTCTTCACTTGACAGCTTGTTCAACAAAATCAAAGACAAGGGGTACAGTATCTCTTCCGATTCCAACTACCTCAATTTGATATCGATGACCGACAAATCACAAAAAAATTACGCCTCTTCAACCTATGCCTTAAGCAGCAAGCTGTACGATCTTTACATAAGCGACGACACAGTGGACGATGCCTTCATTTATTTTCAAAACATTGATACGGTTTTGGCCGGATCCGGCTCCTACGAAACTGCTTTTTACCTTAACCAATATTACCGCTACAAGGGTTATTCACAGCCATTTTGGAACGACGAAATCGATAAGGGGATCGTGTCGACAATATTTCCCGCGACAGACGTTTACAGACAGACAGACGTGTCGGCCGAGAAAAAGTACAAAACAATCGTCCCGCTAGTCCTCAATATCGAAAGCATTGCTCATGCGCGAAGCTATATGATCGTTAATATAGATGAACTAAAAATTTATCAGATGATCGATAACATGAATATTACGAAGAAGGGCGACATCTACCTCGTCGATACGCTCCATAACCGACTAATCAGCGCGACCAATCGTAAAATGCTAGACGGAACGTTCAGCCTCGAGGAGCTTAGTTTGAATGTGAAAGATGTTAAAACCGATTCAGAAGCATCGATTGACGGAGACAACTATATGCTGTCGTTTCAGCCGTCGTCTTGGAACAATATCGGCTTCCTGATCGTAACACCGGAGAAAATGCTGACGGGTCCGATCAATAAGTTCCTTTACATGACGATCGGCCTTATCGCCTTGTTCATGTTGATAGGGACGATCGTTTCAGTAGTCTTCACGTTCGGTATTTACTCGCCACTCGCGGAGATGGTCAATTATGTGAAACGTTTCGCGAAGGCGCCTTGCGAGAACGGCAAGTCAGAATACGACTATATTAAAGAAAATATAACGACACTGCAGCAGTTTCAACAGGAAAGTCTGCCTTCGTTGTTGCAAATCTTTCTGTACCGCGCATTGAACCAGCAACTCAATCAGGAAGATATCGAAAGGCTTCAGCAAAAATACGATTTCTTCCGCGACGGGGGTTGCTTCGCGCTGGCTGTCGTCAGGGTAGGCTTCGCAGGAGAAAGCGAATTAGCGGTCGAAGAGTATAAACGATTGCTTGTCACCTTAAACAAGCCAGTACTTGATATGTCTGAGAACGAAAGCGTAATTTTTCTGCAGGAACAGGATGCTTGCGACTTGGATGCGTTGGTCGTGAAGCTTGAGGCGGTTTTAACGCAATATCAAGAGGATTATGGAGTCGAAGTAAGCCTGGCAGTCGGCGTTAGTCCGATTTTCGTGCAATTGGATCAAACGTGGAAAACGTACAAGGATGCGTGTACGATCCTCGATATGCGCAGCGTGAGCAGCGGTGGGATCGTCTTTGGGGAGGCGGACAGTAACCCGATAGGGACTGGCACTCTAATTACGGCTGACAAAAAGGAGACGCTGCGCAAATATTTGGAGAACGGCCATGTAGAGGGTGCCGCTCATTTATTGGATCAGCTCTTCGAAGGGGCAAAGAAGCAGCATATATCGTTTAAGTTATTCCGGCAATTGGTGAGCGACCTACTCTATTTTGCCGTGGAAACTGTGTATTCGCGTCGTATCGATGAAGAGTCAATCTTTAGCATGCCCGCCGGTGAACTGATCGCACGCGTGAATACGATGCAAAGTCCGCTGCCGATTGAAGCGCTCTGCCGCAACGTGTACGGAAAAGTGACAGTGCACGTGCAGACACTGCAACAGTCGTCACAGGCGCTGTCCGGGATGCTCGACTATATCGCTGCAAATCTAGCGGAAGTGAATTTGACGACAATCGCTGATCGTTTCGACCTAAATGCGAACTACGTTTCACAATATTTCAAGAAACATAAAGGCGTTACGTTTACCGATTACATTAACGGGCTGCGCATTGAAAAAGCAAAGGAGCTGCTGCTCGGTTCCGATTGCACGGCGAATGACATTGGAAAGCAGATCGGATTTAATAACGCGAACGCTTTTATCCGTATGTTCAAGAAGCTGGAAGGCACGACGCCGAACGAATATCGCAAGGGTGTCAAAGCGGGTAACGGCTGCGAGGCTGTAGGGGGGATAGGTCTTGCTGAATAAGAAGAAAAGAATGATGATCGTCATCTTCTCCATATGCGCGGCGATGGTCCTTTCTTCGACCTACGTTATATTCGGAAAGCGGGCAACGAGTACGACTTTCGAATCTCCAATTGTCATCAAAGCAGTCGTACCCTCATTCGATCGAGAACGGGATACGCTGATTGACCGCGAATTCGAACGACGAGTCCATATTAAGTTTGATTGGATTCAGTTTCCAGTTGCCGAGTATATGAAGCGGGTTAAGCAGTTGCTCACGACTTCAGGAGAAAAACCCGATATTTTCGTCATTAACAAAGAAATGGTTCAGCGGTTCGGTCCTCAGGGGCTGCTGCTCGATCTTCGTCCCTATTTGAATCAAATGCCGAATTTACAAGGCTGGATAAACAAATATCCACAAATCTACGACAGCATCGTCTCTGAGGATGACAAGCTATACGGTATCGACGGTCTAAATACGTATGGGCAAATGCCCATCGGCTATTTGCTGCGTGAAGACATTTTTTACCGGAATGGCATGCTGCTGCCCAAAACATTCGACGAGCTTTATGATTCGCTGAAACAACTTAAGCAAATTTATCCCGACTCAAAGCCGATTTCAAATCGTTGGGGGCCGGATCACTTGCTCGATAACTTTTTCATGGCATATCATACGCAAAGCGGCATTTATTTCAATAACGATGAAATGATGTTTAAGTTCGGGCCGATTGAGCCCAATTTCAAGAAAGCGGTCGAATTGGCTCACAAATTTTATGAAGCCAAATTGATCGATCCCGATTTTACAACCGATTCTGAAGCTCAATTTTTTGAAAACATTACGAAGGGCAAGACCTTCGCTTTATTCGGCGAATATTTTACAGAAATGGACGGGTGGATAGAGAAAGGGAAAAAACAGGATCCGTTATTTAGCTTGAAAGCTGTACAGCCACCCATCACTGAGAACGGTCTGCAGGCACTTCTACCGGTACAATATGCAAACTCGCAAGGAGATTGGGTGATCGCCATCAATGCGCATTCCAACCATATTGATGAACTCATTCGCCTGCTCGATTATCAATATTCCGATGAGATGATGGAGCTAACGAATTGGGGAATTGAAGGAGAGACGTTTAAATGGGTGAACGGGGAGCGTAAATATGCCGTAAAGCTGAAGACGAAGCTGAATTCGACGGGGACGGTAACCCCTGAACTGCTAGGCGTGGACGGACGTACGGGCATCTGGCCGCCTTATGACCAAGATGCGGAGTATGCGAGAAAGTGGGGGGCAGTCGGGCTTGAAGGGCAGCGCATGTATAACGATAACGCGAGTCGAATCGGGTTTTTCTCAGGACCGGCCGTCTCGTTCAATCAGGACGAAATGGTTGAGATAACGAAAGTCATGACTCCGCTCAATAAGTTTCGGACTGAGAAGTTGATTAAATTCGTGACCGGAGAGCTTACGATGGATACGGATTGGAATTATTTTCAGGAAGAATTAGAAAAGCTGGGGGTCAGTCGGGTGCTTGACTTATACCGTGCAAAGTATACCAAGCTGCCAGATGATCGGAAAAAGCTGAATACGGTGATTAAGTAATCGGATCCTGCATGAAATCAGGATTATGGTTTAACCACGTGTTATCGGCCGCATCAAACAGTTGAGAAGCAGTTGGTACAGGAAACTCCTGGATCGGCTGCTTTTTGTTTTTGTCATGTCACTATATAACTGTTGTCATAAACTGTACAGTTATGTTATGGTGTAACAAAAAACAGATAAGAGTTCCGGATATGGAATGAAGATTAGGAGAACCTCATACGATGACCAACAAGAACAATCAGTCTGCCGTTCGACTAGCGCTGCTGCTCGGTTTATTTTCGACACTCGGGCCTTTTACAATCGATATGTATTTACCTGCATTTCCTCAGATTGTAGTACAATTCGGTACGACAGCTTCCCTCGTCCAGCTCAGCCTAACCGCCTGCTTACTCGGACTGGGTATCGGCCAAGTGGTCATGGGTTCGCTCAGCGACGTCTATGGCAGGCGCAAGCCGCTGCTAATTTCCATGGCTCTATTTGTTGTGGCATCCATAGCTTGTGCGATCGCGCCGAGTATATGGCTTCTGATCTTTTCACGGCTCGTGCAGGGGTTTGTTGCGTCGGCGGGTATTGTTATTTCCCGGGCAATCGCACGCGATATGTTTAGCGGTCACGAGCTTACCAAATTTTTCTCGCTTCTCTTGCTAGTCGGAAACTTAGGTCCGCTTGTGGCGCCAGTGACGGGAAGCGGTGTTCTAGCGATCACGAGCTGGATCGGCGTCTTTATT
Source organism: Paenibacillus sp. J22P51 (assembly GCF_059692215.1). NCBI lineage: Bacteria > Bacillati > Bacillota > Bacilli > Caryophanales > Paenibacillaceae > Paenibacillus > Paenibacillus sp. J22P51. The sequence continues at coordinate 352,941 of NZ_JCAUAZ010000001.1, read as the reverse complement.
GCTTTGGCACTACTAGGAACCTTCCTCCTTGCTATGACAAAATGGAGACTCCAAGAGACGCTGCCTGTCGAGCGCCGCAGTCCTAGCAATTTTGCTCAGCAACTGCGAAATTATGGATCGCTCTTGCGAGACCGCTCATTTGTGGGCTATATGTTCGCGCAAGGGATCATGATTGCGGGGGTCTTCGCTTACGTTTCCGGAACACCTTTTATTTATCAAAATATTTACGGGGTTTCCCCAACGGTATTTGCATTGTTGTTCGGCTCGAACGGCATCACCTTGATCATCGGCTCGCAATTGGTTGGTCGGATGTCTCACCGTGTTTCGGAGCACACCTTCATGCTGTTCGGTCTATTGCTTGCTGGCGCAGCCAGCATCGCCGTCTTAATGGTGGCTATTTTCCACGGGCCGTTGTACGCACTCGTTATTCCGCTCGTTTTCTTTGTAGCGGCCATCGGTATTACATCCACGGCAGCTTTTCCTCTTGCGATGGAGACCCAGGGGCACAGAGCGGGCAGTGCGGCTGCGCTGATGGGCGTCATTCCCTTTTTGCTCGGTGCGGTCGTTTCTCCGCTAGTCGGCATTGCCGGGGAAGACACGGCTGTTCCGCTGGGTGTCATTATTTTAACCACTAGCGCCGCAGCGATGCTGTCTTACTTCCTTTTAGTGAAAAAAGGTTTGAAAGAGGCGGCTTGACGAAAACCAAAACAAAAGGCTGCTTTTATCCAGACAATATTCCTTATCCAGGATCAAATTAGCTGTTAAATTAAAAAAAGCAAACTCCATAAGGAGTTTGCTTTTTTTAATCTAAAACAACTTGCCAACGAGATTCCAATACATCAAATATGGGGTGAAAAGAAGACCTGTAATCGTTGTAACCGCATATCCAGTTTTTACCCCACCGTTGATTGTTTCATTCTTGAGTAAGTTTACCCACATGAGAGCTGCATTTATATCCTAGCTTCTCTTCAGGTATAAGGTACATCCAAGTTCGAAATCCGTCAACGGTTCCGCCGTGCATGACAGCCCGATTGCTGCCGCGGAATGTCTTCCCATAGTCCGAAACCGATGCGGAAAACGGTATTCTTCGGATAGTACTCCCACCCTTTGATGTAAATTCATAATACCTATGTTAAGAAAAGTCACTATTCTAGATAAAAGGAAGAAGTGAATTTACATACACGAATGTAGAAATACTAGGGGACAAAAAAAGAAACGCTTACATTATAATGAATGCATACCATGAAAGATAAAAAACAGGCCTGTTGATTATCATCCTCTTGGATAAGAATACTAGATTTATAAATCTTGCACAATTGCTGTTCCATTGCAAGTAAAAGAGAGAAAACGTGGAAACGGAAGGAGAGAGGCCATGAATTCGTCAGCCGAGACAGTTCGACTGGCTACATCAGCTACAATGAAAACGAAGAGATTCAAAAAAAATGTGTTCATGGAAAATATATCGCTTAGTTTGTTAACCTTACCAGCTGTACTTGTTCTGTTCGTGTTTAACTATCTCCCTATGGGTGGATTAATTCTTGCTTTTAAGGATTTCAGATATAATTTGGGGATTCTCGGAAGCGAATGGATCGGACTCAAAAACTTTGATTTTTTCTTAAATTCATTGGATGCCTGGCGCATTACAAGAAACACGCTTGCTTATGGCTTCACTTTTATCATTCTGGGGATTTTATTTGCAGTTGTCATTTCGCTGATGTTGTTCGAAGTAAAGAACAAGAGCGCGATCAAGTTATTTCAGACTGCGATGACGATTCCCCGATTTCTTTCATGGATTATCGTTTCGTATATTACTTATATTTTTTTAAGCCCGACGCAAGGTGTTTTGAATCAGATGTTAGAGTTTGTCGGGATGGAGCCGGTGATGTGGTTCAATGAGATAAAGGCTTGGCCGATTATTCTGGTGGTGTGCAACTTATGGAAGCACATTGGGCTGGATTGCCTTATGTATTATGCAGTTCTCGTTGGGATTGATTCGGAGCAGTATGAAGCGGCTAAAATTGATGGTGCCAACCGCGTCCAGCAGGCTTTCTATATCTCACTTCCGGCTTTATGGCCATTGATAATCACACTAAGCATTTTGCAGCTTGCTAACATTTTCAGAGGGGATTTCGGATTGTTTTACCAGATTCCTAGAGATGTCGGACTTTTATATCCAGCCACCGACATTATCGATACGTATGTGTTTCGTGGACTTCGCGGGGGCGATTTGGGAGCTGCAACTGCTGTCGGCTTCTTCCAATCGGTTGTTGGACTCATAACGGTCGTGATTGCTAACTTCGTAGTCAAGAGGGTTTCGCCTCAGAATAGTCTCTATTAATCTAGTATAGAAAGGAGGCGAGAGAGATGCAGAGCACCCTTAAGGCAAGGAGAGTCAAGACAAGTTGGGTTGACATTCTGATCTATGCTTTTTTCACTCTATTTGCAGTCTTCGTATTCATAGTCCCTCTACTTTTTGTCGTATCCGTTTCGTTTACTAATGAGGACTCATTGATTAGAGACGGATTTAGCTTAATACCGAAGACATTCGATCTTACTGCCTACAAATATGTGTTTTCGAATCCAGGTTCTGTGAGTGACGCTTATATGGTTACTGCTTTTCAATCGTTATTGGGAACGTTTATTGGCGTTCTATTCATGGCCATGTGTGCTTATAGTTTGTCCCGGGGATACTTCAAGTTGCGTAAGCAGTTAAACTATTATCTGGTTTTTACGTTGATTTTTAGTGGGGGATTGATTCCGACCTATATTCTGAACACAAAGTACCTGCATCTTGGCGACACGATATGGATTTATATTTTTCAACCGTGGCTTGTGAATGCGTTCTTCATTTTCATTATCCGGTCTTTCTATCAGGGACTTCCTAAATCTCTTGTGGAGTCCGCTAAGGTAGATGGGGCTGGGGAAATACGCGTCTTGTTTCAAATTATCTTGCCGCTTTCCAAGCCAGTGCTCGCTACGATTGCGCTACTGACGCTGCTGGAACGCTGGAACAACTGGTATACGACTTTCTTGTACATTAATGACACCAAATTGTATACGCTTCAATTTTTGCTGCAAAAGATTTTAATGGATGCACAAGCCATTCAAGGGATGATGGAAAACGCGCCACCCGGCATGCCGTACGCCAAACTTCCAACCGATAGCTTAAGGTATGCGATGTGTGTGGTTGCCGCCGGGCCTATGCTCTTCGTGTTTCCATTCTTTCAGAAATATTTTACGCGTGGCTTGACCGTTGGAGCTGTTAAAGGATAGTTTTTGCAAAAGTTTATATGACAGTCTACAAATAACCTAATGAGGTGGATTCCGAATGAAAAAGAGGCAAACAATGGCTGGTGCTTTAGTTGCACTAAGCTTGGTAACTGTGGTAGGAATGACGGCATGCCAATCCAAGAGTGCACAAACGACAGACAGTTCTAAAGGATCTTCTGCACCCACTGCATCAAAGGATGTAAATCTGAAGGTCTTATACTCGGGCAATGGGCAGCAGGCAGATACCCAGAAGGTGATTGATGCCTTCAATAAACAGCTTGCTGTTGCGCTCCCGAATACAACCGCCAACATCAACATTGTGGGTCAAGAGCAATATGAGGAAAAGCTTCGCCTTCTCATTGCGGCTGGAGAGACTGTCGATGTGGCAGATCTGAGCAATGGCTCAGGCTCGGCTAAAAATGATCTGACTGTAGAAGCAAAAAAAGGCAGTATTATGCCGCTAGATGAGCTGCTTAATAAAGCGCCAAAGCTCAAGTCATTTATCCCGGAAATGATTTGGGAGAGAGCCAAGGTGGACGGTAAAATCTATGCCGTACCTCATTATGGAACGATTACGGATAAATTCGTCGGACTCAAGATGCAAAAAGAATTGGCAGACAAGTACCTAGATATTCCGAAGCTAAAGGCAACACTTGAAAATGACAATGGTCCAGTTAAAAAAGAAACATATGACATATTAAGTGATTATTTAAAAAAACTCAAAGATAATAACCAGATCCGTAGAGGTGTCAGTATAGAAACGATGGCATGGCTGCCGCAGAGGGCTTACTATGCGTTATACAACTGGTCTTTCGTAGCCAACAAAGAGGATAAAGGCGTTAAAATTCTCAATTACTTTGAACAGCCTGAGGTCAAGATGATGTACGATGTTCATGCCGACTGGTATCAAAAGGGATATATCGAGAAAGACATTTTGAGCATGCAGAACCGCAGACAGTATGAGAAAAAGCTCGATGGCAACGTGTTAGCGATGACAACGCAATATGTTAAAAATCCTGCGTACCCGGAAATCGATCAAGATAAGTTGGATACTATCGCTTACGGTTACCCGGTTTCAACCATAGCTTGGGCAAAAGATTTCTTTGTAGCTCCTGCAAACAATATTATTGGATTCGTCATTCCATCCACTAGCAAAAATCCGGAACGTGCCATTCAATATCTGGAGGCAGTCAATACACAATATGACCTTTATGAGACATTGGCTTACGGTATTGAAGGTGAGCACTTCACAAGATCAGAGAATGGTACGCCGGTTCCAATTATTAAAGATGCTGCGCAAGCCAAATATCAAATGCCTGGGCAAAATATAGGAACAAATTTTTCACCTACGGACAAAGTTAAAGATCCGTTTAAAGCTTATATCCGCGATTTCATGAATCCGAAAGCACTTCCAAACCCTCTAGGCAATTTTAAATTAAACATCGAGCCGATTAAGACGGAATTAACACAGTTTGATGCGGTAAGAAAAGAATACGAGTTGGCTCTTTACAGCGGAGCAGTTTCGAATCATGAAGATTTATATAAACAAATGATCGAGAAGATGAAAAAAGCAGGCTCGGATAAAATTATTGCTGAAATTCAGAACCAGGTTAATGCCTATATGAAGGCAAATCCAGCTAAATAAACACACACCAAGTGTGATGGTCGAATTAAATTAGGAGTAGTGAATATGGATCTCAAGATGTAAGATCGCTCCTATCAATTATGCCTGGATAAAATCATGAACTATATGCTTAAAATCGTGTCCGAACTGAGCCGGGACGCAGCGTGAAGGTGAGTGGTGGGCGTGGGCATATCCGCGTCCGCTTTCTTTCCCGTTGAAGGATCCTTTGGGAATCCCAATATTCTTAGGTTATTCGACCAATGAATTAACGCGTTAATATAATGGAGGCGCACAAAGTGAAATCGATTTTAATGGAAAATAAAGCGTATATTCTAGGCACATGGGATCGAATAGCTGCTAAAATCTCCAAGACCTCTAAACGCATCCAAGATGGTTTCCCGTACACGACCATTAATGGTGTGTATGACGATTGGCATTCTGAGCTTGGCTGGTGGACGAATTCGTTCTGGGCCGGGATTCTATGGCAGCTGTACAAAGGTACGAACATCGAAACCTATAAGGTATATGCACAAAGCATTGAACCAAAGATGGAAGCAGTCTTACATAGTTATGATGAATTGCATCACGATGTTGGCTTTATGTGGCTGTTAACCAGTGTGCTAAATCATGAGATCACAGGGGATAATGGAGCAAGACAGCGGGCAATGCTGGCTGCAAATGTGTTATCTGCCCGATACAATTTAGCTGGTGGCTATATCCGCGCATGGAACGGCATTGAAAATGAAGGCTTGGCGATCATCGATTGTATGATGAATATCCCTTTGCTTTTCTGGGCAAGTGAACAAAGCAAGGATGATCGATTCAAGCATATTGGCATCCAGCATGCGGACAAGACGTTGAAGGATTTCATACGGGAAGACGGATCTGTTAATCATATTGTTAGTTACGATAAAACTACAGGTGAAGTTATTGAAAAACCAATGGGTCAAGGCTATGAAATCGGCTCTTCATGGTCAAGAGGCCAGAGCTGGGCTATTTATGGCTTCGCTCAAACGTATAACTGGACGGGGAAAGCGGAGTATCTGCATGCAGCGAAACGGATTGCACATTATGTGTTAGCGTGCTTACCGCTCACAGGTTATGTACCACCGTGCGATTACAGACAGCCAGCTGATGCCACACTTCTCGATAGCAGCGCAGGTGCACTTACCGCTTGCGGCTTAATAGAAATTGCTAAAGCTGTGCCAGATGCAGAGAAAGACCTGTATATCCAATCTGCTCTCTTTATACTAAAGGCGCTTGACGAGAAATGTGCCATATGGGATTTTTCGGATGAATGCATCCTGACAAACGCGACAGGAGCTTTTCATACAGGGAATAACCAATTCACAAATGTTCAAAACGGCGCTTTGATTTACGGAGACTATTATTACATCGAGGCAATAGCAAAATTGAAAGAGTTATTATAAGGTATGGCCAATTATGAATAATGATGGTCCCAATCAGTGTGAAATGGGAGGTAATTAAACGTGACAGCGAATACAAAGGATACCGTTGAAGTTTATCAGGACAGGAAAAAGCGTACCGAATGGTTTATGGATGTACGGTTTGGCATGTTCATCCACTGGGGGATCTATGCAATTCCTGCCAGAGGGGAATGGGTACGATCATTTGAAAAAATTAGCGTGGAAGACTACCAGCCGTTTTTTGAAGAATTCAATCCAACCAACTATAATCCCAAGGAATGGGCCAAAGCTGCAAAAGCAGCCGGCATGAAATATGCCGTAATGACGGCTAAGCATCATGACGGTTTCTGCCTGTTTGACAGCAAGTTAACGGATTATAAGGCGACCAATACGCCTGCAGGACGCGATTTGATCAAGGAATATGTGGAAGCATTCAGGGCGGAAGGCCTGAAGGTAGGCTTGTATTATTCGTTGGTAGACTGGCATCACGAAGATTTCCCTGCCTATGGCGACCGCTGGCATCCGATGAACAACAACGAGGCGTTTAAAAATAAAAAGCATGATTTCCCAAGATATCTGGACTATCTTCATGGACAGGTTAAGGAATTGATGAGCAATTATGGCAAAATTGATCTCTTGTTTTTCGATTTCAGCTACGACGACATGCAAGGGGAGAAATGGGGAGCTACTGAGCTTGTTCGTATGGTTCGGTCATTACAGCCCCATATTATCATTAATAATAGGCTTTTAGATCAGCATTCAACCCTATATCGAACGATAGAATCAAGAAATCCGGAAGAATACGCCGGCGATTTGGCGACTCCGGAGCAGATCCTACCTGCCGGAGGCATGCAGAATGCAGATGGTCTTGATTTACCCTGGGAAGCCTGTATTACATTGAATAACAATTGGGGCTATTATGCTAAGGACTTCAACTACAAGACAGCTGAAACAGTAATACGAGGTCTTGTGGAGTCCACCAGCAAGGGTGGCAATCTCTTAATCAATGTGGGTCCCAATGCACTAGGGGAAATTCCTGAGGAGTCGCTGGCCATCCTTAACGAAGTTGGAAAATGGCTGAAGAAGAATGGAGAGAGCATCTATTCGTGCGGGATCTCACGACAGCCTAAACCAGAATGGGGACGTTTCACGCAGAATGGCAACATGCTTTATGCCCATATTCATGAGAAGGGGTTGGGGCCAACAATCCTTCAAGGTCTGAAAGGAACAATTAAAAAAGTCAGACTGCTTAACAATGGCGCAGAAATGAAATTGTATCTGCCTTTGCATCATGAAGCATTCCCCAATGATGCGTTTATTCATTTTGATACAGCTGAACTCCCCGATAAAATAAACACCGTCCTTGCCATTGAACTGCTAGAGGCATAGATTTGGATAATCGAAGGATTTTATCATTTAAATATGCTCATCCTACCGGGGTTAATTTAGGCAGATCTTTGATAGAAAGGGATCACTAAACGACAGAAGGAGTATTAGATCATGAACAATTTTAACGATGCAGCAGATTACGGATTCTTTCCTGAAGCGACGGGGATCGAGAATGCCCGAGCTTTACAAAAGGCTCTTGATGCAGGTGGAACGATCATGGTATCCCGTCCGGGAACCTATAAGCTTGCTAGGACCGTCTATATCGGAAGCTTTACATCATTGATCTTCGGCAATCAAGTATTCGTACAGAAGGAGGACGAGGAGGGGCCATTTTCTCACGTTCTGTTGAACAAGGGAGCACTGAGCAAAACCTATGATGCGAACATCTTGGTTGAAAACCTCCATATTATTGTCAATGGAATGGATATCCGCAAGTTTGATGAAGTGTTTGGTCTGCATGGCCAGCTCGCATTTTTCTATGTAAAAGACTTGAAAATTGAACGCTTTCGCTGTATGGATTTAGGGAAATGGCAGTACGGTATTCACATCTGCACCTTCGAGGATATCATCATCCAGGATGTAATTATTAAGGGAGATAAGGACGGTATTCATCTCGGAAGGGGCAAACGGTTTCACATTAGCAATGGCGTATTTGAAACCTATGACGATGCCATAGGACTTAATGCCCACGATTATGACGTTGGCAACCCGGAGCTGGGGTGGATCGAAGAGGGGCTCGTTGAAAACTGTTATGATCTTCCCCGTAACAAAGAAAATACCGATTCAGTGGGTTATTTTTGTCGCATTCTTGCTGGAGCTTGGAAGGACTGGCAGACTGGGATGGAAGTGCAAAAGTCGGATACGGTAGTATCGGGTGGGCGTCTGTATCGGGTTAAGGCTGATCCGGACTCCAAGGTCTACGTTTCACTTTCGCAGCCTCTTCATGAAAGCGGCACTCGGGTCATCGATGGTATTCATTGGACCATGGTTCAAACAGATGTTACCTACACCGCTGGAGTCCGGAATGTGACGTTCCGGAATATTTTCTTAAACAAAGCAAGAACCAGTTTTTCCGTGCATTTTGACATTGGCCGATACAGCCGCTCTTATTATCCGGGAGCTGAAATACCCCGTCAGGAGCATATCGTTTTCGATAATATCCGAGTGCTGCATGATAAGGCGGAGCCCTTAATCTCGATCAATACGCCACTGGATGTGGTGACTATTGCCAATTCCAGTATAAGGGCAAACGGCATTATATTCCACGGGGACAAGGCTATGCCGGATTATTTTACAACCAGGATCAATATGTTCGGCTGTGTTTTTAATGGGAAGGGCACCAAGTTTTTGGTAGAAAACCTTGTGGAAAACAAAAAAATTATATTGAAAATGGCAGCCAGTATGGTCATGGACGACTCCTTCTGTGTTAAGCTATTTCCGGGGCAGGGAATCATTGAGGCGGATTGTGATCTGAAAATCAAATAAAAAAAGTCCCTTGCTTGCCGCTTGAAGCGGAAGTAAGGGACTTTTCTCTACTTTTACAATTATACGCAACTTCCTGATCTCAAAAGACAGAAAAGCGATTAAGCTGTCAACGGAATACGGACTTCCACTATAGTTCCAGTGTTACGATCATGTGAAATAGAGATCCCGAATGGAATGCCAAATATGAGTTTAATGCGTTGGTTGACATTTTGCATGCCGATATGCTCTCCAAGCAGGGCCTGTTCGCTATTCATCCTTTGATTGATGGCTTCAGCCTGTTCCGGCAGCACGCCAATTCCGTTGTCTATGAACTGCAGACACACTTGGTGGCTATTTGAATCCACCCAACCCTTTATGAGAATCTGCCCTTTTGTTTTTTTTGGCTTAATGCCATGATAGATGGCATTTTCAATGAGCGGTTGGAAGGTGAGCTTTACAATTTTGCAGTTCAAGAGAGCAGGGTCAATATCCCAGACGACCTGAAACAAGTTTCCGTAGCGGTATTCCATGATTCTCAGATACAGCTTGGCATGATCGGTTTCGGTGGAAATCGGGACCAGGCGATTCTCCATGTCTAAACTAAGATTGAACAGATGCGACAGGTCGGTAATCATGGAGGAGACTTCGTTCTTACCGCCGGATAGTTCAATTGCTCCCCACTTGATCGCATCTAGCGTATTACTGAGGAAATGAGGATTAATTTGTGCTTGAAGCGCTGCGGCTTGAGCATTGTTCAAAAGGATTAGCCTCTTCTGCAGCTCTTCTTCCATGACCCTTTTGGCTTGGACATTTTGCTGGATCGTGCCTTTGATATAATCCAACTCGTTCGGATATTTAATGGATGGAGAAAGGAGAGCGCCCTGCGGCTCCATGGGGTTGTCCAAAACAGACATAATCGTCTTTACAGGCTGAAAGGAACGGATGGAGATGAGAAAAGAGAAAACAATTCCAAAAACAATGGTGATGACAATAAAAAATAACAATAAATATCGTATTTCATCTAGTTTTTCAGCATAATTGCTGAGTGGGAAGGCCGCAACGTATTTCCAATCTCCATTGACCGAATTGACCGTAGATACGATGTATTTATCTCTATCAATCATCTTGGTGGTTGAAACGCCTTCAGGTTGCTGAAGAATACCTTGCAGAAGAGGGGATTGCTCCGCATTTTGAAGAAGCAATTGAGGGTCTCGACTGAATACAACGGTTCCTTTACCGTCAAGGATAAAGGTGTTTTGGGACAACGCGTTGCCTGTATTTCCGATTACTTTGCCAAGCGCCTCTACATCAATGTTTACAATGACAGCACCTTTTTTGTCCGTTCCAAAAAAGGTGTAAGGCTTAATAATCGAAATAAAAGGATAGCCGTAATCGCTGATCCGAGGCACAATCTCCCCTGTATGGTTCTGCAATCCTTGGTAAATGTTATACCAGGATTTATCGGGAATGCTGTTAAGTGAGCCATTATAAATATTCGAGATGAGATAATCCTTGCTATCCGAGTAGATATAAATCGAGTGAATATAATTATAAATTCCTGTAAAAGTTTTGATATCCGAAGACAGCTTGTCCGAAATGAGATTTACGTTCATTTGATTTTGACTTGTCAGCATGAACGATTCGGTTTCGGACTTTAGAGAAATGTAGGCGCCAACAAGCTTGGTTTCAGAGAAGATCGTGTCAATGACATCTCGAATCCGGTATAAAGATCCGGTGTTCACATCGCCCACGCCGTCTTCGACAAATCGGGCGGATGAGTTATATACAACCCCACAAATGATGGATAGAGGCAAAATAAATAGTAGAAAAGTGATGATTAAATTTTTGATAAAGAGACTATTAGATCTGTAGTTACGGATGTAATACCAAAGACTTTTCTTGGTTTTAGTCACTTGGTTCACTCACTTTCATGAGGTATCTTAAATAATCTCTCGGTGAATACCCGGTGTATTGTTTAAACAGCCTGGCAAAATACTTATCGCTTTTATAACCGACCATAAGGCTAATTTCATATATTTTATATTTGTTCTCGATTAATAGCTGAATCGCTTTGGTCATTCGGATTTTCGTCATATACTCGATGAAATTTTCGCCTGTTTGCTGCTTGAAAAAGCGGCTGAAATAAACAGGGTTTAAATAAATTTGCTCTGCCACTTCATTTAAGGAAATGTCATGGTAATAATGCTTTTCGATGTAATCCTTCACTTTCTTAATCATCGTATCGGAAGATTTCTCTGTTATGCCTATCTCATCTGGATACATATCTAAGGGGTTTTCTTCAGTAGGATGCGTCACCGCATCAGAAATGGACTGATTAAAGAAGCTTAGTTCGTACAAGCTGTCTCGAAGGCATTCTATTTGCGTGGAAAGCTTTATATCAAAGAATTTTTCAATACTTTCACACACTTCGTTCATCTGGCTGTGGATGGCAATTTCGAAGCTTACTTTGGCCTGATCCTTGGTTGCTATCGCGATTACATTCAAATTCGAACTGGGTGAAGGGGATGCGATCGCATATAGCACGTCCTCTGACTTTTCTTGGAAGATATTACGTAATGCAAGGTGCAGTTGTTCATTCCCATAGGTTGATTTCTCGGAGGAAACGTATCCTGATACGTTGAATTTTACGGAAATGATGGCGCACCAAACTTGGGTAGGATCAATGTCTAAACCGATGAGCCGGACCTTTTTGTCCATGTCAAGTTTAGAAGTAATCGCCCCCCTCGCAAGATCGATAAAAAACTGCTCGCTTAAAATGGGAAGAAGCTGTTCCACGCGTTCTCGACCTTGCTGCAGTTCAACGTTTCTTTGTCGTTCCAAATTCAGTTTTCTTTTTAGCTCTGTGAATACACGTCCAATTTCGTCTATATCCGTAGGCTTGAGTAGGTAATGCTCGACACCGTATTCAATCGCTTTTTTGGCGTATTCAAATTCCTTAAATCCGCTAATTATGACTACAGCACATTCTGGAACATGCTCATGCACATATTTGGCTACCTCCAGACCCGAGACCTCCGTCATTTGGATATCCGTTAGAATCGCATCCACCTTATGCATGCCCAAGTAGTCCAGGATACCTCGGCCATCTTCAAAGGCTCCAACAACTTCGAAGCCTAAGTCTGACCAGTTAATGAAATGGCATAAGCCTCTTCTTAATCTCTCTTCATCATCTGCGATTAATAGTCTATACAAGATAATCCCACCCTTTCATGTAAATTCATAATACCTATGTTAAGAAAAGTCACTATTCTGGATCAAAGGAGAAGTGAATTTACATACACGAATGTAGAAATACTAGGGGACAAAAAAAGAAGCGCTTACATTATAATGGTTGCATACCCATGAAAGATAAAAAACAGGCCTGTTGATTATCAACCTCTTGGATAAGAATACTCGATTTATAAATCTTGCGCAATTGTGGAAACGTTTATTGGTATTCAATGTATTTTTTTATACGATTACAAATTATGTAAATTTTAGTTAAATATTTTTTTGAAGGGAAAGGAGTGTCAAAATGATAAAGATTAAGAGAACAACGAAATGGATCAACACTGGCTTAAGTGTACTGCTTTTTCTCAGCCTATTTTTGACGATAATTCCTGCTAAGGTGCTGGCGGCCGACGAATATGATACGCTCCGATTGAAGTGGTTCGATTTATTGACCGGGAACTCTGCTTACAGTACGCCTGTTACGGATACGTATATTGCCAATACAATTCAAGGCATCACCAATACTGTGTCATACAGTAAAGTTTTACAGCCTTCGGCAGATACTTATGTCGGAGACGGTCCAAACGGTGAGACGAATTATGGAAGCGACACTTCGTTGATCGTCAAGGATAGTACATCTACCGGGAATAGTAGAAAAACGTATCTCAAATTTGACCTCTCTACTGTTACGGCATCAAGCGTAGTCAAATTGAGATTATATGGAAGTAACATTCAGGATACGACGAGTGTTGCAGTAAAGGTGCTAGGAACCACGGACGACTGGACGGAATCGGGGATTACCTGGAATAACGCACCAGCCGCCAGTACTTCTGTCTTATCGTCAGTTTATGTCAACAACATGGCCGGTTATTATGAATTTGAAGTAACCGGTTTTGTTGGAAATGAGAGATCAAGTGACGCCTTAGCTTCGTTCATAGTAGTAACCGATGAAAAAGAAGACAAGGCGATTTCTTTCAACAGTAATGAAAACACCTCCTTTAAACCGCAATTGGTCGTGTCGGGGTACTGGGATGTTATGAATACAGCTTCGAACAGGACCTATTTATGGAGTGATACAGTGGCAAACTGTTCGCCAGACAGTGATTACAGTCGTTTGAAAAAAATGGCGCTAGCTTATGCCACAAAAGGCTCTGCCCTCTATCAAAACGTGGCGTTAAAGACGGACATTATCAACGGTTTGGACTGGCTATATATGAATAAATATAACGAGAATACGGCGATTCCTGGCGGATGTAACGTGTGGGATTATAGAACCGGAATTCCTCTTAATCTAAACGATACCCTCGTTCTGATGTATGATCAAGTAACGGCAACGCAATTGAGCAATTACCTGAAAGTGATCCACCATTTTAAATTCATTTTTAGCACAGTTACTTTGGGAGCGAACCGAGCGGATTCAGTTATCATTTACACAATTGAAGGCTTGCTTGGCAAGAACAATGCCCTAATCGCCTCGGCACGAGACGCGCTCAGCCAGATTTTTCTCTATGTCACCACTGGAGACGGATTTTATGAGGACGGTTCTTTCATTCAACATACTACTGTGGCGTATTCGGGAAGCTACGGCCTTGTTCTATTAGACGATATGGCTAGAATATTGTATCTATTGAATGGTTCAACATGGACAGTCACCGATCCCAATGTCAATAACGTATACAAATGGGTGACGGACGCTTATCAACCTCTGATCTATAAAGGCGCCATGATGGACATGGTACGAGGGAGGGCAATTTCGAGACAAGGATTTAGTGATCATTCAATTGGCAGATCGGCCATCCAGTCGATTATCCTCTTATCCCATGTAGCGCCAGCGGATAAGGCCGCATTATTCAAGAGTATGGCCAAAGCGTGGATTCAGGCAGACACCGCTACGAACTATATTACGGGTTCCATTTTCACTATTTCGTTTATGAAGACATTTATGAGCGATTCAGCCGTCACACCGCTCGGTGAACTGGTCCAGAATAAAGTGTTTGCGGGGATGGATCGAGTCGTTCATTTGCGCCCCGGTTTTGGCTTCGGCATTAGTATGTCTTCAAAAAGGATATCTAACTTTGAGTCTTTTAACGGCGAAAATCTCAAGGGAGGCAATACCGGCAACGGCATGACTTATTTGTATAATGGAGATCTGACACAATTCAGTAACAACTATTGGCCGACGGTAAGCTCGCTTCGCCTCCCGGGCACTACTGCGGATGGCTCGCAAGGAGGTTTGCAAAATTATCTAAGTCCGAAAACGTGGGCCGGCGGATCATCTGTGAACGGCTTGTACGGATCGGCCGGCATGGAGTTTGATCTGGATGTCAGCACGCTGACTGGCAAGAAATCGTGGTTCATGTTCGACAATGAAATCGTTGCTTTAGGGGCGGGCATTACGGCTAATGATAGTCGGAATGTAGAAACGATCGTGGAAAACCGTCAGTTGAACGATAGCGGAGACAATGCATTGACAGTGGGCGGGCTCGCGAAATCGAACCAACTAGGTTGGACGGAAGCAATGAGTAGTGTGAGTTGGGCGCATTTGGCCGGCACTACTACGAATTCGGATATCGGCTACTACTTCCCGGGCAAGGCGACCGTATCCGGTCTGCGTGAAGCGAGAACCGGGTCATGGAAAGATATCAACTCAGGCTCGACGAATCCGGTTCCGATTACAAGGAATTATTTGAGCTTGGCGTTGAATCATGGTGTAAACCCAACAAACGCGTCTTATTCCTACGTCATGCTGCCGAATAAAAGTGCCGCAGATATGGCCACTTATGCCAGCAGTCCGGGTATCACTATCCTTGAAAATGGAGTGAATGCGCAGGCGGTGAATGACACGACACTGAACGCTGTGGGAGCCAACTTCTGGAATGATATCACCAAGAGCGTGTACGTAGACGGTTCGAGCTTTATTACAAGCGACAAAAAAGCATCCGTAACAACATTACAATCGTCAAGCGCGATCGATGTAGGGGTTTCCGACCCTACGCAGGCTAATACGGGAACGATTAATCTGGAGATCAATCGGAGCGCAACAGACGTGATCACGATGGATACGGGTATCACCGTCACACAGCTGAGTCCGACGATCAAGATGACGGTGAATGCGAACGGATCGGTGGGCAAAACTTTCAATGCGAAATTCAATTTGGGAGCTGCGGTGCTGCCTGCTGCACCCGTATTAAACAGTGCGACACGGGAGAACGGACAGGCGACGTTGAACTGGTCTGATTATAGTAATGCAACGGGCTTTAAGATCAAGTATGGCACGACGTCAGGAAGCTACACCAACACGATAAACGTTCCATTTGTTAGTAACAGCTACACGATCTCGGGATTGACCAATGGCGTCGCTTACTACTTTGTGGTTTCGGCCTACAGCGCTGCCGGGAACAGCGATTATTCAAACGGAAAATCGGTAAAGCCTGGTCCTGTAGATTTTACGCTTCAAGCCGAAAGTTACAACAGTATGAGCGGTGTAACTAAAAGTGGAAACGTCATAGGGAGCACTGATAATGGAGATTGGATAGCTTACAATAATGTTGACTTTGGAACAGGATACAGCACCTTTACCGCTAATCTCGGTGTGTCGACGACCAATACTAGCAAGACTGTGGAAATACATCTCGACAGCCTGACAGGTCCACTTGTGGGGACGCTTACCCCACAAGGTACGGGTGCCTATAGCACATATGTGCCGCAAACGATCTCGCTGACAGGTGCTAGTGGTGTTCATAACTTGTATATCGTATTTAAAGGTGGATATGGAGTAGGCAACTTTGACTGGTTCAAGTTTAGCAATGATTATACACCACCAGCAGATGCAACCTTAGCAGCAGATATTACAGCGCCGACCAACAGCAACGTCACCGTAACGATCAGCTATCCAACAGATGCAGTGGTGAAAGAATACAAAGTTGGCGCAAGCGGCACATGGACAGCGTATACAACCCCTGTTGTCCTTTCAGCAAATAACACCGTTTATGCAAGAGGAACGGATGCAGCGGGCAACGTATCCAATGTAACTCGTATTGTTGTAAATAATTTATTTTTAAAGATCCAATCCGAAGCTTACAACAATATGAGCGGTATAAGCAATGGCGGTACCGTGATCGGAAGTTGTGACAACGGCGATTGGGTAGCTTATCAGCAGATAAATCTGGGGAGCGGCTACAATTTGTTTACCGCAAATGTCGGAGTAACTGCAACCAATGCAGGCAAGACTGCGGAAATCAGGCTCGACAGCCCGACAGGCATGCTGTTAGGAACGCTTACCATACAAAATACGGGAGGATATTCCACATTCACACAGCAAACAAGCACATTGACTGGCGCAAGCGGAGTTCATGACGTTTATATCGTTTTTAAAGGCGGATATGGGGTTGGTAACTTCGACTGGTTCAAGTTTAGCAATTAATATGGCAATATGAGGTACGGGAAGAAGGAAATTACCTTCGTTTCGCGTGACATTACCCTTTCGGAAGATTCCGATAGATAGTTTCAGTATGCTCCTGTCCGGTTGTAATTCTCAGACGTTTATTGTATAGTGTAGAGAATTAATTCAATAAGCGTGACCTGGAGGAGCCTGTCATTTA
The DNA here is from genome assembly GCF_059692215.1 of Paenibacillus sp. J22P51. Lineage (NCBI taxonomy): Bacteria > Bacillati > Bacillota > Bacilli > Caryophanales > Paenibacillaceae > Paenibacillus > Paenibacillus sp. J22P51. The sequence continues at coordinate 335,935 of NZ_JCAUAZ010000001.1, read as the reverse complement.
CGGGCTCCTTCTGTCGTTTTCTGAAGAGCCTGTACTCATGCAAGCTCTTTTTTTTTCATACAATTAACCCAGGAACAAAATATGAAAAAACGGGAGATAAAGTCATTAGTATGAGCAATTTTATGATTTTAGCTTGAGAAGGACTAAAGTTAAATCCCAAACATCGAGGCTGCCGCGTGCAGAAATAATGGAGGTTGTATGAAAACGGTTCAATCCAAATTGTTGATTATGTTTATAGTAGTAACTTTACTGCCGGTAATTACAATGGGGACGAACGCTTATCGCATATCCGTTAACGCTGCGAAGCAGAATGCCGGACAAGCGATGCAGGCAGCCCTCGAACAAATAGGTAAGAACCTTGACTTTCAACAACGGATGTACCTAAAATATTTGGATTTTTTAGTCAATTCGACAGATCTCAAAACGATTTTTTTTAATAGCGATTTTAATCGTACGACGGTTCAGACCTGGGATGTTTACCGAAACCTTGACATCATCATGAACGGACTGTTTCTACGTGAAGAGTCTGTCGCAGCAGTCGCTTTATATAAAAATAATCAGTTGGTATACAGCTTCAAGGGAGTTCAAAGAAATTATCTCCAGGATCTTGGTCATTCTAAAATGTACGAATCCGTGATGGCTCATAAAGGCAGTGTTCAGTTGCATACGATGCAGATGATCAATAAGTATTCTGGAGTAAAGGAAAACTACTACATATTCGGAAGAAGACTATACGACAATATAGAACGTCATGAGGAAGCAGCTTATCTCGCAGGCGTATTCTTATTTGTTCCAGAAAAGTTTTTTTCGGATATTTTTCGAAAGGGAAATGAACAAGGAGAGGATACAGTTATGATCAGCAACCTAGGAGGACAAATTCTTTCCCATTCGGATAGTGAGAGGATTGGAAGTCACCTAAATGTTGAGGGAGTAACGGAATTGCCTGAGAATAAGATGAATGGAAGCTATCCCTCGGTAGTGAATGGAAAACAGGTGATGATTGGGTATTACCGTCTTCCACAATGGGACATGCAGGTCATTCAGATCATTCCCCAAGAGGCGTTTATAGGAAAGATTCGTTCCATAGCTAATTCGACTGTGATTCTCAGTGTCCTATTATTTCTTATTTTACTATTCTTATCTTGGTTTATCGCACGTAAACTCTCAAGACCAGTACGAAAGCTGATAGTGGCGATGAGGCAGATGCAGAATGGGAATTTTGATATCCAGATCGAGCCAAACTTTGATTATGAATTTAATATTCTGGCAAGTTCTTTTAATGATATGGCCGTTCGGTTGAAGGAATCCGTTGCACGGCTTATCGATGAGGAGAAACGGAGGGGGGAAATTGAGCTGCATATGCTTCAGTACCAAATCAATCCTCATTTTGTGAATAATACAATTGGCTCTATTCGATTATTTGCCCTTACGCAAGGAGCCCATCAAGTAGCCGAGGTGCTTCATGTGTTAGCCAGGTTGTTTCAGAGGACACTTGGAAGCTCGAGACATCTGATTCGCGTAAGATCGGAATTAGCCAACATTAAAGATTACATTCGGATTCATAAGATGCAATATATGGGCGAGATGGGATTCGAGGTCGAGATAAATAACGAGGTAATGGATGTATTTATGCCGAATCTACTCTTGCAGCCCTTAGTAGAAAATGCGCTTTTTCACGGTTTAAATTCGGCCCCAGCAGATCCTGTCTTGTCCATAAAGGCAAGGAAGGAGGGGGAGGAGTTGGTCATATCTGTTTGTGACAACGGAGTGGGAATGAGTAAAGAAAGGATCCAAGAAATTATGTCAGGGGAGGATCGACTGCCAGACCGTTTAAACAAAATCGGGGTCCAGAACGTCGACAAACGCTTGAAATTGTATTACGGCCACCAGTATGGGGTAACGTTGATCAGTGTCCCAGGTAAGGGTACGGAGGCCTTGGTTCGATTGCCCTGCATATATAAGGAGGGAGGGTCATCCCTTGAAAAAAGTCATTATAGCGGACGATAATCGGATGGTGGTGAAGTCAGTCTCACAGCTTATTCCGTGGGAGCAATATGGTTATGTGGTCACGGCCAAAGTTTTTGATGGGGGGCAAGCACTGGAGGCGGTAAAAATTAACGGTGCCGATCTGCTAGTGACCGATATCAAAATGCCCTTCATGGACGGTCTTGAACTCATTCGACAAGTAAGGCAGCTGGGCTGTGATGCCAAAGCGGTTGTACTGAGCTCTTATAATGATTTTGAACTGGTTCGGGAGGCCATGCGACTGGGTGCCTCGGAATATATATTAAAGACGGAGCTGGATCCTAACTCATTTATAGCCTTGTTGGACACACTCGCAAGGCAATTAGATACAGAGCGCAAGGAACTAGAGCAGCTTGTGAAGCTGGAGGGGTTCTCGGAAGCGGATTTGAACCGCTTGAAGGATGCGGACAATGAGCTGTTCCGAAATCGGAGACACATCAGAGAGCAGCTTCTTCGCGGATTCTGTATCGGTTATGTAACGGAGGAGCAGTTTCTGTCACAGAGGAAAGATTACTTAAATATTCGTTATGACCAAGGGCGCCATGCCATGCTATACGTGGCGGCAGATAATTTTCATAAACTGCTTGAACTAAAATGGAATGGAAATGAGCAGCTGTTAGCTTTTGCGGCTACCAATGTGATGGAAGAAATATTGGAGAATGGATGGGAAGCAGACCTTTTCTACAACGGATCCGGAACGTTCGTTATTCTGCTTAACATAGTGAATGTAAAGAGCGACCCAGATAGATCAAGTTGGGTCCAGTTGTTTTCAAGACTTTCGTCCTCACTAGAAAATTATTTCCGACTTCGGATCTCAGGCGGCCTCAGTATGGAGAAACCGGGAGTAGACTCAATTCCGAAGTTATATTTACAAGCGATGGAGGCATGTCAATTCCGTTTTATTCGGGGAAAAGGCAAGTTATTTTTTGATGCGGATATTCAAAAAAACGGGGCAGGGCAAAATGATGCTGCTCCCTTTAATAGTTACGAAAGAGTGGAACTCCTGCGCAATGTGTTGGCAGCGTTCCATCCTCAGCTTCTATTGAAAACGCCCGAATCTTTATTTGTACATCCTGATCATGTGACTCCGGAAAACTTTCGCGATATGCTACGACTTTATGAAAAATACACCTTTTGTCTGACGGATTTCGTTGAAAAATACGGGATGAGAAATGTATGCGATGACCTGATTCAAAGTTTTAACGAGTATATTTACGATCAAGAAGCCATTCCGGATTTGAATCGCCGACTGCAAGAGATTCTGGAACGAATCGCAGAGGAGATGGCAACCGGGAACAGTCAGGTCAGGCAGCTAATCAAGTATGTACAAGGACATTTCAAAGATGAGGTCACCTTACAGTCTGCTGCAGAGCATCTCGGTATAACCAGCGCTTACTTAGGTAGACTCGTACAAAAGGAACTGGGTGTGAACTACTCTGAATACTTGAATCAATACAGGATTGAGCGAGCCAAGGTACTGCTGACGGAAGGATTGTTAAAAATTTACGAGATCGCTGAAGCGGTTGGCTACGGAAGCACCGAGCATTTTAGCCGTATGTTCAAAAAGGTAACGGGTATCAGTCCCAAAGAATTCTCAACGGGAAGAACAAGATAGCTCAAAATGAGACCCCATATGGGGTCTTATTTTGTTACGTCACCTAAAAAATGATGCGGACAGGTATGATTTGATCATGAAATGTACAATACGATCATTCTCATATAAGTGTATTGATTGTTAAAATAGGGGGACAAAGCTAAGGAGGAACCGCTGATGAACCAACAGTTTGCACAGGTAAATAAGCAGTCCGTGGTTGTGCCTAAGACGAAGCTAGCCCAAACATTTATCCAGCTTGCCAGGCAAAAATACCTGTTTGTGCTCCTGCTACCAGGATTGATTTATTTTATTGTTTTTAAATACATCCCTATGTACGGAGTAGTGTTAGCCTTTAAGGAATTCAATCCGATGGAGGGGATCCTAGGAAGCCCGTGGGCAGGCATGAAATATTTCAATCGGATTTTTCAATCAGATGCCGTCATGCACGTGCTCTACAATACGCTAAGGCTCAGTTTATTAAATCTGTTTTTCGCTTTTCCTGCGCCTATCGTGTTTGCATTAATGTTAAATGAAGTGGTGCATAAGAAAGCAAAACGGATTTTTCAGACCATCTCGTATTTACCCCATTTCTTATCCTGGGTCGTAATTTCTGGATTGATTTTTCAATTATTATCGCCCAGCTATGGTCTTTATGGACTGATTAGTAAGCTATTGAATTGGAAAACAGAGGTTCTGCTCACCCAACCTGGTCCTTTTCTTACCATTGTAGTGGCTTCAAATATTTGGAAAGAGTTTGGATATGGAAGCGTTATTTACCTGGCAGCTATTGCAGGGATAAGCGGAGAACTTTACGAGGCTGCCAAAATGGACGGGGCTGGTCGATTCAAGCAAATGCTACATATCACCTTGCCTAGCTTGCTTCCCGTAATCAGCATCCTGTTTATATTGCAGCTTGGGCATGTGCTTGATGGAGGATTTGATCAAATAATGAACTTATACAATCCTATAGTTTATGGCGTGGCGGATATTATCGATACTTATGTATATCGCATTGGGCTTGCTGATTTTCAATATAGCTTCGGGACGGCAGTAGGACTCTGTAAGGGGGTCGTTGCCATGATTCTTGTTGTATTAAGTAACTGTTTTGTACGTAAATTCACTAACCACTCGATTTGGTAGAAAGGAGCAATCGATGAGAATACGAAAGAACAAATCGGAGACGATCTTCGATTTCATGAATATCACGATTCTTTTGGTCTTGTCACTTACAATTCTTTATCCCTTCTGGCAGCAAGTAGTACTGTCCTTTAGCCAACCGGCAGAAGCGCAGCTCATCAATTTGCATCTCTATACGCTGCATCCAACTCTTGACGCCTACAAACGAATATTTTCCGGGGATACAATTTTCAAGGCTTACTATTGGACGACCTATCGCACCATCGTAGGAACGCTGCTCACGGTGCTCGTGACCTCGATGATGGCTTATCCGCTTGCAAAGACATACTTTTTGGGGCGCAAATTTTGGATGTGGATCGTGGTTTTCACGATGTTTTTCGGGGGAGGTTTGGTACCGACTTACCTTTTGGTTAAAAACCTCCACCTTACGAATACTGTATGGGCTCTTATCCTGCCTGGTCTTGTAAGCGCTTGGAATATCATCATATTACGAAATTTTTACTATTCTATTCCGGATGAGTTGGAGGAGAGCGCGCGCATGGATGGAGCCAATGATCTATTCATTTTCTTTCGGATCATTATTCCACTTTCCGCTCCTGTCATTGCGACAGTTACATTATGGACGATGGTTGGCCATTGGAACGCATGGTTTGATGCTCTTATTTATATAACGAACAACAAAATCAAAGTGTTGCAAATTGTATTACGTGAAGTGCTTAGCGATGCCAATCAGATGTCAGGGATGAATCCTCTGCTTGCTGCTAATGTTGCCGAACTGCAAGGTCAGCAGTATACGCCCGAATCGATTAAAGCGGCAATCCTTATGGTCGTCATCTTGCCGATCGTATGCGTCTATCCATTCTTGCAAAAATATTTTGTCAAAGGGATCATGGTTGGTGCCGTCAAAGGCTGAATCCTGTGCAAGTTTAAGCAGTATGTAAGGGCAGAGCCTTTATATAATAATATCAATAGAGGAGGGTAACACAATGAATAGAAAAAAAGTAGTATCAGCTACAATGGCAACGATAATCACGATGGGGATGTTAGCAGGCTGCGGCTCAACAGCATCTACTCCTAAGACTGAAGAAACAAATAAGCCAGCGGATAAGAAAAAGTATACGATTAAAATCCTTTCCACTCGCGTCCAACCGAATCCAGATTCGGAGACCATGAAGACAATATCACAAAAGCTGGGACAAGATTTGGAGGTTACGGCAGTCCCTGATTCCAACTACACAGATAAGTTGAATCTTTACTATGCCTCGAACGACTTGCCGGATGTTTTCCAGGTCACATCAGAAGAAATCCGGAAGAACGGGACAGCGAAATTTACGGAAGATGATCTGAAAAAATACATGCCACTTTCTTATGAGGCTGCGATCAGACAATATAAAGAATTTGGTATTGATAAACAGAAAGTCTTGGATCGTTTATCAGTCGACGGAAAATTAGCATCTTTCTCAATAGGGAATAAAGAGTTGACTTACCCCTATGGCCTTGTCGTCCGTCAGGACTTGTTGGATGAGTTTGGGTTACAACTGCCTAAAACTCTTAATGACTGGGAAGTGTTCCTTAAAGCATATAAACAAAAATATCCTAGCAAATATCCCATTACAGCTCGAGGCAAAGACTTGATCCGACAATCATTCTATGGTTTCATCGCTGCTTTCGGAACATCCTACGATACGTGGCAATTAAGGGACAATAAGCTGGTATATGGACCCTATATGCCAGAAATGCGCGATGCGCTTGAACTTCTATCACGTTGGTACAAGGAAGGTTATATTAATCCTGAATGGATTACCATGGATATAGCTGCACTTAATAATGAATGGATTAACGGGAATACAGTTTCCTTCCAATTCACAAATCTTAGTACCGTTATAAAAGCGCCTTATGTCCCAGGATCCATGTTCGATCAATTAGCAGCAAAGAATCCAAAGGCCAATTTTCAATGGGCTCCATATCCTACTTGGAAGGCTGGTATTAAGCCTGCACTTAACACTTACGAACTTATTCTCGGTTCAGGCGTCAGCTTTAGCAAAAAGCTTGAGAAGGATCCGGACAAATTGCATGCCGCAATGGAAGTCGTTGACAAATTGTTTAGTGATAAAGAACTCTACATGCTTAGAACCTTCGGAGTACAAGGAAAAACGTATGATATCGTGGATGGAGTGCCTACCATCAAGAAAGAGTTGAATAATGCTGACGGTAATGTGAAGGAAGGCTTTAACTGGTTCACCGCTGCAGCGCCTGGTGTAAATTGGGATTTAGCGAAAGGAACAAAGAGACAGGAATACTTGGATAATCTAAAGAAATATGCCGAGGATTCCACCGGTTATTATTCTCAAGCAAACACAGAATGGGCAATTAGTCGAGTGAATGGCCCTCTTACTTCCCCATCGGGAGAGGATTTGGTTGTTAAAGGAAAGACTAAGTATGAGGAGTGGAATCGGATGTTTGCTGAAGTGATAATTGGCACCAAAACGCTTGCAGATTTTGATAAATTTATCGAACAATGGAAGAAAGAATGGGGCAATGAAGCAACAGAGTCAGCCAATCGTCTTTACTTGAAGCAGTGGCAGAAGTAGTGAAGTGAATAGCAGGCTCTACTTAGATAGAGCCTGCTATTTTTAAAAATGACTAACTGAAAGGATGAAAGAGATATGAATCTATTTATGGATGCAGCTGACTTTGGATTCTCGCCTCAATCGACAGGGATCGATAACGCCAAAGCTCTTCAAAAAGCCCTGGATGCGTGCGGAACGATCACGGTAAGTCGTCCGGGTACTTACAAGCTGGCACGGACCGTTTACATTGGAAGCAATACGACTTTGATTATGGGAAATAATGTTTTTGTGCAAAAGGAAGATGAGGAGGGCCCATACTCGCATGTCATCTTGAACAAAGGGGCACTAACCAAAACATACGACGAGCACATCACGATTGAGAATCTTCATATTGTTGTGAATGGGATGGATATTCGAAAGTTTGATGACGTCTTTGGCTTACATGGGCAACTTGCTCTATTCTACGTTAAAGATGTGAGAATTGAAGGTTTTCGCTGCTTGGACTTAGGTAAAATGCAGTATGGCATACAGATATGTTCATTTGAAGACATCATTATCCATGATGTCGTGATCAAAGGTGACAAGGACGGGGTCCATCTCGGAAGGGGCAAACGTTTTCATATTTGTAATGGAATCTTTGAAACCTATGACGATGCCGTTGCGCTAAATTCACATGATTACGACGTCGGCAACCCGGAACTCGGCTGGATTGAGGATGGTGTTGTAGAGAATTGCCATGACTTGTTTCGAAATAAGGAAAATAATGAATCAGTGGGCTTTTTTTGCCGAATCCTAGCTGGGGCTTGGAAGGACTGGGAGGCGGGAATGGTTGTACAAAAATCGGATACGGTGGTTTCGAATGGCCGTATATACCGTGTCAGAGCAGAAGCTGATAATAAGACTTACGTATCGAATACACAACCAATTCATGAGAGTGGCTCTATGGTCTTAGACGATATCAATTGGACCATGGTTCAAGATGAAGTTACCTACACCGCAGGGGTTCGAAATGTGACGTTCAGGAGTATTTTCTTACATAAAGCGAGAACGGGCTTTTCTGTACATTTTGATAATGACAAATATAGTCGTTCGTATTATCCTGGAGCCCCAGTCCCTCACCAGGAGCAACTGGTATTCGATAATATTCGTGTGCTGCATGATCATAAGTTTCCTTTTGCTTCGATCAATACACCGGTTGATGTGTTAACCATTACAAATTCCAGCTTTAAAAATAATAGTTTCTCGTTCAGTGGAAACAAGGCCATGACGGATTATTATAAAACCAGGATCAACTTGGTCGGATGCGTTTTTAACCAGAAAGGTCTAATGGATTTGATTGTAAACAGTGTGGAAAATAAAGAAATACAATTATATACGACCGCCAGCGTGTTAGTGAATGACACTTTCACTGCCAATCTGATCCCGGGTCCAGGTAGGATTCACGTTAACTCCGATCTAAGGGGATTAGAGTAAGGTATAATTTTTTGATTTGTAGGAGGATTTTAATATGAGTTTAATTATTCCAATTCCATCTCAACATGTACGCCGCTTCGAGCGACTTGGCTTCGGGATGTTTATCCACTGGGGGCTTTACTCACAGCTTGGGCAAGGGGAATGGGCAATGCACCTTAATCGTATCCCTAAGGAAGAGTATCTTAAGCTGCAGGATACTTTCTCTGTGGAGGAGTTTGATGCAAGAGCGATTGCCAAACTTGCCCGGAAGGCGGGGATGAAATACATTACGTTGACCACACGGCACCACGATGGCTTCTCTCTGTATGATACGAGAGGGCTTAGCGATTACGATGCACCCCATAGTGCAGCGAAGCGCGACCTGATTGCGGAATTTGTGGATGGCTGTCGGGCAGAAGGGATTTTACCGTTCTTTTATCATACGACTTTGGATTGGTACCAAGATTCGTTTATTGGGGATTTCGACACTTATCTGAATTATTTACAGCAGTCGATCGAGGTATTGTGCAAATATTATGGGGAAATTGGCGGCTTCTGGTTTGATGGGAACTGGAGCCGGAAGGGAGAGGACTGGAAGGAGGATGCACTCTATGGGATGATACGACGTTATCAGCCGAATGCGATGATCATTAATAATTCAGGCTTATTCAATCAAGGTGAGATTGGACACCCCGAGCTAGATAGCGTTACTTTCGAGCAAGAATGCCCGACACCGCTCAACCGGATAGGTATGAGCAAGTACTTAACAGTCGAGATGTGTCAAACGATCAACGGACACTGGGGCTATGGCCGCTCCGACTTCAATGTTAAATCTCCCAAGGAGATCATCGAGACGCTATGCGTTAGTCGGAAGGTGGGGGCGAACTATCTGCTTAATATTGGACTCACCGGTAGTGGAGCCTTACCTAAGCTTCAGGCTGCGATTCTAGAAACCATTGGCGAATGGGTCGATGTATTCGGAGAGGCAATATACAATGGAATACCCTGCGATATTTCTGGGAGCGGGGATGATTTTGCGCTAGAGACCGCAGACAAACGTATGTTCCTATTTATATATCATCTGAAGATAGAGGGGCATGCAAATGTTTCGATAGGCAATATCGGATCGGGACCGAGAGTATTTCAAGGGTTGAAGCAACCGATTCGGTCGATCGTCTGGCTTGACAACTGCGAAGAGCTCTCATTTGTGCAAAATTTGGAAAAAGGTGTGCTTTGCTTGCAAGCGACGGGTTATCCCTACGGGGTGGATTATGTGGTGAGAGTGGCGGAGGTTCTTTACTGAAAAGAATAAGGCATTTGAAATCTTGAAATCGAGAGGTGGTTCAATGATGACACTCAAACAAAATCTAATGAGGATCAGTATTGTTGTTCTCATGACGATGCTTTCAGGTCTTTTCATGCCAAATATTACAAGGGAAGCGTAACACGATAGACGGAGATATCGCGGAGTTGCTTGTTTACAATACCGCCTTATTGGATTCCGATAGGCAACGTTTAGAAGCATACTTGAACACTAAATATGCTTTCTAGAATGAATTGAAGAATATAAGAATGAGGGTATTCAATGTCAAACTCGCGTTTGAGCATTTGGGACAACAAGCCGATTACCGCGGCCAGCTAGAAGTACCTAGAAACTGAAAGAACAGAGACAGATAATATCAAACAAAAACCATCGTCAAAACTGAGGATGGTTTTTGTTTGCTTTAAGGGGGTGCTCGGGAATGGGATCAAGTTCTTGTCATATATGAAACCAAGTACTTTTTAATGATATACATACTTATAAGCCCCAAAGCTACTCCTATTCATTCTCTGCAGTTGTTATTTGGAATCAATTAAGCCCTACCATATTTTTTCGCAAATTGGTACACCGAATCGGCAAATGTTTTTTTCTGTACTTTGAGATAAGCAACAAGGGCCTCTCTGTCTTGAATCGACACATTCCAATCCCCAGGAATCTCCAGAATTACTTCTTCAATAAGGGTTTCCGGTACAGCAAGGATCTGTTCAATATATGAAGAGAGTATCGATGGATTTTCAAGCATGCCCACAGTCCAAATATGAACGATAGAATCCTTTTTAAACTTATCGTGCTTTTGTAATGTTGAGTTGTTCCATTTATATCCTCCCGGAAAACATTTTCCGTGATCGATCATATGAATATCATATTTGCCTTCCGGCAGCCGCTCCAAAAGAATGTTGCTTTTTGTACGGTCAGAGTTATGCACCCAATGGTCGAATACGAAAATTCCGGCTAGTACCTGGTTATTTTTGATATCCATTTTAGTCGGATGAGGAGGTTCCTTCGAGAGGCCTCTGCAATTGTCTATAAATAGGCTTGCAAATTGTGTGCCTGGATTGTATTTGGATGATAACTTTTTTGGTATATATTGTATCTGCTGCTCTGTCATATTCACTATTTTAAATGGCACCACAGGCAAAGAAAGGTGTTGCCCTAATCTGGCGATCACGAATTCGTTTACCAGTTCCCTTGTTCCGTGGAAATTGTTTTTACATTTTACCGCATAACGATTTCCATCATTAAATGACAGCAAATGTGCGGCTTTTCCAGACAGCGTCTCCAAATATTTTATCGGTTCTAATGATGTCATCGCTCCGCAGCCCTTCTTTCGCTTCTTTGATAGAATCTAACATTACAATATTCAAAAATAATTTAAGAGTATGGACAAAAGGGATATTATTTTCAAACTTGCCGTTATTGAAGCGCGGTGAACCTTATGATAAATGAGAGGTGCAAACGAAATAGGAGCAGATTGCCTAAGCATCTGCTCCATACTTTAACGACTATTGTTAAATTAGTGATTTATTAATAGTTTTTCGAAAGATGGTTAGATATCGAGTTTACGGGTACCGATCCATTTCACCTTTTCGGGATCGCGATGTGAAAAGAACAGGCTCTGTTTCGTATCTAACGTAGTAATCGACTCCATATCCTCTTGGCTTAATTCAAAATCAAAGATGTCGAAGTTTTCGATAATTCTTTCTTTACGAACAGACTTTGGAATCACAACGACTTCTCTTTGTGTCAACCAACGTAAAACCACTTGAGCAACTGATTTATTAACCTTTTCAGCTATGGATACCAATAGCTCATTCTGGAACAAGTTATTTTTCCCTTCAGCAAAAGGCGCCCAGGATTCGATCTGAACATTATTCTCTTTCATGAATTTTGCATTTTCGATTTGTTGGTTAAATGGGTGAGTTTCAACCTGGTTTACCGCAGGAACTACTTCATTATGAATGATCAAATCGATCAGACGATCCTCATGGAAGTTACTAACGCCAATTGCACGGACCTTTCCTTCACGATGCAATTCCTCCATAGCACGCCAAGAACCATGCACATCGCCGAATGGCTGATGAATTAAATACAAATCCAAATAATCCAATTGCAATCTTTCCAGTGATTTTTCAAATGCTTTTTTTGTGCGCTCATAACCAGTATCCTGAACCCAAAGTTTCGTAGTAATAAATAATTCTTCTCTTTTCACGCCACTCCGTTGGATCGCTTTGCCAACAGCTACTTCATTTAGATATGAGGCAGCTGTATCAATCAGCCGATAGCCTGCCATAATAGCGTCATAAACGCTTTGTTCACATTCACCTTGATCTGCAATCTGAAATACACCAAAACCGAGTATAGGCATCTCAACACCATTGTTCAAAATTACTTTTTGCATATAAGATCCTCCAGTTTTTTAAAATTATCTGTAAATCGGTTTGAACTTATTCATTACATCCATAAGGTCCATTCTGTCGCGTTCTTGTCGTTTCTTATGTTAAACCGCACCAACTACGGGATGGGGAACATACGGCTCTTCCAATGAAGCAATTTCTTCAAGTGTTAACGTAATCGATAGAGCACCTACGGCTTCTTCGAGCTGAGACACTTTCGTAGCACCGATAATAGGAGCAGAGATAGGTTCTTTCTGAAGCAACCAAGCAAGCGCGATATGAATTCGGGGAACGCCATGTTTTTCTGCGATTGCTGCAACACGCTCCACAACCAATCGATCCGTATTTGCTGTCGCATCGTATTTATTTTTTTGCATTTGATCGGTTTCGGAACGAAGCGTTGTTTCCGACCAATCACGTGTCAGTCTTCCTGATGCAAGTGGGCTATACGGAATCACACCGATTTTTTCTACCTTGCACAGCGGCAGCATCTCTCTTTCCTCTTCACGGTAGATGAGGTTTAAATGATTCTGCATCGATACAAACCGGGTCCATCCATTTTTCTCGGCTACATGTAGCGCTTTAAGAAACTGCCATGCATACATAGCAGAAGCACCAATATATCTTGCCTTACCAGCCTTCACAACATCATGCAACGCTTCCATCGTTTCTTCAATGGGAGTAGTGTAATCCCAGCGATGGATTTGATAAAGGTCAACATAATCGGTTCCTAATCTCTTAAGGCTCTTATCAATCTCACTCATGATTGCCTTCCGGGAAAGTCCTGCGCCATTTGGACCTTGATGCATACGTCCATGCACTTTTGTCGCAAGGACGATTTCATCCCGATTGGCATAATCCTTTAGGGCCCGTCCAATAATCTCCTCACTGGTTCCGTCTGCATACACATTCGCCGTATCGAAAAAATTGATACCTAATTCAAGGGCTTTTTTTATAATAGGACGACTGCGCTCCTCATCAAGTATCCATGGATGATGCCACCGCTCTGCTACACCAAAGCTCATACAACCTAGACAAAGACGAGATACGTCCAAACCAGTATTTCCAAGTTTCACATATTCCATTTGTCGATACGCTCCTTCGTTCCCTTTTGTTTATGGGTATAGCCTTATTATGCAACAGATGAAAAAGCGACCGTTAACCCATTCATGCCAAATGATTGCCTAATCCTCTCGCTACACTTATGTAACTGACGAATATGGAATATAATCGAATTATAAGGGATGACGGAAAAAGGAGGATCTTATGTCTGAAATAATAACTAAGCAGCAGAATGAACTTGCCAAACTAATTGAGAGGCATTCAGTACAGGACGGTGTTCACGCAACTGCCATTCCGACTTTATTTTTCATACGTCGCTCTAAATTGACCGGACCAAGTTATGGAGTGTACAAGCCTTCCTTATGCATTGTGGTTCAAGGTGCGAAGGCGGTATGGCTGGCGCAGGAGCGCTTCAAGTACGATCCTGCAGATTACCTTATTGCATCAGTTGACTTGCCGGTTACTGCCCAAGTCACTGAAGCTTCTTCCGACATTCCGTATTTGGGTTTTAGACTAGAATTTACGGCGAGTGAAATCTTAGAGGTTTTAAGTGATTCTGACATTCGAATCACTCCGAAAGGAAATGCTGAGCGAGCTATGTTTGTCGGTCAGATGGAGTTAGCTATAATGGATTCAATATTCAGATTAGCTTGTTTGCTAGACAATCCAAAAGACATTCCGTTCCTTGCTCCTATTTACACAAAGGAAATTCTATACAGGCTTCTGCATGGGCAGTATGGAGCTGCGCTGGCGCAAATCGCAATGGAAGGAAGCGGCACCTATGGAATCAGGGAGGCTATCGAACAAATTAGCAATAACTATGGAAAGCCTTTGCGCATTGAAGAGCTTGCAGAAATAGCCAGTATGAGTATTTCTTCGTTTCACAGACACTTCAAAGAGGTAACTGCTATGAGCCCTATTCAGTTTCAAAAACAACTGCGATTGCAGGAAGCACGTCGCCTATTATTAACCGAATCAGCAGATGCCGCTGATGTGGCATTTCGAGTAGGCTATGAAAGCCCTTCACAATTCAGCCGCGAATATTCTCGTATGTTTGGCTTTCCACCTAGACAAGATATAAAGCGCCTAAGAGTATAGAACGGTTTAAAATAAACATGAAACCAGTTAAGGGAGATACTCAAATGAATATTCAAGATTAGCAGAACGAAAATTTAATGTAAAAAAAACCATTGTTTATACATAAACAACGGTTAAAGTATTTATTTATATATTTATTTATTTGTTCTAGTAGTCATATGCGCCCTTTCGATTTGGAATCGTCTCTACGAGATCTGTCTTCCTTTAATAAGGGACTTCATATCTTTGTTGGAGTTGGCAAGTAGAGGAAGCATCTTCACACTACTAATCATGGTAGAAAGGCACTGGTGGCAAGTTGGGACGTACTCAAATGCAAAATTGTCCCGAATCCAACCCTTACAATCTTCTTTCTTGCAAGCCCAGATTTTAGTGTTTTCCTGAGGGAGATCCTCTAACGATTTTCTTCGAAAATACATAGTTAACTCCTCCTTAGATTAAAAAAACTGCCCTTAACACATGTTAAGGACAGTTTGCAGTATATTACAGTTTTACAACATTCTCGGCTTGAGGTCCGCGGTTACCTTGAGCTACATTAAATTCAACACGTTGTCCTTCGTCCAGCGATTTGAAACCATCGCCTTGAATCGCGGAGAAATGGACGAATACGTCATTTCCGCCCTCCACTTCGATAAAGCCAAAGCCTTTCTCTGCGTTAAACCATTTTACTGTGCCTGTTTCCATAATAAATTACCTCCAAATATTTATTTAACATGTTTTTTTAAACAAAAAAATCACATATTGAAAAAGGTACCATTACACAAATGATCACCTTTTCAATATGTGAATTTATGTTAAATCTGTTTATAACATCATTTTATCACACAAAAGTCTGCAAAGCAATTTATTGTAGGTTCTGCAATAGATTAAGCACTGAAAAGCGAGGAATGAAACCTTATGACTCAGGAAGAAGTGTTAAAAGGCGGCAATGTAAATCACATAGTCCGTATGGCGAACACGGTTCGCCGCCCTATAGGTTATTGGAGTGCGAGTGTTCATGAACTGTTCAAACATTTGGAAAAACAAGGATTTGAGGGAGCGCCAAGATTTCTTGGAATCGATGACTCTGGTCGTGAAATATTGACATTTATTTCTGGACAAGTTGCAGGAAACGATTATCCAAAACTTGAACCGTACATGTGGTCGGACGAAACGCTTGTGGGTTTAGCACGTCTCTTGCGTCATTTCCATGATGCGACTAAAGCGTTCTCTCCCAATATGGAGAACAGATGGCAGCTTAGCTATCCCGACGATGCCGAGCACAAAGTAATCTGTCATAATGACGCAGCGTTGTATAATGTTGTCTTTCAAAATGGGGAACCTGTGGCGCTGATTGATTTTGACATGGCAGGACCAGGTCCGCGTATGTGGGACATTGCGTACACCCTTTACACATCGGTTCCACTTGCGAGTTTTGCACCTGACCATTCTTCTGGAACAACGGTAGCATACCAATCTGACATACACGCTGCAGAGCGCCGTCGGCGAATTCATTTGTTTTTTGAATCTTATGGAATTCCCGTCTCTACTAATCTGCGACAGTGGATTATTCAAAGGTTGATAGTACTGTGTGATACGTTGAGAAATGGTGCCAGCGACGGGAATCCAGCTTTTCAAAAAATGGTTGATGAGGGTCATTTGGCGCACTATGAGAGTGAGATTCGGTTTGTAACAGATCATTTCGAAGATTGGATATAGAAATTACGTTTATTCAGCGCATGACAATCATCTTAAAAGTAAAAGGCCCATGCAATTGCGCATGGGCCTCTTTAGTCTCTTTATTTCACAGTTTTGTTATAAGCACCGATTTTCTCCGTGATGCTTTTTGCTGCGCTGTCAAGCGCCTCTTTTGGAGCCTTCTTGCCTGTTAAAGCTTCTTCGATTGCTGTTTCGACGATTTGACGAGCTTCTGGGAATACGCCCATAACGGCACCTTGGGTTGCCGTGTTTGCTTTTGTTTTGTGTAATTGATCAATGGCCGTTTGGAATTGCGGGTATTTCGCAAGGTTATCTTTCAAAATTTGTTCATCATAAGCTTTCTTTGTAATTGGGAAGTAGCCTGTATTCACGTTCCACCAAGCTTGTGTTTGAGGCGTAGTTAGAAATTTAATGAATTCCCATGCGCCTTGTTGCTCGGCTTCCGACTTGTTATTCAAGATATAAAGACTCGCGCCTCCAACAACAACGCCGCCTTCTTTGGCATCGGCTGGCTTCGGTAGTGAGCTAGTTCCAACTTGGAATTTGCCTTCAGCACCAGTTACAATCCCGCGAAGTGAAGCTGTGGAATCCAACGTCATGGCGATTTGGCCAGCTAAGAAAGCTTTTTTCGTATCATCTGTTTTACGACCGAGGTTTGCAGATGTTTTGTTGTCGACCATCTCTTTCCACCAAGTCAGCGTTTTGACGCCAGCTTCATTGTTGACCATGGATTCTGTTGCAGCAGTGGTGCGACCATTACCGTTATTGAGGTATTCTACACCTTGGTTAGCAAAGAATTGCTCCATAAACCAGCCGTAAATGGCAAAGGAAGAGCCGGATTTCCCATCTTTACTAAGCGCCCCAGCAGCTTTTGTAATTTCTTCATAGGTTGTCGGTGGTTTCTCAGGATCAAGACCTGCTGCTTTGAACATATCTTTGTTGTAATAAAGGATAGGGTTAGAGGTGTTGAAAGGCATGGAATTCAGTTTGCCTTCGACTTTGTAATAATTCAGAATGTTCTCTTCGAGCTGGGAAAGATCGAATTTATCGGCATCGACATACTTTTGGACGGGAGTAATGGCTTTGGAATCGATCATGAAACGGGAGCCAATTTCGTAAACTTGAATGAGGGAGGGGCCGCTCTTGGTATCCATAGATGCTTTCATTTTGTTGATGCTTTCATCATAAGTACCTTGGAAAACAGCCTCAACCTGTACATTTTTCTGAGAGGCATTGAAATCTGCGACTAATTTATCGACGGCTTTGCCAAGTTCGCCACTCATCGAGTGCCACCAGATCACTTTAACGGGCTCAGTTGGTTTTTTTACATCGGATGCAGTGGTGCTTGCGGTAGGCTTACTTTCTGTCGTACTGTCTGATGTCGTTGTTTCAGCTTTGCCGCATGCACTAGTTAATAGCACCATAATTGCAGTCATAGCAAGGATGGAGCTTTTCGTTTTCAATGTTTTCATATACTTCGTTTCTCTCCCTTATCTCTTTTCTAAAATATATGGAAATCTATTTCAGCTATTAGGCTGAATAGCGTACCCATCAATGACGGGGCTAACCTTTCACGGCGCCGGCGGTAAGTCCGCGAACGAGCTGTTTTAATCCGAGGACAAGCAGTAAAAGGGAAGGAAGTAAGATAATCGTTACCCCTGCCAGTACCAAATTCCAAACGGTTAATTCTTCGAATTGCAGCATCGCGATGCCGATTTGCACGGTTCGCATGGCTTCGCTGTTCGTAATGAGCAGAGGCCATAGATACATGTTCCATGCATTTAAGAAGGCATAAACGGCTAGAGTTGCAAGTGCTGGGCGTCCGAGTGGAAGCACAATTCGGAGGAACATGCGAAAGTGTCCGCAGCCATCGATTCGTGCCGCTTCGAAAAGCTCTTTCGGCAGCTGCAAGAAGAATTGACGTAGGAGGAAGGTTCCGAAGGCTGTTGCCAGGAATGGAACGGTTAGGCCCTGCATGCTATCAAGCCAGTCCCACTTTTTGACCGTCAAATAGTTGGGAATAATGGTGACCTCCCATGGAATCATCATCGTAGCCATGAAAAGCGCGAAGATGAATGCTTTACCCTTAAAGCGAATATTGGTGAAGGCATAGGCTGCCATGCTCGAAGTAATAAGCTGTCCCACCATAATAACAAGAGATACAATCAGACTATTGGTTACAAATTTGGCGATAGGCACAAGCTTGAAGACGGCGATTATACTGCCTATATAGAAGCTGCTAGGCAAGAAGCGGGGCGGATATGCCGATGCTTCCTCAGGTGTCATCAATGCGGAAGAGAACGTATAGAAGATGGGATACAGTACAATGGCCGCGCAAACGATCAATAGGATGTAAACGAATGAATTTTGCCAACGAGAGGTCATTGATAGTGCACCTTCCTTTCAAAAACTTTAAATTGAATGACAGTGAAAATAAGGATAATGGCGAAAAGGACAAGTGCTTGAGCGCTTCCTGTTCCGAACCGGAAGTTGATAAAGGCATCCTGATACAAGGAGTATACGAGTACATCTGTTGAGTTTACTGGACCACCTTTGGTCAGGATATGAATTTGTCCGAAGGACTGAAAAGCACCGATAATCGACACAATCGTTACGAAGAACACAGTCGGTGAAAGTAATGGCAGAACGATTTGAACAAAGGTTCGAATGGGACCAGATCCATCTATTTTGGCACTATCGTAGATTTCATCTGGAATACCTTGTAAGCCGCTTAGCAGAACAATGTAGGTAAAGCCGAGATTCATCCAGACAGTCATCATGGACACGGAAAGCAGCGCCCATCTAGGGTCTGTCAACCAAGCTACAGGCTCTAAGCCAACTAGGTGCAGCAAGTAATTCAACATCCCAACACTCGGGTGAAACAGCATCATCCAGATCACAGCGGAGGTTCCTACGGACAGAACGACAGGCAGTGAGAAGATGAATTGGAAGATGCGCATTCCTTTGAGCTGATTGTGTGTAAAAGCGGCGAGCATCAGCGCGATTGCGATAACTGTAGGAACGGTTAAAAGTGTAAAAAGGCCAGTCACACCTAAACTCTGATAAAATCGTTCTGAGGTGAAAATCGCCGTGAAATTATCGAAACCAACGAAGGAAGCAACTCTGCCTCGCGGATCGGTTTCGTGCAAACTCAGATAAAGGGTCTGAATCAAGGGATAAAATAAAAAGATAGCAAACAGCAACAGTGAAGGGAGTAGAAAGACATACCCTAAGATCGTCTCCATCCAAGTATGTCTGAGCATTGCCTTGCGTGGCTGCTCAACCTTGGTATTCGTTTTTGTTTTTCTTGCTTGAGGTAATTTTCTTTCTATGACATTCATGCCAAGCTCCTCCATGACCATTATTGGACAAGTACTCTGCTTATTAGATTAACGTTCGTTTATTTGACCGATGTTAAATTCAGGTGAAGAATTTGTATATATTTCTTGTTCTTTACAAAATAGATAGATTTGCAGACTGGGCAAAATCGGGTCAATTCTTCTATAATTTGTGGATACTTTGCTATTGATCAACTTAGGAGAGTGAACCATGAACACACAGAAACCGATTGTGATTGGTCATCGTGGAGCAGCTGGTGAAGCACCAGAAAATACACTGGCTTCTTTCGCATTAGCGCTAGAACAAGGGGCTGACGGTATTGAACTTGATGTCCAAATAACGAGAGATGGTGAAATTGTCGTCTGTCATGATCTTACGTTGGATCGGACGACGAATGGCTCCGGGTTTATTGGTGAGAAAAACTGGGAAGATTTGAAGTCCCTAGATGCTGGTTCTTGGTTTTCAGAAGCTTTCACGGGAGAGCGAATCCCATTGTTGAGTCAAGTATTCGAGCTTATACCTCTAGGACACCTCATCAATGTGGAAATAAAGCACGCTTACGAGGGGAGAATGGAGCAGGCTCTTTTGGCATTTTTGCACGACATCGACAGATGGGAAGATACCGTGATTTCATCCTTCGATCACAAAGTGATTCACAGGATCAAGCAAGCGCAGCCTAAAGCGAAAGTAGGGTTGCTGTATGCAGCCAACTTAATGGATCACGCGGCCTATGCGAGGCAATTGGGGGTAGACGTGTATTCTTTGCATCCGTATCACCACTGTATTGGACAAGAGGATGTGATAGCCGCCGTTGCTGCGGGGTTGCTCATTTATCCTTATACGGCCAATGATGCTGCGGATTATAGAAGATTAATTGCAGTTGGTGTTTCGGGGATTATTACCGATTATCCGGCACGATTGCGGAATCTGCTCGTATAACTTGGTCAGAAGTGGACATGAAAGAACCAGTAAACTGAGTTTACTGGTTTTTTCGTGTCCTAAGAATTTGATTTTCGGTACGTTTAACAACAACAATATGTTAAATATCATGATTTATTTATTGCAAAACGATAAATTCTGTGATAAATTCAAATCAAAATTATATGATAAGTGAGGGACTTTTTATGGAACGTGGAACAACACTCTTTTTAAAGATAGTTGTCATTCTTATGGGGATACCAGTGCTTGCTTTATGCATATTTGCCGTGCCTGAGATCGCGGATTATGCAGTAGAATTATATCCAGATCATACGTATTTGAAATATCTTTTTATTATCGATCTTTATGCAACGGCGATACCTTTTTATTTTGCTCTGTATCAAGCGTTTAAACTTTTAAAGTATATTGACCAGAATAAAGCTTTCTCGGATTTATCTGTAGAAGCTTTAAAGAAAATTAAGTACTGTGCAATCACGATTAGCAGCTTGTATGTGTTGGGGATGCCACTTTTTTATCTCCTTGCGGAGAGAGACGATGCCCCAGGTGTCATAGTAATCGGAATGGTCATGATTTTTGCTTCCATGGTGATTGCTGTTTTTGCTGCTGTTCTCCAAAAGCTTTTAAAAGAGGCTATTGATATAAAATCTGAAAATGATTTGACGGTCTGAGGTGAATAACATGGCGATAATTATCAATATTGATGTGATGTTAGCGAAAAGAAAAATGAGCGTAACAGAACTTGCAGAGAAGGTTGGAATAACTATGGCTAACCTTTCTATATTGAAAAATGGCAAGGCAAAAGCAATTCGATTATCAACTTTAGAGGCGATTTGTAAGGCTTTAGATTGTCAGCCTGGAGATATTTTAGAATACCGAGAGGAAAATAGGACTGAATAGGGGAGGAATAACCATGGACATGAACAATTTGATTATTGACAATATCGCTAATCCCCAAGAGCTGGAGAGAATGTTTAGAGAAGAACCCGAAGCATTTAAAAAGTCATTTTCCTACGCCTGGGAACAAAACCCTGATTCGCAGGTTCTTGCCGTGTGGTATCAAAGGTTGCATTTCAGGGAAAAGGTACAAACTGAGAAAGCTTCCTTGTTTCAGAAAGATTTCATCACCATGGGCATCTTAGCCATTCTAGCCGGGATCATTACTAGAATCCTTTTTCATTTTGTTGGAAATGAAGCTATAGCCCCAATTAATATTGTGTTTGGTATACTTCCCTTAATTGCTATCTATTTTGTAACCAATAATGTCCCGAATAAAAAGGTTCTTTACACCCTTGCATCGTCATTCCTAATCTCCGGGTTATTTCTGAATCTGTTGCCACTAGAGCTGACAGATAGTGTTATCCTAGCTTATATACATCTTCCCATATTCTTATGGGTCGTAGTAGGGCTTGCATTTACAGGAAATGACTATAGCAGAGGCAGCACAAGATTAGCTTATCTTAAATTTAATGGCGAACTTGCCATACTCTATGCCAGCATGGCAATTAGCGGAATGCTGCTAACAGGTCTAACCATGCAATTATTTAAATTTGTAGGTATGGATATATCTGAATTCTATTTTGAAAATGTCGTTATATTTGGTGCTGCCGCGCTCGCTCTTGTGGCTACATACCTCGTATCTAGGAACCTAAAGCTTGCTAAAAATATTGCCCCCTATATAGCCAAAATTTTTAGTCCGCTTGTACTGATAACCTTGTTGGTCTATCTAATAACGGTTATTGTGGTCGGGAAAAATCCATTCTTGGACCGAGATTTTCTCTTGTCTTTCAATGGAATACTCCTTTGTGTATTGGCCGTAACCATATTCTCCATTACTGAAAGCGGCAAAGACGAGAAGAAGAACATTTCGGATTATATCAATTTCGCCCTCATTATCCTTGCTCTGATCATTGACAGTGTGGCTTTATCCGCCATCGTGTTCAGGCTTTCTTCTTATGGGATATCGCCCAACAGACTCGCAGTACTAGGCGTAAACATACTAATCTGGTCCAATCTCATTTGGATTATGCTCTCCTATATGCACTTTCTACAAAACAAAACAGGACCATCAACCATCCAAGATGCCGTTACGAAGTATTTGCCGGTCTACGGGATTTGGGCAGCTTTCGTTACATTTACTTTTCCTTTATTTTTTAATTAGAAGCCTTCAAGAAATAAACACAATTTTTTACTAATGGATAACGAGAAGTTCAACAATAAATAAATGGCTGCCGACGGATGAACAGATCAACCGAGGGCAGCCTTTGCTCACCTGATGGTTTCCTCACTGCTCACCAACACTTTTTTCTCCCATGCTCTACTTCTCCAACGGAATAATAACAGAATCCCTCTCAACCCTTCGTCCATGATGAACACGCCCCACATACCTACCAACCCGTACCCCATATGCACGCCTATCCAATATGTTAGGGGGACACACAGCCCCAAAATGACGCTCACACCAATTAGGAGAATAAATCGCGCGTCACCCGCAGCTCGAAGAGCTTCTCCGATAACAATGTTCAAACACCGTACTGGCTCTAGAAGGAAACCAAACGTCAGTAAAAAAGCCCCTAATGTAATGATTTCGGCATTATCCGTAAACATACCGATCAACTGTTTTCTGAACAAAACGGTCAAAGTGACCGCGGCAAGTGAAAGCAATAAACTAAGTATCAAACTGCGAAACAACTGCTTGTAAGCCTCTTCCTTTTCACCTGCACCTACCAGTCGACCAATGATGATTTGAGTCCCCCGTCCCAAGGAAATTGCCAGTACCATGATGAATGTCATTATATTTTGTGTATAAATCCTGGTGGAAAGCATCTCAGCGCCTAGCTGTGTGATAAAATATGTCGTTATCAGTTGACTTACAGAATATACGAGCGAGCTCCCGGCTGTGGGAATACCGATAGTCAATATTTTTTTCAGATCTGCAAATCTCGCTTTGTAAAAGTCGCTGATGGATAAGTTCAATCGAACGATTTTTGTTAAAATCAAGACATAGACAACCAGTCCGAGTAATTGGCTGAATACTACCGATATGGCGACACCTGGAACACCGAGTTTTGGAAAGCCGTAAGGACCGAAAATAAATAAAATACTGCCGGTCAAATTTACGAGATTGATTCCCAAGCTGACCGTCATTGTATATCTTGTATAACCATGCATCTGCGTTATGGCCGCAATGGTCAGATTAACTGCTTGAAGAAATAAGCAGCTGCCAACGATAGTTAGGTATATGCGCGCCTGCTCCAGTGTCCCTGGTTCCAAGCCGAAGGGCTGAAGCAGCTGTTTGCTGAAACAAACGATACACAGGCTTATCAAGAAGCCGAATATACAATTAAGCGAGATTGCGCCAGCGGCAAACTTTTTGACATCTCTTATTTTATTCGCACCTAAATATTGAGAAATGACGATGGCTGAACCCGTCGAAATCACCTGGAGCAGCAAGAATAAAAAAATAATGAGCTGATTGCTAACGCCAACCGCTGCAACGGCTTCATCCGACACATGACTCACCATGAACGTATCAGAAGTTCGCATAACCACTTGAAGTGACGATTCAATAAATAAAGGCCATGTAATGGCAAACAAACTTAGTTTCTTAGGACTCGTCATTGGGAAAGAACTCCTTCGATACTACTCGATAGTGATCACCTCTTTATCATGGGGTATGGTGAAACCGTTTTCTTTGCAAAATTTGGGCAAATGATTGCTTATATTGACTCCAATTGTTTGAGTATTACAAGAGTTACTTGATAAGAAGGTAATTGTTAATTAATAGCGAATACTTTTGCACAGTATTTTATGGAGGAGTTAACATGAATATATCATGATAACGGACTCGGGCCAGCAGCTCAACAATTTGATTACGGGGGCACAATCGCTGGCTATATTGGAAACGTTTTCAAGTAGTTTAAAAAACTAATTACGAGATGAGCTGATAAGATGACCAAGATTTCCGAGATAGAAATAATAGATAATTTTCCTCTGGGCATTCTTCGTTCAATAAAGGCTGAATCATTGATTAAGGCTCCCCCTGTATGGAATGTCATTGCAGGTGGACAAAGCGCGATCGAACTGTATTTTAGCTATGGGCCTTCCTTTGTCCTGCAAAAGACAAATGATTGGTACGTATTGCCTTTGGAAGAAGGAATTGCAGATCTGGAGGGGAATTCCATCGCTTGGGTTTTACCTGAAGATCCAAACTCTCTAGATGCCTCATGGCTGATTAAAGCAGATGGAACGATTCGGATCACGGCCCTTGATAAACAGGGGATTTTGGTACATATTGTATCTGAAAATTGTCAGTTGATTCCCTATGAAAGCAGGCCTCATTCCGACTGTTTTGGCGACCGATACACATTTGATTTTGAGCATGGCGAAGCGCTTGGAAAGACATTGGCGGCCTTTTATTGGGGGACCATACTTCCTTCCGTAGTAGAACGAACGAGAGCTGCTGCCTATCCAGAGTCTAATGGCTTCGTTCTGAGCACCTTGATGAAGCATGCATACGCGGGTACTTACCCTGACGTGGATCACGAATTTCAAATAAAAGGGAGAATGGCTTGGGGCAATCAACTTGATGCGGCTGTTATTCGTCGGATGATGGAGCTTCAGCTCAAACTGATGAAAGAAGATCCCGAAAGGTTGTGGAGAAATCCATGTGCTGTTCAACCCGACGGAACAAGGGAGTATCATGTGCGGCGTAGCTCAATGGATGGCAAAACGAATGCTAACATGTTCCTCATAACTGGAAACGTCGAGATCTTGGAGTCGGCATGGCTCTATATAAGTATAACGAAGGATAAAGAATGGCTCAGTGCCCATATCGAAGAACTTGAAGGTGCAGCAAGTGGAATCGAAGACTATATTGACCGTCATGGCCGTCTCTGGTCGGATGTATATTACGAGGATCAAGTAATGAAAGATGGGCGGGAATCGTTAGCAACTGCGCTTGCTGCCTATTCGATACAGTTACTTGGAAGATTAGAGCAATATTTACAACGTGAAGACAAGGCAGAGTTTTACAATCAAATAGCCAAACAGTTGTCTGAAGTTATGGTTGAGCCCTTGCCTAACGGATATTGGGATCCGCATAATCGCCGTTTTGTCGATTGGGTTGATCGAAGCGGTGTTGTACACGATCATATACATTTATTGGCTAATATATTGCCGGTTATTTTCGGATATTCGACCCAGGAACAAGAAGAAGCTGTCATGGCATTAATAAATGCTAAGCTTAATGAGTTCCAGCGGTTTCCAAGCTTTGTTGCAGCTGAAATCGAGCAATATACCTTGTCTGAACTAGGAGATGGCGGTCCTTATGACTTATGCGCAGCAGGTCGCTATTGGTGCTGGGATGCGGCGTACTGGTCTTGGAGAAAAGATGGCGACATGTTGACCCGACAATTGCAGCAGGTTATGGAACAGGCTGGTAAAGATGGCTATATCATGGGAGAACGCTATGATATGAACCATGTCTATTATATCGACGACAAGAATTGGCACGGAGCAGGCCATTACTACGAATATCCATGTGTATTTTCTTGGGTATTGCTTCATGAATATGTAGGCATACGTTTCTCCTTGGAGGCCGATTTGAGGATAGAGCCTAAGTTGCAAACGTATGGACGCGTTGAACTGCAGCAGTCGCTTTTTCAACTGGCCTACGAGTACACGTCTGACGGGTTTACCTTGACTAATAGATCGAAGTCGAAGCGAATATTCGAGGTTGATCTTTCCGCGCTTTATCCTAACTTTACATGCAGGACGATAGAATTTGCTGCCGGGGAACAGATCTATTTTCCACGTTAACTGCAGAAAATGATAGGTTTTTATAGTAAATTTGAGACTACAATATGATAAAATTTATATAAATTTATTAAACAAGACGATTCATGCTTTGGTGTTTTAATGACTAAATAAAGATAATAACAGAAAGTAGGGGGAGGTTCATGATCTCTAGAAGACAGTTTGTCAAAAGATTACTTGCAGCCGCGGTTGCCTTAACCGGTGGCGGGGCTCTGCTTAAGCAAATCTTGAAAAGTCGGGAGACGAACGGGCCTGTAGTTGTGGCTGCGGGACAGGAAGAAATCCCCCTAGAATCCGTACAACCGGCTACTGTCGCCTCTGAAGGCAAGCGACTATTGCTATCCTTTTTCCTTCTTAGCGATGTGCATATTTCCGACAATGGAACCTCTACGATTACTGATAAGCTTCATTCAGCGTTGAAAGATATTAGTCGCTTCGAGTCGCCGGTAGATACGATTGTTTTCGGAGGGGATATCACGGATGTAGGCCGCGAGGTGGATTACAAGCTTTTTCGAAAAGTATTAGACAAGTACAAATTACCGCCAATTTACGCGAATATGGGCAATCACGACTTTTACGACATTTGGATCAACAGTAAGGGGGAATGGTCCGCTGAGACAGTGCCCAACGGGAAAACGGATGCGATGTCCCGTGAACGCTTCATGAAGTTTTTCGGTTACAAGGATAAGCCCTACAAGGATGTCTGGATCAATGATGTTCATCTGATTATGATGTCCCAAGAGGCATACGTGCAGGAGAATCCTGAGGTAGGGGAGGGCGCATGGTATTCGGATGAGCAGCTTGCCTGGCTTGAGAATAGGATGAAATCCCATGTTGATGGAAAGCCTGCTTTCGTCTTCATCCATCAGCCGCTGCCGGCGCCGGATATGGACGGGAAACCGCCACAGTTGCTCAGGGCGAAGGAGTTTCGGGCAATTTTGGCGCCATATAAGAATGTTTTTGTGCTGTCCGGGCACACCCATCGTAACTTTGCAACGGAGAGTCACTATAATACACAGAACTCATTTCACTGGTTCAATAACGCCTCTGTCGGCAAAACACGCAGTAGCGACAATCCAAATGTAGCTCAAGGCATGTACGTTCAGGTCTACAACAACGAAGTGGTGGTTCGTGGCCGAGAGTTTTCCGATCAGACATGGATTGAACCCGCAACGTACACTGTTCCTATCATTTGACGCTTAGTCTTATGCCAAGCAAATGCAGCCCCTAACAAATAGGGGCTGCATTTTTTGTTGTTCTCGATCGAAGATTTCCAAGGTTTTTACATAATTTAGAAACAGGATGAACATAACTATAGGTAATGTTTTCATTGCTTAACGTGGGGGTATTTGCGCTTATGTCAAAAGAGTACCAAGATAAAGGGCTGGAGAACGACACGATAAGCAGCATTCTGACATCCTCATTGGAAGAAAACGAAGCTGTATTAAAGAACACGTTTCAATCTTGCTCAGACGTGATGTTCCGCTCTTTTCAAATCTGTGGTCAAAAGAACGCTCTTCTCTTATATATAGATGGGTTAATTGAAGAAAAACAGTTGGACGAAACCGTGCTAAAATCACTTATGTCAGGTAGCTCATCAGAGACATTGGACGATAGGCATGACATTCTTTCTTATCTGCAAAATCAATTAATTGCCATCAGCCAAGTGAAAAGAGCAGCGAATATTCCAAGTATTGTTCAACATGTATTAAAGGGCTCTATTGTCATTTTGATAGCGGGTCAAACGGAAGCGCTCGTTCTCAACATTCCAGGTGGGAATACAAGAGCCGTCGAGCAGTCTTCTGCGGAAGCCACGGTTCGAGGTCCTCGCGATTCGTTCACCGAAAGCATTCGGACCAATACAAGTTTAATCCGTAGAAGAATACGTTCTGCACGGCTGAAAATCGAGTCGATAACCGTAGGGGAACTAACCCAAACAGAAGTGGCGATCGCCTATATTGAAGATATTGCTAGCGCTGAAGTCATTCAAGAAATCAAGTCCAGAATTCAGAACATTCAGATCGATGGCGTGCTGGAATCCGGGTATATTGAACAATTTATCGAAGAACGCACGTATTCTCCCTTTCCTCAGTATCTCGTTACAGAACGACCGGATTATGTCGTATCCGCATTATTGGAAGGACGAGTTGCGGTATTGACCGACGGCTCCCCATTCATCATCAGTGGTCCAATGTCTTTCTGGGGATTTCTTCAGGCGGGAGAGGATTATTACGATCGTGTTCTGTTTGCGAATTTGATTCGTTTTATACGGCTAATTTTAACCTTGATTGCTCTGGTCTTACCCTCCGTATATGTTGCTTTAACCACGTTCCATCAGCAAATGATTCCGACAAAACTGATATTAAGCATTTCCTCCGCCAGGGAAGGTATTCCATTTCCTGCAATCGTAGAAGCGCTGATTATGGAAAGCACATTCGAGGGTTTACGTGAAGCCGGAGTTCGTTTGCCTAAGCAAATTGGTCAAGCTGTCAGTATCGTGGGCGGCCTTGTCGTTGGTCAAGCAGCCGTGCTAGCCGGTATTGTTTCTGCCCCAATGGTTATTGTGGTGTCATTAACGGGAATTGCATCGTTTGTCATCCCTCGGTATAATTTTTCGTTTGCATTTCGGATTCTGAGGTTCCCTATGATGCTGCTTGCTGGGATGTTTGGACTTTATGGCATTACGGTAGGACTGCTTTGCATATTAATCCACCTTGCAGGCCTCAAGTCGCTCGGCGTGCCCTATTTATTTCCAATGGCACCGGTTAGCTTTCAAGGTCTCAAGGATACTATTTTTCGGGCGCCTTTATGGACCATGTATTTTCGTCCTGGACAGGAAGGGAAGCGACAAACCCGCATACCGAAAGGACAGAAACCGTAATGTGCAGAGGAGAAAACAGGCCCTACAAGAAAGCGCGGACGTTCCTTTTGCTTATGTTGGTTCCCCTTTTGAGCGGTTGTTGGGATAGGGTGGAAATGAATGACCTTGCCCTTTTCATGGCATCTGGGCTGGATATAACCGAAGATGGCCGTATATTTGTTTCTATTCAAGTACCTATCCCTACCCCCCATACAGAGGGGAGTACGTTAGGAACACTTAACAAAACGTATTACGTAATATCCGCCACGGGGACAAATATTTATGATGTAGAGAGAAAGTGTCAACAACTTCTTTCGCGAAAATTTTTTAAAGGACATCGCCGGGTTGTCTTCATCGGAGAAAGATTCGCCAAAAAGGGAATAAAGGAAGTTTTGGATTACTATTCCAGGGATCCGGCGACCCGACTTCGGACTTACCTTGTTGTGGCCAAAGGTAAACAGGCCGTAGAACTGATGAGAATGGATCATCCTTATGAACGTATACCGTCAGAGGAGGTTCGAGAATTGGAGCGTAACGGAGTCGGTACGGCGGTTACGTTCCGGGACTTTTTGATGAACCAGGAACGAGACGGAATCGTACCTGTATTGGGAGCAGTAGAGATTCAGAAACCTCAGACTTTGGTTGAAAAAGAAGATGAAAAATCGAAGCTAAATGTATTTCATCTCTCCTCGACAGCGGTAATGAAAGATTACAAATTGGCGGGATACTTGAATGATATAGAAACGAGAAGCCTCAGGTGGATTAAAGGTGAATTAAAGCATGAATATCTGGCCGAAAGGATTTCGGAGGCCGGAGGGAGTGTCGGCGTTGTTTTGAAGAAAACGGATAGAAAAATAAAAACGGTTATCAAAGACGGTAAAGCAACTATTCATATCGAGCTGCGTGGTGATGGCTTGCTTAATGAAAGTAATGTAGAGCTGGATATCAGTCGTCCGGAAAACGTAGCAATAATTGAACAAGGACTTAATAAACTGCTTACGGAGCAAACGCTTAACAGCATAAAGAAAGCGCAAACGGAATTGAAATCTGACATATTCGGGTTCGGACTGTTGGTGCATCAATATCAATTTGGGACATGGAAAACGGTGAGAGATGATTGGGATATGATTTTTTCTCATGCAGTCGTTTCCGTAGATACTCAAATCCACCTGCGAAGAGCCGGTATGATTAATTCTTCTTTAGAAAACAAAGGAGTTCACACCGAATGACGAATATAGCGATGTACTCGTTCTTCGTTGCCTTTCTCTTCTGGTTACAACTGAAGGTAATGAAAAAGACGGCGCAAATGAAGGAATATGTGACTGTAGGGCTCATTTTAACAATCTCCACCGTTGTCGGTTTGTGTATGACGATGGGAGTTCAAATCATGAGCCCTTCAATGATTTTGCAAAAATGGCTCTCGATTTTATTGAAATGACGATGACGGATCGGAGAAGGGACTCGTAGATGAAAAGCTCTGGACTAAACATCCTTATCTCCAATACTGAGCTTTGGGCTCTCATGTTCATATTTATCGTAGCAAGCTCGATGTCGTTGCCCATCGGTTACACCACAGGGCATGATTCTTGGATATCCGCCGTCATCGGCAGCCTTGCCGGGCTCTGTATTGCTTGGGTGTATGCGACACTATGCAGAAGATTCCCGCAAAAGTCGGTAATCGGAATTGCGCAGACCCTACTTGGCACCTGGATAGGGAAAACGATCGGGATTTTGTATGCAGGGTACGGCTTCCAGCTAGGGGCTTACGTCTTGCGCAATTTTGAAGATCTTACAGGAGCCGTATTATTGCCACGAACCCCGAGCGTTGTGATTAGTTTGATCATGATCTCAATGGCCGCTTGGGCCGCTTATCAAGGGATTGAAGTTATTTGTAGATGCGCGCTTCTATTAATCATTATTGTGGTATTGCAATCCGTTATATTCATCGTGTTATCGATACAGGATATGAATCCAGGCAATCTGTTTCCTGTGTTAGAAACAGGTTGGCGTCCCGTGTTCAACGGAGCCGCGCAAGTCGCAACATTTCCTTTGGGCGAGTCGGTGCTATTTGTAATGATCATTCCTTTCGTTAATAGCGTCGAAAAAGTAAAAAAGACGGTCCTCTCCGTAATCGGATTGTCCGGCTTATGGTTGATCACATCCCATATCGTGAATATCCTGGTCATGGGCGAACTCGCGAGTAAACAAGTTTTTCCCTCTTATATGTCCGCAATGTACATCTCTGTAGGGGATTTTTTCGAACGCATTGAGCCGATCGTGTTTACCGTTTGGGTATTTGGTGAATTCATGAAGCTGACCGTTTGTCTATTTACTGCCTCTTTAGCTCTAGCGCAGACGATAGGGACCCGAAATCACAAGATTTACATCGTGCCACTTGGGTTGGCGCTGTTCGAGCTGTCTCTGTTTCTACATCCAAATCAGCTGGACGTAATCCATTTTCAGCAGCAAATTTGGCCATGGGTTTCAGTGCCTTTCCAGCTTGTTATTCCTCTGGTCTTGCTGCTTTGCTCTCAAATAAAACGAAAAAATTTCCAACAATAAAGAAGTAGCGAAGCGGGGAGATATGTCTAAATATGATTAGTTCTCGGCTCTAGGTTTAGCAGGATCGCAATCAGGGCGTGGCACGCCTACGGCAGCTTGAGAGAGTTTAATCAAATAATAGCACTCTTCCCGATACATATGATCGGTTATTAGCACGCTCAATGTGCTCAATAATTCTTTTCCGGCTGTAAGCTCTTGTATTTCGGAAAGAAATTTCATGAAGATGAGCATT
Organism: Paenibacillus sp. J22P51; assembly: GCF_059692215.1. Lineage (NCBI taxonomy): Bacteria > Bacillati > Bacillota > Bacilli > Caryophanales > Paenibacillaceae > Paenibacillus > Paenibacillus sp. J22P51. The sequence continues at coordinate 303,842 of NZ_JCAUAZ010000001.1, read as the reverse complement.
TCGGTATTAGCTTCTTGATTAAATCGGCGCAAAGCTGGGAAATCCGTCAATGAAGTACGCATGTAACCCGCAAGTTCGATCGCTTTGAGATAAAGGGACTGAAAGTTGCCTTCGAATTCCCCGCTCTCATTTTTCAAATTTTTCTCTACCATATCAAATTCCCCTGACAATATGGCCGCGTGGCCGGCTGCATCTCGAAGCCATAGTAAATGCTGGTGAACCGCCGGCCCTGCTGGAGGCAGTTGGCCGCTGGTTAGTGCCGCAAAAACGCGCATCCCTTCGTCAAGCTCATCGACCATATGATTCAAAAATGTCGGGGCTAAGCCGAAGACAATATTCCCCGTTAAAGACCGTTGCAGCAAATGAAGTTTAAAGGCACGCAATTGTGAGGTCCAAGGAGTAACAGCATGGAGTAAGGCAGCGATGCCTCTGCTATCGAGATTCATCCTCGCTGAATCCAACATGCTATCAAAGGCTTGAATGAACTGCTGTGCTCTGGATATTTCTACATCCTCGCCTGAAGCCAGCGAATCCCGGATAAACCTTGCATGGTCGCCGAATACCTGCAGCCAAAATCGGAGCTCAAAGAGAGCTCCGTCCTCAAAGCCCATTTTCGTCATGTTCCATAACTCCTTTTTAAGAAGGCATATTATCCCTGTATTACACTATGTGAACGCCGGCTTGTCAGATGCCTGGAATCAGGTGAATTACGCGTTCTAACAAAAGAAGCCTTGTTGGGGTAATTCCCCCACAGGGCTTCTTTGACGAGTTGAAAGACTTCCTTGCCCATCCCGAGCAGGAAGTCTTTCAACTCGTCTCGACATGCTTGTTCCTCGCATTCTTTTAGGGGAATCAACTTTCGATTGAACCTTGTGCCATGGAGTCGTCGGTTTTGGCAGCTTTTTGGCGTGCACGGAACCGTCGGACCTTCATTAAGTTGCCGCAAACATTATCGGCGCAAAACCTTTTGGTACGGTTCCGGGTTTCGTCGTAGTAAACCGCACGGCAATCCGGATTATCGCAAATGCGCAAGCGAGAGGGGTCGCCTTCCGCGAGTAGGTGACCGAAGGAAGCGACTATCTCCGCTTTGATTCGGGACCAGCCAGCTTGTAAGTAAGTGGATTCCAAGCGAAAAACTGAATCCGATTCCGCGAGGCGTAGAATCATTGGTCCGTCGGACAGCGCTTGGTTCAGCCCTTCTAGGTCGACGGGGTCCGTGGACTCACTCACCGTCAATTTTTGGACGATACGCAGCATGTGCCCCCTCAACCGTTTCAGTTGATCCAATTCATCCGCGGACGTAGCGCCTGGATAGGGAAGGTTGTGAATGGCTAGCAATTGTTCCAACCATTCCGGCTTGTCCAGACGGTCCTCGGAATGACCGCTGCCTCTCCAGTCGTGATAGTCGCTTTTCAAAAAATCGTCCCATAACATCGCATCGCAACTCCCTTGTTTCATGTGGAATGTTTCTATTGTAACACCCAAATAAGAACTTAGCTAGTGTCTAGGTGGTTGCGCGTAACCGATACAACCGAGGCAGTGACCACCTGAAAGCCTGGGAGTAAGGGAACATATTTATTGGTGTAACAAACAAAATATTTTTAGATGGTTACTTGATAAATAAAATTCTTCGTGATATAGTACATTCCGTAACTGGTTAAACGAAATTTAGTTGTTACAAAACGAACTCTAGAATCGTATGTACTGCGTCTAACTATTTTACTGGGAACAACAAAATACAAAATCAAACACTAAAAAGGAGAATGAAAAATGACACAAACAACTATCAACAAGAATGCTATTAGACCGTTTCAAGTGAATATTACTGAAGAGGAACTAACTGATTTACGCAATCGTATTAACGCTACAAGATGGCCTGAGAAGGAAACTGTCTCGGATCAATCGCAAGGCGTGCCACTAGCAACGATCCAAGAACTCGCACGTTATTGGGCAAATGAGTACGACTGGCGCAAAATTGAGACGAAAATGAACGCTGTGCCGCAATTCCTTACTGAAATCGACGGGCTGGACATTCACTTCATTCACGTTCGTTCGAAGCATGAGAATGCGATGCCGATCATTATTACACACGGATGGCCGGGTTCGATTATCGAGCAAATGAAGCTTATCGAACCGCTTACTAACCCTACGGAGCATGGCGGAAGCGCAGCGGATGCTTTCCATGTCGTTATTCCATCGATGCCTGGCTATGGTTTTTCGGGTAAGCCGACCACGACTGGTTGGGATCCTAAACGCATTGCGAGTGCTTATGGTGAGCTTATGACTCGTCTCGGCTATGAGAAGTATGTTGCGCAAGGCGGAGACTGGGGTGCGGTCGTTGTTGACATGATGGGGGTTCAGGAACCTAAGGGATTAATCGCCATTCACACCAACATGGCTGGCGTGATTCCAGCCGACGTTGATGCGGCCATTTGGTCCGGTAACCCAATGCCATCCGGCCTATCTGACGAAGAGAAGAAAACATACGAGCAAGTCATCGAAAATAAATTCTATTACGCCTTTATCATGGGAACGCGCCCGCAGACGCTGACCGGACTGGCGGATTCACCTGTCGGTTTAGCAGCCTTTATGATTGACCACGACTGGAAGAGCCTTGCCCTGATCGTCAGATCATTTGACGGTGTTAAAGAAGGCTTAACGCGCGACGACATTCTGGATAACATCTCGCTCTTCTGGTTTACGAACACGGCGCTTTCTGCGGCTCGTCTCTACGCAGAGAACGGTAAAGCTGGAATCTCCTTCTTCGGTGTCAAAGGTGTGAAAATTCCAGTTGCCGTTAGCGTATTCCCAGATGAGCTCTATGAAGCTCCGAAGAGCTGGACAGAGAAGGCATACCCGAATCTAATTCACTTCAACAGACTTCCAAAAGGCGGACACTTTGCGGCCTGGGAACAACCAGAGCTTCTTACAACTGAACTCCGCGTCGCATTCAAGTCGCTACGATAAATGGAACCAGAAGAGATTGAACTCATGGAAGCACGTTTATCTAAATTAATCAAAGAGTACCCAGGGATTACAGAAGAAATGAAAGCTATGTTCTATATGGCCTATACACGCGGCTTTAGTGACGCATGGTGGAATGCTAAACATTAAATAATAAAGAGGGGCTTGCTTCGTAGCAGCCTCTTTTTATTATTACTAGGATGGTTAAGAACGATTCTGAGTTCGTATTATTTTATTAATGTATTAATAGGACATTGCGTTATGGTAAAAACTAAATTGCGGATATGTATATTCTTAGAAGTAGAGACCTTGGAAGTTGAATGAATATGGGAGTTATATACGATGCTGAAAGTAATTGAAAGCGTATGGAGAAATCCATTTTCATTGAGATGGCTTTTCGGGCTGAAGCTCGTTTTTGATTTAGTCTTGGCAGGGGCGTTTTATTATGAACACTCGCTTGCGATCTTTAGGACACTAAGCATTGTTGTACTCTCCTTGACGGTTTTTCTTTTCGTTAATCTATTTTACTCCAGCATAAAAAAACAATGGATTTTGCACCTGCTGATCATCGATTTCTTGGTATCTGCCTCATATGGCTATGTTTATATCGGAGGCAATTTCCCTAATGATTTATTTAACGGAATTACGGCTTTAGCGATCTTCATGTTTGCAAAGAATACCCGAGTGCTCATCATCTCTTGTATATTGTTACTTTTGCTCTATGTGATTACAATGGGCAGCATTGATTGGCATATGTATCAACGGTTTGATGAAACAAGCTATTATATTTCCTGTTCGTTTATTGTGTTCGCTTGTATTGTGAGTATTTTGATTAAATTTCATCAAAAAGCACGTATGGACACAATACAACTATATGCACAATTGATGCATTCCCATGAACGGCTGCAAGAGTATGTAAGCAAGACAGAGGAGTGGGCAGCCGCGAGGGAAAGAGTGAGAATTGCACGGGATATTCATGATACGGTTGGCCATAAACTGACGGCATTGTTGGTTCAAATGCAAGTCGCACGCAAATTAAGTAAGTTGGATACTTTACGTAGTGAGCAAGCATACTTGGAAGGTGAGGATTTAATTAGGTCTGCTTTACAAGAGGTGCGTTTTTCCGTAAGGGCTATACGAGACGAGCCTATTACATCAACATCTTTAAATGAAAACCTTAAAAGCTTAGCAGAAGAGTTTACCAAATTTGCCAAGGTGCATACCATTTTTGAAGTCGAAGGTATCCCCATTGCCCTTCCTGGAGATCTTCAATTAACGGCTTATCGAATTGTACAGGAGTCCCTTACCAATGCTCAGAAGCATGGTCATGCGACCAAAGCTCTTATTTTGTTAAACTATGCCCAAACCGTATTATCTCTTAGTATACGTAATGATGGAGAGTTGCCTGCTAAACTTAAAATGGGGTTTGGATTGAAAAATTTACAAGAAAGGGTGAAGGAGTGGAACGGAGAAGTACATTTTAAGATGAATCAGAAGACAGGCTTTGCAGTTGAAATTAAATTTCCATATTCTAAGAAGGAAATGGAGCGACAAAATTGAAAATCCTGATTGTCGACGATCAGCGATTGATGAGAGACGGACTTGCGACCATCATCGGTCTGGAGCCGGGGATGGAAGTAGTTGGAACAGCCGAGGATGGGAGAGATGCTTTTGCTAAAGTAGTCGAATGGGAACCAGATGTCGTTTTAATGGATATACGAATGCCGGGAATGGATGGCATTGAAGGATCAGAATTGATCCTTAAGCACTTTCCAAGGACGAAGGTATTGATTCTAACAACATTCGATGATGCAGAACTCATCTTGAAAGTGTTGGAGAAAGGCGTTCATGGATATTTATTGAAGGATATGCCGTCCGAGGCGATTATTAGTGCTATTCAATCCGTGTACTGTGGAGGAACGGTGTTTCAACACGATATCACGAGGATGCTTCTCAAAGAATATAAAAAATTGTCAGATATGAACCTGGGTCAGGAACACCCATTAAGTAAAAATGAGCCGGATGAGCTGAGACAATTAACGGAACGAGAGAAAGAAGTACTCGCATTACTGGGACAAGGTCTCAATAATAAAGAAATTGCTGGCTTGCTGTCTCTTACAGAGGGTACTGTGAAAAATCACGTTTCCAATCTGATAGCGAAGTTGGGGTTACGTGACAGGACGCAAGCAGCTGTATTTTCCGTACGTCATCTTATTTGAATGTGGGGCATGACTTTTGGCACGGAATCATGAAATTTATCATGGTTTACGATCAAATGTTTGGCCTCTTTTTTATGCATTTCATGACTTTTCACAGATTTGATTTCATTTTATCCATGTTAAACTAAGAGTATAAGTAAGAGCTTTTCGTTGCAGGCCTATTCCTATTTATTAACATCCGATGAAATAAACCGTTGTTTTCAAACGGTTTATTTTTTTCTTGAAAAGTTATCCGAGTGAGGCAAGATGGCAAGATGCAAAAGACGCATGAGTGGGAAGTGAGAGTATGAAATTAGTTGAAAAAGGGAGAGATTGCATGAAAAAGGGCTGGTTTGAACTGGAAAAACATAAGCATGATAATTGTTATTGCGGTGAATGCTCTAAAATGTGGGTAATTCATATTTATTCGTATCAAATTGAAAATGAAGATGAAGATTATTCGTCACCAGATGTAACCTTGATCTTGAATACGGCAAAAGAGAACGGCAACGGTTATTACTTGATGGAATTTTCTATTTCATATATAGGCCGCGCCGTTATGTTTGATGAAGCAACTGCGCTGGTCAAAAGATTAGATGAGATTAGTAGCAAAAGTGATTCAGTTAGTTTGACCGAGCATTTGGAAGTCTGCTACGAGTTTTTTGATGTGGAAAACCCAAACAAAAGTCAATCCAATTCCACTCTAAATCAAATGGTTTGGAAATAGCAGTATAAAGACATCTAAGCAGTGAGCTAATGTCGACATGGTTGCAGCCCCTTTAAGTAGAAACTCAGAAAAATCCTTATCATACCATAAGGAATGGGTTCAACTTGGAGGGGATTTTTATTTGTTACGCTCACTTTTGTAACATTTAAAATATTAATAGATAGTTACTTGCAATATTATTTTGTTCGTGGTAAAGTGTGTATTGTAACTAATAAACTAAATATAGTAGGTTACATATATAAGGAGGAGATCATATGAATCAAGTGAAAACATTGCTTAATGGATGTGATTGCAGCTTCGACAAGAGGACCGAATACCTGTCTCTGGTGGAACAGAGTGTGTAAGGTGTCTTTACTGTCTTCAACGCGACGTTGGTTATCATTTGTAATTAGCGGAGGAGTTGTGGGAAATGAATATAAAGAAATATAAACAAATAATAATTGTGTTTCTTCTCATTATTTTATTGGTTGGATCTTTTACTGAAATTAATTGTTTTTTGAACTACTAAGAGTAAGTGAGGGGATTCTCCATCCCGCATAGATCATAGAGGAGTATGGGGAAATGAAATTTAAAAAAAGTACATTAGTTGTGTTACTAATTGCTCTAATAGTCTTTATTGTTTATCCCTTTTATAGTTATTTTCATAAAAAAGAAGAAATGTTAAAGGCGCAAGAGGTTTTAACGATAGGTGACGAAAATTCGAGCATGCCTTACGAAACCGCTATATTTGCTGGTGGTTGCTTCTGGCCTATGGAAGAGATTTTCGAAAATCTTGACGGTGTCTTACAAGTTGAAAGTGGTTATACAGGAGGACATAAGGAAAATCCCACCTATGCGGAAGTGAGTTCTGAAACTACAGGACATCTCGAATCGGTGAAAGTTCGTTATAACCCGAATCAGATTACAAAGCCGAGGATGAACACCAGGATTATTACAAGAAAAATTCAATCTTCTACAAGATGAGTGAACAAGGATCTAATCGAGATAAGTAGCTTTTATCCATAATTAATTACAATGGAGGGGTTATTGAATGAGAGATGAATTCGCATTTCGTATATTTAACAAACACGTGAATCAATTGATTAATGTATTCAATCAATGTCCGCCGGAGAAACGCAGAGTCATTCCAGAAGGATTTAAAAACAACATCCATTGGCATCTAGGGCACGTTCTTTTCATTACAGAATTCGATGTACTCGGTCTTTCCGGGCAACCTATGGGCCTTCCGGAAAACTATAAAGCCTTTTTCGCTTACGGTTCGAAACCTGCGAAATGGAAAGAAGAACCGCCTGAGTGGGATGTATTAATGGCCAAGCTGATCGAACTCCGAAATTATGTCAATGAGACTTTGAAGGATAGATTAGATGAACCCGTGAAAGAGAACTCCTTGCAAGCCCAAAATATCGGAGAACTCATCTACTCGACTACGTTGCATTTGTTCTATCACCAAGGAATTGTTTACGGCATGATGAAATCGCTGAAATCGATAGCTGCCGAGGTTCAAAGCGAGGTTAAAGATGTTTTGACGACGGGTAATGAAAACACTGATAGTTCGTCCGATACTGCTATTTTTGCGGGTGGCTGCTTCTGGCACATGGAAGATACTTTCCAGAAGCTTGACGGCGTCTATAGTGTGTATTCCGGCTATACGGGTGGAAATAAAAAAAATCCGACCTATAACGAAGTCGTTTCTCATACTACGGACCATCTCGAATCGGTCGAAGTACATTATAATCCGAATGTGATTACGTATGATGAGTTGCTCCGAGTTTTCTGGCGAAACGTAGATCCTACGGATACGGGCAGTCAATCGGCCATCTTTTTCACAAGTAATGAACAACAAGAGTTGGCAGAAGCATCCCGAAAGCAATTGGAAGCATCCAAAGGGTTCAATAAACCGGTTGTAACGAAGGTCGCTGCTGCAAACACGTTTTACAAAGCCGAGGACGAACATCAGGACTTTTACGAAAAAGCCCGCTCAACTAAAAGGTACAGGTTGAGTGAGTTCTTCTCCGGCCGCGGATTTAATTTTGAACACTATTTGGGGGAGTGATGGAGAAATGAAAACTAGCTCAAATCAAGGATTTAATAGAGATTTTAACAAAGAAGATAAGTTGAAGACGTTGACTAAACTCCAGTATAACGTAACGCAGCATGGCATGGACGAGCAGCCGTTTGGTAACGAATATTGGGATAACGAGGAAGAGGGGATTTACGTAGATATCGTTTCCGGTGAGCCTTTGTTTAGCTCGAAGGACAAATTCGATGCGTGTACTGGCTGGCCTAGTTTCACAAAGCCACTGGAATCAAACAGCGTAGTGCTTAAACGCAAAGATTTTTTGGGGACCGAAGTTAGAAGCCAGAATGCGGATTCCTTCCTAGGCGACGTGTTCAAGGACGGACCTGGACCAACGGGTTTACGATTCTGCGTGAATTCGGCAGCTATGGAATTCATTCCGAAAGCGGATCTTGAAAAAAGAGGATATGGCGCTTATGCCGCGCAATTCAATAATGAATAAGATATTATCGATTCCTTGAAACAATGTCAGAGCTTAAATGAATAAAGGCGACTTAGCATTCAATCCTGAATGAAAAGTCGCCTTTATTTTTCGCATGCACTTCCGAATAGGCTGATTCATATGATATTTAATCAGGTGGGCTAATGACTCGGAAGGCAGGGATTAGTATGGTTGCTTCAAATTTTAACTTCGCCGCGCCGACGGCACAATTTTCGAGTGACATGAGCAACAATCTTTTTTTCAAGAAAGACGCTCGAAATTATATTAATGTGCTTAATATTAATCAGTTGAACACGCTGGGGAATGTTTCGTTGCTGGATGTTTATCTAACCGCGGGCAGTGTCATCGAACCGCATTATCATCAAAATTGCTCGGAGCTTATTTATTGCATCTCAGGTGCTGGATTCGTATCCATCGTGAACCCCTATACGAAAAAATTAATGCATTTCTCGGTAAAGCCGGGCCTAGTGGTTAACGTGCCTCAAGGCTGGTGGCATTATGACGGTGCAACCGAGGATAATACGCACTTCTTGGCTGTTTTCGATGCGCCTGTCGCGGATATTATTTTAGGATCCGACATCCTAAGATTGACGCCAAGTAATGTGTTAGCCTATTCCTACTGTCTGAACGAAGCTCAAGTGCAGAAGGCGTTGGCACCGCTTCACGATTCCGTTATCATCGGGCCGCCTTCAGACTGCAAGCCTGCTCAGGTTGGTGGTGCACGAACGGACTCGGCCGCCAATTACTACGGCATGAATGCCGCGGGTTATGTTCAGCGCCCATCGTACACTGCCAGCTCCCCCCAGCATTCGCAGACGATTGGGAACGGATGGGAGCATAGATAACGAATGAAGTACTTGATTATTTTCTAATGGGCAAGTCCGCTATTTCAGTTGTTTTTGTTGCAATCCCCAAGAAGCTTATGCAGCATGATCTTTTGTTCGTCAAAAGGTTGTGCCTATTTGCTTTCTATGTCGCTGGGTAAATTTGCACAAGGTTGGGTATTTAACTAGTGATTTACAAAGATAGTTAATTATCGTTATGTTTCTGAAAATAATCGTGTAGAGATCTCTTTGATTTCATTCCTATAATGGACATGAATGTAATTACATTGTACAAGGAGAGATTTTATGCGAGTAAGGATTACGAAATGGGTAGCTTTATTCATGCTTTTGTTATTGACGGTCCCTCCCAACGCGGGTATTGGCATTCAAACTGCTTATGCGGAAAGTCAAACCTACGAAGCAGAAGCCACGGTTAATATTTTAAGCGGTAACGCCTCAGTTGCCGAATGCACCGTATGCTCGGGAGGAAAGAAGGTAGGCGGTCTCTATCAAGGAAGCTCGCTGCAATTCAACGGCATTACCGTGAACGAAGCTGGAAGCTACAAAGTGTCGGCATCTTACATATCCGGCGATCCTCGTTCGGTGAACATCCGTGTAAATGGAGGTAGTGCGGAAAACTTCGATTTTCCCAAAACGGCTGACTGGAACACAGTTGGCACTTTTGATGTCACGCTTCAACTAAATGCGGGTACGAATACAATCGTGTTTGACGATGGAAATTGGTATTCGCCGGACATTGATAAAATCGTAATCGCTTCCACTGTAACCCAAAATCCTGGAGGAGGTGGTGGAGGCGGAACACAACCGGCATTCGCACAATATTACGAGGCTGAGTCTGCTGTTAATATACTTACTGGCAAAGCATCGGTGTCCAATTGCGGGAAGTGTTCAGGAGGCCAGAAAGTCGGGAATTTGTATCAAGGAAGTTCGTTGCAATTCAATCAAATCCAAGTGAATGCTCCTGGTATCTACTCAGTGAAACTGTACTATATTTCCGGTGATCCCAGGTCTGTTCAAATTAGTGCAAACGGAGGGGCGTCTGAGCTGTATGATCTGCCGAAAACGACGGATTGGAATACGATCGGCACGTTTGACGTCGATCTTAATTTAAAGGTGGGCAGCAACACGATCATCTTGTCTGACGGCGATTCTTACTCCCCTGATATCGATAAGATCGCGGTTTCGCCTAAAATCGTAACCTATGAAGCAGAAGCTTCCGCTAACACACTTGCTGGCAAAGCAAGCATTTCGAATTGCAGCAGCTGTTCTGAAGGCAAAAAAGTCGGCAATTTATATCAAGGCAGCTCCTTGAAATTTAATGGCGTTGAAGTGGGTTCAACGGGGAATTATCAAGTAACGGTTTCTTATATATCCGGCGATCCTCGTTCCGTACAAGTCAGTGCTAACGGTGGAGCTTCTGAGACATATGATTTTCCGAAAACACCTGACTGGAATACGGTGAAAACGTACGTTATTCCTTTAGATTTAGTGGCTGGCAGCAACACGATCCAGTTTGCTGACGGCAACGGTTACTCCCCGGATTTGGATAAAATCGTAGTCGGTCCGAAGATTGAACCGAATCCTGGCGAAGATGATAACGTCGGCAGCAACCTTGGCGATCCCGGCGAGTCGAAACAGTATGGTTCCATCACCGTTACGCATTATACATATGGTGCGACATTTTCGAACGGTGAAACTACCATTACGTACCATACGGATAGCGGACTGGCAGATTATTCATGGAAGGATGCCAAAATTGTAAAAGGCGTATACGGCAGCTTACAATTGGGCGAACTTGTCACCAGTAAGAGTTATACCCATCATACCTTAACGGATGCTGCGGTCGTCCCGGTTCATGACGGTTTCGGTACGGGGCTTCGTTTTACCGTCATCAACGAGTCTCCTGGTAAACCTACGCTTCATCAAATCTATACCGTGTATGAAGGAAAGAGCTTCTTTCTGACTCAGTTAAAAGCGGTAAACACTTCAGCCATGACGACGAATACCATAGCTCCTGTTGTTGTGAACAATAGTGGCGGTGTGGATATTGGAAGCTATGCGGATAACAGAGCGCTATTTGTCCCATTTGATAATGATAATTGGATTCGGTATAAGGCACAATCCATCAACACTTCGAATACGGGGTATGAAGTAACAGCTATTTACGATAACGCGAATCGGAATGGTCTCGTGATCGGGTCTGTCACTCACGATACGTGGAAGACGGGTATTAGCTGGAACGGGTTTAATAATAAATTGAATAACCTCACGGTGTATGGCGGAGCATCTTCCAACGTGACGCACGACGCTGAGCCTCACGGAAGCGTTTCTGGTAATGAAATAACATCACCAACCGTGTTTGTCGGATATTTTGCAGATTATCGTGAAGGTCTCGAGGAATATGGACGTGCGAACGCTGTATTCACTCCGCCTTTAAGCTTCCACGGCTCTATTGCCCAAGAAGTTCCGGTAGGCTGGAACAGTTGGGGGGCCTACGGCAGTAATCTAACCTATCAAGATGTAATAGATACGTCGAATTACTTCAAGACTCACCTTCAAAATAATAATTTTAACAACAAAGGCGCACTCTACATTAACTTGGACTCCTATTGGGACAATTTATCGGATAGTCAGCTGCAAAGTGCGGTGACAACAATTCGCCATAATGGTCAGCAAGCCGGTATTTATTGGGGACCCTTCGTCTACTGGGGCACGAATATGAGTCAGACGGTTGAGGGTACGAACAATCAATATACGTACGGCGACATCGTATTGAGGGATAGCACGGGGAAGATCTTGCCTACGCTGGACGGTGCTTATGCGCTTGATCCGACTCATCCAGGTACGAAGGCACGAATGAATTATTATTTAGGCAAATTTAAAGCTTTAGGTTTCACTTATATCAAATTGGATTTCTTAACGCACGGTTCTTTGGAAGGGAAGCATGCGGATCCTACTGTGACCACGGGTATTCAAGCTTATAATCAAGGGATGGCGTACGTGAATCATGTCATTGACGGCAGCATGTTTATAAGTGAATCGATTGCGCCGTTATTCCCTAGCCAATATGCACACAGCCGTCGAATCTCATGCGATGCATATGGCAAAATAAGTGAAACAGAATATGAGCTGAATTCGCTTACCTATGGTTGGTGGCAGAATGGTACGATTTACCCGTACACCGACCCAGATCATATGTCGTTGTCGAGGGCAAGTTCCATGGACGAGGCGCGCAGTAGAGTGAATTCCGCCGTTATTTCGGGCACCGTTTTCTTGAATTCTGATGATGTTCATAATGAGACCGCACAAGCCTATATGAACGAATTATTGACAAACAAGGAAATCAACCGAGTTGCTTTGCTAGGTAAAGCTTTCCAAGCGGTCGAAGGGAATACCGGAGCAAATGCTGCCGATACTTTCGTACTAAATAACAATGGAATTTATTATGTGGCGGTCTTCAATTACAACGGAGCTTCCTCTTCGACGAAGTCCATCGATTTGGCCCGTGCGGGATTGAATGGCATCAGTGACTATCTACGAACGGATCTATGGACAGGAGCCGAGGATAAGGTAAGCGGTAAGCTGAACGTAACGCTGAAGCCCGCCGAGTCTAAACTATTTAAGCTTCAGCTAGATACTGTACCTCCTACGACTAACATCATCTTGGATGGGATCAGCGGTTCCGGCACTTTTACCAACAAAGACATCAACATGACCTTCAACGCAGCAGATCAATCGGGAGGCACAGGCATTCTGATGACTGAATACCAGGTGAACGGCGGAAATTGGGTAACTGTTAACGGACCTGTAACGCTATCCGTGGAAGGCGTTTACAGCATTCATTATCGTTCGAAGGATCTATACGGCAATGTGGAGGAACCCAAGCAAGTGACGGTAGGCATCGATCGCACAGCACCCGTTGTCCGAATAAACGGTCCATTAACAATTTGGCAGACAGATCCGTTGAACCTGTCGGTTCAGATCACGGATGCATTAAGCGGCGTAAGCAATAGCAGCCTACAACTGGATAAGAAAATCACGGGCAATCCAATTCAAGCTGCCCCTGCATCTTTAGCTGTTGGAAACCATGTGATCGAGATAACCGGGACAGATCTGGCCGGAAATGTGACGGCGAATACGTATACGCTGCAGGTACAGATAGATACCAATCATTTCATGGATCTCATCAACATCGGTGTTGCGAATGGTTCGATCACCATTTCAGACAAAGGCAAGGAGCTGCTTGCCAAAGTGGAAGCGATTGTGCGCAGCCATAATAAAGAAGCGAATGTCCTGCAATTAAAAGCGCTGCGAATCTTTGTGCAAGTTTTAACTGTCGGCAAGAAGATCACCAAAGAGTTCTCTGACATTCTCATTGCCGACATCGATTACTTCATCCAAAATGCCAGTAAATAGCCATAAGGAAAAGGGGCTCTTTCAAGAGCCCCTTGTTTCACATTTTCAATTATGCTTGAGAACTAATACCGTGCAGCGGAATACGAATTTGCGCCTTCGTTCCGATGCCGAACTTACTATAAAGTATAACACCGTATTCGTCGCCAAATGCTAATTTGATCCGCTGGTCAACATTGGTAATCCCATATCCCGAGACGTTATCGGTTTTATTCAGAGCACGTTCCAGCGTTTCAGTCCGCATGCCCATCCCGTCGTCAATCACTTCCAGATAAATATCGCGATCATCCTTGTACACTTTTATGATGATATTAATTCCCACTTCATCATCCCAAATGGCATGATTGATGGCGTTTTCGACAAATGGCTGCAACCCCAGCTTGACCGTCTGATAAACAAGTACAGAATCGTCAATCACATAGTGGAGTCGAAGAAGTCCCTCGAACCTGCGCTGCTGGATGGCAATGTAATATTGAGTGAGTTTGATTTCTTCACTGATGGGCAATATCATTTTTCCTTTATTTAAGGAAATTCGGTAAAACTTGGCGAGGTGTGAGACCATTTCATTAATTGTGTTATTTCCATGCTTAACAGATAATGCAGAGATAGACGCCAGCGTGTTATATAAAAAATGCGGATTGATTTGGGCTTGCAGCATTTTCATTTCCGCTTCTTTCTTCGAAATTTCCTTCTTGTAGACCTCATTGATCAATTCTTTCAGACGACCTATCATTTTTTGAAATGCAAATGATAACTGACCAATTTCGTCATGCCCCATAAAAGTCATGTTGACATTGAAATCTTCCCGTTCTACCCGCCGGATGACTTGAAGCAGGGATTCAATCCGTTTGGTGAAGAAGCGTGCGGTAATATAAATTAAAACAACGGAGATCGCTATACTGCTTAAAGCCATGATTAGAATTCGCTTAGAGGCGATTTGAGCGTTCGTAATAAAGCTCTTGTATGGGATGACGGAAATTGTTTTCCAGCCGTTCTTGATCGTGTTGTAAACGACGAGTGATTTCTCGCCGTTGTACATGCTATCGATGCTTCCTGAGTTGTTCTCCCCGAAAGTAGCGGGGATCAATGTGCTGATATTTTGGTTCAGAAGCGCTTTGTTGCGGTTAGATAAGATATTGCCGTTCTCGTTAACGATATAAATATCCTTTTGTTTATCTTCCTTCTCCATGAGCCGATAAATGTCGGCTTCGGCAATATCGAACGTAAGTATACCGTAAGGAAAGTTAAGGCTGTTGTTATTGAGCAAACGCGCCAGCGTGAAAACAGGCTCAGTGGCATCTGTAGTTGGGGAAACGCTGTATGTCACATTACCGTGAGAGTTGGCGATAGACGCGTACCAATTGGTAGCTTTTGCTGCCGCATCAATTCGCTTAATATACACGCTATCCGCAGGAAATGTTGTATTGCTTATGTAGATGGATACCGCCCGAATATCGGGATTCGTCGCCAATACATTTTTCATCACATTATTGAAGTAAATATAGGAATCCAAGTACTCTGTTTCGTTTTCGGTGTAATCTTTGATCAATAGCAGACGTAGTGTATTATCCAAATAAATGGATGCTGATATTTTCGAATAGGAATCAAGCTTCGTTTCCAAGTTTGTGTTAATTTGATCGGTTGTTGCAATCATATTGGAGTAGATTTGCGTTGTTAACTCCTGTTTGGTGGTGTCATAGGAATATTTGACGAAAAATAATAACGGTAAGATCGAAACGATGCAAAAGACGGCGAATGATTTGCGGTGCAAACTGAGATTAAGAAACGTTCTGGCTGCAAACCGGAGTGGCAATGGCAATTGTCTTTGTTTCATAAAAGTTTCTTCCTGTATTCATTGGGGGTCGTTCCTTTGAATTTCTGAAATACTGAGCAAAAATAAGAGACGTTTTCGTATCCAACGGATGCAGCAATCTCATGGATTTTTTTGGATTTATCTTTTAGCAGTTCAGTAGCATGATGAATCCGTACACGTGTCAAATATTCCAATATCGTTTCTCCTGTTTTTTCCTTAAATAAGGTTCGTACGTAATTAGGTGAAAGATACACTTGTTTAGCGATATCCTCGATGGTTAACTGTCTGCTGTAGCTGCGGTCGATGAGACTAGCGAGTTGATGAACGATATGGAGATTCTTGTCCTTGTCCTTTTCCTTCATGAGGGAGAGGATGGAAAGGCAGACATCCAGGATGTGATCTTCGATTTCATTTATGGTTGAATAATTGGCTATTCGCTTCCAATCGTCGACATACATTGAATTGATGGAGTCACCACCGATTAAATTGGTAAAATGCTGCTCTATGGCCATAATTAGGCGCAACGAGCTTGAGCATACTAGATCCCGGTCGACCCTCGAGGTGCGCATTTCGTCAAAGAAGTCTTGAATCACGGTGATGCCTGCAGATTCCTGTAAGTGGGAAATGGCATGACAAAGTGATGCAATTGCCGGTTCAGGGTTCACCTCTTTGTACACTGGCTCGACAGCTTGATCGGCCTTTGTACATGATCCCAAGCCGAAATAAAATTTGCTTTCATTCGCGCGTTTAGCGCCTGCAGTTAATTCGTATAGGCTATCCAAGCCCATACTAACGTTGGATACACCGATTGAAATGATAGCGTTGTTTCTCTCGTTTACATACCGAATTAGTAGATCCGATACATGGCAAAGCTCTAACGACGCTGTATCAAGCTTGTGACAAAGAAGTACGAAGGTTCCTTCTTTGATTGGACAGAGAAAGGAACGAGGTATTTCCGCCTGCGCGAAATTGCGGATAAGTGTCACGAGTTCTGCACCATAATTGCTAGCAGGGTCAACCGTCATATATAAAATTTGAAAAAAACCGTTCGATGGTATCTGGGATGGCAGCAATAACAGCTTCTCGATCCATTGTGATCTAATCATGGGACTGCTTTCCAGGAGCAGTTCCCTCAGATATGATTCCTTTAGTACTTCCGAAGTTTGGGAGGAGATCCGGAATTCCTCGCACTTCTGTTTGACTTTCTCCATTAAATGCTGGAGCTCTCCCATGTCGAGAGGCTTCAACAAATAACCGATTGCTTCCACGGACAGAGCTGCTTTAATATAGTGAAACTCATCGTGACCACTCAGGAATACGATCTGGACATTGCGATTGATCTGTTTGGCCCGCCTGCTGAATTCCAGCCCATCCATAATTGGCATACGGACGTCCGTTAATATGATATCAGGTCGAAGTTCCTCCATGCGTTGAAGCGCTTCTCTGCCGTTCTTCGCCGTTCCAGCGACACGAATGCCCATGTCTCCCCAACGAACGTAATCGGCCAGCATCTCGAGCTCTATTTTCTCATCGTCTACAAGCAATATGCTGTACATTGAAAGCGTTACCACCTTTCTGAACGCTTAATCTTACCAAATGTATTGTAAAACGTATAGCTCAAATAAACAATGACCTCGCAAAAGGATCGTTCATTTGGAATATGTTTCTGAAGAAACTTGTATAGAATTTCCTTTTGCTCATTCCTATAATGAGAATATACAAAATGATTATGGTTGTGACGGAGTGGCACAAGCCGCCGCAGCCTGGAAAAGGCAGGTTATTCATATGGAAGTGCGACTTAAAAGGATGAAGGGGCAAAAATATTTATACCTAATGATCCTGCCCGCCTTCATCTCTACCATCTTATTTTCATATGGTCCGATGTTCGGCTTGTACATGGCGTTCATCAACTACTCGCCTGGCGGAGGTTCTTTTTTTCACCAGTTCTTTACGAGCAAGTTTGTTGGCTTCGAGTGGTTTCGGTACTTCTTCACAAGCGGTGATTTTTATATCATCATGCGCAATACATTAGCGCAAAGCTTCTTATCGCTGTTGGTTGGATTTCCAGCACCAATTCTGTTGGCCCTTATGATCAATGAGGTGAAGACCGGCGTATTCAGAAAATTGGTACAAACGGTATCTTATTTACCTCATTTTATATCTTGGGTTATTGCTGCAAACATCATCATAACGCTGCTATCTTCGCAAGGTCTAATCAACAAGTTATTGATGCTAATGAACATTACGGAACAACCGGTGCAATTTTTCCAAAATGGCCATTATTTCTGGGGGATCATTGCCGTATCCAATATGTGGAAAGATATGGGGTTTAACGCAATCATGTATTTGGCTGCAATATCCGCTATCAATCCCGAACAATATGAAGCAGCTAGAGTTGATGGTGCCAACCGCATACGCCAAATGTTTCATGTCACACTTCCGTCTTTACGCCCCACGATCGTCATTCTGGCTATTTTATCCATAGGAGGTATTTTGAACGCGGGGTTCGATCAGCAGTATTTGTTGCAAAACAACACGATATTGAAATACTCAGACGTTATCGATACCTACACGTACCGATACGGACTCCAGAATGGTATGTTCTCTTATGGTGCTGCGGTTGGGTTGTTCAAATCGGTCATTGCTTTCATCCTGGTAATCAGTGTCAACACGTTTTCCAAGCGAATGAATCAACAATCTTTGTTCTAATAAGAAATAGATAGGAAATGGTGGGTCTGAATGAGAACAAAATCGAGTGGCGATATCGTTTTCACCTGGTTCGTTTATGCGTTCCTCTTTCTGGTGTTTATTGCAACGTTCTACCCTTTCTGGAACATTCTAGTCCTGTCTCTTAACAGTGCTGAGGATACGATCCGGGGCGGTGTTTATTTCTGGCCGAGGGTGTTTTCCATAACAAGCTATGTGCAGATTTTAGGCGATCAGGAGATTATTAATGGGGTCAAAGTGACGCTAGCACGCACACTGATCGGCACACCTCTCGCTGTTCTGGTAATCAGTCTACTTTCATATCCGCTCAGCAAGCGTGATTTGGTCGGTGGGAAGTTCATCACACTTTTCTTCATATTCACGATGTACTTTGGCGGAGGCTTAATCCCATACTATATGATTTTAAAGAGTTTGCACCTTATTGATACATTCTGGGTGTACATAGCGCCAGGTCTTATGAATGTGTTTTTTATGATACTGGTACGCACATTTATTCAGCAGCTTCCTGGGGAATTAGATGAATCTGCGAAAATGGACGGTGCAAACGATCTGCAAATATTCGTCAAGATCGTATTGCCCTTGACGACTCCGGTGCTTGCTACGATCGGATTGTTTACGGCGATCGGTCATTGGAATTCTTGGTTCGATTCCTATGTATTCACCTACAAGCCTGAACTGAAGACGCTACAGGCTGTTCTCGTTAAAATTTTGAATCAATATCAGACATCTTCTATGGTGTCGGATGCGCAGCAGATGGCGGACTCGGCGAAACGCCTCGCCGTATCGTCAGATTCGATCCGTATGGCTGCAACGATCGTGGCGACGGTGCCTATTGTCATCGTTTATCCATTCTTGCAAAAATATTTTGTCAAAGGCATGACCGTGGGAGCAGTTAAAGCCTAATCCAGCTTGCTCATTCTTGAAAGGCGGTGGTTGGGAGCCCAATCCATAGTGGATAGGACGATACCCTAGAAATCAAAGTAATCAGATGTTGTTTCCAATACAATTAGTCAAGGGGGATTTTATACCATGTTCAAATCCAGGAAATCGTTCAATGTGCTGCTTTCAACGGTCCTTATGGGTTCCGTTATCGCCGGTTGCTCTACGAAGGAAGATACGGCCTCTACAAGCGTTAAGCCAGCTGCTACAACCGATAACAAAGCAAACGACACGACACCGATAAAAATGACGTTCTTTGATAAAAATACGGGCGATGCTTTCACGAACGATGTTGCGAAGGAAATTACGAAACGGACGGGTGTTACGATCGAAATTCAGCAGCCAACGGGCAATCCTTCCGAAAAGCTGAATCTGATGCTCGCCAGCAGCGATCTGCCGGATCTTGTGCTAATGGACCGCGGAGATATCGTTAGTAAGTACATCGCCGCAGGGGCGATTATTCCGCTGGATGATCTAATTGCGAAATATGGTCCCAACGTGCAGAAAATGTATGGGGAAACCTTGAAAAAGACGCGGTTTACCGACGGGAAAAACTACTATCTTTCTAACTGGTACGGCCCGGAGAATGAGCCCGTATTCGGCATAAATATGCGCAAGGATTGGCTTAAACAGATTGCTCCGGACAAAGCTGAAGGCGGAAAGCCGTTCACGGCAGATGAATTCGAGACGCTGCTGAAAGATTTTAAAACAAAGCTCGGCAAAGTGGACGGTAAAGACGTATTCCCGATGAGCTTCAACGGTGAAAACATGGGCGCTGTGCTCGGAACGTTTAAAGGCATGTGGGGGATGAAAACATACTACGAAGATAATGGAACACTGAAGTACGATGTGAAGGATCCGAAATATAAGGACATGCTGTTGTACTTGAATAAGCTGTACCGCCAAGGATTGATTGATCCGGAATGGCCAGTCAACAAGAAGCAAACGTGGGAGCAAAAAATTTCTAACGGACTTGTATTTGCATCACCAGGCGCTTATTGGGATTTCGGTACGCCTAACGGCGTGCTTAAGAAAGCAGGCGGACCTGAAAATCAGCTTTATCCGTATAAACTTGTAGGACCTGGCGTTGACCCGGCAAAAACGACATTAGGACCCAAAAGCTCGCTCGGTTGGGATGCGATAGCGATCACAAAAACGAATAAAAACCCAGAAAGAACGATGAAACTCATTGACTTCCTTGCTAGCGAAGAAGGCCAGTACCTTCTCATGTGGGGAATAGAGGGTGTGCACTGGGATAAGAAGGACGGCAAGCATACGCCGCGTCCGGAAGTTCTTCAAGGCTTTAAAGATGATTGGGATAACTTCGCGAAGAAAACAGGTATTCGCAAATGGACTTGGTTCGTGAAGAACGGTAAAGGCTCCGACGGTACGCCGTATGATTTGCCGGGACGTTACCAACGTAACGAGATCGACCAGATGGCACTGAAGAACTTGTCCGATACGGTGTGGGAAACAGCGGCTTATGATAATCTCGGCCCTGCCGGTGGCACCCCGGATGCGCTCGTCAGCCAGAAGATTTCAGATATCATGAGCCAGACAATTACGAAAGTGATCATCTCTAAGACCGATACGGATGCAGCCGCTTTGTTCGATAAAATGCTTGCCGATATGAAGGCGGCAGGTGACGAGAAGGTTGAGAAAATCATGAGCGACAACTACAAGAAACGCATGGATCTTTGGAAGTAAGAGAGGATGCAGATCAGGAAGCCGAGGCACTGTTCCGGCTTCCTTCTTCATTTAAATAGGCGTGAAGGAGCGGATAATGATGATTTCCAGTACGATTATCTTTCAAGAGTTGAACGGGCAAGTGGTTGTAGAAAATGGGTTGTGCCGAATTATTGTGGATTTGGCAAGCGGATTAACCGAATATGAATGGGATTCAGGGAGCCGCTTAAGCAGCGCTTACAGTGCAGTGCGGATTGAAGGCAAATACTTTGCTTCGACCGAATATTCAGAGCACAAACTGGCCGTTAGCGGCAATCATATGATCCATGATGATTTCGGCACAGGTCTCCGCTTCTCTGTGATTCATTCAGCTGAGTCGCTTCCGGTTATGACGCAAACGTTCTGGCTCTATGAAAAAGTGCCATATTTTTTCGTTCAAGTCGAGCTGGAGGGTGAATTGGAAGCTTTGGAGACGAACTATATTTCTCCATTGACGGTGAATCCAGCTACGGGATCATCAGCGATGTCTTTGGACGTAGAGGTAAAGGAATTACGTGCGCTGCTGGTGCCTTTCGATAACGACAAGTGGGTGCGTTACGAATCAATCGCTATGCCGAATCAGCTGGAAAGCTACGAGGTAACAGCTATATTTGAACCTGTATCGAGAAAAGGGTTAGTTGTTGGTTCTGTTACACATGATACTTGGAAAACCGGTCTGAAAGTGGTTGGATCTGAAGGAGCTGCTATCCACCATCTGGAGGTATATGGTGGAGCAGTAGGAGAATATACACGCGATACCATGCCTCACGGTACACTGATCGGCAAAACAGTTGCTTCACCGCGCATCTTTGTGGGCATGTTTGATGATTACAGAACCGGACTGGAGGAATACGGGAAGGCAAATGCAGTTATAGTCCCGCCTCTTCAATGGGACCACGGTGTTCCGTTCGGATGGAATAGCTGGTCGGCGGCTGGGGGCGAACTCGACTACGAGCTTTACACCCATACGTCGGACTTCTTAAAGAGCTTGCACGATGGCGGGTTTCATCATCAGGGGACGGTCTATATAAACTTTGATTCATTCTGGACGAACTTATCGCAGGAGCAGCTCGAAGACGCCGTGCGTCACGTTCGTGACAATGGACAAAAACCCGGCATTTATTGGACACCTTTTGCTTTCTGGGGGAACGATTTCGATCGGGTTGTGGAAGGCACCGATGGCAAGTATACGTACCGAGATCTTCTGCTGCGCGATGAACAGGGGCAAATTTTACCCGAGTTGGACGGCGGACTTGCGATTGATTCTACCCACCCTGGCAATCTAATGCGGACGGAGTGGCATCTTGAACGTTTTGTCAGGTGGGGCTTCGAGTACATTAAACTCGACTTCCTTGGACACGGTGCTTTGGAAGGCATGCACTTCGATAAAGAAGTACGTACAGGACTTCAAGCCTACAACCTTGGCATGGATTTGATCAAGACTAGGCTTGATCCCATGGTTATTGGGCGTCCCTTCTTTATAAATTTGTCCATCGCGCCGATGTTTCCACATCAATACGCGCATAGCAGGCGCATTTCATGTGATGCTTTCGGTACACTGAAGGATACGGAGTATATGTTGAATTCACTCACATATGGTTGGTGGATGAATGGGACCCTATTTCCTTTCAATGATCCTGACCATACCGTACTATATAAGAGCTTCAACCAAGAACCTACGATGGCACAGGAAGGTAGGAGTCGTCTGAACGCTTCCCTCATTGCCGGGACAGTTCTTCTCATGGGGGATGATTTCCGTAATGAGGAAGCAAGAACTAGGGCAGAGGACTGGTTGAGCCGACCGGAGCTACTAAAAATTGCAGGGACAGGAAAAAGTTTTGTTCCGGTTGAGGGAAATACAGATGCTGCTTCCGACAATGTGTTTTTCAAAATGGCAGATAACGACTGTTTTATAGCCGTGTTTAACTTTAATAAAGATGAAACGGTTGAGAAACATATATCCATTGAGCGTTTGGGTCTGCCCAAAAATGCGACGTATTGGCTGCATGATCTTTGGGAGGAAACCGCATTTCAGTCAACAGGAGATTTAAGCGTTCGCTTGGAACCGGCAGAGTCGAAGATTTTTAAGTTGAATCTATAGAGGAAAGAGCTGCATGCGCAGCTCTTTTTTAACTTAAGGCTATTTTTCGCTTTTGCTATTATTGGGACAATAATCTTTTATAAGTGGAAAGGGTTCCGAAGTGCAAACCTTCATGGTACAGGTTATAACGGAGCGCTTGCTCTGGAGTTACTAGAGCAAGTCCCGTGGACGTATTAAGCGCAGCTACATCTTCGTTCAAGCGGTCCATTGGATACTGCTCGCGAATTCTATCCAGCTGTTCTGTCAGCAGGGTTTTCAATTCTGGCAATGTCGGATTAGGTAGCGAAGCAGGGAACGTGTCCAAGGGCGACTTACCGGAAACGAACCGATCAGTAAACCCTTCTGGCAGATGCAACGGGATATTTTTCAGCTGCGATAGCGCCAAGAACTCCGTAACGACATAGATGTGACCAAGGTGCCACCGGATATTATTGCGGAAACCAGCGGGAATGCGATCCGCGAGTTCCTCAGTTAGGCCTTCGAATGCTTTCAGTGTTTCTGTTCTAATATTGATCAATTCTTCGAAAATAGTTGTTTTCATCTGTATCGCTCCTCGATTGTTTATGATTTATATGTTTCTCTTTTTCTAATTCATTACCAGGCTTTTCTTTGAAAAGAGGCGTTACGCCTTGTCGTTCTGAACGCTTCTACCTTCATAGAACATGCGATCGGGGATTTCTGCTTTCTCTTTGGCCGTCAAATCAACCGCGCTTAATTTAAAGATAGCGGTTTTACTCCCTAGCGGGGAAATGTACCGCTCCAAATGAGTCCGCCCCAGCGGTTTATCATAATAGCCTGGCACATATTTATCCAGCATGACCTGCATGGCGGCCGTGGCTTCATCTAAATCGTGTACACGTTCCAAGTTACCTTCGATGATAACACTCATAAAGGCGGTATCCGTTTTAGCGGGTATCGGGCTCGTGATGGTTCCGTAATTTTCACTGATGGTGAAACAGGCTCGAGGGTTTTGCTCGATATAAGTGATTTTTCTTCCTTCTTCTGCCCCATGAAAATAAATGGCGTTGTTCAGAAAAGAGAAATTGAGTGGAATGACATAAGGGACATCTTCTGAAGATAAGCCGAGAAATCCAATTTGGGCTTGTTCAAGAAAGCGCTGGATTTTGTCTTCATCCGTCGAGCTGCGTTTCACATTGCGAAGTGGAAACATCGTATTCATCGCCTTTCAATTAGTGGAGTTTGGTAAATGACGAATCAATTGATCGTTTCCAAATACTCTCGGATTTGTGCAGGGGTCTTTGCAAATTTACTGTGCAGATGCGCTAATTTCTCCCCATTCTTAAATACCAGCAAGCTAGGAATTCCTCTGACGTCATATTTTTCGGTAAGCTCTTCGAATTGCTCGGAATCCACCGCATAGAATTGCTTATCCGAATGTTCGTTAATAATGTCACCGATAAATCGCTCTAAATTTTTACAATCATGACACCAAGTGGCATCGAATTTCATAATCGTGTAGCCTTCACCGTTGATTTTCTCTTGAAATTGCTGTTGTGTTTGAATACGTTCCATGTTTATCGATCCCTTCTCCATATATTGTGAATTAATGGTTTTCGTTATGCTCCAAAAATTTCTCGACATCGATAGCTGCCATTGCACCGCTGCCCGCCGCCGTAATCGCCTGACGATATTTGTTGTCCTGGACATCTCCGCATGCAAAAACGCCAGGGATGCTTGTTTCGGAAGTGTCTGAATGTAACTATTAATTTACGTTACGATGGTTACGGATCATACTATAACATGAACAATCACGGTTGGCAAGTAACTAGATAAATTAATTTTGGTTGTTACAACGGAGGTGCCCCACATAAAAGAAAAGGAGTTGAGGCACGATAATAGGGGACAAGTATATTCCTCGTAAATAATAAAAATGCGAAAAGGGTATCCTCCTTAACCGATAACTAGTGCGAGCACTGTAATGGGATAAGTTCTAGGCTACCCTTTTTATTTTGAATGATGTTTTGATAAGAAACTTATTTTCCTGCGTAAAAAATTAAATAGTTCTCCACATTTGCCCGAATATAATTGCTATCATGTTTACCTGCACTATGGTGATATTCGGATTGGATACCACGTTGCGTGAGCAGTTGATAGAGCATCTCGGTACCTTCATAAAATTTATTATCATCTTGATCACCACAATCCAGATAGACCTGAAGTTGTTGTAGATCGGCAGTTTTGGCGATGATTAGCGGATCTCTTTCTTTTCTAATCTCATCAGTCGGGTAAAGAAAGCTTTTCAAGTCTCCGACTTTCGAAAAATCATCAAGCCAGACAGCCGGCATATGTCCACCTACCTTACTAAATAAATCTGGATGGCGAAATGCGCTGTGCAAACTTATGAATCCCCCCATGGACTGACCACCGATATAACGTCCTTCACGGTTTGAAATTGTACTCAAATGAGAGTCCACATATTGAATAACTTCCTGGGTGATGTAATCCTCATACTGACCACCGATTCCTACTTTGGGCGTGTTAAGGCCATATCCGTTATCAGCCTGAGGGGCAACAATAATGATAGGATTAATTTTTCCAGAAGCAATGAGTTCATCTGCTTTTTTCTCGATTCCAATCCCAGGCATCCAGCTGGTCTCATTGCCATTGAAGCCGTGATATAGATATAAAACAGGGTACTTCTTTTTGCCATCGTAGCCTTTAGGCAGGTACAAACTTAGAATCATGTCTTTACCTAAAGCTGCACTTTGCAACGTGATGCGTTTCAACTGTGAGGCTTGTGGCATGTCAGCAGGGTTGTTCTTCCACTCAGGTTTTACGGAGACAGGAGGGGAATACTTGCTTTCCCCTAAAGCATTGGCTGCTGCAACTTGATAATAGTAGGTTTTTCCATCAATCAGATTGGAGTCTTTATATGTAGTTGTTGATACAAAGTTATTTATGGTTTCAAATCCGCTTTCAGGCATAGTGCTGCGTTGTATCACGTATTTTTCGGCAGCTTTGGCTGGTGTCCATGAGAGATTAGCCTCTGTGTCTCCTGCCACTACTTTTAATTGCTCAGGAGTGGAAGGAATCTCCTTAACTAATGCAGACTTTTCATTCTTGCCAAAGATTGAGGTTTCCGAGATGCTGTTCCAGCCGTTTCCTGTCGAGTTACCATGTCCGAGAATACGTACATAGCGGGCTTCTGTTTCTGGAAATTCGAATGTTTCCAGTTCACTAGATGTCCCAGAGCTTTTCCCAGAGATCATTTTACGGAAAGTTTGGTTATCATCAGATAGTTCGATATCGAAGGATGAACTGCGTGTGTTTCCTTGATAGAATGCAATTTGTAAGGATGAAACAGCACTTTTTATGCCCAAGTCATACAGGATCCATTGACCATCTCCATTGGCTGACCAGCGAGAGTCGAAGCGATGATCGACCGTATTTTCAGGTACATTGCCGTCATTTCCACTCGCCGTAATAGCAGCGACTTTCAACTCTACCGCTTTATTGGCTTGATTAACGGATACGCTTGATGAAGATGAATTGCTTGAACAACCTGATGCTGTCAGCAAACAACTGAGAGATAAGACGAGTAATAGATGAGATAAATACATGTTTGAAAAGACACCCCTTATGAGTTGAATGGATTTAAAACGCCATCTCGTTACTCATTCTATCATTGGAAAATTTTTCTTAATTGTATATTTTTGGGTGTGTATTGTGTTTTAAATATGCGAATGGATTAATTGGTCTAATTCAGGGGGAGAATATATAGAAAATATTGTAACGAACTGGTAGTAATGGTGCAGAGTATGATTGATAAAGTAAACCTAATTGAGGGAATTCAATGAAGAAGATGTGGGTTTTAGTATTCGTGATATCAGTGCTTTTGTGTGTCAGCATGACAATCAAATCGTACGGAAATAATGTCAAAGAAAAGCTTTTGGAGGATAATGTCAACGGCTACAGATTAACTTATCCTGATTCCATGGTAGTAGAACGTTCATTGCAGCCCATTCGAACCGTGTTGTATGATCCTAACACCAAGATCGAAATTTATTATGATAACTTTCAAGGCACGATAGCGGATTCGTGTATTTACATGAGCTATTCCAATCAAAAAGTGATTGAGGATACTTATAATATGGTGGAGAAAGACGAAACCAAGATACTAAACGGGATGAAAACCCATGTTCTCAAGTGGCATCGTGATAAACTTACTAAAATTCCAGATGACAAAAATTATTATGTATCCATTGAGATTGCCAAAAACAACGTAGAGGTATACACACTACTGATCAAATCCAGATTGCCGATTCAAAATGAGTTAGAATGGATCAATGGTTTTAAGATCATGGATAAAACAGAGACCGTTACACTGGAAACTCATTTTAAGGAGTTGCCGTTACTAAGAAACAAAGAAACATTGAAGGCCTACAATCACTATTTCAAAAACGACCTACTCAGATGGGGGATTTTTCAGCCTGACGCGCCTGATAAGTTCACGAACCTCAAGAAAAAAGAAGATTATTTACATTACACGTTTGATGTCCTTGTACGTTATCAATCCATCACCCAAGAACTCCCGAAACAAGCATTAATGAATGCATGGCATAATGACCGTTTGGTGGAATTGACATTGCAAACCATCGGTAGCGAACACAAAGCCAATTTCACATATGACATATTAAACGGAAAATACGATGCCTATTTTCGACAATACGCAAAAGATTTAAAAGGGTTTGGTCATCCTGTATTGTTTCGGCTAAACAATGAAATGAATGGGGACTGGGTTGGGTATTCAGCTTATTTCGCTTCGAAAGACACTGATTTATATAAAGCGGTCTGGAAATACGTGTACAAAGTATTCAACGAAAACGGGGTCGACAATGTGATCTGGGTGTGGAATCCAAATCATGAATCGAAGCCAGATTTTGCTTGGAATCACGAGTTAATGTATTATCCTGGTGATGAATATGTGGATGTGGTAGGTTTAACAGCCTATAATACAGGGGATTATTACAAAGCGGCAGGCGAAAAGTGGAGTACGTTTCAAGAACTGTACGACCTTCCATACAAACGATATGTACAATGGTTTGATAAGCCATTGATGATTACAGAATTTGCTTCAAGTTCGATCGGAGGCGACAAGGCGGCATGGATTGAAGACATGTTTCGTATGATCCCCATGTATCCGAAAATTAAAGTCGCGATCTGGTGGAATGACATAGATTGGGATGGGGAAAAACCTGCCCGGATTTATGAAATTGATGATAACAAGTCAGTCATGAATTCCTTTCGAAGTGGATTAAAGTCTTTGCAGAGCAGAGAATAAGAGTATTTGTTAACTCGGCTAACGGTGAATGATAGGAGCTTGCCTCGCGTAAGCTCTTTTCTGTTTGTTCATGTAACGGTCAGATTTGCATAGGTGAATTAAATGAATGATTCCGATTTATTAAGGAAGGGAATTATCCACTACTAGCGAATTACCTTGTGAGAAAGGCATTAGGATGTCGCTAGAAAGGAATGAATCTTTATGTCAAAAATACAAGCTGTATTTTTAGATCGTGACGGAACTATCGGCGGTACAGGACATTTTATTCATCCCAAAGAGTTTTCTTTATACGAAGGTGTTCAAGAATCAATAAACGATTTAAAAGCATCGGGAATCAAGGTATATGCTTTTACAAATCAGCACCGAATCTCCCGAGGACAGGCAAGTATTGATGACTTTCGAACTCAATTTAAAGAATATGGGTTTGATGATTCGTTCATTTGTCCCCATTGTAGTAATGATCAATGTGTTTGTAAAAAACCAAATCCTGGGATGTTACTTGAGGCAGCAGAAAAATATGGGCTTGATTTGAAGCAGTGTGCAGTGATAGGGGATGTCGGTGATACGGATATGTTAGCAGCGCATGCGGTTGGGGCAAAGAAAATATTAGTTAGAACTGGCTGGGGAGAAGCATCACTTAAGGACTATCGAATCAAATGGAAAGAAACTGAACCAGAATATATTGCAGAAAATATGAATGATGCGGTGAAATGGATTTTGCAAAATCACTCGTGAAAAATTACGACGAGAAACGATAGTTGAACATTTAAAGGGCTGCCGCGGGGCAGCCCTTCAAATGTTCACTAATCACCTTTTAGAAACCAAACCTTTGTGATTAGATCATCCTTTATTTCATACATTGCAACTGCTTCTAGAATGGCACCTTCTAATCTTCCAGTTATTTCTTCATGGTCGATTACATATTTTCCATGAAATATTCTTTTATCAACAGTTGCTATCATATTAGGGTATGTTTCGAACAATTTTTGATAGCGCTCTCTCATGGCCTCTTGACCTTCCATGGTAAGTGTATTAGGAAATTCGAATATTTTAACATCTTCACTATAACATCCCATAAATAATGCAATATTTTTATCGTTATACGCTTGTAATTGTCTTTGTACAACAGACTCACTCATATTACTTTCCTCCATAAATAAAGATATTGTTTTTAGTTAGTATATTAATTATTACAATATTATACTAACTGAGAACCATTAAGTAATTGTTACATAATTGAAATCTTATTTTCATGTGTTATTAATCTTTCAAGCCTATAATAAAGATCGACCCCCTTTTAAATATAAACTTAGACCCTCAGCCCGTTGCTGTGGGTCTCTTTTTTTCATTTGACTACAGGGCAGGATAGTTTAATTACATCACGAATACAAAAATAAAAATATTTTGCAATGGTCGAAAACAGCCAAGTAGGATACGTAGTAGAATGAACTTGACCAAAGTAAGGAGGAACCATTAGATGACAATAACAATTCCCGAGTGGCAAATTCCGAAGCCAAAGAAATCAGTATTAGAGTGGCTGCTTGAGGGAGACCCTGCGATCCGCTGGCAGGTAATGCGTGACCTAACCAATGATCCAGATGACCGTGTTGCCGCGGAGCGATCACGGATTGCCTCAGAAGGTTGGGGTGCCCGGATCCTCGGCTTGCAATCTTCGGAGGGCAACTGGGGCGGGGACGCGGACGCTCGGAACTGGCTATGCACGAGCTACACCTTGTTGCTTTTGAAGGACCTAGGCTTGGATCCATCGGGAGAGGAAGCACGCAGATCGATCGGCCTCGTGCGTGACCACATCACCTGGCCGCAGCAAATGGGCGGCCAGCCCTACTTCGACGGCGAGACTGAGCCCTGTGTCAATGGTTGGATTCTTGGAGTGGGTGCCTACTTCGGAGAGGCAAGCTATCGGTTAGTCGACCGACTCCTCGGTGAGCAGCTTGAGGACGGAGGCTGGAATTGCGACGCCCCTCAAAGTCGACGATCCTCTTTCCACAGCACCATCTGCATCCTGGAAGGACTATTAGAGTACGAAAAGGCTAAGGGTAGATCTGCTGCGGTAACGGACGCCCGCGTCCGGGCACAAGAGTACCTTTTGGAGCGTCGCATGTTGAGGTCCCTATCATCAGGCGAGGTGATCGATCCCAATTGGACGCGTTTCTCGTTCCCGACCACGTGGCATTACGACGTACTGCGGGGTCTTGATTACTTACGCAGTGCGGGTGTCAAACCCGATGAACGGGTCACCGAGGCCGTCGGACTAGTGGCGAAGAAACAAGACCACAATGGGAAATGGCCGCTCGAGAACTCTCACCCCGATCGAGTTCACTTCGACATGGAAGATGTGGAAGGCGAGCCAAGCCGCTGGAACACTCTCCGCGCCTTACGTGTGCTGGATTGGTATTCAACACGACACTAACGTATCCGATGGAAGAGGATTGGCAACTGTTGGCGCGTTAAGTGCCACTAGCTAAATTAGCGACAGTCTAAGACTTTATTTTCTAGTCTCTGGCTGTCGCTGTTTCGATTTCGAGGGCTGAAAGCCACTGCACCAATTGTTAAAGCATCTTGCAGTCATGTTTTTTATTTTTTGCAATTTTGTTCAGTAACTGGCATTGAGTGGCATCTACTCTTATGGAAGACCTAAATATCTAGGAGGGCCGGCATGGGCGCTGATCATGGCAAACAATTGGAGATTGAAGAGCGATCGTCGGTACATACACAGGCACTTCGTGACCGTGATCTTGCGGAACGGGCAAAGCACGGGGATACTGAAGCATTTGGTGAGTTAATTCAGATGCACAGGGGGCGGGCCCGGCAGTGGGCGGAACATATGACCGGTGACCCACATTTGGCAGATGATGTTGTTCAAGAAGCGCTAATTCGAGCATTTCTCCATGTGGGGACGTTGGCGGATACGAGCCGTTTCTTGCCTTGGCTGCATCGGATCGTACAAAACCAGGCTAAGATGCGTCTACGACGCGGAGGCCCGTTTCGGCGTGAGCGACCGATTGGGGGATGGGATGAACAGGATAGGGTCGGCGGCGGAAACGTGGATTGGGAGAATCTCGAATCGATCTTGTATCACTTGACCAGAACAACTTCTATGGCAGCGGATAAAGAAAACAATCCAGAGGAATTAGTAGTACGAAAAGAACTGTATGAGACGATCCACATTCTGCTTCATTGCTTAAACCGTAAAGAGCGAGGGATGTTTGAAGCGCATTTCTTCCGGCAATTGTCCCCTGATGAAATCGCGGCAATGTATCATACAACGACAGGATCTGTACATACGTATCTCCATCGTTCCAGGCGTAAGCTCCGCCAAGCCCATGTTCGTGTAATGTTAGGCCTTCCGCCAGAGAAAGGAGGAGCCGAAATGATGCATGCAAGGAAAATCCAATTGACGGAATGGCCGGTGACATCGACTGTCCTAATGACGTTCATCGATCGTATAGGACACATGTTAGCTACGATGGGTGACCATAGGACCATGTCCGAGTTAATGGGAGTGTCGGGATTTGCTTTTCGTTTTAAAATCTCTGACAAGACCACATATGCCGACGGAATTTATATCTTTGACTGGCGCCATATTCTGAGTACATTCATGGAAGATTTGGGCTATAAAGTCAGTATTCTTTGTGGCCAATTGTCGCAAGCAGCTATACCTCTGTTGGCAGCTGCGGAACGTTTTCCAGTAGTATTGCCAATTGAAGAGGCGATCCTGCCGTTCATCCGTAAGTATGTGGATACAGGGAAGCCAGTGTTGTATTTTGATACTTTGGCAACGTCGCCATATGTTCATGAATGGACTTTAATCTATGGATACGACGACAACAAGCGGGAAGTGTATGTGACAGACATCATGCGACCGGAAGGAAAAACCTTGTCATACGAGGACTTAGCGGAAAACCCCCTGCGATTTCTTGCAGGGATCGATGAAAAGATTGAGGTGAAGAAAGAGTCGGAAGTAGAAAGGGCGCTTAGACAGATTCAGTTTGCAGTTCGGTATGCTCGTACGGGATGTGATTATTTGCCGAAGACCGTATATTTATCATATACCTCAGGCCTTTCTGCCTTTGACCGCTGGGTTGGGCACTTGAGCAACCCCTCCGTTCTTCCTAATCGTTATGGTATGGGTCAATTATCTGCTGTGTATATGGAAGCCAAACAATATGCGGCTAAATTCTTGAGGACCGTCCCTTTAACAGGAGAAGCCATGAGGTTGGTATTGCTCGCTTCGGAAGCATATATGCAAGGCGCCAAACAACTTGAGATGGTGAGTAGTAAGTTGCCTTTTATACGCAATTCAACTTTACTATCACCAGAGACTAGAAACGAGTGCATAGCACTATTGCAAAAAGCTAGAGAGTTTGAAACGGCTGCAATTGGCTATTTGGAAAATGCATTAAGTACATGGGATCGGGAGGAAATATAAATGAGTAAAATACAAATACGGTATTTAACACAATTCGAACATGTAAATCACTTAATGATGGCAAAGGAATCTTTCGAAGCATCTCATCCGGATGTAGAGATCGTTATCGAACAAGCGGCTGATAATTTTGAATCCATGCGTGTATTTCAAACAGAAGCGCCAGACATCATGGATTCAGGTGGTTGGTGGCTGTTTAATCAAAAAGGGGTCTTTATAGATTTATTACCATTCGTGCGTGAGACCCCGGGGCTTGAAGCCGACCTGAACTCAGGAATCATGCGGGTGGCAACAAAGGATGGCACATTGCCGGGACTTCCTGTCGATGTGGCGGTTCCACTCATCCTGTATAAAAAAGCAATGTTAGATGCGGCAGGTATTACTTATCCGACAGATGATTGGACATGGGACGACATGATTGCCATGGCGAACAAGTTGACCTTACGCAATGAATCAGGCGTTGCAACACAGTTCGGTTTTGGAATCGGACCGGATATCGAGGATTACGAGCCGTTCATCATGAGGAATGGTGGAAGTTATTTAGTACCGGACGGTTCTACTTCAAGGGGAACTGTCGATAGCGAGGCAACGGTCGAGGCGTTTCAGAAGATTATCGACATGTACCGCGAACATAAAATCACGAGAAAACCAGGGGAACCGTCGGAAGCAGGAGAGTTGCATCAACGTTTTGCCCTAGTATTTGGATATACTTGGTTTGCAGGCGGGTTAGAAAGAGCCGGTATAGGAGAGCAATATGGGGTTGTTGGACTCCCTCGTATGCCTGGCGGAGTTGAGGCAAACATGATTTACATGGGTGCGAGTGGTGTTACTACGAAGTCGAAGCAACCCGAGATTGCATGGGCTTTTCTTAAACACTACATCTTGGAGCGGATGGAAAACTTTCAGCAGCCTCGGACTTTACCGATTACTAGGTCGCTGTCCGAAAAAAGCGGTATGAACCGACATAGGTTTTGGTCGCGATATTTGAAAGAATTGGATTCAGTGCAAGTTAGCGGCTTCTATATCAACGAAAAATGGAACACATCCCGCCAATTAATCAACGTTGACATTAACAAAATGATTAATGATGGAGCGGACGTCAGGCATATGTTAAAGTCGTGGACGCGGTTTTCATAGAACATCAGCTATTTTCATTCCTCACCTTCCCCTTTTATGAGAAGTGTGTTGTTCATTGATATTTAACGGGGGAGCTTCGTACTTGATCAAAAATGATAGTCGAGGTCTGCTTTCTGTAGGATTTGGTATATTAACATTAATTTTAGTGATAATTACATTCCCTTTCTAATAAATGAAATACCCATTTTGCCTACACAACATCAAGTCAACCAGAGTGTTTAGTAGACGAATATAGGGAACTCTTATTATATGATTCCAAAAGACCAGAGAATGCACTAATGATTGAGGGACTTCTCTGAACGACATCATTTTTATTTGTGGAGGGAACAGAATGGAAGTTTTTACAGAATTTTTAGCGCACATTGATAACCTGCAACATCGGGAACGAACGGAAGAAGTGTTGACTTGGGTAACTAATAAATTCCCAAGTTTAGTGCCAAAAATTGCATGGAATCAGCCGATGTTTTCCGATCATGGCACATTTATTATTGGCTTTAGCGTAGCCAAACAACATTTGGCTGTTGCCCCTGAAAAGGCAGGGATTACTCACTTTTCTGATGACATTGTGCAGGCTGGTTATGATCACACCAAGGAGTTGGTACGTATCAAGTGGAATAGCCCGGTTGATTTCTCATTACTTGCGAAAATGATCGAGTTTAATATGTTGGATAAGGCAGATTGTTCAACTTTTTGGCGGAAGTAGAAAAAATAGGAAATGATTCTTCAATCAGAATCAAGAGCCCACCCCTTATAACAGCATTGGTTTAACGTCCAATGACTGCAATAAGGGGTGGGTTTCTTTGGCTAATATTCTAAATATTTAATTTGTAATAAAATTTAATTTCAAAAATAAATATCCAAAAATATAAACAGTGCCACGCCGCTGCACGTAGTTTAACGGTTGTGAGCGCTTTATTTGTTTTGTATACTAAGCAATACTAGGTATTTCCCCATATTGTGGATTTCAGGCAGTGATTAGAAATTAACCTGACTATCCCAAACAAAGCGAGGCTAAGTTATGACAATATTCAAAATTCCGGTTTTTCAACCGAAGCCGCATTCGTTGAAATACCGACTAATCCTTATCCTTTTTATTAGCTCTCTTGCGCCGTTAATTCTTATTGGAAGCATTTCTTATTTCTCCATGTATGCCATTTTACAAAATAAAGCTGAGGGCGGAGTCTTAAGCAATTTGCATCAAGTAAGGTTATTGCTTGAAGATACACTCGGCCAGTTAAATCACACTTCGCAGCAGCTCGCCTTTGATGGAAGGGTTGGCAAAAACCTTGAGAGCTATTTGGCAGCGGATATCTATGAGAAGAAAAGATTGAACGACGAGATCAGAAGCGAGTTAGGCTTGATTCATTTTACGAATCCGACCCTTGGATTGATGTTTTATTATTTTGAAAATGATAATCAAGTATTGTTTGAGAATTTTAGCGTGAGTGACAATTATAACCTTAAGCAGCTTCCTATACTTATTAAATTCGATAAACTTACCTATATGGGACCGCATCTTTCTCTAAATCCGATTGACGGCAATCAGGTTCTATCGATCCTGCGTAAAGTCGAACTGCCGGATCGTGATGATGTTTATGTCTATATTGAAACTAATTTTAAATTGGCCGAAAGTATCCTCAAAGACAACGATCAATTCGGTGGCAACTTGGTTCATCTCATCGTCGATAATCATGGCAAAATTGTATATAGTGAGAATTCCACTGATTTTCCAGTAGGGATGGTATATGTCGACAACAATTCGAATAAAGACATTTCGGGCAAATATAGAATGTTCGAGGAATCAAGCAATCAAACTTGGAAAGTTATGGCTGCTGTCCCGAATTCCGTATACAACCTCGAAGTCTATAGGTGGATGAAACAGTTTGTCTTTTTTGCCATTTTAACGCTTATAGCAAGTTTCTTCATTGCTTGGCTCATTTGGCGAACAGTATATCGTCCGCTCAAACTACTAAGTACGGATATTCGCAATGTAAAAAGTAACAACGAGGTTTTCCCAAGAAGACAATCTCAGATCTCAGAGTTTGCTGTCATTTACAAAGAGTTTGCAGAAATGAGAAGTCGAATTTTCGAATTAATCAGCGAGGTGGAGCAGAAGGAACAGAGTAAAGCGTTTCTCGAAGTCGAGAAACTAATGACTCAAATCAATCCTCACTTCATTCACAATACGCTTGATACGATTCGCTGGCTGGCTCGTGCGAATGGACAGAAAGATATTGATCGTTTGGTGTCCACCTTGAACAAAGTGCTCTATTATAATCTCGGTAAAGGCGGACCAGCCAAAATAAAGGATGAAATAGACGCTTTAAAAAACTATGTTGAGCTGCAAGGCATCCGATATAACTTTCATTTTGATGTGAAGATTCAGGCGGATTCCAAGTCACTTGAACTACCCGTTCCCAGGTTTATTCTTCAGCCTCTTGTTGAAAATGCGTTATACCATGGCTTAGGAGACAATGGCGTTATCGAAGTCAGAGTGATAGAAGATGGCGAGTCACATGTCATCATTGAGGTGAAAGACAATGGAGACGGGATGACAGAGGACGAAATTGAACAATTGATGAGCGAAAATACGCTTGAGAAAAAGAAGGTAGGCATGGGGATTGGGCTGCAATATGTATACCGAATGGTGAAGTTCCAATTTGGATCAGCCGCAAGCTTCCATATTGAAAGCACAATTGGCTCAGGGACGACGATCGTACTTCGTCTTCCGATAGGAGGTGTTCGCTGATGATAAAAGTTATGGTTGTGGACGATGATCACTTGGTACGCAAAGGTTTCATCATGATGATGCCTTGGCACGAGCATGATTTAGAGGTCGTAGGTGAAGCTGGTAACGGTAAAAAAGCGTTGGAGTTTTTGGAGAATAATCAAGTGGACTTGCTTATTACCGATTTAGCGATGCCTGTTATGTCAGGTATTGATTTAATGAGGTGTGTGAAAGAAAAGTATAGGGATATTAGCATGGTCGTATTGACGTTTCATCAGGATTTTGAACTCATTCAGGAAGCGCTTCGTCTAGGGGCACTGGATTACATTACGAAGATCGAGCTTGAACATGAGCAAATGGACGAGGTATTAAGAAGAATTGTAGCTAAAATGAAGGATCAGAATATACGATCAAGGGACACGAAAGTGCAGATCCAAGGCAGTACAACTTTTGCCGAGGAGGACAAGGGGCTTTATTCTCCTGAAGTGAATGAAAGTATTTGGAGGGCAGTAGAAATCATTCATGCTGAGTTTCAAAATGATCTTTTATTGCCGGATATCGCCAAAAGGGTGAACATGAGTCGCAGCTATTTCAGTCGCTGTTTTCGGGATATTGCCGGGAAAACGTTTAACGAATATATCCGTGAAGTGCGGGTGAATCATGCGAAATCCATGCTTAGTCAGACAGGGAAATCGATTGGTTGGATCGCCACGCAAGCAGGATATCCGAATGAAAAATATTTTAGCAAAGTATTCCGGGAGTTGACGGGGATGCTGCCTGGTGAGTTTCGCAAGAGCCAGGGTTGAGTGCCAATCTTAACTGGCTAAAACATAACCAAATAGGACAAGGTCTCAAATCGTCTCCTACAAAGTGCACTTTTGTCTACTGAGCGTTCCCAGAATGCCGATTATGAGACGATTTGCTCCGAAACATAAGACATTAATTGACCCGAAAGCCTTTCATTTTATTTAAGATGTAAATGTAAGGTATTTAAAGAGGAGGGGCATTATGAAAAATAAAAAGGCTCTAATTTCCATGATGGCAATCGCAGTTCTGATGACAGCTTGTTCAAGCAACACCGGAGGGACTGGCAAGGATGGCGGCGGTCAAACGGCAGCAGATTCAAACGCTAAAGTAGACCCTTTCAAAATGCCGAATCCGATTGAAGTTACAACTTTCAAAAGTTTAAGCCCTGGGGCGAAGTTGCCGGCTGGTGATACCGTTGAAAGTAACCAGTACATGAAATATATCTCACAAAAAACCAATATCAACTTTAAAATTTTATGGTATGCGGCTCCTCAGGATTATGATCAAAAGATGAAACTGGCGATCGCGAGTAACGATTTACCGGATGTGATGCTAGTAAACGAGCAAACCTTCCTGTCGCTAGCTGAAGCTGGTCAAATTGAGGATTTGACTAAAGTTTATGATAAATATGCTTCCCCATTAACAAAGGAATTGTACGCATCAACGAACAACAAAGCGCTTGAGAAAGCAACCTACAAAGGCAAATTGATGGGTATCCCGAATATTAGCGTACAGGCCGATGCTGCAAGTATGGTGTGGTTACGCAAGGACTGGTTGGATAAATTAGGAATGCAGCCGCCGAAGTCGATTGACGATGTTACTGCGATCGCGAAAGCTTTTATAGAGAAAGATCCAGACGGCAATGGGAAAGCGGATACAATTGGAATCGCCGGTTACGAAAATGCATTGGCTGTTAACGGGAAAGCGCAACGGGGCGACTTCAAGGGTATTTTCCAAGCGTTCGGTGCGTATCCGTCCGGTGGGGTACAAGGTGTTTCGAACTGGATCAAGGATAGCTCCGGTAAGGTCGTTTATGCTTCGTTAACTCCTGAAACGAAACAAGCGCTAAGCAAACTGCGTGATATGTACGCGGCAGGTGTAATTGATAAGGAATTTGCGCTGCGCAAAGATCCGAACGAGAATATCGTTTCTGGTAAAGCAGGGATGTTCTTCGGACCATGGTGGTCAGGTGGTTTGGCTTCCGATGCGATGAAGCTCAATCCAAAGGTTGATTTCGTACCGTATTTAATCCCTGATGCTAAAGGCAAAGTGAACACAATGATGGTGCCGGTAAGCACACAATTTGTCGTTGTGAAGAAAGGTATGAAAAACCCTGAAGCGGCGATGGTTTACGCGAATACGTTTATCAATGCTCAGCGTAAAGTAGATCCAGACGCTTTGAAATTAGACTTCACAGTTAGCGCAGAATACTGGCCGATCGGAAATGCGACCTACGACTTTGCGGATGCTGTTGAAAGGAAGTCCGATACATTGCAAAAAGCTATGAGCGGACAAATCAAGCCCGATGATCTTAATCCAGAAATGAAAGAGCTGTTCGCGAAGGCAACTCGTGACAAAGCCAATCCTAAAGCAGATTTGAAAGATTGGTCTGGCTATTTTGGATACACCGTACCAGCAGATTTGCTGAAACAGAACATGAATAAGGTGTACAGCGAATTTACAGCAAACACCAAAACGATGGAAAGAAAATGGGCTAATTTGCAAAAGTTGGAGAAAGAAACGTTCTTCGGAATCGTAATGGGCGAGAAGCCGCTTGATGCGTTTGATAAGTTCGTTACCGATTGGAAAGCACAAGGCGGCGACGAAATCACGAAAGAAGTAACAGATGAACTAAGTAAATCTAAAAAATAATAAATGGAAAGAGCGCACCCCCTGACCTATTGGTAGTGCGCTCTTTCTACAATCAAATTGTATAAGCTGGAACCAGAGGTGTATCACTTATGAACATTAAATCATTTTACAAGCACTACCATTTGATGCTCCTGCCGGGTATTGTGCTTCTTATTATTTTTCAACTCATACCGATGTTCGGTATCGCAATTGCATTCCAAGATTTCAAAATTGGTTTAGGAATCTGGCACTCCCCTTGGATTGGGTTTGAAAATTTTACTTACATGTTTCAAATGGAAGACAGTAAAACGATTTTCTTTAATACGGTATTTATTGCTGTATGTAAAATAATCGCGCATCTGATCATTCCACTTACATTTGCTATTTTGCTCAATGAGGTCAGATTCAGCATCTTCAAAAGATGGGTGCAGACGGTTGTGTACCTGCCTCATTTTATTTCTTGGGTCATATTGGCGGGCGTTGTGATGGATATGTTGTCGTTAGACGGCATCATTAACAGTGCATTGAAAATGTTTGGTTTCGAACCGATCATGTTTTTGGCAAAAAACAGTTGGTTTCCTACGATTGTGGTTAGCTCTGATATTTGGAAGGAATTTGGATTTGCTGCCATCATCTATTTAGCTGCATTAGCTGGCATTAATCCTTCCCTCTATGAAGCGGCTGAAATAGACGGCGCTAATCGATTGAAGCAGTTATGGTATGTCACATTGCCGAGCTTGGTTCCGACAGTTGTCTTATTGGCTACCCTGAGCATAGGTAATATCCTGAACGCAGGATTTGATCAAATTTTTAACTTGTATAATCCGCTTGTCTACCAATCAGGCGATATTATCGATACGTATGTATACAGGGTCGGTCTAGTACAGGCGCAATATGGCTTAGCTACAGCCGTCGGTCTGTTGAAATCGATGATCGGATTCATACTGATTATTATTTCTTACAAAGTTGCCTATAAATACGCAAATTACAGAATTTTCTAATGAAGCAGGTGAATACCAGTGGTACGAAATAAAACGATATCGGCTCAAGTAACTGAAACAGTTCTCATCTTGGTCATGCTAGTTATCTCATTCATGTCGCTTGGACCTGTTGTACACGTGTTCTCCGTCTCGTTTAGCGACAACGCGGCAGCGGCAGGAGGATTAGTAAAGTTTTGGCCTGTAGGCTTCACATTGGCATCGTATCGAAAAATTCTGGAAGAACCTCATTTTTTCAATGCGTTTCTCGTCTCAGTCAAACGGGTATTACTAGGTGGCGGAATCAACTTCGTGTTGACTGTTATGATGGCGTATCCATTATCGAGAAGCAGCAAGGAATTTCCTCACCGGACCGTATATATGTGGTTCATGCTCTTCACAATGCTGTTCAGCGGCGGGATTATCCCATTATATTTGACGGTAAAGTCATTAGGGATGTTCAATACCATCTGGGCTCTTGTGCTGCCGGGTGCTGTGCCGGTTTTTAACGTTATTTTGTTAATGAACTTCTTCCGAAACTTGCCGAAAGAGCTGAGCGAAGCGGGGTACATGGACGGTGCGGGGCCTTGGTATATGATGATCAAAGTATATCTACCGCTTTCGTTGCCAGCAATGGCGACAGTTACTTTATTCAGCATTGTCGGGCATTGGAATGCGTTCTTTGACGGCATGATCTTTATGCGCAGTGCGGAATATTATCCGCTGCAAACGTATATTCAGCAGCTAGTCGTAAGTCAGAACACAATGTTAGAGCTTGATTCATCGAAGCTTGAGTTACTAATGAAAGTATCGGATAAAACACTCAATGCTGCGAAGATCGTCGTGTCCATGGTGCCGATTCTGATTATTTATCCGTTCCTGCAAAAGTACTTTATCCATGGCATCATGCTTGGTTCTGTCAAAGAATAATCAATCAAGAGGTGAAATTCGGTGGAGTGGAAGGTCATGACATTCAATTTGCGGTACAACGAGCCGAAGGATGGGGCCAATGCATGGCCCTTTCGCGTAAAGCGTGTTTCTCAAAATATCCACGAGCACGATCCCATTCTTTTTGGCACACAGGAAGGTTATCATGACATGCTAACCGAGCTTCACGAAGAGTTGCCAGCGTACAATTGGATTGGTATCGGTCGGTTTGGCGAGCATGTGGATGAGCATAATGCAATTTTCTATAAGCGTGATCAACTGGAAGTTCTGGAAGAGGGACATTTCTGGCTATCTGATACACCGGAAGTTGCCGCATCGATATGTTGGGATAGCATGTTCCCTCGAATGTGTACTTGGGTTCGATTCAAGCACATGAAAAGTCACAAAGAATTTCTCGTGTATAATACTCATCTTGATCATCACAGCCAAGAAGCGAGAGAAAATGGCATTAAAGTCATTTGGCATTATATCCGCTCACATAAATCCGAGCATGCATTACCCGTCATTCTATTAGGAGACATGAATAGTCATCCAAACAATCCAACGATCCGCTATTTAACCGGGGAGTCGGAGGGAGAAGGTCCAAATGGTTGGCTAAAAGATGCTTATAACGCTTTAGAAGGAACCGTAGGTCGAACTGCGCACGACTTCAATGGCGGAGCAGACGAGGCGCCAATTGATTATATTTTCGTATCACCTGAGGTAGATCTGTTGGAAACGATCGTCGATCGAACGCAGATCTCAGGGGGCTACCCTTCAGATCATTATCCGATCATTGCATCTGTGCGCTTATCCTAAATACGGAGCATATCAAGGAGAACAATTGATGAAACATGAGGAAAGAAAACGTTCAGTAATGACAATTACGCGTAACATTGCCCATTCGGAGCAAAGCGCTTATATCGAAGTACCTTTTGAAATGCCTGAACATGTTGAAGAGCTGGCGGTATCGTATACGATTGAATCGCACAGCGAACAGAGGGCTATCATCGACTTGGGCTTGAGGGACACGGACAGAGTGAGAGGCTGGAGCGGTGGCGCGCGCAAAGCCTTTTGTGTTGGACTGGATAAAGCGACGCCTGGCTATATGGCGGGCGACTTAACGCCAGGCGACTGGGCGGTATTGCATAACGCCTACAAGGTGCCGAGCGAAGGTTGTTCGGTTCACGTTACCATCGAATTTCTGTTTAAGACTCCTCGCTGGCTGAAGGGTGATCTGCACACACATAGCGTGAACAGTGATGGCACGTTTACGTTAGAAGAAAACGCGGCAATTATGGAGGAGCTCGGCTGTGATTTTATTGCCATGACCGATCACAATACAGTCAGCCAAAACCTGACTTATCCGCGAAATACCAATGTCCTTATGATACCTGGAATGGAGTTTACAACGAACTTCGGACATAGTAATTTCTTAGGTATCACAGATCCAATTCTTGATTTTCGAGTGAAAGATCAGGAAGATGTCAACGCCAAGATTGCAGAAGCGCGTGCAAATGGCGCCAAAATCGTCATCAATCATCCGCACTGCGAATTTTGCCCATGGGAATGGGATTTCAATGTTGATCACGATTGGGTAGAAGTGTGGAATGGTCCCTTTGCTGAGCGTAATGCTCGGGCGCTGAACTGGTGGCATAGTCAGCTCGTCTCCGGCAGAAGACTTGTTGCCGTTGGCGGAAGCGATACGCATCGTCCGGATCCGTTTGTGAGACATGCTATGCCTTGTACATGGGTGTACGCTGCTGAGAAAACCGTAGACGGCATTTTGCATGCCATTGGCCTTGGGCATGTGCTGATTACATATGCGCCGGAAGGACCTTTTGTACAGTTGAATTGTGGTACTTATATGATGGGAGACGTTGTTCCAGCAGGAGAGTCAAGCAGAGAGGTTACTTTCCATGCTCGGGATCTGTTGGTCGGAGATACGGTAAAACTAATCAGTAATGTTGGTTTGGAAATGGAAGTCGAAGTGTCCTCTGCTGGAGAACTTGTCATCCCAATTGATGCACAGGGGACAACGTTTGTACGCGCCGAAATTTGGCGGCATTTCAAAGAGGTTAATATGACGCTATTGGCTGCGTTAACGAATCCGATTTATTTTGACAAATCATCATTCCAAGCCTTTTGAAGTGCATACACTTCGAATCCGTTAGGACGTATAGGAGGATATATAGGTGAAGGTTCGATATGGCATTTCCGCCATTAATTGGGTTAATGAAGACATCAAGGAGTATGGAAACCACTATACGGCCGAGCAAGTGCTTACGGAAATGGCAAGTCTCGGATTCGAAGGAACGGAATTTTGCCGTAAATTTCCACGAGATGTTGAAGCGCTCAAACAGTTATTAGCCGGTAAAAATATGGTTCTCACTTCGCAGTGGAGATCCGTTCATTTCAGTGATCCGTCTCGACATGAGGAAGAAATGGATGCATTTCGCGCCCATGCTGACTTTCTGAAAGCCATGGGTTGTCGGCACGTTGTAACTTGTGAATCCAGTAGTAAGTTCGAGGATTTAAGCAATAACAGGGTCCGTGTCGAACCGCTGACAGATGCACAGTGGGGACATATGGTAGAAGGTTTACATAAAGCCGGGCAGTACTGTAAAGATATTGGCATGAAGCTTGTGTACCATTTTCATGGAGAAACCGTGGTTGAGACGGGCGAAGAAATTGCTCGTTTGATGGAAATGACGGACCCTGAGTTGGTTCATATGTTGTACGATACTGGTCACGCCTATTATGGTGGCAGCGATCCGTTATAT
Source organism: Paenibacillus sp. J22P51 (assembly GCF_059692215.1). NCBI lineage: Bacteria > Bacillati > Bacillota > Bacilli > Caryophanales > Paenibacillaceae > Paenibacillus > Paenibacillus sp. J22P51. The sequence goes on along the minus strand of NZ_JCAUAZ010000001.1, from coordinate 259,912 downwards.
ATTTTACAAACACACTTTGACCGGATTGCTTATATCCATTTGAAAGACGTTCGGGAAACTGCGTTGGAAGAGCATCTCAGAGACGGCTTCCGTTTCCGTGAAGGTGTTCGAAGAGGCGTGTTTACAGTCCCTGGAGATGGTTGTATTGACTTTAAAGCTATTTTTGAAGAGTTGAATAGACGCAACTACGAAGGCTGGATCATTATTGAAGCTGAACAGAATCCAGACATTGCGAATCCTGTTCAGTATGCTGAGCAAGCATGTGAATACTTGAAAACAATAACAACATAACTCGGTACATTATGCCCCTGGTGCTTCCTGCATCCAGGGGCACGTGTATACCTATTTCAAGAGGAAATCACGATCCTAAACGGATGAAGGAGCACACACCTATGAAACATTTATCCATTCCCGGCTTTTCGTCTACATGTTCTCAAATGATTCTGGGTTCTGATTACTTTCAGCCTACGATCCAACATCAAGTCGACACCTTACTCGATGCCTATGTTGAGGCTGGTGGCAACACGGTGGATACGGCACATGGCTACAGGGCGGGAGAAAGTGAGAAAGCCATCGGCAATTGGATGAAGTCACGTGGCAATCGTGAAAGGATGCATATCCTGACGAAGGGGGCGCATCATGATGCGAACGGTCCACGCGTGAATGCCCAAGCGATTACAAGTGACCTGACAGAAAGTTTGCAGAGGTTACAAACTGATTATGTGGATTTCTACGCTCTGCATCGCGACGATCCCGAAGTATCCGTTGAACCGATCATTGATATCCTGAATGAGCATATTACTTCTGGGAAAATCCGCGCGATCGGCGCCTCTAACTGGACGCATCATCGGATCCAAAAGGCCAACGATTATGCTGAGCAAAGCGGACTGATTGGTTTCTCCTTCAGCAGCACGAATTTAAGCTTAGCCAAGCCAAACATGCCCAGGTGGCCAGGTTGTGTTTCGGCCGATGAAGGGACTTGCGCTTGGCACGAGCAAACGGGAACCCCGCTCTTCTCTTGGTCATCTTTAGCCGCCGGCTTTTTGACAGGGCGCTTTTCACCAGATCGTCTCGATAACGAAGAAATGGTCCGAGTCTACTACAATGAGTTGAATTGGCAACGGCTAGATCGAGCCAAACGACTGGCGGAGGACAAAGGCGTAACATTAGCGCAGATTTCATTAGCTTATGTGAACAATCAATCATTTCCGACCTGTGCGATTGTAGCTGCCCATTCATTAGAGGAGCTGCACGCGAATCGCGCAGCAGCGGATCTTGTGCTAACGGCACAGGAAGTGCGCTGGCTTGAACGTGGTGGTGAACTGTGAAGATACTCCTATCGGCAGAAGGCATTGTAACTCCAAGCTGCTCGAAAAGCCATATTACCTATACATTGCATCTTCACACGAATGTGGATGAATTGTATGTTGATTTTGCCTATGATCCTAAAACACTGGCAGATGAAGAGAAAGCGAAAGAACTGATTGATCAAGGGCTTCAGAGCTACATGCTGCCGGAACACTTGGAGGCAAGTCAGCTCAATTGGAGATCGTACTTGCCTTTGCAGAATTTACTTACGCTTTCTTTCGACGACGAGAATGGATTTCGCGGGGCTGGCCATCGGCATGATCCAGTCCAACGATTGAAAATTCATCGGGAAGATGCGTCGCCAGGATTAATTCCTGGACCAATTCCTCGAGGGCAGCTGCGTGTGACCATAAGTCTGCACTGTGTTGTATCGGAGCAAGTTCGTTACCGCTTGCGTATCGAGGAAGGAGGACAACCCTCATGACCCGCTGGTTACCCTACGAATTGCATACGCATACATTTCATAGTGATGGTAAGCAATCACTTCTCGAACTCGCAGAGGCTGCTAAATCACTTGGATTTGCCGGCTTCGCATTAACGGACCACAATACAATGACGGGTCTTGCTGACAGAGAGCAAGTTCAGGAGCTAATCGGTATTGACATTATACAAGGGCTTGAATGGACAACATTTTTTGGCCATATGGTTACATTGGGAATTCGTGACTATGTAGATTGGCGGAATTTAAGCCCCTTTCATATTTCCCGGGGAATTAATGGCGTTCATAATCAAGGTGGCGTAGTTGGAATTGCTCATCCGTTCCGTGTTGGCAGCCCGATGTGTACGGGTTGTTTTTGGGAGTTTGAGATTTCCGATTGGAGTGAAGTTGACTATATGGAGGTTTGGTCAGGCTTATTTCCTTCAATCCAACGGAATAATATTCGAGCTTTCGCTGTATGGACCGATCTTCTTAATCGCGGGTTCCAGATCTCGGCTACAAGCGGAAGGGATTGGCATGTCAAAGACCCAGTGAAGGATCCTGTTTGCGCAACGTTTCTTCAGATGAACGAGGAAGAGGGGGCAGAATCTGGTGTCTTAAACGCATTGCGCAATGGGGCAATATGCGTCTCCATGGGTCCGCTTCCGCTGCTATACATACGTGGAGCGGAAGGAAAGTTTCTTGCTGGAATCGGTGAAACCGTGTGTAGAGACATGATTTCTACAAAACGATTCGAGATCGTGCTCGGGGTTGACTTTACCGTGAGGGATCGTAAATGGGAGTCGATCGACCCCCCTATAACGATACGCTTGAACAGCAATAAAGGTGAAATTGCGGTGTGTGAACTGTCTAGCGTGGAACAGGAAATAGCAATTTCAGCTGATTTAGAAGGCGTCATTTGGATTCGGGCCGAAATGTACGGGACGTTTCATCGTGTCCATACGATGATCGGATTTACGAATCCTATTTATATAAAATGAATGAGGGAAGAAGGGGAAGCAATGAATGCTGTTTCCAGTGTTTGGCATATTTCTCACTTAGACCTAATGATCCGGCTGTTAGCCGCAACTGTACTGGGTGGACTCATTGGACTGGAGCGGGAATGGAGTAATCATGCTGCCGGATTTCGTACACATATTCTCGTATGTTTAGGCTCCACAACGATCATGCTGCTTTCCATCTACGGATTCTCAGAATTTGTTAATGAAGCGAATGTGCGGGCTGATCCGGCTAGACTTGCGGCGCAAGTAATCAGCGGTATCGGTTTTCTTGGAGCCGGAGCCATTATACGGAACGGTTCTGTTATCAGTGGTCTGACAACGGCGGCCTCTGTGTGGGTGGTTGCTGCTGTGGGGCTTTGCGTTGGAGCAGGTTTCTTTTTCGTAGCAGTGCTGTGTACCTTCATGGTTTTAGTCAGTTTGCTGCTATTAAATAAGTGGGAAAAACACTTGCTAAGAAACCGTCGTGTTCATGAGATTACCGTTAAGGTACTGGATCATCCAGGTGTACTCGGCAGAATTGCATCCATTTTAGGCGAACATGGCATTCAAATTATGAAGATGAAAATCATACCTGATACGGAAGAATCAGGAAACAGTCATGCGAAGCCAGTTATGCAGCTCTGTTTCACGATGAAGGCTCCAGAGCAAGGCAATCTGTTAGCCGCATTAGATGAAATTCATCGTTCAGAATATGTTTTGTCAGCTGATTCTCCGTGGTTGGACGGATTTCAAATCAAGCGACCGATAAATACGGTGAGTTCGCATTAACGCAACATATTTGGCAGATTCGAAGGCAAGGGTCCAGTAAAGTACTGGGCTCTTGCCTTTTTGCTTGGACACGTACACCCAAAAAGAATCGAAAAAATGTCTAATGAATCATGAATTATGTCATTACATCCTCAAAATGAAAGCGTTAGCATGAATGTATGGATCATGGAGAGGGGGGATCGCAGGCTTGAAGAAGTAGGGCTTTAACATTGGCTCGATTTGAATGCTTCAATACTTTAGCTAAGGAGGAATAATCAATGAACAACCCATTTTCAAAATGGCTAACAAGGCTTACGCTTCTCTCTGTTATTCTTTCGGTATTACTTCCTACAAGCTCGGCTCTCGCTGCAACTTCCAACTTCTACAATGTGCTTGTGCAAAATGGTGCAGATGTCTCAGTCTACAAAGACACGAATAGTTACTACTCCACGTATACAACTGGCAGTGAAGTGAAAGTCTGGAAAAGCAATTATTTGACCAATATGGATGCTGGTACAGTGATTACAGCGTGGTCAGGTTGTTGCGACGTATGGGCACCTGAAATCACGAAGATTAACAACGTTTGGTATATTTATTTTGCCCGTGATAATGCTGCAGGAGATAATAACAGTCATAGGATGTACGTTATTTCCAATTCAAGCGCGGATCCAACCACGGGTACTTGGAGTGCTCCGACCAAGTTAACTGCGATTGGCAACGATGATTGGGCAATCGATGGAACGGTTCTGAACAACAATGGAGCGCTATATTTCATCTGGTCCGGCTGGAACAGCGCGAATCAAAATACAGATCAGAATCTGTATATCGCTTCGATGAGCAGTCCGACCCAGATCAATTCGACTCGTACACAAATTGCTTGGCCGCAATACAGCTGGGAAACGAATGCTACTCCGCACGTTAATGAAGGGCCGGAAGTTATTATTCGTAATGGGGTAATTAACGTGGTCTTCTCAGCTAGCGGCAGCTGGCTGGATTCCTATTGTCTAGGCTTAACGACATCAAGCACTTCAAGTAATCTGCTCTTGGAAAGTTCATGGACGAAACGAACAAGCCCTGTTTTCCAGAGCGGCAATGGTCTATATGGACCAGGTCACCATAGCTTTACGAAATCCAAAAACGGGACTGAAGATTGGCTTGTCTATCATACAGCTAGACAACCAGGTGCGGGTTGGAACAGAGAAATTCGTGCTCAGAAATTCACCTGGAATGCGGATAATACGCCGAACTTCGGAAGCCCAGCGGCACCGAATACGCCGATCGCTTTACCTGCTGGGGAACCCGCTCGTGATCGTTATGAGGCGGAGTCGGCTACCTTAGGCGGACTTGCTTCGGTTGCCTATCATTCCTCCGCATCGAATGGCGCCAAAGTAGGACATATTGATAACAGCAGCAGTTATGTTCAATTCAACGTAACTGTTGGAACTTCCGGATATTATACAGTACTGGCAAGAACCGATAATGGCACTTCAGGCGGATATGGGGTCTGGGCTAACTTTAAGCTTTCCGTCAACGGAGGAGCGGGCAGTAATTTTAGTATCGCGAATTCGGGGTGGGACCACTGGACGAATGCCTCGGCAAAAGTATATTTGAATGCCGGTTCGAATACCATTCGTTTCACCCGTGATACGAATTATGCAGAGATCGATTCGATTGATATTATGCCTTGGTAGGGAATTCATTTCACAAGCAACAACTGGGCTTTAAGCCATCTTGACAGCATACGAACCAGCATGTGAGAATAAGATTAGGTAAGGTTAGGCAAAAACATAATAACGATAAAGTGAGTGATCGCGATGATGGATCGGCTGGAGCTTGATACCGGACAATCGCATACAACCCTCTTTTTTAAAAAAGGGACCGTATGGAAGTTAACAACTTCCGTACGGTCCCTTTCTTTTGGTAAAGCGAGAAAGGAAAGGAGTCTGTGTTGACATGGCGATGGTATATAAACAGCAGGAAAGTAACCTAGAAGCGACTCCGGTTTTATTAGACGGGGAGCAATTGATACCTGAGTTAGTAGCGGCGGTTGTTTATGACAATGTGCCGGTAGAACTAGATGAACAGGCACTTAGGCGTGTGGTCGAGTGCCGCAAAATGGTGGAAGAACTGGTCGCTGCAGGCAAAGTAGTCTACGGGGTCACGACAGGGTTCGGAAAATTCAGCGACGTGTCTATTTCACCGCAAGACGCTGTACAGCTGCAGGTTAACCTGATCCGCAGCCATGCCTGCGCCGTCGGCAGACCGCTTCCGGAACCGACGGTTCGTGCTTTGATGCTGCTGCGCGCAAACGCGCTGGCCAAAGGACATTCGGGCATCCGCTCGGAAACGCTGCAGCTATTGATCGACTGCATAAACCGTGGCGTACACCCGGTCGTGCCGGAGCAAGGCTCGCTTGGCGCTAGCGGAGACTTGGCTCCGCTGTCTCATTTGGCACTGGTGCTGATGGGCGAAGGTGAGGCATTTTACCATGGCGAACGCCTTTCAGGCGAGAGAGCGCTTGCAAATGCAGGTCTCAAACCGATTAGCTTGCAGGCGAAAGAGGGGCTAGCACTGATTAACGGCACTCAGGTTATGACGTCCATCGGTACGCTGGCGCTAATAAAATCACAACGACTTGCGAAAATCGCCGATGTGATCGCATCCCTGACGGTTGAATGCTTGCGCGGCATTCCGGATGCTTTTGCGGAAGAGGTGCAGCAGGTACGCCCTTATCCTGAACAAATCGGCGTAGCGAAAAATCTGTGCAACCTGCTGAAAGGCAGTAAGTTGACGACACGCCAAGGCGAGCTTCGCGTACAGGACGCTTACTCGCTGCGCTGTCTGCCACAAGTACATGGTGCGACACGCCAAGTTCTTGCCTATGTGCAGGATAAGATCGCCATTGAAATGAACTCGGCGACCGACAATCCGTTGTTATTCGTGGATAAAGGTCTCGTCATCTCCGGCGGTAATTTCCATGGGCAGCCGATCGCATTCGCCATGGATTTCCTGAAAATCGGCATGAGTGAGCTCGCAAACATTTCGGAACGTCGTACTGAACGGCTGGTCAATCCAGCGCTATCCGGGGGACTGCCTGCTTTTTTGAGCCATAACCCAGGGGTGGGTTCCGGCATGATGATCACGCAATATGTAAGTGCATCTATCGTTTCGGAAAATAAAGTACTCGCCCATCCGTCAAGCGTGGACTCGATACCGTCTTCGGCGAATCAAGAGGACCATGTGTCTATGGGAACAACAGCAGCGCGTCATGCAGCGCAGGTGATCGACAATGTGTCCAAGGTGTTAGCGATCGAGTTGATTTGTGCAGCTGAAGCTGCCGAATTTGTGGGATCTGAGGGGCTTGCTCCGGCGACTCGGGTGCTGTTCGACAAGCTGCGGGCGCTCGTTCCTCCTGTTGTGGAGGACCGCTCTACTTCCCGTGATATCGAGAACGTGGCGACAGCTTTGCTAGAAGGCGAGTGGCTGCAAGCGGTTGAGGCTGTAGCAGGAGAGCTATTTTGACCACTGGTGAATGTTACCACGTATGGAGTTACTCGGGAAAATCGACTAATTCGTGTGCAGTAAGGGTGGACGGCAAGGAGTTACTCGAAAAAATCGACTAATTCGTGTGCGGTAAGGGTGAATGGCAAGGAGTTACTCGAAAAAATCGACTAATTCGTATGCAGTAAGGGTGAATGGCAAGGAGTTACTCGAAAAAATCGACTAATTCGTGTGCAGTAAGGGTGAATGGCAAGGAGTTACTCGAAAAAATCGACTAATTCGTATGCAGTAAGGGTGAATGGCAAGGAGTTACTCGAAAAAATCGACTAATTCGTGTGCGGTAAGGGTGAACAGCAAGGAGTTGCTCGAAAAAATCGACGAATTCGTGTGCGGTAGGGTGAGTGGCAAGAGTTACTCGAAAAAATCGACTAATTCGTGTGCGGTATGGGTGAATGGCAAGGAGTTACTCGAAAAAATCGACTAATTTGTGTGCGGTAAGGATGAATGGCAAGGAGTTACTCGAAAAAATCGATTAATTCGTGTGCGGTAAGGGTGAACGGCAAGGAGTTACTCGAAAAAATCGACGAATTCGTGTGCGGTAAGGGTGAATGGCAAGAGTTACTCGAAAAAATCGACTAATTCGTGTGCGGTAAGGGTGAATGGTAAGGAGCTACTCGAAAAAATCGACTAATTCGTATGCAGTAAGGGTGAATGGCAAGGAGTTGCTCGAAATAATTATTTTTTCAGGAGGAACCATCCGATGACAAATAAAAACTCGACTGAATCCAAACGAGAAATTCGCTCCCCTCGTGGTACAGAACTGTCCTGCAAAGGCTGGGTACAGGAGGCTGCCATGCGCATGCTGATGAACAATCTTGACCCGGAAGTCGCAGAACGACCGGAAGATCTCGTCGTCTACGGCGGTATTGGCAAAGCAGCGCGTAACTGGCCTTCCTACGATGCCATCATCCGCGAATTGCAGCGCCTGGAAAGCAATGAAACGCTGCTGATCCAATCCGGCAAGCCGGTTGGCGTGTTCAAAACCCATGAACGTGCACCGCGTGTGCTGCTCTCTAACTCTGTTCTTGTGCCGAAATGGGCGAATTGGGAGCATTTCCGCGAGCTGGAGCAAAAAGGGCTGATGATGTATGGACAAATGACCGCAGGCAGCTGGATTTACATCGGGACGCAAGGCATTCTACAAGGTACGTATGAAACCTTTGCCGAAGCGGCCCGCCAACATACAGGCGGTTCGCTCAAAGGTACGTTGACGTTGACCGCGGGCCTTGGCGGCATGGGTGGCGCACAGCCGTTAGCGGTCACCATGAATGAGGGCGTCGTCATTGCAGTCGAGGTTGACCGAACTCGCATTGAGCGCCGAATTCAAACTCGTTACTGTGATGTGCTTGCTGAAACGCTGGATGAAGCGCTGCTGCTGGCAGGTAAGGCTATGGAAGAGAATAAGGCGCTAGCCATCGGTCTACTGGGCAACGCAGCGGAAATATACCCGGAATTCGTGCGACGCGGCATCAAGCCGCATTTCGTTACTGACCAAACGTCGGCTCATGACCCGCTGATTGGCTATATCCCGATTGGCTTTACGTTGGAAGAAGCAGCCGCACTTCGTGAGAAGGATCCTGAGCAATACATGAAGCTTTCGAAAAGCAGCATAGCGACCCATGTGCAAGCGATGCTCGACCTGCAGCAACGGGGCTCAGTCGTGTTCGATTATGGCAACAATATTCGTCAAGTCGCCTTCGACCAAGGCGTCACAAACGCTTTTGATTTTCCAGGCTTCGTTCCAGCCTATATCCGTCCGCTTTTTTGTGAAGGCAAAGGACCTTTCCGCTGGGTAGCTCTCTCCGGCGATCCGGAAGACATTCGCAAAACAGATGAACTTGTAATGAAGCTGTTCCCGGAAAATGATCACCTGCGTCGCTGGATTACGATGGCGAGTGAGCGTGTCGCATTCCAAGGTCTCCCAGCACGTATTTGCTGGCTCGGCTATGGTGAGCGCGAAAGATTCGGTCTCGCATTGAACGAAATGGTGAGAAATGGCGAGTTGAAAGCACCGATTGTCATCGGTCGCGATCATTTGGATTGTGGCTCCGTGGCGTCGCCAAATCGTGAAACGGAAGCGATGAAAGACGGTTCCGATGCCGTTGGCGACTGGGCGATCTTGAATGCGCTGATCAATACATCAGCAGGCGCATCTTGGGTTGCTATCCATCATGGCGGTGGCGTAGGCATGGGCTACTCGCTGCACGCAGGGATGGTTGTCGTTGCGGATGGGACGGATGAGGCAGATGAGCGCCTCCGCAGTGTGCTGACCTCTGATCCCGGCATGGGTGTTATCCGCCATGTGGATGCGGGCTACGACGAGGCGATTGAAACAGCTGAAAAGCACGGCATTCGCATCCCAATGCGTGAGCAGGGACAGTGAAGGAGGAATGAGGAGATGGAACGGATTGATTTGCTTGTGATAGGGATTGGCCGTTTGGTTACCCCTTCAGGAAATGCTCCGCGCAGTGGTCAAGAAATGAAGGATGTTCTTGTGATAAAGAATGCAGCGATAGCTATCCGTGAGGGGAAAATCGCTTGGTTTGGTTCAGTCCAAGATGTGCGTAGCCTTCTGACGGACAGCGGATTCGTCAAGATCATCGACGTCGGCGGACGTATGGTCACACCAGGGCTGGTCGATCCGCACACCCATCTCGTCCATGGCGGTTCCCGTGAACATGAGCTGGCGCTGAAGCGGTCAGGTGTCCCATATTTGGACATATTGGCGCAAGGCGGTGGCATTCTTAGCACGGTGCAAAGTACAAGGGCAGCCAGTGAACAGGAGCTATATGATAAGGCGCGTCGAAGCCTGAACGAGATGATGATGAATGGTGTCACGACTGTTGAGGCGAAAAGCGGCTACGGCCTCGCCTTGGAAGATGAACTGAAGCAATTGCGTGTGGCGAAACGATTGAATGATACCCACCCGCTCGATATTGTATCTACGTTTATGGGGGCACATGCAGTGCCGTTAGAATATAAAGGGCGCTCCGAGGAATATGTAGATCTCATCGTCCATGAGATGCTTCCCAAGGTGGCAGAAGAGGGGCTTGCGGAATTTTGCGATGTGTTTTGTGAAAAGGGTGTTTTTTCTGTCGAGCAGTCACGCCGTATTCTAATTGAAGCCAAGCGCAGCGGTCTAATCCCGAAAATACACGCAGACGAAATAGAACCGCTTGGCGGAGCGGAACTGGCAGGAGAAATCGGTGCGATTTCTGCAGAACATTTGCTGGCAGCGACCGATAAAGGCTTGGCTGCAATGGCCGAACACGGTGTGATTCCAGTGCTCTTACCGGGCACTTCGTTCAACCTCGGCCTGGCCAAACATGCGCGTGCACGCGACATGATCGACACCTATGAACTGCCGGTGGCCCTTTCAACGGACTATAACCCGGGCTCCTGTCCGACCGAGTCGATCCAGCTTGTCATGATGCTGGCGTCTCTGAACTTGAAGATGACGCCGGAGGAGATTCTGACCGCATGCACAATCAATGCGGCGAATGCGCTGGGACGAGGAAATGATATCGGTTCGATCGCAGTGGGGAAGCGTGCGGATTTAACGATATTTGATGCACCGAATCTCGCATATTTGCCTTATCATTTCGGTATTAACCATACCTTTGGTGTCATCAAAAACGGAAACGTGATCGTATGGAATCGTACCATCGTGACTAGAGAGTCAAGTAAGGAGGGGGCTGCGCTATGAGCCACGAGAATCCATTTCTCAAACCGCCTGATCAAGCTGCGTTCAGAGATCATATGGAAACCAAGGTTGCTCAGTGGATCCACCAGTGGGACGGTCAAGAGCAATTGCTTGCAGGGATCATCGGCATCCCGTTGTCTAAGCCGTCGATCTCGCATTCAGGTGCTTCGACAACGCCGGCGGCGGTTCGTGCAGCGTTCAAGTCATTTACTACATACTCGATGGAGTATGGTGTTGACCTGCAAGACTTAGCCGTTCGTGACCTCGGCGATATCCAAATGCATGTGACTGACATCGCGGAATGTCATCGCCGCATCGAGGAAAGTTTGCGCGCGCTATATAACGATCAACCGTGCTTGATCCCGATCATCTTTGGCGGCGATCATTCGACGAGCTGCCCGTCAGTCAAAGCTTTCGTTGACCGTCATCCTGGTCAAAAAGTGGGTATTATTCATTTTGATGCCCACCATGATGTGCGCAATTTCGAAGACGGAGGCGTCACCAACGGTACGCCGTTCCGCGGTATCCTCGAATCAGGTGTGGTTCAGGGACATCACATCGTACAAATCGGTATTCGTGGCTTCATGAATTCGAAGCCTTATCATGACTATGTGAAGAGTAAAGGCGTACATGTCTATACGTCGCGTGATGTACGGCGGATGGGCATGGATTCGGTGCTCGACCAGGCGATTCATCTTGCGGGTAATGGCACGGACGCGCTGTATGTGAGTTTTGACGTTGACGTTATCGATCAGGCCTATGCACCGGGTTGCCCGGCGATCGGTACCGGCGGGATGAATCCGTGGGATGCGCTGGATGCCCTCTACCGTCTCGGTTCACTGCCGCAGGTGCAAGGGCTGGACTTCGTCTGCATCGATCCGACCGTCGATGTGCGTAACGTGACCTCGCGTCTAGCGGTACAGTTCATGCTAAGCTTCTTGGCTGGGCTCGCTGCGCGCTCAAAAATAATTTTATAGTGAATAAAATTGATTATCCGCGTGAAAGAAACGCCGCTCGCTCCTTTTTGTTGGAGCTGGCGGCGTTATTGTGACGTCTTGAAGTTAGTCGATCATTCTTTAGCGATTTTGATTGATGGCGATTTTGCTGGAGACGCATCATTTTCTAGAAGGAACCACAGGCTATGTCGAGTTGACGGACAATGCCAATGGTACCTATGTGAACGTTTTTGGAAAAAACAACTAGTAATTGCATAAATTTCATGTGAACTACAAACAATTGAATACAATTGGAAATTCGTTTGATTAAAGAGGAGGATCTATTGTGTTAGATTGGGTCGAAATTATGTTGCGTACGTTATTATCGGTGGTTGTACTTTTCCTTATGACCAAGCTGTTGGGGAAAAGACAAGTTACGCAACTTTCCTTCTTCGAATACATAACAGGCATTTCTATTGGTAACCTTGCGGCCTACATCTCGTTGGATACGGATTCGGTCTGGTATCTAGGTTTGGTCTCCATAGGTGTTTGGGTAGCATGTACACTGGGAATTGAATTTTTGCAGTTAAAAAGCAAGAAAGCGCGAGATTTCATCGATAGTAAAGGAACTGTGCTGATTAAAGAAGGAAAAGTGTTGGAAGATAATTTAAAGAAGGAACGTCTCACCACGGATGAACTCATGGAGCAATTGCGTAAAAGATCGGTATTTAGAGTAGCCGATGTTGAATTTGCAATCATGGAACCAAGCGGCGAAGTGAATGTGCTCTTAACGCGAGATAATCTACCATTAACAGCAAAGCATTTGGGCATCAGTGTAGCACCCGAGAAGGAGCCTCAATCCGTGATCATGGATGGCGAAATTATGGATGAAGCATTAGCCACTATCGGTTTGAGTCGGGGATGGTTGAAAACAGAGTTGGATAAATTGGGTGTAACGATTGAAAATGTATTCCTTGGTCAAGTGGATTCTTACGGCCAATTATTTGTTGATTTGTTTGATGACAAGATCACAGTACCTGTGCCACAGGAAAAAGCAACGCTATTTGCAACGTTAAAACAATGCGAAGGCGATTTAATGTTGTATGGACTGTCCACGAATAATAAAAAGGCGAAAGAGATGTACGAGCACTGCTCGAAACAAATGGAGGATATCATAGCACAATTGAAACCTATACTTAAGCATTGATTAAACTAAAATACATGCAGCTACTCAGCGCGCACCCAGATAGAAAGGGTGTGCGCTGTTTTATTTTGGCTGACGATTGACGACTATATGCAGCTTCTGGTTAGTATATATAAGCTGCTTCACTTTGTGGGGTGCAGTAAAGATTGAAACTTCGGTCACGGTACAATATATCCAACAAATTTATTATATAATATTAGAAGAAAGAAGGGGTGTCTATGAATACGTGCGCATGGCTTCGGCGAATTTGTTGCGAAAGCGTTTACGGAGAAGGATCCGGATGGCAACGGGAAAAAAAGATACGTTCGGTATCACAGGCGCCGTTCAAATATTACGTTCCACAGGAGTCTATGGTGCCACTAAAAGAGCTCTATAGGCAAGATACAGAGAAAAAGGGGGAGATCATAAATCATGAGTGGAGAAAACAATAAACTAGAAATTCATGGGGATGTATTAGTTGCCGGAGGCGGTATTTCCGGGGTAGTAGCTGCATTGGCGGCTGCTCGCAATGGTGCCAAAGTGATTCTATGTCAGGATCGGTCCGTGCTGGGAGGCAATGCCTCTTCAGAGATTCGGATGCATATCGTCGGGGCGGCTCACTCCAAGCGGGGAACGGTATTAGAGACGGAAGCAAGAGAGGGCGGCATCCTTGAAGAAATCCTTCTTGAATGTGCAGTACGCAATCCACAGCGAAGCGCATCCATGTTAGATCTCCTTTTATATGAAAAGTGCAGAGCGGAAGCGAATCTAACGCTGATGTTGAATACGGCGATTATTGGCGTGAGAATGGATGGAGACCGGATCATCTCAGCGCTGGCAACAAGGGAAAGCACGGAGCATGGCTTCGAGATATTCGCGGATATCTTCATGGATTGTACGGGAGATGGTCGCCTCGGGAAAGAAGCGGGAGCCTTATTTACGACAGGCAGGGAATCTTCGCAGCAATTTGGGGAGTCATTTGCAGGGGAGGAATCCGATACATATCGTCTCGGTTCTTCGCTTTTGTTCACTGCTCGAAATATGGGTAAACCGATGAAATTTATTCCGCCTGTTTGGGCGAAGCACTATTCAGAAGAGGATTTGAAATACCGTAGTCATACTTCGTGGGAATATGGGTATTGGTGGGTGGAATTTGGCGGATTATTGGATACGATCTCTGATAACGAAATGATTCGCGATGAGCTGCTCGCCATCATGATGGGTGTCTGGGATCACATCAAAAATAGCGGATACCATCCCGAGTCGGAGAATTGGGCACTTGATTGGTTCGGCTTCGTGCCTGGTAAACGGGAGTCTCGTCGCTTTATTGGCAAACATATGCTGACACAAGGTGATTTGGAACATGCCGTCCATTTCGAGGATGTCATCGCATATGGAGGCTGGCCAATGGATACACATCCGCCACAGGGGATAGATGCCAAAGAGATTGATCCCTGCCATCAACCGCATACAAATCATGTATATGGCATTCCGTTAAGAGCATTGATTAGTGACAATGTAGCGAATCTGATGTTTGCCGGACGCAATATTTCAGCTACGCATATCGCCTTCTCAAGCACCAGGGTCATGGCAACCTGCGGTGTGATGGGGCAAGGTGCTGGTACATTTGCGGCACTGGCGATTAAAGAAGGTCTTCCGCTTGATGTAGCGTATCAAAACCAAGAATTAATTCGGAAAACGCAACAGCAGCTTATTAAACAGGATGCATTCCTTCCTGGTATTCCTACGAGTGACAATTTGGCAAGCCAAGCTGTTGTTCGAGCTTCATCTGAGCAACCAGAGGGGCAAGCTTCGAATATTATAGACGGATACACCCGTTCCATGCATGGAACGAACGGCGTCAGACTGGATTTGGTCCTTCCCGGTACACACAGATGGATGTCACTGCCTGAAGACCGGGGGCCTTGGATTGAGCTGGAATGGGAAACTCCCGTATCCATTAACGAAATAACAATCGTGCTGGACACAGGCATGCACCGGAGACTGACATTGACCCAGGAGGATAATTTGCACAAAAAGAACGAATGGGGGCCGCAGTCGGAAACCTTGAAGGATTTCCGTATGATTGCGTATATGGCGAATACAGAAGATTCTCGTCAAGTGATGGACATTAAGGATAACTACCAACGCCAGGTTACAAGCCATGTTCAATTGAATCAAGTAAGGAAACTCCGCGTTGAGGTTCTAAGCACGAATGGATTGGATCATGCGCGAATTTTTGAAATTCGATGTTATTGAACGTGAAGGCAATGTAGAGGAATGTTCAGTTGAGCAAATGAAAACGTAAGCCGCTTTTGCCGGACTGGGACAGTTTTTTCTGATCTGTAGTGATGGTTTTCATCACTACAGATCAGAAAGTCGGCTGTACTGCTGCTGTAGTGATGTTTTTCAACGTTACAGAGCTTGAAATCGGGCTGGGATAGTTTTTTCTGATCTGTAGTTATGTTTTTCATCACTACAGAACGTAAAATCGGCTGTTCTGCTGCTATAGTGATGTTTTTCAATGTTACAGAACTTGAAATCGGACTGGGACAGTTTTAATGATCTGTAGTGATGTTTTTCATCACTACAGCGAGAGGCCGTCCCGTAAGTTCAATAACCTTGTGGACGGCCTCCTTCCCATACTTGAAATAGCTTTTCATGAGGAGGATGGCTGTATTGGCTGGTTTACGATGGGGCATGATTATTTGAATTCCGATGCTGCGCAGCTCTATAGAAAAATGGCGGGGAAGGAAATCACGGAGAAAAGCGGTCAAACGACCGTCAGCGACACGGAGCTTTTGGATTTTTTCAACGAGCCTGCAGTTTTGTTCTATGACCTGATTGTGAGTGGTCAGCACACTGCTTAAGTGATTTTGTTGGTTAAAGTAAATCTGACGGAAACTGGCATTATGAAGTAAATAACAGCCGAAGACTCCTATTTAGGGTTTTCGGCCCTTTTCTAATTGAGATAAACCGCTTATAGTAAACTATACAGAATCTTTTACTTCATGAACGGCAATCTTCATGTGAGATCAGAAAACGATGATGTCTTTCGAATTATTTGTAAACGCTATCATCGGGAGAGTGATGGGATGAAATTTCGCGGGATTTGCCTTGTAGTAGCGCTATGTATGTGGCTAACGGCTTGTCAGTCTCAGAACGCAGCGAATATACTCAAGAAGCAACCAACAGAACAAACACTGTCATGGATTCATCATTTTGATGAGGAAGGCGCTCGTAAATGGCTTGAGATCGGTACACAGTTATTTACTGATCAGCATCCATCGTATTCGTTCGCCATTACAGGTGTCGATGGAGGCAACTACTTGAGCTTGCTGCGTACCTTGGCAGTATCCAACCAAATGCCAGATATGTATATGATTGATAATTTGGATACGGCGCAGGATTTTATTCGGACAGGCTACGCGATGGATTTAAGCAATCAGCCTTTCTTAGCTGGCATCGATGCGCGTTACCTGAATGGTGTGAAGTCATCTGATGGGCGAGTATGGGCGCTGCCGATCGATGTGAATGGTGCTGGTGTCATTTACAATAAAGAGGCATTTGCTAAAGCGAATATTAAGGAACCTCCCAAGACGTGGAAACAATTTATAGATGCCTGTGAAGCTCTGCAAAAAGTGGGGATCACACCTATCGCCGCCGGATATAAGGATTCTTGGACGATTAGCTGGGATATCGCGGCGGATTTATTGGCGAATCAACATGCATTAAATCGCTCTTGGTTTGCGGATATTGAAGCAGGCAAAACTTCCTTTGCGGAAGACCAGATTCATTTCAAAGATATTTTGCAACGGTATGCTGAACGGTTGAATTATGTCAATCAACGGCCATTTGATACAGATTGGAACCAAGCCCAAACGCTCCTTGCGGAAGGAAAAGCTGGGATGATTATCAATGGGACTTGGACGATTGATGGGGTGAAATCCAAAAATCCATCAAGCAATCTGGGGTTGTTCGCATTTCCTTATTCGACTGACCCGAACAAGGCTATCTTCGGATTGAAATCGACAGGAGGCATTGTTGTCAATCCCAAATCACCTCATAAGGAAGCGGCCTTACAAACGTTGGCGCTGTTTGCTACACAACAAATGGGCGACATTTTCCAGACCAAAAAGAAAGCATTATCTGTCATTAAAGGCTTGCCGAAAGACTTCGATCCTACCTATATCGACTTAGACACAACGTATATTCAAACGGGTAAAACGTACGATTGGTCGAGTCTGTCTGTCGATTTCGTCAATCAAGATTTGCAGAAGATATACATCAATGCGATTACGAAATTCGTCATAGACCGAGCACATAATGTGGAACAATGTGTGCAAGAGTTGGATCAAGCGTTTAATCAAATTCGTAGACTCTCCAAATGAGAAGTGGTAAGGAGTAGGGATGAATGATTGGAATTCAGTCGGTATCAAATCGCATCAAAGATTTTCGAATTCGTACGAAGCTATTTCTTTCCAATATGATTCTCATTTTATTTATCTCCACAACCATCGGCGGGGCTGCGATCTATGCTTCAACCCAGTTCATTGAGGCCAATACCAAGGATCTCTCCATGCAAGTGATTGACCAGGTCTCGGATAATATTGAAAGTAAAGCGAAGGAAGCCTTCACGTCCTCCGTGTATGTCCTCAGTGATACGAGCATTCGGCAAATTGTGGCTGAACAAGGGGAACAAGTAACGAGTGATAGTTATCCTGCTTTCCGAAGTCGCATGGCATTTCTGCTAGCACAATATGGAAACAGCAATCCATATTTGAATGCCATTATGATTCAAACGAGCAAAGGCCAATTGTATTGGTGGGAGAATAAAAAAGGATTGGATCATACACTAAATCACGAAGCTGTTTCTTCCATGACGGTAAGTGGGAAGGACTATCTGCAAACGCATCATCTTACGATGGGATGGTCACCTTCTTTTCGAAATCAAAAAGAAGTGTTTCTCGTTCGAGATTTCATTGATGTGAACCAAATCGATCGCAGCTTAGGTACGATAATATTCAGTATTGATGCTAGCTATTTTCTGTCTCTTGGCAGTGGGAGTTCCATCATTAAGCAGAATAATGTCGCGATTCTTAACCCATTAAATGAATTGCTAGTAGGCGGGGGCACCCCTGAAACAGACAAGCTCATCCGGAAAAGCATTAACAATGAACTGTCTGTACAGGATGAGGCCATGGCCACCGTGGAATTTGCAGGCGCAGATAGCCATTTATTCGTACAAGAACGAACACCAACCTTGGGATGGCGAGTACTTTGTTTTATTCCGATGTCTGTTTTGTTGTCAGGTACACAAGTATTAGTTTTCGTTATTATCCTTGTTTCATTATTAGCTGTATTGATCTCAACGGGCATTGCTGCCATCCTGTCCAATTCATCTACGCGGAATATCAAAATTCTGGAGCAGACCATGCGACGTGTAGAAGATGGCAATTTTGACGTGAGAATAACCCCATTAGGGAAAGATGAAATCGGCAGTTTATCGACCCGGTTTAATTTCATGCTTGCTCGGATCAATGAGCTCATTAATACCGTGTACAAGGAGCAAATCGCCAAGCAGCAAGCGGAATTCACCGTGTTAAGAAGCCAGATTAATCCTCATTTTCTCTATAACACACTTGGCACAGTGAAATGGTATGCTCGGATGAACAAACAACCGGAGATTGAAAGAATGGTAAGCTCGGTCATTGACTTATTGAAATCCTCCGTGCGGCGCGTTAGTGAATATCATAGCTTAGCCCAAGAAATCACGCAGTTGAAGAACTATGTGTTTATCCAGAAAATAGGCTATGGAGATGCTTTTCAAATCACGTATGACGTGGATGAGCAGTGGATGACGAGTGAGGTGCCCTATTTTATCCTGCAGCCTATGGTTGAGAATGCGATTCTTCACGGGATCGAAATGTCCAAAGGGCTTGGCTGCATTCAGGTAAGCGCGCACGTTGATGAGCAAATTTTAACACTGATCGTCGAAGATAATGGCAAAGGTATGGATACAACAGCAGCCTCGAATCTTGTGAAAATTGCCTCACAGAAAGAATCAGTCCCTGGTGTGACAGGGATTGGGATCCACAATGTACATGAACGCATTCAGCTTTATTATGGGCAGCAATATGGGCTGAGCTACGAGAGTGCGATAGGTGTGGGCACCAAAGCAATTGTGCGTATTCCCTATAAAATAAATCGACAAAGGGGGGCTGAACATGCTGAAAGCCATGATCGTTGAGGATAATGCGATCTACCGATACGCGATTAAATCGATTATTCGATGGGAAGATTACGGCTTCCAAATTGTGAGCGAAGCATTGAACGGTGTGCATGCCCTCGATTTATTACAGCAGCAGCATGTTGATTTGATTCTGACAGATATTTCGATGCCTGAGATGAATGGGATTGAGTTGATCCAGAAGGTGAAGCTTAACGATGATTCGATCAAGATCGTAGCGCTTAGCTCCTTCGATGATTTCCGCTTCGTTAAGGAAGCTTTAAAGCTAGGTGCTGAGGATTACTTGCTTAAGCATGACTTGGAGCCTGAATCCTTGCAGCAATTGCTTCATCAAATGAATAAGAAAATTGAAGCGGATCAACATCTGAAGAGACAAGCGATTATTCGAGACGCGAATCTACAGGAAATGTGGCATTTACTAGGACGTAAACTCCTATTCGGGGAATTGAAGTCAGTGGATGAGATGGAGGAGCAGGTAAAGGCGATTCGATTTCCGATTTCCCATGGGCCAACAGCCGTACTCCTCATCGAAGGTGAGTGCAACTTGAGTGGCGATTCCACCTTATTCTCACAACTAGGTGCTAACCCCGTATTCGTTCCCATTTCAGATCATAGATCCGTGGTCATGACGTATATGCCACATGAAAAAAGTGAACGAGCATGTAATGAAGAATTGCTGCGACAAGCAGCTTTGCTCATGATGAAAAGGAATGATAATACGGCCATGACCGTTGGCCTCAGTTCAATCGGGTATGGATTAAAGGATTGGCCGATGTTGTATAAGCAAGCAGAAGCTGCCCTTGAACGATCGATTTATGAAGGGACAGGTCAAGTCTATGCGTACTCCTGTAGGAAACCCACAGAAATAGTGGGTACAACGATTTCGATGAAAGCCTTATCGACTGCGATTCAAAGCGGACAATTCTCAGAAGTAGATAAGCAAATGGAGATCTTCTTTGACCTTCTGTTGGAAAGACAGCCCCCTTTAGCGGAATTAAAAGCCTATTTCCATGAGTTGACCATCCTAGCGAAAGCAACGGCAATCGGAAGAGGTACATTTTCGCCTAGTGCGGAGGTAACTTTTCGACAATTGAATCGTGTACTTGAAACCTTCCCATCCTTTCACCAATTGAAACAACTATTCCGGGATTGGACGAAAGAAATGATGTGTGAATCGAAGGGGCATGGAACATTTCGGAAGGAAATTCAAACAGCCATTGCCTATATTGAAGAGCATTATGCAGAGGATATAACTGTAGCCATGCTGGCAGAAAACCTTCATCTTAGCTCTAACTATCTTTCCAATTTGTTTAAAAGTGAGACAGGGCTAAGATTCGTAGAATATTTGAATCGCTGTAGAATTCGCAAGGCGAAATTGTTGCTCCAGGATGCTTCGGTAAAGGTTTATGAAGTAGCTGAAAAAACGGGCTTTCAAGAAACCTCCTATTTCTGTAAAGTGTTTAAAGAGCTTGAAGGAAAAACAGTCAAAGAGTTTCGATGTGAGTCTTAAATATATAGTAAATATCTCGTTAATTCTGTGATTTCTATAAGAAATCAGTAAAATATAGAAGGCATGGGGCTGTGAATTCAGTTATAATTCACAGCTTTTTGCTATGCATGGAAGTCAGAAACATCGGAGTTTTCTTATATATTTAGAAGTTTTCTTCAATGAAAGCGCTTTATATATCTTCTATACTGACCTTAGGGACAACAATCACACATATCTGGCGAATGAAACGGGTTTCATAATGCCTGTTAGAGAGATGAACTGAGGGGGTTAACCATTGCAGCGATCCATTAGCCAAGATCAGATCATTCAATTATCGCCCGAAGCGATGCGAATAGATGGCAAATCAGCAATCATTCTCTGTGCTTCTTTATTTTACTTTCGACTCCCTCGCGCAGTATGGAAAGAGCGATTACGTAAAGTAAAGGCCTTTGGTTATAACGCAATTGATGTGTATTTTCCTTGGAATCATCATGAGATCGAAGAAGGGGATTGGGATTTCAGCGGAGAGAAAGATGTCGCTTATTTTCTTCAGGAGGCTTCGGAAGCTGGCTTATGGGTCATTGCAAGACCAGGACCCTATATTTGCTCAGAGTGGGATGGGGGCGCACTGCCTGCTTATTTATTCGTCAAAGAAAATCTGCGACTGAGGGATAATGATCCCCTGTTCTTGCAGCATGTGGCTAGATGGTATGCACAGATTCTGCCCATTCTTCAGAAATATGAACATGGGCAGGGCGGATCTATTATCGCTGTGCAATTGGAGAATGAGCTTGATTTCTACCCTTGCTCGGATCCCAAAGGATACATATCAGCATTGAGAGAGATGGCCATTCAGCATGCAATCCAAGTACCCTTGATCGCGTGTGCGGGTCAAGGCGGTTTGTTTCAGGCAACCGGGAATGCTGATGGAGTTGTGCCAACCTGTAATTTTTATCCGAATGACCGTGATCCGGTCTTTGAAGAGAAAGTTCTCTGTTATAGAGAAGAATTATTTCGTAGGGGCTATCCCTTACTGGTAACCGAGACGAATCGTTCTCACTTTCTTCTCCGAAGACTGTTATCAGCAGGAGCGAAGCTGCTTGGTCCTTATTTGCAAGCTTCAGGAACGAATTTCGGCTTTACGAATGCTGCAAATAATTGGGGAAGCCCTTTATCGTTTCTCACATCAGATTACGATTTCCACGGCATGATTACGCCTGAAGGGCACATCCGTGAAGAAGCGTACGAAGGCAGATTGCTGCATCAAGTGATTCAAACCTATGGGTCATCTTTGGCAGAAGCATCGCCAACTGAAGGAGTAACGAGTCGACTAACTTTAAAACAAGGTGGAGAGCTCTTATTTCTATTGAATGTCTCGGCAGTAGATAGGGATATTCACTTCACCTTCGAAGAGAAATCGGTTCCTCACTATACCTCACTTGCAGCCGTTTCAGGTCAATGCCCTATTTTGCCAATGAACATACCCTTACGAACATGGGGGATAGCAGGTGGCGGCCAACTCGATTATGCAACAGCAGAGCTCATGCATGTGAAGCAGCTTGCGAATGCGCAGCGCACTCTCCTCGTTTTTCATACGGAGGGAGTAGGGGAAATGCGTTTCTCCTTCGAGTCGGAGATTGACATACAGAACGCAACGATGAAGGTTCATGACCCTCTTCGTGAGCATCAAATTACCTTATCCTTTCAAGCTGCGGAAAACGATGCTAGAGCCTATATTCAGCTAGCCGATGGGCAAATGCTCGAAATCGTCGGTATTAGTCGCGCTCGTGCATTGCTGTTGGAAGGTGTCGATGAAGAAGGCAAGCTGCAAATTGGAACGCCAGTGGTGCGAAACACAGAATGCCAAGTCATGGCCTCGACATGGATGCAAAGCAGCGTTGACCCGCTCATTGCTCTTGCAAGCGATGACAAATCCACCAAAGATCGCGCCGATTATTTAGAAAAGCAAGGGATCTATCGCGGGTTTGCTTGGTATCAAGCGCAATTGCCGCTGCAGCAAGATTATCAAGGCTTTATTGTACAGCGTGCTAGTGATGTGATCTCTCTCTATTCGGGAGAAGCCTATATAGGTACAGTAACGCCTGGCGGAACAAGCTGCATGCTGCCTATCCCTCAGGATATTCACGTTAGTACTGAACTCACGGCTCGCGCGGAAATTTGGGGTCATACGAATTTCCACGATACGACGCTTCCTGGACTACATTTGAACAGTCTGAAGGGACTTACCGGCATAGTTGGCGTCACTTCTGAGAGGGATTTAATCCAGAACTGGCGTTGCAAGCTCATGAAATCCACGGATGACAAGGACGATTACGCTGCCACAGATTTGGATGATGGGCAGTGGCCCATTGTGAGCATTGGAGGCTGGTTGTCTGCGGAGCAGCCTGCGCACCATTGCTATCGCAAGCAGGTGAGGCTGACGGATAAAGCCGATTCGTTCATCCTGCATACGCCGGGTAATTTCACGCAAGCTTATGCTTATGTCAATGGACATTCACTTGGTCAAGTGAATCCACATGATCCTTTTCTCGATCTGACGCCTTATGTAAAGGCAGGCGAAAACGCGGTAATCACGCTATTTTTGGATAAAACGTATGTCTCTTTGAACGGTCAAATCACGCTGTACGAAGGAACGTCCGCGAAGAAGTGGACTGTTGCGGGTTGCCAGGAACAAGGCTTATTGCAACATGCGCAGATGTCGCGCGCAGACGCGCAACCTGTCAGAGATGCGATAAAGATGAAGCCTGGGGCAGTCTCATGGCTCTACAGCAAGCTTCAAGATTGTAATGAGGAATTAGGCTGGCGTGTTTATGCCAAAGGCCGTGATATGAAGCTGACGGTGTTCTTCAATGGTCATTTGGTGGGGAGATTATGGACCCAAGGCGGTGCAAATAGGCCGGTTTTCCGCGGTGGCAGCGATGAATCATTTTATTTACCCGGGGCTTGGTTTCATGAGCAGGAAGCAGGGAATGACCTTGTTATTATGCTGGAAGCGGTAGCTTTGGATGCGGATGCGGTATTGGAGCCGTTGCGTTTCCTACCCGTATCCGCGAATTAATTGGAGGAGGCGTGCGCATGAAAACCGCCAACACAACACAAGCGGTAAATGATGTACCATTGGTTCTCACAAAGCGTGCGACACCGTTGCGTAGATTTTGGACACACCGCACTTTATTGCTCATGTGTGTGCCCGCCATCCTATTTTTCTTAGTGATGTCGTATTTGCCAATGCCTGGCCTATATCTTGCCTTCATCAACTATAACTACTCGGCGGGGATCTTCGGCAGTCAGTTCGTTGGGTTTGACAATTTCAAATTTCTGGTAACCTCAGGCGCGCTCTGGAAGCTAACATCAAATACTATTGCGTATAATCTGGCTTTCATCCTATTTGGGAATATCCTGCAGATCGGCATTGCGATATTACTTAATGAGCTTCGTAAAAAGTGGTTCAAGAAAGTCACACAATCCATGATGTTCCTGCCTTTTTTCATCTCATTCGTGCTTGTCGGCCTCATTGCCTATAACATTCTCAGCTACGATTATGGTATGTTGAACGGCATTCTCAAATCAATCGGCTGGGATCCCGTGAAGACATACTCTAACCCGACGATTTGGCCTTTGATCATTGTCATCACGTATTTGTGGCACTCCACCGGCTATGGCTCGATTGTCTATTTCGCCGCCATTATGGGGCTAGACTCCGAAATCGTGGAAGCCGCAGAAATTGATGGCGCCAACGCTATGCAGCGGATTCGCTTCATTATAATGCCTTGGCTGAAGCCGACGTTCATCATCTTATTGCTGTTCTCCTTAGGCGGCATCCTTCGCGGGAATTTCGGATTGTTCTACAACTTAGTTGGCGCCAATAACACAGCACTCTTCGAATCGACAGATATTATTGAAACGTTCGTGTTCCGATCCTTAATGAACAACTTCAATTTCTCATTAGGAAGCGCAGTCAGTTTATATCAGTCCGTATTTGGCTTCTTCATCGTCATCACAGCGAATTGGCTTGTTAAGAAAGCTTCGCCCGAAAACACATTGTTCTAATAGAAATAGCATTCATCTAACTTGTTCGTTTAGGAGGGACACCCAGTGGAGCGAGTCATCGCACGTCAGAGGGGAAGAGATTTCTCATCCGTTGCCATACGACTATTCGGCTACATCTTTATAGGGTTTTTCGCGCTATGCTGCCTAGTGCCGTTTCTACTCGTCCTTGGAACCTCATTCACTTCGGAGAAATCGATTACCTTGCATGGTTATAATTTATGGCCAAGAGAATTCAGTACGTTTGCTTATAAAATCGTGTTCGAGAATCCTGGCATGATTATTGGCTCCTATGGGGTGACGATGGGGATCACGATCGTTGGCACAATCATCGGACTATTCATTGTCGCCATGACGGGATATTCCTTGCAGCGCCCAGACTTTCCTTATCGGAATCGGATCTCCTTTTTCATCTACTTTACTACTTTGTTCCAAGGCGGGGTCGTCCCCTACTACTTAATCATGACCCAATGGCTGCACCTCAAGGATAATTATTTAGCGGTTCTGCTGCCAGGACTCATGAGCCCATTTCTCATTATTATGATGAAAAGCTTCGTCACATCGATCCCTCATGCGATAACAGAGTCCGCCAAAATGGACGGAGCAGGTGATTTCAGAATTTTTACAAGGCTTATCTTGCCTATGACGACACCAGCTTTGGCCACAATCGGCTTATTCATTGCGCTCGGGTATTGGAATGAATGGTACAATGCCATGCTCTTCCTTTCACCAGATTTGAAATATAGGCCCTTGCAATTATTTCTCTATAATGTGGTTACCAGTGCGGACTTTATCAAAAATTCGTCGGTTTCCTCCAACGTTCAACCCCGAGATATGCCGATGGAGTCTATGAAAATGGCGACAGCCGTTGTAGCAACCGGCCCCGTCATTCTGTTCTTCCCGATGATTCAGAAATATTTTATCCAAGGTATTACCGTTGGTGCTGTTAAAGGCTGACGTCAAGCCATAGACCAAATTATTGATGGGGAGGCAATTCCATGTTAAAGACAAAGAAGAAAGTGCTTAGTGTCGCACTCGCAGCAACGCTCGCAGTAAGTTTGACAGCCTGTACGAGTTCAAGCAGTACGGATCCCAATTCGACAGCGGCTGCAACGGCAGCAGGTGGCAAAATCGATACTTCTGAGTTCCAAACGATTTCATATGTCATGTTGGGCGACAAGCCGAAAAATGGCCAGTTTGAGAAAGTGATGGAAAAGCTGAACGCCCTTCTGAAACAAAAGGCCAATGCCAAGCTGGAAATAAAATGGGTGGAATGGGCCGATTGGCAAACAAAATACAATTTATTACTCGCATCCGGGGAGCCTGTTGATTTAATTACAGTGGCAACAGACTGGTTGGATACGTGGCAAAATGCGCAAAAGGGCGCTTTCCAACCCTTAGATAAGCTTCTGCCAACCTATGCACCGATCACGTGGAAGGAAGTACCGGCAGAGAACTGGGCAGAGACGAAATACAAGAATCAGATCATGCTAATTCCAGAAGATCACTATACACAATGGGTGAATCACGGCTTCCAATATCGTGGTGATTGGGCGAAGGAATTCGGGATAACGTCGCCAATCACGGACTGGAAGACTTTAGAGAAATACTTGCAAGGTGTCAAGGATAAGAAGCCAGGTGTAGTTCCTTGGGATACGAATGGTACGTCATCAGACCATGTCGGCGGATATATCAATTCCTACACGGACGCGATTGAGCTCCCAATAAATACAGGTATGTTCGCATTAATCTACGGCAAATCCTATGCGGATAAGTATAAAGCGTATAGCCCTTTCCTCGATGATACGTTCGTGAATTTTGCCAAAATGATGAAAGACTGGGGTGATAAGGGCTTCTGGCGCGAGGATGTCATGAACTACAAAGGCGACAACCGTTCGTTGCTCGAAGCGGGGAAAACGTCCGTGGATCAGCATCATACGCAAACCTATCTCGGCGAGCGCATCAAAATGGATAAGCTGCAGCCAGGCTCAGATCTGCAATTCTTCCCATTCTCGGCGACCAAAAATAACCTCGTCTCGATGTCGATTACCCATGGTGGAACATCGCTTGGTGCGAAAAGTAAGCATCCAGAGCGCGCGTTAATGGTCTATGATCTTATTCGTCAAGACCCTGAAATCTATCGTCTGATGAATTATGGTCTTGAAGGCGTGCAGTATGTCGTGAAAGATGGAAAACGCTTCCGTCCTGACGGGTATGATGTTCAAAGAGATGAATTCTACTCTAACTTCTGGGGTGGTCGCATCGATAAGAACGAAATCCCTAATGGAGAAGATTGGGCTGGGAAAGGCGCTTTGTTTGCTTCTTATGATAAGATCAAGAAGGCATATCCTTACGGCCGATTTGTTTTCGACAAATCCAACGTCACGAATGAGTTAACGGCAATTACACAAGTAGTCGGACAAAAGGGACCTGCGATCGTTCACGGAAAAGCGGGTGACCCTGTGAAAGCGGTAGAAGATTTCAGAGCGAGTTTGAAAGCTGCCGGTTTTGACAAGGTAATGGCGGAAGTACAAAAGCAATTGGACGAATTCAAAAAAATGGTAGAAAGCACGAAATAAGTGATGTATCCTATCGAAGGTCTGTTTCAGAACAGGCCTTCGATCTTTCGCTTTTCATTTTGACGTAACGGAGAGTGAGCTCCTGGAAACCATTACAGTCTACGATATTGCTAGGGAAGCGAACGTTTCCGTCGCGACGGTTTCCCGCGTTCTCAATGATACTGCACCCGTTCGGGCCTCGACCAGGCAGAAGATTATGGCCATCATCGAAAAACATAAGTTTCAGCCCAACGCTTTAGCACGCAGCCTTGTGAATAAGAAGACCGGAATGATAGGCGTGTTGTTTCCAGATAGCAGCAACATGTTTTTCCCAGAGGTGTTCGGAGGGGCGGAGAGAGCTGCGCAAAAGTTGGGATACACCCTTTTTCTATGCAATACCTTCAGCGATTGCGGCAGAGAATCCGAATATTTAAATTTACTCTGTGAAAGGCAGGTGGATGGTCTTATTATCATGGGCGGCCGTATTAATGCACGTCATTGCCCGGAGGCCCTAGTGCAGGAAGTGGTGGATATTCAGAAGAAAATTCCCGTCGTGTTCATTAATGGCACCCTGCCAGGGCATCCGTGTCATCGTGTGAAAACGGACGAATTCATGGGCACACAGCTGATTGTTCAGCATTTGATTGATCGTGGACATCGTCGGATTGGTTTCTTAGGAGGAAACGGGCAAACGACAACTACGATGGAGAAGCTGCAAGCTTGCCGGCGTACACTTGAGGCGAATCATCTCCCTTTTCGCAAGGAGTGGGTACGCTTAGGGGATTTCTCTATGTCCTGCGGGGTTAGACTCATGAATGCCATTCTTGAGCTGCCGAAACGTCCCACGGCTATTTGTTGCATAAACGATTATGTGGCCATTGGTGCAATGAAAGTGGCTATTTCCCGGGGAATGAGGATCCCGGAGGATATTGCGATTGCAGGATTTGATGATACCCAATTAGCATCGGCGATGAATCCAGAGCTAACGACAGTCTCGCAGCATAGTGAACAACTGGGTAAGCAGGCGATCTCGATTTTATCCAAATTGATTCAGAAAGAAAAGGTGAAGAAGCTGACGGTTCTGACGCCTGAGCTACTGATTAGGCAGAGTACATAATGAGAAGGAAGGATCGCGGGTTGAACTAATAAGACTTCTGTTGTATAGTTATAAGAATTAATTGAATAAGTATGACCTGGAGGAGCCTGTCATTGACGGGCTCTTTCTGTCGTTTTCTAAGAAGAGCCTGTGAATAGGCAGTTACTTTTGTCATATGCTACCAAAATAATGGGGGTAAAAGGGGGCACACATGGAATTTCTTCTATATTTAGTACTAATCATATTATCAACGAAAGTCGCGGGTGATTTGTCTGTTCGAATCGGGCAGCCTGCTGTGCTGGGAAAGCTAATTGCGGGTATTATTTTGGGACCTGCTCTCTTAGGGTGGATACATCCTAATGCATTTATTACGTACTTTTCAGAAATTGGCGTACTGTTACTTATGTTTATTGCAGGATTAGAAACGGATTTAGATAAATTACTTGGAAATTGGAAGTCAGCCTTTGCGGTAGCCGTTGGCGGCATTATTCTACCTTTTATTGGCGGATACACCATTTCGGTTGCACTTGGGCTTTCGAATACGCAGTCGTTATTCATAGGGTTACTGCTCTGTGCGACTTCGGTCAGTATTTCTGTCCAAACGTTAAAAGAAATGAACCAACTAGACTCCAAGGAGGGTACGACCATTCTGGGAGCCGCTGTGGTCGATGATGTCATTGTAGTTATTCTACTCGCTGTCATGATGAGCTTTCTTGGCACAGTGGGTGATACCTCAATCGGATTGCTAATCATGAAAAAGGTGTTATTCCTAGTTGCGATCATTCTTGCTGGATGGTTTGTTGTTCCAATTGCGATGAAAATCTTAGCACCACTGCATATAAGCCAAGCTGTCATGAGCGCTGCACTTATTATCTGTTTCTCATTTGCCTATTTTGCTGAAATGATGGGTGTTGCTGGAATCATTGGTGCCTTCGCAGGCGGGATTGCCGTATCACAAACCAAGTATAAGCATGTTGTTGAAACGAAGGTTGAACCCATCGCCTACACCCTGTTTGTTCCAGTTTTTTTTGTGAGTATTGGATTAAACATTACGTTCGCTGGTCTTGGTCATAACATTGGGTTCATTTTACTAGTTTCGCTAATTGCAGTTGTGACAAAAATGCTTGGGGGAGGGATCGGAGCTCGCATAACTGGGTTTAATCACCGATCTTCGCTAGCAATCGGCTCTGGTATGGTCTCGAGAGGTGAGGTGGCCTTAATTATTGCCGCGGCGGGATTAGAATCTGGGCTATTATTAGAGGAATATTTTACATCGATTGTTATGGTGGTCATTCTCACTACCTTGATCACGCCGCCTATGTTGAAGCTATTTTTCCCGAAATCAAATTGACGTATCGAACATTGTAAAAAAGGTCAGTCGAAGTAAATTCGGCTGACCTTTTTTATTATTTATTCTTGTTGCTGCAGCTTTTTTCTATATTTCATTGGCGTGGTACCTACTAGCTTCTTAAAAGCCTGACAGAAATACGGGAAATTGTTCATCCCCACCTCTATGCTGATCTGCTCAATCCCTTTGTTGCTAAGCGTTAATAAATGACAGGCTTGTCTGATTCGCCTCGCAAGAATATATTCGATCAATGTCGAACCAGTCTCTTGTTTAAAGACACGAGACACATAATATTTCGATATATGCAGTTGGTCCGCTAAGGAATCAAGTGAAATTTCCTCGGAATAATGTGCCTCCAGCCAATTCATGATCTTTTCTGAATAACGAAGCTGTCTCTGCGGAATTAAGCCATTCTCAACGGGATCTCCAAATCCATTTGCATAGAGAAATTGGAACATCTGGAGGAGAAATAAAGCGAAATTCTGCTGTTTTTCATGGTCCTGGTAGTTTGTAAACATCGTATGATGATGCTGAAATAAGGGATGGATAAAGCTCATCTGATCAATATGTTGGAGAACCTGCTCCTCAACTTCGTTTTTCCACAAATGCTGAAAATAAGTATGCAAGTGTGGGAATGATGCGAAATAGTGTTCAAATATAGAGGGCTCTAGAGAGATAATCGATCGCTCAAAAGGTGCATTTGGTTTAACGTCAACTTGTATATGATGCAGTTGATATGGCTGCAGGTAGAGAAATGTGCCTGACTGAATGGGGTACACTTTACGATTAACCACTATCTGTCCAGTACCTTGATGAACATATAGAAATTCCATACCCTGATGACAATGGTAGTATCCTTTATAATTATCTGTCGTTATCTTGCGATAGCTGAACCGATAGGGGATTTCATGTAAATCCACGTCTTCATAGAATTTCATAGTGTCCATGCCTCCTGCTGATCCGATAAGATCAGTGTAACATGGCTGAATAAAACATGACAAGAAAACAACAATTTCAAACAAGGGATTGTAATTTCGAATTTATAGAAGGCAATATAATGGAATAATAAAGTTTATTTTAGATACTTTAATTGCTTTTAGTGTCTTTTGGATGTGGAGTTATGCAATTTTCTTGACATATCTTTAATTTGACTCCCTATTCATGACTAACCGTGTTTCGTAAGATTAAAGCAAACGAAGCTTTTGGAGGAAAAGGATATGCGTTATAAGGTAGATAAAGGTGTCATTCATTCCGCCGAAGGATTGCCGCACGCTCCACGATGGTTTTCCGATGGCAGGTTGGCCGTCCAATATGATGAAGAAGGCATTTCGCAAATAGACTTTTTTAATCCAGAAGCGACGAACAATGCCCGGACGGTTTACATAAGGAAGGTTTTTGACGGGATTCGTTTTTTAGTGAATACAGGTTCGTCTATATTGAAACCGAAGTATCAGAATGTTTCTCTGTATCCATTCGGCTATAAGGCAGAATGGCAGGAATCGAGTGTTCACATTGAGCATGCGCTTTATACGGTCGATGAAGCCATTATCATGAAATTTAAAGTGCGTGCCAGTCAAGAACCAACCGTTCGGATCCGACTGACCACTTATGAAGTGAATGGCTTGATGGGCTGCGATCCTGTCGATTGGCGGTATTTGAATCGGAAGTATGATCGAACTTGGAGCCCGTGGACATTACAACCGGATGTAAACATGCTTCAAGGGAAGTTAGTAGATCGTCCAACGAATACAAATGCGGGACATCACTACACGAATAACGAGTCCCTTGTTGAGGAGCCATCTGATCAAGAGATACCCCTATATTTTCACATCGGATCGAATGTGAGCATCCATCAACCAAGGAAGCACATCTTGGAAACGATTGATTTGAAAGAAGGAGACGAAGTTGTTTTCGTAATGACCTTCAACCCAGACATGGTAAAAGGTCAGGAGGAATGTCGACGGTTATGCAACCAAGCCAAAGATTCAATTGCACAGCAGCTTGTGCGTTATTACGATGTAGCTTCCCGTATGCCGGTACTCAAAAGTCCATACCCGCAGCTCAATGATTTCTTTGCGCTTGCGCCCATGTACCATGAATCGCTCAAGGCTCCTGCTCATCCTGGAGCGATAAGAGCGAAGAGCACGTACTATTGGGTCTGGGGTTGGGACGGCATGACGTCCAACCAGGCGACCAATTACTGGGGGGATTCAGCCTTTTTGAAGGATATGCTTGCTTTCTATGAGGATACTGCACATCCGGAGAAGGGGATTGGCCTGTTTTTTAATTATGATATGACGTTAGCAAGCATTAGCTCTCCCCCATCTCAAGGCATGTACATTTGCTTATTGCAGTATTATTTTACGGATTCGGGTGATGAGGCGACGGTAAGGAAGCATTATGCATTTGCTAAAAAAGTATTCAGTTTGATCGCAAATCTGGAATCAGGTGAAACGGGATTTGGCAAGGGAACCTCCATGTTTCCTGATTATCCGAATTATATGAAGCAGACGGGTAACGACCTGAGCAGCTTCAACAACACCATATTTTATTGTGCGGTGCGATCGATGGAATACCTTGCTGATCTCGTGGGTGATACGGAAACGCGTGAGTATGCCGAGTCCATGTTCAGGAAGATGGAACAGCATTTTCTTCCCTTATTCTATGATGATGAGAAAGGGTTCGTTGTCTCATCGGTTGATGCAACCACGCATGAGAAGCGCAATTGCTTTAATTCGAATTCGATTAAATGGGAGAATGGGTACTGCCGCGATTTGATCGATCCGATGCTGGATGCCAACCTGCCATTTTTCGAGAACAATATTGTCAGCAAGGCTGGATTGAGAGAAATTCCAGTGTGGGACGATGCCTATGATCGCGACGGCAATCAATTACACTGCTGGTGGCCGGTTACCGGCGAATATTATATGCAGCTGATCAGTCATCATAACCGTAAAGATCTGATGGAGCAATGGATCGGATGGGTGAGTTATTGGACGGGTAAGCTGTTATGCCCAGAAGGAATCTCTTGTTATATTGACACGGATGAGCCGGAACTGGATCGCTGGAATTGTCTCTCAGGCACTTGGCAGGGCTATTCCATGAGAGGTTGGTACCAAGCCGCCATTCATGGAATCGTAGGCATTGAATCTGAAGCTGGTGGACTTATCTTGAAGCCTCGATCCGGCGAGGAATTAGTCCTGCAAGGATTGCATTATCGTGGACAACTATATGACGTTCAGCTGCTTGGTGAAGGATCCTATATTGATACAGTTGAAGTGCATGGCGCGGTCTACCTAGGAACATGCAAGCTTCCAACGGAGGTATTTCAGGAAAGTGGTGCTATTCGTGTTCATCGTACTTCTTCTAGAAGAAGCCCTCTTCAATTAGAATCAGCCAATGGGCTAGAATTGTCCGAGTATGCCTATCTTGCTGACCAAATCAGCGCCAAAGTCAAAGGATACGGGACGTGCCGTATTCGAATCTTCGCGGAAGTTGCGCCTGTCTGCACGATCGATGGACAACCTGTTCATGTTAAATATGAGTCAGGCCGAAAAGCCGCGCTTGTCGAGGTAAAGCTGCCGGATCATGGCTATCATGAATTGAAGATATGGCTTGAGCAGTAAAACAAGGCTAAGGAGAGTAATAAATGGCTAAGAAACCAAGTCTGCTACGATATGATTTATTTGGGGGAAACGTTGAGACGGAGCTTACTCGAATGTCTTTCGATGTTTCCATAGACGGTTGTGCAAAATAACAACATTTCGCTGTCATCCAGCAAAACTAAAAGCTGACCCTGTGATTTATAATAGTGGTATATCTAAGATAGAAAATAAGGATGTGAATATAGTGGAGTATACCACTTTTGGCAAATCAGGAATTCGTGTTTCAAAGCTAGGTCTTGGGGGCGCTCCGCTTGGCGGGGATTACGGTCCGGTCACAGATGAGCAAGTTACAGAGGTGATCGATCGAGCCTTGGAACTCGGGATCAACTTTATCGATACAGCACCGTTATATGGAAGAGGAGAAAGTGAACGGCGAATTGGGTTGGCACTTAAAGGGAAAAGGGATAAAGTATTCCTTGCTACCAAAGCTGTTATGCGCGGTGTGCCCTATACGTACGAAAATACAATCCTTTCCGTAGAGGATAGTCTTAAGCGGCTAGGTACGGATTATGTGGATCTCATTCAAATGCACGAGCTTACCGAGTCGAACTCGGAAATTGGAATGAACGAAACGATCCCCGCTTTTCTCAAACTGAAGGAGCAGGGAAAGGTTCGCGCCATTGGGGTCAATGCCTTCGATCCTACTTTGTTGCTGCCCTTTATCCGGTCAGGACATATCGATTCGATACAGACTTTCTGTCGTTATATGCTTATCGATTATACGGCCATGGATGAGTTGCTGCCAACGGCCAAAGAGAATGGCGTATCTGTCATTAATGGAAGCGTTCTTGGAATGGGACTTCTTGCTGAGGCTCCAGCGCCATTTATGAAGCAGGATTCGCCGATGTTTACAGAAGCGCAGCGACGAATCCAAGAGATAGCTTTCCTTCGTAAGTCGGAGCCAAAAGGGTTGATTGAGCCTGCCATGCGGTTTAGCCTAGCTAGCCCAGACATTACAGTGACCTTAACCGGAACGACTTCGTTACGCTCGCTAGGCCTTAATGCCAGCTATTGCGATGGCGTAGGCTTACCGCAAGATGAATTGAATCGGTTGCTTTCTCTATTTCCAGGTCAGCCATTAATGTAGAGGGGGATGTTGAACAATGTCTAAAGTAGAAGCAAGTGTTGGAGCGGATGCTGCGAATGCACCGTGGGTAGAGGAGCTTTGGCAACAAATTATCGGCAAAGTGGGACGAATGAACGAGACCATTGGCGCTGATTTCCCATATATCTCATATAACGGAAAATATAATAGTGAAGAAGCCGATTGGTGGACGAATGGGTTCTGGCCAGGTCTGCTGTGGTTAGTTTATCGCGAATCCAAGGCAGACCAGCTCAAAGATACAGCAAATCAGATCGAAGCCTTGATGGATCCAGTGCTTACCGATTTTTATCCGCTGCATCATGACGTAGGATTTATGTGGAGCTTATCTTCCGTAGCTCAATACAAGCTGCTTGGATGTGAAATTTCGAAGCGACGTGCCATGACGGCCGCGAGTCATCTAGTTGGGCGTTTCAATGTGAAGGGACAGTTCATTCGTGCTTGGAATCAACCGGAGCGGGTTGGTTGGGCTATTATTGACTGCATGATGAATCTGCCGCTGCTCTATTGGGCAAGTGAGGAGTCGGGCGACCCGCGCTTCAAACACGTAGCGGCGCTTCATGCGGACACGACTTTGCGTGAATTTCTTCGTCCGGATGGATCTTCACACCATATTGTGTGCTTCGATCCTGAGACGGGTGAGAGACAAGAAGCGCTAGGTGGACAAGGCTATTCACCGGATTCAGCATGGGCGCGCGGTACCGCGTGGGCGTTATACGGGATGGCCCTTAGTGCTCGCTATACAAGAGATCAACGCTATATCGATGCAGCCAAACGCGCCGCGCATTTCTTCCTGGCAAGTGTTCCAGAAGATGGTTTACCGCCATGGGATTTCCGAGCTCCTTGGGAAGAAGATATGGCTATGGACTCAAGCGCAACAGCCTGTGCAGCAAGCGGGATGCTGGAATTGAGCTTGTTAGTCCCTGAGAATGAGTCTGAGCTCTATCGCAGTGCGGCGGAGAAACTGATTTTCAAATTAAATGAAAAATATACGACTTGGAATGACCCGAACGAGGCAGCGATTCTTCGGATGGGTACGGCCAATCGACCTAAGAAAACGCATGTGAACGTACCAATGATCTATGGGGACTATTTCTTCGTAGAAGCCGTTTGTAAGCTGCGCGGCGTGCAAGATACATTCTGGTAGGGGGAAGCAACAAATGACACGAACAGACAAATCCAATCCTATAGAGGGTGCCATCTACGCACAGGACTCGTGGACAGCGCCAGCTTGGGCGCTTACGGAGCGGAAGTTAATTGATACACTGAACGAGGCCGCGGTGGAATATGTACGTCGCTATACGCGTGAGGACGGAACGATCGTTTGGCGTGAGGACTGGCCAGGGATGGACGGATCGGATGATCCCTACGAAGCGTTCATGAATTTATCCTTGCTTTACGCACTCGGGGGCAATGAAGAGATTCTGCGCCTGTCCCGGCTTATGTTTGATGCGATTACTTGGCAATGGACCGAATATGGCCAAATTCATAATGAATTTGATGGGTACTATGACTGGATGCATCACGGCGAGGGTTCCTTATATTTCTATTTCCTAGGCTTGTCCGATCCTCATTTGCTGAAAAATCGTCAGCGTGCAGTAAAGTTTGCCGAGCTTTATACAGGTAGAAATCCGGAAGTGCCTAACTATGATGCAGAACGCAAGCTCATGCGCTCACCAATTACAGGCAGCAAGGGACCGCGCTTCCAGATGACGGAAGAGGACTGGGTAACGCATCGAGGTGTGCTGGATGATTATTTGGCACCGTTCGAGGACATTCCTGGTGTAGACTTCGCAAGCGGGAAGTGCAAGTGGTCGGATGATAACATTTACCGTGATATTATTAGCAGAATGAACGAGCGGAAAGCCAAGGGAGATGTCCCGCTGAATTTGAACGCTACTGGCTTGATCACGAATGCGTTTATGTACACGGGCGATGAATCGTACCGGCAGTGGGTGTTAGACTACTTGTCTGCTTGGGAAGAGCGTACACTTCGTAACGGCGGTTTAATTCCAGACAACGTCGGATTAAACGATATCATTGGGGAGTACAACGAAGGCAAATGGTGGGGTGGTTATTACGGCTACCGTTGGCCGCACGGTTTCATGTCCATCATCGAACCACTAACCAATGCAGGTATGAATGCTGTGCTCCTGTCTGGTGATCGGAGTAAGTTAGATTTGGCACGTTCGCAATTGGACCGAAATTGGGAGCTAGGTAAAGAAATTAATGGAAAATGGCATGTTCCGAATAAGCATTTTGATGCTGGCTGGACAGACTATCGTATCCAGGTTCCAACCTACCCAATTTACTTATGGACGATATCGATGGCAGAGGAAGATGCAGCACGCGTTGACCGAATTCCATATGAAGACCATTTCCGATTGATCGACATGCCTACCATTTCTGGCAGAAACGCGGTAACCCGCAAGGAAACAAAGCATTATATTGCGAATACAGTACCTTGGTACTTATATATGAGAGGGCAATTCCCAGACTACCCAGAGCGTATTTTACAGCAAAATCTGGAGCTAATCGCGATTCAATTGGAGAAGCTTCGCTCTCCTGAAGGGGATCCGACCAGCTGGGATTGGGATCATCCTTACAGTATTCATGAGTGGCAGGAATTTTCTCCTGTTTACTTCGAAGGCTTACTGCAAATGATGCTAGGCGCACCTATGCACATTTCGCACGGTGGCTTACAGCATGCGAGAGTTCGTTATTTCGATGCTGACCGCAAACGATGCGGCCTTCCAGAGGACATCGGTGCTTTGGTTGAAGCGCTAGGAGACGAGTTTGTCACCTTAACGCTTGTGAACCTTTCGGCGTTCCAAGAACGTTCATTGATCGTGCAAGCCGGAAGCTTCGGTGAGCATCAGTTTACCTATGTGGAGAGCTTTAATCAAAGCGGACAGCAAATTGGTGAGGGAGAGCTCGATGGGAAATGGTTACCCGTTACTCTTGCTCCTGGGGCAGGAATTCAACTCAAGCTGCACATGAAACGCTACGTGAATCAACCGACTTATGAGACGCCGTGGAGTGCTGAAGTGGAAAGTGCGTCTGCGAAACTTATCCGAGGCCGTAACCTAGACTAGCGAGTATGAATGAGGAGAATGTAAGTTATGACATCTAATCGTCAATTATCGACTAGAGAGGATAACCATGCCTATCTCGATAGCCATGTCCACTTCTGGAAGCTGGAGCGTGGCGATTATCATTGGCTTAAGCCCAGTAATCCGGTTCTATATCAGAATTATTTGCCATCGGATCTGTTAGGTCTTGAGGCTGCTGATGCGGCACGTGGATTTATCGCGGTGCAGGCGGCACCGACAGTAGCGGAGACGGAATATCTGCTTGAGCTCGCAGGTAGTGATATGCGAATCCTTGGTGTCGTAGGTTGGTTGGATCCATTAGCAGATTCATTCACGGACGACTATCGACGTTTACGTAACAACCCGCGATTCGTTGGGATCAGGTTGGATCGTTCCGTCTTCGTGCCGAACACAGAGCAAGTATCCGAACGTTTGATAGCGCATCTGCGTCTATTGGAAGAAGATGGTTTTCCCATCGACCTGCTGATCGGACCGGAAAATGTGCCAACTGTCACTGAATGCTTAAAGTCCGTACCTAACTTAAAGGCTGTTATTAACCATTTAGGTGGACCACCTATTCGCACTGGTGAAATAGAGATTTGGTCTGCAAACATAGACGAGCTCTCCACATTCCCGAATGTGTACTGCAAATGGTCAGGGATGATTACACCGGCTGAGGGTATGAATCCTCAAAGGTTAGCACCCTATATTCGTCACACTGCGGAACGATTTGGCCCCAAACGCCTTATGTTCGGAAGTGACTGGCCGGTTGCTTTAATGGCGGGTACGTATCACGATGTTGTTCAATTATTCGAGCAGCTGCTGCCTGAACAGTGGAACGATGAGGAGCGTGCAAGCATACGCATGCACAATGCGAAAGCATTCTATTTTGGGATTGAGGATAGCGAAGCATGATACAAAGACTCCTCTACTACTCGCAACTTCGCAATGGGATGGGAAGCAAATTCCAGCAAATCGTCAAAGAAGATGCTAACTTATTGCGAGAGGAATGGGCAGCGTTAGGGCTATCGAATGTCTCCGTATTCTCTTGCGATCTGTACGTTTGTGTATACGCCGAGGTATCCGGTGGTTCGAGTATTCCAGCTTGGGATTGGCCAGTGCCATTCGACCGATACCTAGAGAAGTGGCCAACTGAACCTGATCATCATTCGAATGAGAAGCTGCACAGGCTTGCAATCCCCATGATGGATGTATTTCATGACGGGGTGCCGGAAGACCCGGATTCCTGGCGCGGCAGTCTTCCTGTCGAGGAACGAATAGGTTCAATCGCTAGATTGAAACCAGAAATGGTATCAAGCTATATCTTTTATCATTATCAAAAGCAGGAAGAGTCCCCGGACAGTTTTAATTCAACGTATATGATCGGCTCTTTTGGCCGCTTATTATTTTCCTATCATGAGTCACCTTCTAGGGTTAGCTCTATCAAACGTCAAGGTTTACTGACAACAGAGAATTCTCCGAACAACTGGCACGAGGTCATGTACCCTCATTTCGAGCCGTGGGATGAAGCTACTGAAGGGAAGCAACTGTGGCGTAAAATGGAGCGGTTAATGTAACAACAGCCGGTAATGAGTCTAACGACTCATTACCGGCTGTTGCCATTTCAACGACTTACTCGATCTCGTCAACGTCTATATGCTCCGGAATAACAATGAATACCGCGGTGCCCTTGTGTAGATTTCTGCTAAGGAATACTCCGTATTCCTCACCAAATATTAATTTAATACGTTGGTTTAAGTTTTTTAACCCAATATGCTTTTCTTCCAAATTAACCCCGCTTGCCATGCTTTGTTGAAGCTTTTTCAGCTGAGCGTCAGGTATCCCTTTGCCATTATCGGAAACGGTGATCACAATGCCATCCGACGTACGCAGCCCCGTAATAATAATCTGACCTGGGCTTCTAGTTGGAATAATGCCGTGCTGGAAAGCATTTTCCAATAACGGTTGAATGGAAATCTTTAAGATGTGGCAAGTCAGAATACTTTCTTGGATTTGCCATACGACATCGAATTTATTCGGATACCTGGCCTGCATGATCTCCACATATTGTTTGGCATGCTGCACTTCATCCTGGATTTCGGTTAAAGGATTGTCTGTGTCCAGGCTGCGGCGCAACAGATCGGAGAGCGATGTTACCATATGAGACACGGGATTATGTCCTTTCGTTAACTCGATCGCCAAATATTTAATGGTTTCCAAGGTGTTGTATAAGAAATGTGGTGTCGTCTGATTCTGTAAGGCGATCGTTTGCGCTTTACGTAAGGAGTGCATACGCAGCTGCAGCTCTTGTTCTAAGCCTTTCTTTGCATCAAGGGTTCGGAAGATTGAATTGGTTATCGTTCTTACCTCATTCCATTTACTTTTCTCGGTTGATGCCATCAAGGGTTCCAACTTCTCCTGGTCTTCAATCATAGACATAATTTGATTAACTGGTGAAAATGTCTTGATGGAGATCACTAACGAAACAATCAAGACAATCATTGTGCCAATGCCAAAAAACACATACAAAAAGGCACGGAGATCTTTCATTTTTTGTTCGTAATTTTTTAGCGGTAACAGTGAGATATAGGTTAGCCCTTCTTCCCCTGAGGGAAGCACGGAGAGAATATATTTTTGTCCATGAATGGATTTAATGGAAGAATGAGGCCCACGAATATCGCTAAGGACATCTGCCGCTTTCAGAAGATCAACGCTATGGATATTGGCCATGAACTCATTACGATTCTGGCTGTACAAGACGACATCTCCATCGACGATATACGTGTTTTCGAATTGTTCCGACGTTTGATTTAAAAATTTAGAAAGCTCTTCGATATCAATATTAGCAGTCACCGCACCAATCTTGGTTTCATAGAGGTAGGCAGGCCGTGTAAATGAGATGTAGAACGGATAAATATCATTCCGTTTGCGAAGATCACGGTAGGACGAGTTTTTTTCTATT
Source organism: Paenibacillus sp. J22P51 (assembly GCF_059692215.1). Taxonomy (NCBI): domain Bacteria; kingdom Bacillati; phylum Bacillota; class Bacilli; order Caryophanales; family Paenibacillaceae; genus Paenibacillus; species Paenibacillus sp. J22P51. The sequence goes on along the minus strand of NZ_JCAUAZ010000001.1, from coordinate 219,345 downwards.
TTTTGATACACATTATCGGTCCAGGTCTTGTCATCAAACTCTAATTGGGATGAGTCTAGTCGATTGGAAAGCACGTAATGATTTCGCTCCGAGAACACGTACAAGGAATCAATATACTTAAAGGAACGAGTGTACATGGAGATTTTATCATGAATGGATTTCATATTGGCCATAAGATTGTTATTGGTGATATCTGTTAACATGAAGGCTGAAACATCATCTTGATAGATCATCTCCAAAGACACGTGGTCCATTTGTTTGAAGATATTATCGATACTATCCTTCACACGGTAAAGGGAGTTCATGTTAACTCCACTTACTTCCGTCTCTATGGCCTTATTCATCTGAAGATACATAACGACGCTTAACCCAGTGAATGGAACGATAACCAGCAGGAAAATAAGGATTAAGCTCTTGATAAAGAGACTCTGAAACTTGTACATCCGGACGGCTTGAATTAAATTACGGTTTGTTTTCATGATCTGCACCTTTGGAAAGCAGGCTTTGTTGACGAATATAATCTTTAGGACTAACACCAGTCGTTTGTTTGAACAAGCGGGCAAAGTATTTACTATTGAGATAGCCTACTTTTTCCGTTATCTCATGAATTTTATACTGGCGGGATTCCAATAATTCAATCGCTTTCTGAATGCGCAATTGGGTTAAATAATCAATATAATTGATGCCTAAGGCTTGTTTGAAAATTCGACTAAAGTAAATGTGATTTAAGAATACGTGATTAGCAACCTCTTCCAGTGACAAGTCTCGATGATAGTTATCTAGGATATACTTCTGCGCGGCGTCGACGATCAGCTTTGCATTGGTCTCTTTGGAAGTCACATTGAGAACCATGAGATCGCTAATGTATTGCTTGGCCCACTTGCGGATCTCCTCCAGATCATTGATCTCAATGACAGCATGATAATTGTGAGAGGTCTCATGAGGTATCTTTCCAATCAATCCCCGATCAGAATAATTGCGAAATACCATGGCAAAACAGTCCATCATCAAACGGTGAACAAAAGAGACAGGCAAATCGCGAAACTCGTCAAGGAAGCGATCAAGTAAACTCATCGTTTCCTCCGTTTGGCCGTCTGTTACATTCGCAATGAATATCTTGTACTTCTCAAGCAGCTTCTCATATTCCATCGGCTCCAGTCGATCTTTACCTCGGGTCTCTTCATAAACCAGCTTCAAGGGTACACTAAACCGAGCCAACTCAATAAGGTTATTGAATGTCGCTGTCAGGTGATATTGAATTACGATATCAAAGTTATGTTGAATTTGGTGAATAATGCCATCAAGCTCCACGATTAACTGCTCGCGAAGCTCGTCTTGGCTTATTGAATGGGTTGGAAAGGCAATTAATTTCAGACCATGATAATCATTGAAAACAGCTTTATATAGGAAATTGGCATTCTCAGCATGAAAAATACTTTTTAATGAATAGGTTAGTTTTTCTGGTTTTATGGAAAGCTTCTCTGGTTCATACAGCTTCAATTCAAATAATGCGCAAGGGCAATGGGCAGGATCTAATGAAAGGGATAACAAGTTAATTCGTTTATGAAGCTCATCCTTGTTCCTTAATGCTCCCATAACTAGATCAGTATAAAATTGCTCTTTCAATAAAGGAAGAAGTTCATGGAAGCGAACAGTTTGCTGGTGTTGATTCATATGAGTACTCTTCTGTTTATCTAACTTTTGCTTCAAGCCCTGGAAAACATCCGTTATTTCATCGTATTTCGTCGGCTTTAACAAATAATTCTCTACATTATAAGTAATGGCTTGTTGCGCATATTCGAAATCTTTATATCCGCTAATGATAATGACACGAATGTGGGGGAAATGCTCGTAAATATGCTTGGCCAACATGAGTCCATTGATCTCGGCCATTCGAATATCGGATAAAACGATGTCAACCTCATGAGTTTGTAAGTATTCTATAGCCTCTTTACCGTCCTCGAAATCAGCAACGATTTGAAATCCTAGTGATTCCCAATCTAGGAAATGCTTAAGTCCCCTGCGCACAATCTCTTCGTCGTCAACTAAAACAAGCTTATACATGGAATTTCCTCCTCTCGATGTTCTCAGCTCATTATAGCTCAGATTTACATGGTTATAGGAGCCATTCTTAAGTGGGAAAGCGCAATTAGTTGAAAAAAGTGACTTTAATTGCTTTTAGTGCCCTCCCATTTGTCGAATTACGCAACATAGTAACCGTTTCTTTAATTTGGCTCCCTATTCAATTATACCCCTATTTCGTAAAATTAAGTTACGAGGAGGGGGAAGCAATATGAGAGATACAATAGCAAACAGCATACAGGAGAAGCCAATAAAGATCTCTAAGTCCTTGAGGGGCAATTCATTTAAAAGATTAGTTAAAGAGAATATAGCATTATTCGCCTTAGCTTTACCGGCCATACTATATTTCATCGTCTTTCACTACGTTCCAATGTTCGGTGTCGTTCTAGCATTTAAGGACTATAAATATAGTGATGGCATCTTCGGGAGTGCTTGGAGCGGGTTTGAGAATTTCAAATATTTCTTCACATCCATGGATGCTTGGCGAATTACCAGAAATACAGTAGGGTATGGTGCAGTATTTATCGTGTTGGGTAATATAGCAGCCGTCACAGTTGCACTACTACTGTTTGAAATTCGTGGGAAATTCGCATTGAAATACTATCAAACGACGATTATTATGCCACGCTTTTTATCATGGGTTCTTGTGGGGTATATGACATATGCGTTATTCAATCCGTCACTAGGTTATTTTAATCAAATGCTCACATTCTTCGGATTCGAATCCATAGACGTTTATTCCAATTCCAAGTATTGGCCTTATATTCTCGTCACAGTCGAAATCTGGAAGCATGTTGGATTAAGCTCCATCATTTATTATGCAGCACTAATGAGTATTGATCCGGAGTTATTCGAAGCCGCGAAAATCGATGGTGCAGGAAGATTGAGACAAATAAGAACGATTTCACTTCCTTCGCTTACACCGGTTTTAACCATTATCGTTATTTTGGCTATCGGTAATATTTTCAGAGGGGATTTCGGATTGTTTTATCAGATCCCAAGAGATATTGGCGTGCTGTATCCAACAACCGATGTCATTGATACATATGTATATCGGGGATTACGAGTAGGGAACTTTGGAATATCGGCTGCTGTTGGTTTGTTCCAATCTGTAGTTGGACTAATCTTGGTCATTATCAGTAACTGGGTTGTTACCAAATTAAAACCAGAAAACGCATTATTTTAACGTCGTTACATCAAGATAAGAAGGAGGCGAAAGAATGTCTAAGTCATTCTCTGCCAATATCGGCAATCGGTTGATTCATCTGTTTATGATTTTGTTCAGTTTAGCGTTTGTCATTCCCTTTATTCTTGTTATCGCGGTCTCTTTTTCAAACGAAGACATGATAATGAAGTATGGCTACAAGATCATTCCGATGCAGTGGGATCTTACAGCCTATAAACTGATATTCGGGAAGCCTGAACAAATTCTGTATTCGTACCTAACAACTTCCGTACAAGCAGTTAGTGGCATGATTCTAGGATTAATCGTGATGTCCTCATGTGCTTATGCGCTCTCACGAAGTAACTTTAAGTTTCGTAGACCGATTGTCCTGTTTATTTTCTTCACCATGCTGTTTGGTGGTGGGTTGATTCCAAGTTATATTCTCATCACGCAATATCTTCATATCAATAATACGATTTGGGTTTATATTCTCCCAACTTTGGCTAATGCATTCTATATCATCATGTTACGCACATTTTTTCAAGGTTTACCGGATGCTTTAGTTGAATCGGCCAAAATGGACGGTGCTAGTGAACTTCGCGTCTATTGGCAAATTATTCTCCCACTGTCTAAGCCCGTCCTTGCAACCATTGGATTGTTCGTGCTTCTGGACAGGTGGAATGATTGGTTTACATCCTTGATTTATATCCGTAATGAGAAACTGTATACATTGCAATTTCTGTTGCAGCGAATCTTACTGGAAATAGACTTCCTTAAAAATCAGATGACGTATAATTTGCCTGCTGATGTGGAAGTCAATTTATATAAGCTGCCATCTGAAACCCTTCGGTTCGCTATGGCGATTGTTGCAGCAGGACCTCTGTTGATGGTGTTTCCATTTTTCCAGAAATATTTCGCAAAAGGACTTACGGTTGGAGCAGTAAAAGGCTAGTTACCTGTTTATACCAAGTATGAAACGATAGCTTCGTTTCATACTTGTATAATATAATTTTGAGCAGAATATAAGGGGGATAACACGTTGAAATCTTTTAAAAGTTTGTTCAGTAAGACAATTGTTCTTAGTATGGCTACAGCTCTAATCATATCTGGTTGCGGTAAAACCGATACAACCAAACCAGCAGCAAGTGCAGATGCAACGTCAACTGCAGCTACAAAAGAAGCAGCAAAACCAGTAACACTTAAGATGGTAACGATGGGTGCAGGTAAGCAAGCTGATTCTCAAGAGGTTTGGGATGCATTTAACAAACAATTGGAAACGCTATTACCAAATACAAAAGTAGAATTTGAAGCTGTTCGTCAAACAGAATTCGCTGATAAATGGAAGTTGATGGCAGCGTCATCAGAGCCGATTGACATTGCATGGACTGGATTTGTGTTAGATTATGCAGGCGAAGTCAACAAAGGATCTTACATCGAGTTGGATGCATTGCTTGAAAAATATGGTCAAGATATCAAGAAAGAGATTCCAGGTTGGGTTTTAGATCGTGCTCGTGTGAATGGTAAATTGTATGCGATTCCAAACTATCAGCAAGCAGTAGATAACCGTGTAACGATGCGTGTACCGAAAGAGTTTGTTGATAAAGGATATATCGATCCTAAGGCAGCACAAGACACTTTCTACAAGAATGGCCCGATTTCGAAGGAGTCCTTTGGTGTTATTGAAAGCTACCTAGAGAAATTGAAAGCGAACAACCAATTACGCAAAGGGTTTAGCCCGAACGTACTTATGGCTATGATGAATCACAATATCCTAACACCTAACTTTGTTTTGACTGGTGATCTTAAAGATCCGAAGAGCTTAAAAGTAGTCAATCAGTACGAAACACCAAAAGAGCAGTTGTTTGTCAAAACAATGGCTGATTGGTATTCAAAAGGATACATCCGTAAAGAAATTTTGAGCTTACCAAATCAACGTCAAGATGAAGGCAAACCAGATGGAAACATTGCTTGGTTCCATACTTTAGTTGGCGACACTGAAGCTATCTCGAAAGCAGAAAGTACTGCAAAAGGCTTCCCGATTCAATTAATTCCAATGGAAGAAAAGTATGTTATTTCAGGGTTGTCTGACTCTACTAACTATGCAATTTCCAGAACATCCAAAAATCCAGAGCGTGCTATGCAGCTTCTAAATCTATTGGATAGCAAAAAAGGTAAAGACTTGTATAACCTTCTTGTTTATGGTATCGAAGGCAAACATTACAAGAAAATTTCCGAAAATAAAATTGAAACAATTGGTTACTCAGGTCAAGGAACTGCAGACTCTAAGTATGGTCAATTTAGATACGCTATGGGTAACACTGCTAATACTTGGGAAACTCAAGCTGATCCAGAGAATTTCTTGAAAATTTGGCAAGATGCTAATGCCGCTGCAACTGTGTCTCCATTACTTGGTTATAAACCAAATGTTGATGCAATTAAAACAGAGCTAGCACAAATTGCTGCAGTTGTGAAAGAGTATGCAGGTACTACAGCAGCAATGGTTCTTGAATCAGGAGCACTTGGCGCTGACACAGACAAAAAATATGCTGAATTCATCGATAAAATGAAAAAAGCAGGTTCAGACAAAGTAGTAGCTGAACTACAAAAACAAGTTGATGAATACTTGAAAACTAAGAAGTAATTCGTAGTAAAGACATTCTATAGAAGGGAGTCATTGCTTGCTGTTAGAGCAAGTAATGACTTCTTTTTATATGTCTATTAATCGGTGGTTAATTATTTCAATACGCGATGACAGCGCTTACATAATTCGATTCGGAGGTAATGAGAATGCTTCAAGCAAGTGCAACTAAGACTCGCAAATGGATGGCCCTGGTATTAGCGTTGCTAATGATTTGCACGCCAATTTTATCGATTCCGTCTAAAACATTTGCAGCGGCAGCAACAAGCTACTACGTTGATGGTACAAACGGAAACGACGCTAACGATGGTTCTTTAGCAGCACCTTTTCAGACCATCCAAAAAGCCGCTTCTGTGGCTACTAGCGGCGACACAGTCGAGATTAAGGCTGGTGTTTACCGTGAAACTGTTACACCTGTAAGTGACAATGTAACATTTAAGAATTACAACGGTGAAAAAGTTATCATGTCCGGCGGCGACGTGGTGACAGGTTGGACAGAAACCGCAGATGCTGGTATTTTTGAGGCTAATGTGTCTTGGAATTTTGATAGCGGTAACGGCAACATTGCATTTTTTACGGATTCGACTGGTAACCCTGTATCCATGAGCCCAGCAAGATTTCCATATATAAAAGACAGTGAACTCTTAATCAAGTCAAAGTATGGAAAATTTGTAAATGCTTCAAATGCAGATGTTGACCCATCGGGTACTGTGAATGCAGATGGACAATTTTTAACGTATGACAACGAGTATGTTCGTGGATTTACTGGCATGACAGCGAATGCTTGGACAGGTGCACTCGTTTATGCATCGTCAAACAATGGATTCTCTGCACAGACTGGTGAAGTTATTAGCAATACGGCCAATCAAATCAACTTTAAGTGGCCGCTATCTGGATACACACCAAAATCATTTGGTGTGGCAAGTGGTATGTATCTTTCTAACAGCTATCAAGCTCTTAAGCTTATTGCTGGCGCGGCTACAAAACCATCGAACGCAGCAGTGTGGTATAAAGATGTTGCTGCCGGTAAGTTGTATGTGTACTTAACAGATGCTTCCGCTACGGTTATTAACCCAAGTGGCGGTCAAGTTGAGTTCAAAAACAGAGAGAATGTTTTTAACTTAGAGGGGCTTTCAAATATTACCATTCAAGGTATTAACATTCGTTCTGCTGGAGTGAACTTTAAAAACTCTCATGACAACACATTCAAAGGTGCTGTTATCGAAAAAGTAGATTCCTATAACAAACTTTTTACAATGAGTGTGCTTACAGATGGCCTTACCAAATCGTTTGAGTTAGATGGCTATAACAACACGGTGCGTGATTGTGAAATCAAAGACATGTATGGTTACGGCATCAAAATGTTGGGGCATGACAACAAGGTAATCAACAACAACATTCACGATGTTGACCTTTTTGGTTATTATCAAGATGGTGTAGGTATCTATGGCTACAATCAGCTGGTTAGCCACAACGAAATCTATAACGTGGGTCGTGCAGCTATTGGCGGTAAGTTCCAAAGCTCCGTCATTCAGTACAACAAAATGCATGATACGATGAAGATTTCTTACGATGGCGGTATCATTTACCTTGTAAACCATGACTTTGACCGTTCAGAAATTCACCATAATATTCTTTATGATGTGCCTAACTCGGCAAACGTAGAGGGTATCTATCCTGATAACGTGTCTGGAAACTTAAAAGTCTATGACAACATTGTCTACAACACTAAAGTTGCTATGCTTTTTAATACGCCTAATGAGCGTATGATTATTGTAAACAATACAATTCACAACTCAAAAGACAATAGTTTAAGCTCCTGGGGCGACCCTGCTGACCAACTTGAAACTTTTGGAACTGTAATCAGTGGCAACATCTTTGGTGGCGCATTTGCCTCCCAAACGGCAGGTGGAGCAGTTGAGCAGTATAATACTACGGGTACGAATGCTGTTATTGGCGCAATTTTTGTAGACCCAGCCAATGGCGATTTCAGACTGAAAACACCAGAGCAGTATCGAAGCATAGAAATTCCAGGTGTAACAGATGGACACACGACTGGTTTTGCTGTACAAGGCGCAGTTCAGCCAGGAGCAGTGTGGACTGCTGGCTATGATATGGCGAATGCTTCGAACATTAACCCAACTTTCCAGTTGAAGAATTTACCTTATCAACAGTTGCTAAAGAACGGCGGTTTTGTGGACGGATTGGCTAATTGGACTACCGTAGGTTCTCCATCTATCATTACACATAACGCATGGGATTTTAGAAACGGTGGACAAAAAGCCCAAGGTATGCTTATCAAAGATGGCTACACAGGTGCAGTCCTAAAAAATAACGAACAGATTTCCCAAACAGTTACTGTAAAGCCAAACACCACGTACACTGCCTCGCTTTGGGGTAAGGTAATGGGTGAACGTAGATACTATACAGATGCAATTCCAGTCACACCAGCAACCGCTCCTGCTTCTTTTAGTTTCCGTAATTCAGAAGGCGCATTTATTGCAGGTTCATCTGTTACACTAAAATTCCCAGGTGTTGAGTTTGCAGCTGGTGTAGACAAAGTAATGTTTGGTACTGCTTCTGAAACCTCTAATGTTGGTAAGATTGAGATGTATAACGGTGACCCAACGGCAGGTGGCGTGTTGATGGCTTCGCAGACACTGGGTAGTAATGTGGGTTGGGGTTATAGGGCCATAAATACGCTGACAAACGTACCTGAAGGCGGTACATCAGCGGATATTTACTTGAAGTTTACAAACACAAACACAGCGACTATGGCACGTACTTGTATGTTTATGGACTTCGTCGTATTTAAACAAACGCCAGTAGCAGCCACGGACTATCTTGAATTGGGCATTACTGGGCTTGCAACGAATCCTACTGCAAAGCAAGCAACGGCTTCAACCTTCGGTGTCGCGGGTGCGACAGCCCGCCCTACACATAGTATTACTTTTACAACTGGAACGAATGATACCAGTTTGACTTACTATGTGAAGAAAAGTGGTACCAACACGTTAAGAGGCTACATTGACGAGTTGGGATTATCAGAGAATTCAGCTTACACCCCTGTCTATCCAGCGGGCAGCACATACTTTAATGGCTTTGAAGATTCATGGCATCCTGCTAACTGGACTTGGGGCTTGGGTACGCCTCTTCTCGATTCAATGATTAAGTCAGAGGGTAACTATAGCTATAAACTAGATGGCTCTGTAGACAAAAATGCAGTCTATAGAGTATTAAGCTCATCTTATGCAAAGGTTGCAACAGTAGATTTCTATGACGACATGGCGGTAGGCAATAAGAGCCTTATTGCACATGTTGACAGCAGTGGTGCAACAAACTTTGATAAGATTGCTAATATGTTTGGCGCAGGTATCCACACTGCAAATTCTGCAACGAACTACTCGATTACACTTGGCACAGGTGTGTGGCAAACGTCAACCGTTCCTCGTACCCCAGGTTGGCACACGCTGACATTTGATTATTCATCCGGTACTGGCGTGGATATATTTATTGATCAAACTTGGGTAGGGAATTCCAACATGGCTTCTTCTTTTAACACCATTGCGTTGGGAGACTTTTTCACAGGGGAAAACAGCACAGGTAACTTTGATAAGGTGAATGTTGTGGATACAACCACTCTCAAAGGACCTTTGGACTTCACTGTACCAAACAACTTAACAGTGGGAACGGCACTAGCGACAGACACCAGTGCTGTAGTGAACTTTGTACCCAAAATCAAAGGCGGAAATAATCCGCAGGTAGCCATGAGCGTGACAAATGCCCTTGGTACAAATCAGCCCTTTGCAACTGGTGGTTCGCTTCCTGTTGGTTTGTCCACTATGACCGTTACGGTAACGGATGGGGCTACAGTCATCACGAAGACATTTTTTGTGAATGTTATCCAGACATACTACTTTGACAACTTCGAGAATGATCCAGTAGACATCTCTGGCGGAAAGGCTAACACAACTAACAGTGCAAATCCTACTTTGATGGGACCTTGGAAGGCGAATACTTCGGGAACTGCTGGAATTATAGCAGCAACACCTGCTACGACTTCCGCATTTAGTTATGATGGCTATAGTAGTTATCGCTCTGCTGGTGCTTCCACAAGTACCAATGGCGGCAACTTAAATGCAATTAATCAAACCAAAGCCGGTTGGGATTTCCGCAACAAGGTTGTTACCGCTTGGTTTTATGAGAGCGATCCTACAGCCACTGGTATTAATCAGGTGTTTCAGATAAAAAGTAGTACTGCTCCTACGAACTCTTGGTTCCTTGGGCAGTATTTAAATGGAGCGCAAGGCTCAACATCAAATTATAGTATGCGTACACCGAATACGAAGATTGGTACTACGTTTAACCAGTTTATTCCGACTACTTCTGTAAGAAAAGCAGGGTGGCATCAATACAAGTTCGACTTTACCACATCAGGTAAAGTAACACTTTATATCGATGGTAAGTCGGAACTCACAGAAACACTGACTACCGAAGTTCCCAATTACATTGCCATAGGTGATTTATGGGAAAATGCAGTGACAAAAGTTGTAACCTCCTACTGGGACAATGTAGCAGTTACTACCACATTAGACACCATGGGTCCTGTGATCACACCATCATCCAACGCGACCACATACTATGCGGATACAAATGGTGTAGCTGTTGACAGTGGTATTACCTTTATAGATTTGGATTCCGCCACTATATCCAATACTGCAAAAGTAATGGTAAGCATCGTGGATGGCTTCAAGAATGCAGAAGATGTATTGCAGCTTACCAATGCTCCTAGCACAATGGGAGATATTGCAGGCAGCTACAATGCAACCGCAGGTATACTTACGCTCTCTTCTGCAAGTGGTGCAACTGCTGCTCAATGGCAGGCTGCTTTGCGAGCTGTGCAGTACAAAAACAATGTAACAACTCCAAGTGTTGGATCTCGTGGCTTGAGTATTGTAGGCTATGATGGAATCAATTTGGGAAATGCGGTTAACAAAATCGTTGGTATTTCATTAAACAAGTTACCTATAGTTTCTGACACAACGATTACAACTTCTGCAAACACAGTAGTTAACCTTACTGCTGCAAACTTTGGCTTCAGTGATCCAGATAGTGACGCCTTGGTTAATGTCAAGATTCTGACGTTGCCAGCCCACGGTACACTTAAGTTAAGCGGAACAGCTGTAGTGGCAGATCAAGTGGTTCTCGCAAGCAATTTTGCCAACTTGACTTATACACCAGCTACAGATTATGTAGGAACAGATGGATTTACATGGAATGGTTTCGATGGAAATCGCTTCGCGAGATCAAGCGCAGCAATTCAAATCAATGTTACAGCTCCTGTAACAGGAATATCTTTGGATATCACAACAACAACTATAACGGTTGGAGGAAGTGATGTTACCTTGACGCCAACAATTTCACCAATAAATGCTACAAATCAAAACGTAACATGGAGTTCAAGCAATCCATCCGTTGCTACAGTGACAAATGGCGTTGTTCATGCAGTTGCTCCTGGAACTGCAATGATTACAGTAACTACAGAAGACGGTGGATACACGGTTACAAGTGAAGTGACAGTAATCGCTCATACGATCACGGCAAGTGCTGGAGATAACGGTTCGATTAGCCCGGACGGCAGCGTTACTGTGAGCGAAGGAACAGACGCAACGTATACGATTACACCAAACAGTGGTTATATGGTCGATACGTTGACCGTAGACGATGCAAGTGTAACATTAACGGGCAATACGTACACATTTACTAACGTAATGAGTGATCATACGATTAATGTTACGTTCAAGCAAGTGCCGGATATCACACCTCCGGATATCGCAACATTGTCAGCTGACGTTACAGCGCCAACTAATAAGGACGTTATCGTAACGATCAACTTTCCATCCGATGCGACGGGTAAGGAGTACAAAATAGGAGATGACGGCGAATGGACGCCGTACGGCGCTCCAGTGGTAGTTTCCGAAAACAGCACGGTTTATGCTAGAGGAACGGATGCTGCGGGCAATGTTTCGAATGAGACGAGCTACACGGTCAGCAATATCGATCACATAGCACCTATTGATGCAACTTTGGCTGTAGATACATCAGACCCGACCAACCAAGGCGTCACTGTAATGATCAGCTACCCGGCAGACGCTTCGTTGATGGAATATAAAGTGGGAGCAAGCAGCGCGTGGACAGTATACACAGGTCCAGTGGTTGTTTCCGACAATGATACCGTGTTTGCAAGAGGAACTGATGCAGTAGGAAATGAATCGAATGTATCCAGCATTACGGTAAGCAACATTTATAAGATAGCTCCTGTAACCACCGCGACGTTAAATCCGGCTTCGCCTAACGGCAAGAACAGCTGGTACACAACGGATGTGATCGTAAACTTATCCGTAAGCGCAAGTGTTTACGGAGGTTCCGTAACAACGGAATACCAAGTGAATGACGGTGAATGGAGTGTTTACACCGGCTCTATTCCATCTTTCGGTGACGGAACATATAAGCTCGGATACCGCAGCAAGGATCAGGCAGGTAATGTAGAACAACTCAAAACGGTCGAATTTAAAGTTGACAAAACAGCCCCAGCGCTTTCCATCCAGCTGGATAAGACGTCGATTTGGCCAGCGAATCATACAATGGTTACGATCAATGCCACGCTGAATTCTAGTGATACTACATCGGGCGTTGAATCCGTGGTATTAACATCCATAACGAGCAATAAACCAGATAGCGGTCAAGGTGACATCCAGGCTAATTTCGGTACAGCGGCCACTTCCTTTAGCTTGCGTGCGGAGAAGTCGCGCATCTATACCATCACGTACACAGCAACTGATAAAGCAGGCAACAAAACGGTTTCTACCGTAACTGTCACAGTGCCGCATGATCAATCTGGTAAAAATTAATAAGTAGTTCGATTGAGGGAAGTGGGATTTGTCTCGTACATCTAAAATTGTTACTTTTGGATAACGTATCCCTGTCCCCCTGGGTTAGGATAGTTGTCATAGGCCTCACCTACGTAAAGTAATTTTATATGCTTACATTCTGATGAAGAGCAAGGGCTGCCTTAAAAGGCAGCCTTACTTTTTATTAAATGTTACATAAATCAAATAATAGAAAGAGGCTATCAAACCATGACAATCAAAAACGTACATGTCATATTCAAAACTCACTTAGATTTAGGATTTACAGATTTGGCCGCGAAGGTAGCCGACAAATATATGAATCAATTCATTCCGGCGGCGTTGAAGCTGGCGGATGAGCTTGACAAAAAGGATGGGAGGCCCTCTTTTATATGGACGACCGGATCCTGGCTCGTGGATCAGTATTTGAGAAAGGCTTCTGAAGTGGAAAAGAAAAAGATGGAAGAGGCGATTGCGAAGGGACATATTGCATGGCACGGCCTTCCTTTTACGACTCATACCGAGCTCATGGATCCGAAATTGTTGGAATTTGGACTTGCCATCTCCGGTCGGTTGGATCGGCAGTATGGCAAGAAGACGATTGCATCCAAACTGACGGATGTTCCTGGGCATACCCTTGCCATGGTGCCTTATTTGGCGCGCGCGGGTATCAGGTATCTGCATATCGGTGTTAATCCTGCATGTACCCGGCCGGAGGTACCGGAAATATTTGTTTGGCGCGCGCGGGACGGGTCGGAAATTATCGTGCAATATGCCAATGATTACGGGCAGGTATTCGAACTGGACGAATTTCACGATGCGCTTGTATTTGCCCATACGGGAGACAACAACGGCCCTTCGACCGCGGAAGAGATTCATGCGGAATACCGGCGGTTGGCGGAGCAATACCCTGGGGCTAGCATTCAGGCATCAACTTTGGATCGTTTTGCAGAGAAGCTTTGGGAACGCAAAGATCGGTTGCCGGTCGTTACGGAGGAAATTGGGGATACGTGGATTTATGGGGTGGCTTCCGATCCAATGAAGGTAGCTCAATATCGCGAGCTGCTCCGTTTACGGGATAAATGGCTGCAGGAAGGACAATTGGATATGCAAAGCGAGGAATATATGCAATTTTCCAGCAGCCTTCTCATGGTGCCGGAGCATACCTGGGGCTTGGACGAGAATAAGTATCTGTGTGACTACCGCAACTACGCGAAATCTGATTTTCGATCGGCCAGGAAAGCCAATCGGGTCGACAGCAGCAGCGTTCCAGATAAATTTCAACACATGGCCAAACAGGGTGATAAAGGTTTTGTGCTCCATCAAGGGGCTACACCGGAGGAGAAGCCAGAACTTCGCAATTACTCTTATTTTGAGAGTTCTTGGGATGAACAGCGGGGTTATGTTCGCGGCGCTATTGCAGCCTTAAAGGGCTTGCGAAAGGCAGAAGCGGAGAAAGCGCTTGAACTATTGGTTACTTCAAGACAGGCGGTGGTCCTCGGAACAATGAAGGAATCGATTGCACCTTATCGTAGCATTCAACTTGGCGGGTTCCAAGTTGTCTTTGATCACGAAGGTTCGATTAGGAAATTAACGGACGCGAAGGGAAAAGTATGGGCAGACGAAGCAAATCGTTTGGGCGTGTATCGATATGAAACCTTCAGTTCGGAGTGCTACAACTCATGGCTTCCGCAATATATGATTAAGTACCCTGAAATGCATACCTGGGCGGAACCGGCTATGGCCAAGCCCGGTATGCAATTGGTTGTCCCGAAAGTGCGGCATGAGCTTTATGCCCCCGAATTAGGTCAGCTTTATCTTGTCCGAAGTGAAACAACGGATCAGATTTGGGCAGAGCTAACGATGCCGGAGGAAGCTGTAAAGGATTATGGAGCTCCTGGAAAGATTGCCATTGAATATACATTTTATAAAGATAAGCCAGTGATTGACGTTACCTTGAACTGGTGGGACAAGGACGCTAATCGATTGCCGGAAGCAAGCTGGTTTTCCTTCGTGCCACTCGTCGATAGTCCAAATCAATGGAAGATGGATAAGTTGGGCGAACATATTTCTCCATTAAATGTCGTAAAGAACGGGAACCGGAACATGCATGGCGTGGGCAGCGGAATTTATTACGATGGGGCGGACGGAAGATTGGTCATAGAGACATTGGATTCCCCTCTGGTTTGTCCGGGGGAAAAACGTTTGCTGCAATTCGATAATACGCTTGCTCCGCTCGAGGGTGGTTTTCATTTTAATCTGCATAACAACGTTTGGGGCACCAATTTTAGGATGTGGTTTGAAGAAGATATGAAATTTCGATTCCGTTTGACAATGCAGTCAAACCGGATGTAAGGTGAACTTTTAGTTCAGTGAGTATGGTAATATCTCCTCATGGTAGACAGTGAAAAAGAGTACATGTTATTATCCGTACTCATCTAAGAACCTGACATTTTGAAAAAGGAGATTATCATAATGGTAAATGACAGTATTCAGATTCCTCTTCTGCCTGGTGAATGTTGGTGGGTGTTGACGGATAGGCACTTAACCTGATTCAAGGTCGCGCCGACGATAAATTCGATCCGCAAGGTATCTCTACTCGTGCCGAAGCAGCTCAGGTCCTATACAATTTATTACTAGCTACACAGTCGCTTTAAAAGATATTAAACCGTCCTGATTTTTCTGAGGACGGTTTTTTCTTAAATAAAAAGTTTTAAAATGTCACTTTAGTTGTTTTTCGTGTCTATATTTTGTCGGAAAAAGCAATTTAGTATTCGGATCTTTAATTTGACTCCCTATTCAGCTAAGCACTTTTTTCGTAAAGTTTAGGTATGGAGTTGGGGAATCAAAGAATCGAAAATTGAGGTGGTGCAAAAGAGACGGTATTTTATTTGTGAAATTTTCCAAAAAAACTTCTTGAAAGCGCATACATTTTTGGTAATTACTCTTATTTGAAATGGTATGGAGGTAATTTTATGTATCAGAGAACTGCGAAAAATACACACACAATTATTGCGCTAATGTTAACATTAATAATGATTAGCGGCCCCATTTTATCGATGCCAGTAAGAACATTAGCATCAACTGCAACAAGCTACTACGTTGATGTTACAAACGGAAACGACTCTAACAATGGTCAGTCCACATTGACAGCTTTTAAGACGATCCAAAAAGCTGCCGATATTGCGGTTTCTGGCGACACAGTCCAAATTATGGCCGGTGTTTACCGTGAAACAGTCACACCTAAAAGAGATGGAGTGACATTTCAGAACTACAATGGTGACAAAGTTACCTTGTCCGGAGGTGATTTGGTCACTGGATGGACGCCCACAGCAGATACTGGTATCTATTCGGCGCCAATGTCTTGGGATTACCAAAACGGTTACGGCAATATTGTCTATTACACGGATGCCAGTGGGAATACTACATCGTTGAGTCCGGCAAGATGGCCTAACATCCCAGACAGCAGGATGTTTGATCAGACAAAGTACGCAAAATATACATCAAATCCTAGTAATCCTTCTACAACAAATGGAGGAGCTAATTTACAATTTAACAGTGTTGCGGTTAGTAGCTCGTACACGGTGCCTACTACAATAACAGATGATTTGAAAGGAGCTTTGCTCGTTTCATCGGTAAATAATGGATACGTGGTGTACACCGGTAAGATTACGGGGAACACCGGAAATACATTACAGGTTGAGTGGCCTTACACCGCTACCGGATACTATCCACAAAGCGGCGATCCAGGATTTGGTTTTTATATCACTAACTCTTATAAGGCATTGATTCATGATGTGGCACATCCGGTAAGTGGCGTACCTACAGCAGTTTGGTACAAGGATGTTACGAACCACAATTTGTATGTATCTGTACCAGGTGGAGTGAATCCAAATACTGGGACCATTGAGGCTAAGAGCAGAGAGAATGTTTTTGACTTATCCGGTCGTACAGGTATTACCATCAGTGGAATTAATGTACGTGCTGGCGGTATCAACTTTGCGAATTCCAGCTCCAATACATTCAAGGGCGCTACCATTGAAATGGTCGATTCCACTAACAAACCTTTTGCTGCTGATACAACTTTGAATGGTTTTGTTTCTGGCTTTACATTGGACGGCGACCACAATACCGTTCGCGATTGTGAAATCAAAAATATGTATGGCTATGGGATCATAGTCAAAGGCCATGATAACAATCTGATTAATAATGATATTCACGATTTTAATCGCTATGGACTTTATGCCGACGGTATAAACGTGAATGGGTTTAATCACCTGATTAGTCATAACAGTGTGTACGACGGAGGACGTGCTGCCATTGGCGGTTACTTCACCAGTTCGATATTCCAATACAATGACATACATCATGTAATGAAGGTTTCCCATGACGGCGGTGTGTTTTACGTCTCAAATAGCGATTTCGGCAACTCAGAGATCCACCACAATACCGTACATGATACTCCTAATGGTGAAGGCATTTATTTCGATAATGTGTCCTTCAATGCCGTGATTTATAACAACATCATTTATAATGTTAGTAGGGCTTTACTATTCAACACCCCCAATGAACGTATGATTTTGTTAAATAATACGGTGTACAATTCAGATAATAGTCTTTACAGCTGGGGTGCTCCCTACGATGGAATAGGCTCTTTCGGAACCACGGTCGTCGGCAATATTTTTGCAGCAGGTGGTTACACCTCTCAGACCCCAGGTGGCGCCTTTGAGCAAATAAATACCATAGGTACTAGTGCAGCTCTTGCTCCTATGTTTGTAAATGCTGCTGGCAACAATTTTGCTTTGCAGAACCCGAACAACTCTCGTAGTATTGCGATACCCGGTGTTACAGACGGATTCACTTCCACTACCCCTGTCATGGGCGCGATCCAGCCCGGAGTGACATGGAAAGCGGGAAGCGACTTAGCCAATGCTGCCAATATCAATCCAACCTTCAAGCTTAATAATATTCCTTACAAGCAATTGCTCGTAAATGGCGGTTTCCCTACTGGTGATATGAGTGGTTGGACTACCACCGGTTCTCCTCAAATCGCAATACAAAACGGATGGGATTTTAGAACCAGCGGTTTGATTAGAAGTGGTTCTTACGGTGTTGTCTTGAACGATGGCGATAAGATTTCCCAGACGGTTACAGGGCTGAAACCAAACACCACTTATAACGTTAGTGTTTGGGGGAAGGTAATGGGACAGCAGGTTGTGGCAAGCACCATGGCTGCAGGAAGTGATCCTGTTACGAATACGAAATACCGTGCAATGAATAGTTACATAATTCCTGGAACGACGACTACACTAAAATTCAATCAAATTAATTTTGGGTCCGCTGCGCTGTACAACTCCGTGTACTTTGGTACTGTCGGTAATTCCAGTACCGGCACAATAAAAATGTATATTGATAGCCCTACTGGTACTCCAGTTGCCACGGATGTAATGAGCGCTGACCCAACTGCACAAAATGGTCAATGGTTCTATAAAAGAAGTATACCGCTTTCTTCGGTAACAGGGACGCATGACGTATATTTGGTATTTTCTAACACCAATTCAGCGACCCCTATCACTTGTTATTTCGGTGACTTTACATTATTTAATTCTATCCCTAATCCTGCTACGGACAGCCTTGTATTGGGAGCTAGCGGATTTGATGACAGTGGTACTCCAAAAACATTAAGTAAAAGTACCATAAACGCTGGCAATAACGTTGTCGGTGCAGGAAGTCGTCCAGACAATTTTTCATTTACAACAGGGCCAAACAGTACCAGTGCTACCATATATGCAACTAAAACAGGTGGCGGTGGATTGAGAGGTTATGTGGATGAGTTTGGTTTGGCAGAGAGTCCAATCCCTGCATATCCGGCACCCTACACTTATAAGGATGGTTTTGAAGATCCGACATGGAACCCGCTCAACTGGGCATGGGGACTTGGTAACCTGACTCAACTGGACGGAACCATTTATAATGAAGGCACACATAGCTTTAAACTGGATGGAAATGCCGACCAGAGTGCAATCTACAAAGCATTTGGGACGTTAAACAAGGTTGCCAGTGTAGATTTCTATGACAACTTGTCTGAGTCCAACAACATCATCGCACATGTGGATAATAGCGGAACAGCAAATTTCTCTACGCTCAGCAAAATGTATGGTATGGGAGTTAATACAGACAATTCATTACAGTATTACTCTTATACGCTTGGGACAGGAGCATGGGCAACATCAGGTGTTCATCGTACAAAAGGCTGGCATACGCTGACGTTCGATTATTCATCTAATACCCATGTGGATATATACATGGATAATACATGGGTAGCGGCTTCCAGCGCCATTACTTCTTTTAATACGATTGCATTGGGAGATTTCTTTGCAAATAGTGTAAAAAGCACAGGTAATTTTGATAATGTTTACATTAAAGATACAACGCCCCTTACACCGCCTGCACAGGGGCCTGCTCAATTGACAATTACAGCACCAAACAACTTGACGATAGGAACTACAACCCTTACAGACACCAGTGCGGTAGTGAATGTTACAGTCTTTGCTCAAAATGGAAGCGGTAATGTTCCGGTGACGATGACTGTATCCAACAAGAACGGTGCAAATCAGCCATTCACATCCGGTAGTGCACTTCCGGTAGGTTTATCTACAGTTACCAGTACAGCAACTGATGCTGGTGTAACAGTTACGAAAAGCTTTTTTGTGAATGTACTTCTGACAGACTACTTTGAGAACTTTGAGAATATTCAAGCGGATACCTCAAGTGGAAAGAATAATGGAAATAGCAGTACGAATCCTACAAAACTCGGTAATTGGACAGCTTCTGTTCCCGGAGCAACTCCTGCAGGTTCCTCAGCGATACCTAACACCAGCACTGCTATTAGCTATGATGGCTACCAAGGTTTTGCATCTGTCGCTGCATCCACAGTTCAATCTAACACGAACATGAATGCGATTATCCAGACTCAAGCCGCGTGGGATTTCCGTAACAAGGTTGTTTCCGCTTGGTTTTATGACAGTAACACTACAGCCACTACTATTAATCAGGTGTTCCAGGTGAAAAATATTGCTGCTCCTTCTAGCTCTTGGTTCCTTGGGGCGTTTAATTTCTCGCCACAAGGCTCACCAACGAAATATAGTATGCGTACACCGAATACAAAGATTAATATTAATGGTACGCTTACGCCTAACCAGTTTCTACCGACTACTTCTGCAAGAACAACAGGGTGGCATCAATACAAGTTTGACTTTACCACAGCTGGTTCGGTGAAATTATATGTTGATGGTAATTTAGCACTTACAGATACACGGTCAACAGAAATTCCCAATTACATTGCCATTGGTGATTTATGGAATAATGCATTGTCAAATACTTTAACAAGCTACTGGGATAATGTAGCGGTAACCAACACAACAGACACCATGCCTCCTGCTATTACATCGTCTGGCAATTCGGGCACATTCTATGCTGGTGGGAACGGTGTAGCCATCGACAGCGGCATCACCTTTAACGATCCAGATTCCGGTATTTCCGGAGCAAAAATGCCTAGAAGTACAAAATTCATGGTAAATATTATCAATGGATTTAAAAGTGGAGAAGATGTATTGGAGTTGACCAATGTCCCTTTAACAATGGGAGATATTGCCGGTAGCTACGATTCAACATCCGGCATTCTTACTCTATCATCAGCAAGTGGTGCGGCTCAAACAGAGTGGCAAGCTGCTTTGCAAGCCGTGCAGTTCAACACAGCTACAAACCCAAACGGCACGTCTCGTGGCTTGAGTATTATAGGCTATGACGGTACCAATTTGGGGAGAGCGGTTACCAAACAAGTTAATATTTCATTAAATCATGCACCGGTGCTTACTGACACATCGGTTGCAGTTCCTAAAAACATGGTAAAAAACTTTGCAACTACTAACTTTGGGTTCACAGATCCGGATAACGATTTCATGGTCAGTGCAAAGATTCTTACTCTGCCAACCAATGGAACCTTGAACTTAAACGGAACACCTGTAGTGGCAAACCAAATTGTCTCAGCTAGCAGTATCTCTCAATTAACATTTACTCCGAATACTGATTTTATAGGAGCAGATTCTTTTACATGGCTGAGTACAGATGGCAACCTTTTTGCGGCAACACCTGCGACAATTACTCTAAATATTGGTACAGAGTATACAATCATAGCAACAGCAGGCAGCAAGGGTGTAATCAGCCCGAACGGCAGTGTTACTGTGATTGAAGGAACAACTAATACGTTCACGATCACACCGGACAGCGGTTATATGATCGACACGTTGAAGGTAGACAGTGCGAATGCAACGGTAACAAACAACACCTACACGTTTGCCAACGTAACGAGCAATCATACGATTGATGTTACGTTCAAGCAAGTACCACCAACGGTTCATACGATCACAGCAAGTGCTGGAATCAACGGTGCAATTAGCCCGAGCGGCAGCGTTACTGTGATTGAAGGAACAGCTAAAACGTTCACGTTCACACCGGACAGCGGTTATATGATCGACTCGTTGATGGTAGACAGTGCAAGCGTTACAGTAACGGAAAATACGTACATGTTTGCCAACGTAACGAGCAATCATACGATTGATGTTACGTTCAAACAAGTACCACCAACGGTTCACACGATCACAGCAAGTGCTGGAATCAACGGTGAAATCAGCCCAAGCGGCAGCGTTACTGTGAATGAAGGAACAAACAAAACGTTCACGATCACACCGGACAGCGGTTATATGATCGACTCGTTAAAGGTAGACAGTGTGGATGCAACTGTAACAAACAACACCTACACGTTCACCAACGTAACAAGCAATCATTCGATCGGTGTTACGTTCAAGCAAGATCCAACACAAGTACCACCAACGGTACACACGATCACAGCGAGTGCTGGAAGCAACGGTGAAATCAGCCCGAGCGGCAGCGTTACTGTGAATGAAGGAGCAAATAAAACGTTCACAATCACACCGGACAGCGGTTATATGATCGACACGTTGAAGGTAGACAATACGGATGCAACTGTAACAAACAACACCTACACGTTCACCAACGTAACAAGCAATCATTCGATCAGTGTTACGTTCAAGCAAGATCCTACACAAGTACCACCAACGGTTCACACGATCACAGCAAATGCTGGAAGCAACGGTGTAATCAGCCCGAGCGGCAGCGTTATTGTGAATGAAGGAACAAATAAAACGTTCACAATCACGCCGGACAGCGGTTATATGATCGACACGTTAAAGGTAGACAGTACGTATGCAACTGTAACAAACAACACCTACACGTTTGCCAACGTAACGAGCAACCATACGATTAATGTTACGTTCAAGCAAGTACCGAAGAATGATCCAATACCTGTTCCAGTACCATTACCAGATACAACACCTAAGGACACTTACATTATTAAACCAAACCAACTAACGAACAGCGAAAACGGCAACACGACTGTCGAGATTCCAGCTAATACTACGGAGATCAAACTTCCGGGTAATACGTCCGATCTGATTCAACGTAACAATTTGGAGATCAAATCAGATGCATTAACCCTTTCTATCCCATCCGAGGTGCTTAAGCAATTAACAGAAACACTTTCTGCGGATGAATTAAAAGGTGGAACAATATCTCTGAAGATGGATCCGTTATCCGATGCTGATGCGAAAGAACTTATCAATAAAAGTAATCAGTCTTCGAAAACAGAAAATAAACTAGTCGGCGATGTATATGAATTCAATTTGTCCATTCAAACAGCTGACGGTAAAACGATCAATCTTTCGAAGTTTGATAAACCGATTACGATTGAACTCAAGATTAATCCTTCGATGAATCCGAAATTCGCAGGTATCTATTATATTGCGAATGACGGGAAACTTGAGTATATCGGCGGCAAAGTAAACAATGGTGTCATCACAGCCGAAATCAAACACTTTAGTAAATATGCAGTTCTTGAAGTTACGAAGGCATTCACTGATGTGCCATCCGGATATTGGGCTTCTAATGTAATCAAAGAACTTGCAGCGAAACAAATCTTGGAAGGTACGAGTACTACTACCTTCGAACCAGGACGCAGCATAACGCGTGCCGAATTCACGACGCTTTTGGTAAGAGCTTTGAAACTAACGGATAAAGGCGAAACATCATTTGCCGATGTGAAATCCGGCGATTGGTATGCCGTCGCGGTATCCATCGCAGTGAAGGCAGGGCTTGTACAAGGTAAGAGTGCGACATTGTTTGATGCAAACGCACAAATTACCCGCGAGGAAATGGTCACCTTGCTTCTCAGAGCATATGAGTTCAAGAATGGTAAAGTATCCAATAAAGCCACTCACACTTTTGCAGACGAAAATCAAGTATCATCATGGGCTACTGAATTTGTGAAAACTGCGGCGTCACTTAACCTGATTCAAGGACGCGAAGCGGACAAATTCGATCCGCAAGGCATCTCTACTCGTGCCGAAGCTGCTCAGGTCCTGTATAACTTATTAGTAGCTACAGAGACGCTTGAATAGTTATTTCGAACTAGCATTACTGTAATTATAAAGAATCATCTAAAACCGTCCTGATTTTCTGAGGACGGTTTTCTTTTTAATTCGAGATAGTTCTACAAAATTTCTTAGTTATATAGCAATAAAAGTTTAAAAATGTCACTATAGTTGTTTTTAGTGTCTTTATTTTGTTGGAAAAAGCAATTTAGTATACGTATCTTTAATTTGACTCCCTATTCATGCACTCCCCTGTTTCGTATTATAAAAGTATTGAGAGGAGTGACATGAGTGTGCTCATGAAGTCGAAAGGGAGGTTAATTGTTAATTAATTGGTAGTTAATATTTGAGTTTTTCTAGTCATCTTGACTTACAAATGATACAACGAGGAGTGATTACTGATGATTGTGAACACAAGTGGATGGAAAAGTCGTGTAATGAAAGTGATGTTGAGTGCATTAATTGTCGCACCACTATCAGTAGCAGCACCTAGCTCGGAAGTTAAGGCAGCAGGTAACACTTTTTATGTAGATAATAATGGAAGCGATTACAGTGATGGAACTTCGCTAAGTACCCCATTTCAAACGATTCAGAAGGCAGCTGAAACTGCGCAAGCAGGAGATACGGTTATTATCAAAGGCGGGACGTATCGTGAGACAGTCACACCTAAAAGTGATGGAGTGACGTTTAAGAACTACAATGGTGACAAAGTTACCTTGTCCGGAGGTGATTTGCTCACTGGATGGACGCCTACAGCAGATGCGGGTATCTATTCGGCGCCAATGTCTTGGGATTACCAAAACGGTTACGGCAATATAGTCTATTACACGGATGCAGCGGGAAATGATACATCGTTGAGTCAAGCTAGATGGCCGAATATTCCTGACAGCCTAATGTTTAACAAAACAAAGTATGCCAAATTTTCATCGACGGGGGCTATTTCCGGTACTATAAGCAACGGGGGAGCTAATCTGCAGATGGACAATGTCGCCCTTGCCGCTGCAAATCCATTGCCTAATAGTACAACAACAGATGCTTGGAAGGATTCCCTGATTGTTGCAACAGCAGCGAATGGGTTCGTCATCTATACCGGAAAGGTTACAGGTAGTAGCAATACTTTGAATTTTGAGTGGCCTTACACAACCGGTTACCTTCCCAAAACCGCATCTCCCGGGTTTGGTCTATACCTCACAAACTCCTATCAGGCACTGCTCTACGATGTGGCAAATCCGATTACTGGCGTTCCTGGCGTACCGGGAGTAGCAGCATGGTATAAGGACGTTGCTAATCAAAAATTGTATGTCGCTGTTCCGGGTGGAGCCGATCCAAATACCGGTAAGATTGAGGCCAAGAAAAGAGAGTTTGCTTTTGACTTAGCCGGTCGTACAGGAATTACCATCAGCGGAATAAATGTACGGGCTGCTGGTGTCAACTTTGCAAACTCCAGCAACAACATGTTCAAGGGTGCTACCATTGAAATGGTGGATTCCTACAACAAGCCTTTTGCTGTTGATACAACGTTGCAGGGATTTGTATCTGGTTTTGTATTGGATGGTGACCACAACACGATTCGTGATTCTGAAGTTAAAAATATGTTTGGCTTTGGAATCATTGTCAAAGGCCACGACAACAATGTGATTAACAATCATATTCACGATTTTAACCGTTATGGACTCTATGCAGACGGTATCAGTGTCAATGGGTACAATCATCTAATTAGCCACAATAGTATACATGCGGGAGGTCGTGCTGCAATTGGCGGCACATTCACTAGCTCAGTTATTGCGTACAACGACATCTATGACGTTATGAAGATTTCCTATGACGGTGGTATTTTTTATGTTGTGAACAGCAATTTTGGCAGTTCAGAAATTCATCACAATACCGTGCATGATAGTCCGGGTGAAGGTATTTATTTTGATAACTTGAGCTTCGATGCTGTGGTTTATAACAACATCGTTTGGAATGTTTCGGTTGGTATGCTCATCAACACACCCAACGAACGGATGATTTTGTTAAATAATACAATATACAACACTAGTTCTCAGTCTTATGGTACGTGGGGCGATAGTGCTGCCGATGGAATCGGTTCTTATGGAAGCGTGCTTATGGGCAATATTCTGGAAAATACTGGGTTTTCATCTCAAGCTTCAGGTGGTGCGTATGAAGCAGGCAATACCCTAGATACAAAAGCCAATCTTCAAGCTATGTTTGTAGACCCAGCCAACAAAAATTTTGCACTGAAAAACCCAGACACGCAACAAAGTGTCGTGATTCCCGGTGTTACCGACGGATTTACTTCCGCTAAACCTGTAAGGGGTGCGGTTCAACCCGGCGTGGCCTGGAAATCGGGACACGATTTTGACAATGCGGCAAACATCAACCCGACTTTCAAGCTAAACAATATTCCTTATAAACAGTTGCTGAAAAATGCTGGTTTTCCTACCGGTGATCTGACTGGTTGGACGACTACGAATACGCCAGAAATCGAAGTACAAAATGGATGGGATTTCAGAGCCAGCGGTTTGGTAAGAGACGGCGTTTATGGTGTTGCCTTGAATGAAGGCGATGGGATTTCTCAAACGGTTACAGGTTTGAAACCAAACACCACCTATAATGTAAGTGTATGGGGTAAGGTACTGGGAAAACACGTTGCAGCATCCACCATGGCTGCTGAAAGTGATCCTGTTACTCCTGTTAAATATCGCTCAATGAATGGTTACATGATTCCGGGAACGAAAACTACGCTGAAATTTACAGGTGTTGATTTCGGGGCGGGCTTGTACGACAAAGTGAATTTTGCTACAGTTGCTGCTTCTGGTACTGGCAAGATTGAGATGTATATTGGTGACCCATTGAACGGTGGTACCCTCGTTGCGACGGATCCTCTTTCCGATGACGCAACATCGGGACAAAAAGGTCAATGGTATTATAGAAATGCCATAGCACTTTCAACAGTAACAGGGACTCAAGACGTTTATTTGGTATTCTCGAATACGAATACATCAGTTCCTCTGAATTGCTATTTTGCTGACTTTACATTGTTTGATTCTACAGTTGACCCAGCTACGGATTACATTGAACTGGGAGCTAGTGGACTTGCCAGTGGTCCAAAGACAAGTAAGATTACTACTACTACCTATACTAAGGGTACAGCAAGCCGTCCTAGCAACTTTTCCTTTACTACAGGACCAAGCGATACCAGTGTGACCATCTATGCCAAAAAAGCAGGTGGTGGCGGATTGACTGGTTATGTGGATGAGTTTGGTTTGGCAGAGAATGCAACTCCTGCTCCTGTTTATGAAACCTTAAATGCATTTGAAGGCTTTGAAAACGGATTGGGTAACTGGGTAGCATCAGGAGGTGCTAAATCCACCTCTACAGCAGATAAGCATTCTGGCAGCAACAGCTATATCGTCAATGAAGATGTTGATAACATCACGCAAACTTTCAATACGAGTTATAACAAAGTGGTTACGATGTGGTTTTATGACAATTTCAATAAGACAAACATGCAAACTGCCGCGTTTGTTGATGATGGAGTAAACAATCGGGCAATTATGGTCAATACCCCGACTTCGACTACGAAATATTCGGTACGACTGGGTGCTGCAATTACCGCAACAACCGTAAACAGAAGCCTAGGCTGGCATGAGTTTAAGTGGGACTATACCTCTGGTACGAAATTGGATATGTATATCGATGGTATACTCATCACACCAACGGCAGGCGTGTCAGGCTTGACTAGTTTCAACAAAATAAGAATAGGAGATTTTTGGACTGGGAATCCTAACACTGTGTACTTTGATGATATCAGTATCAAGGATCCTAATAGCAAGCCAGTTTCCGTAAGCACGGAGCTAACGACTCCGCAAAATAAAGCAATTAGCGGCACGTTGTCCGCGAGCGATGCAAATGGAGACCCACTGACTTACAGTATCGTAAGCAATGGCACGCTAGGAACAACAGTCATTACGGATCCGTCAACTGGAGCGTTTACGTATACGCCAAACCCTGGTGCGATCGGTACAGATACATTTAGTTTCATCGTAAATGATGGTGTTGAAAATTCAAATGTCTCCACAGTGACGATTCGCATAATGGATATTATTTCTCCTGTGACGTCAGATGATGCACAAAGCGGTTGGCATCAAGATGCACAGACGATTCAATTAACAGCAACGGATGAAGGTAGTGGCGTTGCAAAAACCTTCTACAGCCTAAACGGAAGTCCGTTTGCAGAAGGAAATACGGTTCAAATTGACGTAGAGGGCTTGAATGAACTCACGTACTACAGCATTGATGCGGCAGGCAATCAGGAAACTCAGAAATCAACAAGTATCAAAATCGATAGAACCGCACCTGTCATTACAGCAGCAGTCACAGCGGCACAACCTGACGGACAGAACGGATGGTATGTAGATGCGGTGACGGTAAGCCTTACTGCGGAAGATACTTTGTCAGGCGTGGCCAAAATTGAATACAGTGTTGACGGAGGAGCTAACTGGCAAGATTACCAGGCGCCTGTAACCATCAATCAAGACGGCAGTTATATCATCATGTATCGATCGGTTGACAACGCGGGGAACGTGGAAACAGCACGGAACATATCGTTCAATCTGGACGCACATAAGCCTAGCGTTACCATCTCTTCGCCTATTGATGGCAATAGCTACAGCGATTCCGGGGATTTAACGCTACAATTTAACATTTCTGATGAATTATCTGGCGTAAATAACAGTAAGACAACAGTTACGCTAGATGGCCAGACAGTGCAAGCGACAACGATTCCACTTTATACGTTAACGCTAGGCACGCATACAATTACAGTAACATCGAGTGACCTGGCGGGGAATACGCACCAAGAGACGGTGACATTCCAGACCATAACGAATATCGATTCCTTAACAGCATTGGTAACTCGATTCCGTGGTACCAATTGGATCGATAACGGTGGGATTGCCAATAGCTTGACCAAGAAATTGGAAAAAGGA
Source organism: Paenibacillus sp. J22P51 (assembly GCF_059692215.1). Classification (NCBI taxonomy): domain Bacteria; kingdom Bacillati; phylum Bacillota; class Bacilli; order Caryophanales; family Paenibacillaceae; genus Paenibacillus; species Paenibacillus sp. J22P51. The sequence continues at coordinate 191,050 of NZ_JCAUAZ010000001.1, read as the reverse complement.
GACTTGAACAGCTTCATCAGTGAAGTGCAGGCACAAAGCGGCAAGCATATTTCAAGTGAAGCAGCAGCTTATTTGCTTCGGGATGCAAATTTTCTAGTAGGTAGTCAAAACTAATTTCTATCAAAGCTAAATATGAATGATGAATAGGGCTATCCCAACATGGGATAGCCCTATTCCCTGTATTTTGATACATTATCTTCCGTTTATAATTACACTTATATACCAATCCTTGAACTATAGCTGAGTTTTAGGTTTGTATACTATAATATGACTATTGACAGAATGGGGGAGAACAGATGAAAGCGTTTGAAAGTCTATTGAGTAAAACGCTTGTTCTTGGTATAGCTACAATAGTCGTGATGACTGGTTGCGGCAAAGAAACTACAAAACAAAACCCGGCAGCAACAGAAGCACCAAAGCCGGTGACACTAAAGTTTGTAACAATGGGTCCAGGAAAACAAGCAGATACACAAGAGGTTTGGGATGAGTTTAACAAACAATTAGCAACTTTACTGCCAAACACAAAGGTAGAGTTTGAAGCCATTATTAATACAGAATTCGCTGGAAAATGGAAGGTAATGGCCGCTTCAGGAGAACCGATTGACATTGCTTGGACAGGATACTTATTAGATTATCCAAGTGAGGTAAACAACGGATCCTATATGGAGTTGGATGCTTTGGTTGATAGATATGCTCCTGATCTCAAGAACGAGATACCCTTTTGGGTAATGGATCGCGCTCGAGTTAATGGAAAGTTATATGCGATCCCAAACTATCAGCAAGCTGTAGATAACCGTCCAACCCTACGTGTACCGAAAGAGTTCATTGATAGAGGTTACATCGATCCGAAGCTAGCACAGGACACTTTTTATAAGTATGGTGCTGTTTCCAAGGAGTCATTTGCTGTTATTGAAGCCTACTTGGAGAAATTGAAGGCTACCAATCAATTGCGCAAAGGGTTTAGCCCAAATGTACTTAGGGTTATGATGAATCACAACATTATCGTGCCCGGCTTTATTTTGACTGGTGATTATAAGGATCCGAAAAGTTTAAAGGTTGTTAATTCTTACGAGACAGCGAAAGAGCAGTTGTTCATCCAAACGATGACGGATTGGTATGCCAAAGGTTACATCCGCAAAGATATATTGAGTTTGCAAAATCAACGTCAAGATGAAGGTAAGCCGGACGGAAACATCGCTTGGTTCCATTCATTGGTTGGAAGCGTTGAAGATGGCTCGAAGAACGATAGTATAAGAGCTGGATTCCCAATTCAGCTAATTCCAATGGAAGAGAAATATGTCATTTCTGCATTATCTGATCCCACTAATTTGGCCATTAGCCGAACATCCCAAAATCCAGAACGCGCTATGCAGCTACTAAATTTATTAAATTCAAATAAGGGGAAAGATTTGTATAACCTTCTTGTTTGGGGAATCGAAGGCAAACATTATAAGAAAGTTTCGGACACACGCATTGAAACAATCGGTTACCGATTCCAAGGTACTGCGGATGCTAAATATGGTGGATGGAAATGGACGCTAGGCAATTCGGCGAATAGTTACGAAACGCAGGCTGACGCAGTGGACTTCACTAAAATCTGGCAGGATATAAATGCGAATGCTATCGTTTCGCCATTACTTGGCTATAAACCCAATCTTGATCCAATTAAAATAGAGCTTGCACAGACGGCGGCAGTTGTTAAAGAGTATGCAGGTACTAGTTCAGCGCTTATCCTAGAATCAGGAGCGATACCTGACGCAGATGCCAAGTATGAAGAATTTATTGAGAAATTGAAAAAAGCAGGTTCAGACAAAATCGTAGCTGAGCTGCAAAAACAAATTGAAGAGTTCTTGAAAATTAGATAGTTAAGTGTCTGATTGGGGCTATCCGAACTTGGGTAGCCCCTAATTAAAATCGTTTCAAAAAAAGACCGGATTGCTTATAGCCTCCGGCTTTTCACTGTGTGCAATAAAACAACAATCCAGTGCAATTTAGCAAAACTTTTATTTGGAGGATTAAAGTACAATTGAGTTATCAGAATGAAAGGTGGTGTATAAGTATCGATTCATAGTTTGTTTCTTTCGTACACTTTTGTACAAGGGTTTCAAAAATAACTAAGGAGGAATGACAATGGCATCCACGTTAGTTCAACATTTTTGGCTCAAAAGGAAAGCGCTTACAAGAAAGGTGGGATTGATTCATTTCATATGTTTGATCATTTGTTCCATGGTAATCGGTTTAGCTCCAATTCAAACCGCTAATGCAGCCGTGCAGTATACGTTCTATGTTTCAACAACAGGCAGCGACACGACAGGTAACGGTTCACTTGGGAGCCCTTGGGCGACCATTGGGAAAGCCCGAGATTATATCCGCACCAACAGTTTGAATGTGAATATGACAGGAGATATTGTTGTAAATGTGGCAGCAGGCGACTATTATGTGTCCAGCACGATTCAATTCACAGAAGCAGATTCTGGTTCGAATGGCTTTAATATCATCTACAAAAATAAAGATGCGATAGGCAGCGCGCACTTCATTGGGGGGCAAGCGATCACCGGTTGGACGCAGCACGCTGGAAACATCTATAAAGCTTTTGTGGGAACCGGTTGGAGATTCGACACGCTTTACGAGAATGGCAATAGGGCAATTAAAGCCCGTTATCCCAATTACACACCAGATGCGAACTATATCACCTCCAAAGTGCCGTATCTAGATAGCGAAGGGGTGACCAATTCCCACACGGTGCTCCAGTATAAAGCTGGCGATTTAAATCCTACCGGCTGGAACCTCACTGACGCTCAAGTATTTATTTGGTCTGGGACTGGAGGAGCTTGGGATTGGTTCACGGATACCGTGCCGATTTCATCCATCAATACCACAACTAGACAAATTACACTAACTCAAGCAACGCGTTATAACATCGATAGCGGTTCTAGGTACTTTGTCCAAGGGGCTCTGGCATTGCTGGATCAAGCAGGGGAATTCTACTTAGATACCACGTCAGGTTATTTATACTATTGGTCAAAAGACGGGTCGATCACCTCGCAAACCATCATCGCGCCTAAAGTAAAGAGCATTATTTCTCTTCAAGGTGCTTCGGAAAGCAGTCGGATTCATCATGTTCAGTTCGATGGTTTAAGCCTGGAAGACACAGATTTTACAAACTGGTACAGACATGCTTGGGTGAACAATGGTGACTCAGGTGAAGGCCATACGTATCCGCAGTATGATCGCCAAATGACAATGACGCAGCATCGAACCGGTATGTTGCTCATGTCAAATGCGGATAACATCAAAGTTACGAATTCCCATTTCAAGAATTCAGGTTATTCAGCGATTTATGCCCTATTTTACAATCAGAATCATACGATTTCCGGCAACTTGATCGAAAACACTGGTCACTCTGGCGTCATTTTTGAAGGTAAATATCCAGGCGAGGGTGACGTGACTAAAAACAACTTAATTACGAATAATGTCATCCATGATGTCGGAGAATTGGTTGGTCATGCATCCGGCGTGTATTTGATGAACAGCGGAAGCAATGAGGTTTCCTATAGCACGATTTATAATTCACCTCGTTATGCGGTTGCTTTTGACGCATATGTGGATATTCCGAAAGCGGCCATCTATAATCACGATAACGTGATGAAAAATTTGCAGATCTCTAACGCAGCTCAAGATAGTGGGGACACGGGATCTATCTATGCCTGGGGGATTAGTACAGTTACCCCGTACTTGTCGAATACGATTCAACAGGTGACCATAGACCATATTTACGCCCATCCTTCTATGAAGGACTACGCGCCAAATGGTATTTTTATGGATAATCAAACGAATGGGCAAATTTTCTCAAACATCAAAGTAACCAATACGCAGAATAGTGCTATTCGCTATAACCAGTCTACTGGTCATACACTTACTAATGTCAGCTGGCTAGGTGGATTTAACGATTCTCTGATGGATTATGCGAATATTGGGATTAAAGCAGACTTCCCTTATCCGGTCACACCGAGCGGTTTGACGGCTTCGTTCACCGGTACGCAAGTCAACTTATCCTGGTCAAGTGTGAAAAATGCCGCGAGTTATGACGTATTGCGTTCAACTGTACAAGGTGGACCTTACAACACGACGGTATGCAGCGCGGTAACTACCACATCCTGTAGTGACACTACAGGTACATTGGGAACGATGTATTATTACGTCGTGAAGTCCCGAACTTCTGCGGGTTTGACCAGTAATAATTCGAATGAAGTCGCTCAGTTATACAATGAGTTAAGCTTTGATGGCTTTGAAAGTGGTTTTGGAAACTGGTCGAATGCCAAAGGAACCGCTTCAACGAGCACTGCCCAAGCTCATACAGGCAGCAATAGTTACATAATTAATGAAGACTTGGACGTAATTGCGCACTCCTTCAGTTTAAGTTATAACAAAATCGTAACCCTCTGGTTCTATGACCTTGCTTCAGACACGAGCATGCAGACCATGGCCAAAGTGGATAATACGATTTGGAGCGATCCTACGTGGAGGGGGCTCGGAGTCAATACCCCTACATCGACCACCAAATATGTGACACGTGTTGGCGGTACGTATACGGCTACTTCCGTAACTCGAACCACCGGTTGGCATCAAATGAAGTGGGACTACACGTCAGGAACCAAAGTGGATATGTATATCGATGGCGTACTTGTGGCATCTCCAACTGGTATAACTAATTTCAATCAGATCTCCATGGGTGACTGGTGGTCAGGCAATACAGGAACGGTTTATTTTGACGATGTGAATGTGCAGTAATTCAATACAAGAAGCGGCCTTCTCGACAAGGAGATAGGCCGCTTCTATTTACTTCTTACTGAGAAATCTCCTTCATATCGCTCACTTTGGACTTAAGTCGATACTCCGTAGGAGTTGTTCCAAATCGTTTCTTAAATAAGGTGAAAAAATGTTTTTTGTTTTCCCAGCCAACTTTTTCGATAATCTCATCTACATTCCATACGGAGTTCTTCAGCATTTCCGATGCTTTAACTAGACGGATTTCAGAGATGTAGTCGGCGATAGATCGTGAAGCATACTCACGGAATAGTTTCCCTAGATAAGCAGAAGTTAACTTAAATTGATCAGCTACCATACTGGAGGATAACGAATTGTCCATATAATGCGTTTCAATGAATCGCATGGCGTTGGAAACGACGATGTCCGATTTTTCGGTGCGATTTTGTTCTATTTTGCCTACAATAGAGCTTACAAGGGCTATAAATTCAGCATTAATTTCATCGAATACTTCAAAGGATTTAATTTTATTATCAAAAGAGACGAAATCTAAACCGAATGAAATGGTTCCATTTTTCTCCATAAGGTTCACCATATTAAAGATGCTTGAGGACAAATAAGATAACGTAAACATGATGATATTGAAACTACAGTCTGTCAATTCCTGAATCAAATGCCAATAGGCTTCTTTGGCTTCTTCTAATTTGGCTTTCTGAATACTGTCTAGAAAATGCTGTACAGAAGCTGTATTGATGTTGAAATCAGACCATTTAGCCGTATTCATAGCATGTTGTGTTAAAAGGCACGCATGTCCGTATTTGATACGATAATGGGAGAGCACCAGCGTCCTTTCATATAAGGCTCGAACATCCATAATCGATGCCACTGGTTCACTGATAAATGCAGATACGCTTATAGCGCAGTATTTGGCATACACATTCTGAATCTCTTGAACCAAACTTTTCAGACTTTCGATCTGAGCTATGGGACGACCTTCGTCCTCGCTGTATACCTCCATATTTAATAAGGTAACAACGTGATCACTTCCCGCATCGATGGATTCGCAATGATAATACGGATGTATGATTTCATTAGCAATATTAAGTAGTGAGTATTTCAATAAGGATTGGTCTTTCGAGCTGTAATTGGCATGAAAGGCTGCGTAATGATCTGTTTTAAACAGGATAAGAGCGATACTGCTTTTTGGATCGAAATGTACATTGTGCTGTTTGAAAAATGCTTCATAATCTACCTCTTTCACGTTTTTACTCAAGAGGAGATCTTTCAAATAATTCTGTTTCAAAGTAAAAAGATTAGTTTTTCGGAAATCCTCCAGAGAGGTCAGCTGATAATGCGTGGTTTGAATGGAATCCGTGATGTATTCGAATTCATTATTATGCTCCTGGTTCGGGACCTGCGTTTTATTCAAACGTCCAATCGTTTTTCTAAGATTTCGCACGGGATTATATAAATTTTTTGAGAGTAAAAAGCCTGTAATGAGACAGATGATGAGCATAACGAGGCCAATTGTAATCGTAATCGCTTTCACTTTGTTTACGGTTCCAGCAATATATTTGTAAGGGGTGATATTTACCAGAATCCAAGGCGATGTCTCGTATGAAATGTAGGTTATGATAGAGGACGTGCCTCTAAAGTCAGCTTTGAAAACACCGGATTTATTAGGTGATGCTAATAATTGAGAAATTGAAGGTTCATCTGACAAGCTGCTTAAGAATAAGTCTTTTTCTTGATCTGAATTCGCAATGACTTTCCCATTATGATCGATGATCAAGATATTATTACCGTTTAAAGAATCACTTTCTTGATAGGAAGCCAGGGTATTAAATATCCATTTCATTCTGACATTAATGACAAGCGCATTCTTCAACTGTTTATCAGAAAAGTATTCGGGCAATATGTAGGAAAAAACATTTTCGACCTGCATGGGATCCATTTCTGAAACTGGAATTTTTCTGGGAATAGGTGTGAGAGTCAGTAAACTCTTCGGATCTTTAAACAATTGAACCAATTCCTTATCGAAGTACTGATCTTTCCTAATGACCGGATTCGGTCCCATTGTGTAGTACGTGTTCGTTCTTCCATTATAAACATTAGCAGAATAAATGAAGGGCGCACTTCCCAATGAGGTGTCAATGGTATTCATGCTGTTATGCACATCAAGAATGGGAATGTCTTCGCCATACATTAATTTCGTTGTATTTGGGTTACTAAAAATGGAGGTTGCATACGTTTTCACATAACTATTGATTTGCAGCGCATTCTGATAAATCTGGTTCATCAATTTCTCATTCGATGAATTAATTAACCGAATACTGTAGTTGGTAAAGTTGAAATGAAGGAACAATAAGAGTGCGAGCATGATCAAAGTAAGTAAGAAGGTGATTTTGGTAAACATGCTGTAGAAATATAACTGACCCGTATAAAAAAAACGCTTCTTCATGCGACACTTCCTTTACAAAACAAGCTTGTTGTCTATCGTTTATTATAGATGAAAGGCACCCAATTTGGAATTGATTTAGCCGAGATTGAACTCATTCACATAATTTAAACCCAGTATTTAAACCGATTCTTTGTTTTTGTGCCTATCCTACCCGAAACTTTATCTGTTACGATAAATGCCAGAAGGAGGTTTGGAATCATGCAGCTTAGACAAATATGGAAAGACTTTATCAAAAACAAAGTATTACTGGCTTTAACTTTACCACTCGTGATATATGTAACTATTTTCAGTTATGTGCCTATGTTTGGAGCCATGGTCGCTTTCAAAAGGTACCAGTTCAACAAAGGCATTTTAGGTAGTGAATGGGTGGGTTTAAGTAATTTCAAGTTTTTATTTGGGTCCCCAGATCTCTGGCGAATTGTACGTAACACGTTGGGTTACAATTCAGCGTTTATTGTTCTTAATTTGCTAGGATCCGTGTTTGTAGCCTTGCTTTTATATGAAATAACAAGTAAGAAGCTGCTCAAAACGTACCAGTCGATCATGTTCTATCCACATTTCTTATCCTGGGTAGTGGTTGCCTACATGGCCTACTCTTTTCTGAATCCAAGATCGGGGATGTTAAATCAATGGTTAGCTGATCTCGGTTTAGGAACAATAGATTGGTACAATAAGTCGGGACCCTGGATCTACATCATGCCAATAGCTAATATGTGGAAAGAGATAGGGATAGGCGCCATCATCTATTATGCGGGGCTCTTAGGCGTTGACCCTACCTATTATGAGGCGGCCAAAATGGATGGAGCGAGCAAGTGGCAAATTCTTACCAAAGTCTCTGTACCTTTTCTGTATCCACTAATGACGATTCTCACTATATTAGCGATTGGACATATCTTTACTGCTGATTTCGGCTTGTTCTACCAGCTTCCAATGAATTCGCCAACCGTTTACAGTTCGACGGATGTTATCGATACTTATATTTTCAGAGCGTTAACGGATTCAGGCAATGTTGGCATGTCTAGCGCAGCTGGACTGACGAAATCGGTTCTAGGTTTACTGCTTGTTCTCGGCACCAATGCGTTGGCGCGTAGAATAAATTCAGACAATTCGTTATTTTAGAGAAAAGGGGGAGGAGAGGGAATGACCCGTTCCATGAGATACCAGCTTTCCATGCTGCCGATTCATCTGTTTTTCATAGGTATTTCCGCATTGTTTATAATCCCGCTTTGGGCAATTGTGTCTATCTCACTGTCCAATGAAGTGGATCTCTCGACATTTGGTTACAGCTTGATTCCGATAAAGATTGATTTTGGCGCTTACCGTTATATATTGGATCATCCTATGACCATTCTTAACGCATATAAGGTTACGATACTCATGGCTTCCATAGGTACCTTTGCATCTGTGGTAATGATCTCCATGTGCGCTTATGCTTTGTCGAGGTCAGATTTTAAATATAGTAGGTTCATTACTTTCTACTTGTTCTTTACGACGTTATTCAGTGGGGGAATTGTTCCTTACTATATTCTGATGACGAAAGTTTTCCATGTTCAAAATACGTATTGGGCATTAATTCTCCCATTATTAGGGAACATCTGGAACATGTTTTTGATGCGAACTTTCTTCAAGGCGCTGCCCGACTCCTTAGTCGAGTCTGCTAAAATCGATGGCGCAAGCGAGGTGAGAATTTACCTAACAATTATTGTTCCACTTTCAACACCAGTCTTAGCAACAGTAGGGTTACTAACAATACTTGTCTATTGGAATTCTTGGTTCAGCTCGCTTCTATTTATTAACAAACAATCCATGTATCCACTCCAATATTTACTACAGGTGATGTTGAGTAACATCCAAGAAATTTTGAAAAATATGCAAGATGGCGGGATTGTGGATACGGCAACGTTAAGTCAACTACCGTCAGAATCAGCCAGAATGGCCATGTGTATACTAGCCATAGCACCGATGCTTTTCGTTTTTCCTTTCTTTCAGAAGTACTTCGCCAAAGGATTGACTGTAGGCGCGGTCAAAGGTTAGCCCTAAGTACGAATTAAGACTAGAATTCCAAATTCTAGTTTTAAAATAAACATATAAACATGGAGGGTTCTAAATGGAAAGTAAGATTCGTAAGATGAGTGTGGTTTTGACTTCAATTATGACAGTATCATTTCTATTCGCAGGTTGTTCAACAAAGACGGAGACTCCGAGTAGTACCAGTTCTGCTAGCACAACAGTGACCGCAAAGCCTGAAGAATTAAAGCCTGTAAAGCTTGTTTGGTACATTAGAAGTGCTGAGCCTAAAAACGTGGCTCCTGTTATGCAAAAAGCAAATGAAATTATAAGTGACAAAATTAAAGCAACGGTTGAATTTAAATTTATCCCTCCAGCAGATTACGACAAAAAGATGCAGCTAGTTATGTCTTCAGGAGAAGAATATGACATCGCTTTCACAGCAAGTTGGGTCAATAACTATTTGAATAACGTCAGTAAAGGCGCTTATATTGCGGTAGACGATTTGCTAGTGAAATACCCAGATTTGACTAAGATGTTTAAAAAGGAAATGTGGGATGCCATTAAGGTGGGTGGCAAAGCTTATGGCGTTCCGAATAATCAAATTATGGGGGATCAGCCAGGCATGTGGTTGAAGAAGGATCTTGTAGATAAGTATAAGATCGATTTGACCAAAATAAAATCGTTGAGTGATCTAACCCCAGTCTTCCAGACGATTAAAGATGGAGAACCAGGCATATCTGCTGTTAGAGACGGTAACGGAATTAATATTGCTTACGCTGACAAACTTGAATCCTTAGTTGCTGATACATTTGTTATAGATACCAAGACATGGAAAGTATATAACCAATATGAGCAGATGACTCCGCAATTTAAGCTTATGAGAGAATGGTACCAAAAAGGCTTCTTCCCTCAAGACGTTGCTACACTTAAGGATGAGTTATCCTTAATCAAAGCAGGCAAAGTATACAGTCGATACGCTCGTCAAAAACCAGGAGGTGATGCTGAATCCAAGACTACCTATGGTTTTGATGTTGCATCTCTTGTAACTGGACCATCTATTATTAGTAAATCTGCAGTAACGAGTACATTGAACGCAATAAGCACGACATCCAAAAACCCGGATCGTGCGATGATGTTGATCAACCTGATCGATACGAATAAAGAGCTGTTCAACTTGCTTAAATTTGGAATTGAAGGGCAAGACTATACCAAGGTTTCTGCTAACCGTATCGAACCTAAAGCAGGTGCTTACGCTTTACCTGGCTGGTTATTCGGTAACGAATTCAATAGCTTTGTCGTACCTGGACAGGCGGATGATGTATGGGAACAAACCAAGAAATTGAATGATTCTTCTGTCATTGACCCTGCGATTAGCTTCAATTTTGACCGTAAAAATGTTGAAAATGAAATCGCTCAATTGACTGCTATCACAACCGAATTTAAGCCTATTCTTATAAACGGACTTGATGATACGGACAAAATGATGAAACTTTACATCGATAAACGAAAAGCGGCAGGTCAGGATAAAGTGCTGGCAGAGATTCAAAAGCAAGTTGACGAATGGAGAAAGACTCAGAAATAAGTTCTGACTTTAGTATAGTGGGGGATCCAGCTTTCTGTGGTCCCCCTTTACTTGTTAGGAAGAAGGGATGACGCGAATGCTACAGCAATTAACTTTTCGGCAGCTAAAGAATGCTTTGGAGGAAACACAGCATCTACCACGTTCTCTTTATGCAGAAGCGAAATCTTCTGAGAATTGGCGACGAATTAGGGAAGATGTGAACTATTCGGAATTCTGGCATTCATTGGAGAAGCAAGCGGCACATTTACTTGAAAACCCCGTGCGAGCACCGTTGTTTTCGGAATTCACTTTGTTTGGTGATTCGGGAGACAGGGCCATATTTCAGTCACAGCGAGATCAGTTGTATGCAGGAATCCATGCGTTCAGCATGCTTGCGATGACGGAAGATAAGCAGGATTGGAAGACAGGACTAGAGAACGCTATTTGGAACGTATGTAACGAATATACGTGGGTTTTGCCCGCACATGTTGGACTTTACAATAATGATTATCCGAACGGGACCTGGGATCAACCTCTTTTGCCACGTGAAACTGTAGATCTTTTGTCAGGAATGACCGCATTCACCTTAGCGGAAACTGTTCATTTGTTGAAAGAAAGATTGCATCCTTGGGTGGTTCAGCGGGTAAAAGAAGAGATAGATAGACGCATATTTCAAGTGTATTTCCATGATCCGACCCCGCAAAATTGGGAATTAAAAACAAACAATTGGCCGGCAGTTTGCTCAGCAAGCATTGGGGCAACGGCTATCTATATGATCGAAGACAGTGAGAAGTTGGCAGGAATGCTATGGCGTGTAATTGGGGTCTTGAGGAATTACTTCTCAGGCTTTGACGAGCAAGGTGCGACACCGGAAGGACCTGCTTATTGGCAATATGGATTCTCACATTTTGTTTATTTTGCGGAATTGTTGAAAGAACGAACACAGGGGCGAATTTCACTTCTCACAGATGCGAAGGTCGATCCTATTTCTCAATTTCCGCAATTTTGCATGTTAACTGGGGGGAAAGTCGTTAATTTCTCCGATTCGGCTGATCAAGTAACGTTGAATCCTGGACTTATTCAACGACTACGTCAGTATGTGCCAACTCTGCAGCTGCCGACCGATAAGTACCGAATGAGCCCAGTTCCCGGCTATTGGGTAGATGCAACAAGAGTAATGCTTTGGTCATTAAACATGGAATCGTTCATTGCTGTGAATGAGGAAGAGATAGTTCAGGAGCAGGTTTTTGCCGGTAATCAATGGGTGATCTCGAAAGTAAGGGATTCAAGCGGAGGAATAGCCGCTTTTGCTGCCAAAGGCGGGCATAATGAAGAGCCTCACAACCATAATGATCTAGGGCATTTTATTTTACATGTCGATGGTCAGAACATATTGGCAGATCTGGGGCTAGGGGTCTATACCAAACAATATTTCCAACCCGGCTATCGGTACGAGATGATCAACGCAGGCTCACATGGACATTCCGTTCCGATTGTGGACGGCTGTAGACAAGGGTTTGGGAAATCGTATAGGTCTGAGATTCTTCACAGCCAAATTTCAGAAGATAATCTGCGAGTCGTTATGGATTTGACGAAAGCCTACGATTGCGATTTCTTGGATCGTCTAACCCGTGAATTTGTATGGGAGCGTCCGTTACATGAAGTCCCACAGCTGGTTATTACAGATAGCGTTGTTTTTAATAAAACACCAGAGACGTTTCAAGAGGTTTTCATAAGCTCGGTGGTGCCTCAGAAGATAGGTTCCGGACGTTTACAGATGAATACCGTGACGATGAGCTACAAGCCAGAAATGTGGGAAATGGAAATCGAGCACATTGTAGTGGACTCTCATTACAAATTAGGAACGTCATTCTACCGAATTTTGTTGAATCGCACAAAGGTGGAACAGGAGATGATTTCTGAGTTTCGTTTTGAAATTAAGGAGAGAAAGTAATCACTTCGGCGTTACAGGTAAGCCCGTGTTTTAAGAACGGGCTTCCTTTCGCATATATTGCAATATTTTATTGAAAGGGAGGTAGCAGTTAAGGATAGGCAACGCAGCTCAGATTTCAGAAGATTATGATTGTGTCTCGACGAATTGGAACACACAAAATGATCAAAGTGGAGCGTGTGCGAATGAATGCAAACAGAAGTGGATGGAAGAATGGTTTATTAAAATGTATGCTGAGTGCTCTTATCATCGCCCCCTTATCAGTTGCAGCACCTAACACAGAAGTACATGCCGCAGGAACCAACTATTACGTAGCTACAAATGGAAGCGATTCCAACGATGGAACATCGTTAAGTACCCCTTTCCTAACCATTCAAAAGGCTGCGCTCACGGCGCAAGCTGGGGATACGGTCAATGTGAGGGGAGGAACGTATCGTGAAACAGTTACTCCGGCGAATTCGGGGACATTGGGAAACAAGATTACGTACCAGAACTATTCAGGTGAAACTGTTATCGTAAGTGGGAATGACGTGGTATCGGGTTGGACGTTGGATAGTGGGAATATTTATAAAGCTCCAATGAGTTGGACCTTAGGAGCAGGCAACCAAGTGTTTGCGAATGGTGCTATGATGGAAGAGGCACGTTGGCCTAATCAGACAGGTACCTTGCTGCAGCCTACCCGAGCAACGGCACAATCCGGATCGGATTTGACGCATATCGTAGATACGAATCTTCCTGGAGCCACAGGTTTCTGGAACGGGGCCACACTTTGGACGACAAGCGGAAGTGCTTGGATTGCCATGACTTCAACGATCACTGCTTATGATGCTACAACGAAGAAACTAACTTTTGGTGCTTTAAAGTCAACAGGGTCCGCTTATGTCCCAGCATCAGGTAATAAATATTATTTATCAGGAATCAAGGGTGCCTTAGATGTGGAGAAGGAGTGGTGGTATGATTCTGCGAACTCCATGCTCTACTTATGGGCCCCAGGTGGAGGAAGCCCGTCAAGCCAAACCGTGGAAGCCAAAAAAAGAATGACTGCCTTCGATTTATCCGGTAAAGGCTATGTGGATATAATAGGTATTCAAACGGTAGCATCGACGATTCAAATGAATAGTTCGACTAATAATTGTTTGCTGCAAGGCATCGTAAGCAAATATATTTCCCATAATAAGCTCAATACGTTAGCAAATGAGCAAACGAATCTTGGTATTATTTTAGACGGAACCAATAATGTCATCAGAGACAGCGAGCTTGCCTATAGCTCAGGTAGTTTAGTAACAGTAAAGGGCAACTCGAATAACGTGATAAATAACTATATTCATGATGGAGGGTATGTTCCGGATTGGGAAGGGATTGTTAACCTTAAAGGGGCTAATAGCTTGATTAGCCATAATACGGTGAGTGATGCAGGAAGGGTAACCATCTACTTCTACGCCGGAATGAGCGCAAATGACATTCAATATAATAACGTATACAATGCAGGATGGCTAACAAATGACCTTGGCATGCTTTATGGACCGAATACGGATGGAGGAAACACGGAGATTCATCACAATTGGGTGCACGATGCCAAATCGGCAAGTTTAGGCATGGGCATTTATCTAGATAATTATACGAACAATTTCGTCATTCATCATAACGTGACTTGGAATAACGCTGGATTGCAGCTGAACATACCTTCCGAATATAACCTCGTCTACAATAATACCTCATGGACGAATGCGGGCACGATTCAAGCTTGGGGCAATATTTTTACAACGGATATGTACGGGGATCGTATCTTTAACAATATTGTTAAAGGTTATGATGCCGAAGTATCATCGTATACAACCTACGGCAGCAACCTGACGACCACGCCGGGATTTGTGAATGAAGCAGCTCGTGATTATCAGTTGCTTTCGACTTCTGCAGCCAAAGATGCAGGAATCATCATACCTGGCATTACAGATGGCTATGTGGGCAGTGCGCCAGATATTGGCTCTTATGAGTATGGCGGCACGAATTGGACGGCTGGTCATAATTTCACGACTCCGCCTAGTCCAACATATTCGACGCCAAGTACACCTACTATGAATAGGGTAGTGAACGCAGGATTTGAGCTAGGGAATTTATCGGGTTGGTCCACAACGGATGCCGGCAATGCTGTTGCTTACAATGAGAATCACTGGGGAATGGCTGCCAATGCCGGACATTCTCGTTCTCAACTCTATGGGGTAAAGTTAAGCGGCGGTGTTGACGGTGTTGAACAGACGATTACAGGCTTGCAACCGAATACGAGTTATGTCGCAGGTGGCTGGCTGAGAACGCCGGCTGGTGAAACTGTCGCATTAGGTGTCAAAAACTACGGCGGTTCCGATTTGTCGACCCCATCTTCTAGTTCCACCTGGACCTTTGTTAAGGTCAATTTCACGACAGGTGCAGCGAATACGAGTGCTACGATTTATTTCAAGAAGACGTCTGGCACGGGAGAAGCTTATGCTGATGATGCAGGACTTATTCTAGATTCAACGGTTTACCAATCCATATACGCTTTTGATGGTTTTGAGAGTGGACTGGGTAATTGGGCTGTAGGGGCTGGAACTGCTTCGACAAGTACAGCTATTAAGCATTCTGGCAGCAACAGTTTTATTGTTAATGAAGATAGGGATTACATTAACCAAAATTTCAACGCAAGTTACAACAAAGTGGTTACGATGTGGTTCTATGACAATGCGAGTGCGACAAACATGCAAGTAGCAGGCTTTGTCGATGACGGTATAACGAATCGGGCAATCATGGTCAATACCCCGACTTCGACAACTAAATATGCGATACGGCTAGGCGGTCCAATTTCTGCAACAACCGTAACCAGAACCACAGGCTGGCATGAGTTCAAGTGGGATTACACCTCAGGCACGAAAGTAGATATGTACATTGACGGTACACTTGTTTCATCGCCAACCGGTGTGACTAACTTCAAACGGATCACGATTGGAGATTTGTGGTCTGGTAATACGAACACTTCGTATTTTGATGATGTGAATATCCAGTAGTTCATTAGAAGAAGCGGCCTTCTCGAATATGAGAGAGGCCGCTTCTTATTCAAGGGGGAAACCATCTTTGTTCAGTAGCGTAAGGGAATTCACACTAAAAGTTATTTGAAGAGAAGATGTTTAAATAAGTTACTTTAATTGTTTTTGGTATCTTTGATTTGCCAGGACAAGCAATATAATATTCAAATCTTTAATTTGACTCCCTATTCATGCACGCCTCAATTACATAAAATTAAAGCTAACAGATGAAACCGCTTCTTCCGTAATTGGGTGCACTTCACAATGCTTCCATTTATCATGGAGCGGTATTCTTTTTTTTCAAAGGAGGCTCTTGCAATGAGACTCGTCCCCAAATTTCGCAGTAGTTACTTCATCCGCCTAGTGCTGTCTTATAGTATTCTTGCTGTTTTATTAATCGCGGCAATTGGTGGATACTTGTTCTCACAAGCAAATGATCTGATGCTAAACGAACTGACGAAGGAGAGCCGTTCGAGGCTGGCCATTGCACAGGATTTTTTGGAGAAAAGCGTACTGCCCCGATATGTTGAAGGAATGACGACAAAATATTTTACTGGTGTACAGCCGGATTATAAGGAAACTTTATATAATCTGTTAAATACCGAATGGGAAAAAAATATAACGGAGATCATCTCGTTGACGAAACAAATCTCATATATTCAAGTCGCAAATGAGGGGATTTCGAATTTATCTGTTTATGTTCAAGAAGGTGACTTTGCTTTTGATCGAAGCTACTTTTACCCAGGACGAGAGCAATCACCGGATCGTGATTTATTAGCTAGTATCAAAACGATTCCCAGAAATAAATGGTTTATGCGTACAAATGCAGGAAATAACAAAGTACTTACGTACTTAATCTCTTTGCCTATTGGTTTTCCAGAGGATAAAGCAAAGGGCTATATGTACATAGATGTGGAAGTGGATTATTTAGCGAAATTGTTTACACAAGTAATGAATTCACCATACGAACAGCTTTATCTGTTCGATACGGAGCAGCAACCCATCTTACATACTGACAAATATAATGAAAAGGACTTAGAGTCAGTCTTGGAAATTTTGAAATCTTCCTCTGACAATACTGCGATGAAGGTGGTACAAGCGTCACAGGGACGTCAAATTATTGCAACTTTTAAAGGAAGCACTGTGGAATCCTTTCAATATGCCATTATCCGTCCTCTGGATTCATTTGTTTTATCCGGTAAGCTATTTCAAAAGCAGATTGTGGTAAGTTGCCTTTTCATCTTGCTGTTAGGTTTATTGATTACTTATTTATTATCCCGAAGGTTTTATTTTCCATTAAAATCCATTCTGCTAACCATAAGGGGATTACAACCTTCTCATTCTAATCAATCATCGGCCTCAGATAATGAATATAAAATAATAAATCGTACGATTCATTATTTGGATGCAAAGATAAGCAGTATGGAAACAAGAGTCAAAAAAAGTCAGCTGAATGACTTGCTTATTGGCAATTTCTTCGAGGAAAGCACCATAGATCGGATTCCAACTCAATGCCAATATTTGACCGTTGCCTTGCATGTAATTAGTGCAAACAGTGAATCGTTCTGTCAAGCTATAGAGTTCAAGAATCAGAGTCCAACAATTAGATATGATATAGCACCCATGAATAAGAATCAGGTTGCCATATTGTTTTACTTAAGCATGAATGTGGAGAGGTCAGATGAAGTAATTCGAACGCAACTTGAAAATTTTCGTGAGAAAGTCCAGTATGGGTTCGCCGCATCTATGGGGCCTGCCGTTCACAACATTGAAGATATACAGACATCGTATAGAGAAGCCGTTCATAATCTTCGCTATACATACCTGTATGGACCGCAAATCATTCTTTCTTATTCAGAGATATACGAACTAAGCAGCGATCCAATCGCGATATCTTATGAGCCATTAAAGAATTCAATACGAGCTGGGAGTATAGAAGAAAGTAAGAAAGTTTTACAAGATCTAGAAGCACTTTGTAAATCAAAAGTTAGGATTGAAGTCGTTGAATTATCACAAATGCAGTTATTAACCACATTGTCTGAAATCGTTATCGAACTTAATTTGCATCATATTATCTCGATTTCGGATCTGTTTCGAGTAGAAAAAGCGAACACTTTTCAAGAAATGATGACATGGATTAGAAATTTAGTTATCCAAATAACCGAATATATTGAAGCTGGGAAAACCAAAGGTCACTCTGATCTTGTTAACAGAATCAAGCTGTACATCGACGAGCGTTTGCACGAGGATCTATCGTTGCATATATTGTCTGAGCTAGTTTCTTTGTCACCTTCCTATATTTCCACGATATTTGCAGATGTATTAAACATTCCTTTTACTGAATATGTGACGAAGGCTCGTCTTGAGAAGGCTGCAGAACTTCTGAAATCAGAACGCTCGTTGTCAGTTGCTGATATAGCCACAATGGTAGGTTATCGTAAATCTCAGTATTTTGCTACGAAGTTTAAGACGAAATTCGGTGTTACACCGATGCAATATCGGAACTCTTGGTGGACATAGAAGTTAATTAGCGCCTTCCCATGAGGGGAGGGCTTTTTCAGTTGTATACCCTAGCGATAAAAGGGGTAAATTTAATGGCATTCACTTGAAATAATATGAATATCAAATAAAAGTAGACAAAATCCAATGAAATTGGCATAGAATATGCGCTTTTAATACCGTAGCATAAGAATATAAATTTAATCATCACGTGGAGGAAAAGGATATGAATTATCACATAGACAAAGGTGTCATACATTCCGAAGAAGGATTGCCGCACGCGCCTCGCTGGTTTTCCGATGGAAGGTTGGCTGTACAATATGATGAGGAAGGTATTTCACAGATTGATTTTTTTAATCCCAAGGCTACGAACAATGCTCGAACAGTTTACATAAAAAAGGTGTTTGACGGGATTCGCTTTTTGGCGAATACAGGCTGTTCCATATTGAAACCGAAGTATCAGAATGTTTCCCTGTATCCGTTCGGCTATGAGGCAGAGTGGCAGGAATCTAGTGTCCATATTGAGCATGCCTTATACACGGCCCAGGAAGCCATTATCATGCGATTTAAGGTACGTGCCAGCCAAGAGCCAACAGTTCGGATACGGTTGACTACTTATGAAGTGAATGGCTTGATGGGCTGTGACCCTGTAGATTGGCGGTATTTGAACCGGAAATATGAGCGTACATGGAGCCCGTGGACGTTACAATCGGATGTTAACATGCTTCAAGGGAAGTTGGTTGATCGTCCAACGAACACTTTTGCGGAGCATTATACGAATAACGAGTCAATTGCCCAGGAAATATCTGAGGAAGAGATACCGTTATATTTCCACATCGGCTCGAACGTGGACATCCACCAGCCAAGGAAGCACATCTTGGAAACGGGTGATTTGAAAGTAGGAGACGAAGTTGTTTTCGTAATGACATTCAATCCAGACATGGTGAAAGGTCAGCAAGATTGCCGGCACTTATGTAACCATGCCGAAGAATCGATTAGTCAGCAGCTTCAACGTTATAACGAAGTGGCTTCCCGTATGCCTGTTCTCAAAAGTCCGTATCCGCAGCTCAATGATTTCTTTGCGCTTGCTCCCATGTATCATGAATCACTCAAGGCACCTGCTCACCCTGGAGCCATAAGGGCAAAGAGTACTTATTATTGGGTCTGGGGATGGGATGGGATGACGTCCAACCAGGCTACCAATTACTGGGGAGATTCAGCTTTCTTGAGGGATATGCTTGCCTTCTATGAGGATACTGCACACCCCGAGAAGGGGATTGGGCTGTTCTTTAATTATGATATGACGCTAGCAAGCATTAGCTCTCCGCCTTCTCAAGGGATGTACATTTGCTTATTGCAGTATTATTTTACAGATTCCGGTGATGAAGAGACGGTAAGAAAGCATTATGAATTTGCTAAGAAAATATTCAAATTGATCACTAATCTCGAATCAGGGGAAACAGGGTTTGGCAAGGGCACTTCCATGTTCCCTGATTATCCGAATTATATGAAGCAGACAGGTAATGACCTGAGCAGCTTCAATAACACCATCTTTTATTGTGCAGTACGATCGATGGAATACCTTGCTGATCTCATGGGGGATATGGAAACGCGAGAGCTTGCTGAGTCCATGTTTCGGAAAATGGAGCAGCACTTTCTTCCCTTATTCTATGATGAGGAGAAAGGGTTCGTTGTCTCATCGGTTGATGCATCCTCGCATGAGAAGCGCAATTGCTTTAATTCGAATTCGATTAAATGGGAGAATGCGTACTGCCGCGATTTGATCGAACCCATGTTAGAGGCGAATCTTTTGTTTTTCGAAAAGAATATTGTCAGCAAAGCTGGATTAAGAGAAATCCCGGTGTGGGACGATGCCTATGATCGCGACGGCAATCAACTACATTGCTGGTGGCCGGTTACCGGCGAATATTATATGCAGCTGATCAACCACCATAATCGCACGGATCTGATGGAACAATGGGTCGGATGGGTGAGTTATTGGACAGGTAAGCTGTTATGTCCAGAAGGAATCTCCTGTTATATTGACACGGATGAACCCGAACTGGATCGATGGAATTGTCTCTCGGGCACTTGGCAGGGCTACTCCATGAGAGGTTGGTACCAAGCAGCCGTACACGGAATAGTGGGCATTGAATCTGAGGCTGGTGGACTTTGTTTGAAGCCTCGTTCAGGCGAGGAATTGGCCTTACAAGGATTGCATTATCGTGGTCAACTGTATGATGTTGAGCTTATTGGCGAAGGATCGTTTATTGAAACGGTTGAAGTGCATGGCGTGCTCTACAAAGGAACGTGTAAGCTCCCTACAGAGGTATTTCAGCAAGGTGGTGCTATTAGAGTTCACCGTACGAATGTTAGGAGTACCCTACTTCAACTACAATCAGCAAATGGACTAGAATTGTCCGAGTATGTATATAGAGCTGACCATATCAGTGCCAAAATCAAAGGATACGGTACATGCCGAATTCGAATCGATGCGGATGTTGAACCTGTGTGCATGATTGATGGACAGCAATTGAAGGTTCAATATCATTCAGGGCGAAAAGCAGCGATTGTTGATGTCAAGCTGCCGGATCATGGCTATCATGAATTAAAAATAAGTCTTGAGAAGTAAAAAAGATGGTGTTTGAGGCTTGCTCTTGTACCTTGGTACAGGAGCAGCCTATCACATATGGCTTGACTAATGACTGAGAGGAGGAAATTAGGAACAACAAGACCAGTAAGACGGAAAGTTACAACAAGTAACTAAACACATCTTAGGAGGACAAAAAATGAGAGCGTTTACAAAAAGAGCGATTTCTTTACTTCTCTCGAGTGCAATGATTGTGACCCTATTTGTTGGAATCGTGCCAGTTCAAACCGTGAGTGCAGCGGTACAAAGCTCTTTCTATGTATCGACCACCGGCAGTGACACAACAGGTGACGGTTCACTCGGATCGCCTTGGGCAACGATTGGGAAAGCCCGTGATTATATTCGAACCAACGGATTAAATACGAATATGACGGGGGACATCGATGTAATTGTAGCAGCAGGGGATTATTATGTAGATAATACGATAACCTTTAATGAAAATGATTCCGGTAGCAATGGATATACTATTAATTACAAAAATAAAGATGCACTTGGCAGCGCACACCTTATAGGCGGACAGCCGATAACGGGCTGGACAGAGCATTCAGGCAATATTTACAAAGCATATGTCGGAACGGGAACGAATTTCGAAACGCTGTATGAGAATGGAAAGAGGGCTTGGAAAGCACGCTACCCGAATAAGAATCCTGGAAGCATTTACTCGACTTCACAAGCAAACTATCTGAGTAGTGAGGGAGTTAATAATTCAAGAACAGTTCTTCAATACAAAACCGGAGATTTAAATCCAACTCCTTGGAATTTAGCTGAGGCGCAAGTCTTTATTTGGTCAGGTGACTATTGGGATTGGTTTGCGGATACTGTGCCTATCTCCAGCATTAATACGACTACACGTCAAATCACACTTCAGCAGTCGACCAGATACCCTATATACCAGAGCGCCTTTCATCTAGACGGTTCTCGCTATTACATTCAAGGGGTACTAGATTTATTGGATCAACCAGGTGAGTTCTATCTGGATTCTTCATCGGGTTATATTTATTACTACGCCATGGATGGGGCTATTGGCAGCCAGACGATAATTGCTCCGAAAGTCCAAAGAGTGATTTCACTGATCGGTTCATCAGAAACGGCCAGAGTCCACCATATTCATTTTGATGGATTAAGTATAGAAGGTTCTGATTTTACAGATTGGTATCGCCATGCTTGGGTGAATGCCGGGGATTCGGGGGAATCACATACTTACCCTGGTTATGACCGCCAAATGACAATGCCGCAGCATCGAACTGGGATGTTGTATTTGGAAAATACCGATCATATTTCGATTTTGAATAATCATTTTAAGAACAGTGGTTATTCAGCGATCTACATGCTGTTCTATAACCAAAATAACTTGGTTTATGGAAACTTGATTGAACATACCGGACATTCAGGTATCTATCTTGAAGGCAGATATCCCGGTGAAGGGGATGTACTTAAAAATAATGTGTTATCGAATAACCTTATTCATGACATCGGAGAATTAGTGGGGCATCCATCAGGCGTCTATATCATGAACAGTGGTAATAATGAGGTCTCTTATAGTGAGATCTATAATAGTCCTAGATATGCAGTTGCAATCGATGCTTATGTGAGCATACCTAATGCTGATATTTACACGCGAAATAACGTAGTGAAGAACCTTAAGATCTATAATACGACACAGGATAGCGGTGACACGGGAGCTATCTATATGTTCTCCACATCACCCGTAAATTCGGCCCCATATAATACCAACTATATGGATCAAATTACGATAGATAACACGCGTGCGCATTCCTCTATGACGAATTACGCGCCAGACGGTGTATTCATGGATGGTGGTACGTACGGTCAATCCTTCTCTAATATGAAAGTTACTAACTCCCAGGGAATGGCATTCCACAACAGTTCTGGTTCTCATACCTTCTCCAACGTGAGTTGGAATGCGGGATTTAATGATTCTCTAATGGATTATGCGAACATCGGAATTAAGAGCGACTTTCCGTATGCCGTAGCTCCTACAGGATTGTCGGCATCCTCAGTATCAGGATCGCAAATTAATTTGTCTTGGCAAGGCGTGAAGAATGCTGTCAGCTATGATGTAAAGCGTTCAACCGTTCAGAGCGGTCCTTATACAACAACAGTATGTAGTTCAGTAACAACAACTTCTTGCATTGATACGGCAGTAACACAAGGAACAACGTATTATTATGTAGCTGTAGCTCGGACATCCGTTGGCTTAGTAAGTGACTTTTCTAAGGAATCCGCAATATTATTCGGTGACTTGGTTTCCGAAAGTTTTGAGAACGGAATGGCTATTTGGAACTCGGTGAAAGGATCCGCATCAACAAGTACTGCGCAGGCACACGCCGGCAGTAATAGTTACGTTGTAAATGAGGATACGGATCTCATAACGTATTCGTTCAGCTCGAATCTGAATAAAATCGTGAAGCTTTGGTATTATGACGATGCAGCCAATACGAACATGGCTGCGTTCAGTAAGGTCGATAACTCTATATGGAGTGACGGCACAGCGTGGAGAGGAATTGGGGTAGCAACCGGTACATCTACAAGCAAATATGTCGTTCGCGTTAACAGCACAGTTACAGCTACTGCAGTAAACCGTACAACAGGTTGGCATGAGTTCAAGTATGATTACTCATCTGGAACGAAAGTGGATATGTATATCGATGGGATGCTCGTTTCCTCCCCAACTGGCGTAACCAGTTTTAATCAGATCTCCATGGGAGATTGGTGGACAGGGAATAGTGTGAGTAATGGTTATTTCGACGATATAAGTGTGACTGACCCGCCTCCGCCTCCATCATATTTTGAAGATACGTTCGAAAGTGGGTTGGGTAACTGGTCATCGTCCAAAGGAACGGCTTCACTCAGCACTACGCAAGCTCATTCCAGTAGTAATAGCTATGTTCTGAATGAGGATTCGGATGTCATTACGCATTCGTTCGGCACGAATCAGAATAAAGTGGTGACACTTTGGTATTATGACAATGCAGCCAATACGAATATGCAAGTGTTCACCAAGGTGGATAATGCGGCATGGGACAACAGTTCGCTATGGAGAGGAATAGGGGTAGCAACCGCTACATCAACAAGCAAATATGCCATTCGCGTGAACAGCACGATTACAGCGACCACGGTAAACCGTACAACGGGTTGGCATGAGTTTAAGTTTGATTACACTTCAGGAACCAAGGTGGATATGTATATCGATGGGACACTCGTGTCTTCCCCAACTGGAATAACTAGCTTTAACCAGGTTTCCATGGGAGATTGGTGGGTTAACAGTCTGACTGCTAATGTGTATTTTGATGATGTGAAGGTGCAATAATCCATTAGATTGTTTAATAGAAGGAGTCACTGCTAACGTTGAGTTAGCAATGGCTCCTTCTTATTTTCATTGAATCGTTTCTTGTCCTGCCGTTCGCTTGATGTCGAATTTTCGAATATAATATATTGATATAGAAGGAGTATGGAAATTTCGAAGCCTTATCTTCGTTTAATATATAGTGCTGAAAATGGAGGATGTATGAAATGCAGAACATTCAACGTCATGTAGCGGTTCTTCTCACCATAATAGTGTTAGGTGGGGGGGGGGCAGGCTGTTCCAGTAACAAATTCGATAACTCAGCAACACCTGTACCTAGTGCCGTGGCTGCAAGTGATCCTCCTATAGAAATCACTTGGACTGGCCGTTATCCTCCGAATTCCGATGAAAATCTTGTTCAGCAATACTTGGAAAAGAAGTTTAATGTTAAGATCAAGAACATGAATCTGAATCCTGCAACTTGGAATGATCAGCTTAATGTGAAAATTGCTGCTGGTGAAATTCCTGATGTCATTACGGGTGATGCATCCATGGATATGATGAAGAAATGGGCCGATCAAGGGGTAATTGCCAGCCTTTCCGTGGATGAAATCAAAAAATATATGCCTAAATATTCAGCTGAAATGGAAAAGCTCGATCCAAATATTTTTGGTTATGGCTTGTACAAAGGGAAAAACTGGGGTATTCCAAAGGTGTATCTGGAGGGCAATAGTCCGTTTGTTCCGGCTTATAACAGCGCATGGCTCCAAGCAGTAGGTGTAACGAAAACGCCTGAAACCATTCAGGAGCTGGAGGATTTACTGACTAAATTTCGCAATAATGATCCGGACGGCAATGGGAAGAAGGATACATATGGCCTCTCTGCTCGTGGTAAGGATGTACCAGGACAGATGTTCAGTTCAATCTTTGCCGCTTACGGCATTCAGAGACGCGGATGGAACCTGGCTAAAGATGGTAAGGTTGTTTATGGTATGGTGACAGATGAGGCTAGGCAAGCTTTCAAGACATTGAGCAAATGGTACAAAGCTGATCTTATTGATCCTGAGTTTGTGACGGATGATTGGACGCGACTGCGTGCGAATTTCTTAAATGGTCGTACAGGTGCAATGGACTCCGCCCTTTGGTACCACATTCACGAAACAGGTGCAGTTGGTGCTGAGTGGAAAGCCAATGGCAAACAAATCACCTTCGGCAAAGGGTTTAAGGGGCTAAATGGTAAAGCATATCTCATGGCGGCAAATACCATTCCACAGGCTCCGAAAATGCTTAGTGCAGCTGTCGCTATGGACGAAAAGAAACGTATAAAAATTATGCGAATATTTGAAGATCTCTCGACTAATGATGTTTCCTATCTTTTAGCATCTTACGGTGAAAAAGGCGTTCATTATGATATGATCGGAGAAGCAGCGATTCCAAATCGAGAATTTACGGAAGTGGAAAAAAGAGGAGCACAGATTGGTGCAGGACTCTGGTTTGGTCCTCTATCGACAACAATGATGGAAAAGTACGATCGTCCACAAGATCAGCTAGATTTTAAAGATAAGGTCAATGGTGGAATTGAAACGATTAGAGACCCTATCATGCCGACTATACTTCCCTCTGCGTCTAAGGTTTCGGCGACGTTGGATAAGATCGTAGACGAATATATGATTAAATTTATTATAGGTACAATAGATACCGACAAGGGCTTTGATGAGTTTGTTTCGCAATGGATGAAAGCTGGTGGGCAACAGTTAACGGAAGAGGCAAACCAAGTGTATAAGGAGCGTAAGAAGAAGTAATGCGAATAGTAAAATCCTGAATAGAATTTGATATCCGGATTTGGAGTCTATACTCCCTTTCCGGATTTTTTCTATATCGTTCATTTGTGCAAAATATCAACAAAAAAGTGATAAGTAACGAAACTTTCCAGTCAAGTTATGAAGTACGATAAGGGTATAATTACGATCATAGGCATCTATGACTGGGGGATATTGAAATGAAAGAATATCAAATCGAAGAGCGGCCACATGCTGGCAAACTTGCCAATTGGCTTCTTTCTTGGGTACAACCAAGTGGAGAAATTCACGGGTTTCATAATCACTCTGTATGGGGATCAAATCCATACCGTTGGTCGGATTTCACGAGCGGTCACAGCACATGGGGCAGCCCATTATTGCCAACGCTAGCGCTACTTCTTAAGGATAGACGGGATACTAAACTCGAAAATCAACTTCTTCAAATGATTCGGTTTCAAACGACTTCTTTTCAAGAAGATGGCCAATACGACCATATCGGCTTTCAAATTGGAGATACGGCCAAATTTGGCTTAATACATAACGGGATTACGAATGTTTCACTTGGTCTAACCTTGCAATATGGGGAAGACTATTTATCTGAAGAGGTGAAAGGTCAAATTCTTGCTGCCATGGAACGCAACTTTGAAGCGATAGATAGAATCTATTCCTTTGGCATTAAGAATGCCAAAGGCAGAGCAATTAGCAACCAAGAATATTCACGAATTTGGGGTAAACTGCTACATCTTCGGGCTTTCGACTCAGATGGGGAGCGGCGAGATGAACTGCGACAGCAACTGGACTTCATGATTGAACAGTTCCACTTCAGGGGACTGCCGGATATGGATTGCGAAGCCTCTTACCGATACGGTGCAGATAAGACTAGTACCGAGCCAGGCGAATATTACGGCTTGTTAATCGGACCTCTCGTACTGGCTTATGAGCTTTTCGGAGACGAGCGGTATTTGAATCATGCAGGGGCACTTTGCCGCCACGTAGCAAGGAGCGTATGGTACGACAGCCGTGACAAGGTCAGGATGCACCGTGTCTGGTACCATTCGGGCAGCCAGTGGGTGAAGCTCGATGAACCGATGTTGATTGCAGGCATGGGGTGGACCTTATATGCAGTGGAGCAATACTTGAGGCATGTTCCTGACGCTGAGCTCAGCGTATATTTGGAAGGTAGCGACCGCACTTACGCTGCCTATCAGAACCCGCGGGGCTACTTTGCTTCCGCAACAGGTTGGAACAATGAGGCAGATGTCGCCCCATCGTCCGCATGGCATTCGTCTGATCTTCTTTATCTTGTTGCTCGCCACGGAGCTGATGAAACATTTTGGAATGAGATGCAAGATAAAGAGGCTGGTAAAAGGACATCCATCCTGCTCGGGAACGGCTGCATGTGGGTGGAACGGGATCAGCA
The DNA here is from genome assembly GCF_059692215.1 of Paenibacillus sp. J22P51. Lineage (NCBI taxonomy): Bacteria > Bacillati > Bacillota > Bacilli > Caryophanales > Paenibacillaceae > Paenibacillus > Paenibacillus sp. J22P51. The sequence goes on along the minus strand of NZ_JCAUAZ010000001.1, from coordinate 163,569 downwards.
TTGGACGATCACGGATTACTTCGCACGCGATCAGTACCAACTGATTGGCCGCAAAGACGAAGGTCACTTCGGACGCGACATGAGTTGGGTAGGTGGGGATCGTACCTTGCCGGAGCATTTTGCATTTGGACCGAAGCCCATATTCATGAAGACGGGAGAAGGCATCTACTTGATGCCCGGTGAGTGGGAGGAATCCGAGCTGCAGATATCCAGTGTAGCGGATGTTCCTTACCTTGGAATTTGGCGATAATGCAAAGATACCCTTAACTCGTTCGATAGGAAAATCGAATGGAGGAAAGGGTGTTTTTTATGGAAGCTCAAAAAATGTGCTTTTACGTACATCTGAAGCTTTTTTTCCTGTAAATTGCTTGAACTGTCTACTAAAAAAATAAATATTTCGGTAACCTAATGCTTCCGCTACTTCAGTCACTTTCATGCCACTAAAACGCAGAAGATGTTCGGCACGTTCTATTTTCATTTGAATGAGAAAGATTTCTAATGTGACCTTCATGACCTCTTTGAATTTGATGGAGAAATATCGGGGAGATAGTTGAGCTCGTTCCGCGAGGTTCTCCATGCTATGTGACATACTGGGGTTTTGGCGAATAAAACTAGCAACCTCACGAATGGCTTGTTCAAGATGATGGCTCGCAGAAGATTCAATAGAATGGCCATCTTGATCGTCGCGGTGTAAATAAATGATCAGCAGATTTAACATTAACTTGGCTTCTTCTGTGCTCCCAAGCCTTGGATTGAGTAGTGTTTCTACATACCGATTCAAAATGGTTTCGAACATAAAAGAGTCTGAAACGATTCTGTATGCATTCGGCAACGCGACTTCTGAGGATGGAGTCGGAAAATGAATATAGGTGATGGTTAGCGGTTTGCGCGGATTATGCTTGGCTATTGTAAGATCGCCTGGTCGGAACAAAAAGCAACTGCCACGGGAAAGTGTATACGTCTGGCCGTTTAGAAGCATTTCGCCTTCACCGCTCCATACATACCACAAATCGCAATCTTCGAAAGGGCGATCGAGCCTATCCCATTTCCACGAGTCTTCGCAAGTGATTTTGCCATAGGATACACCAAGTTCAAAAGATGATGGTATTATTGACACTTACGTCCACTCCCATTTGTTTTATGTAGTATAGTATAAACGTTTTAAAGGTATAGTGCATTTATTTTATCATATTTATTAGCTAAACTGTATTTATATAAAAAGTAAAATAATATAAATTAGTTGGAGGCTATTAGATATGTTGAAACCGTTTATGGAGATCGAAGATTGGGATAGAATAGGACTATCTGTAGCAGAATCAGCGAAAAGATTGCAAAGAATTGCTTATATTGATCGGCAATTAATGAAAATTGAAGCGGGTCATATGATTGCGCGGCCTGAATATGAAATCAAAGGCGCTTTAGGAAGAATGGTCTGGGAGGACGCCAGCCATTATGATCAATCCCGCAATCGATGCAAGCAGATGCGTATGAGTACGGTAGCTTTTGATAAATGTCCGGATCCTGATTTAGAGCGTTTGATGAGCAAATTACTGGACTCTGGAAACACCTTGTCCTTGCTTACAGCGATGTTTGAGGTCATTAAACCGGCGCAAATCGATGCCATTCAAGATTATCTCTGTCTTGCTCAGCCAATTGCCGATTATCCAACCATTCATATGCTGAGACATCAACTGAGGGATCGAGAAAATCAAGTCCAGTGGGGGTTGGAGGCCATTACTGCGATCTCCGAACAGGCCACTGAAGAAGAACGCTTGCAGGCTGAGAACTGGAAAGCTTGCTTGAAGGATCACCTGCTAGCTGCCGGTGGCGTAAATGGGATGGGAGATCGCAAAGAACTGGACCCAGCTCATGAAGTAGCTTCCACCCCGTTTCAATTACCAGAGGAGAGTACGCGTGACCGTCGATTCAAAAAAACCGTCGCCAAATTTACGGACGTTACCTTTGAAGATAGCGATGCAGGGCGATTTAAAAGAATGATGTTCACTCGCTTTAATGAAATGACGCCGGCGGAAGCTGTTGCTTGTGTTCACTTTGCTTCCGAAGGGAAACCATGGTTATTTTATTATGATACCGCTCGTCATTTATGGGATGAAATAAGGCACTCGTGGTTTGGAGAAGCGGCTTTGCGTCTTCACGGTTATAATATTTATGAGTCAGCTAATTGGACAGGTTGGTATGATATGACCAAGAATCTATTTAGTATAGAGGAAGCCTACACCCATTTAACAATTGCTATTGAAAAATCAGCCATGAAATATCCTCCGGGGAAACGAGAGGAATGGGAGTTCTGCCGCGACGTTGTGAAGAACCCTATTATGACCACCTTTCAGGATTTTGACTGGGCAGATGAAGTTGTTCACGCTGGCTTTGGGCAGAAATGGGTCATTGACCATCAATACAATGGGGATAGCACGTTAGCCCAACAGGCAGCCGACCTAACAATGGAAAAGAGAAGTGAATTTATGGCTCGCTATGCGAACGATGGCAAGGAAATAAAGAGCTCTTTTGCTGGTGATTATTGAGATAGGTTGAATGACAGACATACTTTCGGAGGTACTGCATGTTTACAGCAAACGAAATGGATTATTTGGAAAGTTTATCTGGGCCTAGCCCGATTCAGAAACACATCGACACATTTAAACTGGAAAGTCAGATCGATAATCTCGAAGAAACCGGTTTATCTCGTGATAGTTATTTGGACTTTGCTGAAGCGCGAGTTCGCCAGTTCGCTCCCTCTATTAGTGAATACGGAGGGGTATTGGATCCCGGTGACGGGAAAGAACATGAATTTGCTACCGCAAGTTTTGCCAAAGCTGGAGCGATTCTCCTAGCAAACAACCGCTGTGAGGATCTAAAAGAACAGATTTTACTGGCAATGGATTGGGGCAGCACTTGTTTGGGTGAGAATAAAGTTCCCGACGATCATGCGGATTTCACCACGTATATGCTGGTTAGGGCGTATCAGCTGTTGGCGCCGATGGTAGGTACAGAGCGAAGTAATGCTTGGAAAAAGAATTTATCCAACGTTGAGCCAGAGTTAACGTATTGCCAAACGGTTCGAAATTTTCCTGACATCCGTACCATCCGCAACTGGGCTACTTATGCCATGCATGGCGAAATGATGAGGGTAAGCGAAGGTTTCACGGACTCTATGGCCTTTATTGATAAGTATTTGAAACCGCAAATGACACGGTTTACACGTGAAGGGTTGTATCGCGATCCTAATATCCCAGCCGCCTATGATTTGGCTGCTCGCCAACAACTTACCGGGTTAATAGATGCTGGTTATAACGGCGAATGGAAAGGATTTCTGGAATCTCAGCTTCGCAAAGGTGCCCAAACGATGCTGTTTATGCAGTCGACCACTGGAGGAACCAGCTGCGGCGGTAGGAGTAACCAGATTATTTGGAATGATCTCACCTTTGCCAATCTCTGTGAGAGGGAAGCCACGCTCTATGCTAAAGAAGGAGATCTAGCATGGGCAGGTATCTTCAAACGGGCTGCCCGAAAAGCGCTAGGATCCATTCTACGCTGGATGGAGGATCCGGTTGAATTTCGATTGTTGAAAAATCGCTTCAACAGCGAGCTCCGCAACGGTTGGGAGTTCTATGCCTATTATTCGACGTATGGCTTGTATGCCGCTCAAATTGCCGCTTCGTGCTTTGAAAGCGCTGATGAAAGTATACGCGAGAAGGCAACGCCTGCAGATTTGGGCGGATATGTGGTGCCCATTGCGTCTTTCAACCGGATCTATGCAACGGCGAGACCTCAGCAAGGTGCTTATCATCTCGTGATGGATACTGCCGCGCAAATGGGGCAAGATGCAACCGGATGGGTGCGGCTCCACAAGGCGGGCTTTCTGGAGGAGTCGGCACTCTCGATGGGAGTACCTGGGCTGAGCGGCAATGTTCACTTGAATTACTTTGTGGCCAAACAATCCATTCCGCGCCCTCATACACCAGCAGCTATCGGTCTGACTTGGAGGGATGGTCACGGTACGTGGCATAGGTTAGCTGGCTTTGGCAGAAGAAAGCACGAAACGTTCGCTTCTTTGAATGAGGACGGGGTACCAACCAATCCTGAAAAGCTGCACTGGCAAGCATTGTTAGAAAACGGAGTTGAAGATGTCGATGCGTTATCCTTCAAACTACGTTACGAGTCAACGGGGCTTCAGCTTCTAAACGATATGGATTTGCGTACACCCGATGCTGATCTGCACCCAGCTTATTTGCGAGCCGTCGCTGATATGCTGCCAAGACCTGGCATCGAAGGTGTAGCGTCGGTCACGGAAACCTATCGGATTGCTCAAGATGGCGTGTCAACGGCATGGTCGGTGGAGGCTGCAGAGGAGTCGGAATTATCCGCCATGGGTGTTACGGTTCCGGTGCTCGTGTCTAATGGAACCGATGAGACGGTTATCCGTGTGGAAGGGAATAGGCTTTTCGTCCATTATTCAAATGCCGTCTATGCGATTCAACCTGATGGTGCATCTGACGATGTGGAACTAGAGCTTCTTCCTGGGCTGATGCCGAATCGGAATGGCAACTATCGTCTTGCGCAATGGACTAGTAAGGATGCGAAGAAAGAGATCGCGCTTCATTTCTCCTTAGAACAGGCATAAGTCACGACCTCGAGCTCCACTAAGAGCCGCTTTATGGCGGCTCTTTTTCTCGTTGTATAGAAAAATAATGATTTTCTAAGGTGGATAAGTGCTCTGCGGTTAGCTGCGGCATGGAATTAAGCGAAAAAATCGATTAACTCGTTAGAAACGAGGCTTGTGGCATGGAATTACGCGAAAAAATCGATTAACTCGTGAGAAACGAGGCTTGCGGGATGGAATTGCGCGAAAAAATCGACTAACTCGTGAGAATCGAGGCTTGAGCATTTTTGGGAGTTCGGTGATCAGCTGTCAGCAATTTCGATAGGGTCGATGAACGTATGCATGTCGACTTCGGTAAAACATGGGGTCCCGAGCTTTACAAGCAAATCGATAACATTGTCACAGCCGCGGAAATGTCCGAGCGAGCACAGCTTCGTCGCATAGATGTGGTGGGTGCAGCCGTTCCCCCAGAGAAAAGCAAAGGAAATAGCCAAGAACTTCCCTGGTTTCTGTGGTATTTCCACGATTGAGCTGAACAATAAAAGTTATTAGACATTTTGGAAAAGTGTGGGATAGAATGGGGGAGATGATAGCGGATCTACGTCGGTTTGCTACGCTCACCCTCAACAAAAATTAGGAGGAAACCAGATGAAAATTGGGAATGGTACGCACGAATACGAAATCATAGAACAATGGGCTCAAATACCATCGCACGTGACCGTTGGTTATACGCACGGCATTGAAGTGGATTCACAAAATAATGTTTATGTATTTCATACTGGAAAACCATCCATGATCAAATTCAACAAAAATGGTGAGTTTATTTCGTCCTGGGGAGAAGAATTCGAGGGTGGAGCGCACGGTTTTTATTTGCACCAAGAAGCCGATGGAGAGTATTTCTACGTGACAGATACCAAAAAAGGACTCGTGGTAAAATTGACTTTAGAGGGAGAAACGGTGTTAACCATTGGAACACCTGAGCTTCCAAACGTTTACGATAGCGAGCGCAAATTTGTTCCAACTGACGTTTGCGTCGCACCAAATGGCGATATCTATGTCAGCGACGGCTATGGCCAACACTGGATCCATCAGTATGATGCCAAAGGTGAGCCAATCCGCTCTTGGGGCGGAAGAGGGTCAGAACCCGGACAAATGATTTGTCCACATGGTATTTCCATCAATCTGAGAGGTCCGGAACCGGAAATCTACGTGGCTGACCGCGGCAATAACCGCATTCAGGTGTTTACGCTGGATGGTGTACATAAGCGATTTATAACCGAGGATATGGATATGCCTTGTAATTTCTATTTCGATGGCGACGAAATGTTCTTTCCAGACTTACATAGCAGGGTAACCGTGTTTGACCGCAAAGATCACTTGATTACGCATCTCGGCGAAGATCAGCAAGCCTACAAGCAGCAGGGATGGCCAAATCTACCGCTTGATTATTTCCAATCCGATAAGTTCAGCTCACCACATGGCATTTGCGTCGATTCACAGCACAATGTCTATGTGGCGGAGTGGACGCAATTCGGCCGTATTACCAAGTTGGCTCGCAAGTAACGGCGTTATCTACATTATTCATTGAACTCTCCAAACGATCATTTATGTATCGGATGGAGAGTTTTTATCTTGTTTAGCACTGCACGCCAACATAATAACTGGATTACATACAGCTAATTTCGCCCGATTCTACACTTTATTTCAAATAACTGTAAAAAGTACAGTTATTTTCTCGATGTTGAGTCGGAAACGGAAAAATGCGGAGAATTAGCTGTATGTTTTCCATCTATTTTCAAAGTTTGGGTGGAATAAGCGAAAGTAGATGGAGTTTTTCCAGTTACTAATTTAGCATTGCGCATCCGTCATCTCATTGGTGAAGGCACGTTTATATTCCTGCGCCGACATCTTTACTGCTGATTCCGGAGCATAATGAAATTGCAGGGCACGGCGGCCCTTTGCGGACTGATTGGCAGGCGTGCCATGATGAATCAGACCATGGAAAAACATCGCCCCACCAGGTGATAAAGGCACAGCTACATCCTTATCTACCTGCACACTACGATCGCAGATCTGCCAGTCCCTCTCAGCATAATGAGGAATGAATCCATCCTTTTGAGAACCTGGAATAACATGCATACATCCGTTGTCAACCGTTGCTTCATCTACCGCGATCCACACACCTACTACAGACTTGTTAAACGCAAGAGGTCCATAGGCCATATCCTGATGCCATGGCTTTTCACCACCTCCATGGGGAGGTTTCATTAAGGCCATGTTCTGAACAAGAGCTGGCTTTTCTCCTAGTATTTTCTCCAAGATTCCCAATAAGGTAGGGTGATAGGCAATAGCTTGCATAGCTTCTTCAACTTCGACGAGATCATAAATCTTTCGAATAGCTAGCTCCCTATCTAAGTCCGTATGCAGTTGATCTTGCGGCTTAACAAATTGTAATTTAGCACCCTTTGAATCTTTCAACAATAAGTTCTTAAGTGCTTCACCAGCAGCAGTAACTTCCGTTGAGCTAAATAGAGGATCAATAGCGAAAAAACCAGTGTCTTTGTACTCAACTACCTGTTTATTCGAAAATTCTTGGATAGATTGAAGTGATGTGTATGTGTGATCGTACTTGTACATAAACTTAGAAATCTCTTCCTCTGTTGTCCATTTCATAGCTAATATCGACTCCTTTTATGAACTGTTTATAATCCAAATATACCATGTAAGGTTCCGGAACCAAATATACTTAGTCATAAAGGATTTGTATCTAAATACATAGCAATAGAAATTTAAATATATTATGATGAAGAAAATTAATTTGAAATGGGGCGTGAAAGTTGAATATACAACCGCCGATCGATTTTCTCCACCACGCGATGATCAAGTGCAGTTATAACTCAGGTAAAGTCAAATGCGAGCCGGGCTGGTCTTGGCATCCTCGTCTCCTCCCACAGGATTGGGATCTATGGTACGTCATTTCAGGCACAGGTACAATCAACATTAATGATGAATGCTTTTCAATAAACAAAGGCGCTTGTTTCCTAACCCGTCCGGGTGATCGTATTCAAGCGACACAAAATCCCGAAGATCGGCTCACCGTTATCTATCATCATTTTAGCGTAGCTCATTCACTCACCAATCAAGCTTTCCGTTCGGAGGAGTTACCTCCGAGATTGACGCAGGTACAGGATTCCTTTGGATTCGAGCAGCACTTGAATCAACTATTGGACGTACTAGATCGGAAGGACATTTGGATCGAGGAGGAGTTCCATTCGTTAATGAAGCACGTCCTTCTGCTTTTATATAAAGCTCATGCTTCTGAACAGGAGTGGAGCGAAGCCAAGCTTCGTCATCAGAAAATTATTCAGCGGGTAACGAACTATGTGAGAGACCGAATCGACCAACGGATCGATTATAACGAGCTAGCAGAAGCATTTGCCTTGAACTCTCGTTATATCAGTCATATTTTCAAATTGAATACTGGCTATTCCTTAAAAGAAAACATAACCCGCCTGCGGCTTGAAAGAGCTGTGACGTTGTTGACGGAAACCCCGCTGTCGATATCAGAGATCGCAGATATGTTGGGGTTCACGGACATCTATCATTTCAGCAAGCTCTTTAAAGCCCACTATGATGTACCACCTTCAGCTTATCGCCATCACTTGAAGCCGAGTATGCCTCATACTTGAAGCAGTTTAGCGAAGGGCATTTAGCCCTTAGGAACGTTCCGATAGGCGGTAGGGGCTGAACCTGTCATTTTCTTAAATAATCTGGAAAAATAATAAGGATCCGTTATACCAATGTTCGCGGCTACTTCCTTGATGGACAGACCTGTTAAACTGAGCATTTGGGCAGCCTTTTGAATTTTCATACGCAAAAAGTATTCGATCGGCGGGAATCCCGTTTCTTCATTAAATAACAAAATTAAATGCTGTTTAGACAAGCCTGTGTGCTTGGCCAATTCAGGGAGCTTAATCGAATCCTCCAATCGATCATTCATGTATCGGATGGCGAGTTCTAGATATTGCTCTCTCTTTTTGTCCTTTGCAGAACCTCCAGCGCTGATACCGATACCGCTGATCAGCTGGCGTATAGACTGAGATACGTGCGTGTGGATGGGGAGTGAATAGGTTTTGTCGGAGAGCAGGACATAACACTTGTCAAATACATCTTTGAACTCAGACATCGCGCCAATCGGCAAGTGAACGGGACCAGCATCCATCTCGTACATACGTAAGAATGCAGCTGCATGGTCGCCATGAAGATGAAACCAGTAAATACTCCATGGTGCCTGAGCGGATGCTCCGTATCGATGCGGTGTTTTGGCGGGGATAACGACAAGGTGATTTTGGGGGACAGGGATCGCATTTTGTTGACCCAGTTCTATCCAACCTTCGCCATCGGAGCAAAAGATGAAAATGTGGGAAGGGCTCCCTTCAGGGCGTTCCCGATAATGATGACGGGCATGCGGGAAGAATCCTATATCACTTACGAATAAATCACGCGTCAGTTCTGAGCGGGATAGTTCCGTCTGCATATAATCCGGTAGAACAAACAATTTCTCTTCTTCAAAGCCTTCCGGTTTTCTAGTATTATCCAAGTTAAAACCTCCCAACTAAATAAGAATATAATCCATCACATTAAGCATTTTGTCAATTGGCGATTGCCATCCGCCGAGGTAAAGTAGAGACAATAAGATAAGGGAGTGATAATAGTGAGTCAGAAAGTTCGCATTTGGGAAGAAGAGACTTCGATTCCGACTTATGCCATCGGGGAGCCCGATCGCAATCCTATGTTCCTAGAGAAACGTGTCTATCAAGGAAGCTCCGGTAAGGTATATCCGCATCCGGTTATCGATAAAATTGAAGATGAGAAGAAACCGCAGTCATATCGTTTCGTGATTCTAGAAAACGAATATGTTCGCATCGAGATCATGCCTGAGCTTGGCGGACGCATTTATCGTGCACTAGACAAGACGAATGACTATGACTTCGTTTATTATAATCGTGTTATTAAACCAGCACTTGTTGGTCTAGCTGGTCCTTGGATTTCCGGCGGTATTGAGTTCAACTGGCCGCAGCATCACCGTCCGAATACGTATGGTCCGGTTGAGTATAAGCTCACCGAAAATGAAGACGGAAGCGCTACCGTATGGGTGAGTGAAATCGATCGCATGTACGGTACGAAAGTTACTGCTGGCTTCACCCTGTATCCAGGTAAAGCTTATCTGGAAATCTCAGCACAGCTTTATAATCGGACACCAGAACCACAAACATTCCTGTGGTGGGCGAACCCCGCGGTTGCGGTTAACGAAAATACACAATCCGTATTTCCTCCAGACGTAACGGCTGTCTTCGACCATGGTAAACGTGATGTTTCTAGGTTTCCTATTGCGACAGGAACTTACTACAAAATGGATTACTCGGCAGGCGTTGATATTTCACGTTACAAAAACATTCCAGTGCCAACATCGTATATGGCTTATAAATCCGACTATAACTTCGTCGGTGGGTATGACCATGGTGTTCAAGCAGGTTTGCTTCACGTCGCGAACCATCATGTTTCGCCAGGTAAGAAACAGTGGACTTGGGGGAACGGCGAATTCGGGCAAGCATGGGATCGCAATTTGACCGATGAGGATGGTCCTTATATCGAGTTGATGACTGGGGTCTACACAGACAATCAACCCGATTTCACATGGCTGCAGCCGTATGAAGAAAAGTCCTTCAAACAATATTTCATGCCTTACAAAAATATCGGCGTTGTCAAAAATGCCTCCATCGATGCAGCCGTCAACTTAGAAGTTGACGAGAAGTCTCGTGAAGCTGTCGTGCTTGCGTATGCGACATCTGTGTTCGAAGGCGCTGTCGTGGAGCTAAAAGGCCGCAGCCGTACGTATTTGAAGGAAGTCGTCGAACTTTCTCCGACGCAAACGTTCAAGTCTGTGATTACGCTTGACGAGAACGATCAAGCTCATGACTTGAAGCTGACTGTACGTGATGCAAACGGCACTTTACTTATTGGCTATCAGCCTGCGAAGCCGTCCATCGAGCAGGTACCGGATGCTGCTAAGCCGCTCCAGGCACCAGAAGAGTTGAAAACGAATGAGCAGCTGTACTTAGCTGGTTTGCATCTAGAGCAATATCGTCATGCAACGTTCGAACCGGAAGATTACTATCTGGAAGGTTTAAAGCGCGACTCAAGCGATAGCCGCATTAACGTGGCTTACGGTACACTTCTGCTGCGCCGCGGGTTGTATGTCGAGGCAGAAAGTCATTTCCGGACGGCCATAAAGTCTCTTACTTGGCGGAATCCGAATCCTTATGACAGTGAAGCTCTTTATCAATTGGGCGTTGCGCTTAAAGGGCAAGGACGTTTGGAAGAAGCTTTCGCGGCGCTCTACAAATCGACGTGGTCCGCGGCTTGGCAGGATGCTGGCTTCTTCACACTGGCACAAATTGCTTGTGAGAAGGGTGTTTACGGAGAAGCGTTGGAACTGGTAGAACGCTCCCTTGTTCGCAATTCCCGTAATTACAAAGCGCGTCACCTGAAAGCTGCGCTTCTACGCAAGCTGGGACAAACACAGGAAGCCTTAGTCTACTCGCAGGAGACACTTGCGTTAGATATCGCTGATTTCGGTTCAGCTAACGAACGATACCTTACGCTTTCAAGCCAAGGTGAGCACGAACTTGCTAATGAAGTGAAAGCTGAACTTATGCGACTCATGCGTGGAGATGCACATAATTATTTGAATCTCGCATCCGATTATGCGAATTGCGGCCTGTTTGAGGAAGCGATTGAAGTACTTGATCGCATCGTTCAAGGTCACGATTCATCAGAAGTGTACCCGATGATTCATTACACACTTAGTTATCTGTATGAGAAAACAGGGAATTCGGAGCTGGCTGAGCTTTATAGGAAAGCTGGAAATTCCGCAACATCAGACTACTGTTTCCCGAATAGTTTATACGATCTGCAAGTGCTGACGAGTGTCATTACGGCCGATTCGAAGGATGACAAAGCACATTATTACCTGGGAAATTGGTTTTACGATAAGAGAAGACACGAAGATGCGATTACACATTGGGAAGCGTCTCGTTCCATTCGGGAAGATTTCGCGACCGTACATCGGAATCTATCTCTTGCTTATTTCAACAAACGCGCGGACGCAGCGTCAGCTCTTATTGCTATGGAGAAAGCTTTTGCATGCAGAAAAGATGACGCACGTGTTTTCTATGAACTAGATCAATTGTACAAAAAACTTGGTTATTCAGCAGAAGCTCGTTGTGACAAGCTAGAGGAACACCAAGCTTTGGTTCAGAAACGAGACGATCTGTACGTGGAGTACATTACCTTATTGAATGCACAAGGTTATCACGAGAAAGCGGTTCAAGCCCTACAAGCGCGCAATTTCCATCCTTGGGAAGGCGGCGAGGGCAAGGTGACGGGGCAGCATGTTTTTGCCCATATCGAACTGGCGAAGCAAGCTTTGGCCGAGAAACGGTTCAAAGAGGCAGTTACTTTATTGCAGCATGCACTTGTCTACCCGGATAATCTTGGAGAAGGTAAGTTGTCGGGTGCCCAAGAGAACAATGTCTATTACTATCTCGGACTTGCTCATGAAGGCTTGAGTGAGGCTGAGCTTGCACTAGAATGTTTCACGATTGCTTCCCAAGGTTTAGAGGAACCGGCCAGCGCGATGTATTACAACGACCAACCGCCTGATATGATTTTCTATCAAGGAATGGCATGGCTTGCACTTGGTAATGAGAAGGAAGCTAAGCGTCGCTTCAATAAACTGATTGATTACGCGGAGAAGCACCTGTTCGATGAAGTGAAGTTTGACTACTTCGCGGTTTCTTTGCCGGACTTCCTTGTGTTCGAAGATAATTTGAACGTTCGGAATGAAGTTCACTGCCATTACATGATGGGACTTGGGCATCTCGGTCTGGGGAATTTGGAACTGGCAAGAGAGCAGTTTGAGAAAGCTCTTAATCAGGAAACTAATCATACAGGCGCGCGAATTCATCGGGGCATGTGTGTCTAATGAAAGAGCACAAGGTTAGAATCGAAACTGGAAGCTACAAAGGCATCAAGTCCATAACGATTGAAAGTGAACAAATCCGTATTGAAATGGTACCGCAACTCGGAGGTAAATTGGTTTCCATTGTTTATAAGCCTACAGGGAAGGAATGGATGCTAGACTCAGGCGATCGTTCTTTACGACAGCCGAAATACGGCTCCACCTTTACCGATTGGGATATGAGCGGTTGGGATGAATGTTTTCCAACGATTAATGCATGTGGGGCGGAAATGGATAAGTATGTTAATCTGCCGGATCATGGTGAACTTTGGGCGCTTCCATGGGAGTACATGATCGTAGGTAATGAGGTCATTTGTTCGGTACGGAGTCCGAAGTTACCCTATCGGTTCATGAGACGAATCTCATTCCCTTCAGCAGATCGAGTACGGTTTGATTACCATGCTTACAATTATAGTGATCAACCCATCCCCTTTTTGTGGGTGCCGCATCCACAATTCGCTGTCACGGAATCAACTCGTATTCTTCTTCCTGAATCCATGAAGGAAATGCTGTGTGTGTACGAGGGTCACACCCTCAAGAGTGGAGCATCCTATGCCTGGGATGACGTATCGCGGCTCTCCCCGGTGGTTACCGGGGATGCGCGAAAGTTTTATTACGAAGGCAAAGTGCCAGCGGGTTGGTCAGGGTTATATGGGGAAGATAGCGGTAACTACTTGATCATGTCCGTCCCACAGGATAAGGTTCCCTTTATTGGTGTTTGGATGGACGAAGGTATGTTCAACGATCGGGTTACTTGTGCCTTGGAACCTAGCATTGGCTACTATGATTCCCTTGAAATGGCAGTCAGTAACGGGACTGCGCAACTGATACCTGCTAAAGCATCTTTTGAATGGCATTTAGAACTTTCCATTGGTCAAGGAGATTGGCGTGATGCTACGCTAGCCTTCTAAGAACTTCAACTGATAGCCCCTGTACTTGTTATGTGCACTTGAACATTAGTCTTTAACTTCACATCCTTGTATTTGTTCTTCCAGTCGATGTTTTTCCAAAGCTCAGGGTACTTTACTCTGAGCTTTCTTCCTATTCCAAGCGCATCGCAATTCGCTTCTAGCAATTGCTTTGCGACGCCCGCTGCTTGTTTATTTAGTACTGCAGACAATTCTTGATTTAGCCGCTCTCTATCGATTTTTTGGCCCAAACTGCTTGGGGAGCTACTAAGCGCACCATAGAGGTCAATCTTAACAGTGCTTTCGATTTCTTGCGTATTTGGATCAACAGAAACTTCGAAGGCTCTCTTTAATTTCCTTACTTCAAAAACAATCAAAGTAGTCTCTGACTTGCTAGACTTGTTCGGTGCAGAACTCTGCCCAATTGGAATATCCAAGAAGGCATGTTTGTATAGCTTGTCTTTTAGAAGCAATAGGATGATACTTTCCTCGCGGGACAAAGTCACACCAGTGAATTTGTCACCATCAAATAATCCGCTACTGTCAACGACTAAAGCTTTATTATTAATACTACGAATCATGGGAACAACCGTATCTTCACCTGGATCCGTGATTTGACCCCATATCGAATAGATCGTTTGCTCAGGAACAACCATCGTACGCACTGCGCCATCAATCAATTGTTTAATGCCAAAAGCAACAGGACCCTTTTCTATTTGTTTAAATGAGAGTATGTCAGAGGCTCTTCCCTTACTTATGATAATATACGATTTCAGATACCCTTTAGGATTCCGATAAAAAAATTCTAAAGTTGACATTAACCCTTCTTTCGCCAGATCTTCACCGATGATAACCACATGGTTCTTGCTTGCTTCAATGGTACCTGGAAGCATACTATCTAATGTGTGACCAAGATTGGAAACGGAATCCCCCGTTGCTTGCATGAGTTCATCCTTCACATCGAATTGTCCGCCACCTTTACTCTCCAAAATAACGGCTCTTATCGTTCCGAAGATTTGATTATCTTTCGCTTTATCAAGGCTTACGCCATTTACCATCTTTTTACTCGTTATATATTGAATGTCCCAACAGCTTGTGAGGAGCATAGAGAGAAATGCTAAGTAAACCGTAAGAAGAAAAAATTTTCTCATGTTGACCCGACCTTTTTATTTTTTTTCCGCAAGAAGGACATCATCCATAACAGCATTGGGATCACGACAATCATAATCAGGTAGCCATATTCTAACCACTTACTAAAGGTATCAGAATTTTCCATTGTGGATAGAAAGGACGCTAATAGAAAGATAAGCCCTCCACTGAACACTACCATCCATCGATAAGCGTTATGAGTTGTGGTTAGACTTTTTCCAGCAATGCTTAAATAGGAAACAATGGTGGCAGTCATTGGAATAATCCAAATCGTCAAAAAGATCAGATCCAAGCGGTCAAACAATTGATAAGTTAACCCCTTGAAAATAAACAAAACAGGTTCATTTACTTGTGCTAACGCGATAGGACTAAATCCGATCAAGCAAAGGAATACAAAGTACGTATAGAATAACGTAACAAAGACATTTGCTAAGGAGATTACACGGAGCAACCCTTTGGGGCTATTTTGGACTTGGGCAGAGAAATAGAGGATCACCTCAAAACCAAGCATAGAAAAAAAGGTGTGTTCACTTCCCTTGAAGATTTGCTTAACACCGGATTGCCCTACCGGCAAAATGTTCGTAAATTGCATGTCGTTCGAAAAATTTAAAAAACTGATCAAGAGCAGCAGGGCAAATAGGACGGAACATAATAAGAAAAATCTACCAATGACGCGCAAATTTTCAATGGCTAGATAGACACTGGTCCCTATGATAAGCAAAAGGAGTACCCAACTAGGCGTAAGCGAGAGCATCCACGTATTCACTAACTTCACATAAAGTGTACACGCATAACCCGCTATAACGATGAAAAAAGCATAATAGATCAGGTTTAGAGCTTTACCAAAATAGGCACCAAACATGTGAACGGTCATTTCACTTAAGTTCTGATTTGGAAATTTTTTGATTAGCTGCCAATATACAGAAAGTAATACTTGTATGACAACCCCAGCCACAAGTATGGAGATCCAAGCATCCCCTTTAGAGGAACCCTGAATTTTCGATGGCAAAGATAACAGGCCTATGCCAATTTGCGTCTTTATGATCAAAAAAAACAAGTGAGTTCTACTTATCGTAGATTTCAAAAGCGTTTCCACCTCACGAAGAAGGAGTGTTTGGAGTTGCCAGGTTGTTTGTTGTTCCTCCATGTAGGTAGTCTTAGAAAAATATCTTTTAGGCTCTGTTTACCCGTAAATGGACCAAATGGTTCGAAATAAGCGACCCCTAATGTCTCTAACTTGCACAGATGTATAAAGATGATCATCATCATGATGGCAATCCCGAAAAAGCCAAATAAAGATGCGGCAAGCATGGTCGGGAACCCTAAAATCCTCAAACTGGTTCCAAGCTCGTTGATCGGAGTTGCAAAAGAGGCAATTGCCGTCAATCCGATGACAACAATCATGGTATGTGAGACCAAATGGGCTTCCACAACGGCTGTGCCTATGACTAATCCCCCGACAATACCAATCGTTTGAGCGATGGGTGAGGGCAATCGGATTGAAGCCTCTTTCAGCAATTCAAGAATGATTTGCATAGTGATCGCTTCCAAGATTGGCGGTAAAGGCACGTAAGTTAATGAAACTTTTACGGAATATAAGATCCCGATCGGAAGCACTTCGGAATTGTACGACACGGTAGCAATATAGATAGCGGGTAATGAAATGGCTAAAATAAAACTAATTAATCGAATCCAACGAAAAAACGTCCCCGTAATCCATCGGTTGTTGTAATCATCAGGGGATTGATAAAATGAAAAAAAAGTGATGGGAAGAACCAAAACGCTGGGATTGCCGTCAACAACAATCGTAATTTTCCCCTCCATCAAATAAGAAACCGCTCGATCCGGCCTTTCGGTCTGAAGGGATTGAGGAAAAGGTGAAAAGGGGTGTTCTTCGATCATCTCGTCAATATTTCCTGCGGAATATAAATAATCCAGATCAATAGACCTTATCCTTTTCTCGCATTCTTCAATAATGGTTGGATCGGTTATGTTATCCATATAGATCATAGCTACTTTCGTATTCGTGACACGGCCTATGGTAAAGTACTTCACTTTTAATTTAGGACTTTTGATTCGATTGCGGAGCATATAAATATTCGTGCTTAAGCTTTCAATAAAGCCTTCATGTGATCCCTGAATCACTTGTTCAGCTTTGGGTTCTTGGATATTTCGGCCTTGTGATTGAGCGACAAGCATCATGAAAGCGACGGGATCATTCTCCTGTACCATAATGCAAGAGCCATTTAGTAAATACTTCCCGATTTGAAGAACATCATTTGAATGCTTGACTTCAATTGAAGTCACGATTTGTTCAACAACGCCTGCATTTGTTACCAGCAGAGGCTGAATGACGCTGGATTGAAGTAACTCGGTCTGTACAAGGGATTCTATATAGAGCAAAGCGCAGGCTTGATTGTTAAATTCGAGGTTATGAATCATTAGATCCTCTGTGTAGGATAAATGTTCTTGTACCTGAGCAATTAGAAATTCGAGATCTCCAGGCTCCAACTCAAGCGTAGAGGGATCTGACTTCATGAGTGTTTGGTTACTACTTGTTTTGAATTTCATGTCATCATCACCTCTCCGGTAAATATCCTTACCTATTATTAACAAATAACCATGTAATTATTTTTCGGAATTAAGGGGAGGCCATTGAGATCGCAGTTACTTGAAAAAACAACCCCAACAGGATGCTGTTGGGGTTGTTTCGAAGATGGGTTAGTGCTTACCGCGGCATTGCTCCTCGTTAAATGGGGTGCTACCTAGTTTAGCCGGTTGTTCACCGCAGTTGCCTATCAAACTACCTAAGGTTTATAAAATCTCTTTCTCACTGTTAACCTTCACATTTTGTAATCTGTATTCGGTGAGCGAGACGCCAAAGTATTTTTTAAAGCTGGTATAAAAGTAGTTCGATTTTTCGATTCCACATTTTTCTAAAATATCATTGATCGGCATTTGTGTTTGTCCCAGTAAGTCCTTAATATTCTCCATGCGAACTGTAGTAATGAACTCGGCTACTGATTTGCCGGTTGCATTCTTAAACAGCTTGCCAAGGTATACGGAAGAAATGGACATCGCTTCAGCGCAGCTTGTTAACGTAAGGTTTTTATCCGAATAGTTCGCATGGATCATGTCGATAACGGTATCAACGATCATGTTCTTTTTCTTATCTTTTGTACCATCCTTTAAATGAATAATATCATCGAATAACGTGAAAAATGTTCTTTCGATTTCTGCTAAGGTCTCAAACCCTGCTACTTTGTTGAAAAAATCGATCGAAATCGCATTGAATGTAGATTGTGAGCCTTCGACGATCCGATTTAGCGAATTATAAATGGAGAAAAATAAATAGATAACAGATGTTAAGATCGTGTCGTAAGATGAATGCTCCATGGCTTTAATAATGTCATTGTAGGCCTCCTTCGCAGCTTCGCGGTTCCCTAACTTCAGGGAGTCAATGAGCTGTTTTTCTTTAGAGGCGGGAAATTGGAAAGAGCCGTCTTCCAAGTCATTTAACATCTCAGAGGTAATAATGCTGTAATGGCCTAATTTAATACGATACATGGACAAGTTAAGTGTTTTTTCATATGCGTATTTGATTTGATCCGGCGAATCGATCACATATCCAAGCGTTCCAGTTAATGAAATGTTCAAATACTTTTCAACACAGAATTGGATTCTAGTCACGATGTTATGAAAGATGTCTATGTATGAATCCGATTCCTTAGTAAGTTCGCCAATGCCAACCAATACGGTAAATTGATCGAATCCAGTCTCGATAACTTCATTTCTGTAATACTCGTTTGTGATTTCCTGGGCAATATTTGAAAGCCCTATTTTATATAAGGAACGGTCTTTTTCATTATGCTGGTCGAGGAAATCTTTATAAAAGTCTATTTTTAACATAAACAAGAACAGATTGTTTGTAAGGTTTAGATTGACTTGAAGTTCTTTTCCTTTGGCCAATATTTTTTCAAGAGGTAGATACGATTGGCCAATGATTAAATTTTTTAGAAAATCATTTTTTAGAAGGGGAGCTGTATTTCGTTTCATATTTTCCAACAGAATTGTTTTGTCGATCATGCCATTGAATGCAGTTGAGAGAAAGCTAACCTCATCGATGTTTTTCTCTGGTTTGCTATCTTGGCCCAGCTTTTGTTTGATCCCTTTCGTGAGCGTTCCAATCGGATGATAAAGCTTCTTTGAAGCAAGGAAAGCGAATAATAGTCCCATTAGTAGGACAATAAGACAAAAGGCAAGGGTAATCATGCCGTTCTTTTTGACACTAGAAAAAAATGTATCATAAGGCGTTAAGCTTATAAATTTCCATTTCAATTCATTGGAAGATACATAGGAAATCACATATTTTTTATTATGCAGCTCTTGGAAGAAGGTTCCTGATGGCGCTGCTGTTTGAAGAACAGTGCGGATATAACTCTGATCTGAAATATTTTGCTTGAACATATCGGGCGAGTAGTGGCTTACAATTTCGCCTTTATCATCCAAGACGAAAATTTCATTCCCATCTTTGCCCATTTTGTTATCCAAGGATGAGATAGTCAGTCTTAGCCAGTCCGCATCCACATTCAATACGATAGCACTATCGAAATCGCCTTTGTTATTATTTGTATCGAACAATAGATAGGTGTATACATTGATATCGCTTACTTTGGAACCATCTGTTACTGGGATTTTTCTTGGGATTGGATATAAACTTGGCGATTTGGCTGCTTGAGGACTTTTTAACATGGCAACGATTTCTTTATCAAAAAAATCATGGCTTTCATAGAACGTGTTCGTAGTGAGAAAGGTATCGATTTTTTTATTGTATATATAGGTGGAGTATATATAGCTGTTGGGGATCGTTAAATTATTCAATGTTTTCATAGCACCGCTGATATTTAGAATATCCTGTTCCTTGCTGTATGCGAAAGACATAATGGAATTGTTAAGCATTAAGGATTGGCAAAACTTTTTTGCAATATTATCCATGTATACAGAACTGTAGCTGATATTAGATAAAATATTTCCTTTCATTTCTTTTACGGTCTCAATAGAAGAAGAAGTGTAGTTGTAGTACAACAGCGAGGAAAGGATTATAATCAAGGCAGTGATACTCGCAACGAAAGTTATTAGTAATTTTTTGTACATGCTGCCACCTCTATCGAAGGAAGTACGATGCAAATCAATTTTATTATATCCCCCATAGAAACTCAATTTAAAAAGTGTTATTTTCCCATCTTAGTTCATTATTTGGAGATTTGATCAATTATTGTAGACCTATTTTTATTGAATCTTCGGCTTATTACCTACCCATGGAGGTCAAACATTGAACAAATCAAAGGAAATGAAACGTTTGCTTGTTTTGCTGAGTATTGGTATCTCTGTTGCACTCGCTGGATGCAGCTCTCAAAAGACTGAACCAATTAGTTCTACCCATGCGGTAAGTACGGCGGCAACTCAGTCAGCTCAACTTAAAGCAAACCCATTAGCGCCAGTTGAACTTACGTATTATTTCCCGAACGGGCCTCAGAAGGATTTGCAGTCTGTAGAAGATGCTGTTAATAAGCTCATCAAGCCAAAAATCAACGCAACGGTTCACCTGAAACTGATTGATTGGGGCGCTTACGAAGAAAAAATGAAAGTCATCATGGCCTCTGGTGAACCCTATGATCTCGTATGGACAGGGGCTGGCTTTAACAATTACTTTAAAAATGTGGCGAATGGCGCTTATGCGCCGTTGGATGATTTGATTGCCAAATATCCTGACATGAAGAAAGGTATTCCGGATATGATCTGGAATGCTGTAAAAGTAAAAGGGCATATCTATGCTGTGCCTGTTTTCCAACAGTCAACCGCAGGGTACGGCTATGTCATACAGAAAGCAGTAGCTGATAAGTACAAACTGGATTGGAAGTCTGTCACCAAGTTATCAGATCTGACGCCATTCCTGGAAACAGTTAAGAAGAACGAGCCCAATCTTATAGCTTGGGAGTTTATCGATGCTTTCACGGTTGCCCCTCCAATGTTTGGCCTTGAAAGTTTAGGCGATGCGAAGACGCCAGGAGATCTATATTTAAAAGATGGCAGCAAGGTGGTTAATCAATATGAAACACCGGAATTCAAAGACTATATCACGATGATGAGAGACTGGTACACCAAAGGATATTTGCGTAAAGACGCAGCGATTTTTAAAGATACCTTGGCAGATCGTAAGGCTGGAAAGAACGCCCTTCAATTGGGCCAGATCGATATAGACTCCGTGGTCTTAGCATCAGCGGGCATGGATGCTACAGGTAGAATGTCTGGCTTCAATCCGGATACACAGTCTTACGACTTCCAGTTTGTGAAGCCACTTCTTACAACCGATAAAGCTGCGGCAACAATGACGGCTATCGCTGCGAATTCACCCAACAAAGAAAGAGCCATGATGTTCCTCAATTTGCTTAACACCGACAAAGAAATTTATAACACGCTTGTCTGGGGCGTTGAAGGTAAGCACTATAAGAAGGTTGCGGAAAATCGGATTGAGACCATCAAAGACGGAGGCTTCCAAATCTTTGCTCCGTGGGAGTTCGGCAATATGGCGCTCTCCTATTTGTCAGAGGGTGATCCAAAAGGAAATGATCAGAAGTTTACACAAATGTGGGTAGATCTCAATAAGAACGCAACACCTTCCAAAGCGTTAGGTTTCGTATTTGACTTTACACCGGTTAAAGCAGAGAAGGCTAATGTTGACGCTGCCATCGATGAACTTTATTATGCGATCGCGAGTGGTTCTGTAGACCCTGAGAAGTACTTGCCACAATTCCTGGATAAGTTGAAAAAGGCAGGCTCCGATAAAATTATTGCTGAGAAACAAAAGCAATTGGATGCTTGGAAAGCGACAACTAAATAGGCTGTTTAAAATAAACTAGCTAAGAGCATTCGCCATGTATTTCGGTGAATGCTCTTTTTGCATGAACTTTTTCAATTTTGGTTCATTTTTCAGAGATTTGATTAGTTTTTGTAGTCCTATTTCATTTAAAAATCGGTGATAATCTGTTTTTTTTCAGTATTCAGATCGTTTATTTTCGATTTATGATGGGGACATCCAATTCATCGCCACCACGCAAAGGAGAATGCTTGTGGAATCGAAAACAACCATAAATAAGCGTGCACCCGTCATACCCGTGATAAGTGAACTCATTAAAAACAAAATCTTTTATCTCATGATGCTTCCCGGACTAGTGTACATAATTGTGATGTTTTATCTACCGATGTTAGGGGTTGTTATTGCGTTTGAAGAATATAACCCCATTAAAGGGATCTTTAAGAGTAAATGGATAGGCTTCGCGAATTTTAAGTTTCTATTTCAATCCGATGCACTTTTTCAAATCACCTTCAATACGATCGCCTACAACCTTATCTTCATCATACTCGGTATTGGTTTATCGCTCGTGATTGCGATTCTCATCAATGAAATTGGCAATCGTTATCTTGCGAGTGCTTACAAAAGCATTTTACTGCTTCCTTTTCTATTATCTTGGGTGGTAGCTGAATACTTACTTTTCACTTTCCTAAGTATGGACAAAGGCATTATCAATACGTTACTGGCACAATTCAATGTCGAACCTGTCCAGTGGTATTCCGAACCGTTCTACTGGTGGTTTATTTTACCAGCGAGCTATGTCTGGAAGAACGTTGGTTACTTCTCGGTTATTTTTGCAGCAGGAATTGCTGGGATTTCCTCCGAGTATTACGAGGCTGCAAAAATGGATGGTGCAAACAAATTTCAACAAGCCATCAAAATTACGATTCCGATGCTGGCCCCGATCACGATTACTTTACTGCTGCTGCAGGCAGGGAAAATTTTTTACGCCGCCTTTGGCGATTGGGGATTGTTTTATAACCTGCCGAAGGAGTCTGGTGTCTTGTTCAGTGCCACGAACGTCATCGATACCTACGTTTACAGATCTCTGAAAAGCATGAGCGATTTCGGAATGTCTTCCGCCGTTGGACTGTATCAAGCATGTGTTGGATTCATCCTAGTTCTTGTATCGAACTTTTTGATTAGACTATACGATCGTGACAGTGCATTGTTCTAGGAGGATGACAAAATGATCAAACGACTTACGTTTCCTAACTTTATGCTAAACGCTATTTTTATGGTGTATTGCGCAATATGCCTGATTCCTTTGCTCATTGTACTTTCCGTGTCTCTGTCCGATGAGCAGACTATATTTCAGTCTGGCTATAATTTGATTCCGTTGAAATTTAGTTTGAATGCCTATGCCTATATTCTTAACGGGAATTCACCTATTTTGAGAGCTTACCTCGTTACGATCATCGTAACCCTCGTCGGCACTCTGCTGCACCTGATCATCTCGTCCTTGTTTGCATATAGTCTTTCAAGGAAAGAAGTGAAATACAGAAGCATCGTATCCTTCTTAGTCGTATTCTGCTTATTGTTCAATGGAGGGTTAGTGCCGTGGTATATTCTGCTCTCGAAATACCTTCATCTGAAAGATACGATATTTGTGCTTTTCGTTCCTTATTTGGTTTCTTCTGTCAATGTGCTGATAATGAGAAATTTTTTTACATTTACAATTCCGGAATCCATTATAGAATCCGCAAGAATTGATGGTTCAGGCGAGTTTCATACATTTATGAAGCTGGTTCTTCCCTTATCGACGCCAGTACTCGCAACCATAGGTCTTTTCACAGCAGTCTTTTTTTGGAACGACTGGTTTACTGCTGCTTTATTCGTTGAGAATGGCAAGCTGTATACGCTGCAATTTCTTCTTCAGTCCATCATGAATAATATTGCCTATCTCCAAGCTAATTCGTTGACTGCAAAAGCGGTAGCTCTACAACCGGACGAGACGGCTAGAATGGCAACCTGCGTGTTATCCGTGGGGCCCATTATTCTCGCTTACCCTTATTTGCAGAAATATTTCGTTAAAGGCCTTACATTAGGCGCAGTGAAATCCTAATTCACCGGCTTCACCGGGCATCGGCCCGTTAAGCATATAAAAACAAATATGGAGGTCAAACAATGAACAAATCAATTAAAATGAAACGTTCGCTTGCTATGTTGAGTATTGGTTTCTCTGTCGCACTAGCTGGGTGTAGTACTCCAAAGGCTGAGCCAACGCCTTCTGCAACTCCCGCCCCAAGTACGGCGGCAGCTCAAACTGCTCAACCAACAGCAACTCCATTAGCACCAGTTGAACTTACGTATTACTTCCCGAATGGACCTCAGAAGGATCTACAGTCCGTAGAAGATGCCGTGAATAAGCTCATCAAGCCGAAAATCAATGCCACAGTTAAACTAAAACTTATTGATTGGGGCGCTTATGAAGAAAAAATGAAAGTCACCATGGCTTCTGGCGAACCCTACGATCTCGTATGGACAGCCGCAGGCTTTAACAATTACTTTCAAAATGTGGCGAATGGCGCTTATGCACCGTTGGATGATTTGATTGCCAAATATCCTGACATGAAGAAAGGTATTCCGGATATGTTCTGGAATGCTGTTAAGGTGAAAGGGAAAATTTATGGCGTGCCTGTCTTTCAACAGTCAACCGCAGGATACGGCTACATCATACAGAAAGCAGTAGCGGATAAGTACAATCTTAATTGGAAGTCTGTGACCAAGTTATCGGACCTGACGCCTTTCCTGGAAACAGTCAAGAAGAACGAGCCTAATCTGATACCTTGGGAGTTTACCGATGCTTTCACGACTGCCCCTCCGATGTTTGGCCTTGAAAGTTTAGGGGATTCGAAGACGCCAGGAGATCTTTACTTAAAAGACGGAAGCAAGGTTGTCAATCAGTATGAAACTCCAGAATTCAAAGACTATCTTACGATGATGAGAGACTGGTACTCCAAAGGATATTTGAGGAAAGACGCAGCGACCCTGAAAGATACTGCTGCAGATCGTAAAGCTGGAAAGAACGCCCTTCAATTGGGCCAGATCGATATTGACTCCGTGGCCTTTGCAGCAGCAGGTATGAATGCTACAGGCAGAATGTCTGGCTTCAATCCGGATACACAGTCTTACGACTTCCAGTTCGTGAAGCCGCTGCTTACTACCGACAAAGCTGCAGCGACAATGACAGCTATTTCTGCCAATTCGCCAAACAAAGAAAGAGCGATGATGTTCCTCAATCTGTTGAACACTGACAAAGAAATTTACAACACACTTGTTTGGGGCGTTGAGGGTAAACATTACAAGAAAGTTTCTGAAAATCGCATAGAAACAATCAAAGACGGAGGCTTCCAAATTTTTGCGCCATGGGAATTCGGTAATATGACACTCTCCTATTTGTCGGAAGGCGATCCTAAAGGTAACGATCAGAAGTTTACGCAAATGTGGGTTGATCTAAATAAAAACGCAACACCTTCCAATGCACTGGGCTTTGTCTTTGACTTTACGCCAGTCAAGGCTGAGAAGGCGAACACCGATGCAGTCATTGCGGAACTTTATAACGCGTTAGCTTCCGGCTCGGTAGATCCTAGCAAGTATTTGCCAACATTCCTTGACAAGCTCAAGAGTGCAGGCGCAGATAAAATTATTGCTGAGAAGCAAAAGCAATTGGATGCTTGGAAATCTACTAGTAAGTAATTGATGCTTAAGTACTAATGTACGTTTTGTATTGGGGACTTTGCATGTAATCCTACTCGTAGTGAATACATGAGAAAGTTCCCCTTTTTTATTTAAAAAATATTTTTTTGGAGCATATTTTTGCTAGATATCGAAGAAATTTCATTTTTTCATTGTTTTCAAATGTGAAGCAAGCATGTATGATCAGGTCAATAAAGTTGACTTATCTTTAAAAGGAGAGAATATCAAAATGACAACGATGACTGCGGTATTAATAGGAGCGGGACAGAGAGGCGCCGATGCTTACGCTTCTTACGCACTGGACTATCCGGAAGAAGTGAAATTTGTAGCGATTGCTGAGATAGACCCCGTTAGAAGAAAACGTTTCCAGGAGGCGCACGCAATCGAAGATTCTCATGTTTTCGAAAGCTGGGAGCAACTGCTTGAAGGGCCCAAGCTCGCTGATGCGATCTTGATTTGTACGCAGGATCAAATGCATTTTGAGCCGTCTATACGGGCTTTGGAGAAAGGGTATCATGTTCTCCTTGAAAAACCGATGTCTCCAAGCCCAACTGAATGTGTCCTGATGGGGGAATACGCCGAAAAATATAAACGAGTGTTTTCCATCTGCCATGTGCTTAGGTATACCGAGTTCTATAAAAAGCTTAAGCAAGTGCTCGTAGATGGAGCGATAGGCAGACTCATTTCCATCCAGCATACGGAAAATGTTGAGCACAGACATCAAGCGCACAGTTTTGTGAGAGGAAATTGGCGCAATTCCGAAACTTCAAGCCCCATGATTTTAGCGAAGAGCTGTCATGACATGGATATTTTACTGTGGCTAGCGGATGCTGACTGCACGAAGGTGTCATCATTCGGCTCGCTAACGCATTTTCGCTCTGAAAATGCGCCGGAAGGAGCGCCATTGCATTGCTTGGATGGCTGCCCGGTACAGGATGAGTGCCCATATTATGCGCCTAAAATGTATTTGGAGAGAGAGGACTGGGTCGGGTCTGTGCTGCGGAACATCGTCAGCAACGATCCAAGCGATGAAGGTGTTCGCCAAGCTTTGAAAAAAGGGCCATACGGGAGATGCGTATATCGTTGCGATAACAATGTGGTAGATCATCAGGTCGTTAATCTGGAGTTCGCGAACGAGGTAACCGTCGCCTTTACGATGTGTGCCTTCACGAAAGAAGGCGGCAGATCGATGAAGCTGATGGGAACACGCGGTCAGATCAGAGCAGATATGGAGAAGAACGTCATCGAAGTAAGCAGCTTTATAACAGGTGAGACGACAACGATCGATATTGATGCTCCATTGGAAGGCCATGGCGGCGGTGATCACGGCATCATGCGGGATTTCGTTCGGTTGGTGAGCCGAAATGGGGATGAAGTTGGACTTACTGGCGCACGGAATTCCGTACAAAGCCATCTGATGGCGTTCGCTGCCGAAAAGTCACGTTTGGAAAGCCGGGTTATTGGGATAGAGGAATATAGGAATGAATTGAAAACAAATTTGAGCAAAAGGGTGTGAGGGTGATAGAAGATTTACGTGGCAAAATTGCCCTTATTACAGGCTCAACAAGCGGCATCGGAAGAGCGGCTGCGATTAAGCTTGCGCGATATGGCGTGAAAGTGACTGTACATGGGATGAATGAAGAACGCGGTCACCGGGTTGTAGAGGAGATCTGTGGGGCAGGTGGAGAAGCCATCTTCGTGAGTCAGAATTTATCTCTTCAGGAATCTCCGAAGTTACTTATTGAACAAACAACAGGCTATTGGGGAGGGCTTGACATACTTGTCAATAATGCGGCACTTGCTTGCAATAAGCCGATTGAAGATATCCGGCATGAAGATTGGGATGCTTTGTTCGCTGTGAATGTGAAGGCTCCATTTTTCATGACACAAGAAGCGCTGCCATGGTTGAAAAGAAGCGGTGAAGGCGTTGTGATCAATGTAAGCTCCATTAACCGGTTAATGAATTGCCCGAATAATATCGTATATGATGCGATGAAAGCGGCACTAAATCATATGAGCCGTGGGTTGTCGCTAGATCTCCGCGAGGCGAATATCAGGGTGAACGCGCTAATGCCTGGAGGAACGGCAACACCTTTACTAAACGAATGGTTCAAAATGACCAATCATTCGCCCGAAGAAATTGAAAAAATCTACAGAGAATCCAAAAAAATTGCTACTCCCGAACAAATTGCCGATGCGATTGTCTTTTTTGCGAGCAAGGGCTCATCCTGGATCAATGGTGCAGAAGTTCCGGTTGATGGCGGATATTTTATTGGATCATAAATAATAAGAAAATATAAGGGACAGAGGCAAACTATGAGCAACTACGCGATTGGGGTCGACATCGGTGGAACCAATTTGAAAATGGGTCTTGTTAATCAAGAAGGTCTAATTCTGGATGAGATCTCGACCTCGTTACTTCGTAACGATGCTAATACTGCGGATATTACGTTCATTGGCCAGCAAATTGCTCTCTTTATTGAAAAGAATAAGGAGGCAGCAGGGCTGCTGACTGGCATTGGAATAGCATGTCCAGGGATATTGGACACGCATAGAGGTATAGTCAAATACGCTGTAAATTTGGGATGGCATGAGGTTCCATTGGTAGATCTCATGCAAGAGCAACTTGAGCTGCCAGTCCGTTTATTAAGCGATGCAGCTGCTGGAGCCATAGGCGAAAGTAAATATGGAGCAGGATTAGGCTTATCGAGCTTTCTGTATGTTTGTTTAGGTACAGGAGTTGGTGCGGGTCTATTTATACATGGGAAAATCTATGAGGGGGAGTGGGGACCGATTATCAACATTGGGCATACAAGTGTGATTTCAGACGGAGAGCCCTGTAAGTGTGGTAATCGAGGTTGCTTAGAAAATTATGTTTCGGCAACTGCTCTAAGGGATCGTACAGGAGCAGAAGCCTATCAGGTTTATGAAGCAGCTAACAATGGCGACCTCTATGCTAGAAGCTTGTTTCAGGAAGCAGGTGAGTTATTAGGGGTTAGCTTGGTCAATTGTATTCAGCTTTTCGGTGTTGGAAATGTAATTATTGGCGGCGGCATGAGTAAAGCTGGTAACGTGCTACTGGATCCTGTACGAGCAACCGTATTGAAAAGGTTTCCTCCATCTAGCTCGATGAGTGTACAGATCAAACCAGCGGCTTTTGCATCGACTGCGGGAATTTTAGGAGCGGCTGCTCTGAATTTGTAAACAAAAGGGAGAAGAGAATAACATGCTCTTAGATGCATATATCAAAACTTTACAAGCTCAGTTGACCCAAATTCAAGAAACACAGCAAGATAAGATTAATGAAATAGCTGTCAAAATTGCAGATTCTATTGAAACTGGCGGGATAATGCACGTTTTTGGAAGCGGACACTCCCACATGATTGCGGAAGATGTGTTTCATCGTGCGGGTGGTCTCGCTTGTGTGAATGCTATGCTAGAGCCGTCACTGATGGAGTTAAATGTAGGCAGGGCAACATTGCTTGAGAGACTAACGGGATATGCAGATGTACTGCTGACTGGCTACAATCTACTCCCTGGCGAAGTTATTGTGGTGGTATCGAATTCTGGTATTAATGCTGTTCCGATCGAAGTTGCTATGGCATGCAAAGAGCTCGGCTTGTATGTTGTTGCGTTGACGAATATGGATCATTCTTTAAAGACAGCCTCACGGCATGAGAGCGGGAAAAAATTATACGAGGTTGCGGATATCGTGCTAGATAATTGCGGCGTCTACGGTGATGCTGCATTATCGTTCGATGAAACCGGAAATAAAACGGGAGCAACATCGACGATTGGCGGCATTGCTATCATTCAAGCTTTAACGGTTGCTATCGTCGATGAATTGTCTAAGAGAGGCGTTGATCCTCCGATTTTAATCAGCGCCAATCGTGATGGTGGCGATGGTCACAACCGAGAGTTGATCGACCGACATCGCAATCGGATTAGATACCTTAGTTAAAATAAAAATGGAGTCAACCTTATGGGTTGGCTCCATTTCTATTTCTTTAGAAAGTACTGACTTTACTCGTATCTGGACACCAGCGGGATGAGCGGTAATACCGGATCAAGATATCAACAGCTTCCGCTGTCCGTAGATGGGTAAGTGCTTCAGCCGCATAAGCTCTAACGTATCGATCCTTGCTATAAAGCCCTTGCTCCAAGGAACCGAGAACTTCTTGTACATCGCCAGATTTACCGATGCGAAGCAGGGAGAGTGCTGCCGTATAGCCGATCTTATTGGTAATGTAGGACTGATGGCGTACATCCGACTTTTTCGCTTCAGATGCATCACTAGTTTCACACAGCAGAGAATCCTTTAATACATTCGCTATCGCTGAAACAGCCTGTTCACCACCATGCTTAATCAAACCTAATGATTCAACCGCATTTCGACGAACCCATTCGCTCTCATCCTGCAAGCTTGAGATAAGTGAAGAAACCACTTCTTCCTCATAAGATCCGATCATCCCGAGTACGAAAATCGCCAACGCCCTGCGTTTCTCATCCGCATGCTTCATAACGCGAAGAAGCTCAGGAATTGCCTCCGTGCCAGCTCCTTGTAACCCGTATGCGGCTCGTTCCGCGGTCAGGTTCGACCCCTCTGTTATTTGCCCGATCAGCATTTCGATCCCTTGTGTGCCAAGTTGACCAAGCGCATATGCTGCATTCAATGCGGTTATTTCCTCATCCGACGCTAGCTCTTGCCGTAAAGCCAACAAACGCTCCTCCGTCGGTGGGGTGCCACCTCGCTTAACGGATTGTTCTCCGCGGAGCCAATCCCATACATCTTGCCACAAATCCATATGGATTGCGGGCGTTCCTTCCGGTACAATCAGTTCCTTACTTTGATGATTCCAGCTCGGAAACTCCGGAGCGCTTAATCTCAGGAATTGAAACTTAAGCATATAACGATCCAGATTTGATACATTAAGCGAAGCTCTATGCCACAAGTCGAAATGTACGAGCACCATTGTGCCTGCCTTGCCTGTGGGCAGCAGCGTCTCGCCGCGGTCACCGAGGAATTTCTCATAGTATTGGCTGCCTGGCATGATCGCAGTTGGCCCTAAATCTTCGGTAATATCGTGCGTATAATAGAAAATCATGGCCCACCACGGTCGATGGCTTCGCATGGAAGACCAATAGCCGTCTTTGTGCCATTTTCCGCCGCCCGGCGTCTCATTTCCCGGTTGGTTATAATGACAGTGGCGATGTGGATGCATGTAATAATCCGACCCAAGAACACTACTTAAGGCTCCCTTGACGGTAGGCGTATCAAATAATTGCTGGATGTCCGGAACACGAGGCAGAATGTTGTTTCCTGGATTTCCTTCATTATGCATAACGTGATTGACCTGCTTCATAATGCTTTGATGAAGCTGATGAGGTAGGTCGTTCCGAAGTACAAGATAGCCTTTGGTAATAAACTGTATCATTTGTTCATCAGTCAACAAGTGTTTGCTCTCTATCATGTTAGTTCCTCCTTAGAAATCATCGTCCTTACTTATAAATATTACAGTACTCGGCATATTTTGTATTTGCAAAATCGTCAATAATTTGTACAATCGTCATATCAATTATTTTTAAATATGACGAATAAGGTGGTGTTCGTGGGATGGACTTCGCAGACTTACATCCTTACGTGTATTATGCAACCCGGTACCCATTCTCCAAAGGACAGTCTGCCAACAATCGGATCTGTTATGCTTCCTCACTCTATTTGATTAGCGAGGGAAGAGGTGTCGTTCACACAAATGGTCGCACTTATGATACATCTGCCGGCTCTCTCGTGTACATACCAGCAGGGCAGCTCCACCATTGGATTGCCGACAAAGACGATCCAATGGTCCACGTCTGCTGTTATTTCGACTGGTCTTACATCGATCGTCGGGCCGAGTTCATCCATCCGAGCCAAATCTGTTATGATCCAGCTACTCTCGTCCCTACACTGATTGGACCTGTTTTTCCTTTTTCTTTACCCGAGCATATGAAGGTTGAGAAGCTGCGCTTGTGGAACGATTATTTTGAGAAGTTTTATACCGAAAATAGCTATACAAACGAGCGGACGTTCGTTCGTAACTTAAAAATCCAGAGCACATTCCAGCAGTTTATCGAGTTTTTCCTGATTTTTGCCCTGAAAGAGGAGCATATCCCCAATCTACGTATGTCCAAGTTGCTCGAACGATTGGATCAGGATCTAGTGCAGGGTAATCTGCAGCCTCTGGAGATCTATTTCAAAGAGCTGCACATTAGTCGTGGTTACTTTTTTGATTTGTTCAAACAGGCAACTGGATTACCGCCTACACAGTACGTCATCCAATTTAAGATCAATCGGGCGAAAGATGACCTCCTGTTTACGAATCTAACCATCACAGAGATTTCAGAGAAGCACGGTTTTTCGTCTTTACATTATTTTTCGAAGCTATTTCGCAAGATATATGGCCTTTCCCCAAGGGAGTACCGAGAAGAGAACGGTAATGTTCTATGATTAAATAAAAAGCGGCAAGATACGTAATTGTATCTTGCCGCTTTTAAAAATATAGAATTTATATGTTGCACATGATAAGTCGGCTATATTTCTAGATAAACGCACCATAGATGTAAAAGTACATGTTTTTTCAGGAAAAGCGGTTAAATTAGATGAATTAGTGTAAAAGTACATCTTTTGTGAGCGAAAAGGTATCAAAACGCTGAGGAACGGCAAAATTGATGCACTTTTGCAAGCTTTTCAATTACTAGCTGTTAATTTGATATAAAAAGATGCACTTTTGCAGGCTTGTAACAGGAAGTTGGCTAGCAAGACGGCAAGAAGGTGAGCAAGCATGGTTTTGGTCAAACATATTTATCGGCAAATTTTCCAGGAGAAACGCCCATAACTTCTGAGAAGACAGTTGTGAAGTAATGGACGTTTTCAAATCCGGTTTCCTCCGAGATTTGTTTAATTGTTTTATTTGTAGTTGATAACATAATAGTAGCCTGACGAATTCGTTCTTTGCGTAGGTATTCTCGGAACGTTTGCCCAAGCTTACTTTTGAATATGCGTGACAAATGTCGTCCAGACATATTGAGATAATTAGCTACATTAGCTTGCGTTAGAAATGATGAAGCAAGATTGTCGCTGATATATAACTTCGCATGATGGATGCTTGCCTCGGAAGAAATGTTCACATTCTGTTTCTTTATGAGCCTCAATTCTTCTGCTTCCTCGATAAAAACATGGGAGAAGGATGTAAATAGTGCGATGGCAAGGGCTGCAATACTATCTTGGAAAAGTTGCTGCTGATGCTGAGCTTGCAATAGAAGAGCCTCCCAGATGCGAATGGTAGAAGTGTCTGAGGCATCTTTAAGAACTATATTTTTCGTTACTTCTAATTGACGAAATAATTCAATAGCAGCTTGTGAAGACTCTTCTTCAACAAGTTCGAATGAAACGAAAATTAGGAAGAGTGATTGATCGTTTATGATTTGATGCTTGATGTGGGGGCGCGATAGGAACAACGTGTTTTTAAGCAATGGATACTCGATACCTAATTCCGAATAGGTTCCATGCCCATAAATGACATAACAGATTTCAAATATCGAGTGCTGATGCAAGGGAGTGTCACAATGATCCTGAACTCCACCCCAATAGTGAACACGGAAGGTCGCATCTCTTCCTTTTAATATAGGATTATTTAGATTTAATCGACGAGTTCCATCTATATAAACGAATGATGATGTGGACAAAGCAGCATCTCCTTAAAGTACCTATAGGATGTCCGTTAATTATAAAGACGATGTCGAGTTATTGCAAATACATTGGCAAAGTAATGCGCTTACAATTGTAGTACAAACTTATTGAAAAGAGGATGATGAATTTGTCTAAAATTAAAGAAGTTTTCATTTTACATCATAGTCACTTAGATATCGGATATACCCATGCGCAACCCATCTTATTGGAGAAACAAAAAGAATATATCGACCAAGCGTTACAATTGTGTGAGGCGACCGAAAGTTGGTCTGAACGGGATAAATTCCGCTGGACCTGCGAAGCCACATATCCTGTATTACTATGGCTAGAAAATGCAACCGAGGAGCAGATCGCTCAATTTACTCGATATCTAGCTAATGGACAAATGAGTATAGTCGCTACATACTTGCATACGACTCCACTCTGTACAGCAGAGCAGATGGCTAAAATGCTGTATCCTGTTAGAAAGTTACGTGACCTGTTCAATTGCGAGATCAAGTGCGCCATTAATCATGATATCAACGGTCAGCCGTGGCCATACAGTCAATTATTGCTGGATTCTGGCGTGGAGTTTTATATCACAGGCATTAATATCCACATGGGAGGTATTCCATTAACACGCCCAGATGCCTTCCATTGGCAAGCACCAGATGACAGAAAGCTGCTCACATTTAATGGCGAGCATTATTCGTTGTTTGGTCAAATCTGTAATCTTCATACGAACAGCACCGATGATATTGCAAATGGCTTAGCTAAGTATTTAGAGAAAATCGATGCAAATCCGGATTATCCGTTTGATTTTATTTATTTAACGTCGACGAATGTCCCTGCTTATGATAACAATTCACCAGATCGAGAGTTGGCAGAATTACTAAAAACTTGGAATGAGGAACAGCGGGAACTAACGATTTCCTTTGTTACGCCGGAACAATTATATGCCAAAGTGAAGAAGCATGAAGATAGGCTGCACACTCATGCGGGCGATTGGACGGATTATTGGAACTTTGGTTCAGCCAGTTCAGCCAAGGAAACGAAACTGAATCGTAAAACTAAGCAAGGCATGAAGGCAGTAGAGCTTCTGGAGGCATTTGGCAGTAAGGGTAATCCATCTTATAGGAAAGCTAAGAAACAAGCTTGGGAGCAAATAAATTTATATGATGAGCATACATGGGGAGTATGGACTTCCATTGCTGATCCAGATGATCTGAATACGGATATTCAATGGGCTCATAAAGCACATTATGCGTATTTGGGCAATAGTTTGACAGGCTATTTATTAGGGACACAAATGGAGAAATTAGCAGATAATCCTCTACAATCCCGCGAGCCAGAAGGCATCTTACTTCTGAATCCTTCTTCCGCTAAGATCATACATGATATTCAGATTCCTGCCAGCTACTTGGAGAAAGGGAGGCATCTATCCGATATAAGAACGCGTGAAGTGCTAATGAACAACGAAAAAAATCACTCGGCCGTAAGCTATGGCACAGTGGAATTGCCTCCTTTCAGTTGGCGGAAGTTACCTATTCGATCCTTGCAGCAAGCGGAGCATTCGAATGATATTGTAGCAAGTTTAGGCGAAATCAAGGATTTTGTGGAACCTTTTAGTGCGAAGAAAGCAGTTAATGGTTTGGTCATGATCGAGGAGGGACGGATCGAAACGCCTTTCCATAGATGTACGTTCGATGCGTCATCAGGTCGAATCCTAAGTTTATATGATAAACGACAGGACTGGGAGGTTCTTGATCTTAATAGTCCATATAGTTTGTTTCAATATGTGCAGGAAACGATTGATCCACTCTATCATCCGAACCATCGCCGAACCTTATTTCCAAGGGACATTGAAAAATGCAACAACAGCATCAGCTGCTGGAATCATGATTGGAAGGCTAAACGTCAAACCTATAGCCAGTTGAAGTCATGTAAAGTAGAGCGTAGTGCGAATAGTGCGACCTTGATTTTACTTTGGGATGCGCCGGGTGTAGACAATTTAGAACAGAGATTTACTTTCTTCAGTTACCGTGCGGATATTGAAATGAAGGCTTCTTTCTATAAACAAGATATAACGACACCGGAAGGCACTTACTTTGCTATACCTTTGAACGTGCAAGAATGGCGTTGTCACTATGATACAGCGGGACAATTGGTTGAGTTGGATGCAGAGCAGTTGCCAGGTGTTTGTAGAGATTATGTAACGGTTGATAAAAGTGTTTCCGTATACGATGGTCAGCATGGAGCTACGTTGATTTGTGCCGATGCGCCGCTTGTGCAGGTGGGGGACTTTAACTATGGCAAAGAGCAAAAAAGCATTGATAAACGAGCGAATCCACTCTTGTTAGCTTGGCCAATGAATAATTATTGGGAAACCAATTTTAGAGCACGTCAACCAGGATATAACTCTTTTACTTATTACCTTTCTACCTTTACATCCTTCGACCCAGCAGATGTCATGGAAACGGCCACTCAAGCGGTATCACCTATTCTTTCAACTCCTGTTATTCATTGTAAAGAAGAGGAAGAAGGACAATTCATTCAAGTGATGGGTGATGGCGTTCAGGTCTTTGATGTACAGCCTGTCGAGGAAGGACCGGGAATTATTGTTCGCCTAAGCAATTGTACGGATCGACAAGTGGATACTAGGCTGCATTTTCCGAACAATAAGATAATCGCTGCCTATCAAACAAATGCTTTAGAAGAAATACAAATGGAACTAAACAGCATGCGAGATGGCACACTTGAAATAAGCCTTGAAGCGAAGCAGATGCTGCATGTTAAGGTGATTTTAGAAGGTTAATAAACAAACCACTTCACGATTGCATGCTATATGTAATCCTGAAGTGGTTTTTCAACTAGAGATACGATAAATAACTAAATGCTATGTTGATTTTGTTTAGTGAAAAGAGTATCATATAATTGAAATCTGAAATTTCAGTTTGTGCTTACAAATTAGCGAAAGGGGGGGAGAAGGTGTATGAACTAGAGCACACAGAACTTTCAGAGAAAGTGTATCATTTGCTTAAAAAAATGATTTTAACCCGCGAATTTGTTGGCGGGCAAAGGCTGGATCTGAACGACTTATCGAAAAAAATGAACATAAGCCGAACACCGCTTAAGGATGCCGTTAATCGTTTAGTTCTAGAGGGTTTAATGGAAGTAAAGCCTAGGTCGGGGACATTTGTCACGAGCTTAAAAATATCGGACATCGAGGAAGTTTCTGAAATTCGTTTAATGATTGAACAGTGGTGTGTGTCTCATCTTACTGAGTTGAAAGCACAGAAACTAGTTAACACGCTCGAAGAAATCCTGGAAAACTTTAAAGAGACATTGACCGCAAAGCCGTTTTCATTTGAACATTTTCTTGAGCTTGATGTTAGATTCCATAATGAAATTGTTCAAGCAGGGGATAATCAGCGTATGCTGGAGCAATATAGGTCGATAAACAGTTTTCTACATGCTGCAAGGATCTACTTCTTCCAAAGCTATGAACGCTCTTTTTCCGGTCATGACGAACACATTGCGTTTGTTCAGGCTTTAAAGCGCTACGATTTGAAAGAAGCTTGTTCCAAACTTGAAGAACACATTATGAATAGTAAGTTGAATATGATTGACCACTTGAGTGAAAATGGAGGGGGATTGTAATGAGATCTCTTTCTATTTTTTGGTTAAACTGAAATTTCACATTTTAAATTTTAAATAATTTAGAATATAAATTAGATAGAGGAGATCAAAACATGAACAATACAAGAGCAACCACCATTGCAGGATACGATTTCAATTTCTTGGAGCAAAAATTATATTCAGCGGTTATTGGCGATATTTTGGATGATCTTGGATATCGCAATCAAACCTTTGGTGCTGGCCTACGTTTAATTGATCCTAATTTAAAAATAAGCGGGCGATCATTCACTGCACAAGCAACAAAAGTATTTTCGATTCCTGCAGAACCTTACAAGTTGCAAATGGAAGCCATTGACGCCGTTTCGCATGGCGAAGTGTTTGTCGTTTCTACAGGGGCACCTGATGAGGCTGCTTTCTGGGGCGAGCTGATCTCAACGGCATGCCGTGCACGAGGAGGCAGAGGTGCAATCGTTGACGGTTTAAACCGCGATACGGCCAAAATCCTTGAAATGAAATTTCCTCTGGCCGCTAGAGGTCAGGTACCGACAGATTCGAAGGGGCGAGTTGATCTGATCAATTACCAACAGCCGATTGAAATAGACGGCGTACGAATTCACCCTGGCGATTACGTGTTTGCGGATATCGACGGCATTGTGTTCGTTCCACAAGATATTGAAGATGAAGTGATCAAGAAGTCGTTGGAAAAAGTGGAAGGCGAGAATCTGGTGAGGAAGGCCTTACAGGATGGCATGCTATGTACGGAAGCTTTCAAAACCTTTGGGATTCTATAAAAGGAAATCGCACTTATTTTTTTCATTTTACATAGAGGGGCTGTTGTCATGAAGCTAGGACTTGGATTATACCGTGATCGATTGACGAAAGACAATTTCAGGTTTGCCAAACAAGCTGGATGTACGCATATCGTTGCTCATTTGGTGGACTACTACAATGGTGTCGAAGGATTACCATCTACGGACAAAGACCGTAACATGGGAATAGCAAGACAAAACGAAGATGTATGGTCCTATGAAAGCCTTCTCGCATTAAAGAAATCCATGAATGAAGAAGGATTAGAATTCGAAGCGATCGAAAACTTCAGTCCTGCCGATTGGTACGACATTCTGATGGATGGCCCTAAGAAAAAGGAACAGCTCGAGCACATAAAGCAGATCATTCGCAACGTAGGTAAAGCTGGAATTCCCATCATTGGGTATAATTTCAGCATTGCGGGAGTTTGGGGTCATGTGAACAGGCCTCTTGCCCGTGGGGAAGCTGTCACTGCAACGTTCAACCTTCAAGAAGGACCAGAGGAAACGCCTATTCCGAACGGACAAATCTGGAACATGACCTATGATTTTAACGCGCCGAAAGGTTTCATTCCCCCTATCTCTTCGGCTGAGCTTTGGGAAAGACTTGCGTATTTCCTTAAGGAGCTCATTCCAGTAGCTGAAGAAGCAGGAGTAAGATTAGCGGCACACCCAGATGATCCTCCAATGCCTACGATTCGAGGATACGGTCGTTTGGTGAACCAGCCTCATTTGTACCAGAAGCTCCTAGATATCGTCCCAAGCCATAACAATGCATTGGAGTTCTGCATGGGGACTTTGCAGGAAATGACCGAGGGAAACATTTATGAATCCATCGACAAGTATAGTAAGCAAAATGCTATAGGCTACGTACACTTTCGGAATGTGATCGGCAAGGTACCGAATTATCAAGAAGTGTTTGTTGACGAGGGCGACATCGATATGATTAAAGCACTTCGCATTTTTAAGAAAAATAATTTTGATGGTGTTTTCATTCCGGATCATACACCACAGATGACTTGCAAAGCGCCTTGGCATGCGGGAATGGCCTATGCATTAGGGTATATGAAAGCCGCACTGTCCATTGTGAATCATGAGTAACGGGATGGAGGGGATAGCATGTTTACGGATTTAACAGGGAAAGTAGCGGTTATAACCGGTGCTTCGAAAGGAATCGGACGAGGGATTGCGGTTCGATTCGGTCAGGAGAAGATGAAGGTCGTCGTTAACTATCATCATGATGCTGAGCAGGCGACTATTGTGGTCGAAGAGGTGAAAAATGCTGGGGGAGAGGCAATTGCTGTTCGTGCTGATGTTAGCAAAGAGGATGAAATTAAGCGACTCATCGACACAGCAATTGAGACATTCGGAGGCCTTGACGTTCTGGTCAATAACGCAGGTATTCAAACAACTTGTCCCTCCCACGAATTAAGTCTGGAAGATTGGCATAAAGTTATGGATACCAACCTAACTGGGGCTTTCGTTGGGTGTCGTGAGGCCATAAAGTATATGCTGGCACATAACATTCAAGGGAATATCATCAACGTATCGAGTGTTCATCAAAAAATCCCAAAGCCGCACCATGTTCATTATGCTGCCAGCAAAGGCGGATTAAGGCTGTTGACAGAAACGCTGGCGCTCGAATATGCGCCTCACGGCATCCGCGTTAATAGCATCGCGCCCGGGGCAATTGCTACGCCTATGAATGAACATATTCTGTCCGACCCAGAGCAAAATGATGTTGTACTTTCGCTCATTCCTATGAACCGAGTAGGTGAACCAAAGCAGATTGCATCTGCTGCAGCATGGTTAGCATCAGAGGAAGCAAGTTATGTCACTGGTGTCACACTCTTCGTCGACGGCGGTATGACGCTGTACCCATTCTACTTGAAAGGATAAGATCGATTTGGACTATTATCGCAAACAAAGAAATTATGGCTGCCGCGTTCATGATCAGTATACCTATATGGGTATGAAGACGATTGTATTGGAAAATGAAAAAATACGGCTCTCTATCCTGCTTGATAAAGGTTCAGAAATCTTCGAGTTCTTATTAAAAAGCCGTGATTTGGATTTTATGTGGCTGACGGAAAATGGCATCGATAACCCTAATCGGTATTTGCCGACATCCCCTGATTCCCAGTCTACTTTTATTGACTATTACATAGGCGGATGGCAGGAAATATTTCCAAACGGCGGTGTCAGCAGTTCTTATCTTGGTGCTCAATTTGGTCAACACGGCGAAGTGGCTCAAATGCCATGGTCCTACACGATCGAGGTGGATACGCCGGAATTGGTTAGCGTGACATTTTCTGTCAAAACGAAGAAACTTCCATTTAAATTGAGCAAGACCATTACAATTTACGCAAACTCCCCCAAAGTAGACATAAAGGAAGAGATAAAAAATTTAAGCGAAGTTCCTTTGAGATATATGTGGGGGCAGCATTTGGCCTTCGGAAAGCCATTTCTAGAACCTGGATGTACGATCCGATTACCGGAGAACATAAAAGTAATTGCTGACGAGCTGGATGTCGGCGACGATCAGTCAGCACGAGTTAAACGTGGAATTACGCATGAATGGCCGTGGGTTGAGGAGATATCAGGAAATATGAAGGATATATCTGATCTTCCGCCTAAAGGGGCTCCCTCGGAAATTGTTTATCTTAGCGGTTTTGAAGAAATTGGATGGTACCAAGTAGAAAACGCAAGGCTTAGCGCCGCAATTCGCGTAGAGTGGGATGCCAATTCGATGCCGTACTTGTGGTACTGGCAAGAATTTGGAAGCACGACCGACTACCCGTGGTTTGGCAGACATTATAATATCGGTTTAGAACCGTTTTCGAGCTATCCGACCCAGGGGTTATCAGAGGCTGTACGAAATGGAACTGCGGGCTACATTCAAGGGGGAGAGACACGGACGTTTTCGATGTCTGCGACTTTATCGGAATTGTAAAATGACCTATATATAAAGAATGAGGGTGTCCAAAAAGCCATGTATGTGGCGGGGGATCCTCTTTTTCATTCTCTATGGCCCTCCCCAGGTACTTCCACGCCTGACTCCAACCACTCCGCACGTTTAACTGTAAAAACTACAGCTAATTCAACAACTTTTCTCGCATCGGATAAAACTAACTGGATTTCCTGTAGTTAATTTCATCGGATTTCGCTGGAATGGCCGATTTCGATTATTTTAACTGTAGGTTTTCCAGCTAATCAGTTATTACGGGCCTTTTCGGCGAAAATAGATGGAGGTTTTCCAGTTAAGCTGCTCAGTCGGGTTCTATTTACCTTCCAGACAAATTACAAAAGCTATTCAGCCCCGCTGAAGCCACAATGTACAAGAATCAGCTTGTTCACCAGCATACTTGATCATACCTAGTTTTAAGGCCCAATTGTGCAAATCAGCAACAAAATGTTGTAAAGAAGCGAAACTTTACAACCAAAGAGTGAAGTACAATTAGGGTATAGCAAAAAACTTTCAAACACACTATGATGGGTGTATCTTTATGTGTCATACATTCGGAGGACTCCTATGCGACTTATACATACCGTGCTGAGCTTTTTTGACTACAGGAATCAAATCAGAAAGAAATTAATCTACTCGTATATTCTCATCCTGATTCCAGCGCTGCTGATTCCGGGGTTTTTGTATTACAATAAATCCGTCGAAACCGTGCAAACTGTCCTATCACAGGACAAGTTTGAGAATACGGCAATTGTAAATTCCAACATTGAAAACTACATGAATGAGATAGAGAAGATTACGAAAGCTCCCGACTTTTCCACGGAGATTCAACAAACCTTGCAGAGTTTGAAATATAAGGTTGGGATTCAAAGAAAGGAAGCGGAGGAAAAGCTTTTTAATACGGTGGATGTCCTAATCGGCCTAAGGAGCGATATTGTCGGCATTTATATCTTTGATGATACGAATAATAAGTATTACAAGACGTCCAGAAGCGATATAACGCCGTTTTATTCTTTTGTCGATCAGCCATCTTTTAGAAAGATGAAAGAGTTGAAAGGGGAGCGTGTGATTATCCCCACCCATAAAGCTGACTATTACGTGACGCAAACACCACGTTATATCTTCTCCATTGGTAGGAGTATCTTAAGCAAAGAGAATAAAGAAGAAATCGGTATTATCTACGTTGACCTTGACTTGGATGCCATTCGCAAGATTGTATCTCCACTTCAAAACAACAATAACCAATTTTATATTTTGGACGGAGACAGAAATTTAGTTTACAGCAATGACCAAGAAGGTTTAGGAGAGCGCTTTCAATCCTCGTGGCTGCCCGACGAACTAACGAAGGATAAGACCAATCAAGTCCTGCACATCAACGGTCATCGTAAATTGGTAACTTACTTCTATTCTCAAGCCGTTGGCTGGTGGTATATCACGGAGACTGATTTAGATCCTTTGTTAAAGCCCAGTAGTGATGCTATCAAAAATACAATCATCTATATTTCGTTAATTTCACTATGCGTACTTCTCTTAATCTCATTTGCATTATCGTCTTCCATAACATCGCCAATCAAACAGTTATTTAAAGCCATGAAAAACATGGGCAACGAGAATTTCAAAATGGTTGAAGGCATTAAAACAAAGGACGAAGTGGGTTCCTTGGTACATGCTTATAATGACATGATCGTTAAAATATCAGAGCTGATCAATACGGTCTATAAAGTGTCGATTAAAGAAAAGGAAGCTCAGTTAACCGCACTGCAGTCCCAAATCAACCCTCATTTCTTGTATAATACATTGAATTCGATTAGTTGTATGGCCGAAATCAAAGGTGTTCAGGAGATCAGTGTCATCTGCACGGCTGTAAGCGATTTATTTCGCTATAGCGTGAAATCTGGATCTGAATTGGTGCCTTTATCAGAAGAAATTGAAAATATAAAGAATTACATGACGATTCAAAGCATTCGGTATGAAAATCGCATCGAGGCGATCTACCAATTAGAAGATGGTGTTTTACACTATCAAGTCATGAAATTTACCCTACAGCCGATCGTTGAAAATGCGATTTACCATGGCTTAGAGCCGAAGATAGGCAAAGGGAAACTGATCGTTAGCGTACAAAAAGAAGGGGATCATCTGCTTATTAACGTATTTGATAACGGAGTCGGTATACCAGAGAATAAAGTCCAGGAAATCTTGCTCGCTTTAGATGGAAAAGTGGAGATCTCCGGAAGTGGAGTGAACACGGGAATCGGCATTACCAATGTGAATGACCGAATACGTCTCC
This sequence comes from Paenibacillus sp. J22P51, assembly GCF_059692215.1. Taxonomy (NCBI): domain Bacteria; kingdom Bacillati; phylum Bacillota; class Bacilli; order Caryophanales; family Paenibacillaceae; genus Paenibacillus; species Paenibacillus sp. J22P51. The sequence goes on along the minus strand of NZ_JCAUAZ010000001.1, from coordinate 120,791 downwards.
GTTATGGAGCTCCCTATGGCGTAAAGCTGCAAAGCAAGGCAGGTTCCGGCACTTCCGTACAGATCAGACAGCCTATTACTACGACAACGAGAGGTGAATCAACATGACCCGAGTATTAATCATTGATGATGAAGTTTGGATGAGACGAGGTATCATATCCATGCTAGAATCTTCAACCTACGGCATCGAAGATCTTCAAGAGGCTGGAGACGCGGAGTCGGCTCTCAAAAAAATCGAAAAAACGGATTTTTATGTTTTATTTGTTGATATTCGTATGCCAGGTCTAGACGGCCTCTCCTTTATAGATAAAGCGAAGGAAAAATTACCTTTCGCAGGTTTTATAATCGTTAGCGGTTATAACGACTTTGAATATGCGAAGCGGGCCATCAACCTACAGGTCGTTGATTACTTGTTAAAGCCCGTTGTCAAGAAGGATTTGCTTGAAGCCTTTAATAAAGCGGTACGAACTAGAAAACATGACGTATCGCAATCGATGGATACCGATCAAACCATGCTGGTGAACTCGATGAAAGAGAAGCTGGTCGTAGATCTTATTGAAGGCCGCTATGACGTGACAAGAAATCTATCTCGATCTTTACAAGTGGACATAGACAAGTGCAATTTTGCCTGTGTATCATTTAGGATCCTGAATACGGAAACCATCATCAAAGAGAAAGGTCTTACGGAAGTTACTTTGATATACTACATCATGAGTAATTTCATGGCGGACTTATTTGGGGAAGACCTGCAAGGCATCGTTTTTCAACATCAAGGAAGTGTACATGTCATTCTATACAACGATTATCTTCACAACGATGCCATGGAGTTACGTGTACGACAATATGTGGAACAGGTGTTTGAGTGGGTAAAACGATTGAAATTTTTCTCCGTAAGGTGCGGCATCTCTTCCCAACATGAGCATGCAAAGGGTATAACGGCGTGTTATCAGGAATCTTCAAATGCCTTAATTTATTCGATATTCACACCAGATACGATGCAAACGTTATATGAGTCGTTCATGGATCAAGAAGGCCATGTCGGCTATTCGTTGGAAGTGGAAAAGAATTTATATAACCAAGTTATTCTTGGCAGTTTGTCTGGCATTACCGAAACCATCACCCACTTCATTGATAGGGCTTTCGCTTCTTTAAAAACAATAAAGGCGCTGCGACAGCTATTGGACATGTGCTGGTTGTTAGGGGAACGATGGCTGATTGAGAATGCAGGTCATACACCTCTGCCGATTTCCTATGGCGGATTTGAAACGAACCCGATGAAATATGACAGCTTGGAACATGTGAAGCGGGAGCTGGTGGCCCATTTTTATACGGTGAGCCTTGCCATTAACAAGAAAACGAATACGGACGGCAGGAAAGCGGTCGCGGAGATGTTGGAGTATGTGCAAAACCATTACAATGAGGACATTTCATTGACGCAATTAGCCGGACAGTTATTTATGAATGCTACCTATTTGAGTGATCTTTTCAAGGAGATTACGGGTATGAGTTTTATAGCTTGCCTTACTTCGATACGAATGAATAAAGCCTGCGAATATTTGAAGCACCGTGAAATTAAAATTAATCAGATTGCTGCGTTGGTGGGGTTTGAGGATGAGCGTTATTTTAGTACGGTGTTCAAGAAAACATTTGGGATGACGCCGAGAGAATTCCGTAATCGAGATTAGCAATCCAAAAAAAATCAACATTTTAACCAAAATTTCATGCCTATGTTAAGAGGGTTGACCTTTATATAATGAGACTGTAAGAGAGCAACATACATACTAGGGAGGTCAATAAATATGAACAAACAGAAGTCATCGTCAGTAGTGGTAGGTTCTTTATTAGTCATGTCCATGGCTCTTAGCGCTTGCGGAACAAAGCAGGAAGCAGCTTCAACTACTTCTGTTGCACCAGCAGCCACGGCCGCAGCTACAGCGGCAGCGACACAGAAGCCTGTCGAAAAGGTAACGTTGCGTATCTCTGCCGTGTATACACCGGAACATCCATTTGGACCGGCCGTTGCGCAGACGATAGACGAATTCACTAAAAAACATCCGGAAGTTACCGTTGAAAGAGAGTTTGCTGCGGATCCTTCTCAAAAACTGAAAGTTGACCTAGCATCAGACAATTTACCTGATATATTCACCATTTATGGGTTAGCCGCCGATAACGATTATGTGAAAAATAAAAAAATCTTAGATTTGACTACCGCCATAAACGGGGATGCCAAGTGGAAAGATGGATTTATCGCAGGGGCTTTGGATAACTATAAATTAGGTACAGAAAGCTACTATGCGGCTCCAATCGGTGCATTTGCTACTGGATTCTATTACAATAAAGAATTATTTCAAAAAGCTGCTGTACAACCGCCAAAGACATGGAATGAACTTATGGCAGTTATAAACAAACTCAATGGAGCGGGTATTACGCCGTGGACACTTGGTGCAGAAACTTGGAGAACCGAGCATTTATTCACTGCCATCTCCTATAAACTGAATGGTGTTCAATTGTCAAAGGATTTGGCTGATCGCAAACTGCCTTATAATTCTCCACAAGTTGTTGATGTGTTCAGCAAAATGAAAGACCTTGTTGATGCAAATGCTTTCGGTAAAAATTACATCGGTGGCAAGTATGCGGGTGAAATTGCGGATTTCAATAACGGTAAAGCAGCAATGAGATATTCCGGTTCTTGGACGATAGGTGAATCGACAGGAAAAGACGCGCCGGCAGGGTTTAAAGATAAAGTTGGATTCTTCCCGTTCCCTTATTTCGAAGGCAAGGAAGCCAACAAAGATACTTGGATGGGTGGTACATCTGACGCGTTCGCAATCTCGAGTAAAGTAACTGGATACAAAAAAGATATGGCGATTGAATTGGTAAAAGCATTAACGAGCTCAGCTTCCTCCAAATTAATTCAAGAAACGGCTCATGACTTGACTGCGGTTAAGGCAGATGTAGATCCAGCAAAAGCAGGTGCTCTGATCGCAGAGGTTTCGAAGGCTATGTCTACAGGCAAAGCTTTTGCCGGTGATGCAATCGGACCAGAACCAGTTAAAGCCGTTAATGCCAAGTTTTACGATATTACACTAGCAGTGTTTGGTAAAAATACGACACCACAAGATGCTGCTAAACAAATGGATGACGCTATTGCAAAGAATAAATAATGAATAGGCGAATAGGCGTAGAAGTGAATTGACTTTTACGCCTGTTCTCTATAGAGAGAGGGAGATGAAATCAGCATGGAAAGACTTCAGAAGCAATATATAAGGATTGCCTTATTTCTACTGCCAGCCCTATTTTTTTATACAGCATTGTTAGTCTACCCCATCTGCAAATCTTTTTATTTATCCTTCCACAGCTGGGATGGAGTCGGCGGAGTCGATATGACCTTCGTAGGTTTTAAAAATTATAAACAAGTCCTTTCCGATGCAGAGTTTTGGAAACCATTTCGTAATTCGATGTACTTCATGGTTTTGAATATTGCGATACAAATTCCTGTGGGTTTCCTGTTGGCTTTGTTATTAAACATGAAGATTAAGGGGATTCGCATACTGAAAGCAGCATTTTTTATGCCGGTCATTATGTCCGCGACATCTGTTTCACTTCTGTGGCAATTCATTTTGTACCCTCAAAGCGGATTAGTTGATTCGCTTCTAATCAAATTGGGAAAAGGTGACCTTATCCATGCTTGGCTGGCAGATCCGACCACGGTATTAAATGTGATCATACTTGTAAGCTGTTGGCAAGGTGTAGGCATTGTCATGATTATCTTTTTATCAGGACTAGTATCAATTCCGGATTCTATTATTGAGGCTTCTAAAATCGATGGCGCAAATGGATTACAAAGATTATGGCACGTTGTGATACCTCTCATTTGGGAAGTTCTGAAAATAAATGTTGTATTGTTGCTCATTGGATCCTTGAAGGCATTTGATATTATTTATGTACTTACGAATGGCAAGCCAGGTATCGATCACGCTGGCGATGTGTTGACGACAAATATGTTTACCGAAGCATTTACCAATGGTCGTTTTGGACCAGCGAGTACGATATCCACGATAATCTTCTTATTAGGATTCACCATAACAATCATTGCAAATCGTGTCATGAAGCGTGATACCTTAGAATACTAGGAGTTGGAACTTAATGGAGACTATACATGTCAGGAACATAGATGTTGGAAAGAAGACAATAAGTGTAAGAAAGATAGATGTTGGAAAGATCATACTTTATGCCGCGCTGATAATAGCTGCTCTGATCTTTATTTATCCCTTAATCTATACACTCATTACTTCTTTGAAATCGAATAAGGAAATATTTACGAATTACTTTGGTTTACCTGATGTATTCCAATGGGAGAATTATAAGAATGCATGGGTAAAAGGTAAAATCGGGAAATACTTTTTTAATAGCTTATTTTTAGTTGGGACCTATGTTGTTATTGGGTTGATATTCTCTACGATGGCGGCTTTCGTGTTAGGTAGATTGAAAGGCCGCTGGCTTGCGTTCATCTTCTTTTTCTTTGTTGCAGGAATGATGATCCCGATCCACGCTGTATTGATCCCGCTTGCTCAAATCTATGTCTCTTTAAAAGTGGACAGCTACTTATTTCTAATCTCCATATACATCGCAGGCGGCGTTCCCTATATGATATTTGTTATCACCGGATTCATGAAATCACTGCCTGCTGAATTAGAGGAAGCTGCCATTATGGATGGAGCAGGTCTAGGTACAATTTACGCCAAAGTCATTCTACCGCTAGCGAAACCAGCAATTTCCACGATGGCAATCTTAGCTTTCTTGTCATCATGGAATGATTTAATACTAGCTATGCTCTTTATCAAAAAAGAAGCTTTGCGTACGTTATCTTTAGGTTTAATGAACTTTTCAGGTTTTTTTACTACAGATTATGCCGGTCTTTGTGCAGCGATCATTATCGTGAATATTCCAACGATCCTTATCTATGTTTTATTACAAGAGTATGTGGAGAAAGGTCTAACTTCCGGTGCGGTTAAAGGATAGGGAGTTGGTGGAGACGATGATATTCAATAAAACAAGTTTAATGAAAATGGATACAGAAATTAAGCTTTCTGAAAGCCAATGCCACCATCGTGATGAGCTCACGCTCTCTAAAGAATGGCAAGGGGATCTATGTGCCAGTACGATTTATAACAATGGCACCAGTAGCGTTCGACTTAAAGAAGTCGCTTTGTTCTCAGGTTCACATGGGTTTGATGTTGATACTCCCGTGTACGGTGAAGGATATAGTAAATTATCGCAATATGGTGGGACGATAGGTGAACCCAAGTTTATTGGAAGCTTTAATGATCAAACGCATTATAAAATGCCGACTGTAGAAGGTTATTCTACAACGTATAACATGTTGCTCTTGACGCCGGTATTGTCTGATCCTATTTTGTTAGCTTTTGTTTCCTCGAACAGATTCAGAGGAGAATTTCGTATAAATGAAGATCGACTTGAGATTGTTCTTGATTTAGAGGGTCTAACGCTTCAGCCAGGTCAAAGAGTAGAGCTTGAAGAGTTTCAAGTATTTCAAGGAACGGATCGTGAACAGCTGCTAATCGATCTAGCTACGCAGCTCGACCAGCGACATCCGAAGTTGGATTATGCTGAACCGCCGACTGGTTGGTGCTCGTGGGCCTGTTATGGTCCAGGAGTTACGGAACAAGATGTTGAGGCTAATTTGAAAGCGATTACGGAACGAAATCTAGATCTGGAATTTATACAAATTGATGACGGATATCAGGCATATATGGGCGATTGGTTCACTAAGCATCCGGACTTTGGGAACGATGTTAAACAGATTTGCGACAAGATATCTGCTGCAGGATTCAAGCCAGCCATCTGGGTTGCTCCTTTTATTGCGGAAGAGCAATCGGCTTTATTTAAGGAACATCCGGATTGGTTTGTTATGGATCAAGAAGGCAAACCGCTGCCATCCGACCGAGATTCTTTCGGAGGCTGGAGAAGCGGCCCTTGGTATATGCTCGATGGTTCGCATCCGGAGGCGCGGGAGTTTCTCCGAAACTTGTTCAAAACCATGAGAGAAGAGTGGGGATGCACCTATTTCAAGCTGGATGCGAACATGTGGGGAGCACTTCCATTTGGGAAGAGATATGATCCTTCCTATACAAGTATTCAAGCTTATAGGCATGGCATGGAAGCAATTCTCGAGGGAGCTGGAGTCGATAGCTTCGTGCTCGGTTGCAATGCACCGATGTGGCCTTCGCTAGGATTGGTGCATGGGATGCGAATCGCCAATGATATTTTCCGGACGTGGAACAGTTTTCATGATGTCGCGAAGGAGAACTTTTGGCGGAATTGGCAGCATAATAAGCTGTGGATCAACGATCCAGACTGTGTACTGCTCCAGAACTTAGAGATGGATCAACTAGGTCCAGACGGAAATATGGTGAAAGTCAGATCGGAAATGACCCCAAGTGAGTTCATTTTCCATGCGACATTTATTTATGCGACAGGAGCTATGGTACTGTCAGGTGACAAAATCGTTGATTTGTCAGATGTGAATACGGCTCTATTGAAAAAAATGATTCCTCCAACCCGTACAGCTGCGAGATTTGATGATTTGAGCTTTCGAATTGGCAGAGTGCAGCAGATGGATAGAGTTCTCGTGTTCCTTTTTAATTGGGAGGATCAACCTAGTAGCTTTGAAGTGCAGTTAACGAAAAATAACTGTTGGATTGAAGATTTCTGGACTGGTAAATTCTTAGGTGTTCATAATAAGAGAATAAAGATCGAACTCGGAAGCCATGAAGCGAGATTGTTGATATGTTCTTAGGCTCGTAAGTCAGTACTAGTAGTGATAGGAGTGAAAGTATGCCCAGAAACTTATTGAAGAATATGTATCCATCATCGTATTGGGGAGCTAAATGGCGAGAGGCTATACCCGTTGGCAATGGAGTGCTTGGGGCTTCTGTGTACGGCGGCGTTTATAAAGAGACGGTTTTACTGAATCATGCGGATTTATGGACACAAGGAATTACGGCGGAACTCCCCGACATAAGCGGCAAGCTCCCGCTAGCTCGGAAACTGTTACTTCAGGGAAAAGCTGAAACGGCTGACCATGTGCTATCCCATGCTTTAACCGAAGCTGGATATAACGCTGAACATGCGCTGCCTCTGCCTTTAGGTGATTTACATATCATCATGCATGAAAGTAAAGGTTTTCAAGATTATAGCAGGACGTTAAATATGGAGACGGGTGAAGTAACCGTTTCTTGGCTAGAAGGCACCGCTAGATATGAACGGGTTTTATTTGCATCCCGTACGGATGACATCCTTGTGTATGAACTTCGTTGTTCAGAGCCTGGTCATATCTCATGTATCATGAAATTTGATTTACATGGCAATGGAGAACCCGAGCAATTCAGAACGGCTTTGGAGCTTTCATTAGCGGAGAATAAACAATCTTATAGCGAAGAAAACAATCTCTACTATGCCGTGAAAAATGATAACGGAGCAGATTTTGGAGCCGTTGCTAGAGTTGTGTTGGATGGCGGAAGCATGTCTGATAAGAATGGTTCCTTACAAATCAAAGATGCAAATCGGGTGTTGATAGTAATTCAATTATTCGTGGAGGGTGAAAGGAAACAGCGTTGGCAAGAGTTGAGAAATGAATTGAATGGCATTGTTGCTGATTATTCAACTCTTTTGGAGCGCCACGTTCGTGAACATTCTCGCTTATTTCATGCAATGAAGTTTGATCTACATGCTGGGGACAGAGATCGATGTAATGAAGAATATCTGATGGATGCATATAAGGGCAAACAATCATTGGCGTTGATGGAAAAAATGTGGTCATTTGGACGTTATCTGCTGATTTCCAGCACTCGTGAAGGCGGACAGCCTTGCCATTTGTATGGATTGTGGTGTGGCGAATATAACGCAATGTGGGCGTTCCATATGGTCAATCTAAATCTACAAATGATTTATTGGCAAGTGCTAAGCGGTAACATGCCAGAGCTGCTGCATCCAGTATTTGATTATATGGATGGTAAGTTGGAAGATTTTCGTACCAATGCTAAGCAATTATTCGGTTGCAGAGGGATCTTTGTTCCAGCACCGACCACACCTGAATCCGGTTTGTTGAAAATTATATACCCCCACATTATCCATTGGATTTCGGGTGCAGGTTGGATTGCTCAATTCTATGTGAAATATTATCAGTATACGTTAGACGAAGAATTTCTTCGTGGGCGAGCCTTGCCGTTTCTCTATGAGACAGCACTGTTCTATGAGGATTATTTCACGATTGGCGAGGATGGATTCATTGTCATTAGTCCGTCCGTATCACCGGAAAACACGCCGCGTAATTACGTGAAAGAGTCGAATCTGGACGGTTATGAATCTGGCGGTGTTATGGAAACTACGATGAATGCGACTATGGACTTTGCAGTTGCTAAGGAGGTTCTAACGAGTTTAGTTACCTTGGCCCCTTTGGTAGGAATGTATGAGGGTGAAATTGCGAAGTGGAGCGATATGTTGGCACGAATTCCGGCTTATCAAACGAATGAAGATGGGGCGATTCGTGAGTGGATGCATCCTGATTTTGACGATAATGATCAGCATCGGCATTTGGCGCACATCTATCCGTTATTTCCAGGTTCTGAAATCGATATGGATAGTTCTCCAGCGCAGTATAATCCTTTCGTTAAAGCGGTTGAAAACCGTTCAAATGATGTAACGCTGAGAGAGCAATGTGCTTGGTCGTTTATGTATATAGCAAATGCTTATGCGCGTATGGGGAAAGGCGAGGAAGCAATCCAGTGTTTTGACAAGCTAAGCAGAGCCAATTTATTGAGTAATCTATTTACGCTGTGTAATGATTGGCGAGATATGGGTCTGACGTTTGAATTACCAATGGCACCTTTTCAAATTGACGCAAATATGGGGTGGTGCGCTGTCGTACAAGAAATGCTGATGCTCTCCACGCCAGGGAAAATTCGTGTTCTCCATGCTTTGCCTCAAAGCTGGGAGCGGGGAGAGGCAGGACCGATGCTGGCGCATGGCAGTATAGAAGTTACACTTGCATGGAATCTAAGCCGTAAAGAAGTGCAAGTAAATCTATGTGCAACGAAGACAGATCAGACGATTGAGTTGATTGTGGTGGATCAAAGAACACAGGTTGAGCTTAAAGCCAATTCTCCTGTGCAATTAAAGTTCATCTTGTAAATTAGGGATTATCGATTACTCAGAGGTTATTCCAAGAGGTCTGAAAGGATCTAGGGGATAGCCTCTATTTCAGCCAAAATAATTAGACAAATTAACCAAAATTTTTAAAATATGAAGCGTTAAATCCTTCGTATATAATGAGTCTTGTCAAAAACTTTATTAGAGGAAGGGGGATGATACTACGAAAGGGAAAGCGTGAAATAAAAGTTTTTTTCTTTTTTATTCATTATTGTAACCGCTTACATTATACGCAATACTTCACATGGAGGTTCGGTAATGATGGCTGATGGTTCAATATTATGAGTAAAGGGAGCGAAATTAAATGAAATTTAAAACACTTTTCACCGCATTCTTAGCTTTTATGCTATGTATCACTATGAATTTAACGGTAAGTGAAAAAGCTAATGCGGCTGTACAGTCTACATATTACGTTTCTCCGACGGGCAGCGGCACGAGTTGTACGCAGGTCAGCCCTTGTTCGCTTCAGGGTGGGCGAGATAAGGTCAGAACTGTAAATCAGAGTATGACCGGAGACATTGTAGTCTATCTCTTGGATGGCACCTACTCGCTGACGTCAACGTTTCAATTAACTGAAAGCGGATCCATTCATGACTCTGGTACTAACGGATATAACATTATTTATCAAGCATATCCAGGTGCCCACCCTGTTATTAGCGGCGGGAAGTCTTTGACAAATTGGGCGCTGCATGACTCGAACAAAAATATTTATCGTACCTATGTAGGATCATCCACAGGAATCCTACAAATGTACGTCAATGGCGTTCGTACAACTGTTGCGCGCGGTGAATCGAAACCAAGTGGCTTTACATTAGCTTCAGATACCACGAATAGTAATGTAAAATACATGCTTTTGGACGCCTTTAAGGTATATAACGGGTCAACAGTAACCACTGTCAATGATGACGCCCCAGGCATTACCTACACGGGAACGGGGGGATGGACGGATGATAATAATCGGAGTCAGTTTGGTGATTTCAACGGTGATTCACATCATACGCCCTATCATGCACATTCAGCGCAATATACGTTTACGGGAACAGGTATTGATATAATTGCCGGAAAGAATTCGAACTTTGCAAGTCACATTCAAGTATTTATTGACGGAGTACTGGATCAAACGGTCAGTGAATACAACAGTACATTATTATCACAACAGACCATATTCAGCAAATCGGGTTTGTCCGCTGGTCAGCATACCATTAGAATGCTTAGCTATTCCGATGCCGATTTAATTGTCACGAACCCAAACTACGCGAATATGTCAACATGGAAAAATGTGAATCAAATTAGATTTCATAACACCCAAACATTTCAGAACCATTCGTGCCCCATATCATCTATAACATCAGATGGATTGATTTACTTGCAAAACCCTTGCGGGACGGGCTTGATGAACGCGAATCAGCAGTCATTCGGTCCAATGTTAGTCGCTTTTGCAAGCAGTTACGGCTACTGGATTGAAAATGCCTACGAGCTTTTGAGTAACCCGGGTCAATTTTATTACGATGTTTCCGATCAATACATGTATTACATTCCAAGAAGCTATGAGAACTTATCTACGGCGAGTGTGATTGTTCCACAAGTAGAACAGCTTGTTAGCGGTCTGGGCACTGCTGCAACCCCTCTACACAATGTTCAGTTTATCGGGTTGACTTTTGCCTATGGGACGTGGTTAGATCCTCTATCTAGTAATGGTTTTGTCGGTTTTCAAGGCGTTAATTATTGGAATGCCGCTTACAATACGGCAGCCAATCATAATGAATTTTGGGAATCGATGAATCATATCGGTGGCAACGTCAATTATAAATATGCCAACAACATCGTCATAATAGATAATGCCTTCACCCACTTGGGCGGGACGGGTCTTGTATTTGAGAACGGGACTCAGAATAACAATATCATCGGAAACAGCTTCTCCGATATTTCTGGCGCTGGCATTCAGATCGGGGTCGTGAATGATTTCTGGCAAACAAGTTCTTCTGAACAAACGGTGGACAATACGATATCGAATAACTATATTACCAACGTAGGCGTACAGTATCCTCAGGCGACGGGTATTTTTGCAGGCTACAACAAAAATCTGCAGATCCTTCATAATGAATTGGATAATTTACCTTACTCGGGAATTTCAGTCGGCTGGGGCTGGGGTCAGGAATCAACCTATTCAACACACCAATCAGCAACACCTTATTCCCAGAATAATACGGTCAGTTATAACAAAGTTTCTAATGTCTTGCAAACACTATCTGATGGAGGCGGGATCTACACGTTAAGCCGGCAGCCAGGGTCAACGATGTCTAACAATTTCATTACAGGTGTATGGGGTTATTTAACGGGAATCTACTTGGATAACGGTACAAATAATTATAATGTCACCAGCAATGTTATTAAAAACTACGTTCAACAATGGATTTATATTGCTAGTGGAACCTGGGGGGCTCCTAACAATACGACAGCCAATAACTACTCGGACAACAGTTCGATTACTGGTTGGGGAAATGGGAATACGTACGTCAGCGATGGTAATTGGCCAACTGCAGCAGTTAACATCATGAATAACGCTGGGCTGGAACAGGAATATCTATATTTAAAAAACAGTGCCGGTGTCTCGGTCGATGACAGTAATTCGAATATAATTTACACCGGGAATTGGACATTTGATGAAAATAGGAAAGCATCGGGAGCAGTCGATTATAGAAATACAGGGCATTATACGACAGCATCGGGTGCTTATCTGCAGTACAAGTTTGTTGGAACGGGTATCGATGTCATTGCCGAAACTAATTCTAATTATTCGAATAATGCACAGGTATATATCGATGGAACGCTACAAACGTCTACCATCAACGAAACTAGCTCTAGTCTGTTAAGTCAGAAGAAAGTGTTTCGTGTATCGGGCTTAACGCCGGGGCTGCATGAGATTAAAATCGTGAATGGCGCGAATCAGAAATGGCTTCTGGACGCCTTTGTTGTGTATGGAAGCCGAGCTTCGCTCTCGCAAGGAAAATCTGCAACAGCATCCGATACGTATTCCAGCACCTATGATGCTTCTAAAGCTGTTGACGGCGATTCCTCTACGCGTTGGGCGCAGCAAGCTGGCGTGTTAGGTTCTCCATGGTTAAAGGTAGACTTGGGTGCCAATTACGCAATCTCTAATGTTAATACGAATTTCCACCAGGGGTCTGGACTAGGATTTAAGTATAAAATCGAGTATTCCACGAATGATGTAGACTACACCATGTATGCGGATAAAACGGCAAGCTATACGTCACAGGCGGTTAACTGGGATACAAACTTCGGATCGATCACGGCAAGATATATGAGAGTCACAATAACAGATTCTCAGAGTCAAGGTGGAAGTATTTCACAATTTGATGTGTTTGGTTCAGTGGCGCCACCACCGACACCTATCTCCCAAGGTAAAACGGCAACAGCATCCGATACATATTCGAGCACCTATGATGCATCCAAGGCTGTTGACGGCGATTCGTCTACGCGCTGGGCACAGCAAGCTGGCGTATTAGGTTCGCCTTGGCTCAAGGTAGACTTGGGTGCCAATTATGCGATCTCCAGCATTAACACGAATTTTCATCAAGGGGCTGGACTAGGATTTAAGTATAAAATCGAGTACTCAGCGGATGATGTAAATTACTCAATGTATGCGGATAAGACGACAAGTTTTACATCGCAGCCGTTTAACACAGACACAAACACTGGATCGATCACGGCAAGATATATGAGAGTCACAATAACAGATTCTCAGAGTCAGGGTGGCAGTATTTACCAATTTAATGTGTATGGTTCACCTTCGTCGCCGCCGCCAACACTGATCTCCCAAGGAAAAGCGGCAACGGCATCTGACACTTATTCAAGCACCTATGCGGCATCCAAAGCCGTTGACGGCAGTTCGTCTACGCGCTGGGCGCAGCAAGCTGGCGTGTTGGGTTCGCCTTGGCTTAAGGTAGATTTGGGAGCCAATTATGCGATCTCCAGTATTAACACGAATTTTTATCAGGGATCGGGACTAGGATTTAAGTATAAAATCGAGTATTCCACGGATGATGCAAGCTACTCGATGTATGCGGATAAAACAGCAAGCTTTACGTCGCAAGCGTTGAACACGGACACAAACACTGGATCGATCACGGCAAGATATATGAGGATTACGATAACGGATTCTCAGTCTCAAGGCGGCAGTATCTATGAATTTCAAGTATTTGGACAGTAAGATGAGCTAAACTGCAGTATCAAATTGAAAACGGAGCCCGCAAACCGCGGTGCTCCGTTATTGTGCGATAGGCAATGCATTTTAGGCTTTGCCGATAATGTTGTCATAGAACCGTTTTGATTTTTCGAAAAAAGCTTGGACCGAGTTTTTGATCAGTTTCTTATCCTTGGACTGTATAGCATACATCAATGAGCTGCGTATTTCTGTGCTGCTTTCGATCGCTCCAGGTACTTTCAATAGCTTCAAACTTGTTTCTCTACGTAAATGAACAACGGTTTGCATCAATTTGGCATAAATGCGATTACCGCAAATTTCTCCCATGTAAATATCAAACTGATCTAAGAGATCTAAAAACTCAGCTGGATTTTGTTGATTTTTTGCTTCGACAAGAGCATCAAGAATCAGGAGAAGATGATCTTGTTCATCTTGTGTTGCGCTTTGAGCAGCAAGGAGATATACCTCGGATTCAATTAGTTTTCGAGCTGCATACACTTCATGCAAGTTATGAATTTCACTATAAAACATCCAAGTAATCGTTTCAGGTGAAAAAGGCGCTTGTTGTTCGTTTACGAAGCTGCCTTCACCTGCTTTTATGGTAAGCAGACCGACAAGAGACAATGCGCGAAGTGCTTCACGAACGCGGCCCCTGGTTACCTTGAATTGCTCAGCCAGATCTCTCTCATTAGGGAGTTGATCACCAGGTTGAAGTTGACCTGAAGTAATGAGAGCGGCAATTTGCTCCATAATTTGCTCAGTGACTGTCACTTTTTTGACTGCTTTTATATCTAACATTTCGGTAGGACCTCCAAATGTTGAAATTCATTCTTTGTAACTCAACTATACAGAAAATGATTGAGGATAACAAGGAGTTGTGGTATTGTGGTACTACCAGATAAATAAAGGAGCTAAACCGATGACAAAAAAACTTCGTGGCATTACTTGGAACCATACAAGAGGTTATGTTTCAGTTGTAGCTGCTTCGCAACGATATATGGAGCTGCATACAGATGTAGAAATTACGTGGGATAAACGTTCACTACAACATTTTGCGGATTATCCGATTCAAATGTTAGCCGAGCAATATGATTTATTAATTATTGACCATCCATGGGCTGGGTTTGCTGCGGATAAAAACATTTTGGTTCCCTTGGATCAGGTGCTTCCACGTGAGTTTATGGCTGATCAGGCCGCAAATTCAGTTGGTAAATCACACTTAAGCTATAATTTTGACGGTTATCAAAGTGCATTAGCTGTTGATGCAGCAACACCTGTAGCATCCTATCGCCCGGATTTATTCGCAAATGATGGGTTAAATTTGCCAGATACGTGGGATGACTTGATTGGATTAGCTAAGCGAGGTAAGGTTGCTTTTGCTGGAATTCCGATTGATACACTTATGAATTTTTATATGCTTTGCTACACGCAAGGGGAAGAGCCTTTTATCAATAAAGAAAGCGTTGTCAGTACAGATATGGGGCTTAAGGTGCTGGATCAGCTTCGAGAACTTACGAATTACTGTACAGAGGAAATGTTAGATTGGAATCCAATTAAGGTCATGGAAGCGATGTCTACGCGTGATGATATTTATTATTGTCCTTTTGCTTACGGATATTCCAATTATGCCAGACGAGGTTACTCCAAATACGCAGTGCGATCTACTGACATGGTATCTATCGGGGATCATGGGAAACTAAGATCAACCTTAGGCGGAACGGGGCTCGCTATTTCAGTCAATTGCAAGCAAATGGATGATGCATTAGGCTTTGCTATGTTTACAACAAGTAGCGATATCCAAAAAACTATTTATTTCGAGAGCGGCGGTCAGCCAGGACACAGAGAAGCATGGTTGGATGAAGAGGTTAACCGTCAAACGCAGAATTATTACAAAGATACGTTGCCCGCATTGGATCGCGCTTATATGCGTCCTCGATACAGTGGATATTTTCACTTTCAAGATCATGCAGGTGATGTAGTCCGAGATTATATTCGTCATGGCGGTAATCCCAAAGAAGTATTGGCAAAGATGGATATTTTATATCGTGAATCGCTGAAGGAGGAGCATCAGTGAAACCGCTTGAAGGACTTTTAGTGCTGGATTTCAGTCAATATCTTTCCGGACCATCTTCTGCACTGCGTCTTGCGGATCTTGGCGCCAGAGTGGTTAAGGTAGAAAGACCAGGAACCGGTGACGCTTGCCGCCAATTGTCATTAAATAACTTATTGTCGGATGGTGATAGCGTGCTATTCCATTCGATCAACCGTAATAAGGAAAGCTATGCAGCGAATTTAAAAGACCCTGATGATCTCATCAAAGTTAAAAGGTTAATTGAACAAGCGGACGTGATGATTGAAAATTTCCGCCCTGGCACAATGGAAAAGCTAGGTTTAGATTATGAAAGTGTGAAACAAATCAATCCCAAAATCGTCTATGGCAGTGTTACCGGATATGGGAAAGAAGGACCTTGGAATGGCAAGCCAGGCCAAGATTTGTTAATCCAATCGTTATCCGGTTTAGCTTATCTCAATGGAAATGCGGATCAACCTCCGGTTCCTTTCGCACTTGCTGCAGTAGATTTGTTTACAGGGGCACATTTAGTTCAAGGCATTCTTGCTTGTCTTGTACGTCGTGGCCGCACAGGTATTGGCGGGCTGGTGGAAGTTAGTCTGCTTGAATCGATTTTGGATTTCCAGTTTGAGGTACTGACCACACATCTCAATGATGGCGGGCAACCTCCTGTGCGTAGCTCCGTGAATAACGCACATGCCTATTTAGGGGCTCCATACGGAATTTATGAAACAGCGGATGGTTATCTTGCGCTTGCCATGGGTTCGATTATCCGGGTTGGAGAGCTTCTGGAATGTGAGGCATTAGCGACATATACCGATCCGAAAACCTGGTTCACGCACCGAGATGAGATCAAGAGTATCTTAGTAAACCACCTCAAGACGCGAACAACACAGGCATGGTTAGATAGGCTAGAACCTGCTGATTATTGGTGCGCAGATGTTTATACATGGGATCGATTGCTTGAGCACGATGGATTTAAAACGCTTAACATGATTCAGGAAGTCACGAGACCCGGATCCCCTAGCCTACGAATGACACGATGTCCGATTCGGATTAACGAAGCCCGACTTGAGTCAGACAAATGGGCCCCGCGTATCGGTGAGGATAACGAAAGATTGGATAAAGAATTTCTTCTGAGCGAAGTGAGTCAATAGGGAGTTGGCACCATGGCAATAACAACAACACATAAACCTCTTGAAGGTATTCTCGTACTGGACTTCAGTCAGTTCCTCTCCGGACCTTCTGCTGCTTTGCGATTAGCGGATCTCGGCGCAAGGGTGATCAAAATTGAGCGTTCCGGATCAGGTGATATATGTCGAACTTTATATATTTCCAATATGGAAATGGACGGAGATAGCACGTTATTTCATTCCATTAATCGGAATAAAGAAAGCTTCGCTGTGGATTTGAAAAATCCAGATGAACTTGAAATCGTTAGAAGCTTAATTCGTAAAGCGGATGTACTTATTGAAAACTTTCGGCCGGGTGTAATGGAACGACTTGGACTGGATTACAAGCGAGTTCATGAAATAAACCCTACTCTTATCTATGGTGAAATTACAGGCTATGGCCACGAAGGTCCATGGCGCGACAGACCCGGGCAGGATTTACTCGTACAATCGTTATCTGGTCTCGCATGGCTGAACGGTGATGCTGACCAGCCCCCAATGCCTTTTGGTTTAGCGGTTGCGGATATGATGGCAGGCGCACAACTGGTGCAAGGTATTTTGGCTTGCTTAGTGCGACGTGGGATTACAGGTGAAGGGTCTTTCGTCCAAGCAAGTTTGCTTGAAGCTACGCTGGATTTTCAGTTCGAAGTGCTGACAACGTATTTGAACGATGGCGGAAAGCTTCCCGAAAGAAGCGGCATTCATAATGCGCATGCTTATTTAAGGGCCCCTTACGGTATCTACAAGACGGAAGATGGCTTTATCGCACTAGCAATGGGGTCCGTGCTAGAACTTGGCAAGTTGCTTGAATGTAAAGCTTTATTGACCTATACCGATCCGAATGAATGGGCAACGAAGCGAGATGAAATCAAGCGAATCCTTGCGGAGCATCTACAGAACGAATCAACACAGCGATGGCTCTCCGTCCTTGAACCCGCAGATTATTGGTGTGCTGACGTGATGTCATGGGATAAGTTATTGCTGCACGAAGGTTTCCAAACATTAAACATGACACAGCAGGTCACTCGTAATAATGGCACAAGCCTCTTAACTACAAGGTGTCCGATCCGAATAGACGGGCAAATTTTCACATCATCCATAGGCTCACCGATGCTAGGTGAGGATAATCACTCAATCATGAAGGAGCTGGCAGGAAATGACTGAAATTAAAAATGTTAACCGTCCACATCAAGATATCCCTTTGTTTAATACGGAAGATTGGATGTATGAGGAGTTTGAAGTAGGTAAAAAGATCCGTTCCATGCGTCGTACGCTTTCCGAAGGGGAAAGTATGCAATTTAACGCTTTAGTGATGGATATGCACCCTTACGTGGCTGACGAAATTTTTGCCAAAGAAGAAGGCCTTTTTCAGCGTAGATTAGTTGCCGGGGCCTTTGTGTTCAGCGTAGGTCTAGGATTGATGGCACATAATAATATTCACACATTTAGCTATGGGTATGATAAACTTCGTTTTATTAAACCCGTATTTATTGGAGACACCATCTACACCGTGCGTACCCATATGGAAAAGCGTCCTAAGTACAAAGAGTTAGGGTTAGTCAAAGTCAGTTACGAAGTGTATAAAAATGAAGGTGAGCTCGTCCTCTATTGTGAACATTTGCAAACGGTAAAGTACCGAAATCCGGAACAATGGCAAGATCAAATCGAGAAAAAGGGATGATGAGAGATGAGAATTGATGCCCATCAGCATTTCTGGAATTTGGATAAAGTTTCCTATCCGTGGCTTGTACCTGCTTATGGCCCTTTATATCGCACTATTGAAGCTGCTGAGCTCGAACCGTTAATTAGGGCGGCTGGCATCGATAAAACAGTTCTCGTACAAGCAATGGATTCATATGAAGATACTGATTATATGCTTGAAACCGCTTCCCAATTTGATTGGGTAGGCGGTGTTGTAGGATGGGTACCGCTGAATAAGCCCGATGAAGCTGCGAAAAAGCTGCAACTATATACCAAAAATCCTGTATTTAAAGGTATCCGCCATCTGATTCATGAGGAGAAGGATCCGGATTGGGTAGTTCAGGATGATGTCATAGAAGGTTTGAAGGTGTTGGCATCGTTTGGCTTGACGTTTGATGTCGTAGCTGTTTTACCAAGACATCTGCAACATGTACCGACGCTTGCTGAAAAAGTACCTAATCTAAAAATCGTCATTGATCATTTGGCAAAACCGCCCATTAAGGATGGGCAGATGGAGCCTTGGGCAAGTCAGATGAAGAAAGCGGCTTCTTATCCGAATGTATACGCCAAATTATCTGGGCTCAATACGGCTGCAGATTGGGAAAACTGGTCGGCTGCAGATATTAAACCATATATAGATTTTGCTTTCGAGATATTCGGAGCGGAACGTCTCATGTTCGGCAGTGATTGGCCTGTAGCGAATTTGGCTGGTGATTATGCTAAAGTATGGAATGAAACGAACATAGCACTAGAAGGTCGATCGAAAGCCGAAATTGATGCCGTTCTTGGACATACAGCTGTAAATTTTTATCGTTTATAAAAGCTGAATGGAGGCTAATGAAATGATCCAGTCTACGTTTTTCGAGGATTATGAAGTAGGCTCTTCACGGATGACCTTTGGTAGAACGATTACCGAAACAGATATTGTTATGCATGCAGGTCAAACGGGTGACTTTTTCCCGCATCATATGGATGCCGAATGGTGTAAAACGCAGGAATTTGGGCAGCGCATCGCTCATGGCACACTCATATTTAGTGTAGGAATCGGAATGTCTGCCGGCGTAATGAATCCAGAAGCTTTCTCGTATGGTTATGATCGGCTTCGGTTTGTTAAACCTGTGCATATCGGGGATACGATTCGTGTTCGAACTACTATTTCCACCAAAGAAGAATATCCGAAGCGTCCGGCTTACGGACTCGTGACTGAACAAGTAGAAGTACTCAATCAACATAATCAGGTAGTCTTGGCTTGCGCTCACTTATTGTTGGTGAAGAAAAAATAGGCGAAGGGGTGATCACAATGGAACTGAAGCAAAGTGCTTTGCTAGATTTAGACTACAAACCTAAGGTGCCTCAGAATAAAAGCAAGGGAATCGGCATTGTTGGTGCAGGTGCTATTGTGCAAGCCTGCCATCTGCCCGCCTATCGGATTGGTGGACTGAATGTTGTTGGGATTTATGACACGAATCGTAGTCAAGCAGAAATAGTTGCAGGTGAATTTGGACTTAAGAACATATTCGGAACACTAGATGAGTTATTGGATCATCCCGAAATTGAAGTTGTTGATATTGCCATCCCTGCTAAATATCAACTAGAAGTGGTAGAGCGTGCAACAGCGAAAGGCAAACATGTACTTTGTCAAAAGCCGCTTAGCGAATCGTACGCAGATGCCAAACGTATTGTGGAAGTATGCGAGTCAGCGGGTATTAAAGGCGCCGTTAATCAGCAATTGCGCTGGGCACCGGGGATTCGTGCAAGCCGTACCATCATTCAAAGAGGTTGGTTAGGGCAGGTTACACAAGCCTCGATACAAGTGAATGTGAATACAGATTGGTCACTTTGGCCTTGGATTACGAAAATTGATCATCCGGAGTTGATGTATCACAGCATCCATTATGTGGATGCCATCCGCTCCTTATTAGGAACACCAGATTATGTTTACGCTGACGGAGCCAAATTCCCTGGTCAAGTATGTAAAGGGGAAACCCGCACGTTGATCCATATGAAATTTCCAGGTGACGTAACAAGAGGACTCATTCACGACAATCATAATAATATTGCTGCTCAAGATGATTGGTATGCAACCTTCCGTTTTGAAGGAACTGAAGGTGTGATCAAAGGTACTAATGGGGCGTTATATAATTACCCAATCGGTCAGAAAGATACATTGAGCTTTACTTCTCGACAGATCGATCCAGCCTACTGGTTTACACCGGAACTTGAAGGCAGATGGTTTCCGGATGCGTTTTTAGGCACGATGGGGGAATTGTTGAGTGCCATTGAAGAAGAGCGCGAGCCGGAAAACAGTGTTCAAGATAATTTACTAACGCTGCAGGCAGTGTTTGCTGCTTATCGGTCGATGGAAGAAAATCGCCCGATTTGGCTAAAGGAAATTGATTAAGTAAAAAATACAAGATGAGATAATTGAAGTTATAAAGCACCACGTAATCGTTTATAAGCGATCGGTGGTGCTTTATTCACTTCAATTCCGTCTGAAAAGTAGAATAATCCAAAATAATTCAACGAAACTACCAAAATTTTTCTCGATATGAAGATTAATTAACTTTAATATAATTAAAATGTAAGCGCATGCAAAGGAGGTGATAGGAATAATAGTCCATTTTAAAGAGGACTAAGTTAATAGAATGGCATATTTCATCTCTGTTACTGTAAATCATCACAAATGATCGTAACTTAAGGAGGGAAAATGATGAAAAAATGTATTTCTAATCTTCTAATTGCATGTATGCTGCTATCCATGATTAATTTGATAAGCTTCACACAAAACGCATCCGCAGCCGTTCAAGCGACCTATTATGTATCGCCTACGGGAAGTGACAGTAATCCAGGCACCCAAGCCGCTCCATTTCTTACAATTGGGAAAGCACAAACTGTTGTACGTACGGTTAACACTGCGATGACAGGCGATATCCTAGTTTACCTTAGGGGAGGAACTTACACCCTTACATCAACCCTAACATTGACATCACTGGATTCAGGTACGAATGGCTATAATGTCATTTATAAAGCTTTTACTGGAGAAACTCCGATGATCAGTGGTGGAACTCCTATTACTGTATGGACCTTGCATGATGCGGCAAAAAATATTTATAAAGCTAATTACGGAACATCGAAACAAACTAGACAGTTTTATGTTGATGGCGTTAGGGCCATTCGTGCAAAAGGTGATACGCCTACGGGGTATGGTTCGTACACTTCTACCGGGTTTACCTTGCCAACAAATGCTACTTACGCAAATATGGCAAGTTGGGGCAATATCAGCGATATTGAAACGGTAAACAAGCAAAACTGGATGAGTAAAAGGTTTGGCTTCAGTTCCATTACAGGCAATACGGCAACTATGAAAAACCCTGGATGGACGGACGCAACCATGAACGGTAATAGTCGTGGAGCTATAAGTTGGATTGAAAACGCTTATGAATTATTGGACTCAGAAGGAGAATGGTATCATAACCGCACAGATGGCTACATGTATTACAAGCCACGTGCCGGGGAAAACATGTCCACTTCTACCTTCGTCGCTGCCGAACTCGAAACATTAGTCAATGGTGCAGGCACATTAGATCTACCTGTAACTAACATTCAGTTCGATGGGATTACCTTCGCTTATAATACGTGGCTTGAACCGAGCGGGAATAACAGCTATGCGGATTTTCAATCGGGCGTCATGTATCGTAATCTCGGTTTGCCATACACGACGCATCAATGGAGTACGAATCAATATAAGACACCTGCAGGTGTAACCTTTAAAGCAGCAAAAAATGTGGTTATTAAAAACAGTACGTTTACGCATATGGGTAACGCGGCATTGAATTTTGAATATGGCAGTCAAGACAACCAGATTGACTATAATACGTTTACGGATATTTCGGGGAATGGGATTAACATTGGTGGGATCGATCCTAATGTCGACCATCACCCGACCGATGCTAGAGTTATTGTAAAGAATAACGTGGTGTCGAATAACACGATTACCAAAATAGGCGCTGAGTTTATGGGTAATGTCGGCATATTTGTTGGGTATACGGATGGTACGGTTATCACACATAATAAACTTTACGATTTGCCTTACTCAGCTATCACCGTTGGTTGGGGTTGGGGCTTTATTGATACGCTGGGCACATCGGTTGCCAAAAATAACGTCATTGATCACAACCTCATCTATAATTTTAATCATACTTTGAATGATGGTGGAGGGGTATATACATTAGGAAGTCAACCAGGATCCATGGTGTACAGTAATTATATTTATGATGACAAAAACCAATATGCTTTTCTTTATCGAGATAATGGCTCGGTCGGTTTTTTTGATACAAACAACGTCTTAAGTAAGCAAAACTCAGGCACAAACAATTGGTATTATACGAATGTTGGCAGTGGAGGCTATTGGAATGCCCATGACAACAATGCGCATTATAACTTCTATACTTCAGGTATGGGAACCTATATGACAGGTGGCACTAACGTAGTTTCGAATAATACGGCAGTTGTTAGCGATGCTTGGGATGCTACGGCACAAGCGATTTTAGCTAACGCGGGTGTGGGTCTCGGCGATGGGCCAACACCGAATTTCCAAATTCCAGGAAGCACAACTCCTGCCTTACTCTCTCAGGGGAAAACAGCTACTGCTTCATCCATAGCTTCAGGTACGTATGATGCTTCCAAGGCTGTAGATGGTAGTTCTACGACACGATGGATGCAAGCCAGTGGAGCGGCAGGTGCTGCATGGTTGAAGGTAGACTTAGGCGCCAATTATTCAGTTACAAGTGTGAATACGGATTTTTATGTGGCTTCTGGCAGCGGAGTTAAATACAAAATCGAGTATTCAACCGATGATGCTAATTACACCATGTATGGAAACAAAATTGATAATTTCAAGCTTTCAAGCACAGATTCCAAGGTGGCAGTAACAGCTAGGTATATGAGAATCACATTTGCGGATACGCAAGGACTTGATGCAAGTATAAAAGAATTCAGCGTATATGGAGATCCGACGTCAATTCCGAGTGAGACGCCAGTTTCACAAGGGAAAACGGCTACAGCATCAACGATTTATTCAAGTGCATACGATGCTTCCAAGGCTGTCGATGGCGATACGTTGACAAGATGGGCACAAGTCAGTGGTGGATCAGACCCACAATGGTTGAAGGTCGATCTGGGAGCGAATTATGCGATAACCAGTACGAATACGACTTTTCACATGCCTTCGGGACTTGGTATGAAATACAAAATTGAATATTCAACAGATGATACTACTTATGTTATGTATGCAGACAAAACAGCTAGTTTTAACGGTTCAGGCACAGATACGAATGCAGGCGCCATTGCAGCAAGGTATATGAGAATCACATTAACAGGTACGCAAGGACAAGGAAGCAGCCTATATGAATTCAAAGTATTTGGAAGCTTAATTCCCATTTCACAAGGGAAAACGGCAACGGCTTCCTCGATCTATTCAAGTTCATACGATGCTTCCAAAGCAGTGGATGGCAATGCCACATCGCGTTGGGCACAAGCAAGTGGAGCCGCAGATCCATCCTGGTTGAAGGTAGATTTGGGAGCGAACTATTCGATTTCGAGTGTGAGTACGACGTTATATCAACAATCAGGCTTAGGAGAAAAGTACAAAATCGAATATTCAACAGACGATAGTACTTACTCTATGTACTATGATCATACTGGAAGCTTTACAACACAGGCTGCCAACACAGATACCAATGCAGGATCGATTACAGCTAGATATATGAAAATCACACTTACAGCTACACAAGCGCAGGGCGGCAGCATTTACGAGTTTGCTGTGTATGGAAATCCGATAGCTCCACCAGTTCCGCTATCCCAAGGGAAAACGGCTACCGCTTCATCGATTTATTCAGGCACTTACGATGCATCCAAAGCTGTGGATGGGAATGCCACAACGCGTTGGGCACAAGCGAGTGGAGCTGCAGATCCATCCTGGTTGAAGGTCGACTTGGGAGCTAACTATTCGATTTCCAGTGTGAGTACGACCTTTCATCAACAATCGGGATTAGGAGAAAAGTACAAAATCGAATATTCAACAGACGATAGTACTTACTCCATGTATTATGACCATACGGGAAGCTATACGACTCAAGCGGCTAATACGGATACCAATGCAGGATCGATCACAGCTAGATATATGAAAATTACACTTACAGCTACACAAGCACAAGGCGGCAGTATTTATGAATTTAAAGTTTATGGTCAATAATTAAGGAATGAATTGAAACTGCACAAAAGTTTATATGAGCCCTCTGTCTATATGTATAGACAGGGGCTTTGTAATGAATATTTCGCCAAGTTTGTGCAATAAATCAACATTTCGGAGCAAATTAGCTAAACTATAAGTTGGAAGTGTAAAGTACAATTGCTTTATAGGGTGAGAGGCAACAAGTAATAGTAGATGCGGGGTAAACGATGAGAAAATACTTTATGTTTAATAAAGGAAAATATTTCAACAATATATTCTTATGGTTTTCTGCAACCATATCGATTTTAATCATCTTATCCTTAAGCGGAGTCTATTATTATATTGAAAAAGCTGCGATAAAAAACGAATTTATAAATAACGAAAAGATTCTTAAACAAGTAAGCTACAATGCAGAATATATGGATGCCACGGTAAAGAATATTTGTAAGCTTTTATTTTCAAGTCCGGATATTCAAACCATACTATACGATAAACATACCGATGATGATATCATCGATATCATGCAAAAACTGAATAATATCGGTACGCCACTTCTTGCGGCCAATCCTAATATTGATTCCATCTACATCTATAATGGTCAGGATAAGACATTTTATACGAATCGAGATAGGCTCTTATTTGACGACGGTGTGTTAAAACAGTACATAGAGAACGCGATTACAACCAATCAAGCGCTTCCCCTGTTAAAGCCAGTTTCAAGAATAATTCAAAATCAATTGGGGCAAGAAAATCGCGAAGAGGATGTCTTTACTTATTTTATGTATGACGCTCTAGGGAAAGGGATCTTGGATGGCGGAGTCATTGTGAATGTCAAATCAGATTGGTTACTAAGTAATATTAAATTGATAAGCTTACAAGATGATCAACCTGACCAGTCCATTTATTTATTAGATGGAAGAGGTAATATTATTGGAGATCAAACGGTGACACCTGGATTAGCCGTTGCTTTGAAAAATATTTATAAAGATTACCATAAGAATCAGGACTACTTAACGAATATGGGCTCCAAAGAAATATCCGTAGATAATAAAAAATACTATACCTCCTACGTCTATATTCCAAAAGCTGATATTTATATCATAAAAACGCAGCGGGATAATCTAATTCTGAGTTATATAGGTAAATTAAGATTCGTTACAATCATTGTTGGCTTAATTTTCCTTGTTATATCTTTAATCGTCTCTTTATCAATCTCAAGAAGAGTATATAAACCAGTCGGCAAGCTACTGGAACAGATTAAACCTAGACATCCAAAAATCCACAATGCGCGGGATGTCCAAGATGAGTTTTATTATCTAAATGAAGTGTTTAATCAATCATCAGACCAAATCAGTCGTTATGAAAATGAGTTGTCCACCCACAAATTAAGTATGAAAAATATGTTTTTGAGAAAGCTCATCCTTGTAAGCTACAGCATGTCATACGAAGAAATTCAGCGTGCAAGAAATGAGCAGCATACGATACTAGGTAGTAATGGTTATTATACGGTTTGCATAGCAAAGATCGATGGATACGCTATTTTTAAGGAAAGCTATGATATCCAAGATGGGGAGCTTATCAAATTTGCCATTGCAAATATTTTGAGTGAGGTACTTGCAGAGGATTACTTGAACGAAGCTATTTATTTAAATGATGATAAAATTGTTGCTTTGATTTATACGCCTGAAAGCAGTGTGTCTATAGACAATCTAGAGAAGACATTGAAAATCGCACAAGAAAATATTATGAAATACCTGAAGGTTTCGGTCAGCTTCTCTTTAAGTGACAGTGGGAAAGAGTTTAAGCAAATTACAGACTTATTTAATCAAGCATTAGAAGTATCCATGTATCGATTTGTCTATGGAAAGAAATCTATTCTGACTACAGAGAAGATCAAGATCCATACGACTAGTTCCCAAATGGATTATTCTTTTTCTTATGAGAAAAAATTAGTTGAAATCGTTAAGTCAGGCTCCATTTTGAATTTAAATGAGACCTTATCGAAGATTGTAGAGGAGATTTCACAAAACAGCTTTAACAATATCATTCTGTCACTGATGCATCTTGTTAATACAACTCAAATTACGATCAATGAAATTAATAAAAATAGGTTGGAACCCAGCCTAATCAACTTTACGCCTTTATATCATGCCATACATGAACTTGATACGATGGAGGAATATTTCCTACAAATTGTTGAGGTTATGACAGACTATATAGTAAATAATAATCAAAGTGAAACGAATACGAAGCATGCTTTGCTTGCTGAAGCGACGTTAGATTTGATTAACACGGCATACGCAGATAATGGATTAAATATTGAAATGATGGCTTCCTCGTTTAAGGTTTCATCCAAACATTTAGGACAGGTGTTTAAAGAGTATAAAGGGGTTTCTATTTCGGAGTACTTAATGGAACTTCGCTTAAGTCATGCGGTTGATTGGCTGGAGAAGTCAGATCTATCCATTGGTGAAATTGTAAACAAGGTTGGAATGGGAAGTGATACCTACTTTTACAATGTATTTAAACGAAAATTCGGATGCACGCCAAAGCAATATGTGGTGAACAAAAGATTGAAGAATCAATCATAGCGAGAAAAACACCCCGGTTTATTGAAAAAAAAGGGGTGTTTTTTTGTTTCTATTCTTCAAATCATAGTTATTTACGTATATTTGAGTCCGAATCATAAGAAATTCCGTTTTTTTGAATATCAACTTTGGCTTAAATCCGATAATGTGAAGCTTACAGAAAACAAAAAATATAGAGAAGACAGGAAGGTGCATCATTGGCGATGAAGGCCGTATCGAGATTTTCAAAACATAGTAGAGATATCAGTTTATTATTTCTAGGACTCCCATCACTTATTCTGATATTAGTATTTAATTACATCCCATTGCTGGGTTTAATCATTCCGTTTAAGGATGTACGATTGGGTAATGATATCTTCACCAGTAAATGGATTGGTTTTGACAATTTTAAGTTTTTATTTACATCACCCGATTTTTATATCATCACACGAAATACGATTGCTTATAATGTGGTTTTTATTATTCTTGGAACCATAGTAACCGTAGGTATAGCCTTAATGATGTTTGAACTCACTAAAAAATATGTGAAAATATATCAAACGGCGCTGTTCTTTCCTTACTTTTTTTCATGGATCGTTGTTGGTCTTATTTTTATGGGATTATTCGATATGAATTATGGATTACTAAATGTCATCTTGAATTATTTTGGTTTCAATGAGATTGCCTGGTATAACGAATCTCGTTACTGGCCGTATATCCTTGTATTTACCGCTGTATGGAAATCGGCAGGTTACTCGGCACTGATCTACTATACAGGGTTACTAAGTATCGATCCGGAACTATATGAAGCCTCTTATCTAGATGGAGCCACTAAGTTTCAACGAATCCTATATGTATCTATCCCGCTTTTAAAGCCATTGATTATTATGCTAACACTCTTCTCAATCGGAAGAATTTTTTACAGCGATTTCGGGTTGTTCTACAGTCTGCCTAATGATTCCAAACTGCTTTATGATGTAACGCAAACGATTGATGTGTATGTGTACAATTCACTCAAAGGTGTTGGAAGTATAGGAATGTCAGCTGCTGCAGGGTTTTACCAATCCCTTTGTGGTTGTATCCTAGTCATTGTTACTAATGCAATCGTAAGGAAAGTCGATAAGGAAAATTCATTGTTTTAGGAGGATAGAAATGGAAAGAGAAGAGAAAAACAAATTTACGTTATCGCATATATGGATCCACCTCATATTAATCATATTTTGTTTATTGTGTATTATCCCTTTTGTACTTGTCATATCTATTTCTTTTAGCAGCGATGGTTATATGTTGAAAAATGGATATTCGTTAATTCCAAAAGTATACAGCCTGGCGGGCTATCGGCTTGTATTTTCGGATCCTTCGATCATTCTTCGTTCATTCGGGGTATCCATGTTTAATGTTATCGTAGGAACATCATTGAGCATGTGGTTCACGGCTACATTGGGGTATGTTATTTCGAGGAAGGATTATCGATTTGCCAATAAGACCTCATTATTTATTTTCTTCACGATGCTTTTTAATGGAGGTTTAATTCCTACCTATCTGCTAATAGCCAAATACCTACATCTTAGAGACAATATCTTCGTGATGATCCTTCCGCTCTTAGTTAATGCATGGAACGTTTTGTTGATGAAAGGATTCATGCAAAGTATACCCATGACAGTCATCGAGTCGGCCAAAATCGATGGCGCCGGTGAGTTAAGAACATTCATACAAATTATTATTCCGATGGCTAAATCGGGTATTGCGACCGTGTCATTGTTTTCTGTACTTATGTTCTGGAACGACTGGTTTACTCCGCTGCTGTATATTCAGAACCAGAAATTAGCCCCATTGCAGCTGCTATTATATAGGTTGATGTCGCAAGTGAATTATCTGGCTACCAATATAGGCCCTAATGTTCGTGATTTCAAACTGGAAAACTTACCCACAATTTCTGCTCGGATGGCTATGGTTGTTGTTGCGATTGGACCTATGCTTCCTGTATTTCTTTTCTTCCAGAAATACTTTGTCAAAGGTTTGACGGTTGGAGCCGTGAAGGGCTAAATATTAAAGGAAGTCGAATAAGGAGATGTTTATTATGTTAAAGAAGGAACACCTTATGACGTTACCTGCTGAAATTAGGGTAAATGAAACTGAACTAGACTATGCAAAAGACATTGTGGTCACCAGAGAATGGCATGGGGAAATTTGCTACAGCAGCATAATTAACAATGGCAAGAGTAGCGTTAGACTGAAAGAAGCAGTTCTGTTCGCAGGCTCACATCTACTTGATGTCGATACTTCCTTGTACAGTGAAGGATATAGCATGTTATCACAATATGGCGGGACTATTGGTGACCCCAAATTTATTGGTTGCTATAATGATCAGGATGTATTTAAGATACCGACTGTTGAAGATTTTTCTACAACCTATAATATGCTGATATTATCACCTACATCGTCAAATCATATTTTGTTAGCTTTTGTTTCCTCACACAGATTCAGAGGTGAGTTCCGTGTAAATAACGATCAACTTGAGATTGCTCTCGTTTTAGAGGGTTTAAAGCTCGAGCCAGGACAAACATTAAAGCTTGAGGAGTTTCTATACCTTCAAGGAACGGATCGTGATCAGTTGCAAGCTGATTTGGCAGCGCAGCTTGACCAACGCCATCCGAAGCTTGATTATGCACAGCCGCCGACAGGCTGGTGCTCATGGTACTGTTATGGCCCCGAAGTTACAGAACAAGATATCGAAGATAATTTAAACGCAATATCTGAGCGTGAGCTTAACCTGAAATTTATTCAAATCGATGATGGCTATCAGGCATTCATGGGTGACTGGCTAGATAAACATCAAACATTTGGAAAAGACGTTAAACAGATTTGTGACAAAATATCTGCTAAAGGGTTTCAGCCAGCCATCTGGGTAGCCCCTTTTATTGCCGAAGAACAATCGACTTTATTTCATGAACATCCAGAATGGTTTGTGAAGGATGAAGATGGAAAGCCATTGCCTGCCGATCGGTATTCGTTTGGAGGTTGGAGAAACGGTCCTTGGTATATGCTCGATGGATCGCATCCGAAGGCTCGGGAATATCTCCGTCATGTTTTCAAGACGATGAGAGAAGAGTGGGGATGCACGTATTTCAAGCTGGATGCGAATATGTGGGGAGCGCTACCATATGGGAAGAGATTTGACCCTACTTATACAAGTATTCAAGCTTATAGAGAAGGAATGAAGGCTATTCTCGAGGCAGTTGGACCAGATAGCTTCGTGCTCGGATGCAATGCGCCTATGTGGCCTTCGATTGGAGTGGTGCATGGGATGAGGGTTTCTAATGATATTTACCGGAAGTGGAAGAGTATTCATGATGTGGCTAAGGAGAATTTTCAGCGGAATTGGCAGCATAATAAGCTCTGGATCAACGATCCGGACTGTCTGTTATTCGAAAATTTAGAGGACTATTGTACGATCGTAAATTCAGATATGGAACAATTAGTCCCGGACGGAAAAATAGTGAGAATTAAATCGGATTTAACCAGCAATGAATTCATTTTTCTTGCGACATTTATTTATGCAACTGGAGCAATGGTGTTATCAGGAGACAGAATCGTTAACATATCAGATGAGACAACGGCTTTATTGAAAAAAATGCTTCCTCCTACCAATGTAGCTGCGAGATTTGATGACCCGAGCTTTCGGATCGGAAGAGTGCAAATGATGGATAAAGAATTAGTGTTCCTATTCAACTGGGATGACCAGTCTAATAGCTTTGAAGTAGAGTTAACGAAAAATAACGGTTGGATTGAAGATTTCTGGACTTCTGAATCTCTTGGTACGCACAATGGGAAAATGAATATTGAGCTCGGAAAACATGAAGCGAAATTGTTGATATGTTCATAGGAGCTTAATAAGATGAGCTAACAGCATGACTAATTTTGGTTGTAACTGGAAACAGTTAACAATAAATAACACATATTATTAGGAGGGTTTAGACATGAAAAATTCCAAGAAAGTAAACGTATCGAGTGGTTTACTCGTTATGGCAACCTCGCTCGCGCTTCTCGTTACGGGATGCAGTTCTTCAAAACCATCAGAGTCCACAACGCCAGCAACACAATCTGCAGCACCAACTGCTGCAGCGACAGTTGATCCATTGAAGGAAAAGGTTACCCTTACTTGGTATATCGACGGTACTCCTCAAAAAGATACAGATGCTGTATTGGCGGAGGCAAACAAAATCCTCGAACAAAAAATTAATGCTACTCTTAAGCTGGTTTACGTGGATTGGGGTAGTTATGACGATACAATGAAATTGAAGGTTGCATCTGGCGAGGAGTTTGATCTTGCATTTACCGCCGGTTGGGCGTTCAATTTCACTCAGAATGCTGTGAACGGCGCATTCATTCCAGTGGATGATTTACTGAATAAATACGGAAAAAATATATTAAATCAAGTACAGCCCGCTGATCTATGGAAAGCTGTGACATTCAAAGGGAAAAAAATGGGCATACCTCACTTTGGTAGTTACGTTAACGGCACTGGGCTTTCATTTGATAAAGATATTCTAACAAAAACAGGTTTTGACGCAAATAGTATTAAGAAATTGGCAGATTTAGAACCGTTTCTTGCAAAAGTTAAAAGCACAATGCCAGAAAAAGTTGCTTTCTCTCCAACTGCAGGAGGCAATTTCATGAATATTGTGAATGGTACTAATAATAAAAATGCCGAATCCATTGATCCAATACTTTCTTATAACTATAGTGATAGTAAGGTTGTCCCTTATCCAACTTTACCTCTGAATGTAGAGGCATACAAGCTACTTAGAGATTGGTATAACAAGGGTTACATTAGCAAGGATGCTGCTAGTGTTAAGGATTGGATCGGAGATATCAAAACAAGAAAATATGCAAGCTGGATTCAAAACTATGCTTTGGGTGATGCTGAAATTGACAATGCGAATGCGAGCAGTCAATTTGGCGGTCCAACTACGGTTGTCAAACTAAATGACGGTAGTTTTGTAACCGGAAGTGTAACATCTAAGTTAACTGGTATTAGCAAGACATCCAAGCATCCGGATCGGGCTATGATGCTATTGAACCTTTTGAACGATGGATCTGACAATAAATTGTTTACTATACTTGCTCATGGTATTGAAGGGAAACATTACAAAGTGACGGGCAAGGATCCTATAGATGGAAAACCAGTTATTGAAACGATTGCTGGTGCTGGATACGATGCTCAATTGAGTTGGGAAATGGGACCAGACACAACAAGACCTTATACCGCAGGGACAGGTGCCAAATTTCTTGATATTGCGCTGAAGGCTAACAAAAGTGCCTCACTATCTCCTCTTTTAGGGTTCACTTATACCCCGGATAATGTTAAAAATGAATACGCAGCAATTAAATCAGTGTATGACAAATACAAGCCGATCCTTGAAACAGGTTCTGCTGATGTGGATGCTACTTTAACGAAATTGAATGATGAATTAGCAAAAGCAGGAATCGATAAAGTTGTGGCAGATGCTAATAAACAAATCGCTGATTGGAAAGCGGCTAATGGTAAATAACTGTCTTGTGAATTGACTCTTATTTGCACAGTAATAATGGATTTTAAAACAGTCTAAAGGCATTATTTCGTCATCTGCCAGGCCTTTTACAGAAATAATAGTAAAGGGCTTGGCTTTTTGTTTTCCGAAACGAGAATGGTTACTCACGCAAATATCGTACCTCATTTAATAGAGTGGTTTATCAACTCAATAAACCGGGGGATATAGAATAGCAAGGTATAATCTAGTCAAAATGAACGACTTCAGAACAGTGCAGTAAAGAAGGAGCGAGATTATGTTCGGTAAAGAACAATTAATGATTATGCATACTGAAACAAGATTACATCAAGAGGAACATGTCAGTACGGAGCTACTTAGTATTTCAAGAGAATGGCATGGGGATATTTGCAGCAGCAGTATAACAAACAAGGGCAAGAGCAGTGTTCGATTAAAAGAAGCAGCGATTTTCTTAGGTTCACATACATTTGATGAGAATACTCCTTTGTATGGGGAAGGATATAGCAAGTTATCCCAATACGGCGGAACCATCGGAGAATCCGAATTTATAGGCAGCTATAACGATCATACGCATTATAAAATGCCTACTGTTGAAGGATATTCCACAACTTATAATGTGCTGCTTATATCACCTTCCAGATCTAAACATATTTTATTTGCATTTGTGTCCTCTTATAGATTCAGAGGAGAATTTCGTATAAATAAGGATCATCTTGAGATAGTTCTCGATTTGGAGGGATTAACACTCCATCCGGGAGAAAGGTTGCAGTTGGAGGAGTTTCTAGTCCTTAATGGAACGGATCGAGAGCAATTGCTATCTGATCTCGCAGATCAGCTTGACCGGCACCATCCGAAGTTGGATTATGCTCAGCTGCCGACAGGATGGTGCTCATGGGCGTGCTATGGTCCAGAAGTCACTGAGAAAGACGTCGAGGCTAATTTGAATGCGATTTCTGATCGGAATCTAGATTTGGAATTTATTCAAATTGATGACGGATATCAGGCTTTTATGGGCGATTGGTTCATTAAACATCCGTCCTTTGGCAACGATGTAAAGCAAATTTGCGAAAAAATTAAGGATAGGGGCTTTAAGCCTGCGATTTGGGTTGCTCCTTTTATTGCGGAGAAAGAATCTGTATTGTTTATGGAACACCCGGATTGGTTTGTGAAAGATGAAGATGACCTTCCCTTGCCTTCCGATCGATATTCTTTCGGAGGCTGGAGAAACGGCCCCTGGTATATGCTCGATGGATCGCATCCGGAAGCACGGGAATTTCTCCGAAGCCTGTTTAAAACCATGAGAGAAGAATGGGGATGCACGTATTTCAAGCTGGATGCTAACATGTGGGGAGCACTTCCATTGGGTAAGAGATATGACTCTACGTATACAAGTATTCAAGCCTATAGGCATGGAATGGAGGCGATTCTCGAGGGGGCGGGAGCGAATAGCTTCGTCCTCGGTTGCAATGCGCCAATGTGGCCTTCACTTGGATTGGTGCATGGGATGAGAATCGCAAATGATGTTTTCCGAACATGGAGCAGTTTTCATGATGTGGCAAAGGAGAACTTTAGGCGGAATTGGCAGCATAATAGGCTGTGGGTCAACGATCCAGACTGTGTTCTACTCCAGAACTTAGAGTTGGATCAACTAGGTCCTGACGGAAATATGGTGAAAGTTAGATCAGAAATGACCCCTAGTGAGTTCATTTTTCATGCGACATTTATATATGCGACTGGTGCTATGGTACTGTCGGGAGATAAAATCGTTGATTTGTCGGATGAGAATACGGCTTTATTGAAAAGATTGATTCCTCCAACCCGAATAGCTGCGAGATTTGATGATTCGAGCTTTCAAATTGGAAGAGTGCAGCAGTTGGATAGAGAATTAGTGTTCCTTTTTAACTGGGAGGATCAACCTAGAAGCTTTGAAGTGCAGTTAACGAAAAATAACTGTAGGATTGAAGATTTCTGGACAGGTGATTTTTTAGGTGTTCACAATAAAAACATGAAGATCGATCTCGGAAGTCATGA
Organism: Paenibacillus sp. J22P51; assembly: GCF_059692215.1. Lineage (NCBI taxonomy): Bacteria > Bacillati > Bacillota > Bacilli > Caryophanales > Paenibacillaceae > Paenibacillus > Paenibacillus sp. J22P51. The sequence continues at coordinate 86,010 of NZ_JCAUAZ010000001.1, read as the reverse complement.
AGCGAGATTGTTGATATGTACTTAGGCGTTTAGGAAGTCAGTGTTTGCAGTGACAGGAGTGAACGTATGTCCAGAAACTTATTGAAGAATATGTATCCATAATCCTATTGGGGAGAATAGTCAGGAAGAAGCATTCCAATTTGGAGGAGTATCCATGAAAAATTTAGAAAAGTATAATGTCATCTGGCACTGTCAGAGTCAAAACTCCAGTGAAAATATGCCCGTTGGAGGGCATGACATAGGTTTGAACGTATGGGTGGAGCAAGGGGATATTCTATTCTATATCGACAGAAGCGGCAGCTTTGATGAAAATAATCAAATGCTTAAATTAGGTCGTGTCCGAATCAGGCTGCACCCCAATCCATTCGCAGATAAGCATTATTTCCGTCAGGAGCTGAAGCTGAGAGAAGGGTATATTGAAATTCGTGGCGCGAATCAAGACGGGCTCGAAGCGAAGCTGGACCTATGGGTTGAAACTGATAAACCTGTTGCCCATATCGAAGTATTCGCAAGTCAGCCTATTCACGTCGAAGCGATCTATGAAAATTGGCGAATGGGGGAAAGGGAAATCCCGTTCGACAAACGCATGCCTTGTATAAGTTATCGGGGATACCCCGGAAAGGTAACTACCAAGCCGGACACGGTTACTTTTGCGGCAAACGATATTATGTTCTATCACCGTAATCAGAATGAGGGACTCTTATTTGACCAGTTGGTTGAGCAGCAAGGGTTGAATCATATGAAGGAACAGATGTGGAATCCACAATCCGATCTAACCTTTGGCGGACTAATGTTAGGAACGGACATGATTGCAAATGGGATCATAGATGGCACTTATATCCAAACACCCTTCACAGGATGGAAAATAAGTAGTCAAGCCCCAAAGGAATATCACGCTGTCTCGATTAGCATGAATACGAGTCAAGCCGCTGCCATCGAAGAATGGAAGGAGCAGGTTTACGCTTTGAAAGCGAAGACGCTGGCAGAAATTGCAGTAGCACGCCAAGCGGCACGCGATTATTGGGAAGCATACTGGGAGCGAAGCTTCATAAGTATTCAACCTGATGAAGCGAATCATACGAGTAAGCCATGGCAGGTAGGCCGAAATTATAACCTTTTCCGATATATGCTGGGCTGTAATCCAAGAGGCAAATATCCGACCAAGTTTAACGGAGGTCTGTTCACCAGTGATCCTTCTTATGTTGTACCGGAAAAAGATCTGCATTCGGAAACGCCTGATTTCCGTCTTTGGGGTGGAGGAAGCTTTGTTGCACAAAACCAGCGGTTGGTCTACTGGCCGATGCTGAAAAGCGGCGATTTCGAGCTCTGTCTGCCGCAATTCGATTTCTATCTGAATGCATTATCGAATGCTGAACTGCGAACCAAGGAATATTGGGGACATGAAGGCTGCTCCTTTACAGAGCAAATGGAGAATTTCGGACTGCCGATTGGCTGGGGCTGGGGTTGGCTGGACAGTTATGATAAAACGCACCTGAGAACACCCTATTCCGATCCCACCGAGCTAATTGGTCCTTGGATTCGTTACTATTATACAAACCAGCTGGAATTCGCTTTCATGATCATGAAATACCATCAATATAGCGGACAAGATATTACGAAATATCTGCCTTTGATTGAAAGTGCTATTCGCTTTTTTGATCAGCACTACCAGTATCGGAACTATTTGAATACCTGCAAAAAATTGGATGACAACGGGCATTTGGTGTTCTCTCCTTCAACCGCATGTGAAACCTATAAGAATGCCGTGAATCCTGCGGATCTTATAGCGGCCATGCAAGCAACCGTCGAGGCTGTTTTGAAACTGCCTGCTGAATATCTCAATGACGAGAAGCACGCTTACTATGTAGGGCTTTTGAAGCGTATTCCGCCGTTGAATTATCGGGATATCAATGGACGAACTACAATTGCTCCAGCCCAATATTGGACGGATATTATCAATCTTGAAATTCCGCAATTGTATCCGGTATTCCCATATGAGCAATACGGAATTGGCAAGGATAATGTACAGATTGCCATTAATACATGGCATTATGGTGTAGAGAAAGAGGGTCAGAAAAATCACATCAGCTGGCATCAGGATTCTATCTTTTGCGCAAGAATGGGGTTAACGGATGAGGCGGCTGAACTAGCGATTCGTAAATTAGAGGATTCCGGAACACGCTTTCCAGCTTACTGGGGACCTGGGCACGATTGGCTGCCGGATCATAACTGGGGCGGCTCGGGCATGATCGGTTTACAGGACATGCTGATGCAGTCTTACGGCAAAGAAATCTACTTGCTTCCTGCTTGGCCCAAGTCATGGGATGTAGATTTCAAGCTGCACGCACCTTTTAGTACGACGGTTGAGGGCAAGGTAAGAAAAGGCAGTTTGGTGGAGTTAAAGGTAACACCTGAAACAAGGCTTACAGATATTGTGAATATGTGGGAAACAGTTCTTTCATATCAGACTTAATTTGGATGGAAAAAGAGTTCCTTTTCTTTGAGAAAAGTGCTCTTTTTGTCAAGATTCCAAAAATCAGAGGTATATTCGTAAATTTGAGTCCAAATTAAGAGTACTTTCCGTTTTTTTGAGTTTAAATATGAACTTATTTCAGATAATGTGAAGCATGTAGATTAATCTCAAGATACGAGCCATGTCTTTTACAGTAATTATTGTACAAAGGCATGGTTTCTTCTGTTTTTCATTCTAAGGAGGTGGTGTGGAAATATACATCCTAAAAATGGAGAGATAAAGATTCGAGGCATGGAGAGAGAATGCTGGTAAGATCTATCGAAATCAAAGGAGGAATAACGTTTGAAGAAATTAATTACTTATGTTTTATTAGGTTGCATGATACTCTCCCTTATCAATTTGATGAGTTTCTCAAAGAACGCATCTGCAGCCGTACAAGCAAATTATTATGTATCGCCAACTGGAAGTGACAGTAATGATGGCTTATCCCTTGCCTCACCATTTCAGACAATTGAGAAAGCGCAAGCTGTTGTACGTACGATAAATAGTGCTATGACAGGTGATATTGTAGTTAACCTCAGAGGCGGAACACATACCTTTACATCGACTTTGGCACTTACATCTTTGGATTCGGGAACGAATGGCTATAATGTCATTTACAAAGCTTATAATGGAGAGACTCCTGTTATCAGCGGCGGAACCGAAATAGCGGGAACGGCATGGCAGTCAGACGTTAACGGCATTTACAAGGCAAACGTGGGAACAAGCTTACAAACGCGTCAATTATATGTGAATGGAGTTAGAGCAACGCGTGCAAGAGGAGTGGCAAATCCTGCTGGATTTGGTACCCCGGATTCAACTGGATATACGATCCCAACAACAGGCACCTATGCTAATATGGGAAGCTGGGGGAACGTATCAGATATAGAGATTGTAAGTTATATGAATTGGAAATCATTTCGAATGGGTATCTCGTCTATTTCGTCAGGCAAAGCCATAATGAAGCAGCCAGGCTGGAGCTATGCCCTGGCTCAAACTTTGACATATGGTCCCAAAGCACCAGCTTGGATAGAAAACGCATATGAACTGCTGGATTCCCCCGGTGAATGGTACTTGAATCGTACAACGGGATGGCTTTACTATAAACCGCTTACGACCGAAAATATCGCAACTTCCTCAGTAATCGCTGCGACTCTCGAAACTCTTGTAAGCGGCACGGGCACACTGGGAAGTGTCATTCATAATATCCAATTTGATGGCATTACCTTCGCATATAATACATGGCTGGAACCAAATGGGAATTTAAGTTATCCGGATGGCCAAGGGGGGAATGTTTATAAAGGAACAGGGTGGTTGGATCACGCAAAAACTCCTGCTGGTGTTACCTTTAGCGCCGCAAAAAACATAGTGGTGAAAAATAGTCTTTTTACACATATGGGAAATGCTGCCTTGAATTTTGAATACGGTAGCCAGGATAATGTCATCGACCACAACACCTTTACAGATATATCCGGAAATGGTATCAACATCGGAGGAATAGATAGTGCGGTTGATCATCATCCGACCGATGCAAGAATCATTGTGAAAAATAACCTGATTTCTAACAATACCATCACTAAAATTGGCGCTGAATATTTTGATAATGTAGGGATTTTCGTTGGTTACACGGAAGGTACAATTATTACGCACAATTCGTTGTATGATCTCCCCTATAGCGGCATATCAATGGGTTGGGGTTGGGGTACAGCAGATACGCTTGGGGTACCCGTGGCTAAAAATAACATCATTAACCACAACCTGATTCACGATTATATGAAAACGATGAATGATGGTGGAGGCATATACACGCTTGGCAGCCAACTGGGATCGGAAATTTACAACAATTACATTTATGCAGACAAAAATAATTATGCTTATCTTTACCATGATAATGGATCAGCTGGATTTTTTGATTCAAATAATGTCATAAGTTCGTTAAATTCCGTTAGCGGGCCATGGTGGATTTTCACAAGTACGGGTAATGGATATCCTTTAGACGCGCATAACAACAGTGGTTATTATAACTACTATTCAACAGGATTGGTATCCAACGGTACGGGTGGAAGCAATCCAGTAACTAATAATACTTCAGTAACGAGCTATGCTTGGGATACAACAGCGCAAGCCATCATTGCTAATGCAGGTGTAGGTGGAGGGGATGGGCCAACCCCTAATCTTCAAACGCCAGGAGCCACTACGCCAGTCTTGCTTTCCCAGGGGAAAACAGCGACAGCTTCATCCAGTGCTTCAAGTTACGATCCATCCAAGGCTGTAGATGCCAATACGGCAACACGATGGATGCAAGCCAGTGGAGCGGCAGGCCCAGAATGGTTGAAGGTAGACTTAGGCGCTAACTATTCGGTGAATAGTGTGAATACAGATTTTTATGTTCCTTCTGGCAGTGGAGTAAAGTATAAGATCGAGTATTCGACCGATGATTCGATTTACAACATGTATGTAAACAAAATAGATAAATTCAGGACTGCAAGCACAGATACAAGAGTTGCGGTTACAGCCAGATATATGAGAATCACGTTTGTGGATACGCAAGGACTCGATGCGGCTATAAATGAATTCAGTGTTAAAGGAGATCCTACGCCAATTCCGACTGAAACACCAGTTTCACAAGGGAAAACAGCTACTGCTTCATCGACTTATTCAAGCACATATGATGCGCCTAAAGCAGTGGATGGAGACATGGGAACACGCTGGGCACAAGCCAGCGGATCGGGAGATCCATCTTGGTTGAAAGTAGATTTAGGGGCGAACTACGCCATTACCAGTGTAATTTCGAATTTCGTAACAACAGGTCTTAAATATAAGATTGAATATTCAACAGATGATAGTACGTACAACATGTATTATGACCATACGGGAAGCTTTACGACTCAGACTTCAAGTACGGATACCAATGCAGGCAGTATTACGGCAAGATATATGCGAATCACGTTAACGAATACGCAATCGCAGGGTGGAAGTATTTGGGAATTTAAAGTATATGGTAGCTTGATTCCGATTTCTCAAGGGAAAACGGCTACCGCTTCATCGATCTATTCAACTTCATACGATGCTTCCAAAGCAGTGGATGGAGACATGGGAACTCGCTGGGCACAAGCTAGTGGAGCGGCAGATCCGTCATGGTTGAAAGTAGATTTAGGGGCGAACTATTCCATTACCAGTGTAAATACGAATTTCGTATCAACAGGTCTTAAATATAAAATTGAATATTCAACAGACGGTACTAATTACAGCATGTATGTTGACCATACGGGAAGCTTCACGACTCAGCTTTCAAGTGCAGATACCAATGCTGGGAGTATTACGGCAAGATATATGCGAATCACGTTAACGAATACGCAATCGCAAGGTGGCAGTATTTGGGAATTCAAAGTATATGGAAACTCAATTCCGATTGTTCCGATTTCTCAAGGGAAGACGGCTACCGCTTCATCGACCTATTCAACTTCATACGATGCGCCTAAAGCAGTGGATGGCAATATAGGAACACGCTGGGCACAAGCAAGTGGAGCAGCAGATCCGTCATGGTTAAAAGTAGATTTAGGCTCGAACTATTCCATTACCAGTGTAAATACGAATTTCGTATCAACAGGTCTTAAATATAAAATTGAATATTCAACAGATGATAGTACGTACAACATGTATTATGACCATACGGGAAGCTTTACGACTCAGACATCAAGTACGGATACCAATGCAGGAAGTATTACGGCAAGATACATGCGAATCACTTTAACGAATACGCAAGGCCAGGGTGGAAGTATTTGGGAATTTGCGGTTTATGGCAATTAAGATGAGTCTTATTTAATCAATAAGCAGTAAGCACTTCTTATTGCCTTTGGCGATATGAAGTGCTTATTGTCTATTCCCTGTTGTTCTGAAAATCGGAGTTTTTTACGTGATTTTGAGTCCGGTTAACAGCACTTTCCGTTTATTTGAGTTTAATCATTAACTTAAATCGGATATTGTGAAACATATAGATAACAAACAGTAAGTCAGTACTAGTAGTGATAGGAGTGAAAGTATGGCCAGAAACGTATTGAAGAATATGTATCCATCATCCTATTGGGGAGCTAAATGGCGAGAGGCTATACCCGTTGGCAATGGAGTGCTTGGGGCTTCTGTGTACGGCGGTGTTTATAAAGAGACGGTATTACTGAATCATGCGGATTTGTGGACACAAGGAATTACAGCTGACCTCCCCGATGTAAGCGGCAAGCTTTCGCTTGCACGTGAATTGTTACTTCAGGGAAAAGCTGAAGTAGCTGACCACGTTCTTTCTAATGCATTATCAGAAGCTGGATATAACGCTGAACATGCGCTGCCACTGCCTCTTGGTGATTTACATATCATCATGCATGAAAGTAAAGGTTTCCAGGATTACAGTAGGACGTTGAATATGGAAACGGGCGAAGTAACCGTTTCATGGCTGGAAGGAACAGCTAGATATGAACGTGTTTTGTTTGCCTCCCGTACGGATGACATCCTTGTGTATGAACTTCGTTGTTCAGAACCTGGTCAACTATCATGTATTATGAAATTTGATTTACATGGCAATGGAGAACCCGAGCAGTTCAGAACGGCTTTGGAGCTATCATTAGCAGAGAATAAACAGTCTTATAGTGAAGAAAACAATCTCTACTATGCCGTGAAAAATGATAACGGAACAGATTTTGGAGCCGTTGCTAGAGTTGTGTTGGATGGAGGAAGCATGTCTGATAAGAAGGGTTCCTTACAAATTAAACATGCAAATCGGGTGTTGATCTTCATTCAATTATTCGCGGAGGGTGAAAGAAAGCAGCGTTGGCAAGAGTTGAGAAATGAACTTAATGGCATTGCTGCTGATTATTCAACTCTATTGGAGCGTCACGTTCGTGAACATTCTCGCTTATTTCATGCAATGAAGTTTGATCTAAATGCTGGGGACAGAGATCGATGTAATGAAGAATATCTGATGGATGCTTATAAGGGCAAGCAATCATTGGCGTTGATGGAGAAAATGTGGTCATTTGGTCGTTATCTGCTGATTTCCAGCACCCGTGAAGGCGGACAGCCATGCCATTTGTACGGACTGTGGTGCGGCGAATATAACGCTCTATGGGCGTTCCATATGGTCAATTTAAATCTACAAATGATCTATTGGCAAGCACTAAGCGGTAACATGCCAGAGCTGCTGCATCCTGTATTTGATTATATGGATGGTAAGTTGGAGGATTTTCGGACCAATGCTAAGCAATTATTTGGATGCGGAGGGATTTTTGTTCCGGCACCGACTACACCTGAGTCCGGTTTGTTGAAAATTATTTATCCTCACATTATCCATTGGATTTCAGGTGCAGGTTGGATTGCTCAATTCTATGTGAAGTATTATCAGCATACGCTAGACGAAGGATTTCTTCGTGAGCGGGCCTTGCCGTTTCTCTATGAGACAGCCTTGTTCTATGAGGATTATTTCACGATTGGCAAGGATGGATTCATTGTCATTAGTCCGTCCGTATCACCGGAAAACACGCCGCGTAATTACATGAAAGAGTCGAATCTGGACGGTTATGAATCTGGCGGTGTCATGGAAACAACGATGAATGCGACTATGGATTATGCAGTAGCTAAGGAAGTACTAACGAGTTTAGTTACTTTAGCACCAATAGTAGGAATGTATGAGGGTGAATTTGCGAAGTGGAGCGATATGTTGGCACGAATTCCGGCTTATCAAACGAATGAAGATGGAGCGATTCGTGAGTGGATGCATCCTGATTTTGACGATAATGATCAGCATCGCCATTTGGCGCACATCTATCCGTTATTTCCAGGTTCTGAAATCGATATGGATAGTTCTCCAGCGCAGTATAATCCTTTCGTTAAAGCGGTTGAAAACCGTTCAAATGATGGAACGCTGAGAGAGCAATGTGCTTGGTCGTTTATGTATATAGCAAATGCTTATGCGCGTATGGGGAAAGGCGAGGAAGCAATCCAGTGTTTTGACAAGCTAAGCAGAGCCAATTTATTGAGTAATCTATTTACGCTGTGTAATGATTGGCGAGATATGGGTCTGACGTTTGAATTACCAATGGCCCCTTTTCAAATTGACGCCAATATGGGGTGGTGTGCTGTGGTACAAGAAATGCTGATGCTCTCCACGCCAGGGAAAATCCGTGTTCTCCATGCCTTGCCTCAGAGCTGGATGCAGGGTGCGGCTGGACCGATGCTGGCACATGGCAGTATAGAAGTTACACTGGAATGGGATCTAAGCCGTGAAGAAGTGCAAGTAAATCTATGTGCAACGAAGACAGATCAGACGATTGAGTTTATTGTGGTGGATCAAAGAACACAGGTTGAGCTTAAAGCCAATTTTCCTGTTCAATTAAAGTTCATCTTGTAAAACATTGAATAAAACGAACTTCTGAGGTAAGCGCCATATAAGCAACCATAAATAAGCACCGCTTTAGCATGTTTAGTGCCCGAAGCGGTGCTTTTACTTTAATGTTGCATTGTAAATTTAGCTTCGCATAGAAATTATTGAATTGAACAATAACCTATGGTAAATTTGGTGTGATGGTACTACCAAAAATTTACTTTCAGCTGATAATTTTTAGATTTCTCACAATATCTATCAGTCGAGGTGACAAGCATGAACATCATTCGGAATCAGAAGCAACGTAAGTTCTTAGGCAGCATGTATCAATGGATTACACTCGCCATGTTGCTTCCGTTAACTTCATTTGCCTTGATTGCCTATTGGAACGCAGGACAAGCGATATTGAATAATGAATACCAAGCGAACAAGAAAATTCTATCTCAAGTCAAATTCAACATCGATTATATGAACGATATGATTCTCAATTCCGTTTTTTCACTGTATTACAATTCGGATATTCAAACGATCATGTACAGCAATGATCTAGATTTTGGGGAAACGTTAAAAGAAATCAATACGATCAGGGCATCTATTGTCAATACGAATCCGTTTATTCATTCCATTTATTTCTACAATGCTTATTCAAAAGTTTACTATTCCACGCAAGGCGACTTTACGTTTAAAGACATCAACTTGGATGCGCTGCTTCATTCAGGCAAGGAGCTGCCGACACTGAAGCCTATCTCCAGGAAAATAGAATATAACGTTGGTGGAGATAAGAAGAGATTCGAGAATGTCGTCACGTATTTGATGTATGATTTTAGAGACGAACAAAACCAGCCCAAAGGAGCTTTGATCGTTAATGCAAGCACGGAGTGGCTGTTAAATAATATTAAGAATATCAACTTAGTGGATGAGCAAAAGCAAGACAAAATTATGATCTTGGATGCAGATGGCGAAATTGTCGGTGACAACTCGTCAGAGTCACCATTCCTCTCTTCGTTAAAAACTACGTTTCAGCGCCAACAAGAAACACAGAAGAATACGTTACAAGATCAGACCAATTATTTTATCAGTCATTTGAACGGGCGAAAATATCTCATTACTTATACTTATGTTGATAAAATGAACTGGACGCTAGTTAAAGCGCAACTCTATGACGAGGTATTCCAGAAAATCAATACGATAAAACAAACCTTTTGGTTGATTACTGTGGTTTTTTTGTTAATTGGCTTCTTCGTTTCTATCATCATATCGCGTAGACTGTATACGCCAATCGATCGATTGGTACGTCAAATCGTATCGGCCGATAATGAACCGAAACTTCGTCAGGGTAAAGATGAATTCTCTTACCTAAATGAAGCTTTCCAACAGTCGATCGAGCAGATACACCAGTATAAACAACGCAGATACTCCGAGCAAGAAGTGATGAAAGCGTATTTTTTAAGAAAATTGCTCATTGATAGCCAATCTGTATTAACCCAAGAGTTTGAACAAGCGCAACGAGACTTGCTTATTCGTTTAGAGGTGGATCGTTCGTTCGTCGTTTGTATCGTGAAAATTGACGAATATAGCCAGTTTAAACAGAAGATCAGCTCATGGGATCAAGCGCTTTGTTTGTTCGGGATCATGAACATTGCTTCGGAATGTATCAGTCAGGTATATAGCTGCGAAGCCGTGGAAATGAAAAATGACTATATTGCGTTTGTGATGAATGTGGGTGACGCGCCGGAAACTGTCGCTGAGTTGATTGAGCTATGGAAGCAAGCCCAGAATTATATAATGAAGTATTATCATATTTCCATTTCAGTATGTATTAGTGAGCCTGCGTCGAATCATACACAAATGACCGAAAAGCATTATGCCGCAATAAACAACTCCTTATATCGTTTGATTTATGGTAAGTCGTGTATTATAACTAGCCGCATGATTCAAACGCATACGGATAACCCCCAATTGGGGTATTCCGCAATGCTAGAAAAGAAGTTGATTGATGCTTTGAAAAGTGGAAGTCTCTCAGTTGCAGAAGAAATGCTGGAGAAAATTTTCAATGAAATTGCAGCGCTGAACTACAATAACGCAATGCTTTCCGTGATGAACTTGGTCAATACGTTGAAAACGACCGTAGACGAGATCAGCCGAGCGAAGGTGGAGCCGATCCGAGTTAATTTCAATTTGTTGACCGAACGCTTGTTTTTACTTGAAACGTTGTTCGAGTTACAGGAGTGCATAGCGCAATTATTTAAGGACATTATTTCTAAAACGGAAAGTATGGAAAACGAGAAACAGTTAATCGTTGTTGACACAATAAAGGATTTAATCGAGGCGGATTATTCGAATACGGAATTATGCTTGCAGTATGTCACTGATAAGCTGAACCTTTCGCCAAAGTTGGTTAGCAAACTGTTCAGCAGTAGGACGAACATGTCAGTGGCTGATTATATTAACGAGGTACGGCTGAATAAGGCGATTGAGTGGCTGGAAAACTCTGGACTCAGCATCAAAGAGGTTTTGTTGAAGATAGGAATGGAAAATGAAAGTTATTTTTATAAGTTGTTTAAGAAGAGGTTCGGGACAACTCCGAAAGAATATATGTTAAATCAGAATATAAAGCAGATTCAAAATAAACTGTAACTATGGAACCTTATTTTTTCACGTTTTATCTGTTTTTTTTGTCCGGGCGCGCACTGTACTTGATTGAAAAGTACAGTACACGCCTTTTTTTACAGTGAAAAATAAACTAAAGGCCCGTATTTACACTATTGTTTTTGGGTTGAAGTAAGTAAGATTTGTTTGTAGGCAGTGAATGAATAAAAAGAGACTAGGCATAGGAGAGATTCGGTATGGTTTACTCAGCTGAACAACACGTCGCAAGCCCTAAAAAGGCTTTGCGTGTTCGTAAGAAAAAAGAAAGTAATTTTTGGAAACAATTTTTGCGTAACAAAGGACTGGTCAGTTTGGCGGTTCCAGGTTTACTGTTTGTCATCGTATTTTATTATTTGCCAATGTTCGGTTTGGTATTGGCGTTTAAGGATTTCAACTTTGCCAAAGGCATATGGGGCAGCGACTGGATCGGTTTGAAAAACTTTAAATTCTTTTTCAATTCGGATGCAGCTTGGCAGGTAACACGAAATACGATTTTGTTGAATTTTAGTTTTATTGTCATAACGAATACGGTGTCGATTGGGTTTGCGCTTATGCTTTTTGAACTCAACCGTAGAGCCGTAAAAGTATATCAAACGACCTTGTTTTTTCCTTACTTTTTATCTTGGGTCGTTGTCAGTTACGTCACGTACGCCTTATTGAATCCGGAGCTTGGTGTGATCAATCACCTGCTTCAACAGTTTGGTTGGACTGGTATCAATTGGTATTTTGAACCTAAATATTGGCCGATCATATTAAGCTTATCTTATTTATGGAAAAATGTCGGTTATTCGACGCTCATCTTCTATACAGGGCTTATGGGGATCGACAAAAGTTATTTTGAAGCAGCCTCGATCGATGGCGCCTCGAAGTGGCAGCAAATTCGCAACATTTCAATCCCGATGCTGACGCCGCTTATCATACTGATTACGATCTTACAAATTGGCCGAATTTTTTATTCGGATTTCGGGATGTTTTACTTCCTGACCGCAGATTCCGGAGCGTTGTACCAAACGGCGGATGTCATTGATACGTATGTATATCGTGCGTTGCGAGTATCTGGGGACATCGGAATGGCAACGGCTGCGGGGCTATATCAATCGGTTGTCGGTTTTGTACTTGTCATTATTGTGAACTTTATCGTCCGCAAGTTTAATAAAGAGAACGCAATCTTCTAATAGTAGAAGGGGGGGAGGGGTACTATGAATGCGCTGAGAAAAATGACTCCGTCGAAATGGCTTATTCATGCTTGGTTTATTGTGTTTTCCATCTTTTGCATCATTCCATTTCTATACGTGATTGCGATATCATTTTCGAAAGAATCGGATATTGCGACAGAAGGATATAGACTCATTCCGAAATCGTTCACTACGTTCGCGTACAATTTCCTACTGCAAAGTCCAGGCACGCTGATCAACGGTTATGCAGTTTCGATCACGGTTACGGTGATAGGGACAGCATTTAGTCTGCTGTTAACAGCAAAACTCGCATACACTATGTCACGCAAAGATTTTCGCGGTTCGAACGCGTTATCATTCATCGTATTTTTCACGCTCTTGTTTAATGGAGGCTTGGTCCCTTGGTATATTTTGGTGAAAAAGTATTTGCATATCGACGATACACTGCTTGCCTTAATTTTACCTTATGCCATTATTCCTTGGCACGTACTGTTAATGAAAGGATTTCTATCTGATATCCCACTGGCGCTGATCGAATCGGCGAAAATCGACGGGGCAGGGGAATGGAAAATTTTTTATAAAATTATACTGCCGATAACCAAGCCGGCCATGGCTACAGTTGCATTATTCATCGCCTTTATTTATTGGAACGACTGGTGGCTGGCGATGCTGTATATCGACAATCAGAAGCTTATTCCTCTGCAATATATGTTGTATCGAATTATTAACAATATTCAGTTTTTGTCAACTTCTATGCAGTCGAACAACATAAGGATTGATATTAGCCAAATGCCGAATGAAACGGCGCGGATGGCGATCGCTATACTTGCGGCTGGACCGGTTTTGTTCGTGTTCCCGTTCTTCCAAAAATATTTCATCAAAGGATTAACGGTTGGCGCTGTAAAAGGCTAAGCAATTATCCATGGTTTTAACGGGTAACTCCGTTGCAATATATATAAAAAAATTCTTAGGGAGGTTTAAAAGAACATGAGAAATGTCAAAAAAACTGGTTATTCACTTTTAACTGCTGTATTCGCCCTCTCCGTCCTGATAACGGGATGTGCCAGCAAGACCAATGAAGTAGGAAGCCCTACTCCTGCGCCCACCACGGCAACGACAGTGGTTCCTGTAAGTTCCGAAGCGCCAAAGCTTAATCCTGTTGAGTTGACTTGGTATTTCGATGGAACCCCGCAAGCGGATGTTGCTTCTGTAGAAACAGAAATGAACAAGATTTTAAAAGACAAGCTGAATGTCACGATACACTTAAAGGCGATTGACTGGGGCAACTTTGATCAAAAAATGCAGGTAATTAATGCTAGTGGTGAAAATTACGACCTTGCTTTTACCGCCAACTGGGCAAACAATTACTATCAGAACGTAAATAAAGGAGCGTTTATCCCGCTGGACGATTTACTTCCAAAGTATGCGCCGACGATTATGCAAACGATTCCGAAAATAGGCTGGGATGCTCTAAAAGTGAATGGGAAAATATATGCTGTTCCTAACTACCAAATATGGGCAATGACCAATGGATTTGCCGTTCAAAAAGATTTAGCTGACAAGTACGGCTTCAAACCAGAGGTCTTCCAAAACCTGGATTCTCTGACTCCGTTTTTGGCGCAGGTAAAACAAAACAATCCAACAATGATTCCATTCCAAATGGACAAAAGCGGTATGTTTAGTTTTGGATCGCAGATCGTTGCTTCCGGACTCGACGAAGTGGCAGGACGCAATGTTCCCGGAACGATTAAATTAAACGATACTTCATTGAAAGTTATCAATCAGTTTGAGACGGATGAGTATAAAAACTTTTTGAAAACAATGAAAGATTGGTTCCAAAAAGGCTATATCCGCAAAGATGCGGCAACATTGGCGGATTCATCTGCGGATGCAAAAGCCGGTAAATTCGCAGTGTCACCTTTAGGCAACATTAAACCAGGCGGCGATGTGGAAGCTCAAGGATTGAACGGAGGAAAACCTGTTTATCAAGTGACAACGTCCAAGTCATACTTACTGACAAGCTCAATTATTGCTACCATGACCGGTGTTAGCAAATCATCGAAAAATCCGGAAAGAGCAGTCATGCTGCTAGATCTCTTATTTAAAGACAAACAATTATATAACCTACTTTCTCATGGTATCGAAGGTAAACATTATAAGAAAGTGGACGATTCGACTGTTGAAGCGATCAAAGACAGCGGATATGATCCAGTTACAGATTGGGAATTCGGCAATCAATTCAACGGGTTTTATCGTACGGGTCAAAAACCGGGAATTTGGGATGAAACTGTGAAAATCAACCAGACTGCGACCGCGTCTCCGTTGCTAGGCTTCAATTTCGATCCAACGCCGGTGAAAACTGAAATCGCTCAATCAAGTACGGTTACCGCACAATACATTCCATTGCTCGAAACCGGTTCCGTCGATCCGGACAAAATGTTGCCGGAATTCCTTGACAAGTTAAAAAAGGCAGGCAGTGACAAAATTATTGCTGAAGAACAAAAGCAAATCGACGCTTGGAAGCAATCCCGAGGTAAATAGTCATATTTTATGGCGAAATTTACGATGAGAGAAGGGATAAAATGCAAAGAAGGCGATTTGGGTGGGTAATCCAAGTGAAACCTGAAAAAATAACCGAGTATAAGCGGCTTCATGCGGCTGTATGGCCTGAGATCTTGGAGATCATCAAGGAAAGCAATATTGAAAACTATTCGATATATCTTAAAGATTGTTTGCTCTTTTCCTACATGGAATATGTGGGAAATGACTTCGAGAAGGACATGATTAAAATGTCAAACCATCCGAAGAATCAATCATGGTGGGAGGTATGCAAACCATGCCAAGAACCTTTAAGTACAAGAGGCGAGGGTGAGTGGTGGGCGGAGATGGAGGAAGTATTTCATCTGGATTAAATAGGCATTATTTCGAATGTAATGATAGGGCGATCTATAAATCGCCCTATCTATTTTTTTTCGATTTCTTGTAAGAAATGGATTTCTAACGGACTTGATGTTTTGGCCGGTAATTTAACGGTGAGACACCTGTTAATTTTTTAAATTGTCTGCTGAAATGGCTTAATGATGCAAAACCAAGCTCTTCCGCGATGGATTCAATGGGTTGATCGGTTTGAATCAGCTTTTCTTTGGCCTGAAGCAGTCGCTGGGAAGTGATATATTGTCGTGGTGACATGCCAAATATTTTGGCGAATTGTTTGGATGCTTGACTGCGGCTCATGCCTATTTTGTTATAAATATCTTGCACGGATAAGTTAGGCGTATTAAGTGAATCTTGAAGCAGCTGCTCCATGCGATTAGCCAAATCCATTTGGTAAGCATTTACGTCTTTTGTTTCTTTGTTTTTTGTTTGGTGATTCTTCAAAACCAATATAACGTCTTTTAGCATGAGCAGAATATATGCCTGTAAAGCAAGCCGATCATGAATAGCAAGCTGTAGAAGGGTTGTATTTGCATCTTCGGAAGCCATTTGACTCTGAATGATTAGATCTAGTTGTTGTAAATAAACAGGAAGCTGTGTTTGCAGTGCATCCTCATACGTAACCAATGAGTTCGAGAGTTGTTTAAGTTCACGGCGGAAATCGGGATCGTCAATATCAAATATAAAAGATACATAGGTAAATGACGAGGTTGAATGGTTTTTGGACTTATGTTTAATGCCAGGAGGAATCAAAAGCCAATCCCCCGTGTTAAAAAAAATCGGTTGTCCATCCAGCCATTGTGTAATTGTACCGTCCCAACAATAGAGTAGCTCGAACGAATGATGGAAATGACTTTGATATGACCAACCAGGCTCAACGACCTCGATATGAAAAGCATTTATTTGCAAGGTAGTTGTGATATCTGGAATGGAGAAGTAAATAAACGGTTTCATTTCATTGAACTCCTCACTTTGGAATGCTTTAATTATACGCTACAAAAGGTCAAAAAGGTGAGTGTTTTATCTATATAACCTAATGCAATCTTATGTGACAATAGTCTCATAAGTAGCAAACATAATTGAAAGGGGTAATAACTTATGAATGAACAAGTTCTTGTAATGGGCCAACCTGGGAAAAGAACCGTTGAAGAAGCGTCCGATATTTTAAAAAAATTATATTTTGTGGAACGGGAATTAATGAGAACCTTAGGAGGTTTCCATGTCAATGTTTCAAATTGGGAAGTCAAAAAGAAGCTACCGCATCACATTTGGCAGGATTCATTACGGGCAGATGCACTAAGAACTCGCGTTCTAGAGATGAGATATCCACGTAGGGATGTCGATAAAGATCACAACCCCAAGCTTTCTCAATATCTAGCTTCGCTAATCAAATGTAATAATGATGCTGAGCTTTTAAGCGGCGTATATTTTGTTACTAAAAAAGCATTGATTACCGCATATGAAAATTATTTGCAGGATGCAGATCCGCTTGATGACGCGCCGACCGTCGCTTTTATGAAGGGATTTGCTAGTCAAATTCAAGAGCAAATTGAGGAAGCTGAACTTCTTTTCGCAGGGCTGCCAGAGAGTAAAGTCCAAGATGAATATGTGAAATGGGAAAATGCTTTGCAAACCTACTTATCAGATATTGGTGGATTATTAGCAGAGGCAAAAGGACCAAGAGATTTACCTGCAGAGATAGTCAATAGGAGTGAATACACACCACCACTCGTTCCCAGACGTGATCCTAAGTTTACGCCAGCCATTTATCATTTACCGGAAGTTGATCCGAACAGATTTATTGAACTTCAAATATTTCAAGGAATTAATCATGTCAACGAAATCTGGGCTGCAGAAATTCCTGCACTCGTCATGTGGAAATGGAACGATATGCCATGGGAATTTTACTTGAATTGTTCGCGATGGGCGTTTGATGAGAGTCGGCACTGCATGATGGGCGAAGAAAGAATGAAGGCGTGGGGCTTCGAAGTTGGGATCGATTATCCGGTTGTAGCAGATCATTATATCTCCGTTTCCGATCAAGGGGAATTAGCGGTACTTGCGCTCTTACATCGTTTTGAAACAGGAGGCGGAGTTTGGAAGTCAGGTTTAAAGGAAAAGTTTGAAAAGGTTGGCGATACAGCAAGTTCTCAGGATTTTGATTACGATTGGGCAGACGAGAGCATTCATTTAGCTTATGGACATAAATGGGTATTACATCGTCTTGGCGGGGATATGGATGCTTTGGAAGATATGAAGGAAGAGACTATTGATCGTTGGAATAATTGGATCACCAAGAAGAAAAAAGAGCATAATTATGAACCTTTTGCTAGTCGAATTAAAGCCAAAATTGTCGAGATTGAGGGGAAGAAGCATGGCTGATTATTCGATCACCTTGACACACAGTGCAGAATCCTTTTCTGTAAAACCTAATGAACTCATTCTTGAGGCGGCAATTCGGCAGGGTGTATCTATTCCTTATGTCTGTCGTAACGGAACATGCCGCACTTGTATATTTCAGGTTACAGAAGGGGACGTTCAGCAATTAGATGCAGATGAATGCTCAATTTCTACGCAAGAGCTTGAAGCGAATATCCGATTAGTTTGTTTGAGTACCTGCAGAAGTGATGCTGTGTTGGAGAAAGTAGTATCTCGAAAACGTCCCAAACAAAATGAAACTGCTATTTGAATTTGTATATATCGGTTCAGGATCTATGGAATAATACGCGGGAGGAGCTTAATTGTGCATATTGGTCAGTTTCTAAGGGAACATCGCTGCTCCGTGCAAGCGAAAGTAAAGCAGTACAATAACAATGAAGTACACTCGGAATCCTTGTTTGATCTTGACAGCCCTCTTCAAACGATCCGTACGGAAGGGGGGCTGTGGAGCTGTAAGATCAAGGCAGAGCCGGTTCCGGCGCAGAACCCGACCTTGGACGTTACACTAACCTTAGAGCTGGCGGAAGGGGAAGTTTCGGAGCAAGGTTTCTCCTTAGAATTCACGATGGAGGAATGGTCGGAAAGTCATTATTTACTTCTGCCGGGTGCAGTCTACAATGGCAACCGATTCGAAGCGAAGTCACTTACGTACCCACCTTTCCTCTCAAATAATGAAGAAATGAAAGTTGAGGGACCTGTTACGATTACTGACGTTCCGCGATTATCAAACCGCTTGGGGGAGGCCTCTTCGATTGATTTGCTATCCGGAGATTTGTCTACGCCCGCCATAGGCTTCCATTCTCCAAAGTCGCAAACGGGATGTTGGATTTTGACGACACAAGAAACGGCTGCTGGCCAAACGGGACTGCATATCAAAGAGAATGCAGAGAGAAGTCGGGCTGTTATCATGCTAACCTTTCCGGGGAAACGGGAAGGTAATGTCTACAGTATTTGTAATAGGAAAGGTGCGCTTTCACCTGATCGGGCTGCCGATTTCAAGAAGGGTGAGACAATTGATATCCGGTTTAAAATTTGCTTTTTCCCCTGCCCATCCGTTCAAACGTTGTTCGATTCCTTCGTAACCATACGCAAACAGTTGACGGGTGATCCAGAGTTAGTAAATAGTATCCCGTTCTCAGCCGGCTGGAAGATTCAGGAGGAAGCTTATAACCAACGATGGAATGAAGAAGGGGAGTATTTTCCGAGCTTCAGCGGCGGTTTAATGGACAACCAAATCGGTTGGGTCGGCGGAACAATGGCTACTTATGCTTTACTAGCCGAAGGCAACGAAAAGTCAAGAAATCGAGCAATTCGAAGCACGAATCGTTTGTTGACCAAGGGACAAGCACCTACGGGCTTCCTCTATTCAAGCGGAATAGATGGAAACATTGTAAGCGATGGGATTTGGGAACCATGGCCAAACAATATGTTCGCTATCCGAAAGAATGGGGATGCACTTTATTTTCTGCTCAAGCAGTGTATGCTGCTCAAGAGAGATGGCGGGTTCGAAGCTGTGGTTGAAGCTTGGAAGGAACCACTTTCGAAGTTAGCGGATGCTTTCGTTCGTCTTTGGAAAGCTAACGGACAATTGGGTCAATACGCTGACATCGAGACGGGTGAGCTCTACGTTGGCGGTTCGACAGCAGGGGCAATCGTGCCAGCAGGACTGGCTTTGTGTGGTGCGTTTCTAGACCGACCTATATATACTGAGGTAGCGGAAGCGGTAGCTTTGCACTATTATGAGCGCGACGTCCAGTTCGGTTTGACGACAGGCGCTCCATCGGAAATTCTGCAATGTCCGGACAGTGAATCTGCTTATGCGATGCTCGAAAGCTTCGTTATCCTATACGAAACGACTGGCAAAAGGCACTGGGTCGAGAAGGCTTGCGAGATGGCACACCAGTGTGCGACGTGGAACGTGTCTTACGATTACCATTGGCCAACGGGAGCAGAATTCGGGCGACTCGCCATTCAAACAGCGGGTTCAGTTATCGCTAACGTGCAGAACAAACATAGTGCTCCAGGTATATGTACGTTGTCGGGGGATAGCTTGTTCAAGCTATTTCGTTATAGCGGCAATGCCTTCTATCTTGAAATGATTCGAGAGACAGCCCATAATCTCCCGCAGTATTTGTCAAGAGAAGATCGCCCGATCTTGTCCTGGGACGAAACTCCGGTTCAATTGCCAGCTGGCATGATGTGCGAACGGGTGAACATGAGTGATTGGGAAGGACATTCTAACATCGGAGGGGTCTTCTGCGGTATCACATGGTCTGAAGTAGCGAACATGCTTACCTTTTCAGAGATTCCTGGCGTGTATGTTCAATTGGATACTGGCCTTGTTATCGCCATCGATCATGTGGAGGCGGTTAAGGTTTCCGATTTCCCCTTCCTCGTTCGCTTGTCTAATTCCACACCGTTTGAAGCAGAGGTTAAAGTGCTAGCGGAACACTCTAGTAAGGTATCAGAGGCTAAGGAGTTGAATGTCCGGCTAGAATGCCGCAGTGTTCGCTTACAACCTGGCGAGAATAAGGTTATATCTTTTACATGATAATGTAAGGTCGATTTATTTAGAGCCCTCTGTCTATTTTTATAGGCAGGGGGCTTTGTGCAATAAATCATAGTAGGGGATACTTTTCCACAACAAGGATTAAATGATGCTGCGAATGAAGTTACAATTTTGATGAGGGGAAACAAAAAATAGCCAACATTTGATGAGTGCTTATTGGTCGCACAATGTGCCCCTCTCGGTGCATTGTCGTTCGTAAGTATGTAATAAACGGAATCAAAGAAAATTAGAACGCATAAGATAGTACGAGTCGTAAAAACAACTTTTTGCATTGAGGAGGGTTTTTTTGAAGATTAAAAAGTGGGGAATATTTTCACTATTATTAGTTGTTCATATGTCACTATTTGTTTCTAGTGTTACAGCAAGCAGTGGAGAACAACAGATTCGAGTTCTTATAAATACGAATAAACAAATTGTGAAGGAAGGATTAAAGTCAAAGTATGGTGTCCGTCATGACTTTCAAGAACAAGGGTTTACAACGGAGGTTTCCCAGCAAAAATTAGAAGAAATACGAAAACGCAAGGATGAGGGTATTATTGTTTCAGAGGTTGGAATCGTGCATACGATGGAAACCAATAGGACTCAAGGGAAAGTAACAGTAAAGGGTCCAAGCGACTCGACTCCTTGGGGAATCGAAAAGATTTATAATAATGCGTTGATTACAAATACTTCTGGAGGAAACGGCATTACAGTTGCTGTATTGGATACTGGTGTATATAAAGATCACCCTGATTTAACGAGAAGGGTAAAAAGTTGTAGGGACTTCAGCAATATGAAAAAACCTATTGTTGAAGGTAGTTGCTCAGATGGGAATGGACATGGAACCCATGTCTCGGGGACTATTTTGGCCGATGGTGGAGTTTCCGCTGCAGGAATATGGGGAGTTGCTCCGAGTACCGATCTTTGGGCATATAAGGTTCTAAATGATAGAGGGTCAGGGTATTCGGATGATATCGCCAGAGCTATTGATGAGGCTGTAAAACAATCTGTTTCTACGAATAAAAAGTTAATTATCTCAATGTCATTGGGTTCAAGTACAAAGGATAGCTTGATTGCATCTGCGATTAATAATGCCGTAAATAAAGGCGTTCTTGTGATAGCGGCAGCAGGAAACGAAGGACCTAATCCTGGTACCATTAGTTATCCTGGGGGATTATCGAATGTAGTAGCCGTAGCCGCACTTGAAAATGTAATTGAAAGTAGCAGCTTACGAATAGCCGATTTCTCTTCCAGAGGATACTATTTAACAGCAGGGGATTATATCATTCAAGAGGGAGATGTCGAAGTAAGCGCACCTGGTCGAAATGTTGAATCCACCTGGAATGATGGGGGATATAATACACTAAGTGGCACATCTATGGCAACTCCTCATATTTCCGGTCTTGCGGCAAAGATTTGGAGCACAAATCCATCTTTTGCAGCCCTAGAAGTACGTTCACAATTACAAAATATCGCTAGTAGAAAAGAAAACGATATACTCGGTGGAATATCTGCATCTTCAGGAGATGATATTGCTTCCGGCTTTGGGTTTCCACACCAATAAAAGAATTAACTAAAGTAATTCCATCAAACCATGGACTATAAGTCCATGGTTTGATTTGCGTATTTTGGAACCCCTGCCCTCCTCATGTGTTTATCCTTGTTTATACTCAGACAAATTAATGCCAGTTGAGTTTTTAAATATACGGCTAAAATAATTGGGGTCAGCGTAGCCTACAATAGCACCAATTTCCTTAAAACTCAGCTCCGGCGACGAGGCAATCAGTCTTTTCGCTTCTTCGATGCGAAGGGAGATGAGATATTTCAAGGGCGTGGTGTTCTTGTATTTTTTATAAACTTTGATGAGATAAGTAGCGTTAAAATGAAACTTGTCTGCAATCTCCTCCAAGGTGATAGATGAGGAATAGTTTGCTTTTAAATAAGCTTCTATTCGGTTTGTAAGTTCAAGCCCGCCTTCGCTTTCTTTTTCAGCATTCACGAAAAGAGCTGCATCCAAGATTAACCAAATACCTTCCAGAATGGATGTTAGATTAGAGCTGAGCGGAATTTTACTCAAGATATCGTATTCCAAATGAGAAAGCTCATCATCGGATACGAGAATGGCATGTTGATGAAACAGTTGAAATAAATGCTGAAGGGTTCTTTCTACCCAACGCTGGGGACGTTGTTCATCTTCCCATAGTTGGAATAGCTCACTGATTTCCTTATAGACTTGTGATTTATTAGTGGTTTGAATAAGCTGCGACAGCCTTTGTTGGGTGATTGCATCGATGCGTGGCGGTAATCCTTGGGTTTCCTTGAAGGCTGAGAGAACCGTAGAATGTCCAATAACGAGCTGCTTATCTACTTCGCAGATTAACTGTTGGCTCTGATCCCATAACTGATCAACAGGTATTGGGCTAGCGCACAAACTTATGGTAACCGGAAAAGGGGCAATTTGCATGTGGATGGCACTTAGTAAATTTTCCGCCAGTTCCTGTATGTGATATTCCGAATTCACTTGTGTCCGCAGGACAATGTACTTTCCGAATACTTGCTTAGGCTCTATCATCCACCAGGAATCGAATTCTTTTAATTGCTCTGTGAGAACACCGCTATGTTCAATTCGACCCCATAATTGCTCGAAATGTTTGACGGCTTCTGGCGAAAACTGGCTTCCAGGAAGGTGACCTGGGTGAATGTATACCAATTGAAAAAGTTGATTGTGAAGAGAGTAGGCGATGTCGGCTCGAGAGAGCGGGTTAAGGAGTGCTTCCCGAAGTTGTTCCCTCTCGGTAAGCTCGAGCCTAGCATCCAACATGCTGCTAATCCGTAGCAGTGCTTCTTGGACATCATCTGCATCAATCGGCTTTAACAAATAATCTTTAACTCCGAATTGCATAGCTCCTTTTGCATACTCAAAATCATTGTATCCACTGACAATGACAATCGCGATCGTAGGAAATTGCTTGGTTACCTGCTCAATGAGCTGCATGCCATCCATTTTGGGCATTCGAATATCGGTAAAGAGAACATCAGGTTGAAGCTCACGAATTGCTTCTAATGCGTCCAAACCATTGTAAGTGGATGCGACAACTTGGAAGCGAGTAGAATTGTCTTGAATTTTTGAGACGATATTTTTTAAAATCCTTGGCTCGTCTTCGGCCACAACAACTCGGAATGTAGACGATCTGTTGAACTCTGTCATGCTGATACACCGTCCTTGTGTACTAGTTTCATGTTATTTAAGGTCAGAGGTCCTCCAATTGTAACGCAAGCTCCGCCTTCAGCAAGGTTGAACGCCGTAAATTCAGCCTGACTGCCATACAATAAGCGAAGTCGCTCGGCTATATTTTTGAGACCCATTCTGTCCGTTCGTTCAGAATCTTTGGATGCTTGCAGAGCTTCTAGAGCTTCTGAAGTAAATCCGCTGCCATTATCTAGAATTCGTATGCGCCATCGATCTCCATCCAATTCTCCAATTAACTGGATTTTCCAAGGGGGATCCACGTGAATGGCGTATTTGATACAATTCTCTACAATCGGTTGCACCACTAACTTGGGAACGCTTTCAATCATTATTGTTGGATCAATTTGAACTTCAAATTGGAGCATGTTCTCATAACGGTTTTGCATCAAAGTCATATAGCTTTTCGCGTAATCCACTTCGTCTGCCAGGCTGACATGCATGTCTTTGTCCGATAAAATGTAGCGTAACATGCGTGATAAGTGACGGCACATTTGTACGATGTCTTGATGGTCCTTTTCCTCTGCCATAATGCTGATAATCGTAATGGTATTGTATAGGAAATGCGGATTCATTTGAGATTGAAGGGCTAACATGCGAGCTCGCATTTCTTGCGAACGGGAGATGAAGGTTTCCTCGATCGAGCTTTGCAGGCGAGCACACATCTTCTTGAATGCGTTATTCAAGCTCTCCAGCTCATTCACAGCGACACTGGATTCTATCTGGGATGCGGGCTCGAGCGTATCAATTCGGAGCGCACGGATCGATTTATGCATCTGCTTGATCGGTGATGTAAGTCCGCGGGCGGCAAAATATGAAACAATTAACGTGATAAGCAGTAATCCCAATACGGCTAAGAAAATCGTATTTCGAAATACCTTCACGGGATGGAGCAATATGCTTTCAGATTGCACAGTGACAACTGTCCATTTCGAGTATCCGGATCGAAAATAAGCTAGGATTTCACTTTCATTACGAACTGAGTTTTTAAATGTAAGCACATCAGATTCGCTCTTTTTCAATTGTAGCGTATCCCAATATAGCTTCGTATTTTCTTCTGATAGTGAATCAACGGGGTAAATGACGCTTCCCTGATCGTTATAAATATAAACGGACTTCTTAGAAAAGGTGGATTCGGATGGTCCAGCCATGAGTTTGGCAATTAGCCTTTTTACGGTTTCGTAGTTCAACTGAACTTCCACAATACCTCGCTGCTTGGAACCGATCTCCCAAGGAAACATCCTAGCTAAGGAGATTACTTCTTTACCCTTTGTGCTCCAATCATCGGGATGCGGGGCGGTTACGAATTTTCTGCCGTCTCGATCCAGTGATTCTTTGACCCAATCTAACGTTTCCGGCTTGTTTCCGAAAGAGGTGGTGAAAGAATTGTTGCCGATTCCGACAAAACGACCGTTGGTATCAAATAGGTTAATCTGCCAATCCAGTTGAAGAGGCCCCATAATGGAATAAATGATCTCATTGATTTGTCGCTGAATCCCCAGCGATATCGTAGTATCAATGAAATCTATATTTTGAAAAAACAGATCCCTTACTTTTCCCGAAGAAATGACTTTAACAGCTGTGTTATCCATATTTTCTATCTGAGAATCTAATTGAGTCGAAATGTAGGAAGCGGACTGGTAAGCGGATTCAGATGCTCTTTCTTTCAGAATATGAGCTATGTAATAATAGAACGGCGTGGCAAGTAACATCACAATGCTGACAATAAGAATCGAAAAAGTGACAAACAATTTAGATTGGATCGTCTTGATCGCTAATTTTGGCATGGAACCGGCCATCTCCTGAGGTTCTATTTTGGTTCTCATTATAACATGTAAGGGATAGAACTCAATCAAAATATGGAAGTGAATTTTGTCCAGTTGAAAGGTGGATTTTGTGCATCGCAATTAAAATGAAAGCGTTTTATACTAATTTTAGACACTCGAGGGTCTCATAATATTACTAGGGGGAATTGCAATGAAACGCAAATTACTAACCGTTTTCACGATCGCTACTGCATTAACTGTCATTGTAACAGGTTGCAGTACTAAAACAGAAGTAGCGACTCCGGCGGCAAGTGAGAAGGCACCAGCAAGCACTCCAGCAAGCACACCAGCTGCGAAAAAAGATGTGACACTTACAGTAGGCTCTTCGCAAAACTGGGTGAAGGACATCGATCGTAAATTGGCTGAAGCTTTCACGAAAGAATCGGGTATTAAAATCGATTTTCAAGTAAATCCGGACGATCAGTATATGAACATAGTGAAAACGAAAATATCCACGCATGAAGCACCAGATGTCATCTATATGCCTTCAGGTATCGGAATGGACAATTTCCAACCGGATAAAAATTTCTTGGATTTATCCAATGAGCCTTGGGCAGCGAATTTGAAAGGTTGGGCTAAGAGCGGAGCGTCCATCAATGGCAAGCTGTACGGTTTCAACACATGGTCTGTCGACGGGTGGGGCGTACTGTATAACACGGACTTGTTTGCCAAATATAGTTTAACACCTCCGAAAACTTACGCAGAATTCGCAGCGTTATGCGATAAATTGTTAGCGAACGGCATCACGCCAATCTACGAAAACGGAAAAGATGAATGGCATTTGCCGCTTTGGCTGTCTGGTGTGTCTACGTTAACGGCAGCTGGGCCTGGCCTTACCGATAAATTAAACAAAAACGAAGCCAAATTTGCTGATCAAGCCGTATTGGAAACGGCGATGACGCAATTAAATGACATGAACAAAAAAGGTTATTTCGGAAAAAATGTTCTATCTAACGATTGGGACCATGGCTATGAAGCAATAGGAACTGGTAAATCCGCGATGTTTCTTGCTTATACGACCTATCAACAAGAAGTACTTGCAAAGTTTCCTAATTCGGGTGCAGATAAATGGAAAATGTTCCCTATACCACTAGGGGATAATCAAGGGTTCGCAACTTCTTCAGGAGGTATCGTCCGCGTTGTTAACAAAGAAAGCAAAAATATTGACGCTGTAAAACAATACTTTGCGTTCCTTTCCAAACCAGACAACTTGAAAGCCTTCTATACGGAGAGAAAAGATTTGGGAGAGCCTTCTTTTAACGGTATTGATGTGGCGCCGCCAACCGCAGCTCTGAAAAGCATCAATGAAATTGCAGGTAAAAACATTAGCCAAGCTTACGAGGTTTCCCTAAAGTTCTGGGAT
This sequence comes from Paenibacillus sp. J22P51, assembly GCF_059692215.1. Taxonomy (NCBI): domain Bacteria; kingdom Bacillati; phylum Bacillota; class Bacilli; order Caryophanales; family Paenibacillaceae; genus Paenibacillus; species Paenibacillus sp. J22P51. The sequence goes on along the minus strand of NZ_JCAUAZ010000001.1, from coordinate 58,947 downwards.
GGCGGACTGGTAGGTAAGTCAATTCAGGATATGATTGCAGGGGCATCGGCGCCGAAGCAAGTGCTTCAAAAGCTGGATGAAAGCCGCGATAAATCCTTTAAAGTGGCTAAGTAATGACGTAGTTAAATACGGGGGGAATTGTCGGACATAAGGCGATGTCTTATCAGGGCATTCCTCCTTTTTTTCACCTTGAAAACCAACAACATAAGCTATGCGGAGGCAAGAGGAGTGAGAATACGATGAATATGAAGAAAATTTATCCCATGTACTTTTTAATTGTTCCAGTAGGTATTTATACGCTGTTGTTTTTTATACCTAGTTTGTTCAGCTTCTATTATGCTTTAACGGATTGGAATACGTTCAACGATGATGTGAATTTCGTAGGCTTGGATAATTTCAAACAGATGATCACGGAAGGAAGAGTATTCGTTAAATACCTTGAAAATACCGCGGGATTTGCCTTGTTCACCACGCTGCTAAAAAATGTGCTGGGGTTATTGCTCGCGCTTCTGTTGCATGAAGGGCTGAAGTCGAAGAATGTGCTCCGCACGCTGTTTTACTTGCCGGTGACGATTTCTCCGCTTATCATTGGACTTATTTTTTCATCTGTCTTCGATGCGAATCATGGCATTATCAATTCAGTTCTTACCACAATTGGCTTGGAATCTTGGACGCAAGGATGGCTAGTAGATATCCGGTTTGCTTTGGCCTCGGTTATTTCCGTAGAAACATGGAAATTTGTCGGCTTCAACATGATTATTTATTTGGCCGGCTTGCAAACGATCGATAAGTCCTACTACGAGGCCGCTTCCATGGATGGCGCTAATGCGTGGAACAGATTTTGGAACGTAACGCTACCCTTGATTTTTCCGGCTTTAACGATCAATTTAGTCCTGAACCTAATTAATGGATTTAAAGTATTTGATTTGATTTTCGTGTTGACAAAAGGGGGGCCTGGCAACGCTACGGAAGTGCTGAACACCGCCGTATTCAGGGAGTTCTCCGCTGGCAGGTACGGACTCGCCACCGCATATGGTGTGCTAGTATTCCTGTTAACTACGATTGTCGCGCTTTCCGCACTCTCCATTTTAGCTAGAAAGTCTGAGGTGGAAGCATGAGAGGCGTGAAAGTTGTCCTAAAGGAAGTTTGGGTATGGATCATTACGTTGATCTTTTTAGTTCCGTTATTTTTAGTGATTGTGAATTCATTCAAAACGTCAGCGGAAGCAGATCTAATGAATTTACGTCTGCCGCTTGAATTTCAATTTAAAAATTATTGGACGGTCATAGAAAAAGGACATATGATACGTGCTTTCAGGAACAGCATGATCATCTCGATGGGTTCAGTCCTGCTGACGAATCTCGCTTCCGCTATGGGGGCGTACATTTTGTCTCGCAGAAGAACGAAGGGGAATCGTGCACTGTATTACTATTTCATTATCGGATTGATCGCACCATTGAATATGATCCCTACGATTAAGGTCATGCAACTCCTGCATGTCATGAATACCTTTCAAGGCATTATCTTACTCTATTCCGCGCTCATGATTCCTTTCACTGTGTTTCTTTACTATGGGTTTATCTCTTCGGTGCCGAGAGACTTGGACGAGTCTGCGGTTATCGACGGATGTGGTCCGTGGCAGCTGTTTTTCCAGATTTTGTTCCCGCTTCTGATACCGGTATCGATTACAGCGCTGTTGATTAATTTTATGAACGCTTGGAACGATTTTGTTATTCCCCTTTACGTGCTCAATAAGACAGCATATAATCCGATGACACTGGCCGTGTATAACTTCTATGGTACTTACATTTCCAGTTGGAATTTGGTATGCGCATCGATCGTATTGACGACATTGCCGATCATTATCGCGTATGTAATCGGTCAACGTTACATTATATCAGGCATGATGTCAGGCGCGGTAAAGGGTTAAAAGAAGCTGGATGATCACTTTACGTGGAGGATGACGATGATACATTTTGATGAGAAGAGATTGATCTGGGTAATTGAAACTAATTCGATGGCTTATGCGATCGGGCTTTGTGAAACAGGGACAATCAATCATACCTATTTTGGTGCCAAACTTCCCTACCTTTCCGATTATCCAAATGCGACCATTGAGTCGGAATATCCATATACGTTGGGAAGCGAATTAAGCGCTGAGGAATATATGGGGTGGTCCAAAGCCAAATATACGGAGCCTTGCCTAAAAGCAACATTTTCCGATCATGTGCGGGATGTTGATCTTGCATTTGAAACCTGGAGTAAGACAACCGATACGTTGACGATCACGCTAAAAGATCAGCACTATCCGTTATGGGTTCATCTAATATACAAGCTATATGAAAACTTCGACATCATTGAACGAAAAGCGGAAATCGTAAATGGCGGCGAGCTAAGCATAGCATTAGAAACGGCATTATCCGGTTCTACTTACGTACCCAAACATAACGAATATCGCCTCAGTTATTTGACAGGCAAGTGGGTTGGTGAAACCCAATTTAGTCAGATCATGCTTCCAACGACCAAAATCGTACTGGAAAGCAGAAGAGGTACGACGAGTCATTATGCGAATCCTTTCTTTGCGCTGGATCCGAATGGCCTCGCGACTGAATCGACCGGCGAAGTGTATTTCGGTGCGCTTGCGTTTAGCGGAAATTGGAAAATCACACTTGAAAAGGACCATTTTGGACTGGTTAAAGTAAGTGCGGGCGTGAATGATTTTGATTTCTGTTGGGACTTGAAACCGCAATCCAGTTTCATAACGCCTGGTTTCTTTATCGGTTATTCGAATAGCGGATTTGGAGAAGCGAGTCGCAATCTTCATCGTCTGCAGTTGCAATGTTTGCTGCCTGTTTCGAGCAGAGAGAAGCTTAGAAAAGTACTTTATAATTCGTGGGAAGCGACCTCTTTTGATGTGTTGGAGGAGCAACAAGTGGACCTTGCAGAAATAGCTGCTTCCATTGGTGTTGAGCTGTTCGTTATGGACGATGGATGGTTTGGAGCACGAAACAGTGATAAAGCAGGTTTAGGCGATTGGCATGTTAACCCAGAGAAATTCCCGCAAGGCTTGGAAGGCTTGATTTCTAAGGTAAATGCGTTGGGGATGGATTTCGGACTGTGGGTGGAACCAGAAATGGTCAATCCGGATAGCGATTTATATCGAGCCCATCCTGATTGGGTATATCATTTTCCGACGCGACAACGAACTGAAATTCGCAACCAGTTGATTTTAAATTTGGCGAGGGAAGATGTGAGTCAATACATCTATAACTTTATGGACCAGCTTTTGGGCACCTACAAAATTAAATTTATTAAATGGGATATGAATCGAAATTTTAGCGAGCCTGGTTTTCCATCTGCTTCCGTATCCGAACAAAGGGAAATATGGGTGAAACATGCACTAGGCGTATATGAAATTGTGAAAAAATTGAAAGACCGTTATCCCGATGTCATCTTTCAATCGTGCTCTGGAGGCGGCGGAAGAGTTGACCTTGGCGTGTTGCAGCACTTTGACCAAGTATGGACTAGCGATAATACGGATGCTTTTGACCGATTGCGAATACAAGAAGGGTTTTCATTTGCTTATTGCGCCAAAACGATGGAATCATGGGTGACAGATGAAGTCAATTGGGTGAATCAAAGAAAGCTGTCTTTAAAGTTCAGGTTTCATTGCGCCATGATGGGCAACTTAGGGATTGGCGACAATCTGTTGAACTGGTCCGAAGCGGAAAGAACAGAAGCTAGCGAGCTCACTCGACTATATAAAGATATTCGCTCGATTGTGCAGCACGGTGATCAGTACAGACTACTTTCACCGAGAGAAAATAGTGTGTCAGCGAGTATGTATGTGAATGCTGGTAAAGATGAGGCCGTTGTATTCGCCTTTCTACATAGCAATTCATTTGGCAATTTGTTGCCTCGTGTCCGTCTTGCGGGATTGGAAGAACATTCGCTGTATGCGATCAATGGTGATTCGCAACATGTCAGTGGTAAAGCATTGATGCAGATTGGGATTAAGCTGGAATTGAAGGGTGATTTTGATAGTGTGGTTATTCGGATTACGAAAGTCTGAAACTCAAAAGTGGTGAATAAGAAAATAAAGCACAGGAAACTGGAAGAGTAAAATGAGGGTATTCACCTTCATTGAAATTTCAGTTTTTCTTAGTTTTTCTACTTTACATAGATAAAAAACTATCAATTTCGTCCAGTTGAAAAGTGGATTTTGTGCATCGTAAATATTTTGTAAGCGCTTTATAATATCTGTGTTCAGATTGCCGGAAAGGTGGTGGTAATAGAGGTTTGGAATTTTATTAATTTACAATTTCACCTCAGAGAAGCATAATATACGGATTTTGAAAAAATTTAAAGGAGGATGAATGGTTGATGAAAGGAATGATATTTAAAGCGCTAAGTATATGTAATGCTGTGATACTGTTAGTTGCTTCAATCTCGTTTCTAGCTGCTCCTGCTGAAGTAAAAGCTGCGGGCGGAGCAGGCGATTCCCAAATGCTGACGGTTGATTATAAGAGCCTCGTATCACAAGCAGATCTATTGTTCACTTCCCCTATTACAAACGGTGATTTGGGATTGCCGCTGGGCAATGGGGTAATGGGCAGCATGGTCTGGATGCCGGATTCACAAAATTTAAAGATGCAGATCAATCGAGCGGATGTATTCAGGACGAACGGAGCAAGCAATTCTCACACTGATATGTTTGGTGCTTCGGGAAATATAAAGATCAATTTTGGCAGCGATGTATTTCTTCCAGGATCCACGATGCAGCATTTGAATTATTATGATGCGATTGAAACTATCGATGCAAATGGGATTCAAGCCAATATACTTTCATGGAAGGATAACGACGTTTTTGCTATTAATGTCACGGATAACCGGTTGGTGCCGACCGCTATTAATATCGATTTGAGTACCATATTTTCTTCACTCACAGATACAAAAGGAAGTAATACGGCCATATCTACCTTAACCCAGGAGAACGGTAAAATTATTCTCAAACAAGTTATGAGCGAAGCCGCAGATACAGGTATTACGGCGAATGATATGTATTGTTCTTCCGCCGTTGCCGTTGACGTAATCGGACGAACAGGGACAACGAGCTCTGTCAATGCTACTACGCTAAGGCTGTCGGTTCCTGCGGGCAGCGGAAATTTTACGATTTTCGTTGGAAGTGCTGCTAGCATGGATAATACCGTAAATGTAAAATCAAATGTTATTGCCAACGTAGATTTCGCAAAGACCACGGGTTATGCCAATATCTTAACTTCGCACACAAATAATTGGCATGATTTTTGGTCTAAATCCTTTGTCTATTTTCCCGGCGTGAACGGTACGGGATATAAAAATGACTACGGATTGCATTGGGTTAATTTTTACTACCTTATGGGATCGAGTATGGGAGGCAACATGCCTTCCAAATGGAACTCCATGTTATTCAACACGATCAACGGATCGGAACTTTGGGGATCTCAATATTGGTTCTTTAATACGAGTCGCTCCTTGTACGGGTTGGAAACTGGCAATCATCCCGAGCTCCTAGATCCATTTTTAAATATGGAAACAGCGAATATTTCCAAATACCAAACTGCAGCCCAACAACAATGGGGGAGTCAAGGGTTATACGTGCCTGAGACGGTAGCTTTTTCGGGTCCTGAAATTTTACCTAACAGCATTGCCACAAATCTTAAAAACAGTTTGTTGAATGGATTGCCTTATACGACAGATGTTTTAAATTTTAAAAGCAATAGAAATGGTTTCGAGTCTAGATGGTCAGTTGCTTCTAATTCGCAAAATAAGTCTGGATGGCATACGCACCTTGTTTATAACGCAGCTGATTTAGCGAATATGTATTGGGACAGATATCTTTACACGCAAGATACTACCTGGCTGCAAAATCGGGCTTATCCGATGATTAAGGGTGCAGCCGAATTTTATCGAAACTTTCCAAATCTAATCAAAGGAACGGATAATAAGTACCATATTTATAAAACAGGCTTTGCAGAAACGATTTGGGGCGGAGACGAAATATTAAATGATCTCAATTATATAAGAGGTATTATGCCTACTGCTATTAAAGCGGCAACACTTCTTGGCATAGACGCTAATTTGATTCCTTTATGGCAGGAGATTGTGGATAATTTGGCTCCCAATCCGCTCAGTAGTGACTCTAATGCGCTTCTTCCGAGACCACGCGCGGACGGAAAGCCAACTTATGCTTTAGGGCATACACCGTATCTTTATTTGTATCAGAATCATCCGTCTTCCTGGGACGAATATCAAATCGAGCTATTGGCTTTTGATCAGGTCAATTTAGAATCCAAAGCTTCAGGAATAAATACGAATGCTTGGGATTTGAACATGAATACCTATGAGACGCAAACTGGATATTCGAGCTATTTGAACGGGACTTCCGTATCTGAATTCGGTCCAAATGGAAACTCGTGGTCTAGGTTTATGACGGATAGCGCAAGATTGGGCAGAAGTGACATGGTTAAATTAGGGCTGACTTCTCATTTAGCCTTCTGGAAAGCTAATCTAGACTCTATTCCCAACCGGCTCCCGACAGACTCTCAACCGAATGGCGTGTCGTCGCAGGAAGACGGTGTATTCGCAGAAGGCATGCAGAGTGCGTTGCTACAATCATTGGCTCCAGGTGCCGGTTCAGACCAACCCGTCATTTATGTATTCGGGGCTTGGCCCAAAGATACGGATGCAGCATTTCAATTAGCAGCAAAAAAAGGATTTACTGTAACATCTTCCTTAAGGAACCAAATTATTGAGTTTGTAGAATTATATTCTAAGCTTGGTCAAGTGGCAAAAGTTAACAATCCATGGGGAGCCACGCAAAGTGTTGATGTGTACCGAAATGGCGTGAAAGCAGAAACGTTGCCCGCTGGAAGACTTCTTAGTTTTAATACAGTGATTGGCGAGAATATCGTCCTTGTTAAAACAGGAACGATACCGGACACGTTCAAAAGAACGATCAAGTACACGATGCCGATAAACGCCTGGATGCAATCCAGTATGAAGGCTGGTACGACGAATACAGTCAAAATTGAAAGTAATGTCGATCTCACCGGAGCCGCCAAAGTATTTACAAGTAGTAATCCTGCTATTGCATCGGTCAACAGTGCGGGACTTGTAACGGCTTTGTCGAATGGTACTGTAACAATTACTGCACAAGTGACAATGCCGGGTGGTGGAATCGCTACCTCTTCGTTTAATTTAACGGTATTTGGCAAAGGCAAAACATATCTCAGTGATTTGACCTGGCAATCCGCTACTACAGGGTGGGGGAGCGTACAAAAAGACAAGAGTGTCACAACCGCTCCTATGAAAATAAACGGAACATCCTATTCTAAAGGAATCGGGACGCATGCGAGCTCCACCATTATCTACAATATCGCGGGCCTTTATTCCAAATTCACCTCCGATGTTGGCGTCGATGACGATATTAACGACTCTCGTACTTCGATTAATTTCCAAGTTTTTGCTGACGGAGTTAAGGTTTTTGACAGTGGAGTCATGCAACATAATTCGCCGACTCAGAAAGTGAATGTAGACTTAGCCGGAGTCAGTCAGCTCAAGCTAGTCGTAACGGACGCCGGAGATGGCATTGCAGCCGATCATGCGGATTGGGCGAATGCGGCTCTTTTAGGTAATGGCAGTTATCTCAGCGAGTTGACCTGGCAGTCCGCTACTACAGGGTGGGGGACCGTGCAAAAAGACAAGAGTGTCACAACCGCTCCTATGAATATAAACGGAACATCCTATTCTAAAGGAATTGGGACACATGCGAGCTCTACCATCATCTACGATGTCGCAGGCCTTTATACCAAATTCACCTCCGATGTTGGAGTCGATGACGATACTAGCGACCCTACTGCTTCCGTCATTTTCCAAGTTTTCACAGACGGAACTAAGGTTTTTGACAGCGGAGTGATGCAACATAATTCGCCGACACAGAAAGTGAATGTAGACCTATCTGGCGTCAGTCAGCTCAAGCTAGTCGTAACGGATGCTGGAAATGGCATTCAATCTGATCATGCGGATTGGGCGAATGCAATAGTTTTAGGTAAAGGCAGTAATCTCAGCGATCTAACCTGGCAGTCCGCTACTTCAGGGTGGGGGACCGTACAAAAAGACAAGAGTGTCACGGGCGCTCCTATGAAAATAAACGGAAAAACCTATTCTAAAGGGATCGGGACACATGCGAGCTCCACTATCATCTACGATATCGGAGATTCATATTACAAGTTTACCGCCGATGTAGGAGTCGATGACGATATTAACGACTCTCGTACTTCGATCATTTTTCAAGTTTTCGCTGGCCAGACTAAGGTTTTTGACAGCGGAGTGATGCAACATAATTCACCGACACAGAAAGTGAATGTAGACTTAGTCGGCGTCAGTCAGCTCAAGCTAATCGTAACGGATGCTGGAGATGGTATTGCAGCTGATCATGCGGATTGGGCGAATGCGATAATTCACTAGTTCAGGCGAATTCGCCGGTTAAACAACTTCAATTATTCTAAATTGAGAGGAAAGATGAAGATGACGAAGAAGCTTCAGAAAACCATTTCCTTGCTCTTGAGCGCCGCATTATTGTTTACCCTCTTGATCGTCGTTCCGCCGAAATCATCCGCGACCGCATTAACTTCTTACCGAAGCACAAGCGAGGCCAGGCTGAATCAATGGTTTACGCCCGGCAAAGTCGGTTTGTTCTTGCATTGGGGGTTAAATACCGGTAAGGGTTGGTCCGCTGATGGCAATTACCAATATCCGACCGTTGCTGCATTCGAAGCTGCTGCTGCCAATTGGGATGCCGATAAATGGGTAGACGAGGCCATTAAAATTCATGCAAAATATATTACGCTGGCAACCTTCCACAGTAATCTCGGTTATATCAGGCCGTGGAACTCAAGCATACCGGGAACGCCGACGACAACAAGGGATTATGTCGATGAACTTGTCACTGCAGCGCATGCCGCAGGTATAAAAGTCGTCATTTATATAACGACCAGCTTGCTCAATGCAAAGTATACATCCCCACCCTATACGAATATGGACGTCCAAGGATATAAAGATTATGTCCATAATCTGAATCCCAGTCTGACAACAGCTCAATTGGAGTCTGGCTATAATATCAAAAACAATTATGGTTTCGGCGCGTTTACGTACGATAACATCAAAGAGTTATATGACAATTATGGCGTAGACGGATTCTGGTTCGATGCGTATAGTAATCCGACGTGGTATCCTTCAGATGAATATCCTTGGGCGAATGGGTACCCTTATGATTCCGTATCAACTCAATATAACGCATCAACATTTAGCAGCAATTATTTCTCGGAACGGGATGTTATAGACTTCGTTTATGATTTGGATCCTAATCTCGTAACTTTCACGAACAACGCAGCTCCGAATATTCCGGCAGATGTTATTTCTCAAGAAACCTACTACCACGCGTCAAATGATTTCAAAGTAGCGGGAACCACTTCGACTGAAGTTCGAAACGAATTTACGTTAATACCTGGTGGCTACTGGTGGTACAGCGGAGGTACCCCAACCGTTAATAATGTCTTTCAGCTTAAAAGATTTGTTGATGTAATTGGTTCCGGCGCAGCCGCTTCGGTTTCCGAAGGTCCGCTCATTAACGGCGATTTTCCAACAAACATAAGCAGCTATAATGATTTTCTGCATGATTATCTTGCTTGGGCGGCGGAATCATTAATCGGAATGAACGGATCCGTTATCGCTGGCAATCACGGTAAAGGCGGTTTTCCTGCAGGCGACTGGAACGCTGGTGCGTATGGCGTGACTACTCTTGAACCTCAAACCAATACGCACTACTTGCATGTATTGGCCAAACCATCCGGGAGCATGCTCACCGTGTCGGATGCGGGGTATAAAGTGACTTCCGTTAGAAATCTAAACACGGGAGCTAACCTGACCTTTACGCAATCTGGCGGTAATCTAAACGTAACCGTACCGGATTGGGGCTTAGTCGATACGGTCGGGGATTATGTGATCAAAGTAACTGCTTACCCGAAAGCGTTGGCAGGTCATTATAAATTGGATGGGAATGCCAACGACTCGTCCGGCTACGATAATAACGGGACCATAACGGGAGCTTCGTCAACGACCGGTATTCAAGGCAATGCGTATAGCTTTAACGGCACCAGCAATTATATTAGTCTAGGTGATCCTGTTACCATGAAAGGCAACGATAAATTGACGCTGTCGGCATGGGTAAATACAGCTGCTGTGAGTTCGGGGAATGACGATATTATTGGGAAAGGTCCCTCGTCTTCCGAGATTTTCCTGCGCATTAATTCAGGTAATAAATATCAGATTGGCTCGTGGAACGGGTCGAGTCATTATGCCGAATATACCATTCCTTCGGGAGACATCGGAACGAATATATGGGTACACTTGGCAGGCGTATATGACGGTGCGAATTGGATTCTGTATCGGAATGGAATCCAGGTTGCCTCCACACCAGATACCACGGCCGGCGTCGTATCGGTAGACAAGAATTGGACAATCGGCGCAGGCATGACCTCCAGTGGAGCTACAAGGTTTTATAACGGTAAAATCGACAATGTCCGAATTTACAACACCTCGCTAAGCGCGGACGAAATCAGGTCGATGTATAGAAGCGAATCCAGTTTGACGACAGCCATCACCATTCCGCATTCCCAGATGAGCGCGATTTCAACAAGCGAACATTCCGGTTATGCGGCAGTAAAAGCAATCGACGATAATACCGGATCGTTTTGGCATACGCAATTTTCGACGCCAGATCGTCTCCAACAATCTTTAATCGTAAATCTGGGAGGATTTTTTGAAGTCAACAAATTGAGATATTTGCCGAGACAAGATGTCCAGAACGGCAATGGTAATGTAACTAAGTACAATATTTATACGAGCACGGATGGACAAATCTTCACGAAGATCGTTAGCCAAGGAACTTGGACAAACGACAATACGGAAAAAACGGCATCATTCAATGCCGTGCCCGCTAGGTATATCAAGTTTGAAGTCGTAGAAGGCACCGGTGGCTACGGATCCGCTGCAGAAGTTAACGTCGAAGGAGTCAAGTCGAATGAGAACCTTGCGGCAGGCAAGACCGCCAGCGCATCATCGCAATACAGCAGCACTTATAGCGCATCAAAAGCTAATGACGAGAATGCGGCAACAAGGTGGAACTCCCAAGCAGGGGGCGGCGCAGGTCAGTGGCTCGAGATCGATTTTGGAGCGAGCACAACTTTCAACAAAGTTGTCACCAAACAGGCCTTCAACCGGATTACAGCCTATAAGGTTCAATATTGGAACGGATCGAGTTGGGTGGACGCTTACACAGGAGGCATTATGGGGACTGCGCCCAAAACAGACACGTTTAGCAGCGTGACTGCATCGAAAGTTCGGTTATACGTTACTTCTGTCCAGAACGACAGTAACGGTACGGATCCGTCGGTATGGGAATTCGAGATTTATTACCAGTAAAGAATTCGTTTAGCGGCTACATTTGCTTTCTTTCGCCGCTCGCTTTCCGAATAGGGAAGCGAGCGGCAATGTTATTAAAAAAATCTATTTATTTTATATCATAAATCGTGTATGATTTGGAATATAAACAGATAGAAAACTAGATAACATAAATTACATTCAGATATTGAGGCGATTGATATGAAAAAGAGCCTAAGCCGCTATGTATTAACCGATGAAATCTATACGTTGATAAAGGAACGAATCCTTAACCATGAAATTGCTTCTGGTGGAAAAATCAATATTGATCAACTAGCCCGCGACCTGGAAGTCAGTAACATTCCTATTCGAGAAGCGCTCACTAGATTAACAGCAGAAGGCTTGGTAAATACGGTCCCTTTTAAAGGGATGTATGTGGCCGAGATGTCGCTGCAAGAGCTGGATGAGATGTTTGAAATTCGGATGGAACTGGAAGGCTTGGCTATTAAGAAAGCCGCCCCTCGAATACCGCGTGATTCCATTGCGGAACTGGAGCGGGCCATGCAAAGCTGGTCTAACAGGAAACCGACGGAAAGCGAAGAACAAATCCGGTTCATTGCCGAAATGAACGAAAGCTTGCATGGCTTAATTCTGGAACACTGTGATAACCAGTCCTTAAACCAACTAATCCATTTATATATAGAAAAAATTCAGAGATACTTATCATTCATCCATAAAGAGATAGATCAGCAAGTGATTGAAGATGAATGGCATGAACATAATCTCGTCGTAAAAGAGTTGGCGCTTGGTAATTTGGAGGCTGCAGAAAAAGCTTTATTACAGCATTTAAAACATTCGCATATTCGAACTAGAAATTTCTTTCTCTAAATTTTTTTTCGATAAAATCATACATGATAAATGATAATGAAGAGTGGAGGCAGCGATAATGAACCTACAAGGTAAGGTAGCCATTGTAACGGGAGGCGGCTCAGGTATCGGCGAAGCGATTGTCCGCCTGTTCGCGGCCCAAGGCGCAGCAGTCATCATAGCCGATTGGAATGAACAGGGAGCATCGCGGCTAGCAGAGGAGTTAGCATCTTCTGGATATGGAGTCGTGGCTGTGAAAACAGACGTTTCAAGTAATGCGGATGTCCAATCACTTATCCAAGAAACCGTAAATCGATTTGGGCAACTAGATATTCTCGTCAATAATGCCGCTGTTATTTTACCCAAGTTTCTGGAAGAAGTGGAGGAGGAGGAGTGGGATCGACTTTTCAATATTAATTTGAAGAGTGTGTACCTAATGGTTAAGCATTCACTTCCTCATTTAAAGAAAAATCGCGGTTCGATCGTCAACATGGCTTCCCTCAACGGTTTGGTGGGGCAAAAGATGAATCCCGTATATGCTGCAACAAAAGGCGGAGTCGTCGCCATGACCAAGGCATTAGCCCTGGACTATGCGCCGGATGGCGTCAGAGTGAATTGTATATGCCCGGCAGGCGTCTCGACTCCCCTGCTGCAGCAATGGATTCAAGATCAGGATGATCCGACCGCAACCGTTCAACTTTTGAATGATATGCATCCAATTGGCCGTCCAGCAACCCCAGATGAAATTGCTCAAGCTGCGTTGTTTCTAGCAAGCACACAATCCGGTTTCGTTACCGGTGTTGCTCTTCCTGTCGATGGCGGAGCTTCACTTGGTTATTAATACATGGTGAATTCATAAAAATAGGGAGATGTTTCTAATGAAAATTACAAAAGTAGAAAGTTTTGTTTTGCACGTGCCAATTACACCGCCGATTACAGATGCTATCAATATCGCAACTCACTGGGGATTAGCTGGTGTTCGTATCTTTACGGACGAGGGCTTTGTTGGATACGGTTACACAGGTACTTGTGCCCAGGGTGACGATATGATCGTTGATACGATCGATAAATACTATGCGCCGCTTCTGATTGGCAAAGATCCGTTTATGGTAAGAGAGCTATGGAATGATATGCGTTTTGGCAAAATGCACTGGATCGGCAGATCCGGCGTTACGCACATGGCCCTTGCAGCTGTAGATATTGCGATTTGGGACATCATGGCGAAATCTTGCAATAAGCCGCTATGGCAGTTCCTTGGCGGTGCTAAATCGCAACCGATTAAAGCTTATAATACGAATGGCGGCTGGTTGAACTGGTCGCAAGAGCGTTTGGTTAAAGATTGTGCTGAAATTGTAGAGTCAGGCTTTACGGGGGTTAAAATCAAAGTCGGCAAACCGGATTCGCGCGAGGATTATGCTCGTTGTAAGGCAGTACGTAAGGCGATCGGTGACGATGTAATCTTCATGATTGACGTAAACCAACAGTGGAATATTAATACCGCGATGACGTGGGGCAAAAAGTTGGAAGAATTCGATCTGTTCTGGTTGGAAGAGCCACTTAACCCAGATGACATTATGGGTCACAAAAAGCTTGCGGACGAGCTAAACGTCCCGATTGCTTTAGGGGAGCATGTCTATAACAAATATGCGTTTAGAGATTATATTCACCAAGGCGCAATTGAATATTGCCAAGTTGACGTAACGCGTGTCGGGGGTATAACAGAATGGCTGCAAGTAGCAGGCTTAGCGGCTTCCTATGATGTGCCGATCTGTCCGCATGTAGGTGATATGGGCCAAATTCACCTGCACCTTGTCGCATCTACGCCAGGCGCTATCATGCTTGAGTATATCCCATGGATCCGTCATATTTTTGAAGAGCCGGCTACAGTCGTTAATGGGCACTATGTACTGCCTCAAATGCCAGGTGCTTCGACGACGATCCTCCCCAAGTATTTCCAAGAATACCGGATTAGATAGGCTTTCGACATCCATATAGGAGGCTAGCATGGTGAAAATAGATGCTCATCAACATGTTTGGAATCTGGAAAAGGTTGCTTACCCCTGGATGGATCTGGCCTATGGGCCGATTTGCCGCAATTTTGAAGCAGATGAATTAGAACCTTTAATAAAGCTGGCAGGCATCAATAAAACGGTTATTGTGCAAGCCATGAACTCTTATGAAGATACAGCCTATATGCTGAACGTCGCTGCAGAAAAGGAATGGGTGGGTGCCGTCGTTGGATGGGTGCCCCTCAACATTCCTCAAGTAGCAGATATCAAGCTTCGTGAATACGCGAAGAATCCTTACTTCAAAGGGGTTCGTCATCTGATTCACGAGGAGAAGGATCCAGACTGGGTGATTCGTGACTCGGTGATTGAAGGACTAAAGGTTCTAGCTTCGTATGGGATGACATTCGATGTTGTAGGCGTGTTCCCGAATCATCTGAATCATATCCCGTATTTGGCTGAAAAAGTACCTGATTTAAAGATCGTGATTGATCATTTCGCCAAGCCGCCTATCAAGGAAAAGCAAATGGGAGCGTGGGCGGTTGAATTTGCTGCTGCCGCCCAGTACCCCAATGTTTATGCGAAAGTCTCTGGATTGAATACAGCGGCTGATGCTGACACATGGAGCGCAGGTGATTTGAAACCTTATATTAATTACGCTTTGGCGCACTTTGGCGCTGAGCGGATGATGTACGGCAGCGATTGGCCAGTGGCTAACCTAGCGGGCAATTATGAGAAGGTATGGGAGCAAACCAATAAAGCAATCGCCGATTATTCGGAACAAGAAAGATCAGCTATTCTAGGCGGAACGGCGGCACGTTTCTATAGCATTCAAGTTTAATTGTCGTGAGGTGAGCATTGTGCAGCGCTATGGAAGTATGATCAAAGTAAGGCCAGAAAAGCTGGAAGAATACAAAAAGCTGCATGCCGCTGTATGGCCGGACGTACTAAATATGATCACGACATGCAATATCCGCAATTATTCGATTTATTATAAAGACGGTTACCTATTCAGCTATTTCGAATATGTCGGCGATCACTTCGAGCAGGATATGGCGAAAATGGCAGCAGATCCGATCACGCAGAAATGGTGGGGGCTATGCGATCCATGCCAGGAACCGCTGGAAACGCGGCGGGATGGCGAGTGGTGGGCGTCGATGGAAGAAGTGTTTCACACCGATTAGTTACCCATATATGATCCCACTCAAATACTTTAGCAATAAACCAAATAAAATCGACATTTTCACCAAATTTATTTGTATGTGAAGAGTAGAGTAAACTTTATATAATGACTGTATTGAAACTTAAAAACCAATTTATTTTAAGCGTTCAATAATGTGGTCAAAAAACCAGTATAGCATTGTCTCTTGCTTACTGGTTTTTTGTCATATATGACGTCATATATATTATTTATTTAACCATTAGGCTAAAAAGTGTCAATTTTGTTACAGGGTACAACTATATATTGTGTATTATTCATCCTCGTGTTACATTTATGACATACTAAATAGAGTCAGGGGGATGGAGATGCGAGTTGGTATAAGTGGTACAGGAAGAATTGGCAGGTTGTGTTTAAGAAAAGCATTGACAAACAATCAGCAGAATTTTGAAGTGAAAGTGATCAACTCAACAAGCCCCATTCATGTGTTAGCCCATTTATTGAAATATGATTCAGTTCATGGCACTTGGGATGCGAATATCGAAGTGTTACATGACAACCTAATTCAAATTAATGGGCAGCAGATACCTGTCATCTGCGAACGAGAACCAGATTTACTGCCATGGGAGGTTTATGGTGTTGATTTAGTCGTAGATGCAACAGGAAAGTTCAATCATCGGCAAGGTGCTGAAAGACACTTACTCGGGGGAGCCAAGAAGGTTCTGATTACTGCACCGGGTACGAACATGGATTTGACTGTTGTCATGGGAGTGAATGAAGACCGGTATGATCCCATGCAGCATCGTTTACTTTCCGCAGCCTCTTGTACGACCAACTGTATCGCACCTGTTCTTCGTATTCTGGATGAAGCTTTTCAAGTCAAGATGGGGTGGATGACAACGGTCCATGCGTACACGAATGATCAAAATCATATGGATAACCCGCATAAAGATCTTCGCCGTGCTAGGGCATGTACGAATTCTATTATTCCGACGTCCACTGGTGTCGGCAAGGCACTAATTGATGTTATTCCTCATCTCGCATCCCATATTCAAGGCGTCTCTGTTCGTGTGCCGACGCAGGACGTTTCACTGCTTGATCTGCAAGTGGTAGTCGGCCGTAAAGTAACAATCGATGAAGTGAAATTTGCCATTAAACAGGCGATTGCCGGGCAAATTGGAACCTACGTTGACTACAATGAGTTGCCGCTTGTTTCTACGGATTATATCGGCAATGAGAAGTCCGCCATTATTGACGGTCTTAGCATTATGACGCAGGATAACCAAATCAAGTTGTTAGCTTGGTATGACAATGAGTGGGGTTACGCAAATCGAGTCATTGATTTAGTCTCTTATATGTCAAATGCGGAAAGCACACATCTAAAGGAGGAAGCGAAATGTCTAACACAAACCAAGTAACATTGGCTGCCATTCGTCCGAATGAACTAGGCGTTATCATCTGTAAATCCTGTAATGAAGTGATTGCAACGCTACCAACGAACGGTTATAAGAAATTTTATAGTTTGTGCAATAGATGTATAGATAATAATAAGGGGGCAAACAAATGATGACCCAGAAACAAGTGGTACCCTTTCAAGACGGAAATGCTTCAATGAAAGCTTTACTCGGTGGAAAGGGAGCCAATCTTGCTGAGATGACACGGGCCGGTTTACCCGTACCTCCGGGCTTCACGATTACAACGGAGGCTTGCTTAAACTTTTTTAAACTGGGCAATCGGATCTCAGAAGAACTGCTTGAACAAGTCGAAGCAGCTCTCCAGCAACTAGAAAAACAGAAGGGACAAACGTTCGGAGATGGAAGCAATCCGCTTCTTGTGTCCGTACGTTCAGGTTCTGTAAGCTCGATGCCGGGGATGATGGACACCATTTTGAATCTCGGTCTCAATGATGTAACTGTAGAAGGATTGGCGACGCTTACAAGAAATGAAAAGTTCGCTTATGACTGCTACCGACGTCTCATGCAGATGTTTGGAAACGTGGTACTAGGCATAGAATCGTACCATTTCGAGCAGCTGCTGCACCGTCTGAAGCAGAAGGCAGGCGTGGATAACGATCAAGATGTAACTGCCGAAGGTTGGAAGGCTCTTATCCAAGAATACAAAAAGTTGATTCTGGCGAAAACAGGCGCGGATTTCCCTCAGCATGTATACGAGCAATTGAGAATGGCCGTTGAAGCCGTATTCAAGTCCTGGAACAATCAAAGAGCGCAGGTTTACCGCAAAATAAATCGAATTCCAGATGAACAAGGGACTGCGGTCAATATCCAGAGCATGGTATTTGGTAATATGGGCGGTAATTGCGGTACAGGCGTTGTCTTTACGAGAAATCCATCCACGGGGGAAAATACGTTTTTTGGTGAATACCTGATTAATGCACAAGGGGAAGATGTGGTAGCCGGTATACGAACGCCGCTCGCGATTGCAGCACTGCAAAACGAAATGCCAGCCATTTATGAGCAGTTGTTTAGGGCATCCAAGCAGCTTGAGAAGCACTATAAAGATATGCAGGACATTGAATTTACTGTGGAAAATAATAAACTTTACCTACTGCAAACACGAAACGGTAAACGAAACGCGCAAGCTGCGCTCAAGATAGCCGTCGATTTGGTCCATGAAGGTGTATTGACGAAGCGAGAGGCCATCGACCGCATCGAAGTGTCGCACCTTGATCAGCTATTGCATAGAGGTATTAATGAAGAGGCTATCACAGATGTGCTGGCCAAAGGTCTTCCTGCTTCACCAGGCGCAGCGGTTGGTCAGCTGGTATTTGATGCCGATACAGCAGCAGAGTGGAGCCGTGCCGGCAAGACGGTTATTCTGGCTAGAACCGAAACGACACCCGAAGATATCCATGGCGTGATCGCTTCGGAAGGCGTGCTCACAAGCCGCGGCGGGATGACAAGCCATGCCGCAGTAGTGGCAAGGGGGATGGGCAAACCCTGCGTTTGCGGTTGCGAAGATATCCGAATCGTACTGGATGAGAAGCGGATGATGGCTGGAAGTAGAATCGTGGAAGAAGGCGATTGGATTACTCTGGATGGCGCAACGGGACGAGTCATTATCGGTGCGATCCCATTACGTGAAGCCAGTATGACGGATGAACTTCTCGTTATGCTGAAGTGGGCAGATGAGATTCGCTCGCTGAAGGTGTTCGCGAATGCGGATAATCCGCACGATGCGAAAATCGCGAGACAACTAGGAGCAGAAGGGATCGGGCTATGCAGAACAGAGCATATGTTTTTCTCACCAACTCGTCTTCCTGTTGTTCAACGAATGATCTTGGCGGAAGATAAGGGGGAACGCTTGAATGCTCTTGCCCAGCTGCTCCCTATGCAGCAGTCAGATTTTGAAGGCATGTTCGAGGAAATGGATGGCCTACCAGTGACGATCCGGCTGCTCGATCCTCCACTGCATGAGTTTCTGCCTAACCTGGAAGAGCTGCAAAAAAGACATGCGCAACTAACGTATGATCAAGAGAGCTCAGACGAGGAAAAAGATGAGGTTGCTCACCTTCTCCGCAAAGTGCAAGCTCTCCACGAGACGAATCCTATGCTAGGACAGCGAGGCTGCAGACTGGGGATTGTATATCCTGAAATTTATGATATGCAGATAGAGGCTATCTTCCGTGCAGCTTCACGCTGTATCGACAGAGGTGTCCAAGTGATTCCCGAAATCATGATTCCACTCGTTGGCCATGCCAATGAGCTGAAAATCATGAGAGATCTTGTTGAGTTCGTAGCGCAGCAGGTGCTGGGAATAGACAAATTGCGAGATTGTCCGTACAAGGTCGGAACCATGATCGAAGTACCACGTGCAGCTCTTACTGCACGCCAGATCGTGGCTCATGCCGATTTCTTCTCTTTTGGCACCAATGACTTAACGCAAATGACGTTCGGATACAGTCGTGACGATGCGGAAGGGAAATTTCTAACACACTATGTCGATCAGAAGCTTCTGCCGCATAATCCGTTTCAGGTGCTCGACACGGAAGGCGTCGGACAATTGATTGACATTGCCGTAAATACGGGCCGCGCCGTCAAGCCTTCATTAAAAACGGGCATATGCGGGGAGCATGGCGGAGATAAAGAGTCGATTTTCTTTTGCCACTTGACCGGTTTGGATTATGTGAGCTGTTCACCTTACCGAATTCCTTTGGCACGAATAGCCGCAGCACAAGCATTTATTCTTCATGGTGTTCCTGGAGAAAGTAAGGTAGCTTTAGCGAATTAGGAGGAATTCACGGGTGGAAGAGAAAGTCCGCACAATATTCGTTTGTTCAGACTCGATTGGCGAAACAGCAAATACGGTTGTTCAAGCGACGATTCGTCAGTTTAACGCTAGTCGAGTTCATGTAAGACGTTTCGGGACCATGCGAACGGAGCACGAAATCCAAATGATGATGGAGGAAGCCTCCAGGGTAAATGGTTTTGTTGTCTACACACTTGTTCTTCCAGAATTAAGAGAGATGATGCGCCAAGAAGCCATTCGTTTAAACGTGACCAGTATAGACGTCATGGGTCCTGTCATGCAAGCATTCATTGATAACTTTCATGATTCTCCTAAAAAACAAGCGGGCTTACTGCACCAGATGGATGAAGATTATTATAAGCGGGTCGAAGCCATTGAGTTTGCAGTTAAATGCGATGATGGAAAAGACACAAGTGCTTTTAAACAAGCAGATATTGTACTTCTAGGTATATCGAGGACATCGAAAACACCGTTAAGTATTTATCTTGCTCACAAAGGGTACAAAGTGGCTAATTATCCGTTAGTACCTGAAGTGAAGCCGCCGAAAGACTTGTTTACGCTGGACAAAAGTAAATTGATCGGCTTGACGATGAGCGCAGCTCAGCTCGTTAAGATCCGTACGGAACGACTTAAAGCGGTGGGGCTGCCATTTGGCGCTAAATATTCAGCTATTGAAAGAGTAGCGGAAGAGCTGGAATACGCATATGGCTTGTATAAGCAGCTTGGATGTACCGTGATCGACGTTACGGAAAAAGCTATTGAGGAAACCGCCGGCATCATCTTGGATGCCATGTAATAGAAGTAAATAGAGTAAAAGGATAGCCCCAATGAATGGTTTGGGGCTATCCTTTTACTTTTTTTTACGTCGATGTTACCTTTCTTCACATAATTTCTGACAATATTATTGGTACATTCAGGATAAACATGCAGTTTTCCACAATAAAAATCACATTTTACCCATAAACTGGTTGACGAAAATTGAATTCCCCCAACTTTTAAGTAAGTCTATTTTCTTAAATGAGTTGCTGTTTCCTTCTCTATCTTTGACCATCGAAGTTCGTAGTACCGAATTAGAACATCGGTTAATTAATTCGGGATTTATTACAGTAATTGCGATTTTTTATGGGTCTCTAGGATCATATCCCTTTCGTTTAACTTGTAGAATATTGTTTCGGTTAAGTCATATTGGGAAATTTATCATGCATTTTAGGGCATTCAAATGCCAATCTATCAACCAATTCCCCCAATTTACTAGACAACCCAACACATATAAAATAAACGTAACCTATCATTTACTTAAGTGAGGTATCTAAGTTTACGAGATTGAAATTTCAGGCAGTTAACCGGTTTAGCATTCCATTTAGAAAATGAGACATTATGAATGAAGAGGGGTACAGGCATGAAAATGAAGAAGAGTCTTACCAGGGGAATTACTACCTTATCCGTCAGCGCCATGTTGTTGTCGAATGTGAACTATGCGTTCGCAGATCAAGGTCTAAATGTTCAGTCATCTTCAACTAGCAATTTAAACATGGATACGCAAGAAGATCCCCGTAAGCCAGGTATATTTGTAAATAATGTATCCAGTGGTGATACAGGAATAACAGTAGACAACTTAGACACGATAAAACAACAAGGTCTGAACAGCTTAAAGGCTGCTGCAGAAAGGGATCAAAAAGCACAACTCGCTTCAAAAGATTCACTAATTTCAGATGATCAAAACCAACATAAACCTGATGAAATTGTCAAAGCTATTGTCCAATTGGATGGCGCTACGGTTTCGGAATTGGCAGCACCCAATCAGCAGGCAGGTATTAATCAACTTTCAGTTGGTGAAGCAAAAAGTGATCTTCATGAGGATATCCAATCCACTAAGAGTAAAATTCTAAGTGGGTTAACGCCTAAGTCGAAGTCAAAGAGTACTGGCAGCGAACCAGTACCCGTATTTAAACATGATTATGAAAATGTCATTAAAGGCTTCAGTGTTGAGAACATCAAATTTAGCGACATTAACTATATCAAGTCACTTCCTGGCGTAAAGGCAGTTACTTTACAAAGAACTTATCAGCCTGCTGTAAGTCATGATCATGTGGAGCATGAAGAAACAGGAATTAAGAATTTATGGAATGGAATAGCAGTGCCAGGGTCCAAGTATAAAGGCGAAGGCATGGTTGTTGCGATCGTCGATACTGGGGTAGATTGGAAGCATGAGGCTTTTCCAGCGCCGACCAATATGGCATTAGCAAAATACAAAAAAGGTAAATACTCCTTAAAAGTAGTTGAAGGATATAACTGGGCAGACCAAACGGATGATGTCATTCCGGACATTATCAATCACCCAGGAACTAGCTCCCATGGTGTACACGTTGGTGGTATTGCTGCAGGTTCTGGTCCTCATATGTTGGGGGTTGCACCAGAAGCGCAAATCATTGCAGAGAAAGTATTCTCTAATTCAAATCCTGGTGCGTTAGAAGAAGATATTATCAAAGGTATCGACCATGCCTCAGCAATGGGAGCCGATGTCATTAATATGAGCTTAGGCTCATCCTCGACCTTTGATCGCAGAGATCCAAATGATCCAATGGGAATTGCAATTCGCAATGCTACGGATGCAGGTCATCTCGTTGTCGTTGCCGCGGGTAATGCTTCTAATGCTTACGATGATAAAGGTAATTTGAGTGGGAAAATTAATCTGGATAATACCCCGGATTTAAACAAAATAGGGAATCCAGGTGTATACCCTGATTCATTCACGGTAGCAGCGGCTAATATTAATATTCAAAAAACAAGGTATGGTTTTACCGTACCAGGCGTTGGTACAGTGTATGGAGATGGTTTAGATGCTTGGCCTGATATGCCTGATCATACCAGAACGTATCCACTAGTTTCATTAAGTATGACGCCAAAAGGTGATGGCACATTTATAGATGAAAAATATGGGTTACCTGGTGATTATAAAGGTCTTAATGTTGCAGGCAAAGTTGTACTAGTGAAAAGAGGAGTCATTAATTTATCGGAAAAAACAGCTAATGCCAAGGCGAATGGTGCAATAGGCATTATTGTTTATAATAGCGGACCTGATAATGTAACAGCACCTCCATTTCCACAAGGCTTTGGAACCATACCATTCTCGTTTATAAGTGCTGAGGATGGACGTAAATTGCAGTTAGCTCTTGGTAATATAAGTAATTGCATAACGAATGCTGTAACTTGTATGTGGGGTCCACTCAATATGACAGTTGATGGGGGAACAAAAGCCTCTCCGTTTACTGAAACGGGTGCAGGACAACCAACGGATTTCTCTTCATGGGGAACAACAAGTGATTTGGAATTAAAACCACAAATTATGGCGCCTGGACTAAATATCGTTTCGTCGATAACTTCGTCGATAACTAGAAAAAATGGCCAAGCTGATCCATATGAAGCTGAAAGCGGAACATCCATGGCTGCACCATATGTAGCTGGAGCACTAGTGGATGTGATGCAGGCTCTTAAAGACAAAGGATTTAAAACAGGTACAAGAAGCTTTGTACAAACTGTAAAGAATTTAGCTACGAACACATCAATTCCAGCAATTAGAACATATGAGGATTCAGCACATAAAATCGAATATCAACCAAGAAGACAAGGCGCAGGTATGATTAGACCTGACTTGGCAGTAAAAACGCCAGTTGTAGTAACTGAAAGCAATGGAACAGGCGTAGTTAGTCTGAAAGAAATTGGTCAAACGAAATCTTTTACGTTGACGGCTACCAATTTAACTGGCAAGGCAGTTAGTTATAATTTGCGTGGTACTGCAATGACCGACGAATTAAGAAACCCTAATAAAACTTACTCGGATAATATTCGCAGCACGAAATTGTCTGATAATAGTATTACGTTTAGCACTAATAGTGTTACAGTTCCAGCCAATTCAACAACTAGCTTTGATGTTACGTTAACGGTTAGTAACGATGTAAAACCCAATGCTTTTGTTGAAGGATATATATATTTAGAGCCGCAAGACAACCAATATCCTACATTAAACGTTCCTTACAATGGATTCTACGGTGATTGGGATCAACCTGCTATCATTGATCCGTTTGATACTGGAATGTGGTCTAAATCCGCCGCCGCTTGGGGAACTCAAGTAGGAAGAGTTTTTGCCGGTAATCCATATTCTTATGCACCTGAAACAGACGAAGAAGCAGAACTAAGAGGTACACTGAAGGATAAATATTTTACATTTGCATTCTCGAAATATTATCCTATGTACCCTGTTCCAATTTTAGCATTATTGAGAAATGCACGTAACATAAGTGTAGATGTTGTAGACGATAACAAAACGCTAATAACGCATATTAAAGATTCCGAATGGCTAGTTAAGGCGGATCCATATTCGAATAGTATTGCTGGGACATATAATCCTGAATGGATTTGGGACGGAACGAACTCAGGATCCGTTGTTCCCGATGGTCAGTATTACTATGCCATTACGGCGACAGCAGACATTCCTGGTGCTGTGAAGCAAGCCCCTGTTTACCTGCCCGTGTATAAAGATTCACATGCACCTAAAGCAGATATTATCAAGAAAGACAATTATCAAGAGGCTACTAATCCTGAAACGACTAGTACGTCAAGTTATACGCTAAATTGGAAAGTTAACGACGATGCGAATCCGCCTTATCAAGAAAGCGGTGGCGTACTTGGTTATAGTTCATTGATTTCTATCAATGGAACAGAGCTCACTTATCTTAAAGATGAGAATGGTAAATATGTGAATTATCAACAACTCATCAAGAAAAGATCCGATGGCTCCTATGAGTTGACAGTTCGAGAATTGAACAGTGGTCTTAATGTATTTATTGTTGAGCCAAGGGATCGAGCTGGAAATGTTGGGGAAGCTGAATTTGTTGTAGTAAAAACTAACAAGGGTTTATGGATCGATGAACATGCAGCGATTTATAATGGTAACATTCCAAGTAATTATTGGAGTGCGAATGTAAAACTTGGTCAAACTTTTACTTTTAAATTTGATGTTTACGGAACAGGCATGACAAGTGTCAAGCAAGTTATCGTTCAAAAGAGTGATGAGAATAAGGCGTTGACTGGAACAAAAACTTATACTCCGACTTCTGCTGAATGGAAACAAGAGCCTTTTGGAGATATAACTAAATACACAATTACTGCAACTGTTACGATACCGTCTAGTTTTAATTCTAACTTTAAAGGACCAGGAGAATACATTGCAGAGTTCATACCTTTGCAAGATAATCAATTTTGGAATGTTGCTTCTGACGCAGCTCCTAGAACTGGAATTTACACGTATGTTGACAATGCGGCTCCTACGATTACATGGAATAAAGATAAAGTAACAGCCTATGTAGCTTCGGAATCCTCTGATACAGTATCCTTGATGCTCAATACAAATGTGCAAGATTCGATTGGGAATTCAAGAGGGTTTACAGTCAGTACAGCTACTTACTCTGTGACGGATGCAACTTATACTATTGTTGCAAATGATGTAATAGGAAGCCAACCCAAGTATACCATTGACCCCGTTAATTTCCGTTATCCGTTAGTTTTAAGAGATGGGCATTATTCAATTGATATTGCAGCTAATGATGGTATGAATGCTGCATCTTTCAAAAAATTAGATATTCAAGTAAATATGAGTACAAAGCAAATCATAATTAATGATTCTGGTGATATTAGTACAATAAATATCAAGACAGCTCCATATCAGCCACATGAGGCGAGAATAAGTATCGAGAATTACTTTAACGGTGGTAAAAATGGTGAAAAGTATGTGGAAATTGCAACAAATCCACTTGTATGGGCTTTGATGACACCAGCTTATGGTAATAATAAGACAAAGCAACCGTTACAGGAATTAGCTCCAATCGTACTAATTGGTGATCAGAAAGTATCAGCTTTAATTAGTCCTCAAGGTTACTCAGCAGTAGGAGGACAAGGTATAAAGGATGATAAACCTTATTACATCCCAGCGGATACATTTATTATTAGTGCTGCACGAAGCGGTTATGATGATCCGGGTAGTTTTCCGCAAGGAAATAGTAATTTAACGATTACTATGATTGACTACATGGGGAACAAAACAGAAAAAGTAGTTCCTGTTTACAAGGATACATTGCCTCCTAGAGTTCAATTTAATAATACAATTATCGATGATACAGGGACAGCATCATTTACAACGCTTGACTCAACATTAACAGTATCAGGCTCGGTATATGGAGCACAAAGTCCATTTTATGCAGAGATGAATGACTATCGGAGACTTGCTAAAGGTGAACCTACTTACCATGACTTATTTACTAACAGTGGAGCTTGGGGTAGTCTTTGGGATGCTAATAACTTGGTTCGACAAGAAATGATAAGACCTGCAGGGAAAAGCACTTTTAATTTCGAGGTTACAGATCTACAGCCTGGTAATAATTTATTGAATATAACGGGATCTTCTGTGTTGGAAGGCAGGGCTCCAGTTGGAGCATACGCTTTGACCATGAATGTGGTTATATTCCGTTTTAGCAGTTCAACAGTGTCCGATGAGACATTAGTACAGAATGTAACAAGTGGTTTGTCAGAGACAATGTTGAAAGGGCAAAACGCAAGCCTGAATCATGTCGTTACCAATCTTGCGTTGCCTTATAATGATCCCAATTACGATACATTGATCAGTTGGAAATCAAGCGATACAAGTGTAATCACAGATGCTGGTATTGTTAAGAGACAAGCATCAGATCAGACTGTTACTCTTACAGCAAAGATTACAAGAGGCAGTGAGACATTGACCAGACCGTTTATGGTTCATGTAATTGCTAAACAAGTTGATGCTAAATTGGCTGTTAATGAAGACAAATCCTTTATTCATTGGGATGCGATTCGTGGAGGGAATACAGTACAAGACAACGTATATCAAACATTGACACTTCCAATTTCAGGTGCAAATGGTACTACGATTACTTGGACTGCTGACGATACGAAGCACATTTCCATTGCTAAAGTGCCAGCTTCAGGTCAAACGTCAAACTCGACGCAAGCAAGAATATATAAACCGTTGTTTGATGAAACAGATGTAACCATAAATTTGGTTGCGAAACTAACAAATGGCAGTGAAACAGAGTATCAAACCTTTACTTTAATCGTAAAAAAAGATACAGGAAATATGGATAGAGCTAAGCTTTTGAGAGCAATAGATGCTATTAGTATCAAGGAATTTCTTGGTAAAAATTCAACAGAGAATAATGTTACGCAAGATTTAGTTTTCCCATCCAGTATTGGAAATAATGGAATAACGATCAGCTGGTCTTCAGAAGCCGATTATGTTATTTCAAATGTTGGGAAAATTACAAAACAAGCTGAAAACGCATATGTAGGTGTAACAGCAACATATAGGTTTGGTAATGCCTTTACAGCTAAAAAATACTATTTCATGGTAAGAAGTGCGGATAAAGTAACAGATCCATCTTTTGATAAGGTTGATGATACGTCTGTTCAAGCTGCTCAAGCATCCATCGTTTGGAATCTGATCAAAAAGGATAATACAGCTCAAAATGCTGTAGTTTCTAACTTGAACCTACCTACTGATGGAGCACATGACACGACGATTACTTGGTCATCAAGTCATCCAACTATCATCAATCCAAATGGATCGGTAACAAGACCATCTGGTAATAATGTGATAGTTACTTTGACAGCTACTACAACCAAAAACAATGCAACACCTTTGACTAAACAATTTTCAATTGTCGTATGGGGATTGGGAGCACAACCTGCATCAGGAGGGGGACAATTACCACCTGTAAAAGAGGATAAACAAGCGGTTTCTGTTCCAGAGAGTAAACTTACTGAAGTTAAGGATGGAAAAGCAACTGTAGAGGTTGCATCCGATACCAAAGAAGTTAAACTTCCAACAAATGCAGCTGATTTGCTGGCGAAGAACAAGCTTGAAGTGAAGACGGGTAACATAACGCTTGATATTCCGTCCGAGCTGCTGAAGAAACTTACTGCTTCACTTTCGGCAGCTGAGTTGAAAGACAGTTCAATTTCATTGAAGCTGGATGCATTAACGAATGAGAAGGCGAAAGAAATTGTAGGCAATAACTCGTCTCAATCGGATGTTAAGCTTGCTGGTCAGGTTTACGATTTCACATTGTCCGTAACTGGTAAAGATGGTCAAACCGTTACAACATTGTCGAAATTCGATGAGCCAATCACCATTACATTTAAAGTGGACGCGTCTTCTGACACGAACAATGTTGCGGTATACTATATCGCTGAAGATGGTACGCTTGAATACATCGGTGGAGAATACAAAAATGGTGAGATCGTGGTACAGATTAGCCATTTCAGTAAGTATGCTGTTTTGGAAGTTACTAAATCATTTAGCGATGTACCAAGTACGCATTGGGCATCTGCGGTGATCAAAGATCTAGTCGCTAAACAAATTATTAGCGGTGCAAGCGATACAACGTTTAATCCTGAGGGCAATGTAACTCGCGCTGAGTTTACTAAACTTCTTGTACAAGCGTTGAAGCTTACAGCAACCGGCGAAATTTCTTTCACGGATGTAGAATCAGATGCATGGTACGCTAATTATATTTCTATCGCTGTTAAAGCGGGTATTGTAAGTGGAAAGAGCGATACAATCTTTGCACCGAATGCACAAATTACACGTGAAGAAATGGTTACGATGATGATGCGTGCTTACGCGATCTTGAACACAGCTCCACAAACAGGAACAGCAGCCCAGTTCACAGATGCAAATGAAGTTTCCACTTGGGCAACTGAGTATGTGAATGCTGCTGCGAAGCTACAATTAATTCAAGGCCGCGCTGAAGGCAAATTTGCTCCAAAAGGTATGTCCACTCGCGCTGAAGCTGCTCAAGTTATTTACAACATGTTGAAAAAGTAAGACTAATCAACAAAAAAAAGGGACGCTACTCCATGGAGTAGCGTCCCTTTTCATTTGCTTTGCTATTTTTTATTAATGAAATTACTTGCGATCTCTAGAGCTTTCTCCGTATCACCTGTTCTCGTGAAATGGTTAAATAGCTCTTTCTCTGCTTGAATCATATCATACATAAAGCCGTTCTTTTTATACAAGGGCAAAGCTTGTTCATATAAGTATTGATAATACTGCTGATCTTGTTTCTGAATTAAGCACATAAGAAGATTGAATAGAATACCGTAAGTCAGATCATTCATATCCGCGGCGATGCGCAGACCTTCTTGCGTAAAAAGTACTAATTCTTCATGCGAGATTAGGTTCCCACCCTGACAACTCTTGAGGTAACCCTCTAAAGAAATCATATAGTGTACGCTATTTTTCTCGACTAGACCCATCGATAGTTGATAATACTGACTTGCAGGCTCATATTCGTTCCGGATGAGATACTCGAAAGCTAAATTGTTGTACACTTTGGCTTTACGAACAAGATCATTGCAGAGATCGCAGCTATGAATCAGGTTTTCAAATTTAGTAATCATTTCTGTGAAGTCAAGATGGTTCTCATCTTTGGCTTGAAGCAACATCAGCATTTCTGTGTCGATAACCCTAAGGAAACAATTCGTTTGTTTGAAAAATTTCAATGCTTTCTCTGCGTAATAATAGGACAAAATTTGAGAGTGATACCAATGATAAGTTAGCGCTAAGTGATAATAGTACTCTGGATTGGCGTAATCCGTATCATTGATGCTTTTTAGCATGTTGTGAGCATTTAGAAAATCTTGCTTAGATATATAGTATAAACCTAATACATGTTTGAACAGATTGCTCTCATAAGGCGGTAGCTGCGGAGCGATCTTTTGTATTTCCTTAATTATTTGTTCAGCTTGCTCTGTGTTGTTGCGTATCAGAAAATATCTGGCCTGAAGCAACTTGTATAACGCTTTATAGTCCGTTAGCTGAATCAAAGCGATATGCTCAAGTTCTTCTTTAATGGCATCCATTTCTTCAAAAAGATGCTTGATAATGACATCATGCCACTGGTGAAGTCTTTTCCTAATGTTATTTAAATTTGATAATTCTTGTTCAATGTTGATGCCAAGTCGATCAGCTAACAGCTGAATGACCTCGGGGGAATAATCAGTCATCCCTTTTTCTATCTTACTAATATGTGTATCCGAACAAATCCCCTGACCCAATTGCTCCTGAGTTAAGTGAGCTTTCGTTCGGTAAAATTTAATGATTTTCCCTTCATGCATACAAACTTCCTCCTGAACTGTGGGAAAAAGCAACATTCCCTCAGTTTTACTATGATGCTTCATATTCTTTTACAATATAACAATCGTTATCGTATTGCCAATGTTAAATAGTTACTTTGCACATCCACTTAGAGCGAATAGTCAAGCAGGTATTGGATAAAATAACCTGTGAGACTGGGGGATTGCAATTGGCGAAGATCACAGACATCCAAATGGGGCAAGGTTTAGAGAAGGATTTGCAGCAGATTCAAGCTATATGTACTATGCAAGACTTCCAAGTCAGAAAGCTGCAACACGTGTATGGCTGTTACATCGATTCAATGGTATCCAGAGAAGAAATTGACAAGAAGATTTGGCAATTTGTACATAGCGAGGCAGAGACACGTGAGGACATTCTTTCGATCAGCGAAAGCTACGAGAAGACTGAATGCCCAGATTTGACTTCCTGTATCGAGAAAATTATGGATGGTTGGACGGTTCTGTTATTTGAACAAGGCATGCCAATTAGCATAAATACCTTCAAGGTTGATCAACGCCCAATCTCTACAAGCTTGAACGAGAATACGATTCAAGGTTCTCAAGAAAACTTTGTGGAGTCCTATATTTCAAATGTTAGTGTCATAAGAAAAAATATTAAGTCTTCAAAACTACAACTAGAGAAAATACAAGTAGGGGAACAGTCCAAAACAACGATTGCTATCATGTGGATGGATGGATACGCAGATGAGTCGCAGGTTTCGGAGTTCAGAAGCCGTATTGGGCAAGTTGACGCCGAAGTAATCGATAGCGCGGTTCTGACTGAAAGCATCTCCGATCAACCTTACCAATTATTTCCAACTTATGTCACAACGACACTGCCGCAGAAAGTGATTTCCAGTCTTATGCAAGGAAAAATCATCGCAATTGTTAACGGTTATCCCCAAGTTGTGATTGCACCCAGCACATTTTGGGACTTTCTGGATGCACCTGATGACTACACGAATAGTTGGTTTTATAGTACCATCTTGCGGGTACTCCGGTTGTTCGCTCTTGTGATAGCGATTATGGCAACGCCTATTTACGTCTTTGTAACAACGTTTAATAATCAGTTACTTTCCTTAGATTTAGTTATCCCTATGCTGGAACAGCGTTCCAAGGTACCTTTTGATCCATTATACGAGGCTTTAGCCATAACCGTGATTCTAGACCTACTCCGAGAAGCTGTAGCACGATTACCTGTCAAAATCGGACAGACGATCGGTATTGTTGGAGGTATTGTGATTGGTCAAGCAGCTGTAGAAGCGCATTGGACGACCAATTACTTAATTATACTGGCATCTGCGGCAGCCGTTGCATCCTTTACAATACCGACTTACATGATGACGAACTCCTTTTGGGCGATTCGTTATTTGGTGTTACTTATTTCTGGTTCCAGTGGATTATTCGGGATATTCATTGTTTTCGCAGTCGTTGTTCTCCATTTGCTTAAACTGAGATCTTTAGGGACTCCTTATCTATATCCATTGGCACCATTGCGATTTATACAACTAAAGGGTGTTATGTTCAGGTTTCCCAAGATTTACTTTAACCCTCCGTTTAAACATATCCAGCCCGATCAGGAAAGAGAGAATAAGAAATGAAGCGGTCATCCAGGGAAGCAGATTTGAAAGTAGATAAAAGCACGCTTATTTTTTTGATGATTACCTTGCAATTTGGATTAAGCATCTTTCAGGTGCCACGCCTTTTGGCCAAGGAAGTGAATAACGAGGGGTGGATTATGATGGCCCTCACGTTCTTTCTGATTCAACTATTTGTTTATTTAGGTATCGTGACGATTAGGCGAAATGGTGATATGCACTGGTTTGACATTGCAAGAAAGTTTTTGGGGAAAGTAGGTAGTAAGCTATTCGCGGCTGTCTTTGTGCTTTATTACTTTGTGAGTTCGGTCATCACGATGAGTGATTATATAGGTCTCCTTAATGACTATTTGTTTCCCAGAACATCAAGACTAGCTCTATGCATGCTCCTGATCGTTCCGATCGTATACATGCTTACTGGAGGGATATCTTTAATTTCTCGGTTTACCATCATCGTATTTATATCGGGACTTTGGATATACATTCCCTTATACGTTCCACTAAATACAATAGAACCAGAATTGATTCTACCAATAACGTACTTGGGGGGATCGAACTATTTAAAAGCGATATACGATCTTTGTTCATCTACTCTCAATTTTAGTATCTTCTTTTTTCTATTTCCGTATATTAATGATAAATCCAAAGCATTTGTCCATCTTTCTTACGGACATTGGTACGTAAGCTTAACCTATATGATTGTGAATTTGATCGTTACGGGACGCTTAGGGTATGAATTTACAAGAGATAACTTCTATCCAGTTCTTAATATATTTCGGGTTTCACAATTTAAATTTATTGAAAGAACAGAGCTTATTATTGTGGCTCAATGGTCCCTCTTGATAATCGTCTTGATTAGTGGATACTTCTGGGTTTCCGAGCTTGGCATTCGCTTCAT
Organism: Paenibacillus sp. J22P51; assembly: GCF_059692215.1. Lineage (NCBI taxonomy): Bacteria > Bacillati > Bacillota > Bacilli > Caryophanales > Paenibacillaceae > Paenibacillus > Paenibacillus sp. J22P51. The sequence goes on along the minus strand of NZ_JCAUAZ010000001.1, from coordinate 26,448 downwards.
TAGTCCAAGAGTAAAGGGGAATTTCCCCTTCATTCTCTCAGCGGTAATGATTTGCAGTATTGTGATTCTGCCAAGTGAAATTCTAAGCTTAGAGCCTTATATGAAGATAATAAAAGGTGTAGGTGTTTGTTTGATTTATTTCATGATTCTACTCTTTTGGTTTCTCACCATGATCCGAAAGGTGGGGAGGTAAGGGATGGCTTTAAGATTCGCCGTAATCATTGGATTGTGCTTACTACTAGCGGGGTGTGGGACTGCCATTGATAAGAAGATTATGGACAATCAATCGATTGTTTTAGCTTTGGCCTATGATCAATCAGAAGCCAAGAAGATAACAGTTACGGGCAGTATGCCTAATCCTGTCGAAGCTGCGAAAGAGAAGGTGGAAGTCATTAGCGTAAATGTGAAAGGTGTGAACGATGCTTGGGAGCAACTCCGTAAAAAGTCAGGTAAACCTATAGCTTCTGGTCAAACTAAGATTATTTTAATAGGTGAGGATATGGCTAAATCGGATTTTACCAACATTATTACCCCTCTTTATCGGGATCCTAATATAAGTCAAAACATCTATGTTGCCATTACCAAAGGAAAAGCTGCCACTGTTTTGGAAGCAAGCTTCAAGGATAAACTGATTACACCTCTGTATCTATATAGTCTTATTTCAACAGAAGAAAAACCTCGTAAATATGGAGGTGGCCGATTGTTCAACATGATGTTGGGGCTGTATATGTCTGGGAAAGATTGGGTTTTGCCTATCCTTCACTTAAATGAAAAGGATATAAGTATGGACGGTATGGCTGTTATCAGAGATGGTCAAATGGTTGGGACGATTGAGAAGGCATCCATACCCTTTCTTCATTTACTCAAAGGTGTCAATTATAACGATATCATTACCATGTATTTGAACCCAGATGACAAAGAAGAGTTAACGAGTATCTCTTTTGTACGCAATAAACGAACCTTGGTTGTCGATCCTAAGATACCGGACAAAATCCAATTTAATATTGAAGCCAGAGGACAAATATTTGAACATAACGGATATGAGCTAAATACAAAGACTAATGTGGATCAGGCCAAGAAAAAAATGGAAAAGTATATAAAGAATCAATGTGAAAAACTCATTCTTCAACTACAAGCTATGGAAGCAGACCCTCTTGGGTTAGGGTTATACTATCATGCAAGACTTTCCCCGGATAAGTGGTCCGATTCATGGTGGCGGGCCCAATATGCGAAGATGCAGTTTGACATTAATGTTAATGTTAAAGTGAATAATATTGGCATACTGGAGTAATCGAGAGCGGAAGGTGGGAGGTCGATGATCAATTGGCTGTTTAACCACATCATTTTGAGTAAATATTTTTGGTACACCGTGGTTTTAATTATCATAGCAATCGGAGTTGGATTTGCGCATCTTCTTAATAAACGATTAGAGAAAGTAATGCGAAAGCACGTTAAAAAGTAAATGTATGTGATCGTAAAAGCTTAGTTATACATAGGTGAAGAAAGGGAAGGTTCACCTCGAACCTTCCTATTTGGCGATCATTTTCCACCATTCTTGAACATGACTAGGCAAATGTGTGACAATGATAGTGGTCATATTTTATAAATGCAAAAAGAGAGTGAGACTTGAAGGAGGATTTGCAACATGATGAAAACGATGAAGCTTGGAACCAGCACATTAGAAGTTCCGGTTATTGCAGTAGGCTGTATGAGAATTAATTCGTTGGACAAGATCGAGGCTGAACGCTTCGTCCAAGGGGCGCTGGATATAGGGGCCAATTTCTTCGACCATGCGGATATTTACGGTGGCGGTACCTGTGAGGAAATTTTCGCGGATGCCATCCATATGAACGATGATGTACGAGAGAAAATCATTCTGCAATCCAAATGCGGTATCCGCAAAGGGATGTTCGACTTCTCTAAAGAACATATTTTGGAATCCGTGGACGGGATACTGAAGCGGCTCAAGACCGATTATTTGGATATTCTGCTTTTGCATCGCCCAGATGCCTTAGTGGAGCCGGAAGAGGTCGCTGAAGCTTTTGATCTTCTGAAAAGCACGGGGAAAGTTAGACATTTCGGTGTTTCCAATCAGACACCTTTGCAAATTCAACTATTGAAGAAATCGGTCAAGCAGCCGCTTGTAGCGAATCAATTACAACTAAGCATCACCAACTCTACGATGATCTCGAATGGCATGAATGTGAATATGCTGAATGATTCCGCGGTGAACCGTGACGGCAGTATTCTAGATTACTGCCGATTGAACGATATCACCATTCAGCCCTGGTCACCTTTCCAATACGGATTCTTCGAAGGCGTATTTCTCGGAAATGAGAAGTTCCCAGAGTTGAATCTGAAGATTGATGAAATCGCGGCAAAATATGAAGTGTCCAATACGACAATCGCGATAGCATGGATTCTGCGCCACCCAGCACGGATGCAGCCGGTTACGGGTACAATGAATGTCAATCGTTTAATCGATTGCGCTAAAGCTGGCGATGTTCAGTTGACACGTCAGGAATGGTATGAGATTTACCGTGCAGCAGGAAATGTACTTCCATAGACGGAACAAATAAAAGAAGAAGCCCGATAGGAGGGCTTCTTCTTTTATTTCTATTACCTCACATACATTTGCGACTGATTGGCAATCGCCTCAAGTACCGTTCGCACATATTCATCAATAGTAAACCATCTCGTATCGATGCTAACGCTGACTTTATTTTCTACCATGTCAATGGCTTCTCTTGGATTCAGTAGATCATATCTTGGGCTGTACATTTCGGTGAATGGAGGCAGATCAGGTCGCCCCATGGGGGCAATCGGTGTGGCGCCTAGGAGCTGCGCTTCGTAGAGAGCCAAGGTGAGACTGCCGCCAATGGTGACCGAAACTGCGGCGGTTGCCTTCGATAATAATTGATAATACTCGGCATGCGGGAGCCTGCCTACTTCAATGCCCAATTCTTTCCACATAGCTACAGGATAATGAGACAGCGGCGTAATAGGCGATGCGATTACCACTCTGTAGCCTAGCTCCATAAATTCAAATGCCATACGTACAGAAAGGTAGGGTTGATAGAATTCATTCATTCGACCAGGGAAAACAATGAGCTTCTCCCGTTCATTCGAGGATGTAATTCCGTTCAGGGTGGCATTCACATAGTCGTGGTCGTAGGGAAAGCCTGCTGCGATAACTTCGACTTGTGATCCTGGAGGTAGACATCGTTTCCCCCAAGGTACCATGCTTGGATTGGTATAGAAGATGGCTTTCAAGGATGGATGATGAAAGATCCATAACGAATCTAAATCTAGCACATTGGTGAAGGGATTCCATACATCATGTTCTTGAATATAAAGCTGTTCAGGAACAGGATCTGCTTCTTTAATTAGATCAAATAAGGTGTATCGTGTAATTAAGACCGGATGCTGAGGGTCCGTGGGCAGTTCAGAGGAAAAGGTATACGGAACTCCCGCGGAATCAAGTCCTTTTCTTAAACCACTGAGATAATTGGGATACCACGCTGTTTGATCTTTGTCGTCTACGAGTACATGTAACATGATGATAAGGCCTCCATCCGGGGATCGTTATCTTTTTTGAATCTGTTATATGCACAATATATCATATTTTGTCGATAAGATCATATCTTACATCAAGTGTAATATGGTATATTAAAGGCTAATTAACGCAGGACGGGGCAGAAGAAAATGAAAGCTGTATTTAACGAATCGGGCAGCGTCCATCACGCCATTCCACACGAACGAGAAGTTATTTATGTGGGGCGCAATGGTCAACAGGTGGAACGGATCCGAGTAAATATGGATGATCAAATAACCAGCTATATTTATAAGCCCCTCACGAATTATCCTTCGATGGGAAGAGAGCTGTGGGTGCAAGAAAATATTAGCTTCCGAATGCCCCAGGTGCATATTCCCAAGATCTCCTATTCTTCAAGAACGCAGGAGCCCGAGAACTATTGGATCGTTTTCGAAGATCTTGGTGTGTTAACCCATACATTCAGTGCGGATATTATGAAAAAAACGGTTGAATGCATGCCCCATTGGCATCTCTTGCCTACTGATCTTGTACCGAATGAATTTGAAGGTCACACGCCACATACCCAAGAGATCCAAGGTTTTATACGCTCAAAGGCTGAGCAAACGAAAGAATTACTCATCAGCATTGGATTTTCTTTAGATAACATCGATTTTATTTACCGTGAGATTGTTCTCCAACATCATTTTGAATCCGAAACGGTTATTTCACATGGCGATTTGTATCCGTTAAACATAGCAGAAGTGAATCATAGTCTCTACATTTTCGACTGGGAGTATATCCATAAGAATAGTGTGTTCTGGGATCTGTACACCTTGATGGACATAACCAGCCCCCAATATCGAAGACCAGCCATGACTCGGGCAGCACGTGTAGACATTCTGAACACATACATCTCAGTTCGTAATAGCATGGCTAAGCCAACCCAAAAGAATTTTATTGCTGATTATCATAAATATAGTGCCTTGCATGCGATATGGCTGCTTCTCTTAATTGAAGATGATCTCGCACATGAAAGGTTCGCAAAATCGGTACTCGAGCAGCAAAAACAAGAAACAATTGAGATTTTAAGAATCGTGTTAAGTTATCTGTTGATCTAAATCAAGACTATCCAAAATCTGAGTTGAAAAAAAACTGCAAAATTCGACAAAATTGCTTTATAATGATGTTACTACATGAATTTTGAGGGAGATCGTAAGTATGTTTGCATCATTGGATAAATTCCCGCTAAAAACAATTTTAATTTTCTTAATTGCAATCATAAGTATGAATATTACATATTTTCAACACTCGAAAGTTTTGCTGAATTATCATCAACAAGAGAAGATCAACATAGTAACTTCTACGATTTCCTCAGAGCTGGATAAGCAGAATGAAGTCGAAGCTACATACGATGAGATGCTTGCTCATGACCTAAGAACAACTTCTTTAGTTATAGAAAAGTCTTTAGATCCAGATTTTCATAATGTCACGAATGCACAATTAGTAGAGTTAGCCAAGCAGCTGAATTTAGCCGGAATTACGTTATTTGAGCGGAGAGACGATGATTTTATTGGCGTGAGATCTTCAGATCCCAAAGAAATCAACGTCAGTTCCAAGACGTGGGGCATCGTGTATGCAGCGCAATTGCAATTAACAGACATGAAAACCGTTGATGTTGGTGCGGGCTTAACGCTCGACCATTTTTGGAGCGGGCCCATTGATACAGCTTCCACAGATGAATCCAACATTAGAAAATGGGGGGAGTATTACGACGGGACTACCAATTATATTATTAACCCTTATGTAAACGTATCAAATAGTCTTGTAAATTACCGGGAAAAAGTAGGCGTGGATGTAAGCATTCAGGAGCTTCTTGACAATAATAAAGGAAATCTGCTGGAAATTGGCGTCTTGAATCCTGAGAAAATTTTCGTAAAAGGGCCTCCAACAAATAATAGAAGCAGCTGGTACTCGGAGAGGCTCGTTGTTAACGGTTCATATGTGTATAGAGATATATTAGAGGAGGACCAGATTCGGGAAGCTATACAAACCAATAAAACCGTTTATTATAATGTCGTTATTAATGGGAAAAATATTTTAAAGAGCTTTACGCCTATTGAAACGTCAAATTTGAAATACATTCGGGATGATTTTACGAAAGTGGTCATGGTTGCAACCGATTACACCCAAATAGAAAAAACATTACATCAGCAGTTTCGTGAAGTTTTCATATTCATGAGCATTGTAACACTGTTGGTCTGTGTTGTTATCATCATTCTTTTCTCCATTACGCGTAAAAGGAATGAAGGTGCGGTTAAGACCGTTCAAGATGTCTATTTAGAGAACATCAATTCCATTGTTCAATCGATTAAGGAACAGCGTCATGATATCATCAACCATATAACGACCATCTCGTGGATGATCAAATTGAAGAAATTTGAAAGCTTGCAAGAATATATCGATCCTTTAATCCAAGATGCGAAAATGATGGATAACAAAATTAAAGCAGTTGAGATTAATATTCCAGCATTAAGCGGAATTATCCAAGCCAAGCTAGCCCAATCGGAAGTGCATAACATTGACATGCAGGTTGATTTTAAAAATATGGAAAACCTGCGACTTACGACGATTAAGACGACGGATCTGGTTCGCATATTGAGTAATTTAATTGATAATGCGTTTGACGCGACGATCGAGCTTCCGGTCACTGAACGAAAAGTTACGATAGAAGGAACTGTTCAAGGCAACCAACTCATTATTAAGGTGCAGAATTCCTGCAACCCGGTGAGTCCAGAGATTTACACAAGAATATTTGAATCGGGGTTCTCTACAAAGTCAGGAAAGAACAATAAAGGTTTAGGACTTCATATCATTAAACAGTTAATTGAACGGTATAGAGGAAGCATTGATTTTAGTACGAAAGAAGCTGGCGTTACGTTCGCAATCGTCATTCCATTAAAACACGAAAAATAAAAATTTGAATGTATAAGATTTCCTTACACTCCACATCCTAAGTGTACACCACGAGAAGGAGTGATTTACGAATGGCTAACAACAACACATTGCTAGTTCCACAAGCTAAGGCCGCTTTAAATCAATTGAAGTATGAAGTTGCTCAAGAGCTAGGAATTTCACTGCAACCGAATGGTTACAATGGAAATCTCTTGACTCGCGACGCGGGTTCAATCGGTGGTACAATCACGAAGCGGCTGGTTCAAATCGCTGAACAACAGCTGCAAGGCTTCAAACGCTAAACTATTGGAAATAGGCGCAATACAAGAAGACTACAATCACTCTTCCTACTCGGGTGAATGCAGTCTTTTTTTTCTTTACAATTTCAACTGTTTAAGGAATCATGTAACTTGAGACTATTTCAACGTGAGAGGAAATGTAATCATGATTTTACCAGGGATTGTATCTGCTACATTTCGTGACAAGACAGCGGAGGAAATTCTTCAAGCTAGCAGCACTTGCGGGTTGAAAGCAATCGAATGGTCGGAGCATGCGCATGTTAATCCTGGGGATGAAGAAGGAGCAGCCCAGCTCTACCGAAGGACAATCGAGTATGGCATGCAGGTGGCAGCATATGGTTCGTATTTTAAGTTGTCTGAGCACGAGCATCCAGAACAAACATTTCGAGCGAGCCTGATTTCAGCGAAAGCCTTGCAGGCGCCTATCATCCGCGTATGGGCAGGGACACTTTCGTCTTCGGAAACAACGTCTGAATATCGCGCGCGGCTTGCTAAGGAAGCCAAGCTCATTTCAGAAATGGCGGCAGATGAAGGCATTAAGGTTGCTCTAGAGTGGCACAGGGGAACCTTAACAGATACCAATGAATCAGCTATGCAATTTCTTGATCTAGCAGATCATTCGAATTTGTACTGTTTGTGGCAGCCAACACCGGAGCTTACCGTGAAAGCTCACTGTGAGGGGCTCCGTGAATTAGCTGCACGAGAGAAGCTGTTAAACATACACACCTATTATTGGAATGGGAACATACGCAGGCCGTTCTCGGAGGGGATCGACGAGTGGCGTCAGTATTTGGCACAAATCGATACCAATGAAGAACGCTACATGCTTATGGAATTTGTGATGGATAGTACATTTGAACAGTTGCGTTTAGACGCAATCGTGTTGAAGCAATTATTAGATGATTTATTCTAAAATAAGTAGTGTCCACAAACGGAGTACGCGAGCAGCGTGCTCCGTTTTGTCATTTTCACATACATCCTTAACATTTAGGATTGAAGTTAACTAACAATTATAGACTAAAGTGAATGTATCGATAGTCACAACGGTTTCACGAAGGCTGAATAGGGGAGAGAAGTATGACACAGAATTTGCAAAATTTATTACTGGACAGTGTTAGGGTTTCGATCGGCAACATGATTCCACAATCGTTAGATCAAGCAGAAGTAAGTGCAAGCAATGAACCGATCAGCAAGGACGAAATTGGTGTCTCCATCAATTTTACGAACAGCGAGTACAGTATGATACTAGACGGGCAGCGTGTCGTGTTTAGCCGCATGAGCGAAGCGATATTTGGGATGTATATGGAAGGGGAAATGCTCGATAGCTGTGTGAGTGAAATTGCTAACATTATTGCGGGCGGGACTACGACGATCTTAGGTGAGCAAGGTGTTTCTCTGGATATTACGACGCCATCTTTGCTGCAGGATAATTTTCATTTTGATGAACAAGCAAACAAGCTGACGTTGCCGATTTCGATTGAGACGGTTGGGGATATCCGAGTGGTCTTACTAAAGGATCTTTGATAAGAGGAGCGATAGATGATGGCGAAAATTTTAATAGTAGATGATGCGGCTTTCATGCGAATGATGCTGAAGGATATTCTAACAAAAGGCGGTCAAGACGTTATTGGTGAGGCGGAGAATGGTCTGATTGCCATACAGAAGTACCAGGAGCTCAAGCCGGATATTGTAACGATGGATATCACGATGCCGGAGATGGAAGGTGTAGAAGCCGTGAAGGAAATTAGGAAAAAGGATGCGAATGCTAAAATTGTCATGTGCTCTGCAATGGGGCAGCAAGGCATGGTCGTTCAAGCGATTCAGGCTGGAGCTAAAGATTTCATTGTAAAGCCATTTCAAGGCGATCGCGTATTGGATGCTATTCGCAGAGCTATATAACCTATAAGAAAAACGCCCATCATCTCGCTTCTAAAGCAAGATGGTGGGCGTTTTTTCGTGATTTTCATGTCATTACATTAAATGTGACTATAAGGCATCTTCGGGATCAAGATACTACTGATGAAGTAAAGTAAAGTGACGGTCCCAAAGCTGCATAGCGCAGTAGCAACAACTAGAAGCCGAATGAGGGTTGCATTGACTCCAAGCCATTCTGCAATACCTCCGCAAAGCCCTGTACATTTACTATCTGTCGTGGATCTAAATAATTTGTTCATCGTATGAATCTCCTCTCGTCTAATTAGCATTTTCGATTTCTGCTTCGTTCTTATGTTTCTATTGTAGCCTTATCGAACATGATCGAAAACAGACTGTTGACGGTTATTGTTCCTGAACTAAAGTCGGGGAGGCTCCACTACTTGAGGGGAGGCTGCGCTGAATTCCTTAGAAAATGAAAGAAAATTGTTCATTTCCCCCCTATGTTCTGCCCCATTTGTCAACTATACTGAACTCAAAATTGAATGAGCAGGCAACCTACAAGACAGTATTTGCTAGCAAGCTGCCATGCTGCTTAACCTAAGGGAGGGATGGATCAAGTAGTTAATAAGGCATAGGGACAACGATGGAAAGTCGCTTTATTTCCGCAAAAAGTTAAGCGCTTACAATCTAAGGAGGCAATGATCATGCGATTAGGATGGAGAAAAAGGAAGAGCTTAGGAGCACTCTTGATTACAGTCATGATGCTGTTATCGATGGTTACGGTACTTGTTCCTGCAACGGTATTTGCAGCAAATACGACTTACTACGTAGACTCCGTTAATGGAAGTGATTCGAATAATGGCACAAGCACAGCAACGCCTTGGAAAACATTGACGAAAGTGAACAGCACAACGTTTCAGCCTGGCGATCATATTTTATTTGAAGCTGGAGATACCTGGGTAGGTCAGTTATATCCCAAAGGCTCGGGTACTTCGGGGAACCCAATCGTAATTGATCAGTACGGCACAGGCGCCAAGCCAAAGTTTGAAGGCCAAGGTGCGGTTAAGGCTACGGTATATTTGTATAATCAGCAGTATTGGGAGATTCACAATCTAGATATTAGTAACCAAACCACGGGTTCCGTCGGAGATCTTAGAGGCGTACATATTACAGGAGCCGACATTGGCACGCTAAATTACTTCCGTTTAGATGGCTTAAATGTTCACGATGTGAGTGGTGAAGTCAACTGGATTGGCGGGGATGTGGCTGATAATGCAACAGGTATCACGTTCCAGACGGGTTGGGATCGTTCCAAGAGAACTGGCGGCATTGTGTTCGATATGTCAACGAACGTGCTAGCGCCAGCCGCAGCTACAGTAAAGAGCAAATTCAACGATGTGGTCATTTCCAATAGTTCCATTAAGGATACTTCCTTCGGGGGGATCATTTTCAAGCAATATACGGGTGATGGGCGCGATAATAACGGAAATCCATCCGTTTCAGTAGGATGGGGTGTTCGGAGCTCAGCCTCGGATACGAATTGGTATCCTTTTACGAATGTCACGATCAAGAATAATTTCATTAGCCAAGCGAACACCTTCTATGGATGCAATGGTATTTATTTGACAGATACCAAAGGCGCGTTAATCGAGAGTAACGTGGTTGCGGCAGCGGGGACATCGGGAATCGAAACCTATTATGCGGACGATGTCGTGATTCAGAAGAATGAGACCTATGGTGTAGTTAAAAAAGCCGGAGGTGCCGACTATAACGGCATCGATACAGACAAAGGAACGACGAAGCAGGTCGTCCAATACAACTACATTCATGGCAATGGTGATGGGATTCTGTTGTGTCAATTCAGCTTTGGTGACTCCATCATCCGATATAATGTGATTACAGGAAATTCGAGATATCAAATTTATCTCCATTCCGATTCGGCTGCTACCTCTCAAATTTATAATAATACGATCTACAATACGAATAGCACGTATTTAATTTATGGCTACGGCTCTTATATTAATGCCAGTTACAGTATAAGAAATAATATCCTAGATTCGACACAGAGTTCTGCTGTTCTAACGTCAGGCGGAGGTATTGCCTATAATACGAATAGTTACTATGGTACCGGACTTACCGTTCCAGCAGGAGATGCCAACCCGAAAACAGGAGATCCGAAATTGGTGAGTCCAGGAACTGGTGGCACGGGAACAGAAGCTAGCGGACCAGCACTCAGCAGCTTGAACGGGTATAAGCTTCAAACAACTTCACCGATCATCAATCAAGGTGTAACCATTTCTTCCAATGGCGGCGTTGATTTCTGGGGAGATACGTTATACACAGGCGCAGCGGACATTGGTGCCGACGAAACGGCAGTTACAGGGGGAAGTACTGGCCCAACTTATTTGGTGAACGATACTTTCGATGCAGTGACCACTGGTAGTGCCCCAACAGGTTGGACAATTGCCAACGGAACGAGTCCGAACGCAATTACGGTGCAAGCTGTGCCAAGTGCAACCGATAAGAGCGTGCAGCTCAGCAAACCGACTGCATCGGCCAAAACCTCCATGTCCAAATCGTTTGGTGCTACAAGCGGTACAATAACTATTGAAGCAAGAGTTAAACGGAGCGAAACAACATCGTGGTGGTGCTTGCCTTACCTCTATGACAGCACAGGTGTCGTTGCTGAATCGATCGCCATGGATACAGGGAATATCAAAGCGAACGTTAATGGAACCTGGACGACGATACAAGCCTTCACAGCGAACACATGGTATGACTTCAAAGTTGTTTTAGATACAAATACAGATAAGTTTGATTTCTATGTCAATGGCACGTTGAAGCTGTCCCAAGCAACAATGAGAGCAGCTGTTTCCAATGTGTCCAAGATCGAATTCTATGCCGATAACTCACAAACAGGCACTACGAACGTTGATAGTGTGAAAGTATATACACCGTAACTGTACGAATTCAATAGATCCCGAACTTCTGGCAACGGGGGTTCGGGATTTATTTTCGTGTGAAATAGTGAAAGAACTTCATTCATTGCGTAATGTAACTAACCTGTGATGCCTTTTATAATAAAGCTATCAGATAACAAGCGAATCACGTAGCGCTTTGAACAGGAGTGGAAACATTTATGGAAAGCACCGTGCTGCAAACGGACAGTTTGCTTGCAAAACCGAAGAAAAAGAAAATTCCGTTTCTGAGCCGGTGGGAATCTCCCGTAGCCGGTTACCTCTTTTTATCCCCTTGGCTGATTGGATTTTTCCTTTTAACACTAGGGCCAATCCTAATGTCTTTGTATTACTCATTTACGGATTATTCCTTGCTGGATGTACCGCATTGGCTCGGCGCACAGAACTACAAGCATATCGTGTTGGAAGATGATACCTTTCGGGAGTCCATCAAAGTGACGATGCTGTTCGTCGTATTCTCCGTGCCACTTAAGCTCGTTACCGCACTTCTGGTAGCGATGCTGCTGAATAAGAAAATCAGAGGGATCTCCTTTTATCGGACGATGATCTACTTCCCGTCGCTGATCGGGACGAGTATCGCAGTATCCATTCTATGGAAAAACATTTTCAGCAAAGATGGTTTCATTAATCAAGCTTTAGCGCTGGTCGGCATTCAAGGCAAGTCGTGGATTGCTGATCCAGATACCGCATTAGGGACAATCATCCTGCTTGTCGCTTGGCAATTCGGCTCTGCGATGATTATATTCCTTGCAGGACTCAAACAAATTCCAACGGATTTGTATGAAGCTTCATCCGTAGATGGAGCTAGCAAAGTAAGACAATTCTTCACGATTACATTGCCAATGCTCTCACCCATCATTTTATTTAACTTTGTGCAATCCACGATTAATTCCTTCCAGATGTTTACGCAGGCGTTTATCATCACCAATGGGGGACCTGTTAATTCAACCTATGTATACGTCATGTATTTGTATGAGAGAGCCTTCTCGAAGTTTCAAATGGGATATGCTTCAGCGCTAGCTTGGATTCTACTCGTCATTATCGCAGTGGTAACGGCGCTTATATTCGCTACCTCTAAATACTGGGTTTACTATGAGACGCAAGGAGGGAAGGGGAAATGATGGCAAGACGCCGAGGTTTATCCCATCTCGTATTACTAACTTCAAGCCTCATCATGATGTATCCCGTGTTCTGGTGGCTCGGAGCATCGCTCAAATCAAATGATGAAATGCGTTCCCCGAATTTATTTCCCGAAACATTCCGCTGGGCCAACTATACAGAGGGTTGGGTATCGGTTCCTAATTACGATTTCAGTGTGTTTTATATGAATAATTTTCAGTTAATTACTGGGGTATTATTCACGAGCATTGTTTCTTGCTCACTGGTCGCATTTGCTTTTGCTCGCCTTGATTTCCCGCTGCGCAAGCTGTGGTTTGGTATTCTACTTGTCACCTTAATGCTGCCGACACAAGTAACCATCGTACCTCAGTATGTGTTATTCAGTAAATTTAATTGGATTAATACGTATTTACCTTTCTATGTGCCCCATTTGCTAGCAGGCGGTGTGGGTGGTCCTTTCTTCATCTATCTACTTGTTCAATTCATTCGTTCGATCCCTAAGGAATTGGATGAGTCTGCGAAAATGGACGGCTGCTCGTGGTTCGGTATTTACTGGCGCATTATTATTCCATTGACCAAGCCAGCGCTTGTCACCGTCGCGATCTATTGCTTCCTCTGGAACTGGGATGACTTCTTTGGCCAATTATTGTATATCAATTCCGTTGATAAATACACGGTTAACTTAGCTTTGAAGCTGTTCATAGATTCAGCGGGAACTGTGCCGTGGGGGCAAATGTTAGCCATGTCCTTAGTATCCGTAATGCCTGCTGTCATCATTTTCTTTATTGCTCAGAAGCATTTCGTCGAAGGTATTGCTTCGGGTGCTTTAAAAGGATAAGCTTAGAAATGACTAGGAAAGCTGCTGCATTTGCTGCGGCTTTCTTTGCATAAATGGCTTAGTTTGAATCATACGGAGGGCAGACACATGCTGCAAAATCCATTCAAAACCTATCGCATCATCGCGGTTTATTTCTTCAGTTCAGCGGTTATTATTGCATTGCTGATCGGTATCGTCGTTGCAGTTAGCTACTCGGGGACTTCGGACGAAATTGCTTCCAATACATCCTTCTATCAGCAACGCTTGCTGAACGAATTGAGCAAGAAAATGAGCACGAGCTTAATTGGTATTGAGCAGACCTCGGGAACCTCTGCCAAAAACGTCGATCTCCTTTACGGCCGTTTGCGAGATAAGGACGCTTACGAGCGCCTTCAAATAGAGACGGACCTTCAGAGTCAATTGAACTATCTTGTCTTCGGAACGCCGATTCTGCAATCGATCCATGTGTATTCGGATTACCCGTTTACCTCGGATACCCAAGGCCCTGTTACGTTCTTCCGGATGTCGCAATTAGATAAGGAAGCGTGGTATCCGAGTATTTTGGAAACGGATAGCGCCTGGCTTGGAGAGCACAAAATCATGTCCAATGGACGTGAAGAATCGGTTATAAGCTTCGCCCGCAAGGTCATCAATAACAGCAACCAGTATTACAGTTTGATGGTTTTTAATATTAAAGTATCGAGCATTCGGCATTTGATTTCATCGGAAGACGATACGACCAATATGGCTTTACTTGATGCAGCAGGCAGACTGATTACGCATTCCGGCAATAGCAGCAAGCTGCAGCAAGCGACACTAACCTTGAAGGGTGAACTGGATAAGCCAAGCGGATCCTTACGTGCTGGGGATGATTTTTTCGTTTGGGCGAAATCACCGGATTCCCAGTGGACACTCTTTGAGGCGAGCTCTTGGAGTGAGATGACCAAGGGAAGCAAAAGCATGGCGCAGCTATTCCTCCTTCTCGGGGTTACTTCAATTGTGCTCGTGTTGCTGCTTACGTTGTTTCTATCCAACCGATTTATGAGGCCGATGAATCAATTAATTAGAGCCATGGGACAATACTCGCCAGGAGTAAAGCAAGGGTTGCCCACCGACTATAAGAATGAGTTTGGCAAATTATTTCAAGGCTATCGCAAGCTGACTGGGCGCATCGAGGACCTCTATGAGTCACTGCGCGAACAACATGTGCAGCAGCGGGCAGCGGAGCTGAAATCGTTGCAAATGATGATCAATCCGCATTTTCTCTATAATACATTGGATCAGATCAACTGGACGGCGCTTGAAGCGGGACAGAATAAAATCAGCTCCATGCTGGCGCAAGTAGCGAGTATGTTTCGGTTAGCCCTTTCCAATACGAATAGTCTGGTGGCTGTGACAGAGGAAGTCGCCCATATTGAGCACTATCTGAAATTTCAACAAGTGCGTTGGGAAGAGAGAATGACCTACTTCACTAAAGTAGACGAGAGCTGTAAGAACTGCTTAATGCCCAAAATATTTCTGCAGCCATTTATAGAAAATGCATTTATGCATGGTTTTCATGGCGCTTCCGAGGCTGAGATCGGTATAAAAATCTATCGTGACGAAGTTAACTTATATGTAACGATTACAGATAATGGCAAGGGTCTCAGTGATAATTGGCAGAACAAGCCTAGGAAACGCGGGGGCTATGGTCTTCGCAATGTGAAGGAAAGACTGGATGCGTTATTCGGAAATCAGTATAGCTTACAACTGAGCAACCGGGAGCAAGGCGGGGTTCAAGTCGACATTCGAATGCCACTCTCAAACCAATAACATCAGACAACATAAAGGAGAAGCGCGTATGTGGAAAATAGCCATAGTGGATGACGACTTTCAGGTTTTGCGAGGCTTACGGCATATTATTCCATGGGCAGAGCTGGATGCCGAATTCGCTGGAGAGGCAATAGACGGAGAAAGTGGATTGGAGTTAATCCGAGAAGTGGAACCCGATATCGTAATAACGGACTTATATATGCCTGGCATTAGCGGGATTGAAATGATCGAGAAATTGCGTGGAGAAGGCTTTCAGGGCAGGTTTATTATTCACAGCGGTTACACGGACTTTGAGTATGCTAGGCAAGCAATTCGACTGGATGTTGATGATTATTTGAATAAACCGATTACCATCGAACAAATTCGTGAAGTATTGTTTCGAACGATTGGTCAGTTGGAAGATTTCTATTTGGAGAAAATGGAAAAGAAGAGGCTTGTTCGTTTTGTGCAAAACTATGAGAAGCAAATGGCAGACGAACAGCTTGCAGCTCTAATTAATGGTACCCTTCAAGCGAATGCGGCTGATCTGAAACTGCCCAATTCAGAGGCATACTGGACAGACTATGATCAGCAGGTCGTTGTGCTCGAGCTGGTGAAGACGGATCGGATCACCGATATTTCGGTGGCGGATTGGCATTTATTTCGCTTCGCGATGTCCAATATAACCAAGGAGCTGACGCAGCAGGAATGGCCGGAATCGGAATTTATTTGGCTTTTCGGGCCGTATTCGGCACTCGTATTGCATATTCCCCGCAGTGAGACCGCAGCGAAATCTCTTGAACGATTAGCTGGTTTCATAGAGACACTAACAAGCAGCATGCTGCGGTATTTGGGCTTAACAGTGAAAGCGGCAGTTGGCGATAGGATTAGCAAGTGGGAAGATTTGAAACAGTCGGCAGACATTGCTTTTGAGTCATTGCAGGCATTTGAACAGGGACAAGGGGCGGTGGAGCTCGTCAGATACCTTTCTCAGTCTCTGCTGGATAGCAGTGAGGAAGAGCTGTGGGCGCATATTCAGCGGTTCATTGATCGGCAAGAGACCTCGGCTAAAGGCGGTGACCCCAAGTTATTCTATCGTGTGCTAGCCACGGAAATATGGACACTGCTGCAATATGCCGCCCAGCAAGCAGACATGTCGATTATCCAGACGGAAGATAATGAGTTGGTCTCGACGACGGATACGATTATTAATCGAGTGGATGTGGAGAGCTTTTTGCAAGCGAAGGTGAAAAGCATTGGGTTGAAGCGGCAGCCAGCCATTAACCAGAAGCATAAGGGAGCGGTCGATTTCATGCTCGGTTACATTCATGAGCATTATGCCAAGGATATCACGATGGATGAGCTTGCAGGGCAGCTGTTTATTTCCAAAAATTATTTGAATCAACTGTTCAAAAAGGTAACTGGGGAAACCTTTATGAACTATGTCATTCGTGTAAGACTTGAGAAAGCGAAAGCACTATTGCTAGAAGGCAATCTGTTGATTTATGAAGTTGCTGAGCAGGTAGGATATCAAAATGTGCCATATTTCAGTACGCTTTTCAAGAAATATTGCGGAATTAACCCGAGTGATTTACTGAAAAAGTAGATTTCCCCTCTCACTTGTTTCAAATACTGAAAGAAATCAGTTCGATTCTCTCCTATACCGTACGTGCTTTCAGCGATACGATATGTGTGTGAGATCGACATATGCGAGAGGGGTAATTATACAATGAAGAAGAAATTAATGACCGCTGCACTATCACTTGTTGTCATGGCTTCGGTAACAGCTTGTGGATCAAAAACAGAGGAAGTAGCTCCTGCGAAAGCATCGGTTCAGCCGACAACAGCAGCGGCAGCAACACCAAAAGCGGAACCCGCTGCGCCAGTCAAATTGCGCATTGCTTGGTGGGGGGCTCAAGAACGTCATGATGCGACGCAGAAGGCACTTTCGCAGTATACGGCACTCCATCCGAATGTTACTTTTGAAAGCGAATTCTCAGGTTGGGACGGATACTTCGACAAGCTTGGCGTTCAATTCGCAGCGAAAAATGCCCCTGATATTATCCAAATGGATGCAGCTTACTTGAATGAGTACGTAGCACGCAACTTGGTTGCTGATCTAGCGAGCATTAATATTGCTGATATGGATAAAGCATTGATAGAGTCAGGTAAAGTTGGCGGTAAACTATTCGCGATGCCACTTGGGACAGCTGCACTTGGTATGGCCTTTGATAAAACCGTGATTGAAAAGCTAGGCTTAAAAGCACCAGCGTGGGATTGGTCATGGGATGATTATTATAAGTTCGGTCAAGAGGCAAAGGCAAAACTTGGCAAAGACAAATATGTCTTCGTTGATCAAAGCTCCGATCTAGTTGACTATACGGCTTATCAGCTCAGTCAAGGTAAAGGGCCAACTTTCGCCGATAATAAGCTTTCCATTGACAAAGCTACTTGGATTACTTATATGAATAAGCAAAGTGAAATGAGAAAAGCGGGCATCGTTACACCAGCGGATATCACGGTAACCGACAAAGAACTTGATCCAAAGTTGGATAGCGTAGTCAATGGTACAGCCCTTGCTCGTCATATTTTCTCCAACCAAGTTGGTGCGATCAGTGGACTTAAACCGGATTCCTTTGCATTCACAACGCTTCCTAAATCTGCTCAAACTGGAGGTTGGTTGAAACCGGGCATGTTCTGGAGTGTAAATGCAGGATCCAAACAACAAGATGAAGCCAAGAAGTTCGTTGAGTGGTTTATTAACGATCAAGAAGCAGGTAGAACATTGTCGTTAACTCGCGGTATTCCAGGGAATGCGAAAATTGTTAGTATGCTTACTCCTAATTTCAGCGCAACAGACAAAACTTCCGTTGATTTTATTAATAAAGTGGCTCCTGCCGCACAGAAATTCGTTGCTGAGCCACAAGGCTGGGGGAACTTCAAAAATGACTACAAAACGATTGTACAGAAAGTGATGTTTGATAAAGCAACGGCTGATCAAGCCTATGAAGAAGTGATGAAAAAAGCGAAGGAATATGATACAGCAGTGAAAAAATAAGACTAAACATAGTTTGAACCATCCTTTATTCCGACGTATAATAACAGGAGCTCTAGATAAAGGATGATGGTATTTATGAATGACAAGGATGGAAGTGTCTATATCCGATTTATGGATGTAGATGACACAGATGATTTGCTGAATCTCATGCTGCGTAACCGTCAGTTATTTGAGGGTGTATGCCCTAGGCGCAATGAATCTTTTTATACAAAAGAAGTGCAAGAGAAGAGCATTGAAAACGGGATCAAACAAAGAGAAGAAGATAAGCGATATGTATTTGGCATTTTTCTAAATGAAACGCAGCAACTCATCGGTGATATTTCGCTTTTTGATGTGCAACGTGGGCCGCATCAGAAGTGCATTCTCGGCTATAGTCTGGACCAGGCGCATAATGGAAAAGGGTACATGACAGAAGCGATTCAACTTGTATTGAAATTTGCTTTTGAGGAAGCAGGCCTACTGCGAGTAGAAGCGGGTGTCATGCCGCGTAATTTGGGGTCGATGCGCGTTTTGGAAAAGGCTGGTTTTCAGCAAGAAGGACTTGCTCGCAAGTTATTGGAAATTAATGGCGTGCGTGAGGATCATCTGTTGTTCGCTATGCTGGCTGAAGATTTTTCAAATGCGTAAAATGATGGTGATCATACTTAAACTATGAAGTGGTAGCTTCGGACTTTACTCTTAGGTCTGAAGCTACCGCTTTTTATTCACATTTAGGTTTAAATTTGAACTACTTTTTAACCGAAAATCCCCCTATAATGGAGGAAAATAACCACTGGGGGATTACTTATCATGCATCTACTACAATTAAGCGATATTCATTTTCGCGATCCGTATATCTTGGTTGATCAGTCGAACGACAAATATTATTTGTACGGGTCTACCGGCCAAAATGTGTGGGAAGGTCCAGCAATCGGATTTGATGTTTATGTGAGTGATGATTTAGCTGGATGGGAAGGACCTTATCAGGCTTTCCGTCCATCGCCGGACTTTTGGTCAAATAAGCACTATTGGGCTCCGGAAGTTTATGCGCGTAATGGTCGCTATTACATGTTGGCCAGCTTTAAGGCGGAAAATCGCTGCAGGGCTACCTGCTTGCTTATTGCTGATTCGCCGCTTGGACCGTTTGTACCCGTGGGTGATACGCTGACGCCTCGGGATTGGGAATGCTTGGACGGCACGCTGTACGAAGATGAATCAGGAACTCCGTGGATGATCTTCTGCCGGGAGTGGCTGGAAGTAAAGGACGGAGAAATGTACGCCGTGCAGCTGCAGGCGGATCTTCAGAGAGCCGTTTCCGAACCGATCCTCTTGTTCCGAGCTTCTGAGGCTCCGTGGTCGGTTGGTTTTGGCGAGGATAAAAGCAACTACGTCACGGATGGTCCTTTTCTTCACCGAATGCCAAATGGTGAGCTTGTCATGCTCTGGTCTACGACTGGGGTAAATGGGTACACGATGGGCTTAGCACGCTCTGCCTCAGGTAAGGTGACAGGACCTTGGATACAAGATGCCGAACCGTTGAATATTCGCGATGGCGGGCATGGCATGTTATTTCATAAACTTGACGGTACGCTTCAATTGACCATCCATCAGCCCAACAAACATCCGCTAGAGCGGCCAGTTATTCTGCCCATCCAGGATAGCCATGGGGTGCTTCGAATCGTTGAGCCTGCTTATTAGATCGTTCCAAGCTAGCCGTAGATCCTCGATCTTCGGCTTTTTTTATTTTTCCAAGACAGGCAACTATAAATTCCCCTTGAAGTTCGCTAAAGGACACATACAACGCTATTTGCTCGTATTCAGCGGTTTTGATAATCTAACGGACACATTTGCTCCTATTCTCAGCAATTCAGTTATTTTTGGAGTCTTCATGTCCTAATAACGTCTTTTGTGTCCGGTAGTTTCTATTTAGAAACTTTCAGCTGAAATAATGGCATCCATGTCCGTTAGGGGTACGATGCTAGCTCCGCTTGATAACAGCAGTCTTCCAGCCCAAAAACTAACTAAATGATTATCATCTGAGATAGTGATTACAACTGGTTAAGGAGACCTATTTTTACAATAGAAAGTTAATTTATGTAAAAATGATTATTGCTGAACTTGGTAATCACTGGATATAGTCGTGGAGTGACATCGAAACAAGCTAATTCCTCTTTAAGACCGGGAGAAATAGGTATGAGGGGGTGTCAGACTGTTGACGGCTTAGCATCACTTTGAAGTGGTATTAAGATGTAGATGTTAACGTGTTCATTGAGAATGAAATCACTTGAAGGAGGAAATTCAATAATGAAAAAGCTTAAACCTGCGCATACCCTTACGGCGCTTGTATCATCCACGCTGATCGCGGGCATGATGGTCATACCTTCTGTCTTTGCAGCAAATTTATTCAGTGACAATTTCAATGATGGGGATGCAAGCGGCTGGTCGACGCAGAATGGCACATGGACGGTGGTTCAAGACAATGGCTCCTATGTGTATCGCCAAACCAGTTCAAGTGAAGGGCGCGCATCAGCGGGTAATGCATCATGGACGGATTATGCCGTTGAATCCAAGGTGAAGATCGATAATTGGAATGGTTCCAATCGAGCATATGTTGCGGGTCGTTATCAAGATGGAAACAATTTCTATGCGGCATCTTTGTATAACAGCAATGGGGGTAAGCTTGAAATCCGCAAAAAAGTAAGCGGTTCCACTACCACGCTCGCAACGTTGGATTATCCACTCGCAACAGGAACATGGTATACCGTCAAGCTAGAACTATCTGGAACAACAATTCGTATGTATGTGAATGGCACCTTACAGCTTACTGCGACAGACACGAGCCTAAGCTCGGGTGGCATTGGTTTAGTGGGCTATAAAGCAGCAGCAAGTTTTGATGACATCCTCGTTTCCGATAGCTCTGGTTCAACATCGACACCGGCGCCAACGCAATCGCCGTCGCCTTCACCTTCACCATCAGCCTCACCTTCACCTTCGCCTTCGCCATCACCTACGCCTCCTCCAACGGCGGGCGCAGTCTATGTGGACCCGAATGGCTCTGATAGCAATCCAGGGACTTTGGCAAGTCCGACAACACTGAGTTCGGCGCTTACGCAGGTAGCTCCTGGCGGAATTATTTATTTACGTGGCGGCACGTATAGCTATAGCAGTCAAATTACGATTGATCGTACGAATAACGGTACAGCAAGTGCAATCAAGCAAATTATGCCTTATGGCTCAGAGAAGCCTGTCTTGGATTTCTCCTCACAGAGCTATAATTTGGCAGACGTATCCCTCAATGCTAGAGGATTACAAGTGAACGGCAGTTACTGGACCATCAAGGGTCTCGAAATTAAAGGCTCCGCCGATAATGGCGTATATGTAGCGGGTAATAACAATCGTTTAGAGAACTTGGAAGTCTACGACAATAGGGATACAGGCGTACAGCTTGGAAGATACGCTTCTACAGCACTGCGCAGCGAATGGCCTGCGAACAATACCATATTAAACGTTTACTCGCATGATAATTTTGATCCGGACAACGGGGAAGACGCTGATGGATTTGCAGCTAAGCTGACCGTGGGGCCTGGCAATGTGTTTGATGGTTGTATCTCGTCTTACAACACAGATGATGGTTGGGATCTGTACACCAAATCAGAAACAGGACCGATTGATCCGATCACGATTAAGAACAGCGTAGCGCATCATAACGGTCAAACCTCATCGGGGAACTCGACAAGCAGCAGCGACGGGAACGGCTACAAATTAGGTGGGGAACAAATAGCAGTCAACCATATTGTGATCAATTCCGTTGCATATCTCAATAAAAAACACGGATTTACGTTCAACAGTAACCCAGGCTCAATCTCCTTGACAAATAACACATCATTTAGCAACGGAGAAGGTAATTTTACATTTGACACCGGTACACATACATTCAAGAATAACTTGTCTTACAAAGGAACTTCCAGTGATAAAACAAGCGGAACGGATGTAGCTAGCTCGAATGTTTGGTGGAAAAGTGGTAAAAGTACCAATGCTGCAGGACTTTTAGCTAGTGATACAGATTTCGTAAGCCTAACACCTACAATCACACGTAATGCCGATGGTTCTCCGAACTTAGGCAACTTCTTGAAGCTTGCAACAGGCAGTGATTTGATTGGTGCTGGTACACCTAGCGGAACCAATATAGGCCGGAATTAACCTTAGGAAGAAATGGGAGCTTACATTTGACCATGAAGTCGATTGCTAAGCTGAACTGGTCCAAAGTGAATTGGTTGTCGACCAGCTACTAAAAGCTCAAAAAACGAGTAACAAGACTGTATCTCTCGTAGATCTTCTACAAAGGGATACAGCCTTTTCACGTTGTTGTGTGCTGAGAAAAAAATGTGTTGTAATCGCTATCATTTTATTCGGGAAAATGAAGGATAATAGTCAAGAAAGGAGAATAGTATCCTTGTGTTTGCGTTACTTCCAAAATTTTGTGATCTAAGACACCTTTCATGAATGGGACTAACTCAGCATAATTAACGTGTGAGGGGAAGAAGAGAACATGGCAGGAAACAAGGCGGTTGTCTACAGCAGTCCAGGAAGCGTTGAGATTCGTGACACAGATTATCCAGAATTAGTACTTAGGGATGGACCTGGCGTTAACCCATTGAATGTCGGAAGAAAATGTGAGCATGGGGTTATCCTAAAAGTAGTAACAACCAATATTTGTGGTAGCGACCAACACATGGTTAGAGGTCGGACAACTGCTCCGTCAGGACTCATTTTAGGTCATGAAATTACTGGTGAAGTTATTGAAGTAGGGCGCGATGTGGAATTTATTAAAAAGGGAGATTTAGTTTCCGTACCTTTCAATATTGCCTGCGGTCGTTGTCGTAGCTGTAGAGAACGGAACACAAATGTTTGCTTAAATGTGAATCCAGATCGACCAGGCTCTGCCTATGGGTATGTTGACATGGGAGGCTGGGTTGGCGGCCAATCGGAATATGTCATGGTTCCTTATGCGGACTTTCAGTTGCTGAAATTCCCAGACAAGGAGAAGGCCATGGAGAAAATCCTTGATTTGACGATGCTCTCTGATATTTTCCCTACAGGCTATCATGGTGCAGTTAGCGCGGGTGTTCGTCCAGGCTCGACGGTATACGTAGCTGGTGCGGGCCCTGTTGGACTGGCAGCAGCCCATTCCGCGCAGCTGCTAGGAGCAGCGGTAGTCATCGTTGGCGATCTCAATGCAGAGCGGCTGGCTCAAGCGAAGAGCTTTGGCTGCGAAACGGTTAATCTGCGCGAGAACGCTGATTTGGCAGGACAAATCGATCAAATTCTGGGCTCTCCAGAAGTGGATTCTGCTATCGACTGCGTAGGCTTCGAAGCGCATGGTCATGGCAAAGCGCATGGGGAAGCACCTGCAACGGTGCTCAATTCCATCATGGAAGTCACCCGCGCAGGCGGCAGCTTGGGGATTCCTGGTCTTTATGTAACTGGCGATCCTGGTGCAGTGGATGAAGACTCCAAAATTGGAACATTGAAAATTCGCTTCGGACTGGGCTGGGCGAAATCGCATACGTTTGTAACGGGGCAAACACCTGTTATGAAGTATAACAGAGACTTGATGATGGCGATTCTCAGCGGCAGGGCACAAATTGCCAAAGCTGTCAATGCTACACTCATCTCTTTGGCAGATGCTCCGGGGGCCTATCAAGAGTTCGATCGTGGTGTTTCTCGCAAATTCGTCATTGATCCGCACGGACTTGTTAAATAATTGAATTTTTCTTTCTCGGGGCTGTCCTATTTATGGGGCAGCCTCTTTGCATTGCTAACAATTTTAATCATTCATTGTCATTTGTATATTGCGCTGAATAACATGTTATAGATGCCTAAGCCTACGGGACATAAGAAGAAAGGATATGATAGAAAACAAATGAAAAGGACATATAGGGTCAACGAGATCGCTCGCAAAATTAAAAAGACACAAGCAGCTGTAGTGGAATGGTCCAAAATATATGCTGATTTTCTTCCGACCATCGCTGTTGGGGGGACCTTAAGATACACAGAAGAAGCGATCGATGTTTTTCAAATGATTTCAAAAATGAAAGAGGCCAATAGATCTCATAAGTTTATTACCGAAAATTTACAGGAAATGAACCAGAGAGCCATTCGTACGCCTCATGGTGAAGAAAACCTTGCAACGCCTGAACCTGCCATTGCTCCAGAATGGAACGTACCTCTTATAGAAAACAAATCTAATCCCCTTTTAAGTAAAGAAACCAAGGAATTACTAGACATGGTGCTGTCTCTCACGCAAAAAATGGAAGCAAATAAATCGCCAAATCGAATAGTTGATCATGTAGATGATAGTCAAAAGGTTAGTATATCTTCAATCTCAAGTGCCAGACATTTATCCCCAATTCATCATTACTCCAACGTTCAGTTCGATCAACTCACGAATGATGTCGCGGAACTTCGAAGTATTATCCTTACTTTACTGGAAAAGATGATCCAGTACACGAAGGATGCTAATCAAAATGAGCTTTTTACAAACATGGTTGAATCATTGAATCTTCAATATAATGGCATAACCGAAGAAGTTGCTGAACTGCGAAATATCATCAAAATTTTTACTTGCAAGGTTGCTGAGGTGATTGAGCAAGACGACAGCAGCGAAGTTGCCGCGAATGTTGATTTACTAAACAACCAATTTAATAGTGTTTCTGAACAGATAAATGAACTGCAGCACGTGCTCTTTACCGTTCAGCCCAAGCTGACAGAAACGCTGGAGGCAAGACTCAGGGGAGAATTGCTTGCACTAACTAAGGACTTTCAAAAACAACAGAAGCATCAACATGAATGTGTCACGAAGTTAGAGACAGAAATTCATACCGTTCAGCCCAAAATGATGGAGAATCTGGTGACCAATCTTAGAAGTGAAATGCTTGTAACGACAAAAGAATTAGAGAAGCAATTTCATGAAAGTGTCACGAAAATAGAGCAAGAGCTCCTTACGTTCTCTACTGTTCAACCCAAGTTTACAGAAACTCTGGTGATCAATCTAAGAGAAGAGCTGCTCGCAACGACAAATGAATTACAAAAGCAACTTCATGAAAGTGTCTCGGAGTTAGAACAAGAGCTCTATAGCGTTCAGCCGAATATTACAGAAACACTGGAGCAAAACTTCAGAGTTGAACTGCTTGCATCAACAAGTGAAATACAGAGGCAGCTTCATGAAAGTGTCACGAAGTTAGAGCAGGAGCTTCATGAGCTCCATACCGTTCAACCCAAGATCACAGAAGCACTGGAGCAAAATTTCAGAGTTGAACTGCTTGCATCAACAAATGAGTTACAGAGGGAGCTTCATGAAAGTGTCTCGGAGTTAGAAGAAGAGCTCTATAACGTTCAGACGAATATTACAGAAGCACTTGAGCAAAACTATAGAGTTGAACTGCTTGCATCAACAAGTGAATTACAGAAGCAACTTCAAGAAAGTGTCTCGAAATTAGAGCAAGAGCTCCATACCGTTCAACCCAAGATTACAGAAGCACTTGAGCAAAATTTCAGAGTTGAACTGCTTGCATCAACAAGTGAATTACAGAAGCAATTTCAAGAAAGTGTCTCAAAATTAGAGCAAGAGCTCCATACCGTTCAACCAAATATTACAGAAGCACTTGAGCAAAATTTCAGAGTTGAACTGCTTGCATCAACAAGTGAATTACAGGAGCAACTTCAAGAAAGTGTCTCGAAATTAGAGCAAGAGCTCCATACCGTTCAACCCAAGATTACAGAAGAACTTGAGCAAAATTTCAGAGTTGAACTGCTTGCATCAACAAATGAATTACAGAAGCAATTTCAAGAAAGTGTCTCGAAATTAGAGCAAGAGCTCCATACCGTTCAACCAAATATTACAGAAGCACTTGAGCAAAATTTCAGAGTTGAATTGCTTGCATCAACAAATGAATTACAGAAGCAATTTCAAGAAAGTGTCTCGAAATTAGAGCAAGAGCTCCATACCGTTCAACCAAATATTACAGAAGCACTTGAGCAAAATT